>NZ_AXWO01000003.1 GCF_000482705.1 Glycomyces arizonensis DSM 44726 | reverse complement strand
CCTGGAGCGCTATTCAAAAGGGTTGAAGCCTTGGCGTCGGTAGATCTCCAGGGCGAGTACGCAGCGTAGTGTCCGGCCGAGCAGGCGCAGCGGCCGGCGGTAGCCGGTGTCGAGGATCTTCCAGTTCACCGCGTGGGCGATAGCCCGCTCGCCAGCGGATCGGCGGCGGTTGATCTGCCGGTTGTACCAGCCCTCGGCGGGGGTGAGCGGCCGGTAGTCGGGCTTCTTCACCGGCGTGATGATCCCGCACCCGACATAGCCCTTGTCACCGAGCAATCCAGGGCCGTCGGGTTCGGCATGGGCCGCATAGCGTTTCGCGATCCCCGACTCGCCGAAAGCGCGGGCGTCGTGCATCGACCCGTGCATCGGCTCACCGAAGTCGACCAGGTGCCCGCGCAGGTCAGCGACCGCCTGGACGTTCACCCCGCACGCGTGGCGCTTGCCCGAGAACAGGCCTTTCGTATGCGCCCGTTCGCCGGTGGGGACAAGGAAGCCGTCGACGATCAACGTCGAGCCCGCCCGGTCGCGGGCGGCCTCGGCCTCCACCTGTTCGAGGCATCGGCCGATCACCGGCTCTAGGCAGGTGAGGTAGCGCGAGATCGTGGGTTGGGAGCAGCCGAACAGCTCGGCCTCCACCTGTTGGGAGTTGTTGCGGCGCAGGTAGAACAAGACGACCACGACCGCCATGTACAGTCCCAGAGCCTTGCGCCGCCCGGTCGGGGCTTGCCAGGGGCCGATCACGGCGTGCACGGCCGCGACCAGATCCGACAGTTGCTCGTCGTCGAGACCGGTGACATGCTGGAAGCGAGGCGGTCGTCCTCGCGGGAGTTGTTGCGTTGCCATGCTTCAGCCGTCGCACAGGACGGCCGCCGTTACTGTCCGTCACCTGACTGAGCTGCAGATATTCACCCAAACGAGGCCACCAACCAGAGTTCTGAATGATGCTCCTGGTGACGACCGCAAGCCTACGAGCCGCCGAGCGCGGCGGCAAGACCTCCCCGGAAGTCCTCGGGGAGTGGACAACCGGCACCGGCAACAGGCTCACGCTTATGGCCCGCAAGGGAACCGGCTACGCCTCGATCTGGCTGAGCTCTCGCGGGCAGCCTGTCAAGATCGGCTACGCTCTGCATGCGGGCGGGGTCGTCCGCTCGGTCGCTTGGGAGGAGCCCTGGCGTAACCAGACCGAGGCGTGGAAAGCCGAGCAGCGCCGCCAGATTGGCGCGCTCATCGCCGCCTGGCATGCCGAACAACCGCTTCCGACGGAGTCCGATCCGCTGCCGGCCTCGGTGCTCGGGACTTTCGACGTCGATGGTTTCCGGTTCGCTGTCGAGCCGCAATCCGCTTCCGAACAAGCCCTGCTCAGCGTCCTGAACGTCGTGGGCAGCCTGACGCCGGTAGCCGATCTGCTGCATGACGCCGGGCGCATCTGCGCGATGGTCACCCGGCCAGGCTGGAAATCGACACCCGACGACCGCAAGCGGCATTGGCGAGGCAAGGCCGAGGCGATCCTGACCCGAGCGGCCGAGCACGGCCGGCTTTAAGCCAACCTCTCTCGCGGGGCCGCCGGGTGGGCGGCGCGCCCCGCACCCTCATGGCTCGGGCGCGGCGGGTAGCTGACCCGTATTCCTCCCGACCCGCCGCGCCCAGATCCACACAACAACGGGCCTCATCCAGGTGCCGTCCGGCCGGGGAACGGCACCGCAACGATCGTCCCGGCAGAACAGGAACCGATACTCATGCACTCCACCCGGACCAGACACGGGCGCGACCTGATCGCGCCCGAGACCTTCGACCGGCTGACGGGTTGACTGGTAGCCGATCACGACCTCGATTCCGACATCGCTGATCGGGTTGTCGACCAGGCTGTGGCCTTCCTCTCCGCATGCGCGGCCACCAACGCGCCGCTGCCGCCCTCGGCGGCAGTGGACCTTGGCACGCCTTCATCCTGCACACGCGCGACTACGCCGCCTTCTGCGAGACGGTGGTCGCGGGTGGCTTCATCCACCACGTCCCACACGAGGAATTTGCCAGCGCGGAGGAATCGGCGATCCAGGCCGTGCTCGATCAGACCATGGCAGCGATCCGCGCAGGCGGGATTTGGGTGGACGAGGAGCTGTGACGCGTCAATGGCAGCGTCAAGTGCCCCCAGTGCCGCAATGGATGCGCCGACGACTCACCGCCGAATCCGAAACTGAGCAGGTAGGCGACCTTGAGCCCAACCGCCGACGACTGCCTCGATCCCGCCCTCCACGCGGTCCTTACCGACCGGTTAGGGGACGGGGTCGAGGCTCGTCCGATCGAGGCGGGCGTGCACGCGGCATTCACCGGCACTGTCGAGGCGGATGGGCGGGTGGTTCTGCAAGGCCACGCAGACCGCCAACACGCGGCTTTCGCGCATGCTCGCCGATGAAGCACGAGTCGCTCCGCTGCTCGGGACGCTCGCACCAAAGCTGGCCGCCTACATCGAGGCAGACGGGTGGCGAGTGCTGTTGTTCGAACAAGTTCCCGGCCGTCACGCCGACCTCCAGCCGGGTAGTCCCGATCGGGCGCTTCTCGGCGAGATGGCCGACCAGCTCTATGCGACTGCAGACAGTCTCAGAGTCGACTCGCTATCGAGTCTGGCCAACCAGTGGCGGCGGGCGAGTCCATGGCGGCGCCTCCAAGCCCTGCCACACGCCGACCTGCCACCGGCGATAGCCTCGCGGCTCGATCGGGCCGCAGCGGGCGAGCGGGACCGCCTGTCGGCGCTGGAGTCCGAGACGCTCGCCCACACCGATCTGCACGCGCCAATGTCCTCATCGACGGCGACCGGGCTCGGATCGTGAACTGAGCGTGGGCCAGGTCTGCTCCATCGTGGTTCGATGCGCTCCTGCTCACGGTCCACCTGGTCGATGCCGGTCACTCCCCCGCCGACGCGCTCGCCTGGCTCGAAAGCGCCCGGCCGGGCCGATCGCTCGATGCGACGACCGCAGCGGCAGTCCTGGTCGAGGCAGCCGGGATGTGGACCTGGCTCAGCCAGCGCGACCAATCCCGACCCCATCTGAAGACGATCTCCGAGGCCGCCCTCCGGCTTCTCGACCACCTCAACCTCATATGACTGGTCGGCCCTTCAGCCCGGACCTGCCCCAAGGCACCCTCGGGAGAATATATTGTCGGGGTTCGGAGCCGTCCCCAGTAACCGGCCTTGACCAGTGAGAACGTCGGGTAGTTACCCGCAGAGACGCGCGGGCCCCATGCGCCGGACACCGTGCGGGGCCCAGCCTGCGGGGTCCATCTGTCCGGACACCTGTCCGCCCCTCGGGCCCAGTCGCATGCAGCTCGCCCAGCGCGCCCGCAGCGATTTTCTGTTAAGCGGCGCGAACATGGACCCGGGTCAGTCGGTCGGCCCTGACCTGTTCGCACCTGGACGAGCTCGCGGCCCGACCGCCACGCGTGCTCCAGCGTCCCCGCGGGAGATATATTGTCGGACTTAGCGAATCGGAAGACTCTTGCGATGCTACCTGCACGGATAGTGGGTAACTGGGACTCGCTTCGTTCAGGCCCAGACTGGGGATGCATCCGTGGGTACCAGCCACTGGGGGCCAGCCTGTGGGATGCGTGTGGGTCAATTTCATCGATCCAGCGGTTATCGGCGGCAATTTCGACGTGGAGCGCCTGCGTTCGGACCGCAGAACCGTCGGTTTCCCTTCGTGTTTACCCTGGCTGAGCTGCACTTGGGGTCCTGACTACCCTGGTTACCCTCCTGGTGGTCGGCCATCAGCACGCCGTCACGGACCGGAAGCTTCCCAGGGAGGGTAACCGTCCCTGACCTGCTCAGTAACCACCTACACGCTGCCCCGGTTCCGCATCAAGATCCGCACTCGCCGAATCCCGTAGGATGGAGGAGAGTCTGGATTGTTCGATGCCCGGTGGGACGCGCACCTTGCCGCATCTTCCACTGCTCCCTGCGCCAGTTGCTACCCGCGAACGGTCGGTCTTCTTCGAAGTCGACTTGAACTCGCTGAGCTTCAGCTTCCGCTTCAGCGTTGCCGTTTCGGCCTGCGAGTCTTCGGCCCGGCAGTTCACAGGTCCTACGACGCCTGGGCTTCGCGGCCACTCGACGCCATCACGGAGTTCCTCTAGCGTTGCTTCTGATGTCCTGGCCTGGGGTTTTACCGGTTGGTGGCCCCGGTGAACCGCCGTGACGACTCGATCCGGGTCACCGGAAAACGATGCGACACGCTCGATACCCGCCAGCTCGCTCACCTGCTCGTCCGCATGGCCCGCCGCCAGCGCGACGACTCCGAGCCAGCCCCGTGCCAGGGCGTCAGACGAATCGACGGCGAGCACGAAGGCGAGTTCGAAGAATGACATCCAGCAAAGTCGAGGTCAACACGCCGCTCCGCGGCGGACGGGCTGTGCTGTATCTGCGGGTCTCGGACCCCAAGCAGGTCAATACCGACTACGATCCCGAGGGAAACTCCATCCCCGCGCAGCGGAAGGCGTGCACCGAGCTGGCTGGCCAGCTCGGTTTGACGGTCGTCGAAGAGTACGTGGAGCCGGGGCGCTCGGCGAAGACGATCGACCGCAGGCCGCGGTTCAACGCGATGATGGAGCGCGTCCGCGAGCGCGGTGACGTCGACGCGATCGTCATCTACATGCGCTCGCGGATCTTCCGCAACGCGGCCGACGCCGCCATGACCCGCCGCGACCTCAAACAGCTCGGCGTCTCCCTGTTGTCGGTCAAGGACCCCACCGCCGACTCGATTTCCGGCGACATGCTCGCCGGCATCCTCGACGTGGTCAACGAGTACCAGTCGCGCGCGGCTGGGGACGACATCGCCTACAAGATGGAAGCCAAGGCCCAGCGCGGCGGCACGCCGAACCGGGCTCGGCTGGGATACCTGAACACCACTGAGTCGGTTGAGGGCCGTCCGGTCCGCACCGTCGTTCCCGATCCCGAGCGTGCGCCGCTGGTGCGGATGCTGTTCGAGCACTACGCCACCCCGGACAGTACACCTTCAAGCAACTCCGCGAGACCGTCACCGCCGCCGGGCTGCGCACCCGGCCGACGAAGCGCTACCCGGCCGGATGCGAACTGTCGATCCACGCCATCGGCAAGATCCTCAAGGACCGCTACTACCTCGGCAAGCTCCCCTATAAAGGACGCGTATACGACGGCCGCCACGAGCCGCTCGTGACACCCGAGCTGTTCGAGCAGGTCCAGCAGGTGCTGTATGTCCAGCGCAACGCCGGGACCAGAGACCGCAAATGGGACCACTACCTCAAAGGACTGGTTCACTGCGCCCGCTGCAACCGGCGACTCACCCTCGAACGTGCCAAGTCCAAGACCGACCGCTACTACTTCTACTTCCTGTGCCTGGGCCGGGCCAACGGCGAATGCGACCTTCCCCGGATGGCCGTCGACGCCGTCGAAGACCATGTCGTCACCCACTGGGCCACCGTCACCATCAGCCAGAGCGAAGCCGACCAGATCCGCGAGGGCCTATCCGATGCGCTCGAAGCCGAAGGATCCGTGACCGAGGCAACGCGGCGGGAACTAGAACGCGAGCTGCGGCGCCTGGAGACCGCTGAGAACCAATGCGTCGACCTCATCGGCCATCCCGACTGGCCCGCCGACAAGCTCACCGCCAAGATCCGCCGCCTCCGCGACCAGTGCGAGGCGATCAATGCCCGGCTCGCCGACGCTCACGCACAGCGGCTCGACCAGGCCGGGGAGACCGTCGACCTGCTACTGCGGTTGCTGTGCGATCCGAAGCGGTTCTATCGTGACGCTGCCGATGATGTCCGGCGGATGCTCAACCGAGTCTGCTTCTCCAAGCTCTTCCTCGACCGAGGCGACCACGGACCTACCGTGAAACGGACCGAACACGCCGAAACGGTCAGGCCACTGGTCCGATGGGTGTGCGATCGTAGAGACACGAATGGCGCTACCCCTACGGATAACGCCACTGAAAACGGTGTTCAAAAACATCTAGTCCCTGATAGGGAACCTCTGGTGCGCGAGGGGGGACTTGAACCCCCACGTCCATTAGTAGGACACTAGCACCTCAAGCTAGCGCGTCTGCCATTCCGCCACTCGCGCGGGCACACAGAGAGTGTATATGGAGTTTGTTTTGCCTGCCAGTGAGATGTTTCGACCTCCCCGGCGCGCGAGATGAAACTTTACACGACGGCCGCGGCCGCTGTCGCAGGGGGGTTCGCGGTCCGTTCGTCGGGCGCGGGGCGGTTACGCTTATGCCATGACCGTGACCGCGCCTCGACTCCCTGACGCGGCGCTGACACATTGGGACCTCGGCCAGATCTACCGGATGCAGCGTGTCCAGACCGGTCTGATGAACCGGAGCTGGCGCGTCGATGCCTCATCGGGGTCGTACCTGCTGAAGTTGTTCCGGGATGTCACTGGGGCTGAGCTCCAGTTTCAGTTCCATGTGCTGCAGACGCTGGGCGCCTCGGGGGTGCCGGTGGTGCTGCCGACGCCGAGCCGGGCCGGGATGTCGACCATTCTGTTGGAGGGCGAGGAGTTCGGGGTCTTCCCGTGGGTCGGCGGCCGACACCGGTCCGGGCTGTCGATGTCGAAGGACTCGTGCCGGGAGCTCGGGTCGGTCATCGGACGGCTGCATCGCACGCTGCACACCGCCATTCCGGCAGACCGGCCTCCCAAGGTCGAGGCTCCGCCGACGACGGAGGCCGCGCTGCAGAAGGTCGACCGGCTGCTCGATCTGGTGGCGGCGGGGCGCGGGGACAAGACCGGGTTCGAGGCCACCGCCGAGCAGACGCTTCGCTTGAAGCGGGGGCTGCTGGTCCGGTTGGGTGATCGTCGTCCTCCTGACATGGCGCCGCAGTACGTCGGCTATACGCACGGAGACCTGCACCCGCACAACGTGCTCCACGCTCCGAACGATGCGGTCTCGGCGATTCTGGACTGGGACCGGTTGACGGTCGCCTCCTATGCGCGGGAGATGGCCCGGGCTGCCGTGTTCTATTTCACGTACGGCGACGAGCGGGGCCTGGACTGCGATCGGATCCGGGCCTTCGCCGGAGGTTACCGATCGGTGTTCGACGTGGGAGAACCGGAGATCGGGCTCGCCACGCATCAGTTGTGGTGGGATCGGCTGACCGACAACTGGGTCATCGAGTGGCATTACGTGCGTCACAACTCCGCCTGTGATCATCTGCTTCCCGGTCAGACGGGGCTGGTCAAGTGGTGGACCGTGCATTATTCGCAGGTCGAACAGGCGCTCATGGGCCGCTGAATCGCGAGTGACATCCAGTGTCGCTTCTGCCACAATGGGTGCCATGAGTGAACTTCCCCTCCTTCATCTCCAAGGCAGTCCGTATCGCCAAGGCGTGCAGCACGGTCGGCAGCTGAAGGACCAGATCGCGAACAACATCGAGGTCTACCGCTCCCGGATGCTCACCTCGGGGCTCAAGGAGGATCAGCTCGCCGAGCGCTCGCAGCGCTACCTCGGGCAGTTCACCGGGAAGGACGCCGCCTACCGGGCGATCATGGACGGCATCGCGGAGGGCTCGGGCCAGGCGCTGCTCGACATCGCGCTGCTCAATGCGAGGTATGAGCTGCTCTACAGCGCTTGGAGCGAGTTCGGGAAGCCGACCGCTGAGAGTATTCGCAGTGAGTGCACGTCGTTCGGAGGGCGGGACGCCTTCGAGGGCGGTGGGGTGCAGCTCGGGCAGAACTGGGACTGGTTCACCGGCATCGAGGGCGCGCTCCTGCAGTGGAAGAGCGGCGAGACGACGGTGCTCGGCTTCACCGAGGCCGGCGTCGCGGGCGCGAAGATCGGCCTCAACAGCGCCGGTATCGGGTTGTGCGTCAACGGCCTGGGGGCGAGCGCGGATGACTGGAAGGCCGATTCCGTGCCGTTCCATCTGCGGACGTGGCGGATCCTCCAGTCCACGAGTTTCGAGCAGGCCGTCGGGTACGCGGTGGCGCCGCGGCCCGCGTGTTCGGCGAACTTCTTCGTCGGGAGCGTCGACGGCGGCGTGGCGACGGTCGAGACCTCGCCGCTCGGCTCGCGCGTGATCTACCAGGACACGGCGGAGCCCTTGGTGCACGCCAACCACTTCCGGACCCCCGAGGCGCTCGGGGTGCACCAGAGCTGGCTCGAGTCCGGGCGGGTCTCCACCTACCACCGGTGCGAGCGCATGGAGACGCTGCTGGACGCCCCGGTGTCCGCCGAGGACCTGCACGCGGCCATGCGCGACCACGAGGGCGGGGCGATCGCGATCTGCCGCCACCCGGTCGAGACCGATCCGGCCGAACTCCAGACGCACACCGCGCTGGCGGCCCACCTGGAGCTCGACGCGGGCCGCTTCAACTACACGTGGGGCCCGCCCTGCGAGTCCGAGTTCACGACCGTCAGTCTCTAGGCTCCGCCTGCGAGAGCTCCCAGCAGGCCACCGAGGTCGCCGCGGCGACATTGAGCGAGTCGACGCCCGCGTGCATCGGGATGACGGCGGTGCGGTCGCACGCGGCCAGCGCCGCGGCCGTCAGGCCGGGCCCTTCGGCGCCGAACATCAGGGCCGGGCGCTCCCGGTCGGCGGCGCTGATGCGGCGCAGGTCGACCGCGCCCGCGGAGGGGCTGAGCCCGATGAGGGTGAACCCGGCGTGCTTGAGGTCTTTGAGGCCGTCGGGCCACGGGTCGAGGTAGGTGTAGGGGATCGCGAAGACCTCCCCCATGCTCACGCGCACGCTGCGCCGGTACAGCGGGTCGGCGCAGTCGGGAGCGAGGAGGACGCCGTCGAAGCCGAGCCCGGCCACGACGCGGAAGATCGCGCCGATGTTGGTGTGGTTGTTCATCCCTTCGAGGACGACGAGGCGCCGTGCGTCTTCGAGGATCCGCGCGGGGGCGGGCAGGGCCTTGCGGTGGAAGGACGCCAGGGCGCCGCGGTGGACGTGGAAGCCGGTGACCGACTCCAGGACCTCCGGTCCGGCCGTGTAGCACGGCGCCCCTTCGGCGAGGCCGGCGAGCTGGTCGGCGCGCTTGGCGTCGATGAGCATGGAGCGCATCCGGTACCCGGCGCGCAGCGCCCGGGAGACGACCTGCCTGCCTTCGGCGATGAACAGCCCGTGAGGCTGCTCGAAGCGGGTGCGCAGGGCCAGGTCGGTCAGGGCGCGGTAGTCGCCGAGCCGCTCGTCGTCGGGGTCGTCGATCGGGATCGTGTCGGGCACCCCTCGATTACAGCAAAAGGCGCCCCGGACCGAGCGGTCCGGGGCGCCTCCTTGTCGCTATTCGGGCGGCGGGGGCAGCTCGTTGGCCGCCTTCCGGCCTTCGCCGACGTCCTTGACCTCGCTGGCGGCCTGCTGCGCGGCCTCCAGGGCCTGGGCCGCGGACTCGTCGAGTTCCAGGGCGCTGGTGTCGACCTCGATGTCCTCGTCCTCGTCGCTGGGCGCTTCGACGCCGCCGAAGGCGTTGCCGATGCTGCCGAGGGTCCTGGTGAGCTCGGCCGGGATGACCCACACCTTGTTGGCGTCGCCGGAGGCGATCTGCGGCAGGGTCTGGAGGTACTGGTAGGTCAGGAGCCGGTCGGTGGGCTTGGCGTTGTGGATGGCCGCGAAGACGGTCTGGATGGCCTTGGCCTGGCCGTCGGCGCGGAGCACCTCGGAGTCGCGCTCGCCCTTGGCGCGCAGGACGGCGGACTGCTGATCGCCCTCGGCCATGAGGATCGCGGCGCGCTTGGTGCCCTCGGCGTTGAGGATCGCGGCGCGCCGGTCGCGCTCGGCCCGCATCTGCTTCTCCATGGCGTCGCGGATGCTCATCGGCGGCTCGATGGAGCGCAGCTCGACGCGGGTGACCTTGAGGCCCCACTTGTCGGTGGCCTTGTCGAGCTCGGTGGCCAGGCGGGAGTTGATCTCCTCGCGGCTGGTGAGGGTCTGCTCCAGGTCCATCGCGCCGACGACGTTGCGCAGCGTGGTGGTCGTCAGCTGCTCGACACCGGCGAGGTAGTCGTCGATGTTGTAGACCGCGGCGGTGGGCTGGGTGATGATGTAGTACAGCACGGTGTCGATCTGGACGCCGAGGTTGTCCTCGGTGATGACCGGCTGCGGCGGGAAGTTGACGACGCGTTCGCGCAGGTCGACCTTGGCGCGGACGGAGTCGATGAAGGGCACGAGCAGTCGCGGGCCGGGTTCGAGCGTGCGGCGGTACTTGCCGAGACGCTCGATGATGTAGTTCCACTGCTGGGGGACGATCCTGAGCGATCGCGCGAGCACGATGACCAGGAATACCACCACGATGAGCAGGAGTATGCCGAGCGGGTCCATGGTTGAGTTCTGCCTCCAGTGTTCGCCGGTCTAGTACGGGCTTCCTGTTATGTCTGTCGCCAGACGATGACGGTGGCTCCTTTGATTTCTACCACTGTCACGCGATCGCCGGGTTCCAGCACCTCATCGGGCTCCAGGGGGTAGGCGGTCCAGTTGTCGCCGGAGATCTCGACCAGGCCGCCGCTGGAGTCGACCTTCTCGAGGACGAGGGCCTCTTTGCCCTGGAGGGCGCGCGTGCCCATGGGCTGGCTGTCGCCGCTGGAGTCGAGGGCCTGCTTGAGGAAGGGGCGCAGGCCCCAGATCGAGGCGGCCGAGCCCGCGGCGAAGAGGACGGCCTGGATCCACAGCGGGGCGCCGACCGCGGCGCCGATGGCGGCCAGGACGGCGCCTCCGGCGACCATGGCGAGCACGAGGGTGCCGGTGAACAGTTCGGCCACGCCGAGGATCACTGCGACGATGATCCAGATGAATGCGGGTTCCACGCTTATAAGCATGTCACGAGTCACATTCCGGCGAAGACCCGGTTACGCGTACCTCAGTGGACGATGAGCCCGGGCGGCGCGGCCGCCCGGGCTCGTGACTAGCGTCGGTGCTTCTCGGGCGCCGGGGGACGGCGGGCGGGGCAGCAGCCCTCGACCATCGGGTCCCACACCGGCAGCTTGCCCAGGCGCCGCACGGGCGCCCCCGCGACCCGCTCGGCGACCAGGTCGCGGAACATGCCGACCAGGTCGGCGCCGATCTCGGGCGTCCCGGCCCGCAGGTAGCGCAGGCCCAGGCCCGCGGCGGTCTCGGCGGCCTCGTTGTCGAGGTCCCACAGCACCTCGATGTGGTCCGAGAGGAAGCCGACGGGGCTGACCACGACGGTGTCGACGCCCTCGGCGGCGAGGACCTTGAAGTGGTCGTTGATGTCGGGCTCCAGCCACGGCATCGCGGGCGGGCCCGAGCGGGACTGCCACACCACGTCGAACGGCCCGGTCCACCCGGCATGCTCGGCGACGAGCGCGGCGGCCTCGGCGACCTGGTCGGAGTAGCGGGCCCCGGCGGGGCCGGAGCAGTCCTCCATGGTCGCGGGGATCGAGTGGGCGGTGAAGACCACGCGGGTGGCCGACTGGTCGGCGATCTGGTCAAGACTGCCGCGCAGCTGCTTCGCGAACCCGCCGACGAAGCCGGGGTGGTCGAAGAAGTGGCGGACCTTGTCGATGACCGGGGCCGATTCGCCGACGGCGGCGCGGGCGGCGTTGATGTCCTCGACGTACTGGCGGCACGAGGAGTACGAGCCGTAGGCGCTGGTGCACACGGCCAGCGCGCGGCGCACCCCGTCGGCGGTCATCTGGGTGACCGCGTCGACCAGCATCGGCGGCCAGTTGCGGTTGCCCCAGTAGATCGGCAGGTCGATGCCGCCGGCGCGGAATTCGGCGCGGAGGGCGTCGATGACCTCGCGGCACCACTGGTTGATCGGCGAGATGCCGCCGAAGTGGTGGTAGTGCTCGGCTACCGCTTCGAGGCGCTCCTCGGGGATGCCGCGGCCGCGGGTGACGTTGCGCAGGAACGGCAGGACGTCGGCCGGTCCTTCGGGCCCGCCGAAGGAGACCAGGATGACTGCGTCGTATTCAGGCATGGGTCGCCGTCAGCTCTCGGTGCGCTCGACTCCGACGGCGTGGAAGCCGCCGTCGACGTGGACGATCTCGCCCGACGTCGCGGGGAACAGGTCGGACAGGAGGACCGCGCAGGCCTTGGCGACCGGCTCGGAGTCGGTCAGGGACCAGCCGAGCGGGGCGCGCCTGGTCCAGGCCTCCTCGAAGGCCTCGAAGCCGGGGATGGACTTGGCGGCCATGGTGCGCTGCGGTCCGGCCGAGACGAGGTTGACTCGGATGCCCTTGGGGCCCAGGTCGCGGGCGAGGTAGCGGTTGGCGGACTCGAGGCCGGCCTTGGCGACGCCCATCCAGTCGTAGACCGGCCAGGCCTGGGTGGCGTCGAAGGTGAGGCCGAGGACCGCGCCGCCCTCGCCCATCAGCGGCAGGCAGGCGACGGCCAGGGACTTGTAGGAGAAGGCCGAGACCTGGAGGGCCTGGGCGACGTCCTCCCACGGGGTGTTCAGGAAGTTCCCGCCGAGCGCCGAGGGCGGCGCGTAGGCGATGGAGTGGAGGACGCCGTCGATGCCGTCGACGTGCTCGCGGACCTTCCCGGCGAGGGCGTCGAGCTGCTCGGGGTCGGTCACGTCGAGCTCGATGACGGGCGCGGGCTTCGGCAGCTTCTTGGCGATCCGCTCGACCAGGGACATGCGCCCGAAGCCGGTGAGGACGACTTCGGCCCCCTGCTCCTGGGCGTACTTGGCCACCCCGAACCCGAGGGACTGCTCGGTGATGACACCGGTGATGAGCAGTCGTTTGCCGTCCAAGATTCCAGACATCAAGTTCCTCCGTGGAAAACTATTGCACTTGTTCGAGTGTGGGGCGCGGCGTCAAGGGCGCGGTGTGGCCGGGGTCTAGTGGCCCATGCCCAGACCGCCGTCGACGGGGATGACCGCGCCGTTGACGTATCCCGCGTCGTCGCCCGCGAGCCAGGCGACCGTCCCGGCGACCTCCTCGGGCGCGGCGAAGCGCCGCGCGGGGATCGCGTCGAGGTAGGATTTCCGCTGGTCATCGGGCAGTTTCGCGGTCATGTCGGTCTCGACGAAGCCGGGGGCGACGACGTTCGCGGTGATGTTCCGGCTGCCGAGTTCGCGGGTGATGGACCGCGCGAGGCCGACCAGGCCGGCCTTGGAGGCGGCGTAGTTGGTCTGCCCGGCGTTGCCGTAGAGGCCGGTGACCGAGGAGATGAAGATCATGCGGCCGAACTTGGCGCGGAGCATCTTGCCGGAGGCGCGCTTGGCGACGCGCCAGGCGCCGGCGAGGTTGGTGTCGACGACGCTGCCGAACTGCTCCTCGCTCATGCGCAGGATGAGGGTGTCGTCGGTGATGCCGGCGTTGGCGACGAGGATCTCGACGGGGCCGAACTCGTTCTCGACCGCGGTGAAGGCCGCGTCGACCGAGTCGGCGTCGGTGATGTCGCACTGGACGCCGAACAGGCCGTCTGGGGCGCCGGAGCCGCGGTGGGTGACGGCGACGTTGTCGCCGCGCTTCGCGAACGCCTGGGCGATAGCGAGACCGATCCCGCGATTGCCTCCGGTGACGAGGACGGTGCGCGCCATTGTTCGAACTCCCTCAGGATCTTGGTATGAAGCCACGGACGATCGTAGCGACGGCGCCGATCGGCGGCGAAGCGGCCTTCACGCACCGTGTGCCGCTTGGCACAGTCCGGCTGGTAGTCGGCGCCGCCGCGGCGCGGTCGGTCAGGGGACGCGCGAGGTCCAGGCGAGGCTGAGTCCGGCGGCGGTGAACAGCAGCACGAGCGCGATGCCGATGAACCACTGCGAGATGTCCTCGGCGATGGTGCGGTAGCCCAGCGAGGAGCCCATGTCCTCGTAGACCTCGCGCAGCTCCTCGACGGAGGCGGCCTCGTAGTAGGTGCCGCCGGTCTCCTCGGCGAGGCCGGACAGGGCCTCGCGGTCGACGGGGACGGCGACGAGCTGCTCTTCGAGTTCGATGACGCCCTCGTCGGTGCCGAAGGCGACCGTGGAGACGGGCACCTCGGCCGCGGCGGCGGCGTCGGCGGCCTCGCCGACGCTGCGCCCGGCGGTGCGGTAGCCGTCGGAGAGCAGCAGGATGCGGGCGGGCGCGAGCTCGCCGGAGCCGTCGTTGAGGACCTGCTGGACGGCTTGGAGGGAGGCGAAGACGGCGTCGCCGGTGGCGGTGGCCTCGGCCAGGTTCAGGCCGCGGATGGCGGTGGTGAGCTGGGCGCGGTCCTTGGTGGGGGGCACCACGACCGAGGCGTATCCGGCGAAGGAGACCAGGCCGACGTTGTACTGCGCGGGCAGCTCCTCGACGAAGTCGACGGCGGCGGTCTTGGCGGCGTCGATCCGCGTCGGGTCCACGTCGGTGGACATCATGGACAGCGAGACGTCGATGGCGAGGATGACCGTGGCCCGCTCCTGCGGTTCTTCGACGTCGACGGCGGGGCGGGTCATGCCGCCGACCAGGACGGCGAGCGCGATGACCATGAGCCCGGCGGGGAGGTGGCGCCGCCAGCCGGGGAGCTTGGGGACGAGTTTGGCCAGCAGCGCGGTGTTGGCGAAGCGCACGGCGGTCCGCTGCCTTGCGAACTGCGCCCAGACGTAGACGCCGGCGAGCGCGGCCACCGCAATGAGCGCCAAGAGCCATGCCGGTTCGAGCAGGCGGATCAACGGGTCTCCTTCGGATGTCTAGCGGTAGGCGGCGAGGTGGCGGCGCTCGGCGACGAACGCGGCGATGTCGCGCAGCCAGTCGGCGCCGGTGGACAGGCGCAGGTGCGCCGCGCCGGCGCCGCGGATGCCGGCGGCGATGCGGGCGCGCTGCTCGGCTGCGGCGGCCTCGTAGCGGGCGCGGAAGCGGGCGCCCGCGGTCTGGACCTCGACGTGGTCGCCGGTCTCGGGGTCGATGAGGTCGAGGACGCCGACGTCGGGGAGCCGCAGTTCGGCGGGGTCGACGACCTCGACGCACAGCACCTGCTGGCGCACGCTCAGGCGGCGCAGCTCGCGGGGCCAGTCGCCCTCGTCGATGAAATCTGATATGACGATGGCCATGCCGCGCCGCCGCGTGTGGCGGCGGGTGGTGTCGAGCAGTTCGGGCAGGTTGCCCGGGCCGGTGCCCCTGGGGAGTTCGGTGACCGCGCGCAGCAGCGAGCGCGATCCGGCGCGCCCGGGCCGAGGCGGGATGGCCTTGGACCGGCCGCCTTCGGTGACGACGGCGCCGACGCGGTTGCCGCCCCTCCCGGCGAGGTAGGAGAAGGCCGCGACGGCGTTGACCGCGAGGTCGCGTTTGAGCATGTTCACGGTGCCGAAGTCGAGGCTGGGCGAGAGGTCGACGGCGAGCCAGGCCTCGAGTTCGCGGTCGGCGACGGTGGTGCGGACGTGCGGGACGGTGGTGCGGGCGGTGACGGGCCAGTCGATGTGTCGCACGTCGTCGCCGGGCCGGTACTCCCGTGCCTCGCCGGGTTCGGAGCCGGGCCCGGGCAGCAGGCCGAGGTAGTCGCCGTGGAGCAGGCCGTCGAGCCGGCGCGTGATGAGCAGCTGCAGCCGGTCGAGGGTGCGCAGGTCGGCGGCGTTCACAGGGGCCACCGCTCTACCAGGCTCCGGGCCGCTGCGGGCTCGGCGTGGGGCGCGGCGCCGCGTCCTGGCGCGGGGTGACGGTGGGGGCGGGGACGGCGGCGAGGAGCTGGCCGACGATCTGGTCGGTGGCGATGCCGTCGGCCATGGCGTCGTAGGACAGGACGAGTCGGTGGCGCAGGACTTCGGGCGCGATGTCGTCGAGGTCCTGCGGCAGGGCGTAGTCGCGGCCGCGCAGCAGCGCGATGGCGCGGGTGGCGCGGATGAGGCCGAGCGAGGCGCGGGGGCTGGCGCCGTACTGGATGTGGCGGGCGAGGCCGCCGAGCCCGGCGGCGGTGGGATTGCGGGTGGCCATGACGATCCGCACGGCGTAGTCGACCAGGGCGTTGTGGATGAAGACGCTGTCGGCGGCCCGCTGGAGGCGGAGGATGTCGTCGGCGTCGAGGACCCGGTCGGGGGTGGGGATGTCGACGCCCATGCGGAAGACGATCTCGCGTTCCTCGGCGTCGGTGGGGTAGCCGACGTTGATCTTGAACAGGAAGCGGTCGCGCTGGGCCTCGGGCAGCGGGTAGACGCCCTCCTGCTCGATGGGGTTCTGGGTGGCCATGACCAGGAACGGCTTGGGGAGGCGGTGGGTCTCGCCGCCGATGGAGATGTGCTGCTCGGCCATGACCTCGAGCATCGCGGACTGGACCTTGGCGGGGGCGCGGTTGATCTCGTCGGCGAGCACGAAGTTGGTGTAGACCGGGCCGAGCTCGACGTCGAAGGCCTCCGAGGACTGGCGGTAGATGCGGGTGCCGATGATGTCGGAGGGCACCAGGTCGGGGGTGAACTGGATGCGCTGGAACTCGGCGCCGACGACCCTGGCCATGGTCTCGACGGCGAGGGTCTTGGCGACGCCGGGGACGCCTTCGATGAGGCAGTGGCCGCGGGCGAGCAGCGCGGCGAACATCCGCTCGACCAGCGCGTCCTGGCCGACGATGACCTTCTTGATCTCGAACAGCGCCTTCTCGAGCAAGGCGGCGTTCTCCGCCGGCGTCAGACGGTCCGAACGGTCGGCGTCGGGTGATCCCATGGACTCCTGCTCCCTGCTGCTTCGGTCTGGTGCTGTCGATACTAATTCGCCCGTACGAGGATCGTGAGCGTGGCGGAGGATCGCGACGCGCCGCCGCGATCGGCGCCCTGGCGCGACACGCCGGCCCGCTTTGAGTCGGCTATCCGACACTTGCCGGGGGTGGCGTTGGGCCGCTTCAGGATCGCAGACTGTCGTAAGGCGATAGCGTGCGGACCGTCGCGGTTGGAAACGCGTTTTGCCCCCGCAAGTGACACGCCGCGCCGATTCAATCCGTTGCTGCAATATGTCGGAGCGCTATGCTGTGAGCAAGCCGCACGGCTTCCCCCGTGGCCGTGCGGCTCCCTCTTCTCCCCCGCGCCGCGGCACCGCATCGTTCGGTGCCCGCCTCCGGGGCCGCACGGAACTAGAATTCACCTCATGGCTCGTCGTCGACAGGCCCTCCTCCTCCCCGGCCGCAACTACGGGGTGCAGGGGCCGCTGCTGATGTTCGCCCACGTCGCCCTCCAGTCGCGGGGCGCCCACATCTACCCGGTGGAGTGGCAGCGCCCCGAGCGGCTCACCGCCGATGCGCAGACCATGGTCGACGGCGTGTGCGACCAGGTCGAGGCCGCGCTCGACCGCGCCCACAACGATGACCCCACCCGCCAGCCCACCACCACCCGAACCGGAGTGAACGCTGATCCTCCGTTGCTGGTCGGCAAGTCGCTCGGCAGCGCCGCGGCCGTCCTGGCCGCCCACCACGGGCTCCCGGCGATCTGGTTCACGCCGCTGCTCCAGGACTACCCGATCGTGCAGGCGCTGCGCCGCGCCACCGCCCCGTACCTGCTCATCGGCGGCACCGCCGACCCGGCGTGGAACTCCGCGCTCGCGCGCGAGCTGCCCGGCGAGGTCTGCGAGATCGCCGGCGCCGACCACGGCATGTTCGTGCCCGGCCGACCGCTCGTCGAGTCGGCGTACGCGCTGGCCGACATCGTCGGGGCCGTTGAGACGTTCATCGACACGGCCGTGTGGCCCCGTCGCGGCTGAGTCCCCTGTGACGCACAATCGTGGCGTGAGCCAGAACGCCGAGACGCCCGTCTGCTCCTCGCGGGGCTGCCGCCGCACCGCCGCCTGGATGCTCCAGTGGCGCAACCCGCGGCTGCACAGCGCCGACCGCGTCAAGCGGTGGGCCGCCTGCGAGGAGCACCTGGAACCGCTCAGAGACTTCCTCACCTCCCGCGGGTTCCCGTGCGAGACGGTGAAGTTGGATGATTGAACCATGAACGCTCACGCGCAGGTCTGGGACCGGTGGCCGACCGAACTCGACTGGAGGCCGATGGCGCCGCAGCTGCGGACGGTCCGGCTGCTCGGCATGGGCGGCCGGATGCTGCTCCTCCTCGCCGCCGCGCTCATCCCGCTGACGGTCCTGCTCGGCCTCGACGGGCTGTGGATCGCCCTCGGCGCCGTCGCGGTTCTGGCCGCGGTGCGGGCGGTGGTCATCGCGCGGGCCGTCCGCGCCTGGGGCTACGCCGAACGCGAGCAGGACCTGCTGGTGCGGCACGGCATCCTGTTCCGGCAGCTGAGCATCGTGCCGTACGGGCGCATCCAGCTGGTGGACCTCAAGGCCGGGCCGATCGAGCGCACGTTCGGCCTGACGACGGTGGAGATCCGCACCGCCGCACCGGGCACCGTCACCGAAGTCCCGGGGCTCGATCCGGGCGCGGCCTCGGAGCTGCGGGACCGGCTCGCCGCCCGCGCGGCCGAGGTGCGGGAGGGCCTGTGAGCGGCCCGGCCGATCCCGCCCCTGAGGCGGCCGGGACCGATCAGCGGCCCGCCCCGCCGATGGCCCCCGCGCCGATCGGCCCGCCCCCGCCGCCACCGATCGAATCGCTGCCGCGGCGGCGCCTGCACCCGCTGACGCCGCTGCTGGAGAGCTTCCGGTTCTTCGCGGCGGTCGCCGCCGCCGTCGGGTTGCAGGTGTTCACCTCCCGCAACTTCCTCTTCGCCGTCTTCGCGGCCGCGGTGGCGGCGATCGGCGGCGGCATCGTGAGCCTCATCTCGATCCAGTACCGCGGCTTCCTCATCCACGGCACCGACCTGCACATCTTCGCGGGCGTGCTCAGCCGGAGCCATCGCACGGTGCCGCTGGACCGGTTGCAGTCCGTCGACGTGGTGCGCCCGATCCAGGCGCGGGTCTTCGGCCTCGCGCAGCTCCGCATCGAGATCGCCGGGTCGGACGGGGCGAACGACCGCCTGTCCTACCTCAAGCACGACCAGGCGCTCGCGCTCCGATCCGAGCTGCTGGCGGTCGCCGGGCGCGCCCCCGAACCGACCGCCGCGGCCGATGAGGGACAGGCGGCCCCGGCACCGGAGACGACGCCGCTGGTCCCCACTGTGCCGGTCGCGCGGCTCGCCTACGCTTCATTCCTCCGGTGGCTGCCGGTGCAGGTGGTGGTGCTCCTCGTCGTCGGGATCGCCTTCGGCGTCAGCAGCTACTTCTTCGGTGCGGGCGCCGTCGCGAACACGCTGTGGGTGGGCTTGATCGCGCCGGCTCTGGTGGGCTACCTCCAGAGCACCTTCCGCACCGTGAACTCCTTCCTGCGCCACTGCCGCTTCCGCCTGGCCGAGTCCGAGCGGCGGTTCCTCATCGAGCGGGGCCTGACCGACCGCGTCCACGAGACCGTGCCGCTCGATCGGGTGACCACCGTCAGCGTGTCCGAGCCGCTGCTGTGGCGGTTCAAGCGGTGGCGGTCGGTGGAGGCCTCGACCGCGTCCGCCGCCCAGGAGAGCCCGAACCAGAGCGCCGCCGTCTCCTCGCTCCTGCCGGTCGGCGACCTCGAACAGGTCGGACTCGTGGCGTCGACGGCGCTGCCTGGCGTGCCGTGGGACCGGATCGAAATCGAGCGCCCGCCGCGGCGGGTCCGCTGGCGGATGCCCCTCCAGTGGGGGCGCAGCGGCGCCGCGCTCGACGAGCACGCGTTCCTCGTGCGCGGCGGGTTCATGGTCAACCGCGTCTTGGCCGTGCCCTACGCGCGGATCCAGTGGGTCAAGGTCGTCCAGGGCCCGATCCAGCGCCGCCAGGGCGTGGCGACGGTCACGGCCATGACGGCGGGGAGCGCGGGGCGCCACGCCGTGGCGCCCCACCGGGACGCGGCCGAGGCCGTGGCGATGGCCGCCGAGCTGCGCGAGCGGGCCGACGCGGCGGCCGCCGCGGAGCAACCCAGGCTCAGTTAGAGGCGGCAGGCATCGATGTCGGAGGCCAGGATCCCGCGGGCACCCAGTTCGTAGAGCGCGTCCATGACCCGGTGCAGGTCGGCGCGCTCGGTCATCGACTGGACGGCCACCCAGCCCTCCCGATGCAGCGGCGAGACCGTCGGCGACTCGATGCCGGGGGTGAGCTCGACGGCCTTCTCGAGCAGTTCGGCGCGCACGTCGTAGGCGAGCATGACGTAGGAGCGGGCCACCAGCACGCCGCGCAGGCGGCGCAGGAGCTGCTCGACTCCGGCGGCGTCGCCGTTGCCGCTCTTGCGGATGAGGATGGCCTCGGAGCGCATGATCGGCTCGCCGAAGACGGCCAGTCCCGCCTGCTTGAGGGTGGTGCCGGTCTCGACGACGTCGGCGATCGCGTCGGCCACACCCAGGGCGATGGCGTTCTCGACGGCACCGGCGAGCTTGATGATCTCGGCTTCGATCCCGTGCACGGCGAGGTTGCGGCGCACCACGCCCGGGTAGGACGTGGCGATGCGGCGGCCGTCGAGCCCGGCGGTGGAGTCGACGGTGCCCGGGCGCGCGGCGTAGTGGAACGTCGAGCGGCCGAAGCCGAGGGCGAGGACCTCGTCGATCTCGGCGCCGGAGTCGACGGCCAGGTCGCGGCCGGTGATGCCGAGGTCGAGGTCGCCGGAGGCGACGTAGGTGGCGATGTCGCCGGGGCGCAGGTAGAAGAACTCGACCTCGTTGGCGTCGTCGAGGACTTGGAGGTCGCGGGTGGAGCGGCGCTGGCGGTAGCCCGCCTCGGCGAGCATGTCGATGGCGCCTTGGGACAGCGAGCCCTTGTTGGGCACGGCGATGCGGAGCATGTGATCGGGCCTTTCGGAGATGTGCCGCCGGCTAGAGGTGCTTGTAGACGTCGTCGAGGGCGATGCCCTTGGCGATCATCATGACCTGCAGGTGGTAGAGCAGCTGGGAGATCTCCTCTGCGGCGGCGTCGTCCGATTCGTGCTCGGCGGCCATCCAGACCTCGGCGGCTTCTTCCACGATCTTCTTGCCGATGGCATGGACGCCCGCGTCGAGGGCGGCGACGGTTCCCGAGCCCTCGGGGCGGGTGAGTGCTTTCTCGGCGAGTTCGGCGTAGAGCTGCTCGAAGGTCTTCACGGCAGGGAATTCTACGTGCCTTCCCGCTCGGTCGCGACGCCGATACGCGCGGGTGCCGCCAGGCGGGACGGTCGGAGCGGCGGAGCGCGCCGGAAACGGCCGCCGACACGGGGGCGGGATCGAGGATTCGCTTCCCGTGCTGGTCGGGGCGGGGCAGGCTGGACATTAATTTGGTCGTGTGGTCTAATTAATCAATCGACATTTGTAAATGTCGTCGATAACAGGAACAACCGAGAAAGGCAGCACTCCATGCGACGCAGGTCTCTCCTCACGACCGCCCTGGCCGCCCCGCTCGCCGCCGCGGCCGCCGTCGGCGGCCTCCAGGCCCCGGCGCAGGCCGCCACGTGGTCCTCCTCGGACCGATGGGCCCAGTGGCAGTCGGGCCCCTACACGCTCTACAACAACATCTGGGGCTCCGGCGCCGGGTACCAGTCCATCTGGGCCAACTCCCCGAGCAACTGGGGCGTGTGGGCCGACCACCCGAACACCGGCGGCATCAAGTCCTACCCGAACGTGTCCTACACCCTCGGCCGCAACGTCTGGAGCATGGGCAGCGTCTCCAGCTCCCACAACGTCACCGTCCCGAGCGGCTCGGGCCTGGCCTACAACACCGCCTACGACGTGTGGGGCAACGGCCACGAGCACGAGATCATGATCTGGACCAACTGGTACGGCCCCGTCGGCCCGATCGGCGGCCAGGTCGCCAGCGTCAACCTCGGCGGGCGCAACTGGGACTTCCACAAGGGCAGCAACGGCTCCAACGCCGTCTACAGCTTCCTGGCGCACACGCACACCACGAACTCGTGGGTGGACATCACCGCCATGTGCCAGTGGCTGGTCAGCAGCGGCCACATGCCCGAGGTGCGCATCGACCAGATCCAGTTCGGCTGGGAGATCACCTCCTCGGCGGGCGGGCACGACTTCCGCGTCAACAGCTACTCGCTGTCGGTCTGACGGTTCGGACCGGACGCGGCCCTCACGGCCCTGCGGGCGCGGCCGCGGGGGCCGCGGCCTTGCGCTTCTCTCGGAAGGCCCTCTGGCGGCAGGCCGCCGAGCAGTACTTGGGCGGGCGGCCGGTCCCGGCGGCGGCGATGGGGCCGCCGCAGGCGCGGCAGCGGTGGGCGGTTTCGTTACCATTGGTCGCCGTAGTTTCGTTACGATCCTCAGAGACGAGCGACGTTTCGTTACGAGACTCGGAGTTTCGTTGCCCCTGCGGGCGCAGGGCGCCCCACATGATCTCGGCCAGGTGCCCCGCGCGCTCGGAAGAGTTGAGCACCTGGGCCATGGCCACGTAGCCCAGCATCATGGCCCGCGCGTCCTCGGCTCCCAGATCGCCCCTGATAGCGCCCGCACGCTGCGCTTCCTTCAGCATGAGGGCCAGCGGCGAGTCGACCCTGCACCCGCCTTCGCCGGTCCGCAGCGGCTGGTGCCAGTCGCCCCGCGAGGCCAGCGCCTCGCAGATGGCCCGGTTGGCGAAGGCGTGATCGGCCACGTGCCGCAGGAACGCGAAGAACGCCTCCCCGGGCGGGAGCTCGGCCCGCACCCTGCGGCCCCACTCCGTGAGCTGCTCGGTCCGGCGGTCGAGCACGGTCGCCATCAAGGCGTCCTTGGTGGGGAAATGCCGGTAGACCGTCCCGGCGCCGACGCCCGCGGCGGTGGCGATCTCCCCCAGGGTCACCGCCGTACCGCGCTCGGCGAACAGCCGGTCGGCCACTTCCAGGACGCGTTGCCGGTTGCGCTGGGCGTCAGCGCGTTCGGCTCGCTGCACCGCGTCGGCCACGGACGGTCCCCTCTCATGCGTCGAACTTAAACGGGTGTAGTGTTCCGCTTCAGGAAGCGGGTCGCAATTTCCGATACTATCCGGCGGCCCTCGAAACGGAAAGGAACTGCCATGACACCCAACGACCGCCTCATCCTGGTCACCGGCGCCACCGGGCGGCAGGGCGGTGCCGTCGCCTCCCGGCTGCTGGCCGACGGCTGGAGAGTCCGCGCACTCACCCGCGACGCCGAGAGCGAGCGCGCGAAGGCGCTGGCCGATACCGGGATCGAGGTCGTGACCGGCGACCTCGACGACCGCGACTCGCTCGACGCGGCCGCCACGGGGGCCTGGGGCGTCTTCAGCGTCCACCCGGGCGGCTATGAAGGCGGCCCCTACGGCCACGACGGCGACCATGAGGTCCGCACCGCCGCCAAGCTCGGCGCCGCGTCCAAGGCCGCGGGGGTGGCGCACGTCGTGCACTCCTCGTCGGTCGGCGCCGGCAGTCCGATGGTGTCGAAGATCCCCATGCTGCGGCTCAAGGCGGCCGCCGAGGAGGCGTGGCGCGAGACGGGGCTGTCGCTGACCGTCCTGCGCCCGACGGCGTTCATGGAGAATACGTTCGACTCCCCGCGCGAGCTCCAGGGCGGCAGGCTGGTCACGGCCCTGTGGGCCGACACGCCCGAGCAGCTCATCGCGGCGGACGACATCGGCGTGTTCGCCGCGCTGGCCTTCGAAGACCCCGAGCGGCACCGCGGCGAGGCGTATGCGCTGGCCGGGGACGAGATGACGCAGGCCGAAAAGGCCGCGCTCATCAGTCGGGTGACCGGCCGGGAGGTGCCCTACGTGGCGATCCCGATCGAGCGGCTGCGCGAGGTCAGCCCGTCGTCGGCCGAGACGCTCACCGCGATCAACGAGAACCCGATGCGACTCGACATCGAACCGCTGCGAGCAATCCACCCCGGTCTGCTCGGCTTCGAGGAGTGGATGCGGGGCATCGGCAAGCCGCTGGTCGACGCCTACTTCGCGCGCGTCGACGCCTCGGCCTGAACGGGCCGTCCCGGTCGGGCACTAGGGATGGTGTGGGCCAGGCCGAGACGGTGTCCGGCCTCGTTCCACCCCACCCCTAGTGCCCAGCCGGGACGGTCTCGGGGGCGAACTTGAAGGAGATCTTCTCCATGAGGGCCTTGCGCTTGGTGTTCTGGAACGCCGCGATCTTCCAGCCGCCTTCCTCGCGCACGACGGTGTAGGTCTGGACCTTGCTCATCTTCTCGGCCGCGGGGCGAGCCTCGCCCTTGTAGATCTCGCCGCGGGTGTTGACCACCGCCGCATCGGCACCGTAGAAGCGGACGTCGAGGATCTCGTCGGCGAGGCGGGTGCCCTTGGTGAACTTCGCGAAGAGCGCCTCGTGCGAGCGGGCGATCTCCTCACGGCCCTGGTAGAGGGTGCCCACCCAAGTGGTGTAGCTGGCGTCGGCGGTGAAGTGCTCGGCGTAGGCGCGGGCGTCGCCGTCGCCCCAGGCCGCGGCGGTGGAGTGGATGAGGTCGGCGATCGCCTGAGTCTCGGTGTCCATGCGGGTGGTCTCCTGGTAGTTTGGACGACACAGAAGTTGTGTCAATTCATTATCTGCTTCAATGCAGATATTAACTATAGGAGGCTGCCGTGGAGTCGTCAAGGCCCGATCTGGCCGCGCTGGGCGAGGTCTACCCCCGCTACCTCAACGCGGTGGTCCTGCACGGCCTGGCGACGGCGCAGGCGCTCGGCATGGGCCCGACCGACCTGTACGCGATGGGCGCCCTCGCGCTCGAAGGGCGACTGACCTCGGGTGAGCTGGCGGTCAGGACGGGTCTGACGACGGGCGCCACCACCCGGCTCATCGACCGGCTCGAACAGCGCGGCCTGGTGCGCCGCGTGCTCGACCCCGAGGACCGGCGGCGGGTGCTGGTGGAGGCCGTCGAGTCCGACGGCGTCGACCTCGACGCGGCCCTGTCCCCCGCACGGCGGAACCTGGAGGCGATCTTCGCCTCCTTCGACCCCGACCAGATCGCGGTGCTCGCCGACTACTTCGCCCGCGCCGCTCCGGCCTTCCGGGCGGCCGTCGAGGAGATCCGCAAGGGCGAATGAGGTCGGCGGTGCCGCGTCCGGAGGGCCGCCGCGCGGCGGTCCCCGTCCAGGGCTCTTGAGCGGGCCCTAAGCGAGGCCGTGGGCGTTGTCCAGGGTCCAGTCCGAGGGCAGTCCCTGCACCTCGGCGCGGCGGCCTTCGGCGCTGATCTGGACCTTCGCCGAGCCGAGCCGCAGCTCGGACACGGCCAGGCGGCCCCAGCGCTCGGGAAGGTGCGGCGCCAGTCGCAGCGTGCGCCCCGGCACGTTCGGCTCCAGGCCGAGCGTCGACCGCACCAGGAGCAGCGGCGTGGCCGCGGCCCAGGCCTGTGGCGAGCACGACGACGGGTACGGCAGCGGCGGCGAGAACTGGTCGCGGTCGAAGCCGCAGAACAGCTCGGGCAGGCGGTCGCCGAACGCGGTCGCGGCGTCGAGCAGGCCGCCCAGGAGCCGGTGCGCGAGCTTGACGGCGCCGGGCAGGTGGGCGTAGCGCAGCAGTCCGGCGGTGGCGATCGCCGTGTCGTGCGGCCAGACCGAGCCGTTGTGGTAGCTCATCGGGTTGTACGCCGTCATCGCCTTCGACATGGTCCGCAGCCCGTAGCCGGTGTCCATGTCCTCAGTGGACAGGTGTGCGATGAGCTCCTCGGCGTGCTCGTCGTCGGCGATGCCGGTCCACAGCGCGTGCGCGGCGTTGCTGGTGAGCGAGTCGACCGGGTGCTTGGCGCCGTCCAGCGCCAGGGCGTACCAGCCGCGGTCGGGCAGCCAGAACCGCTCGGCGAAGGCCTCGCGCAGCTGCTCGGCCCTGCTGCGGCAGTGCCGGGCGGTCTCGGGGTCCTCGAACGCGTCGGCCAGTTCGGCCCTCGCCTGCCAGGCGGCGTAGGCGTACCCCTGGACCTCGCACAGCGCGATCGGCGTGTTGCCGGGGCTGCCGTCGGCGAAGCTGATCGCGTCGAAGCTGTCCTTCCAGCCCTGGTTGAGCAGGCCCTGGTCGGTGGCCCGCTGGTATTCGATGAAGCCGTCGCCGTCGCGGTCGCCGTACTGCTCGATCCACTCCAGGGCCGCGTCGGCGGCCGGGAGCAGCCGCCGGACGGTCTCGGTGTCGGCGCCCCAGCGCCAGGCCTCGACCAGGAGCATCACGAACAGCGGCGTGGCGTCGACGCTGCCGTAGTAGTGGTTGCCGCCGAGCGCGTGCTTGCTCTCGGGGCCGAGCCGCAGCTCGTGGAGGATTCGCCCGGGCTCCTCATCGTTGCAGGGGTTCACCCGCCGGCCCTGCGTGGCGGCCAGGATCTCGAGTGTCCCCATCGCCAGACCGGCGTCGAGCGGCAGCGCCATCCAGGCGGTCAGGAGGCTGTCGCGGCCGAACAGGGTCATGAACCACGGCGCGCCCGCGGCCACGAACGGCGTGCCGGTGCGCTCGTCGGAGATCTGGAGCGCCCCCAGGTCGGTCTCGGTCTGGGCCAGCACCGCCGCCGTCGCCGCGTCGTCGACCTCGATGGGGGTGCTGCCCTGGCGCCAGGCCTCCATCTTGCGGGCCGCGGCGCTCGCGCCGACCTTCTCGCCGCGCTCGAAGCCGGGCGTGAGCTTCCGGCCGGCGACGACCGGCTCGGCCACGATCTCCGAGGTCCACCGCCCGTGCGGGCCCACCACGACGTTCCAGCTCAGCGCGCCGGGCGTGGCGTCGGGATCGGCCGTGGCGCTGATGCGCAGCTGGCGGCCGACGTCGGAGTGGGCGGTCAGCCACAGCTCCGCGCCGTTCGCGGCGCCGTCGGAACCGCCGGTCGAGACGCGGCCCTCCTTGACGGCGAACAGGTCGGCGAAGTCGGCGTCGATGAGGAGCGTGACCGCGCACGAGGTGGCCTCGCGTCCGAGGTTGCGGATGGTGATCGTCTCGCGCAGGCCGTCGCCGACGAGGCGCTCGCGGATCACCAGGACCGTGCTGTCGGCCTTGCCGGGCAGGGGCGGGCGGCGCAGCACGAACTTCCCGGCGAAGGCGTCCATGCCGAGCACGGTCAGCGGCTGCAGGCGGCGCCCGTCCAGATGCAGCTGCCAGCGCGAGAGCACGCGGGCGTCGCGCACGAACAGGCCCTGCGCCGCGCCGGGAGTGACGTCGCCGTTGCGGTCGGACAGGCAGAAGGTGGCCCCCTCCACGAGAGTGACCACCTCGGTGTTGCCCTGGGTCGGCACGGGCTCAGTCGTGTTGAACGCCTGAGGCCGTGCCGACCCGGAATCGCTGTTCAAGGTCATGCGGCTCCTGCCGAGCGCGGGCGGTCGGCGACTCGGTTGCTCAGCGGCGGGCGGCTCCCGCGGGCCACCGCCTGTCGTTCGCGGCCGTGGCGCCGGTCGAGACCGGTGTCCAGGTCGACGTAGCCGCGGCGCAGCCTCGGCTGGGTCTCGGCGGCTGCCTGCTTGTCGCGCAGGACGCGCCGGTAGACGTCCTCATAGGCCGTGCCGAGCCCGGAGATGTCGAAGTGCTCGGCGACGCGCCTGCGGCACTGCTCGGGACTGATGCGGTCGAGCCGGCGCAGCGCGTCGGCCAGTTCGGACGGATGGTCGCAGACGTACCCCGTGCTGCCGTCGACGACGACCTCGGGGACGGCGCCGCCACGGAGCGCGACCACCGGTGTACCGCATGCCATGGCTTCGATCATAACCATGCCGAACGGTTCTTCCCACTGCACCGGGAACAGCAGGCAGCGCGCTTCGGCGAACAGCCGCCGCTTGTCCTGGGAGTCGGCCTCACCGAAGACGATGTCCTCAGAGGTCAAGCGCGGCTTGACCTCACGCTCGAAGTAGTCCTTTTCGATCGCTTCGGCGCACTTGCCGGCGAGGATGAGCGGCATCCCGACGGCGTGCGCGGCCTCCAGGGCCAGGTGCGGCGCCTTGTTCGGGTGGAACCGGCCCAGGAACAGGCCGTAGCGTCCCTTGTCGCGCCGGAACGGGAAGGTCTCGGTGCTGATGGCGTTGTGCACCATCCCGGCCCAGTTGAGGCCGGGCGCGAGTTCGCGTTGCCGCTCGGAGATGGCGACGAGCTCGATCTCCTTGCCGACGGCCTGGTAGAACGTGTGCAGGTCCTCGTCGACGGGGCCGTGCATGGTCACCACCGTGGGCAGGCCCAGGGCTTCGTAGGCGATCGCGTTGAGCGGTCCGGCGCCGGTGTGCTCGTGGACGATGTCCAGGCCCGGTCCGGTGGCGAGTTCGCGAATGGCATTGCGGGCCAGCGCCGCCTGCAGGATCTCGGGCATCGGCTCGCCGAGCCGCTCCGGGATCGGGCGGGGCCAGACCGAGACGAGGTCGGCGTTGGTGCCGTTCTCGCCGACGCCGATGAGCGTCACGTGGTGGCCGCGCTTGATGAGCGCGTCGGTCAGGTCGGCCACGACGGACTCGACGCCGCCGTAGCCGCCGGGGGGAATCGAGAAGTACGGCGGCACGACCATCGCCACCCGCAGCGGCCGTCTGTCGGCCCCATCCGAGATCTGGTCTCCGGCGCCGAGCACCGCTCGTGCGCCCTCGTCGACCGTGAGCTCGCGAATGCCTGTGAACACAGCTTCCTCCCACCTGTGAGTCGTCTCTGCCGCCAGGCCGCTCATGAGTGGATTTCCGCTCGATCCATCCCCAAGATGGACTGACGCCGGCCTGGCCAGCACCCATGCACACAGGGTGATGATTTCACTACGACGTTAGGGCCAACTCTACAACCGTGCGACGCAGATCACACTTTTTCGGGGTTTCTGAGCAGCGCTTTCAGTGACGCCGGGTCGCAGTGGCGTCGAGCGATCGCAAGTGGGCGGAAGTGTCCGAAGTCGGTCGTGACCGACCCAAAGGCTTCGGTTCGACCACAACGCAAGGGGCGCTCGCAATGGCGAGCGCCCCTTGTCGCGTCGAGTCAGGACAGCGAGCGGACGGCCAGGGCCGCGCCGAGCGCGGCGATCACCGCCTCGTAGCCCTTGTCCTCGGTCGAGTCCCGGTACCCGGCCCTGGCGACGGCCTGATCGAGGTCGTCGACGGTCAGGACCCCCTGGGCCACCGGCGTCGACTCGTCGAGCGCCACACGCGTGAGCCCTTCGGTGACGGATTTGCACACGTATTCGAAATGGGCGGTGCCGCCGCGGATGACGACGCCGAGCGCGACCACCGCGTCGAAGCGCCTGGCGAGGGCCTGGGCGGCGATCGGCAGCTCGACCGCCCCGGCCACGCGCAGCACCACCGGCTCGGCGCACCCCGCGTCGGCCGCGGCCGTGCGGGCGCGCCCGAGCATCTGCTCGACCAGTTCGGCGTTCCAGTTCGTGGCGGCGATGCCGAGCGTCAGGCCCGAGGCGTCGGGGACGACGATCTCGGGGGCTCCGTGTCCGGCCATGTCAGGCGGCCTCCTCGGCGGTCTGGACGGGCACGAGCGGCGGCAGGTCCTCCAGCAGGTGGCCCATGCGGTCGCGCTTGGTCGTCAGGTAGGCGAGGTTGTCGGACGTGGTGTGGGTCGGCAGGGCGACCCGGTCGAGGACCTCCAGGCCGTGGCCCTCGATCCCGGCGCGCTTGTCCGGGTTGTTGGTCAAGAGGCGCATCGACTTGATGCCGAGGTCGGCGAGGATCTGCGCGCCGGTCACCCAGTCGCGGGCGTCGGCGGGCAGGCCCAGTTCGAGGTTGGCGTCGACGGTGTCGCGGCCGTTGTCCTGGAGCTGGTAGGCCTGGAGCTTGTGGACCAGGCCGATGCCGCGGCCCTCGTGGCCGCGCATGTAGAGCACGACGCCGCGGCCCTCGTCCTCGACCGCGCGCAGCGCGGCCTGGAGCTGCGGACCGCAGTCGCAGCGCAGCGAGCCGAAGGCGTCGCCGGTGAGGCACTCGGAGTGGACGCGGACGAGGACGTCCAGGCCGTCGCCGATGTCGCCCTTGACGAGCGCGACGTGCTCGTGGCCGTCGTAGAGGGCGCGGTAGCCGACGGCGGTGAACTCCCCGGCCTCCAGCGGCAGGCGGGCCTCGGCGAGGCGCCTGACGTGGGTCTCGTGCCGCTGGCGCCAGGCGGCGAGCTCGGCGACGGTGATGAGCTTGAGGCCGTACTCGTCGGCGAAGGCCCGCAGCTCGGGCAGGCGCATCATGGTGCCGTCGTCGTTCACCAGCTCCGAGAGGGCGCCGACGGGGGCCTTCCCGGCGAGGCGGGCGAGGTCGACGGCGGCCTCGGTGTGCCCGGCGCGGACCATGACGCCGCCCTCGCGGGCGCGCAGCGGGACGACGTGGCCGGGGCGGTTGAGGTCGCTCGCGGCGGTGGCCGGGTCGCCGAGCACCCGGATGGTGCGGGCGCGGTCGGCGGCCGAGATGCCGGTGGTCACGCCGTTGCGGGCGTCGACCGAGACGGCGAACGCGGTGCCCTTGTAGTCCTGGTTGGTGTGGTAGGCGGGGGGCAGCTCGAGCCGGTCGGCGGTCTCGCCGGGCATGGCCACGCAGATGTAGCCGCCGGTGTGGCGGACGGTCAGGGCCAGCAGTTCGGGCGTGGCGTCCTCGGCGGCGAAGATGAGGTCGCCCTCGTTCTCGCGGTGCTCGTCGTCGGCGACGATGACGGCCCTGCCCGCGGCGATGTCGGCGATGGCCTCTTCGACGCCATCGGTGCGGATGTCGCTCATCGCGCGCTTCCTTCCTCGGTGTGCTGCAGGAGTTTCTCGATGTGCTTGGCGGTCACGTCGGTCTCGATGTGGACCGGGTCGCCGGCCTGCTTGCGGCCCAGGGTGGTCGCTTCGAGGGTGGCGGGGATGAGGCCGACGGTGAACTCGTCGCCGTCGACGGCGGCGACGGTCAGGGAGGTGCCGTCGATGGCGATCGATCCCTTTTCGACGACGTACTTGGCCAGGCCGGGCGGCAGGCGGAAGGACACTTCCTCCCACTCCGCGGCGGGCTCCCGTTTGAGGATCTCGCCGACGCCGTCGACGTGGCCTTGGACGAGGTGGCCGCCGAGGCGGGTGGTGAGGGTGGCGGCGCGTTCGAGGTTGACCCGGTCGCCCGGAGCGAGGTCGCCGATGACGGTGCGGCGGTAGGTCTCGGCCATCACGTCGGCGGTGAAGACGTCGCCTTCGAGGGCGATGACGGTCAGGCAGACGCCGTTGACGGCGATCGAGTCGCCGAAGCCGACGTCGGAGGTGACGAGCGGACCGCGGATGGACAGGCTCGATTCGCCTGCCTTGACGACTTCGCCGAGTTCCTCGACGATTCCCGTGAACATCGGGTGACCCCTTTACCTGCTGGTTGTCCTACACGCGCAGGCGGGGTCGAGGAAAGGCTCGCGACAGCCCGAGAAGGCCCGGGCCGTGCGACGCGTCTGCTCCCATCCGGACTTTGACCGTCGGTCCTGGATTCTCACCAGGTCAACCGTCCGCTGGCTGCGGACGGGTCGCGGACTCGCGGCGCTGGGCCGCTCACCGCCGGCTCGGAATTTCACCGACCCCGCTGACGCGCGTTTGCTACTCAGAATTGTGCCACGGCCGCAGTGAGCGGTCCCTATTCCGTGAGTGTTGTCTCATTCGCGCCCGGTCGCGGTGTGACCGGCGGCGCCTCAGCGGTCGTCGGCCCAGAAGACGGGGCGGCGCTTGACGCTCGGGGCCCGCCCGTCGGGGAAGGCGACGTAGGTCCCGGCGTGGGATTTCGCGATGCTCTTGAGGGCGGTGGCCTCGGCGACGGCCTCGTAGGCGTCGGTGAAGGGCCGGCGGGTCGACAGGGCGACCCCGATCGAGAGGGTGGGCAGGCGCGAGCGGGTGACGCGCCGGGCCCGGTCGGTGTGCTCGATGTAGCCGCGCTCGGCGTCGATCGGATCGCACAGCTGCCGCACGCGGGCGGCGAAGTGGTCGTTGAGGAAGTCGGTGACGGGGCGGGCGTGGCCGGGGGTGCACAGGATCGTGAAGTCGTCGCCGCCGACGTGGCCGAGGAACACCGGCGCGGCGCCCGCGTCGCCGGCGGCCGTGTAGACGCATTCGGCCAGCCCCCTGATGAACTCGTCGCCGCGCACGAACCCGTAGACGTCGTTGACCGCCTTGAAGTGATCGATGTCGATGTAGCACAGGGCGAACGGGTCGCCGCGTCTGATCCAGGAGGTCAGCTCGCGCAGGATGCGGTCGTTGCCGGGCATGCCGGTCAGCGGGGAGGACTCGCGGATCTCGCGGTGGCGGCGGATCGCCGAGTCGATGCGGGCCGAGACCTCGGCGGGGTCGAAGGGCTTGGCGACGTAGTCGTCGGCGCCGGCCTTGAGCCCGGCGATCTTGTCGGCCGAGGTGGGCTGGGCGCAGACCAGGATGATCGGCAGGCTGGCCGTGGCGGGGTCGGAGCGCAGCTGCCTGGTCAGGGCGAGGCCGTCGATGAACGGCAGGTCGGCCTCCAGCAGCACGATGCCCGGGCGGCGCAGGGCGATCCCGGCGAGCGCCTGGTAGCCGTCGCGCGCCAGCGCGGTGTCGAAGCCGTCGGCGCGCAGGCGCCCGGCGAGGAACTCGGCGACCTCGGGGTCGGAGTCGGCTATGAGGACCAGGTCGGGGGCGGGCTGCGGTGCGGGTTCCGCCCCGTTGCGGGCGGTTGGGGGAGACTGCTGGGGTGCGGACATGGCGGGCTCATCTGGCGGCGTCGGCGCGGGCTCGCAGGCGGCGGCAGGCCTCGGCTGGATCGTCGGCGCCGTAGACGGCGGTCCCGGCGACGAAGGCGTCGGCTCCGGCCTCGGCGGCGGCGGCGATGGTGTCGTCGGCGATGCCGCCGTCGACTTCGATGCGGAGCTGGAGGTGCCCGGCCTTGGCGTGGCGCCGGGCGGTGCGGACCTTGTCGAGCAGCTCGGGCATGAACTCCTGGCCGCCGAAGCCGGCCTTGATGGTCATGATGAGCAGCGTGTCGAACTCGGGCAGCAGGTCGAGGTAGTCCTCGACGGGGGTGTCGCGGTCGATGGCGAGCCCGGCCATGGTCCCTGCGGAGCGGAGGCGCCCCGCGAGGGTGGTGGGGTCGGCGCTGGCCTCGGCGTGGAAGGTGACGTTGGCGGCGCCGAGTTCGGCGTAGCCGACGGCCCACCGCTCGGGGTCCTCGATCATGAGGTGGCAGTCGAGCGGGATGTCGGTGGCGGCCTTGAGGGACTTGACCACCGGCGGGCCGAGGGTGAGGTTGGGGACGAAGTGGTTGTCCATGACGTCGACGTGGAGCCAGTCGACGGCCCCCGCGACCGACTCGGCCGCCTCGGCGAGGCGGGCGAAGTCGGCCGCGAGCAGGCTCGGAGCGATGACGGTGTCGGCCTGTGCCGCTTCGGTCTGTGCCACACAGTCAGTGTAGGTCCCGCAACTGCGACACAGGCCGGACACCGGGTGTGAAGTGAAGCGTGGGTCAGGCGCTGCACTCGACGGTCGGCGTGGCGCTGGAGCCGTTCCCTATGAAGCCGAAGGCGTTTCGGGACTGGCCGGAGGCGATGGCGCCGTTCCAGCCGACGTCGGAGGCGGTCACGGTCGATCCGGATTGGGAGAGGTCGACGTTCCAGGAGCTGGAGACGGACTGGCCCGAGGGCCAGGTCCAGGTGAGGGTCCAGCTGTTGAGGGACGCGTCGCCGGCGGTGATGTGCACATCGCCCTGCCAGCCCGATCCCCAGCTGTTGACGACGACGATCTCGGCGGTGCAGTCACCGGCGGGCGGGTCGTCGGGCTCGGTGGTCGGGTCGTCCGGTTCGGTCGTGGGGTCGTCGGGCTCGGTGGTGTCGTCGTCCGGGATGTCGCCGGGCCAGTCGGATCCGGCGTTGTTGGCGAGCTCGTAGGCCAGGTCGGGGAGGAACTGGCCGGCCGCGCCGGCGCAGCCGTCGGCCTCGCCGGGGAGCTTGACCCACAGGTAGGCGTCGATGCCGTTGACACCGGTCGAGGTGGTCGGATAGTTGCCGAGGGCGCGGTCGGGCGGGTCGCACCAGTCGTTCGGGTTGGGCGGGTAGAGCGGGCCGTTGCCGTTGCGGCTGGTGTCGATCACCGCGCCCTTGTCGTAACCGATGATGTTCTGGATCTGGTGGGCGTAGTCGGTGGCCTCCTGGGTGGTGCGGTAGTTGGAGACGTTGATGGCGAAGCCGTCGGCGTACTGGACGCCGGCGCCCTGGAGCCGGCTGGCCGCGACGTCGGGGTCGAGCCAGGCCGAGTTGCCGATGTCGAGGTAGACGTGGGCTTGGGAGGACGCGGCCTTGAGGGCCTGGACGGCGTGGATCAGCGACTGGTTGCGCTGGTAGGGGTCGGAGCAGTCGTGGGGCAGGGTGTCGGGTTCGACGATGATGTAGGCCGGACCGGACAGGCCGGCGGCGAACTGGTCGATCCAGTTGCGGTAGGACTGGTGGTCGGGGGCGCCGCCGCTGGAGTGGCCGCCGCAGTCGCGGTCGGGGATGTTGTAGACGACCATGGTGGGCGCCTTGCCGTTGGCCGCGGCGACCACGGAGGCGACCTCGCTCTGGATCTCCGAGGGGTTGTACTCGGTGAACCAGGTGCCCGCCGGCGTCTGCGCGATGCGCTCGTCGATCAGGTCGGCCCGGTAGTCGTTCGGGTTCTCGGCGACCCATTCGGCCGCCTGGGTGTAAGGATTCGTCCACAGGCTCTCGCCTTGGGCGGACGCGCTGGGAGCCAGCAGGAGCGCGGTGGCCGCGGCGAGCCCGGCGGCACCGGCCGCCGCGGTGAGCGCCGCGAGTCTCCTTCTTCGATTCATGAGTTGCCCCTTCGTGGTCGAATCACCGGCGCGAGCGGTGAAATTCACATTCATCGATGTATTGATGGTAGCGCTACCACGATGCGATGTCGACAGGGGGTGTCGAATATTCGTCGAATGAATTTCAGGCGGTGCGGCGCAGCAGGGCCAGGAACATCGCGTCGGTGCCGTGCCGCTGGGGCCACAGCTGGACGAAACCCTCCCGCGCCGATTCCGGCACCGAATCGGTGATCCATTGGGGCGCAAGGAGTTCCACTCCCCCGCGGCCGAGGAGGTCGCCGACGACCCCGACGGTCTCATCACGCACCGGCGAGCAGGTCACGTAGGCGACGGTGCCGCCGGGGCGGACGACGTCGAGCGCCGAGGCCAACAACTCCCCTTGGAGACGGGACAGGTCGTCGACGTCGCCCGGCCGCTTGCGCCAGCGCGCCTCGGGGCGGCGGCGCAGCGCTCCGAGCCCCGAGCAGGGGGCGTCGACCAGGACCCGGTCGGCGCTGCCGCTCGTGCCGAAGGTGCGGCCGTCGCCGGTGTGGACGGTGACCGGCAATCCCTGGGCGGCCTTGGCGACCAGGTCGGCTCGGTGGGGCGCGAGCTCGACGGCGTCGACGGCGGCGCCGCGCTGGGCGGCGAGCGAGCCGAGCAGGGCGGTCTTGCCGCCGGGCCCGGCGCACAGGTCGACCCAGGCGGTGTCGGGGCCGTCCATGGGAGCGTTTGCCAGTGCGGTGGCGACGAGTTGGCTGCCCTCGTCCTGGACGCTCGCGCGACCGACGGCGACGGCCTTGATCCTGCCGGGGGCGCCGCCGGGCAGGTAGACCGCGTAGGGCGACCAGCGCCCGGGCGTCCCGCCGGCCTTCGCGGCCAGGTCGTCGCGGTCGATGCGTCCCGGCTTGGCGCACAGGTGGACCGGCGGCGCGACGTTGTCGGCCGCCAGGGCGTCGGGGAGCTCGTCGGGCCCGAGGATCGCGTCGAACTCCTCGACGATCCACTTCGGGTGCGCGTGGCGCAGCGCGAGGTCGGCGATGCGGTCGCCGGAGGCGAGGTGCGCGGTCCAGCCGTCGAGGTCGCGCGCCGCGACCTTGCGCAGGACGGCGTTGGTCAGGCCCGACACGCGCGGGCTCACCGCGGCCTTGACGAGGCTGACGGTGGTCGAGACGGCCGCGTGCACCGGCACGCGCGTGTACAGCAGCTGGTAGGCGCCGAGGCACAGCGCGTCGACCAGGTCGGCCTGGAGCCCGTCGAGGTCGCGGCCGGAGGCGGCGGCCAGGATCGCCTCCAGGGTGCCCAGGCTCCGCAGCGTTCCGTAGGTCAGCTCGGTGGCCAGGGCGGCGTCGCGCCCTTCGAGCCCGGTGGCCGACAGCAGTTTGGGCAGCGCGATGTTGGCGTAGGCGTCCTCGGCGCTGACGGCGCGGATGGCGTCGAAGGCGACGCGGCGCGGGTTCGGCCCGCTCATGCGAACCGCGGATTCGCGCTTTGGTGGCCGCGGCTCCAGGCGGCGGCGTCCATGCGCTGCTTCCCGGCGGGCTGGACCTCGCCGAGCCGCACCGGGTCGGTGGCGGTGCCGACGTGGACGCTGCGCTTGGCGACGGCGACCTCCCCGGGCTCCAGCGCGGGGCCGTCGGGGTCGACGGTCACCGGCCCGAGGCGCAGACGCGCGCCCGCGAACTCGGTCCAGGCCCCGGGGGCGGGGGTGACGGCGCGGACGCGGCGGTCGACGGCGAAGGCCGGGTCGCCCCAGCGGACGCGGGCGTCCTCGACGGTGATCTTCGGGGCGTAGGAGACGCCGTCCTCGGGCTGCGGCTCGGCCTGGAGCGCTCCGGCGGCGAGGCCGTCGACGACGTCGGCGGTGAGCCTGGCACCGGCTGAGGCGAGACGTTCGAGGAGGTCGCCCGCGGTGTCGCGGCCACCGATGGGCTCGGTGAGGCGGCCGTAGACCGGCCCGGTGTCGAGCCCGGCCTCCAGCTGGAAGACGCACGCGCCGGTCATCTCGTCCCCGGCGAGCACGGCGTGCTGGACGGGGGCGGCGCCCCTCCAGGCCGGCAGCAGCGAGAAGTGCAGGTTGATCCAGCCCAGGCGCGGGATCGCGAGCGCCGCAGGGGGCACGAGCGCGCCGTAGGCGACCACCGGCACGAGGTCGACCTCAAGGCCGCGCAGCCGCTCCAGGAACTCCGGCTCCCGCGGCTTGGCGGGAGTGAGCACCTCGATGCCGCGCTCGTCGGCCCAGGCGGCCACCGGGGAGCGCGAGACCTTGCGGCCCCGCCCGGTGCGCGCGTCGGGCCTCGTCAAGACGGCGACGAGCTCATGGTCGGACGCGTTGAGCGCCTCCAGGGTCGGCACGGCGACCTCCGGGGTGCCCGCGAAGAGCAGCCTCATGGTTTGAAGAACACGCCCCTGCTGTCGTCTCGGTCGGTGTGGACGCTCGTCCGGCTGTCCCGGTACCAGTCCTGCCGTTCGAGGTCGGCCAGGAACTCGGCGCGGGTGTCGGCGTCGAGGCGGTCGATGAACAGCCGCCCGCCGAGGTGGTCGGTCTCGTGCTGGAGGCAGCGGGCCATGAACCCCTCGCCGCGGATCTCGATCGGATCGCCGTGCAGGTCGACGCCGCGGGCGATCGCCCGCTGGCGGCGCGCCCGCGGGTAGTAGAGCCCGCCGGGCACCGACAGGCAGCCTTCGAGGTCGCCGCCGGTCTGGATCTCCTCGTCGGGCAGTTCGAGCACGGGGTTGACCATGTGGCCCCGGCGGCCTTGGACGTCGTAGACGAACACGCGCAGGCCGACGCCGATCTGCGGGGCGGCGAGCCCGGCGCCCCGCTGGTCGTCGAGGGTGTCGTGGAGGTCGTCGATCAGGCGGCGCAGCCGATCGTCGAACGCGGTGACGTCGGCGGCGCGGGTGCGCAGGACCGGGTCGCCGTACAGGCGCACTGGCTGGATGGACAAGCTCGGCCTTCCTTCGGGAACGCTGGGTCAGGACTTGAAGAAGACGCCCTTGGTGTCGTGGGGCGAGACTTTGACTTTGACGTCGTCGTTATACCAGTCCTGGGCGCGGATCTCGGCCATGGCCGCCTTGCGGCGGTCGGTGTCGAGCCGGTCGATGAAGACGATGCCGTCGAGGTGGTCGGTCTCGTGCTGGAGGCAGCGGGCCATCATGCCGGTGCCGACGATCTGGAGCGGGTCGCCGTACTCGTTGAAGCCCTTGGCGACGACGTTCTGGCGCCTGACGGTGTCGAAGTACAGGCCCGGCAGCGACAGGCAACCTTCGGGGCCGTCCTGCTCCTCCTCGTCGGGGAATTCGAGGACCGGGTTGACGATGTGGCCGACGACGTCGTCGACGTCGAAGGTGAACACCCGTTTGCCGACGCCCAGCTGCGGGGCGGCGAGCCCGGCGCCGCCCTCGTCGCGCATGGTGTCCAGCAGGTCCTTCACCAGGCCGCGCAGTTCCTTGTCAAAGGTGTCGACTGCCTCGGCGGCGGTGCGCAGGACCGGGTCGCCGTAGATGCGGATGGGCTGGATCGACAATGTGCTGACCTCTCGACGCTTGCACTGGCCGTGCTCCAGTGTCCCACTCGCCGGAGCGGTCGGGTGAGGGGTCGGTGCGGGTTGTGGCGCGCGGCCCGCCGCCGACGGTGGGCCCCGACGCCAGGAGGAGGGCCGCGACCGCGGCGGCGGCCGCGCACGCGCCCAGCACGACCGCGACCACCGGCACGTCGGCTCCCAGCAGTCCCATGGCTCAGGCCCGCTTCGGGTGCACCGGCATACCGCGCATGAGCAGCACGAACGCGGCGGCCATCACGCCGAGGAAGGCGAGTCCGGCTCCGGTCCAGGCCACCGAGGAGGCCGCGGACCAGGTGTCGGACCAGGCCGGCGAGTACTCGAACCACATGCACGCCACGCCCAGGAGCCCGGCGATCACGAGGATCGCCGGCACCTGGACGAAGCCGTGGAAGGAGCCGCCGGGACGCATGCGGATCTCGGCGGCGCCGATGGCCAGGCCGACACTGCAGTACAGCGGGGTGATCAGCAGGTACCGGGCCGCATGCGCCAGCGTCTCGCCGAGCGGGGCGGGGTCGGCGTCGAGCGCGGCGAGCATGGCGTGCTCGGCGAGGAACCCGGCGGCGACGATGAGCACGCTGGCGGCGCACAGCAGGGCGCCGAACATGCCGATCGCGGTGGTGATCTCCCGGCGGGTCAGGCCGGTGGCGATCTGGGTCGGCAGGATCAGGTGGATCACCATGCCCGCGGAGACGGCGACGAACCACTGGAAGACCGAGGCGGCGATGGTCCAGGCGCCGATCTCGATCGCGTCGCCGAAGACGATCGTGATCGCGAACGTCACCGGGATGCCGATGACGAGCCACCAGAGGAAGGAGCGGGCGGTGCGGGTGAACAGCCGCATGCAGAGCCGATAAGGGCGGTGCGCGAGTGTCGTGTTCATGGTCATGCCTGCTTCGAGCGGATCGGGGAGTCGATGATGATGCGGCGGGCGACCCAGGCGCCGATCACGATCGCGGCGACGGCGGCCGCGGCGGCGCCCCAGTCGCCCCACGAGTCGGTGACGACGGAGGTGAACTGGACCAGCCACGACGGCCCCCACGCCCCGGCGTGGGACATGGCGTCGTCGACGGCGAGCGTGACGGGGACGACGGGGAGGATGGCGAGCCAGCCGCTGTCGGAGCGGTAGATCGCGGCCCCGAGGAGGGCGCCCGCGGTACCGTAGAGCACGTAGGACAGCGGGTAGAGCTTGGCGAAGTCGAGCGCCTCGCCCACGGAGCGGAGCACGATTCCGGGGTCGTCCTGCCCGACGGCCTGGGTCCAGTCCATGGCGCTGAAGTACGCCCGCTCGCCGAGGAATCCGGCGATGGCGATCACGCCGGTGAACAGCGACCACAGCAGGCCGAAGATGCCCATCGCGGTGGCGAACTCGCGGCGGGTCAGCCCTTGGGCGACCATGATCGGCAGCAGCGTGTGCACGAATCCGCCGATGATGATCGCGATGAGGTACTTGCCGGCGTTGGCGGCGATGTACCACGCGGAGATGTCGACCGAGCGCCACTGCGAGACGATGAGCGGCACGATCGCGGCCAGGACGACCGCGGCCAGGATCCAGCCGGCGAAGTACTTGACGGTCGCGGGGAACAGGTTGAGGCCGAAGGCGTACCGGCGCCCGGCGAGGGTGACGGTGTTGGGCATCTCAGGCTCCCGTCCGGTCGTCTTTGGATTGCGAGGGCTTCGCCTTCTCCGGTTCGGGGTGCGGGTGGGGCGACGGGCGTGGGGTCGTCAGGTGGATGAAGAGGTCCTGCAGGCCGACCGGGCCGATCTCGACACCGGCGGCCGAGGCTCGCTCGCGCTCGGCGGCGCCGAGGGCGGCCGCGACGGTGACGCTCTTGGTGCCGCCCAGGCGCTGCTCGGCGAGCACCTCGAGCCCGGCGGCGACGGCGTCGACCGCGTCGGCCGGTCCGGTCAGGGTGGCGCCCATGCCCTGGAAGGCCTCGACGTCCTCGTGGCGCATGATGCGTCCCTTGTCGACGATGACGACGCCTTCGAGGTAGTTGGCGACCTCGTCGATCAGGTGCGTGGAGAGGATGACGGTGTGGGGCCGGTCCATGTACTCATCGAGCAGCTCCTTGTAGAACGCGTCGCGGGTGGGCGCGTCCATGCCGAGGTGGACCTCGTCGAACATGGTCAGCTGCGCGCGGGCGGCCAGGCCGCAGATCGCGGCCAGAACCGAGCGCTTGCCACGCGAGAGCTGGTTGACCTTCTTGTCGAGCGGCACCTCGAACCGCTCGGCGAGCTTGAGGGCGTACTCGAGGTCGAAGGAGGGCCGCAGCTCGCCGGTCTCGATCGAGGACTTGACGGTGTCGGTGTCGTCGAAGTCGCCGCCTTCGCGGACGAGGGCGACCTGGGAGACCACGTCGACGTTCTCCCACACCGGGCGGCCGTCGACGAGGACTTCGCCGCTGGTGGGCCTGCGGAAGGCGGCGAGGAGGCTGAGCAGGGTGGTCTTGCCGGCGCCGTTGCGGCCGAGGAGGCCGTGGATCTTGCCGGCCTCGAGGGTGAGGGTGACGTCGGAGAGGGCTTCGGTGTCGCCGTATTTCAGCGTCACGTCCCGCAGACTGACGGAGAAGCTCATTTCAGGGCTCCTTCCTGGGCTTTGAGGTAGTCGATGATGTCGGACAGGGAGATCCCGGCTTGGCGGGCCTCGCGGACGAGCGGCTTGAGGACGTCGTCGAAGAAGCGGGCGCGGAAGTCGCCGGCGAGTCGGTCGCGGGCGTCGTCGGCGACGAACATGCCGACGCCCCGCTGCTTGTAGAGGATGCCTTCGTCGACCAGGTCCCGGAACGCCTTCTGCGCCGTGGCCGGGTTGATCTGGAAGAACGACGCGTACTGGTTCGTCGACATGACCTTTCCTCCCGGCTCGAGTGATCCGTTGAGGATCTCGGCCTTGATCTGGTCGGCGATCTGCCGATAGATCGGCGTGCCGTCATCGAACATCTCGCCTCCTTGGTGGTTGACGGCCGCGCGGGCGCTGCCGTACTGGTTCATTGGTCAAGGGGTTCATTACTTGACTAATGAACCATAGCACGAAGCGACCCCGGGCCGGGAGGCCCGGGGTCATGACCGGATGCTCAGACGAGGCCGGAGTCGTAGGCGGCGATGACCGCCTGCGTGCGGTCGCGCACGCCGAGCTTGGTGTAGACGCTGCTCAGATGGGTCTTCACCGTCTCGCGGCCCAGGAACATCCGCGAGGCGATCTCGGCGTTCGAGAGCCCCTTGGCCGCGAACTGGAGGACCTCGCGCTCGCGCTCGCTCAGGTCGGCGATGCCCGGCCGCGGCCCCGACTGCCTGGCCGACACCGCGGCCAGGCGCCGGATCGCCTCGGGGAACAGCAGCGCGTCCGTGCGCGCCACCAGCCGCACCGCCGCGAGCAGATCCTCCACCCTGGTGCGCTTGAGCAGGAACCCGTCGGCCCCCGCCCGCAGCGCCTGCCACACGTAGTCGTCGTTGTCGAACGTGGTGACCACCAGGATCTTCGGCCGCTCGCTCACCTCGGCGGTGATCCGCTCGGTCGCCTCGATGCCGTCCACGGTCGGCATGCGCACGTCCATCAGCAGCACATCGGCCTTCCCCGCGCGCGCGATGTTGACCGCGTCGACACCGTCGGCGCCCTGCGCCGACACCTCCAGGTCCGGCTCGGCGCCGATGATGGCGGCGAAGCCGGAGCGGATGAGCTCCTCGTCATCGATCAGCGCTATGCGCAGCGGCATGTCCATCGTCAGCCCTTTCAGTGGTCTCCTCCAAGGGGATGTCGGCGCGGACGAGCCAGCGCCCGCCCTCGCGCCCGGCCCGGACCGCGCCGCCGACGACGGCCGCCCGCTCCCCCATGCCGATCAGCCCGCGCCCGTGGCGGCCCGGACGCGGCGGCCTCGCCGAGGGGCTGTCGACGGCGATCCGCACCCGCCCCTCCCCCACGGCGACCTCCACGACGGCCTCGGGCCGGTCGGCGTGGCGCAGCACGTTCGTCAGCGCCTCCTGCACGATCCGGTAGGCCTCGCGCGAGGCCAGGCGGCCGAGGGCCGCGAGGTCGCCCGAGACGCGCAGCTCCACCTCGACGCCGCACTCATCGGCCAGGGTCTCGAGGTCGCCCAGGTCGTGCTGCGGGGCGCGGCGGGCGCCGCCGTCCTCGCGCAGCGCGCCGATCACCGTGTCGAGTTCGGCCAGCGCCCCGCGCGCGGTCTCCCCCACCGCGGCCATGGCCCTCGCCGCGAACGCGGGATCGGCCTCGATGAGGCGGGCGGCGGCGTCGGACTGGACGACCACGACCGACAGGGCGTGGCCCACCGAGTCGTGGAGCTCGCGCGCGATGCGGTTGCGGGCGGCCAGCCGGGCGGCCTCGGCGCGGGCGCCCGCCAGGCGGTCGGCCGCGCCCTGGCCGAGCAGGAGGGGGGCCAGGCGCCGCATCCCCGCCGACGCGGCGGCCACGAGCCAGACGAGCAACGCCAGGAACAGCGGCCCGAGCAGCAGTCCCCACCGCGGCGGCAGCCGCTCGGGCATCGCCTGCAGCGGCTCGGAGCCGTCGACGCCGGCGATCAGGAGATAGGCCACGAACGGCACCAACGCGAGCGTGACGCCCGACAGGACGCCGCCCACGGCGGCGTGAAGGGTGAACCAGCAGCCGGTGCGCCAGCGCGAGTTCCACGAGTCGTCCTCGACCGGCGACTCGAAGCGGGCGCCGAGCAGCCGGCGGGCAGCGGTGCGCTCGATCTCCCGATCGGGCAGGAGGAGGGAGACGGCGGCCACGAGCGGCAGCACCGCGAGGAAGACGCCGGGTTCGAGGACGCCGCTGAAACCGGAGTACGGGCGCCACCAGTTGTAGCCGACGGCGCCGACCATCATGAACGGCATCATGAGCGCCCCGCCCAGGATCACCCAGATCCACCCGCGGTAGGTGGCCCGGGACCAGAGCGGGGCGAGCAGACGCATGAGGTCATTGTGCCAGCGGCGCTCGGTCATGCCGCCAGTCTCCACCGCCCGGCGGCCCAGGCCTTCCCTCCCGGGAGCGGACCGGCTCCCCCGCGCGGGGGAAGGTGAGCACCGTGCCGGACGCTTCAAGGGCCGGCTTGAATCGGCTCGCGAGCGGAAGGTGCATACGGCGAGCTGGCAGATGGGGAGGTCGGGTGGAACGACTCTCGCGGGCGCGGGAGGTGAGCCATGGCGACCACCAATCGCGACCACGACCGCGAACGGCTCGCGCGCGGGAGGTGAGTCTCGCGTGCGGAGGTGATCGCGAACGGTTCGCGCGCGGGAGGTGAATACGCGGCCCGCCCGACTTCGAAGAGCCTTTGACCGGCTCCCGCACATAGAGGCGTCGAAGGATATAACTTATAACCTACACTCAGCGGAGGTCGCCGCACGCGGGGAAAGCGTCTCGGCATCGCGACCGCGACAGGGCGACGCGATCGACCCTTGCGCAGGGAGCTTGTTATAGCCTATAACTTCACAGTGTATTCCTATATCCTATAACCTGCCCTCTGCGCGAGGAAGGGCGCCGTTCACCTGCCGTCGTAGGCGTCCTGGAGCTCTTGGATGACGATCTTCCGCTGGCCGAGCATGACCCGCATGGCGCGGTCGGCGCCCTCGGGATCGGGACCGCCGATCAGGTCCTCGGCCTGCCGGGGCCAGATCTGCCAGGGAACGCCGTACCTGTCGTTGAGCCAGCCGCACTCGACCTCCTGGCCGCCGTCGTCGATCAGCGCCTCCCAGAGGCGGTCCACCTCCTCCTGGCCATCGCAGTTGACCAGCAGGGACATGGCGTGGGTGTAGTGGAAGTCGCCGCCGCCGTTGATGGCGGTGAACTGCTGGCCGGCCAGCTGGAAGTTGACGAGCATGGCCGTGCCCTTCTCGCCGGGTCCCGCCTCGCCGTAGCGCTGCACGCTGGTGATGCTGGAGTCATCGAACAGCGAGCAGTAATAGTTGACAGCGTCCTCGGCGTCGCCGTCGTACCAGAGATTGGTCACGATCTTCTGCATGGTCTCGCCTCTCTACAAGCGGGTGGTACCCCGATTGCATCAATTGAGGCGCGAGACCACGCAGAAACCCGACACTCTGGCACGACCGATGCCCGCGAGCGCACCGCTCAGGACTCGTTCAAGCGGCCCGGGCGGGCGCTAGGCCGCCGCCGCTCCCCCACGGCGGTCCAGGACGGCCGGTTCCCGCTCCGACAGCTCGATCTCGAGCGCGGCGAGGTGCTCCTCCAAGTGGCCCAGGGAGGTCGTATCCGGGATCGGGACGGCGGCCGTCGCTCGGTGCAGCAGCCAGGCCAGCGCGATCTGGCCGACGGTGGCGCCCCGGTCGGCGGCGATCGCCGCCGGCCCCGGCAGCGCATCGGGGTCGAACGACAGCGGGAAGAACGGGACGAACGCGGCCCCAAGCTCGCCCGACCGGTCCACGACGGGGTCGTGGTCGCAGGAGTCGAGAACGCTGACCTCCTTGGAGGACCCGTCAGAGGATCTCGCGGGGATCGATCTGGATCCTGACCGGTTCGGCCTTCTCGGCGGCCCGGGCGGCGTTCGCCGCCGCCAAGGCCGCGGCGAGGGCCGCGCCGTCGCGGCGGCGGACCCGCAGCAGGAGGCGCTCGCTCGCCTCGTCGACGGGAATCGGGCCGATGGCCTCGGCGCCCAGGTCCGGTGGAAGGTCGGCCGCCAGTTTCTCGGGGGCGCCGTTCGGTCCGGTCAGGGCGGCCATCTTCATCACCGGGGGGAAGCCGAGCTCGGCCCGCTCGGCCAGCTCGCGGGCGGCGTGCCAACCGGGGTCCCAGCGCATCAGCGCCTGCACCACCGGCAGCCCCCCGTCGGCGACCACCACGGCGGTCGCGTCGGGACGGGCGAGCGCCACCGCGTGCATCCAGCGGCGCAGCGCCTCCTCCGAGGCCGTCAGCTCGGCGCGGGTCAGCAGCGCCCACGTGTCCAAGAGCAGGACCGCCCCGTAGCCCTCGGGTGCGGGCGGCTCCACTCCCGGCGTGGCCACCACGACCGATCGCCCGGCGGGGGCGACGTCGAGGCGCCGCTCCCCGGTGGACTCGACGACCGTGGCGCCGAATGCCTGCGCGAGCTCCTCGGCGGTCCGCTCGGCACCGATGACCCTGGCGCGCACGCGGTTCGAACCGCATTCGCGGCACCGGAAGTCTTCGGCGGCCCTGCCGCACCAGCCGCACACCGGGGCCCTCCTGGCGCCGGGCAGCCGCAGCGGCCCCGAGCAGTGCGGGCACACCGCGCGGGCACGGCAGCGCTGGCACGAGACGGCGGGAACGTAGCCTCTCCTGGGCACCTGCACCAGCACCGGCAGTTCGCGGTCGAGCGCGGCCTTGGCGGCCTCCCACGCGACCGTGGGAAGCCGCGCAGTGCCGCCGGACGGGTCTCGGGCCATGTCGGACTCGTCGCCGACCGGCACGATGCGCGGCGCGGTCGAGCGGATCTCGCGCCGGGACGCGGTGACCTCGGCGGCCCAGTCGGCGTCGACGAGCAGTTGGGCCTGGGGCGTGCGGGCGTGGCCGCCCACCAGGCAGGCCGCGTCGGCGAGCTCGGCCCTGGTGAGCAGGATTTCCCGGGCGTGCGGGTAGGGCGCGTGGCGGTCGACGTGGGATTCGTCGCCGTCGTCCCAGATCGCCGCCAGCCCGAGGCCGGCGACCGGCGCGAAGGCGGCCGCGCGGGTGCCCGCGACGATGCGGACCTCGCCTCTGGCGGCGCGCAGGAACGCCCGGTAGCGCTTGGTGGGCCCCAGCTGTGCCGAGAGCGTCACGTGGCGGTCGGGGCCGAGCACGGCGCCGAGGGCGGCGTCGAGCCGGTCGAGGTCGGCCTGGTCGGGCACCACGAGCACCGCCCCGCGGCCCGCCGCCGCGGTGGTGGCGGCGGCCTCGGCGAGCCGGGTGGGCCAGTCCTCGCCGGGCAGGGCGCTCCACACCGCCTTCGGTGACTTCGCGGCGCGCAGCGCGCGCAGGAATGCATCGCCTGCGATATATCTCTTCCATTGCACCGCGGCCGGTGCGGTCACCGGCCGCGCCTCGCCCGGCTCTTCGTCCTCGACCTTCTTGCGCCGCTGCGGCACGGCCAGGCGCAGCACGTCAGTGAGCGTGCCGGCGTAGCGGTCGGCCACGGCCCGCGCCAGGCGTGCCACCTCCGGCGTGAGAACCGGCTGCGGCGAGACGAGTTCGGAGAGCCACAGCAGCTTGCCGTCGAAGTCGGAGGTGTGCTTGAGGCCGATGACGTAGCCGCTGATCTTGCGCCGTCCGAATCGGACTCTGACGCGGCAGCCGGGGCGCACCAGGCCCTGGAGGTCTTCGGGAATGCGGTAGTCGAAGAGCCGGTCCAGCTGCGGCAGCGGCCGGTCGATGCATACCGCTGCGATCGCTGGAGACGGGGACATACAGCAGTTCTACCAGGTGCCGCCGACGATTCGCGCCGAGACGCGGGATGCGGGCGGCACCGCTCGGATGCCTAGTTCACGGCCTCTTTCAGTGCCGCGGCGCGGCCGGTGGACTCCCAGGTGAACTCGGGGAGCTCACGCCCGAAGTGCCCGTAGGCGGCGGTCTTGGAGTAGATCGGGCGCACCAGGTCGAGGTCGCGGATGATCGCCGCCGGGCGCAGGTCGAAGACCTCGCGCACGGCCCGCTCGATCCGGGCCGGGTCGACCGTCTCGGTGCCCTGCGGGTCCACGGCGACGCTCACCGGCTTGGCCTTGCCGATCGCGTAGGCCACCTGCACCTCGCAGCGCTCGGCGAGCCCGGCCGCGACGATGTTCTTGGCCACCCAGCGGGCGGCGTACGTCGCCGAGCGGTCCACCTTCGACGGGTCCTTGCCGCTGAAGGCGCCGCCGCCGTGGCGGGCGTAGCCGCCGTAGGTGTCGACGATGATCTTGCGGCCGGTCAGCCCGGCGTCGCCCATCGGGCCGCCGATCTCGAAGCGGCCGGTCGGGTTGACCAGCAGCTGGTAGCCGTCGGTGTCGAGGTCGAGCCCCGAGACGACCGGCGCGATGACGTGCTCGGCCACGTCGGGCGCGAGCAGCGAGTCGAGCGAGATGTCGGGGGCGTGCTGGCTGGAGACGACCACAGTGTCCAGTCGTACGGGCCGGAGCCCGTCGTACTCGACGGTGACCTGGGTCTTGCCGTCCGGGCGCAGGTACGGGACGGTGCCGTCCTTGCGGACCTCGGTGAGCCGCTGGGAGAGCCGGTGCGCCAAGGCGATCGGCAGCGGCATCAGCTCGGGGGTCTCGCGGCAGGCGTAGCCGAACATCAGGCCCTGGTCGCCGGCGCCCTGGAGGTCGAGCTGGTCGTGGTCGGTCGTGTCCAAACGCGACTCCCACGCCTTGTCGACGCCCTGGGCGATGTCGGGGCTCTGGCCGCCGATCGAGACGTTGACGCCGCACGAGGCGCCGTCGAAGCCCTTCTTGGAGGAGTCGTAGCCGATCTTCAGGATCGTGTCGCGCACGATGCGGGGGATGTCGGCGTACGCGGCGGTCGTCACCTCGCCGGCCACGTGGACCTGCCCGGTGGTGATGAGCGTCTCGACGGCGACACGGCTCGCCGGGTCCTGCGTCAGCAGGGCGTCCAGCACTCCGTCGGAGATCTGGTCGGCGATCTTGTCCGGGTGGCCTTCGGTGACCGACTCGGAGGTGAACAGGCGACGTGCCACGGCACTCCTCAACACACATCCACGCCGCGCAGCGGCGCTATTCGACTGACTTCGCAGCTCACAAGTCTATGCGTTCCAGATCATCGCACCAACTCGGCGCGTCGGCCCCAGGCGGTCTCAGCCCAGTCCACCAGCCGGGAGGCGCGCCGCGACGGCGTCCCAGATGGCGTCGGCCACCGATTCCTTGCCGGCGCCCGCGATCGAGTCGACCACGCCACGTTCGTCGAAGACGGTGACCGAGTTCTCCGCGGCGCCGAACACGGCACCGCCCGAGACGTCGTTGAGCACCACCAGGTCAGCGCCCTTCTTCGCGCGCTTGGCTTGGGCGTGCTCGGGGCCGTCGTGGGTCTCGGCGGCGAAGACCACCAGGACTTGGCCGTCGCGCTTGCGCTCCCCCACCGCGGCGGCGATGTCGGCGGTGGAGGTCAAGGCGAGATCGACGTCACCGTCGCGCTTGAGCTTGCGCTCCGAAGTGTGCTTCGGCCGGAAGTCGGCGGGTGCGGCGGCCAGGACCGCGGCGTCGACGCCCGCGGCGGCCTTGACGGTGGCGTCGTAGAGCTGGCCGGTGGTCTCCACGCGGTGCGCCTCGATCCCGGCCGGGAGGGCGGTGTCGATGTGCGCGGCGATGAGGGTGACCTCGGCGCCGCGGGCGGCGGCCGCGGCGGCGAGCGCGACGCCCTGGCGGCCCGAGGAGTGGTTGCCGATGAAGCGGACCGGGTCGATCGCCTCGCGGGTGCCTCCGGCGGTGACGAGGACGCGGCGGCCGACGAGATCGCGCTGGCTGGTGTTCGGCTCAGCGTTCGCTCCGGTTCGGGTGGTGGTGAGTGACGGGCGGGACAAGAAGCCCTTGAGCAGGGCGAACAGCGCCTCGGGTTCGGGCAGGCGGCCCGGGCCCGTGTCGGCGCCGGTCAGGCGGCCCGAGTCGGGCTCGATGATGTGGGCGCCCCGCTCGCGCAGCACGGCGACGTTCGCCCGCGTCGCGGCGTGATGCCACATCTCGGTGTGCATCGCGGGCGCGAAGACGACGGGGCAGGTGGCCGTCAGGAGTGTGGAGGTCAACAGGTCGTCGGCGCGTCCGGCGGCGGCGCGCGCGAGCAGGTCGGCGGTGGCCGGGACGACGGCCACGAGGTCGGCCTGACGCCCGAGCCGCACGTGCTTGACGTCCGAGACGTCCGAGAACACGCCGGAAGCCACCGGGCGGCCCGAGAGGGCCTCCCAGGTGGCTTCACCGACGAAATTGAGCGCCGCCTCGGTGGGAACGACGGTCACCTCGTGACCGGCCTCCTTGAGAAGGCGGAGCAGTGTGCAGGCCTTGTAGGCGGCGATGCCGCCCGACACGCCGAGGACGACGTTCAATCCGGGCCCTAAGCCTCGGGGTCGTCGAAGGCCTTCGTCTCGAGCAGGCCCTTGTCCAGCTCGCGCATGGCGATCGACAGCGGCTTCTCCTCGGGCGTGGTCTCGACCAGGGGGCCGACGTATTCGAGCAGGCCCTCGCCGAGCTGCGAGTAGTAGGCGTTGATCTGGCGGGCCCGCTTGGCCGAGTAGATCACCAGCTGGTACTTCGACTGGCTCTTCTCGAGCAGGTCGTCGATCGGCGGGTTGGTGATGCCGACTGGGTCGGCGACAGTCCCTGACACGTGTCTTCCTTCGTGTGCGTCTTGCGGTTCAGACGGCTCCGGACTTGCGGAGTCGGCTGTGGAACTCGTTTGCGGCTCGCGAGCGCCGTGTGATGGCGGCTCGGTCGGCAATGAGCAAGCGTAACCCAGAGCGGGCGGCTTCGCGGCTCGCGGGCGCATCGCCGTGGCCGGACTAACTCACCGCTCGCGGCGACCGCTCGCTTGCGGGCAGCGGCACGGCCCGCTTTGCGGCGCGAGCACCAGCTCAACTCATTACGGGCTTGAGCACCGCTGAGCCTGCTCATTTACGGCTTGCGAGCACCACTCGGCTCACTTACGGCTCGCAAGCATCGCCGAGGTGGTGCCTGCCGGAGTGCCGAGCAGTTCCACCAGCTCGGAGGCGGCCTGCTCGATCGAGACGTTCGTGATCGTGTGGTCGAACTCGGCCTCGGCGTCGAGCTCGGACCGCGCGGCCTCCAGCCGGCGCTCGATGGTGGCCGCGTCCTCCGTGCCCCGTCCGGTCAGGCGGCGGACCAGCTCCTCCCACGACGGGGGCGCGAGGAACACCAGCTGCGCCTCGGACATGGCCAGGCGGACCTGGCGGGCGCCCTGGAGCTCGATCTCCAGCAGCGCCGGCAGTCCGGCGTGCAGCTGGCGCTCGACGGGGCCGCGGGGGGTTCCGTACAGGTTCCCCGCGTAGGAGGCCCATTCGAGGAACTCCCCCGCGGCGATCATCGATTCGAACTGGTCGGTCGACACGAAGTGGTAGTCGGCGCCGTCGGCCTCACCCGGGCGCGGCTTGCGGGTCGTGCAGCTCACGGAGAGCCAGACCCACGGGTAGTACTCCTGGATGAGAGCCTTGACGCTGCCCTTGCCCACCCCGGACGGGCCGGAGAGGACCGTCAGGCGCTGGGCCGGGGCCGTGTGCGGTCTTTCGATGCTCACTCGACTACTACTACTCGAGATCAGGCCTGGTCGCCCTTGAATTCATCCAGGAGCGCGGCGCGCTGGTGCTCGCCCAGCCCGCGGAGGCGGCGGGAGTCGGCGATCTTGAGCTTCTCCATGATCTGGAGCGCGCGCTTGTCGCCGATGCCCGGGAGGGCCTTGAGGACGGCCGAGACCTTCATCTTTCCGGAGATGTCGTCGGTCGCGGCGGACTTGAGGACTTCCTCCAGGGTGGTCTCACCCGACTTCAGCTTCTCCTTGAGCTCGGCGCGGGCCTTGCGGGCGGCGGCGGCCTTCTCGAGGGCTGCGGCGCGCTGTTCCGGTGTCAGTTTAGGGAGCGGCACGGGGTCTCCTTGCAGTCGATGGTTTCGTCCCTCTGGACCTTGACGTGCTGGTATCGCCAAAGCATACCCAGCTCGGGAAAGGTAACCCCAGCTACCGACACGCCTGCGACCGGGGGTGGGGCAATTCGGCCGGGGCCCTCGGCGATCACTCCCCGGTGGCGGCCCGGCACTCCTCCTGGAAGGCCTCGACGGTGCTGCGAATGCTCGCCACGGCGGGCCCCGGCTGCGCGATTTGCCTTGAATAGGACGGAATTGCGAAGTTCACGGCGGGTCCGAGGACGCGCGGTAGATCACTGGGGCGCCCTCCCTGGGCGCCCATGCCCGGAACCAGGATAGGTCCGTTGAATTCCGACAGATCGTGAGCAGTGTCACGTTGTTGGACCGTCGTGTGGGTGATTCCGTAAGTCGACTCACGCAGCCTGGCCTCCCCCTCGGTGGCGCAGGCGCCGACGGTGGCGCCCATGACCACGCCGAGGGAGCCCAGCGGCTCGGCGTCGCCGTTGATGGCGGCGAGCTCGTCGATGATCCCCTGGGCCACCGACTTGCCGTCGCGGCGCTTCGCCAGCTGCACCTGCTTGCCCTCGGGGTTCGAGGTGCGGGCGAGCACGAACACGCCCTTGCCGTGGGCGGCGGCGAGGTCGAAGGCCGGCTGGAGGGAGGCGGTCCCCAAAAACGGGGTGGCGGTGATGGCGTCGACGGCCAGCGGCGAGGCCGGGTCGAGGTAGGCGCTCGCGTAGGCGGCCATGGTCGAGCCGATGTCGCCCCGTTTGACGTCGAGGATCACCAGGGCGCCGGTCTTGCGGGCCTCGGCGATGACCCGCTCCAGCAGCGCGACGCCGCCCGAGCCGAAGCGCTCGTAGAACGCCGACTGCGGCTTGATGAACCCGACGCTGCCGGCGCAGGCCTCGACCATCGTCAGCGCGAAGCGCTCGGCTCCGGCGAGGTCGTCGTCGAGGCCCCAGTGCTGGAGCAGGGCGCTATGCGGGTCGATTCCGGCGCAGAGCGGACCACGTGTGGCGAACATGTGGTGGGCTCGGGCGCCGAAATCCTTGGTTGCGGACACGGTTGTTTCCTCTCGGAGGATAGGGCTTTCAGGAGCGGTGGCCGACCGGGGCGCGGCGGCGTCCGGTGGATCGGCGCTTGTGGCGGCGGGCGCTCCGCCGGACCAGCGACGGCCCGCTGTAGACCAGGCCGGTGTAGATCTGGACCAGGCTGGCGCCGGCGTCGAACATGGCGTCGGCGTCGTCGGGCGTCATGACGCCGCCCGAGCCGATGATCGGCAGCCGCCCGCCCGTCTCGCGGTGGACGAAGCGCACGATCTCCCGCGAGACGGCCGACAGGGGCCTGCCCGACATGCCGCCGGGCTGAGCGGCCACGGCGTCCTCGCTGGGCTCGACGCCGTCGCGCCCGAGCGTGGTGTTGGTGGCGATCACGCCCGACACGCCGGAGGCGAGGCACACCTCCAGGAGCTGGCCGATGGCCGACTCGGTGAGGTCGGGCGCGATCTTGACGAACACCGGGTGCGGGCGCCTCCCCGCGGCGATGCGCTCGCCCTCGGCCCGCAGCGCTCCCAGGAGCTGCCCGAGCGCGTCGGCGTCCTGGAGCCTGCGCAGGCCCGGCGTGTTCGGCGAGGAGACGTTGACCGCGAGGTAGTCGGCGAACGGGTAGAGGGTCCGCATGGAGTGCAGGTAGTCCTCCACGGCCGCCTCCAGCGGCACGGCCTTGGACTTGCCGATGCTGATGCCCAGCGGGCAGTTGACCGGCGGGGCGGCGGCGAGCCGGGCGGCCAGGGCCTGGGCGCCGTCGTTGTTGAAGCCCATGCGGTTGACGAAGGCCTCGGACTTCGGCATCCGGTACAGCCGCGGCTTCGGGTTGCCCGGCTGCGGCTGGGCGGTGACGGTGCCGATCTCGGCGAAGCCGAAGCCGAGGGCCGGCCAGGCGCCGACGGCGATGCCGTTCTTGTCCATCCCGGCGGCCAGGCCGATCGGGTTGGGGAACCGGATCCCGGCGACGGTGACGGGCGCGCTCACCTGGTTGAGCTTGATGAGCGCGTCACGGGCCTGCCGCTGGAAGGACAGGCGGGAGAGCCAGCGCAGCGTGGTCTCGTGCGCGGTCTCGGCATCGCCCCGGCCGACCTGGAACAGGACCGGCCGGGCCAGTTTCTGATAAAGCATCATCTTCCGGTATACACCTATTCGCCGAGTAACCGCTCAGCCGCGCAGCCGCTGGTGGAGCTCCTGGAGCGGCGCCACGGTCAATTCGCCCCTGGCGGCGGCCTCGATGCCCATGGTGGCGGCCGCCGCGCCCTGGATGGTGGTGACGCACGTGACGTCGGCGACCACGGCCGCCGAGCGGATCTCCCAGCCGTCGGTGCGCGGCCCCGAGGAGGCCGAGGGCGTGGTGATGACGAGGTCGACCTCGCCGGAGGCGATGAGGCCGACCGCGTCGGTCCCGGCCGGGGCGCTCTCGCCGGAGTGGCGGGAGACGGGCGTGGAGTCGATGCCGTGGCGCTTGAGCACCAGGCCGGTGCCCTTGGTGGCGTAGACGGTGAAGCCGAGGTCGACCAGGCGCCTGACGGGGAGGACGACGGCCCGCTTGTCGCGGTCGGCGACGGAGACGAAGACCTTCCCGGCCGAGGGGAGCCTGCCGTAGACGGCGAGGGTGGCCTTGGCGAAGGCGAGTCCGAAGGAGCCGCCCAGGCCCATGACCTCGCCGGTGGACTTCATCTCCGGGCCCAGGAGCGCGTCGATGCCGGCGCCTTCGACGGTGCGGAAGCGCTTGAACGGCAGGACGACCTCCTTGACGCTGATGGGCGAGTCGGGCCCGGCGTCGGAGCCGTCGCCCTCGGGCAGCAGCATGCCCTCCTCGCGCAGTTCGGCGATGCGCGCGCCCATGGCGATGCGGGCGGCGGCCTTGGCGAGCGGGACGGCGGTGGCCTTGGAGACGAACGGGACGGTGCGGGAGGCGCGCGGGTTGGCCTCCAGGACGTACAGCTGGTCGTCCTTGACGGCGTACTGGACGTTCATGAGCCCCCGCACGCCGATGCCGAAGGCGAGCTTGGCGGTGTACTCGCGGATCCGCTCGATGACGGCGCCGCCGAGGGTGATCGGCGGGAGCGCGCACGAGGAGTCGCCGGAGTGGACGCCGGCCTCCTCGATGTGCTCCATGACGCCGCCGAGGTAGAAGTCCTCGCCGTCGCACAGGCAGTCGACGTCGATCTCGACGGCGTCGTCGAGGAAGCGGTCGACCAGGACCGGGTGCTCGGGGCTGGCCTCGGTGGCGCGGGAGATGTACCCGGCGAGCGAGTCCTCGTCGTAGACGATCTCCATGCCGCGTCCGCCCAGGACGTAGGAGGGCCGCACGAGCACGGGGTAGCCGATCTGGTCGGCGACGTCGCGAGCCTCCTCGAAGGAGGTGGCGGTGCCGTTCGCGGGCGAGGCGAGGCCGAGCTCGTCGAGCAGGCGTCCGAAGACGCCGCGGTCCTCGGCGGCGTCGATGGCCGCCGGGGAGGTGCCGACGATCGGCAGGCCCGCCGAGGCGAGCCGGTCGGCCAGGCCGAGCGGGGTCTGGCCGCCGAGCTGGACGATGACGCCGACGACGCCGGGGCCGCCCGCGGCGCGGCCGGACTCGTGCTCGGCGGCGTGGACCTCGGTGACGTCCTCGAAGGTGAGCGGCTCGAAGTAGAGGCGGTCGGCGGTGTCGTAGTCGGTGGAGACGGTCTCGGGGTTGCAGTTGACCATGATCGTCTCGTAGCCGGCCTCGCGCAGCGCCTGGACGGCGTGGACGCAGCTGTAGTCGAACTCGATGCCCTGGCCGATCCGGTTGGGGCCCGAGCCGAGGATCATGACCTTGGGGCGGTCGGAGGGCGCGACCTCGGTCTCGTCCTCATAGGTCGAGTAGTGGTAGGGGGTGTCGGCGGCGAACTCGGCGGCGCAGGTGTCGACGGTCTTGTAGACCGGGCGCAGGCCCAGGCGCAGCCGCAGGCGGCGCACGCCCTCCTCACCGGCGAGCTCGGGCCGCAGGGCCGCGATCTGGGCGTCGGAGCAGCCCGCGCGCTTGGCCTTCCACAGCAGCGCCGCGTCGATGACGGGCGCGGCCTGGATCTCGGCGCGCAGGTCGACCAGCTGGGCGATCTGGTCGAGGAACCACGGGTCGATCTTGCAGGCGGCGTGGACGGCGTCGACGGTGGCGCCCAGGCGCAGGGCCCGCTCGGCGGTGTAGAGCGTCCCGTCGTGCGGTGTCCGCAGCGCTTCGAGCGTGCTCTCGAGCGTGGCGCCCTCGGGGTCGGGTCTCGTCCAGAACCCGGCGGCCTTGGTCTCGGTGGAGCGCAGGGCCTTCTGAAGGGCCTGCTGGAAGGTCCGGCCCAGGCTCATGGCCTCGCCGACGGACTTCATGGTGGTCGTCAGCGTGGGGTCGGCGCCGGGGAACTTCTCGAAGGTGAAGCGCGGGACCTTGACCACGACGTAGTCGAGCGCGGGCTCGAACGCGGCCGGGGTGGCCTTGGTGATGTCGTTGGCGATCTCGTCGAGCGTGTACCCGAGGGCGAGCTTCGCGGCGATCTTGGCGATCGGGAAGCCGGTGGCCTTCGACGCGAGCGCCGAGGAGCGCGAGACGCGCGGGTTCATCTCGATGACGATGATCCGGCCGTCGGCCGGGTCGATCGCGAACTGGATGTTGCACCCGCCGGTGTCGACGCCGACCTCGCGCAGGACGGCGATGCCGAGGTCGCGCATGTGCTGGTACTCGCGGTCGGTGAGGGTCATGGCGGGGGCGACGGTGACCGAGTCGCCGGTGTGGACGCCCATGGGGTCGATGTTCTCGATCGAGCAGACCACGACGACGTTGTCGCCCCGGTCGCGCATGAGTTCGAGCTCGTACTCCTTCCAGCCGAGGACGCTCTCTTCGATGAGGACCTCGGTGGTGGGCGATTCGGCCAGGCCGCCTCCGGCGATGCGGTCGACGTCCTCCCAGGTGTGGGCCATGCCGGAGCCGAGGCCGCCCATGGTGAACGAGGGCCGGATGACCACGGGCAGACCGAGGTCGGCGACGGTGGAGCGGACCTCGTCCATGGTGTGGCAGACGGCCGAGCGCGGCACGTCGCCGCCGGCCTTGATGACGACGTCCTTGAACTGCTGGCGGTCCTCGCCGCGCCCGATGGCGTCGAGGTCGGCGCCGATGAGCTCGACGCCGTGCTTCTCGAGGATCCCGGCCTCGGCGAGGGCGACGGCGGCGTTGAGGGCGGTCTGGCCGCCGAGGGTCGGCAGCAGCGCGTCGGGCTTCTCGCGGGCGATGACCTGCTCGATGACCTCGGTGGTGATCGGCTCGACATAGGTGGCGTCGGCGAACTCGGGGTCGGTCATGATCGTGGCCGGGTTGGAGTTGACCAGGGTGACCCTGATGCCCTCCTCGCGCAGGACGCGGCACGCCTGGGTGCCGGAGTAGTCGAATTCGCAGGCCTGGCCGATCTGGATGGGGCCGGAGCCGATCACCAGGACGTGGTGGATGTCGTCGCGTTTAGGCATCGGTGTCGGCCCCTTTGCTGTCGTCGATCAAGGCGGTGAGGCGGTCGAACAGGTAGTCGGCGTCGTGCGGACCGCCGGCGGCCTCGGGGTGGTACTGGACGGAGTAGGCCGGGACGTCCTGGCAGGTGAGCCCCTCGACGACGTCGTCGTTGAGGCAGACGTGGCTGACCTGGACGCGCCCGAACTCGGTGTCGAAGAACTCGCCCGACTCCGGCGGTGCGAGCGCGAACCCGTGGTTGTGGGCGGTGATCTCCACCTTGTTCGTGTGGCGGTCGAGCACGGGCTGGTTGATGCCGCGGTGGCCGTACTTGAGCTTGTAGGTGTCCAGGCCGAGCGCGCGGCCGAGGATCTGGTTGCCGAAGCAGATGCCGAAGACCGGCACCTTGCGGCGCAGCAGCTCGCGGGTCAGCTCGACCTGGTGGTCGGCGGTGGCGGGGTCGCCGGGCCCGTTGGAGAGGAACACCGCGTCGGGGTTGCCCGAGAGGAGGAGTTCAACCGTCGCGTAGGCCGGGTAGACGGTGGTGGTGATCCCGCGCTCGGCCAGGCGGCGCGGCGTGTTGCGCTTGATGCCCAGGTCGAGGGCGGCGACGGTGTACTCGGTCTGTTCGGCCTCGTAGGTGTAGGGCTCGGAGGCGGTGACCGCGCCGACGTGGTTCGCCCCGGCCATGTGGGGGACGTTCTCGACCTTCGCCAGGAGCGCGGCCTCGTCGGTGTCCTGTGAGGAGATGCCGACCCGCATCGCTCCGGCCTCGCGCAGGTGGCGGGTGAGGGCGCGCGTGTCGACGCCGCAGATGCCGACGACGCCCTGGGCGGCCAGTTCGTCTTCGAGGCCGCGCTTGGCCCGCCAGCTGGAGGTGACGCGGGAGGGGTCGCGGACGACGTAGCCGGCGACCCAGATGCGGCGGGACTCGTCGTCCTCGTCGTTCCAGCCGGTGTTGCCGATCTGCGGGGCGGTCTGGGCGACGACCTGCCCGTAGTAGGACGGGTCGGTGAGCGTCTCCTGGTAGCCGGTCATGCCGGTTGAGAAGACGGCCTCGCCGAAGGTCTCGCCGACCGAGCCGTAGGCTTCGCCGCGGAAGACGCGGCCGTCTTCGAGGACGAGGATCGCGGGTGCGCGGCTGCTCATTGGTTCTCCTCTGCGGTCTCGGCGAGCTTGCCGTCGAGTACGGTGGCGCGTCCTCTCAGGAACGTCGCCTGGATCGTGACCGGGAGTTCCATCCCGGCGTAGGGGGTGTTCTGTGACAGGGACGCCAGTTCGGACGGCACTACCGTCCAGGACCGGGAGGGGTCGACGAGCGTGAAGTTGGCCTCCAGGCCCGGCTCGGGGTCGCGGCCGTGCGCGGCGAGAGCGGCGATGCGGGCGGGCGTGCGCGAGGTGCGCTCGGCGACGAGGTCCCAGTCCACGCTCTCGGGGCCGCCGAGGGCGGCGACGGTGATCGACAGGGCCGTCTCCAGGCCGAGCATGCCCGGCCGGGCCGCGGACCACTCGCAGTCCTTGTCCTGGGGGGCGTGCGGGGCGTGGTCGGTGGCGACGGCGTCGACGACGCCTTCGGCGAGCGCGGCGCGCAGGGCGGCCACGTCGCCGTCACCGCGCAGCGGCGGGTTGACCTTGTAGACCGGATCGTAGGTGTGGGCCCTCGCGTCGGTCAGCAGCAGGTGGTGCGGGCAGACCTCGGCGGTGACCGCGACGCCGCGGTCCTTGGCCTCGCGGATGATCTCGACCGAGCGGGCGGTCGAGACGTGGCAGAAGTGGATCCGCGCGCCGACGTGCTCGGCCAGGAGCACGTCGCGGGCGATGATCGCCTCCTCGGCGACGGCGGGCCAGCCGGGCAGGCCGAGCTCGGCGGAGACGGCGCCCTCGTTCATCTGGGCGCCTTCGGTCAGGCGCGGCTCCTCGGCGTGCTGGGCGATGCGGCCGTCGAAGGTCTTGACGTACTCCAGGGCCCGGCGCATGAGGCGGGCGTCGGCGACGCAGTGGCCGTCGTCGGAGAACATGCGGACCTTCGCCGCCGAGTCGGCCATGGCGCCGATCTCGGCGAGGCGCTCGCCGCCGAGCCCGACCGAGACCGCGCCGATGGGCTGGACGTCGGCGTAGCCGGCGGCGCGGCCGAGCGCGGCGACCTGCTCGACGACGCCGGCGGTGTCGGCGACGGGGTAGGAGTTGGCCATGGCGCACACGGCCGTGTAGCCGCCCTTGGCGGCGGCGCGGGTGCCGGTGTAGACGGTCTCGGCGTCCTCGCGGCCGGGCTCGCGCAGGTGCGTGTGGAGGTCGACCAGGCCGGGCAGGAGGACGAGGCCGTCGGCGTCGACGACGGCGGCTCCGGCCGCGCTCGGGGTGCCGATCTCGGCGATGCGGCCCTCGCGCACGAGGACGTCGGCCCTGCCGCGCCCGACGATGTCGGCGCCTTTGATGAGTGTGGATTCCGTCATCGGGTCGCTCCGTTCGTCAGCAGGAGGTAGAGCACGGCCATGCGGACCCAGACGCCGTTGGCGACCTGCTCGGTGATGGTGGCCCGCGGGGAGTCGGCGACGCGGGCGGCGATCTCCATGCCGCGGTTCATCGGCCCGGGGTGCATGACGACGGCGTGGCCGGGCATGAGGCCCAGGCGCCGCTCGTCGAGCCCGTAGAGGCGCGCGTACTCGTTGGCGGTGGGGAAGAACGCGTCGTTCATGCGCTCGCGCTGGACGCGCAGCATCATGACCGCGTCGGCGTCGCGCAAGGAGGCGTCGAGGTCGTAGGAGACCTCGACGGGCCAGGCGTCGATGTCGGTGGGCAGGAGCGTCGGCGGGCCGACCAGGCGCACGCGGGCGCCCAGCTTGGTCAGCAACCACACGTTCGAGCGGGCGACTCTGCTGTGGAGGATGTCGCCGACGATGGCGACGGTGCGCCCTTCGACGCCGCCGAGGCGCTGGCGCATGGTGTAGGCGTCGAGCAGGGCCTGCGTGGGGTGGGCGTGGGTGCCGTCCCCGGCGTTGAGGACCGCGCCGTCGACCCACTGGGTGAGGCGCTGGGGCGCGCCGGAGGCGGGGTGGCGGATGACCACGGCCTCGGGGCCCATGGCCTGGAGGGTGAGCGCGGTGTCCTTGAGGCTCTCGCCCTTGTTGACGCTGGAGGTCTTCGCGGAGAAGTTCACGACGTCGGCGCTCAGGCGCTTGGCGGCGGTCTCGAAGGAGGTGCGGGTGCGGGTGGAGTCCTCGTAGAAGAGGTTGACCACGGTGCGCCCGCGCAGGGTGGGGAGCTTGGGGACCTCGCGGCCGGAGACCGCGTCGGCCATCTGGCCGGTGAGGTCGAGGATGAGCTCGGCCTCGTCGCGGGTGAGGTCCTTGGTCGTCAAGAGGTGCTTCACCGGTCCTCGCCTCCGGTGAGGACCACCGAGTCGGAGCCGTCGTACTCGGTGAGGCTGACGACGACGTTCTCGGCGCTGGAGGTGGGGATGTTCTTGCCGACGTAGTCGGCGCGGATCGGCAGTTCGCGGTGGCCGCGGTCGACCAGGATCGCCAGCTGCACCTGCGCGGGGCGGCCGAGGTCGTACAGCGCGTTGAGGGCGGCGCGGACGGTGCGGCCGGAGTACAGGACGTCGTCGACGAGGATGACGCGCTGCTCGTCCACTCCGGACGGCGGCAGGTCGGTGGGTCCGAGCGGCCGGAGCGCGTGGCGGCGCAGGTCGTCCCGGTAGAGCGTGATGTCGAGGGTTCCGGCGGGGACGTCGACGTCGCCGAAGCGGCGGATGCGGTCGGCGAGCCGCCCGGCGAGCGCCACGCCGCGGGTGGGGATGCCGAGCAGGATCGTGTCGGGGGCGCCCTTGGTCTTCTCGAGGATCTGGTGGGCGATGCGGTCGAGGATGCGGCCGATGTCGTCGGTGGCCAGGATCCGTTTGCCTCCCGGCGGCCGGTCCGGGCCTCCGGAGGGCGCACTGCGGGCAGGGTGAGCCACGCGAACCTCCTTCTCCGCCTCACTGGACGGTCTGTTAAAGAACGGTTTCGTCGGGAGCCATCTTACGTTGCCCGTAACAGAGCGTGAAGGCGGAGCGGTCGCAGACGGCACCGAAAGACACCCGTATGACTGATTTAGTAAGGTTTGGAAACCGGTTGAGCGGGCCTTACGCGACGAAGAACACTAGTTTCGGGGACCCCAACGGCCGTTGGTAACCGACTGTAGTCAACAATAGGATTCCTCCCGTACCGAAAACTTGGAGTTGATCCCACATGGCGACATCTGAATACGCCAAGGCGCTCGGCAACCGGCTGCGTGACATCCGCATGCAGCAGGGGCTGTCGCTGCAAGGCGTAGAGGACAAGTCCGGCGGCAAGTGGAAGGCCGTCGTCATCGGTTCCTACGAGCGGGGCGACCGGTCCATCACCGTCAGCCGCCTCGCCGAGCTGGCCGACTTCTACCGGATCCCCGTCTCGGAACTGCTGCCGGAGGGCGTGCCGCTCCCCATCGAGCAGCCCGAGAAGATCGTCCTCAACCTCGAGGCGCTGTACGACCACCCCGACGCCGACCTCGAGCACGTCGCCAGGCTGGCGCGCTCGATCCAGCAGCGCCGCGGCGACTACAACGGCCGGATCCTCTCCATCCGCGCCGACGACCTCTACACCCTGGCGGTCATCTACTCGACCACGCCCTCCGGCCTGATCGAGAAGCTCGAGGACTTCGGTGTCCTGGTGCACGACCTGCAAGCCTTCTTCGCCGCCGACGAGTAGCGGCAGCGCCGAGTAAAACGATTCAGTGCCGTTGGGGCCCTAGCGGGTCTTCTGAGGAACGAATCGATTCGAGGTGGGGGCGTGACTCCCGCCGACCGCCGACGAGCAGTCGGCGGCCACACGGCCGGGCCGCAACACCGATCCCCTGCGGCCTGGGCCGGCGCCGGTGGCGCGGCACGCCGGGACGGCGTGCGGCACACAGGCAGTGCCCAAAAACCAGTGCACATACGACACGGCCGGGCCGCCCTCACGGGCGTCCCGGCCGTCGTGCTTCCAAGGCTCAGTCTTCGGAGCCGTGGTCCTCATCGGACTCGTCGTTCCACTTCAGGCGGGCGGCCCTGTCGAGGACGGCGTTGACGAACGAGGGGTCGTCCGAGGAGCCGATCTGCTCGGCCACGCGCAGCGCCTCCTTGATGGCCACCGGCACGTCGACGTCCTCGACGAACCGGATCTCGTAGAGGCCCACCCGCAGCACGTTCCGGTCGACGGCGGGCATCCGCTCGATCGCCCAGCCGGACGCGGCCTCGCGCAGCGCCTCGTCGATCCCGTCGATGCGGTCGGCGACGCCGCGCACCAGCTGCTCGGCGTAGGCCGGGAGCCGGGGCGCCTCCGGGTCGGCCGCGGCGCGGTCGGCACGCTCGCGGAGGACGGTCTCGACCGGCTCGTCGCGGCTCTCGGCCTCGTAGAGGATCTCGACGGCGCGCATGCGCCACTTCGTACGCGCGGTGAGGGGACCGGACTGCGTCTGCTTCTTCCCCACTGCGCCTAGGCCCGCGAGAGGTATTTGCCGTCGCGGGTGTCGACCTTGATCTTCTCGCCGTTCTCGATGAACAGCGGCACGTTGACCTGCGCGCCGGTCTCGACGGTGGCGGGCTTGGTGCCGCCCGAGGAGCGGTCGCCCTGGAGGCCCGGCTCGGTGTAGGTGATGGTGAGCTCGACCGAGGCCGGGATCTCGACGTACAGGGCCTTGCCCTCGTGCATGGCGACGGTGGCCTCGGAGTTCTCCAGCATCCACTTGCCGGCCTCGCCGACCAGGGCGGGCATGATCGGGAACTGGTCGTAGGTCTCCATGTCCATGAACACGAAGTCCTCGCCCTCCTTGTAGAGGTAGTTCATGGTGCGGCGGTCGACGGTGGCGGTCTCGACCTTGGTGCCGGCGTTGAAGGTCTTGTCGACGATCTTGCCGGAGGGGATCTGCTTCAGGGTCGTGCGCACGAACGCCGGGCCTTTACCGGGCTTGACGTGCTGGAACTCCTGGACCTGCCAGAGCTGGCCCTCCAGGTTGAGCACCATGCCGTTCTTGAGGTCGTTCGTGGTTGCCACGGGCGTAAGTCTCTTTCGATAGAGGTTGTTGAGCGGACCGGCGATCAATAGTAGCGGCCATCGTCGGCGCGCCACCGGGCAGGCGAGTCGGCTGTGTCCAGGCACGCAGCCCTGCCCGGCGAGCGGCCGGACCCTCGCGGGCGGGCCGCCGCGATATATTGACGGCATCGCCCCGACGTCCGACCACCCCGGCGGGAGGCCCACGGCCCCGCACCTCTCGCGACGCGGCCTCCTGGCCGCGGGACTGGCCGTGCCCCTGACCGCCGCCTGCGAGGGCACCGGTTCCGACACGAGCGGCACCGGCGGAGCGGCGCTGCTGGCCAACGCCGTGGTCTTCGACGGCGAGCGGTTCACCGAGCACGACAGCGTCGCGATCCGCGACGGCATGGTCGCCGAGGTCGGCCGCGGCCTGGACGGCGAGGGCCTCGAGGTGTTCGACTGCGGCGGCCGCGTCCTGCTGCCCGGCCTGATCGACGCGCACGCGCACTCCTCGACCGTCTACGCCGCCGCCTCGCTCCGGTTCGGCGTCACGGCCATGCTCGACATGCACGGCGAGGCCGACGCCGATGCGCGCGAGGCCCGCACTTCCCTGGACGAGTCCCCGTACGCCGACATCTGGTTCGCGGGCTGGGGCATGACCGTGCCCGGCGGCCACCCGACCCAGATCACGCCGGACGCGCCGGTCGTCGAAGGGCTCGATGACGTGGCGGGCTTCGTGGAGGACCGGTTCGCGGCCGGGGCCGACTACCTCAAGCTGTTCATCGCCGGGACCGGCGAGATGCCCACCTTGGACCAAGACCAGGCGACGGCGGCGGCAGCGGCCGCCCACGCCCGGAACCGCCTCGCCGTCGCTCACGTCTCCACTTGGGAGGACGCCTTGACGGCGGCCAGAGCCGACGTCGACGTCCTCGCCCACCTGCCGGTCGGCGAGGCCGTCTCGCAGGAGGCGGTGGAGCTGATGGCGGAGCGGCGCATCCCGGTCGTCGCCACCCTGACGGTCGCCTCTCCGGCTCGGTGCGAGCACGACGCCACCCGGTTCCTCGATCCGGACCATCCGGTCGCCGAACGGCTCGACCGTCTGCAGGAGCGGGACGCTGAGCGGGTGTTCGAGTTCTGCGCCGTGGCCGACCTCGAATGGTGGCGGGACCGGACCGACGCCTCAATCGAGGCGGTCCGCTCGGCGGGCGTGGAACTGCTGGTCGGCACGGACCTCAGCAACGCCCCGACCATCGCCGGGGTGAGCGTCCACCACGAGATGGAGCTGCTCGCCGGCGCCGGACTGTCCACCGAGGAGGTCCTGTCCGGGGCGACCTCCAAGACCGCCGACGTCTTCGGTCTCGACGACCGCGGCCGCATCGCCGAAGGCCGCCGCGGCGACCTGGTCCTGTTCGACACGACCGATCCCGACCGGGTCATCGGCTCCTACGGCGTCGCCGCCGTCTGGAAGAACGGCCATCCGGTCGCGCTCGCGCCGCCGACCTGAGCGCCGCCGTGCCGTCAGAGGGCGGCGAGGTGGCGGAGCGCGGCGGTGTAGCCGCCGAAGCCGAGGCCCGCGATGACGCCGACGGCGTGCGCCGAGACGTAGGAGTGGTGGCGGAACGGCTCGCGGGTGAAGACGTTGGACAGGTGGACCTCGATGAGCGGCGCGGTCAGCTGCGCGCAGGCGTCGCCGACGGCCACCGAGGTGTGCGTCCAGGCGGCGGCGTTGAGCACCACCGAGGTCTGCTCGTCGGCGGCCTCGTGGAGCCATTCGAGGAGCTCGTGCTCGGCGTTGGTCTGCCGGAAGTCGACCTCCAGGCCGAGCTCGGCGCCGGTCCCCCGGCACAGCTCGGCGAGGTCGTCGAGCGTCTGCGAGCCGTAGATCGCCGGTTCGCGCCTGCCGAGGCGGTTGAGGTTGGGGCCGTTGAGCACGTACGTCTTCACGCGGTCCTCCCAGAGAATGCCCCGTCTTTTCGGGCTGGAAGGAAACCGGGGTGATCGTCTGCCCGCGGTCCTGCGCCAGCGAGCCTGGGGACGAGGGAATGTCGTACCTCTTGGCTACGGTTGCTCGCGTGCATCTTCGGTACTCCTTTCGGATCTACCCGACCCGCCCGCAGCGCCAGGCGCTGGCGCGGGTGTTCGGGTGCGTTCGGGTGGTGTACAACGACGCCGTGGCCGCCCGCAAGGCCGCGCACCGCTCGCAGCTGGCCTACCCATCGACGGCCGAGCTGGACAAGCGGCTCATCACCGCGGCGAAACGCACTCCCGAGCGGGCCTGGCTGGCCGAGGTCTCCACGGTGCCGTTGCAGCAGGCGCTGCGCGACTGCCATCAGGCGTACCGGAACTTCTTCGACTCCCTGACCGGCAAGCGGGCCGGTGGCCGGATCGGGCCGCCGCGGTTCAAGCGCCGCTCGAACACACAGACCGCCCGGTACACGCGGCGCGGATTCACCCTGAAGGCGAACGGCCGGTTGTACATCGCGAAGGTCGGCGAACTCAAAATCGCCTGGTCGCGGGAACTGCCCGCAGAGCCCTCCAGCGTGACGGTCATCAAGACCCCGACCGGGAAATATTACGCGAGCTTCGTCGTCGCTGTCGACGACGGTACGGAGATGGCCGAGCCGATCGCCGACCCCGAGGCCGAGACCGGCATCGACCTCGGGCTCAAGTCCTTCGCTGTGCTGCGCGGCGGGAAGACGATCGAGTCGCCGAAGTTCTTCCGCCAGGCGGAGCGAAAACTGAAAAAGGCCCAGCGCGCCCTCTCGCGCAAGCAGCAGGGGTCGGCACGCCGGGAGAAGGCTCGGCTCAAAGTGGCGCGCCTTCACGAGCAGACCCGAGCAAAGCGAGACGACTGGCTTAACAAACAGGTCAAGGCGATCATCGGCGAGAACCAAGCCGTGTACGTCGAAGACCTGTGCGTCAAGGGCCTGGCGCGTTGCCGCGCATCGAAGTCCGTACATGACGCCGCACTCGGTATGTTCCTGGCCCGGCTCGAATCCAAAGCCGCACGCACCGGGCGCACCTTCGCCTGGATTGACCGGTACTTCCCGTCCACGCAGCTGTGCTCGGCCTGCGGGGCGTTGACCGGCCCGAAGGGCCTGGAGGGTCTGTCGGTGCGGGAATGGGCGTGCGGATGCGGGGCGGTCCACGACCGGGACGCCAACGCCGAGATCAACATCAGACGTGAAGGCAAACGCCTGGTGGCCGCAGGGCATGCGGACACCTGAAACGCCCGCGGAGGGCCGGTAAGACCGGGCATGCCCGGCACGGCCCGTCGAAACGGGAACCCAACCGTAGCCGGCCCGCCCCAAGCGGACCGCAAGCCGGGAACAGCCCGCCCACAGGCGGGTGAAGGATGTCAAGCGGTGAGTCTCCCATACGCCTCGCGCTGCTGCTCGGCGGTCACGTCGTCGACCACGACGGCCCGGCCGAGCGCGTCCAGCAGCACGAACCGCTGCGTGGCGCCGATGTTCTTCTTGTCGATCTTCATGACCGCGCTGATCTCGTCCCAGCGGCCGGCCTCGTACGTGACGGGCAGGCCGATCGCCGAGAGCAGCGATCTCGTGCGCTCGACGAGGTCGATACGGCCGGTGATGGCGCCGAGGTGGGCGGCGTAGACCATGCCGACGGCGACGGCGTCGCCGTGGCGCCAGCGGTAGTGCTCGAGCTTCTCTATGGCGTGCGCGAAGGTGTGCCCGTAGTTGAGGATCGCGCGCAGGCCGCCCTCTTTGAGGTCGGCGGCGACCACGCGGGCCTTCATGGCGATGGCGCGCTCGACCAGTTCGGCCAGGACGGGCCCTGAGGCGTCGAGGGCGGCCTCGGGGTCGCGCTCGATGAGTTCGAGGATGGCCGGGTCGTCGATGAACCCGGCCTTGACGATCTCGGCCATGCCCGCGGCGAGGTCGCGCTTCGGGAGGGTCGCGAAGTTGTCGAGGTCGACCAGGACCGCGCTCGGCGGGTGGAAGGCGCCGACGAGGTTCTTGCCCGCGGCGGTGTTGACGCCGGTCTTGCCGCCCACGGCGGCGTCCACCGCGCCGAGCAGCGAGGTGGGGACGTGGACGACGGCCACGCCGCGCAGCCAGCAGGCCGCGACGAACCCGGCCAGGTCGGTCACCGCTCCCCCGCCGACGCCGACGACGAGGTCGGTGCGGGTGAAGCCTTCGGCGCCGAGCGCTTCCCAGCATTGCTCGGCGACGGCGATCGACTTGCCGTCCTCGGCGTCGGGGATCTCCATGAGGGTGGTCTCGACGCCTTCGGGCGCGAGCGAGCCGACCCGTTCGGCGAGGGCGGCGGTGCTGGCGGTGTGGAGGACTGCGACGCGGGAGGCGCGGCCCAGGTGCTCGGGCAGGCGCTCGACGGCGCCGCGTCCGATGAGGACCGGGTAGGGCGCCTCGGCGTCGTGCACGGTGACGGTGCGGGTGGCGAGCTTCCCGGCGATCTCGGCGGCCAGGTCCTCGACGGCCCTGCCGCTGGTGTCGATCTCGATGTCGGCGACCTCCCGGTAGAGCGGGAGGCGCTCGTCCATGAGCCTGCGGAGCGTGGCGCGCGGGTTGACCGCCAGGAGCGGGCGGCCGCGGTCGATCTCGGTGCGCTTGACGGCGTCGGCGAGGTCGACCAGGAGGTGGACGACGGGCACGTCGGCCAGGAGCTTGCGGGTGGCCTCGGCCATGACCGCTCCCCCGCCGAGCGCGAGGACGCCGTCGTGCTCGGCGACGGCGCGGCGCACGGCCTCGCGTTCGAGCGCGCGGAAGTGGTCCTCGCCGTGGTCGATGAAGATGTCCGGGATCGGCTTGCCGGCCGCGGCGGCGATGTCGGCGTCGGTGTCGCGGAAGGTCGTGCCGAGGCGCTCGGCGAGCGCGGTGCCGACGGTGGTCTTGCCCGAGCCGGGCGGGCCGACGATGACGACGAGTCCCATCACTTCACCCGCAGGTGCTCGAGGTAGGACTCGCAGTTGCGCCTGGCCTCGGCGACGGAGTCGCCGCCGAACTTCTCGAGGGCGGCCTCGGCGAGGACGTAGGCGACCATCGCCTCGGCGACGACGGCCCCGGCGGGGACGGCGCACACGTCGGAGCGCTGGTTGATGGCCTCGGCCGCCTCGCCGGTGGCGGTGTCGACGGTGCGCAGCGGCCTCGTCAGGGACGAGATCGGCTTGAGCATCGCCGAGACGCGCACGGGCTGGCCGGTGGTGATGCCGCCTTCGAGGCCCCCCGCGCGGTCGGTGAGGCGCTCGACGCCTGCGGCGCCGGGGACGATCTCGTCGTGGGCGGCCGAGCCGCGGACGCTCGCCTGCATGAGGCCGTCGCCGATCTCGACGGCCTTGACCGACTGGATGGACATGAGCGCGGTGGCGAGGCGGGCGTCGAGCTTGCGATCCCATTGGACGTGGGAGCCCAGGCCGGGCGGGACGTTGTAGGCGAGGACCTCGACGACGCCGCCGAGGGTGTCGGCGTCCTTCTTGGCGGCGTCGACCTCGGCGACCATGCGGGCCGAGGCGTCGGGGTCGAGGCAGCGCATCGGGTCGGCGTCGACGGCCTCGGCGTCGGCCGGGGCGGGGACGGTGCCGTCCTTGACGCGGACGGGCCCGAGGGCCTTGACGTGGGAGACGATCTCGATGCCGAAGGCCTGCTTCAGGAACGCCTTGGCGGCGGTGCCTCCGGCGACGCGCGCGGCGGTCTCGCGGGCGGAGGCGCGCTCGAGGATGGGGCGGGCGTCGGCGTGGTCGTACTTCTGCATCCCGGCCAGGTCGGCGTGGCCGGGCCGGGGGCGGGTGAGGGGCGCGTTGCGGGCGAGTCCTTCCAGGACGGCCTCGTCGACGGGGTCGGCGGCCATGACCTGCTCCCACTTGGGCCACTCGGTGTTGCCGACCTTGATGGCGACGGGCGAGCCGAGGGTGCGGCCGTGGCGGACGCCGCCGATGAAGCCGACCTGGTCGGCCTCGAACTTCATGCGGGCGCCGCGTCCGTAGCCGAGGCGGCGGCGGGCCAGTTCGGCGGCCACGGCGCCGGTGGTCAGCTCGACGCCCGCGGGCAGGCCGTCGAGGGTGACCACGAGCTCGGGTCCGTGTGATTCTCCAGCTGTCATCCATCGCAACACGCCTCAAGTCTGCCACCCCGGCCGCCGCGATCGCGCACCTGGTGGGACGGGTGTCCCACCGGCTGAGCTTCAGGCGGCGCCGGTGTAGGGCGCGAGGGCCCGCAGGGCCGAGCGCAGCTCCTCGGCGCGCTCGCCCTTGCCGTAGCCCTCGTACTCCTCGGCGGCCGCCCGCAGCTCGTCGGCCTCGGCGCGGACGATGGCGACGACCTCGTCCTCGGTCAGCTCGCGGCGCGGGACGTCGGCGGCGAGGCCCGCGGGGCCGAGCGGCGCGGCGGAGTCGACCGGCACGGCGTCGACGGCCCCGGCGTTGTCGATGGCCGACAGCGCCGACTTGATCGCGGAGACGGCCGGCCGGTTCCGCTCCTTCATGGCCTGTTTGAGGTCCTGCTTGAGCCTTTCGCGCACTGACATGCGTCTGAGCCTACGGGCGCGGCCGGCGGCGGCTCAAGTGAATATGGTCGCCTCAGTGGCCACAGTGGCCTCCGCGTGACTGGAGCGCGCTAGTTTCGGCTGTTCGCGGGGATAGAATGACATCTCCGCGCCTCCCCGCGCGCCCCTCACGGTTCGACTCGTCCGTATCGGAAGGAAACGATGCGATGAACCCCCGAAAACCGCGATCCCAATCCGACCGCGCCCCGGCACCGCGGTCGCGCAAGCCCACCATGGCCGACGTGGCCGCGAAGGTGGGCGTGTCGCGGGCACTGGTGTCCCTGGTGTTCCGAGGCCAGCCGGGCGCCAGCCCCCAGACCCGCGAGCGGGTCTTCGCGGCCGCCGCCGAGCTCGGCTACCGGCCGGACATGGCCGCGCGCCTCTTGGCGCGGGGCCGCAGCAAGGTGCTCGGCGTTCTCTTCACCGCCCGCAACCCCTACCACGTCGACCTGGTCGAGGCGATCTACCCGGCCGCCGAGGAGCTCGGCTACGACCTGGTGCTGAGCGCGGCCGTCCCCACGCGCGACGAGCACAAGGCGATCGAGGCGCTCATCGGGCACCGCAGCGAGGCGCTGCTGCTGTGCGGCCCGACCATCCCCGACGCCGACGTCACCGCGATCGCCCGGCGCATCCCCACCGTCGTGGTCGGCCGCCACCTCCCGGGCGCGCCGCTCGACGTCGTGACCTCCTACGACCGGCCCGGCGCGCGGTCGGTGATCGACTACCTCGTGGGCCTGGGCCACCGCGACATCGTCCACGTCAGTGGCGGCTCGCGGCCGGGCGCGCCGGAGCGCCGCCGGGCCTACCGCGATGCGATGCGCTCCCACGGGCTGGCCGACCGCATCCGCGTCATCGCCGGCAACCACACCGAGGAGGCGGGCAGCGAGGCGGCCCGGGCGATGCTCGCCGAGGGCCGACCGCTGCCGACGGCCGTGTTCGCCTCGAACGACCAGTGCGCCATCGGCCTGCTCGACGTCTTCACCCGCGCGGGCGTGAAGGTCCCTGAGCAGGTCTCCATCGTCGGCTATGACGACAGCCACATCGCCGGGCTCAGCCACATCGACCTGACGACCGTGCGCCAGGACGTGCCGAGGCTGGCGCACCTGGCGGTGCGGGCGGCCGACGAGCAGCTCCGCGGCGCGCGGGAAGCGGGGGCGTACCTGAAGCTGGAGTCGAAGCTGCTCGTCCGCGGCACGAGCGGGCCCGTGCTCGCCTGAGCGCCCCTCCGCATCCCGAGCACCCCTCTGCATCGATCTCCTTAAATCCGTCTATTGACATTGATCGATAAAGATGACAGGATGTGCGTTGGTACCGCTCCCAATGTTGATTTGAAGGGAACACCATGCCGCGCCTGCTCCATCTACCCTCACGAATACCGCGCCGAGCCGTCCTCGCGGCGGCCACCGCCGGAGCCCTGGCGCTCTCGGCCGCCGCGGTCACCACGGCCTACGCTCAGGAGGAAGAGCCGACCAACCTCATCATCAACGGCGACTTCGCCTCGGGCACCGACCCGTGGTGGCACACCGCCAACCTCACCGGGGCCGTCGCCGACGGCGAATGGTGCCTCGACGTGCCGGGTGGAACGGTCAACGCCTGGGACGCCATCATCGGCCAGAACGACGTCCCGCTGACCGAGGGCGAATCCTACGAGCTGCAGTTCACCGCCCGGGCTTCCACGCCTCTCAGCGTCCGCGCGCTCGTCCAACGCGACGTCGACCCCTGGCCGATGCAGATGGAGGAGTTCCCGCTCCTCGACGTCGAGCCGCAGACCTACAGCTACACCTTCACCTCGAACGCCACCTGGGACGACGCCCAGCTGGCCTTCCAGATCGGCCGCAGCGACGTACCCTGGCAGCTCTGCATCTCGGAGGTCGCCTTGCTCACCGACGCCGAACCGCCCGTCTACGAGCCCGACACCGGGCCGCGCGTGCGTGTCAACCAGGTCGGCTACCTGCCGGACGGCCCCAAGCACGCCACCGTGGTCACCGACGCGACCGAGCCGGTCGCCTGGGAGCTCGCCGACGCGGCGGGCGAGGTCGTCGCCACCGGTGAGACGGCCGTCCACGGTGAGGACGCCACCTCGGGGTCCTCGGTCCACACCATCGACTTCTCGTCGGTGACCGCGACCGGATCGGACTTCACCCTCACCGCCGACGGCGAGACGTCCTACCCGTTCGCGATCGGCGGCGACATCTACTCGGACCTGGCCGCCGACGCCCTCTCGTTCTACTACCCGCAGCGCTCGGGCATCGCCATCGACGACGCGATCGCCCCCGGCTACGGCCGCGAGGCCGGGCACGTCGGCGTCGCGCCCAACCAGGGCGACGTCTCGGTGCCGTGCTTCGAGGACGCCTGCGACTACACCCTGGACGTCTCCGGCGGCTGGTACGACGCGGGCGACCACGGCAAGTACGTCGTCAACGGCGGCATCTCGGCCGCGCAGGTCATGAGCGTCTACGAGCGGGCCCTGAACGCCCCCGGCGGCGATCCGGCCCGCCTGGCGGACGGGAGCCTGCGCCTCCCCGAGCACGGCGACGACGTCCCCGACGTCCTCAACGAGGCCCGCTGGGAGATGGAGTTCCTGCTGAGCATGCAGGTGCCCGCCGGTGAGGAGCTCGCCGGGATGGTCCACCACAAGGTCCACGACGAGGCCTGGACCGGGCTGCCGCTCCTGCCCGCCGACGACCCGCAGCCGCGCTACCTCTACCCGCCCTCGACGGCGGCGACGCTGAACGTGGCCGCCGCCGGCGCCCAGTGCGCCCGGCTGTTCGCGCCGTACGACGCCGACTTCGCCGCGCAGTGCCTGAGCACGGCCGAGACCGCGTGGGCCGCCGCGCTGGCGCACCCGGACATCTACGCGCCGCTCACCAGCCCCGCCGGAGGCGGCCCTTACGGCGACAACAACGTCACCGACGAGTTCTACTGGGCCGCGGCCGAGCTGTTCATCACCACCGGCGAGCAGCCGTACGCCGACTACCTGGCCGGCTCGGAGCTGCACGGGGCCGACGACGTGTTCGCCTCCCCGTTCGGCTGGGCGTCGGTCGCCCAGCTCGGGAAGCTCGACCTCGCCTTGGTGCCCAACGACCTGCCGGACCGCCAGGCGATCGTCGACCAGGTCGTCGCCGGGGCCGAGGACTTCCTCGACCAGCAGGCCGCCAGTCCGTGGGACCTGGCCTACGGCAACGACGGCAACTTCGCATGGGGCTCGAACAGCTCGGTGCTCAACGCGATGGTCGTCGTCGGCGCCGCCTACGACCTCACCGGGGAGCAGCGGTTCCGCGACGGGGTCCTGAGCGGACTGGACTACATCCTCGGCCGCAACGCTATGGGCAACTCCTATGTGACCGGCTACGGCAGCCACTACTCGCAGAACCAGCACACCCGCTGGTACGCCCACCAGCTCGACCCGACCCTGCCGCACCCGCCGGACGGGACGCTCTCGGGCGGCCCGAACTCGGACGCCGCGACGTGGGACCCCGAGGCCCAGCGGTGGCTCCCCGGCTGCGCTCCGCAGATGTGCTACATCGACGACATCGGGTCGTTCTCGACCAACGAGCTCACCATCAACTGGAACGCCCCGCTGGCGCAGGTGGCGAACTTCGCGGCCAACCAGACGGCCACGGCGGCCTCGCCCTCGTGCGCGGTGGAGTACACCGTCAACGGCTCGTGGGACGACGGGTACAACGCCCAGGTGGTGGTCACCAACACCGGTGACGAGCCGCTGGAGTCGCTGACGGTGCGCTGGGCGATGCCGACCGGGCAGACGCTCGAGCAGTCCTGGAGCGCCGACGTGGTCCAGGAGGGCCACCTGGTGACGGCGAGCAACCTCGGCGGCGGCTATCCGCTCCAGCCGGGCCAGGAGTACACCTTCGGGTTCATCGGCGGAACGGACGGCCGAGCGGCGCTCGAACCGTCGTCGGTGACCTGCACGGCCGGATGACGTACGACTGGATGCCATACGTCTGGATGGCATGACACGAACGAGGGGCGGTCCGATTTCGGACCGCCCCTCGTCAACGTGTTACGACGTGATCAGTCGTCCCAGTGGTGGTGGTGGTGACCCTCGTCGTCGTCGAGGTCCACGTCGTTGCCGTTGGCGTGGATCTCACTGTCGGTGAAGCTGCAGTTGTTGCCACCGGTCATGGTGAGAACGTCCACGTCGACCACGTCGAGGAGGTCGGTGACGTCGAGGCAGAAGTTCGACAGCAGGTTGACTCCGCCGAAGTCATCCGGGTCGTACGTGTAGTCGGAGCCTCCGGCCATGGCGGGCGAGGCCATACCGACGGCGAGGGCAGCCGAGGCACCGGCGACGGCGGCGCCCTTAAGAGCTTTTTGAAGCATGAACGCTCCCTTAATCGATTTCGATTTCGATGGTCGGTCCCGATTTGCAGAACCGGTCATGACTATATGCAACTTTCACCTGATTTCATTGGATTTACCAAGTGTCGCGGCATTTTATTTGTTGACGCATCGTTAGTGAGTAATGCCCATGTTTGTAATTACAAGGGCGGCACTAGCGCCGAGCAGCATTGCGGGCCCCAATGGGAATTCACTTCGTCGCAATGCGAGCACCGCAATTGCCTGCATACCGCCTATAACGACCACCGCGACCACGGCAATGGCGGCGGCCTCCCACGACGTCCAGCCGAGGACGAGGCCGAGCAGGCCCGCGAGTTTGACGTCGCCGAAGCCGACCTGGCCGACGGCGTGTCCCGCGAGGTAGAGGACCGCCCCGGCCCCGGCGCAGGCCGCCGCGCGCAGCATGGCGTCAGGGTCGGCGGTGGCCAGCAGCAGCGCCGCCACCGCGGGATACGCGGGCAGCACCAGCACATCGGGCAGGCGACGCTCGTACGCGTCGATCCAACCGGCGACGATCCCCATCGCCGCCGTCAAGGCCAGCGCCGCCCCGTGCAGCGGACTCTCGGCACGCCAGGCGACCAGCAGCGCGGCGGCGAACGCGACCGCGGCGAACAGGCGCGGATCGGGCCTGCGGTCCGTGGCCAGGGCGACGCACCGGCTCAGGCCCGGGCCGACGAGGAGCGCGGCCGCAGCCGCACCGGCGATGAGCATGCCGCAGATGCTCGCACGCGGCGGCGCTCACCGCCGCGAGCGACACGGGCGGCGCTCGGGCGAAGCCGCTATTCCTTGGCCAGCAGCGGCTTCAGGTAGGCCCCGGTGTGGCTGGCCTCGATGCCGGCGACCTTCTCGGGCGTGCCGGTCGCCACCAGTGTGCCGCCCTTGTCCCCGCCCTCGGGGCCGAGGTCGATGACCCAGTCCGAGCACTTGATCACTTCGAGGTTGTGCTCGATGGTGATGACCGTGTTGCCCTTGTCCACCAGGCCGTCCAGCACGCCGAGGAGCTTGCGCACGTCCTCGAAGTGCAGGCCGGTGGTCGGCTCGTCGAGGATGTAGACCGTCTTCCCGGTGGAGCGCTTCTGGAGCTCCGAGGCGAGCTTCACACGCTGCGCCTCGCCGCCCGACAGCGTCGGCGCGGGCTGGCCGAGCCGCACGTAGCCCAGGCCGACGTCGACGAGGGTCTTGAGGTGGCGGTGGATCGACTGGATCGGCTCGAAGAACTCGGCGGCCTCCTCGATCGGCATGCCGAGGACGTCCGAGATGGTCTTGCCGCGGTAGTGGACCTTGAGCGTGTCGCGGTTGTACCGCGCGCCGCCGCACTCCTCGCACGGCACGTACACGTCCGGCAGGAAGTTCATCTCGATCTTCAGCGTGCCGTCGCCGCCGCAGGCCTCGCAGCGCCCGCCCTTGACGTTGAAGGAGAACCGGCCGGGACCCCAGCCGCGGACCTTCGCCTCGGGCGTGCCCGCGAACAGCTTGCGGACCTTGTCGAACACGCCGGTGTACGTGGCCGGGTTCGAGCGCGGGGTGCGCCCGATCGGCGACTGGTCGACGCCCACGACCTTGTCGACCCCGTCGACGCCGTCGATGGTGCGGTGCTTCCCGGCGACCAGCTTGGCGCCGTTGATCTGGGCGGCGAGCGTGTTGTAGAGGATCTCGTTGACCAGAGTGGACTTGCCCGAGCCCGACACGCCGGTGACGGCGACCATGCAGCCCATGGGGAAGGCCACGTCGATGTTCTTGAGGTTGTTCTCCCGAGCGCCCTTGACGACGAGCTGCCGGTCCTTCGAGGGCTTGCGGCGCACCGCGGGCACCTCGATGTGGCGCCTCCCGGCGACGTAGTCACCGGTGATCGAGCCGGGCGCCTCGGTGAGCCCGGCGACGGGACCGGCGTAGATGACCGACCCGCCGTGCTCGCCCGCGCCCGGCCCGATGTCGACGATGTGGTCGGCGACGCGGATGGTGTCCTCGTCGTGCTCGACGACGATGAGCGTGTTGCCCAGGTCCCGCAGCCGTTCGAGGGTGGCGATGAGCCGGTTGTTGTCCCGCTGGTGGAGCCCGATCGAGGGCTCGTCGAGGACGTAGAGGACGCCGACGAGCCCGGCGCCGATCTGGGTGGCCAGGCGGATGCGCTGGGCCTCGCCGCCGGACAGGCTCCCGGCGGCGCGCGCCAGGTTGAGGTATTCCAGGCCGACGTCGAGCAGGAACTGGAGCCTGGCGATGACCTCCTTGAGGATGGGAGCGGCGATCATCGTGTCGCGGTCGGACAGCTCCAGGGCCGAGAAGAACACCGAGCAGTCGCTGATGGAGAGGTTGCACACCTCGTCGATCGACCTGCCGCCGACGGTGACGGCCAGGACCTCGGGCTTGAGGCGGGCGCCGCCGCACGTCGAGCACGGGATCTCGCGCATGAACTGCTCGTACTTCTCGCGGGTCCACTCCGAGTCGGTCTCGTGGTGGCGCCGTTCGACCCACGGCACGACGCCCTCGAAGCGGGTCTCGTAGGAGCGCCTCTGGCCGCGCTTGTTGCGGTAGGAGACGTGGAGGGTGTCGCCGTGGCCGAACAGGATGGCCTTCTGGGCGCGGTCGGGCAGGTCGGCCCACGGCGTGTCGACGTCGAAGCCGACGGCCTCGCCGAGGGCGACGATCTGGTAGAGGAAGTAGTCGCCCATGCCGACCGACGACCACGGCGCGAGCGCGCCGTCCCGCACCGAGGCCTCCTGGTCGCGGATGACCAGCTCCGGATCGACCTCCAGGCGCTGGCCGAGGCCGTGGCAGACCGGGCAGGCGCCGAAGGGCGCGTTGAAGGAGAAGGTGCGCGGTTCGAGTTCGTCGAGGGCGAGCGGGTGGTCATTGGGGCAGGCGAGCTTCTCGGAGAAGCGGCGGCTGCGGCCCGGATCGCCTTCGGGCAGGTCGACGAAGTCGAGCTCGATGACGCCGTCGGCGAGCGCCAGGGCCGACTCGACCGAGTCGGTGACGCGCTGGACCGAGGAGGGCTTGACGGCGAGGCGGTCGACGACGACCTCGATGTCGTGCTTCTCCTGCTTCTTGAGCTTCGGGACGTCGGTGAGGGCGTAGACCTCGCCGTCGACGCGGGCGCGGGCGTAGCCCTGCTGCTGGAGGTCGTCGAACAGGTCGACGAACTCGCCCTTGCGGCGGCGCACGACCGGGGCGAGGACCTGGAAGCGGGTGCCCTCGGGCAGGGCCATGATCTGGTCGGTGATCTGCTGCGGCGTCTGGCTGCCGATGGGCTCGCCGCACTGCGGGCAGTGCGGGACGCCGACGCGCGCGTAGAGCAGCCGCAGGTAGTCGTAGATCTCGGTGATGGTGCCGACCGTCGAGCGCGGGTTGCGCGAGGTCGACTTCTGGTCGATCGACACGGCCGGGGACAGGCCCTCGATGAAGTCGACGTCGGGCTTGTCCATCTGGCCGAGGAACTGCCTGGCGTAGGCCGAGAGCGACTCGACGTAGCGGCGCTGCCCCTCGGCGAAGATCGTGTCGAAGGCGAGGGACGACTTGCCCGAGCCGGACAGGCCGGTGAAGACGATCAGGGAGTCCCTGGGAAGGTCGAGGTCGACGTCCTTGAGGTTGTGCTCGCGCGCGCCGCGCACGACGATGTTCCCCGTCGACAGGGGTGCGGGCGTTCGCTTGGTTGCGGTTTGAAGCTGCTCGTTGGCCACCGTGGGAATCTAACCTTCGGGTCCGACAGAATCGCGGGGCCGCGCTCGCGCGCCGGCCCACCTGTCGAGACTACCCGCTTCCCCCCGCGGTCACCGAAGGCGAATGCGGCACCTCACTCAGGCGTCGTAGCGGTAGAGGTCGTACTTCCCCATGAGCTCGATGAGCTTGTCGGCGTACTGCGGGTCGGTGGCGTATCCGGCCTTGTGGATCTCTCGGGCGAACCGGTCGGGGTCGTCCTTGTGCGCCATGGCCGCGGCGTATCGCGACCAGCCCGAGAGCAGCTCGCCGTGGTCGCGGTAGGAGTCGGCGATCCCGGCGTAGGCACGGAAGGTCGCGTCCATGTCGAAGCACCCGCCGGTGGGGCTGCACTCGAAGGTGGCGTAGTCGCGGCAGCCGATGGCGTAGTCGCCGGGCGAGCCGAAGCACTTCATCCCGAAGAGGTTGTGGTCCTCGCGGGCCAGCGGGCTCTTGCCCCAGCCGGTCTCCAGGATCGCCTGGGCGAGGGTCACCGAGGCGGGGACGCCGGTGGCGCGCTGGCTGCTGCGGGCGGCCTCGGCGTGCCGGTCGATGAAGTCCTGGTTTCCGCCTTTGGGCACCGAGGGCGGGTCCTGGCCGCACCAGGGCAGCCACGGCTCGCCCTCGCTCCACCGGACGTAGGCGGCGGCGACGTGGCGGCCCTCGCCGACGCGGTACCAGACGTTGGTCTCGGCGACCTCGCCGTCGACGGACTGGCCCCATACCTGGCATTCGACCTGCACGGTGGTGCCGTCGCGGTAGGTGCCGACCTTGTCGGAGCCGGAGTCGGCGTCGGCGCGGACGTTGAGGACGGCGGTGCCGCCGGTGGCGACCGTGGCGTAGGTGGCCTTCTGCCCGGCGGCCGAGCACCAGGGCAGGTCGGCGTCGCCGCCGGTGAGGCGGACGTAGGCGTGGCTGATCCAGCGGTCCTTGCCGATGAGCACCCACGTGGCGGTGGAGCGCACGGTGCCGTCGATGTGCTCGCCGCGGACCTTGCAGGTGATCGTCACGCTCGCGCCGTCGGCGAGGGCCTCGACGGTCCGCTGGTCGGTGGCCGGGCCCGAGCGCACGTTGAGCGTGCTGCCGGAGGTGTCGACGACCGCGGCCGGAACCGTTGCCGGGGCGGCGGCAGCGGCGGGGAGGGCGCCGCTCAGCACCGCGACCGCGGCCAGCGCCGGGACCATTGCGAACCTGATGGCGATGTTGTATGCACCCATACATCGGAACTGTACGAATTGAGTCAGTTCGTGTCAGTCGAAACACTAATGTGAAATTTACTCTCCCGTGTCGGCCGTCACGGGGCCTGATCGAGATTCTCCGGCGCCGTTAAGGGACAATCGACGTCGTGTCAATACGCTCTGATCTGCGAAACATCGCCATCGTCGCCCACGTCGACCACGGCAAGACCACGCTCGTCGACGCCATGCTGAAGCAGGCCGGGGCGTTCCGCGAGGGCCTCCAGGTCGACGACCGGGTCATGGACTCGATGGACCTCGAGCGCGAGAAGGGCATCACGATCCTCGCGAAGAACACCGCGGTCCACTACACGAACCCGGCCGACGGCTCGCCGATGGTCATCAACATCATCGACACGCCGGGCCACGCCGACTTCGGCGGCGAGGTCGAGCGCGGCCTGTCGATGGTCGACGCGGTCGTCCTCCTCGTCGACGCCTCCGAGGGCCCGCTGCCGCAGACCCGCTTCGTGCTGCGCAAGGCCCTGGAGGCGCGCCTGCCGGTCATCCTGTGCATCAACAAGACCGACCGGCCCGACGCCCGCATCTCCGAGGTCGTCAACGAGACCTACGACCTGTTCCTCGACCTCGACGCCGACGAGGAGCAGATCGAGTTCCCGATCGTCTACGCCTGCGCCCGCGACGGCGTCGCCTCGCTCACCCAGCCGAAGGACGGCACCGTCCCCGAGGACTCCGAGAACCTCCAGCCGTTCTTCGACACGATCCTCGATCACGTGCCCGCGCCCGAATACGAGGAGGGCGCCCCGCTCCAGGCGCACGTCACCAACCTCGACGCGGACAACTTCCTCGGCCGCATCGCGCTGTGCCGCGTCGAACAGGGCGAGCTGCGCAAGGGCCAGACCGTGGCCTGGATGCGGCGCGACGGCTCGATCACGAACGTCCGCATCACCGAGCTGATGATGACCGAGGCGCTCACCCGCAAGCCCGCCGAGCAGGCCGGGCCCGGCGACATCTGCGCCATCGCCGGCATCCCCGACATCACGATCGGCGAGACCCTGGCCGACCCCGAGCACCCGGTGGCGCTGCCGCTCATCACCGTCGACGAGCCGGCGATCTCGATGACCATCGGCACCAACACCTCCCCGCTCGTCGGCCGGGGCGGCAAGGGCCACAAGGTCACCGCGCGCCTGGTCAAGGACCGGCTGGAGCGCGAGCTGGTCGGCAACGTCTCGCTGCGGGTCCTGCCCACCGAGCGCCCCGACGCCTGGGAGGTCCAGGGCCGCGGCGAACTGGCCCTGGCGATCCTGGTCGAGCAGATGCGCCGCGAGGGCTTCGAGCTGACCGTCGGCAAGCCCGAGGTGGTCACCAAGGTCATCGACGGCAAGGTCCACGAGCCGGTCGAGCGGATGACGATCGACTCGCCCGAGGAGCACCTGGGCGCGATCACGCAGCTCATGGCCGCGCGCAAGGGCCGCATGGAGACGATGACGAACCATGGTTCGGGCTGGATCCGCATGGAGTGGCTCGTGCCCGCCCGGGGCCTGATCGGCTTCCGCACCGAGTTCCTGACGCAGACGCGGGGCACCGGCATCGCCCACTCGATCTTCGAGACCCACGAGCCGTGGTTCGGCGAGCTGCGCACCCGGAACAACGGCTCCCTGGTGGCCGACCGGGCCGGCTCGGTCACCGCGTTCGCGATGCTCAACCTCCAGGAGCGCGGCACCCTGTTCGTGGGGCCGACGACCGAGGTCTATGAGGGCATGATCGTCGGCGAGAACTCGCGCTCGGACGACATGGACGTGAACATCACCAAGGAGAAGAAGCTCACGAACATGCGTTCGGCCACCTCCGACGCCACGGAGAACGTCGTGCCGCCGCGCGCGCTGTCGCTGGAGCAGTCCCTGGAGTTCTGCCGCGACGACGAGTGCGTCGAGATCACGCCCGAGACGGTGCGCATCCGCAAGGTCGTGCTCGACCAGAAGGAGCGCGGCCGCGCCGCCTCGCGTGCCAAGCACGGCAACTAGGCCGCGAGCGCGAAGCGGGTCCGACCATCTGATGGCCGGACCCGCTTCGCGTTGTGGCGCGCAATCGTGGTGTGTTCAGTCGCCTGTGTCAGTCATCGTCGGGCCTCTGGCGCTCCGCGAGGAAGTGCTCGAACGCGGCCCCCAGCTCGTCGGCGGTGGGCATGCGTCCCTCTTGGAGCATCTCGTCGGCCTCGGCGGCCTCGGTGAACGAGTCGTACTGCTCCTCAAGGGACTTCACGACGTCGGAGACCTCTTCGGACTCCGCCACCTGCTCGGCGATGTCGGCGTCGACGCGCGAGCGGTCGTCCTCCAGCGCCGGGTCGGACGGCAGGTCGAGGCCGGTGGCCTCCCTGATGCCCTCCAGCAGGCGGATCGTGGCCGCCGGGTAGGTCATCTGCATCACGTAGTGGGGCACGTGGACCGACAGCCCGACCGCGTCGCGCCCCGACTCGCCGAGCCGGTACTCCAGCAGTCCCGCCGCGTTCCCGGGCACCGTCACCTCGTTGAACATCGGCCGGTTGTCGAAGACCAGCTCGGGCCGGGTCGCGTGCACGGTCATCCCCAACTCGCGCGTGTGCGGCACCCCCATCGGGATGCCCTGGAAGCCGACGGTCAGCGGCACGTTCCAATGGTCGATCAGGTCCTCCGTGGCGTCCACGAACCGCTCCCAGGCGAAGTCGGGCTCCGGCCCGGTCAGCAGCAGGAACGGGCGCTCGGAGCGGTCCCGCATCAGGTAGACGACCAGCTGCGGCGCCTCGAAGTCGGACCAGCGGTCGAGCGCGAACGTCAGGTTCGGGCGGCGCGAGCGGTAGTCGATCAGCTGATCGACGTCGAACGACGCCACCGGGGTGTGCTCGAACTCGTCGAAGAGGTAGTCGACGACGCCGCGCCCGGCCGAGCCCGCGTCCATGAACCCGTCGAGGAAGTGCAGCAGCACCGCACCCCGCGCCTCGGGAGGGTCGGCGAGGACGTCGCACAGTGCCCAAGGGTCAACGTTCAAAGCAATCGGCTCCTTCTTCTAGACGCCCTAGATTAACGCGCGATCCCGACCCTCCATTCCCCTGAACGCGAGACCCGGAGCGGGCTCACCCCCACACGTCGAACTCCGGGGCGGGCCCCGTCGAGGGCGGAACCCCGAAGTAGCTCAACGTGAACTCGTTGATGTCCTTGAACGCCTGTCCGGTGGTCCCGCCGCCGCCTCCCCCGTTGGGCACGTACACGCTGACGGCCACCACGTACTGCGGGTCCTCGGCCGGGGCGAAGCCCACCATCGAGGCCACGTTGCCCGGCGCGTACCCGCCGTCCTCGGCCAGGCCGCCGGTGCCGGTCTTGCCCGCCAGGTGGTAGTTCTCCAGCGCGGCGCCGCGCGCGGTGCCGGTGTCGTCGACGATGGGCGCCTGGAGCAGGTACTGCAGGTCTTCGGCGTTCTGCTGGGACATGACGCGGTGCGTCTCGGGCTCGGCGCTGTCCTCCACGGCGTTGCCGTCGGCGTCGAGCTTGTGGTCGATGAGGGTCGGCTGCACGTACTCGCCGTCGTTGGCGATCGCGCCGTAGGCGGCGGCCATCTGGATGATCGTGGCGGTGCTCTCGTGGCCGATCGGCACGGAGCCGTAGGAGGTGCCCCACCAGTCCTCGGGGGCGTGGAGCATGCCGGGGGCCTCCCCGGCGACGCCGACGCCGGTGGGCTCGCCGAGCCCGAACAGCTGCTGGTACTCGTAGACCTTCTCCGCCCCCAGGCAGTCGGCCAGCTCGATGGTGCCGACGTTCGAGGACTGGGCGATGATCCCGGCCAGGCTCAGCATCGCGTCGCCGTGCGGGTAGTGGTCCTCGTAGGTCGTGCCGCCCTTGTTGATCGTCTGGGGCACGAACATGGTGCCGTCGGCCTCGATGCAGCCCTCTTCGAGAGCGGCGGCGAAGATGATGGCCTTGTGGATGGAGCCGGGGTCGACGGTGGCCTGGGTGCCGTAGTCGCGGTAGGCCTCTTCGTCCTCGACGTCGAAGGGGTTGGCCGCGTCGTAGGTCGGCGTGGAGGCCATCGCGAGCATCTCGCCGGTGCCGACCTCCATGACCATCGCCGAGCCGAACTTGCCCTCGTGCTCCTCGACGGTGTCCTCGAGGATCTTCTGCACCTGGTACTGGAGGTCGGCGTCGATGGTGAGCTGGAGGTCGTTGCCGGGCACGGCCGGCTCCTCGCGGTAGAACGCGCCGGGGATCGGCTGGCCGGCCCGGCCGCGCTCGTAGGAGACCTCGCCGTCGGTGCCGCTGAGCCAGTCGTCGTAGGAGGCCTCCAGGCCGCTGAGGCCCGTGGCGGTGTCGACGCCGGTGAAGCCGATGATATTGGCGGCGAGGTCGTGTCCGGGCACGATGCGGCGCTCGTCGTCGCCGACGATGAGGCCCGGGTCGTCCATCTCGGCGATCTGGTCGCCGACGGCGAGGTCGACGCCGCGCTGGAGGTAGGCGAACTGGATCGGGTCGCCCTCGGCGGTCTTGTCGGTGGCGATGAGCGGTTCGAGTTCGGAGGCGGGGCGGCCGAGCAGGGGGGCGAGCCGGGCGGCCAGCTGCGCCGCGTCACCGGTGACGCGGGTGGGGTCGACGGCGATGAAGTTGGCCTCGACGGAGTAGGCCAGCGCGTTGCCGTTGCGGTCGAGGATCGCTCCGCGCGAGGCGGGGAGCGGCTCGGTGAACAGGCGCTGGTTGAACGCCTCGGCGGCATAGGCGGCCGAGTCGGTGACCTGGAGTTGGACGAGCCGGCCTCCGGCGACGACGAGCAGGATGAGGACCACGGCGGAGGCGAAGCGGAGCCGCCGGGCGGGGTTGCCGGTGCGGGGCAGGTCGCGGATGGGGCGGACGGAGGGGGCGCGGCCTGGGGCGGGGCGCCGGGGTCCGGGCGTGCCGGGGCTCCGCGGCGCGGGGCGGCGCGCGGGCGCCTCCCGGCGCGGTCTGGGGATCTCGCGGCTGTCGGCGGCGCTCTCGCGCTGGCGGCGCTGCCGGGAGCGGGCGGCGGCCTCGCGGCGGCGCTTCGCGGCGAGGTCGTCGGCCGCGTGCTCCTTGGCCTCGCGGCTGCGGGCGCGGCGCGCGGCCTCGCGGTCGCGCGCGCCGTGCTCGCGGGCCCGGTTGTCCTCGGCCGAATCGGAAGCCGCCTCGCGGACGGTGCGTCCGCGAGGCGTGTAACGACGGGCTCTCGAGATGGAGGAGGGGTCGCGCCGTCGACGGGGGTCGGATGCTTCCACCGGTCACTCTCCGTTCCAGGGCACCTCGACGGTGGACCCGTCGGACAGGTTCAGGTGGACGACCTTGTCGGGCTCGACCATGCCGTACTGGCTGGCCTTCACTTCCAGGTTGTTCGGCGACTTCAGCTCGTTGAGCTCGCTCTGGAGCTCCTGCTCGGTCTGGTCGAGGTCGGCGGCCTCCGTGCGGAGGTCCTGGAGGCGGTAGGCGTCCTCGTTGATGACCGTGTTCAGCAGCAACAGGCCCACGATCCCGGCGACGACCAGCGCGAGGACCCCGCCGACGAACGCGGGGCGCGGCAGCTCGACCGGCTCGGCCGCGGGCTTGGCCGCGGGGCGCGGGGCGGTGCGGGCGCGCTTGACCGGCTCGGGCTCGGCCTTCCGCTCGGGGGGCGCCTCGACGGGCACGGCCTCGGGCTGGACCGCCAGGGAGCCGTCGACGACCGGAGCCTCGCCCGCCTCGCCGACGAGGGACCGTCGCCGCGACGATGCGGCGCGGGCCCGGCGGCGGGCGGCCTTGATGATCTCGTCGGCGTCTGCTCGGGGCCGACGGTAGGGCTCGTTGCTCATGAGTCGCCTCCTTCTCCGGTCGGTGCGATCCGCTCGGCGGCGCGCAGTCGCGCGGGCGCCGATCGCGGGTTTCGGTCGAGTTCGGTCTTGGTCGGTTGCTGGGCTTTCCTTGTCAGGAGTCGAAAGGTGGGCTCGGTTCCGGGGAGGTCGACCGGCAGGCCGGCCGGGGTGGCAGATTTGGCGCGCTGCGCCAGCACCTGTTTTGTGATGCGGTCTTCCAGGGAGTGGTAGGACATCACCACGACGCGGCCGCCGGGCGCGAGCGCGTCGAGTGCGGCGGGCAGGGCCGCCCGCCAGGTGTCGAGTTCGCCGTTGACCTCGATGCGCAGGGCCTGGAAGGTCCGCTTGGCGGGGTTGCCGCCGGTGCGTCGGGTCGCGGCCGGGATGGCGTCGCGCACCAGGTCGGCGAGCTCCCGGCTGGAGGTGATCGGGGCCTTGGCGCGGGCCGCGGCGATGGCCTTGGCGACGCGGGGCGCGAACTTCTCCTCGCCGTAGTCGCGCAGGATGCGCACGAGCTCGGTCACCTCGTAGGTGTTGACGACGATCTCGGCGGTGAGGCGGTCGTCGGGGTTCATGCGCATGTCCAGCGGGGCGTCCTGGGCGTAGGCGAAGCCGCGCTCGGGCCGGTCGAGCTGCATGGAGGAGACGCCGAGGTCGAACAGGACCGCGTCGGCCCGCTCGTGGCCGTGCTCGGCGAGGACGGCGGGGATCGCGTCGTAGACGGCGCGGGCCGGGATGAAGCGGTCCCCGAAGTCGGTCAGTCGCTTGGAGGCGAGTTCGAGCGCGGTCGGGTCGCGGTCGACGCCGATGACGGTGAGGCCGGGGTGAGCGGTCAGGAGCGCCTCGGTGTGGCCGCCGGCGCCGAGCGTGGCGTCGACGGCGAGCGCGCCGGGCCGCGACGCGGCGGGCGCGAGGTAGTCGAGCACCTCGTCGAGCATGACGGGCACGTGCGGTGCGTCCATGTCACTCACCTCCTTCTCACATGTCGTTCGACTAACAGGCCTTCGGGCAGGTCGCCCTCTTCGATGTCGGCGAAGTCCTCCTCGGAGGCCTCCAGGTACGCCTCCCAGGTGTCGGCGTTCCAGATCTCGACGCGGTTCGAGGCGCCGATGACGATCAGGTCGCGGTCGAGTCCGGCGTATTGGCGCAGTCTCGGCGGGATCGTCACGCGGCCCTGCTTGTCGGGGACCTCGTCGTGGGCCGAGGCGAAGAACACCCGGTTGTAGGCGCGGGCGGTCTTGCTCGACATGGGCGCGGCCTGGAGCGCGTCGGCCAGGCGGGCGAACTCCTCTTCGGGGAAGACGTAGAGGCACCGCTCCTGGCCCTTCGTGATCACCACCCCCTCCGCGAGTGCTTCCCTGAACTTCGCGGGGAGGATGACGCGGCCCTTGTCGTCCAGGCGGGGGTTGTGGGTACCGAGGAACATCGGCACCACCCCCCGTGACTCTCAGGCTTCGCGGCCTCCCATGCCGCGTCGGCGGGAGCCCCGTCCCGCCAATGCGCCCCACCATACTCCACTTCCCCCCACCCGTGGGGGTTGTTTTGCGCCGACATTCATGCTTCGAATGGTGAAGGCGCAGCTCAGCATCGGTGGAGTGAAGTGGAGTGGCGAGTGGGCGAGGAAGGCCACAGACGCTAGGTTCATTCACAATTCACTCATTGCGACCGCCAAGGCGCCCAAGCGAACCGGGAGGAGCGGAGTCGGGTCCGCACCGTGTGCGACCAATTTGGACACGTTTGGTACTGGTGTCGTCACCGGAAGCGATCGATGGACCACTGCGTCCCCTGTGGCGATTGCGAGGCCCGCTCGCGGCAGCGCGGCGCGGCGTGCGCGGGACGGAGGCGAGCAGGACCAGAACCTCGGGGATCTCGCGACAGCGCGGCGCGCCGGGCGGCCGCGGCCCGCTCCGGAGGCGGCCTGAACACGCTCGAAGCCGAACTGACGGCCCGCGGTTCACACCCGTGGGACCGCCGGTCTCGTGGAAGACCATGCGCTTGACCGGGATCTCCGCGGTTCGCGCCCGTGAGGCCGCTGGCCGCAGTCCTGTCGTCGGCTCCCGGCTCGCACCGGCGGGGCCGCCGGGCCGGGCTCCGGGGCCGGGGCCCCCGCCGCTTCCTGGGGCGTCCGCGCCGCAGCGCAATCAGCCTCACGCACCCCTCACGCTCAGCACGAGCACAGCGGGACATGTGACAAACTCTTCTGCATAGTCGTCGAGTCCGATCAAGTGGAAAGCGAGCCCGCATGAGCGCGAACCTGCCACCACGCGCGAAATTCGCCACCGCACTGCTGCGGACGGCAGCGGCGCTGTCGCGAGCGACCGGGCGCGGTGACGGCTCGGTCATCGGGGGGCGCGTGGGGCTGATAGTCGAGCCCCGGCTCCTGGAGCTGCTCGCCGACGGCCGCCACGTCGTCCTCGTCTCGGGCACCAACGGCAAGACCACCACCACGCGCTTCACCACCGCGGCGCTGGAGGCCATCGGGAAGGTCGCCACGAACTCGTTCGGGGCCAACATGCCCACCGGGCACACCACCGCCCTGGCCAAAGCGCCCAAGGCCACCTACGCGGCGCTCGAATGCGACGAGCACTACCTCGGGCAGCTGCTCGACGCGGCGCACCCGAAGGTGGTGGCGCTGCTCAACCTCTCGCGCGACCAGCTCGACCGGGCCATGGAGGTGACCGCCCTGGCGGCGAAGTGGCGCCAGACGCTCCAGGTCTCCGCGGGCCAGACGACCATCGTCGCCAACGCCGACGACCCGCTCATCGTGTGGGCGGCCTCGGTGTGCGAGCGGGTCGTGTGGGTCGCGGCCGGGCAGAGCTGGACGGCCGACTCGGCGATCTGCCCCAACTGCGGCTCGCACCTCGACCGCTTCGGGGAGTTCTGGCGCTGCACCAACTGCGGCCTGAACCGGCCCTCTCCGCAGTGGTCGGTGGCCCACACCGGCGAGGCCGTCGTCGGCCCCGACGGGCGCCGCTACGACCTCAGCCTCCAGCTGCCGGGCCGGGTCAACCGCGCCAACGCCGCCACCGCCCTGGCCATCGCGAGCCTGTTCGGGGTCGAGCCGGCCCAGGCCGCGCCGCGGCTGGCGCAGGTGACCTCGGTCGCGGGGCGCTACGCGAAGGTCGAGCGCGACGGGCGGCAGCTGCGCCTGCTGCTGGCGAAGAACCCCGCCGGCTGGCTCGAGTCGTTCGACATGATCGAGAAGGACCCGCCGGTGGTGCTCTCGCTCAATGCCCGCGAGGTGGACGGCTTCGACACCTCCTGGATCTACGACGTCGACTTCACCTCGCTGGCCGGGCGCAAGGTCGTCGTCACCGGTGACCGGCGCACGGACCTGGCCGTCCGCTTGGAGGTCGACCGGGTGGACTACATCGTCGTCGACGACATCAGGGCGGCGATCGCGGCCGTGGCGCCGGGGCCGGTCGAGGTCGTCGCGAACTACACGGCGTTCCAAGACATTAGGGCGGAATTCAATCGTGTCAATTAGCACACTGCGCATCGTCTGGCTCTACCCCGACCTGCTGTCGACCTACGGCGACCGGGGCAACCTGCTGGTGCTGGCCCACCGGGCCCGCGCCCGCGGCATCGACGTCGAGCCGATGCAGGTCCGCTCGGACCAGCACATCCCGCACGGCGCCGACATCTACCTCATCGGCGGCGGCGAGGACGGCCCGCAGGCGGTGGCGGCCGAGCGGCTGCTCGACGACGGCGCTCTGGCCAGGGCCGCCGAGTCGGGGAAGCCGATCCTGGCGATCTGCGCGGGCTACCAGCTGCTCGGCGAGTCGTTCTACGCCAACGGCCGCTGCTACGCGGGCCTGGGGATCCTCGACCTGCGCTCGGACCGGGGCGAGAGCCGGGCCGTGGGCGAGGTCGCCGGTGAGGGCTCGCCGGTGCTGGGCATCGGCCCGATCACCGGCTTCGAGAACCACGGCGGGCGCACCCACCTCGGCGAGGCCGTGCAGCCGCTGGCGCACGTGAGCGCCGGGATCGGCAACGACGGCGCCACCGAGGGCGCCTGGGCGGGGCACGTCGTGGGCACCTACATGCACGGCCCGGCGCTGGCGCGGAATCCGCGGCTGGCCGACCTGCTGCTGTCGTGGGCGGTGGGCATCGACCCGGCCACGCTGCCGCCGGTCGACGACACCTGGCCCGAGCGGCTGCGCTCGGAGCGGTTCGCGGCGCTCACCCCCGAATGAGCGCCCCGGGACGCGTCGGCCGGGAAGTGGTTGGCCGAGTTCCCCGAAGCGAGTTAGTTTTGTCAGGCAACTAACTCACACCCCGCTTGTCGAGAGGACACCCTCATGCACTGGCCCAAAGGCGTCGACGGACTCTGCTACGGCGGTGACTACAACCCCGAGCAGTGGCCCGAGGACGTGTGGGACGACGACGTCGCCCTCATGCGCGAGGCCGGGGTCAACCTCGTCAGCCTCGGCATCTTCTCGTGGTCCAGGCTCGAACCGAAGGAGGGCGAGTACGACTTCGGCTGGCTCGACCGCGTCCTCGACAAGCTCCACGAGGGCGGTGTCAGCGTCGCCCTGGCCACCCCGACCGCGTCCCCGCCGCCGTGGTTCACCCTCGCCTACCCCGACGCGCTGAACACGCGCCCCGACGGGACGCTCCAGGTCCACGGCTCACGCGACACCTATGACGTCCACGCCCCGGCCTACCGCGAGGCGAGCCTGCGGATCGCCGGGAAGCTCGCCGAGCGCTACGCCGAGCACCCGGCCCTGGCGATGTGGCACGTGCACAACGAGTACGGCTCCACGAGCCACTCCGCACACGCCGAGCGGGCCTTCCGCGCCTGGCTCCAGCGGAAATACGAGACGCTGGAGGCCCTCAACGCGGCGTGGTGGGGCTCGTTCTGGTCCCAGGCGTACTCCGAGTGGGACCAGATCCTCGCGCCCCGCGCCACCCAGTACCTCGCCAACCCCGCCCACGAGCTCGACTTCAAGCGCTTCACCTCCGACGCGCTGCTCGACCACTTCCGCGCCCAGCGCGACCTCCTGCGCGAGGCCGACCCCGAGATCCCCGTCACCACGAACTACGTGTTCGGCCAGTGGGTCCCGGTCGACCAGTGGCAGTGGTCGAGCGAAGTCGACCTCGTCGCCTTCGACTCCTATCCCAACGACGCGGACGAGACCGCCGAGCGGCAGAGCGCCCTCCACGCCGACCTGTCCCGCTCCTGGGCCGGAGGGAAGCCGTGGCTGCTCATGGAGCAGTCCGCGGGCGCCGTCCACAGCCCCGACGGGGCCATCGCCAAGGGCCCGGGCCGCATGAGCCGCCACTCGATGATCCACATCAGCCGCGGCTCCAAGGGCGCCATGTTCTTCCAGTGGCGCTCCGGTCGCGGCGGCGCCGAGCAGTGGCACTCCGCGCTGGTGCCCCACGCCGGCAAGGACACGCGAGGCTTCCGCGAGGTCGTCGAGTTCGGGCGGGCGCTCCCGGGCCTCGCCGCGACGGTGGACGAGCCCGTCGCGGCCGACGTCGCGATCCTGTGGAGCCCCGAGTCGTGGTGGGCCACCGGCGGCCACGCCTCGCTCCCGGCGAAGGTCGACTACTTCGAGAACGTGTCCCAGATCCACCGGGTGCTGCGCGACCGCGGCGTGACCGTCGACTTCGTCGCCCCCGAGGGCGAGCTCGGGAAGTACTCCACCGTGATCGCCCCCTCCACGTACGTGCTCAGCGAGGCCGCCGCCGAGAACCTGCGCTGGTTCACCGCCGGGGGCGGGCGGCTGGTCGCCTCCTACCTCACCGGCGCGGTCGACGAGCACTGCCAGATCTGGCTCGGCGGCTTCCTCGGCGGGCTCACCGACCTGTTCGGCATCCGCGTCCTCGAGCACCTCCCCCAGCCGGCCGGCGAGCTGCGGGCGCTGTGGAACTTCGGCGCCGCCGAGCGCTTCTGCGAACTGGTCGAGCTGCGCGGCGCCCAGTGCGTCACCCAGTACGCCACCGGCGAGGTCATCGAGAACCAGCCCGCCGTCACCGTCAACCCGTTCGGGGAGGGCGAGGCCTGGTACGTCTCGTGCAAGCTCGTCGACGAGGCGTGGGACCGCCTGTTCGAGGCGCTCGAACTGAACGGGCCCGGCTCGCCCGGCGTCGACGTCGTCGACCGCGGCCCGTGGCGCTTCGTCATCAACCACACCGACGCCGAGACTCAGGTCGGCCGCGTCATCGTCCCGGCCGGCGCGTGGGTGGTCGACAAGCGCGCCGAATAGTCGTTTCCGGCACGCCGAACGCGAGTCGCGCCATACGCTCGCCTTTATGGGCGATGACGCGAGGCAGGCCGGTCAGATGCTGAGCCGCCGGGAGCTGTTCACGCTCTTCGGCGCGCTCATGCTCGCGATGCTCCTGGCCTCCCTGGACCAGACGATCGTGGGCACCGCCCTGCCCACGATCGTGGGCGACCTGCAGGGCATGAGCGACTACACGTGGGTCGTCACCGCCTACCTCATCGCCACCACCGCGTCGGCCCCGCTGTACGGCAAGATGAGCGACCTGTACGGCAGGCGGCGGATCATCCTGCTCGCGATCACGGTGTTCCTGCTCGCCTCGGCGCTGGCGGGTCTGGCGCAGAACATGCTCCAGCTGGTGATCTTCCGGGGCCTCCAGGGCCTGGGCGCGGGCGGGTTGATGACCTTGGCGTTCACGATCGTCTCCGACGTGCTGCCGCCCCGCGAGCGGGGCAAGTACCAGGGCCTGTTCGGCGGCGTGTTCGCCATCTCGTCGGTGGCCGGGCCGGTGCTCGGCGGGTGGCTCGCCGAGGTGGACTGGCGCTGGATCTTCTACATCAACCTGCCGACCGGCCTGGCCGCGCTCATCGCGGTCGACCTCGTGCTGCGCCGCCACAAGCTGCCCACGCGGCAGCACAAGATCGACTACCTCGGCGCGGCCTGCCTCGTCCCGGCGGTGGTCTGCCTGCTGCTGGCCACCACGTGGGGCGGGCAGACGTACCCGTGGACGTCGGGGGTGATCATCGCCCTGTTCACCGCCGCCGCGATCCTGGGGGTCCTGTTCGTGTACGTGGAGACGCGGGCCGAGGAGCCGATCCTGCCGCTGCGGATGTTCCGCCACGGCACGTTCAGCCTCGCCGCCGCGATCGCGCTCGTCTTCGGCGTCGCGATGTTCTCCGGCATCGTCTACATCCCGCTGTTCTTCCAGATGGTGCGCGGCTACTCGCCGACGGGCTCCGGCCTGCTCATGCTGCCGATGATGGGCGGGATGCTCCTGACGTCGATCTCGTCGGGGTTCATCATCTCCAAGATCGGGCGCTACAAGTGGTTCCTGGTGTCCGGGTCCGTCGTCACCACGGCCGGGCTGACCCTGTTCACGCAGCTGCACCTGGACACGCCGCTGTGGCAGAGCGCGATCTACATGCTCGTGCTCGGCGGCGGCATGGGCATGTTCATGCAGCCGCTGGTGCTGGCCATGCAGAACATCGTCTCGGTCGAGGACCTGGGCGCGGGGACGTCGACCAACAACTTCGCCAGGTCGCTCGGCGGGGCCATCGGGACGGCGCTGCTCGGCGCGGTCATGAACTCCAGGCTCAACGGCGAGCTGGAGGCGAACCTGCCGGGGGCGATCGCCCAGGTGGGCGGCGGTCAGACGGACCTCAGCGACGCCGACCTGTCGAACGTGATGGAGTCGCCGACGGTGGTGCAGGGCCTGCCCGATCCGATCAAGGAGGTCGTGCAACTGGCGTTCACCGACGGCCTGGACATGGTGTTCACGGTGGCCGCCTCGATCGCCGCCGTCGCGATCATCATGACGCTGTTCCTGCCGGACTTGGAGCTGCGCGGGGCCAAGCCCGCCGACTACGGCGATGACACCGACGCGAGGGCCGCCGAGATCAGGGCGGACACCTCACCGTGACGCCGGGTCACGGGCAGTCCGAGGGGTAGGGGTCGAAGACCTCCAGCCGTATCGTCTCGTCGGTGTCGGCGGTCGCTCCGGCCGCCGGGCTCTGGGACATGACCTGGCAGTCCTCGGGCCACGGCGAGTAGGCGTACGGCTGGGGCATCCAGTATTCGAGGTGCTCGAAACCGGCGGCGGCGAGCTCGGCCCGGGCGTCCGATGACGACTGGCCGACGACGTCGGGGACCTCGGGCGGCTCGGGCCCGTCCGCTTCGGCGCCGTCGCCGGTCTCGCCGTCCGGATCCGAGCCGGAGCCCTCCTCGCCGTTCTCGGCGCCGTCGTCCGCGCCGTCATCCGCGCCGTCGTCCGCGCCGGTGGCCTCGGGCGATGCGGGGGCGGTGCTCGGGGACGGGTCCGGGGAGGTCGTGTCCTCCTCGGGTGCCGCCGTGGTGGCCGCGGCGTCCTCGCCGGTGCCCGACTCCTGTCCGGTGATGCGGCCGTCGGGGGCGTCGCGCCAGGGCGACCAGACGAGCACGGCCGCGAGGAGCAGGGCCGCTGCCGCCGCGGCGGTGACGGTGATCCTCCACGGCCAGCGGCGCCGCGCCGCTTGCGCGGCGGTGCCGATCGGGTCCCGGTTCGGCGGGGCGGCGGGCGGGGCGGGCCGCGGAGGGGCGATGGGGAGGGTCGCCGCTTCGTGCAGGGCCGTCCGGCACGCCTCGGCGAAGGCCGTGCCCGAGGCCCAGCGCCGCCCCGGTTCCTTCGCGAGCGCCTTGAGGATCACGGCCGCGGCCCCGGCGGGCACGTCGTCGGGCAGGGGCGGCGGCGCGGTGCTCAGGTGCCCGGCGACGACGGTCTTCGGGTCGGTGGAGTCGAAGGGCGGGCGCCCGGCGAGGCATTCGTAGGCGACCGCGCCGAGCGCGTAGAGGTCGGTGGCGGCGGTGACCTCGCCGGGGCCGAGCTGTTCGGGCGCGGCGTAGGTGAGGGTGCCGAGCGAGACGCCGCTGGAGGTCAGGGCGGTGACCCCGCTGACCTGGGCGACGCCGAAGTCGACGAGTTTGACGGTGCCGTCCTCGTCGATGAGGATGTTCGCGGGTTTGATGTCGCGGTGGACGATGCCCTGGCGGTGGGCGGCGTCGAGCGCCGTGGCGACGGACGCGGCGATGTCGAGCGTCCGCTCCGCGGGCAGCCGCTCCTCGCGGTCGAGGACCGCCGACAGCGATTCGCCCTCGACGAGCTCCATGACGAGGTAGGCCACCTGCTCGTCCTGGAGGGTGGCCTCGCCGTGGTCGTGGACGGCGACGATGCCGGGACCCTTCAGCCTCGCGGCGGCCCTGGCCTCGCGCTCGAACCGCGCCCGGGAGCGCTCGCCGTCCTCGAACAGGGAGTTCTTGAGGAGTTTGACGGCGACGGCGCGGTCGAGCCGGATGTCGTGGGCGCGCCACACCGCGCCCATGCCGCCGGTCGCGATGAGGCTGTCGAGTCGGTAGCGGTTCGCTAGCAGGGTCTCGGTCACGCGGGATCCTCGGATTCGACCGTGGTGCTGGGTGTTTCGAAAATCGGCCCACAGTCTAGCGGTCGGGTGCGATCGGTCCGTCCGGCCGCCAACGGGAGGCCCGCATGCCCCCTCAACCGGGAATGTGGACGGTGAAGCCGATGGCGCGGTAGGCCGTCTCGGTCAGCAGCGCCCGCTTGGGCTCGGCGATGTCACCGAAGTGGATGGACGGGGAGAGATGCCTCAGGCGCGGGTCGTCGAGGATCGCGTCCACCGCTCCCCCGGTCACCAGGGCGTCGAGGTCGGCGTTCGCGAGCACCGCCGCGGCGGCTTCGGCGGCGCGCTTCCCGGCGGCCTTCGCCTGGCCTTCGCGGCGGCGGGCGAAGCGCTGCTGGGACTGGCCGCCCGCCTTCGTCTTGCCCTGGACGTAGGCGGTGTCGGTCTTGGAGGCCTCCACGCGGCCGTCCACGACGACGCCGACCGAGTAGGCGCCCTTGCGCGCCAGGAGGACGCCGAGGCGGCGCGGTTCGAGGGCGTAGTCGCGGAGGCGTTCGGCGGCCGTGACGGGCTCGTCGTCGAGGAGCCATTCGGCGGGGATGCCGCCGGCGAGCGTCCACGCGACGCTCGCCGGCGTTCCGTCGTTCGACTCGATCGTCCAGGCGTCACCGTCGGCGCGGTGGGAGGCGATGCCGCCGTTGCGTTCGGCGAAGTTCGCGACCCACTTCGGGAGCCGTTCGGGTTCGACCTCGACGATCCGGCCGCCGCCCGAGGCGGGGCGGATCTTGGCCATCGCTAGACGTTGAAGCCCAACGCGCGCAGCTGGTCGCGGCCCTCGTCGGTGATCTTGTCCGGGCCCCACGGCGGGATCCACACCCAGTTGATGCGGATGTCGGAGACCAGGCCGCCCTCGGCGCCGCTCGTGAGCGCCGAGCGGGACTGGTCCTCGATGACGTCGGTGAGCGGACAGGCCGCCGAGGTCAGCGTCATGTCGAGCGTGGCGATGTTCTCCTCGTCGACGTGCACGCCGTAGATCAGACCCAGGTCGACGACGTTGATGCCGAGCTCGGGGTCGACGACGTCCTTCATCGCCTCGAGGATGTCCTCTTCTTTGGCCTTCGTTGCTTCGGTCATTGCTCGGCTCCCCCTCCAGGAGTCGGTACAGCTGCTTCTGCGCGGACCAGCGCGTCCTTGAACGCCATCCAGCCCAGCAGCGCGCACTTGACGCGCATGGGGTACTTCGACACTCCGGCGAACGCGACGGCGTCCTCCAGGGTCTCCTCGTCGCCTTCGCCCTGGCCCTTGGAGTTCATCAGCTCGGTGAACTCGCCGAGGCGCTCCAGCGAGTCCTCGACCGAGGCGCCCTTGACCAGCTCGTACAGCACCGACGCCGAGGCCTTGGAGATCGAGCAGCCCACGTTCTCGTACGAGACGTCGGCGACGGTGCCGCCTTCGACGTGGACGCGCAAAGTGATCTCGTCGCCGCAGGTCGGGTTGACCTGGTGCGATTCGCCCTCGTAGGGCTCGCGCAGGCCGACGCCGCGGGGCCGCTTGTAGTGGTCGAGGATGACTTCCTGGTACAGCTCGTCGAGATTCATCAAGCAAACACCTTTCGCACCTGCTCCAACGCCGACACCAAGCGGTCTATTTCCTCGGTGGTCGTGTAGACGTAGCCCGAGGCGCGGGTGGTGGCGGTGACGCCGAAGCGGACGCAGGTCGGTTTGGCGCAGTGGTGGCCGACGCGGACGGCGACGCCCTCGGAGTCGAGGACCTGGCCGACGTCGTGCGGGTGGACGCCGTCGAGCTCGAACGAGACCGTCGCGCCGCGGCCGATGGGCACGCGCGGGCCGATGACGGTCAGCCCGTCGACGGTCTCCAGCCGTTCGAGCATGTAGGCGGCGAGCTCCTTCTCGTGGGCGCGGACGTTGTCCATGCCGAGCGCGGCGAGGTAGTCGACGGCGGCGGCGAGGCCGACGGCCTCGGCGACCGGCGGCGTGCCCGCCTCGAACTTCGCCGGGGCCTTCGCGAACGTGGTGCGCTCCATGGTGACCGTCTCGATCATCGAGCCGCCGGTCAGGAACGGCGGCATCGCGTCGAGCAGTTCGGCCTTCGCCCACAGGACGCCGATGCCGGTGGGACCGAGCATCTTGTGGCCGGTGAAGGCGATGAAGTCGACTCCGAGCTCGGTCACGTCGACCGGGAGGTGCGGCACGGCCTGCGAGGAGTCGAGCCCGACCAGGGCGCCGACCTCCTTGGCGCGGGCGACGATCTGCGAGGTCGGGTTCACCGTGCCCAGCAGGTTCGCGACGTGCACGAACGAGACGACCTTGGTGCGCTCGTTGATGACCTCGTCGAGGTGCTCCAGGTCGAGGCGGCCGGTGTCGGTGATGCCGATCCAGCGGAGCGTGGCGCCGGTGCGCAGGCACAGCTGCTGCCAGGGCACGAGGTTGGCGTGGTGCTCCATCTCGGTCACCACGACCTCGTCGCCCGGCCCCAGCACGAAGCGCGGGTCGGCGCCGCGCTCTGCCACCGCGTTCTGGAAGGCGTAGGCGACCAGGTTGATCGACTCGGTGGAGTTCTTGGTGAAGACCACCTCGTCGTGGCTGATCGCGCCGATGAAGTCCGCGACCTTCGCCCTCGCGCCCTCGTAGGCCTCGGTGGCCTCGGAGGCGAGGGTGTGGACCGAACGCGAGATGTTGGCGTTCGAGTGGTCGGTGAACCGCCGCATCGCGTCGGTCACCTGGGCGGGCTTCTGCGACGTGGCCGCCGAGTCGAGGTAGGCGAGCGGTTTGTCCCCGATCTTGCGCCGCAGGATCGGGAAGTCCGCCCGGATCGACTCGACGTCGAGCTTGCTTGCTGCCTCCACGTTGGTCCTACTTCCTTTCAAGGCATGGCCTAAGCGGCCTTCGCGCCGACGTAGGACTCGTAGCCCTCTTCCTCGAGCTTGTCGGCGAGCTCGGGCCCGCCCTCCTCGGCGATCCGGCCGTCGACGAAGACGTGGACGAAGTCGGGCTTCACGTACCGCAGGATGCGGGTGTAGTGCGTGATGAGCAGGATGCCGCAGCCGGTGGTCTCCTTGGCGTGGTTGATGCCCTCGGAGACGACGCGCAGGGCGTCGACGTCGAGACCGGAGTCGGTCTCGTCGAGGATCGCCATCTTGGGCTTGAGCAGCTCCATCTGGACGATCTCGTGGCGCTTCTTCTCGCCGCCGGAGAAGCCCTCGTTGACGTTGCGGTTGATGAACGCCTCGTCCATCTTCAGCTCGCTCATGGCGCCCTTGAGGTCCTTCATCCAGGTGCGGAGCTTCGGGGCCTCGCCGTCGACGGCGGTCTTGGCGGTGCGCAGGAAGTTGGAGACGCTCACGCCGGGGACCTCGACCGGGTACTGCATGGCGAGGAACAGTCCGGCGCGGGCGCGCTCGTCGACGGCCATCTCGAGGACGTTCTCGCCGTCGAGCAGGGCGGTGCCGGCGGTGACCTCGTACTTCGGGTGCCCGGCCAGCGAGTACGCGAGCGTGGACTTGCCCGAGCCGTTGGGGCCCATGATGGCGTGGGTCTCGCCGGAGTCGATGGTGAGGTCGACGCCGTGCAGGATCGGCTTGGCGCCTTCTTCGGTGTTGACCGAGACTTGCAGGTCGCGGATCTCAAGCTTGCTCATTACTGGCTTCCTCTTAGGCTTCGGTGGTCTTGGGCTTCAGGCTGAGGTAGACGTCGCCGTCGCGGACTTCGACGGGGTAGCTCGCCACCGGTGTGGTGGCGGGCGGCCCGGTGGGCTTGCCGGTGCGCAGGTCGAACATCGACCCGTGCAGCCAGCACTCCAGCGTGCAGTCCTCGACGTCGCCCTCCGAGAGCGCCACGGCGGCGTGGGAGCACTCGTCGTAGAGGGCGAACACCTCTTCCTCCTTGCGCACGAGCACGATCGACGTGCCGTGGATGTCGGCGGCGACGGCCTCCGACTCCGGCAGGTCGTCGAGCGCGCACACGCGCAGGAAATCGGCGTCGGTCATGAGGCGACGGCTCCTCCGGCATCGAGGCGGGCGACGACGGCCTCGGTGAGCTCCTCGCGCAGGTCCTCGGACGGGATCTTCTGGACGATCTCGTTGAAGAAGCCCTTGACGACCAGGCGGCGGGCCTCGTCCTCGGGGATGCCCCTCGACTGGAGGTAGAACAGGTGCTCCTCGTCGAAGCGGCCGGTGGTCGAGGCGTGCCCGGCGCCGACGATCTCGCCGGTCTCGATCTCGAGGTTGGGCACCGAGTCGGCGCGGGCGCCGTCGGAGAGCACGAGGTTCCGGTTGATCTCGTAGGTGTCGGTGCCGGTGGCGGCGTCCTGGATGAGGACGTCGCCGACCCAGACGGTGTGGGCGGTCTCGCCTTGGAGGGCGCCGCGGTAGTTGACGTTCGAGCGGCAGTCGGGCACCGAGTGGTCGACCAGCTGGCGGTGCTCGATGTGCTGCCCGGCGTCGGCGAAGTACAGGCCGTAGGCGTCGACAGAGCCACCGCGCCCGGCGTAGTCGACCGACAGGAACTGGCGGACCAGGTCGCCGCCGAGGCTGACGGCGATGTGGTCGAGCTTCGCGTCGGTGCCGAGGCGGGCCTTCTGGTGCTCGACCTGGACCGATTCGCGGTCCCATTCGGCGACGGCGACCAGGCGCAGGTGCGCGCCGTCGCCGACGGCGATCTCGACGTTGTCGCCGAGGCGGGCGGGGCCGGTGTGGCGCAGGATCAAGGTGACGTCGGCGTGGTGGCCGACGTCGATGAAGGTGTGGGCCCAGGAGGCGCCGTCGAGGCCGCCGCCGGTCACGTCGATCCAGACCGGTTCGGCGATCTCGGCCTCGGGTTCGACGGTGACGACGAGGGCGCGGCCGGTCCCGGCCCAGGCGACGGCGCTGGGCCGGTCGAAGGGCGTGAGGATCGAGCCGGGGCGCGGGTCGTCCTTGGCGACCGTCTCGGTCTTGACGCCGGCGGGCAGCTCGCGCGCGGTGTACTCGACGGGCTTGATCGCGCGGGCGGTGTCGGCGTCGTCGAGGCCGGCGAGGCGCTTGATCGGCGTGAACCGCCAGTCCTCTTCGCGGCCGTGGAGGGCCGGGAAGTCGGCGGGGTCGAACGAGCGCAGCAGCTGCGACTTCGTCTTGGGCGGCGCCTCGCCCGCTCCGTGAGTGTGCGGGCGCGATGCTACTTCGATGCTCATCAGATCTCTTGGTTCCTTGTCCGTACGGGCCGCTTAACCGACCGCGCCTTCCATTTGCAGCTCGATGAGGCGGTTGAGCTCCAGGGCGTACTCCATCGGCAGCTCCTTGGCGATCGGCTCGATGAAGCCGCGCACGATCATGGCGGCGGCCTCGTCCTCCGTCAGGCCGCGGCTCATGAGGTAGAACATCTGGTCCTCGCCGATCTTGGAGACCGTGGCCTCGTGGCCCATGTCGACGTCGTCCTCGCGGATGTCGACGTACGGGTAGGTGTCGGAGCGGGAGATCGTGTCGACCAGGAGCGCGTCGCACTTGACCGTGGACTTGGCGTGGTGCGAGCCGTCGTCGACCTTGACCAGGCCGCGGTAAGAGGTGCGCCCGCCGCCGCGGGAGATCGACTTGGAGACGATCGTCGAGGAGGTGTGGGGCGCGGCGTGGGTCATCTTCGCGCCGGTGTCCTGGTGCTGGCCCTCACCGGCCATCGCCACGGACAGGACCTCGCCCTTGGCGTGCTCGCCGGTGAGGATGACGGCCGGGTACTTCATGGTGACCTTGGAGCCGAGGTTGCCGTCGACCCATTCCATGGTGGCGCCCTGCTCGGCGATCGCGCGCTTGGTGACCAGGTTGTAGACGTTGGACGACCAGTTCTGGATGGTCGTGTAGCGGACGCGGGCGTCCTTCTTGACGATGATCTCCACGACCGCCGAGTGCAGCGAGTCCGAGGAGTAGACCGGGGCGGTGCAGCCCTCGATGTAGTGCACGAACGAGCCCTCGTCGGCGATGATGAGCGTGCGCTCGAACTGGCCCATGTTCTCGGTGTTGATCCGGAAGTAGGCCTGGAGCGGGATCTCGACGTGGACGCCCTTGGGCACGTAGATGAAGGACCCGCCGGACCACACGGCCGTGTTCAGGGCCGCGAACTTGTTGTCGCCGGTGGGGATGACCGAGCCGAAGTACTCCTCGAACAGCTCGGGGTGCTCCCGCAGGCCGGTGTCGGTGTCCATGAAGATGACGCCCTGCTCCTCCAGGTCCTCGCGGATGGAGTGGTAGAGCACGGTCGACTCGTACTGGGCGGCGACGCCGGAGACCAGCTGCTGGCGCTCGGCCTCGGGGATGCCCAGCTTGTCGTAGGTCTTCTTGATGTCCTCGGGCAGTTCTTCCCAGGACTCGGCCTGCTTCTCGGAGGCCTCGACGTAGTACTTGATGTTGTCGAAGTCGATGCCGGAGAGGTCGGCGCCCCAGTTCGGCATGGGCTTGCGCTCGAAGAGCTTGTGGCCTTTGAGGCGGCGCTGGAGCATCCACTCGGGCTCGTTCTTGCGCCCCGAGATGTCGCGGACGACCTCCTCGGTCAGGCCGCGTTTGGCGTTCGCGCCGGCGAGGTCCGAGTCGGCCCAGCCGTACTCGTACCGCTCCAGGGAGGCGAGGGCCTCCTCCTGGCTCAATTGCGGGGTCTTCTGCGTGTCGGTCATCTCAAGCCTCACCTTTGACCTGTCGTTCGGATTGGTCCGGTCGTTCCGTGCTCGTGCGCCGCGGGGCGGGCAGCGGCACCGGGCCCGCGCCGCCGTGACCGGGGGCCGCTTCGCGGCCGCCGTGCCTTGCCGGGACGTGCGTGGTGCACACGCCGTCGCCGTTGGCGATCGTCGCCAGTCGCTGGACGTGGACGCCCAGCAGTTTGCTGATGACGCGGGTCTCCGCCTCGCACAGCTGCGGAAACTCCGCCGCCACTCCGGCCACCGGGCAGTGGTGCTGGCACAGCTGCCCGCCCGAGGCGATGACCGACGCCGTGGCGGCGTAGCCCTCGCCCGAGAGGGCGTCCGCGAGCGCCTGGGCCCTGGCCATCGGGTCGTCGGCGTCGGCCGCGCCGAGGGCGGCCGTGCACCGGGCCTCCAGGCGCGTGACCTGCTCGGCGGCGAAGGCGCCGATGGCGTCCTCGCCTTCGAAGCGGCGGATCCAGCGGAGCGCCTCCATCGCGAGGTCGTCGTAGGTGTGGCCGAAGGAGGCGCGGGCGGCGGAGGTGAGCTGGTACTGCTTCGCCGGGCGGCCGCGCCGCGGGGTCTTGACGACGCGCGTCTCGACCTGACCCTCGGACTCCATGACGTCGAGATGGCGGCGGGTGGCGGTGGCGGTGATGCCGAGGGCGCGGGCGAGCTCGGCGACCGTGGCGTGGCCGCTTTCGAGCAGCAGCTGCGACACTCGGCGGCGGGTCTCCCCGTCGGTCGAGTGGCTGCCGCCGACCCTCGTCACCATTTCCACAAGGAAAATGTTACTTAATTCGCTTCGCGGTGTCGACAGGGCCCGATCGTGAAATCTGGCACGCAGGATTGCCTAACCTCAGCTCGGAAAAGGCGGCCGCAGCCCACATCCGGGCACCGGGGCGGCGGCCGCGTCCGGCGTCCCGGTTACATTCGGCGCTGTGAAGCTGTTGCAGAGGTGGTTCGGACAGCCGCGCGCCGTGCGGCGGTGGGCGCTGGCGAGCCTGATCGCGAACGTCGGCATCGTCGTCACGGGAGGCGCGGTGCGCCTGACCGACTCGGGACTGGGCTGCGCGCAGTGGCCCAAGTGCACCGAGGACTCCTTGGTGGCGACCCAGGCGATGGGCATCCACGGCGCGATCGAGTTCGGCAACCGCATGCTGACGTGGGTGCTGGTCGTGTTGGCGGTGGGGGCGCTCCTGGCGGCGTGGATGCGGACGCCGCGCCGGTCCTCGCTGGTGAAGCTCTCGCTCGGCGTGCTGTGCTTCGTGCCCGCGCAGGCGGTGATCGGCGGCATCACGGTGTGGAGCGATTTGAACCCGTGGGTGGTGGGCCTGCACTTCCTGGCGTCGATCGTGATCCTGGTGTTCACCACGGCGCTGTACTTCCGCTCGGGCGAGCCGGACGGGCCGACGGTGCCGCTGGTGCCGGGCGCGGTGGGGACGCTCGCCAAGGCGGTGGCGGCGGTGGCGTTCGCGGTCATCGTGCTGGGCGTGATGGTCACCGGCTCGGGCCCGCACGCGGGCGACCCGGACTCGCCGCGCAACGGGCTGGACCCCGAGTTCGCGGCGCAGCTGCACGCCGACGGAGTGTGGCTGCTGATCGGCCTGAGCGTGGCGATGGTCGCGGCGGTGCACGCGGTGGGCGCGCCCGAGCGCGCGAAGCGGGCGGCGTACGTGCTGCTGGGCGTGGAGCTGCTCCAGGGCGCGATCGGGTACATGCAGTACTACCTGGGATTGCCCGAGCTGATCGTCGGCCTGCACATGCTGGGCGCGTCGCTGCTGTGGGTCAGCGCGCTGTCGGTGCCGTTCACGTTGCGCAAGCGCACCCCGCTGGAGACGGCGCCGCACCTGATCGTGGTGGGCGACGAGGCGACAGACGAAACGGACGCCCCCGAACCGGCAACCGCCGAGCCCGAAATCGCCGCAACGAACTGACGGCTCCGAGACCTCTTGGCGCGCAGCGCTATCTCATTCGCATCGACTCACTATCCTGTGTTATCATGATGATGTATAAATTCCATGTACATTAACGTGAGGTGTGTATGTCTCTTACGCAGATTGACATCAACGACGATGCCCTGGCAGAGGCCATGGATCTCATGGGCGCTAAGACGAAGAAAGAAACGGTGAACCGGGCACTGGAGGAGTACACGGCGAGGACCAAGCGGCTCCAGGCGCTGCGGCGGCTGGCCGAGCGTGGAGAGCGAGGAGAGTTCGACGCCGCCGCCAACGCGCACATGGCAGCAAAAGAGGCGCGCAAGGCGGCGTTCGATCAGGCAGAGCAGGCGGCGTAACCGGCGCGATGACCTTCCTTATCGATACTTCGGCCATCTGGCACCTACTCAGAAATCCCGGCACACGAGAGGTCTGGGAACAAGAGATCAGCGCCAAGTCGGTCGGCATATCCGACGCCACACGGGTCGAATTCCTCTTCTCCGCTCAGAGTCCTCGGCACAGGGATGAACTGGCCGAGGACCTCGATCTGGCCTACGCCTATGTGCCGGTTCCGAAAAAGGCGTGGGCCTGGATCGAAACGGCGCAGTACAAGCTCACTCAGATGGGCCAGCACCGGAGCGCCGGGGTCGTCGACCTGCTCCTGTGCGCGACCGCGGTGCTCAACGATCTGACACTGCTGCATGTCGACAACGACTTCAAGGCTGTCGCTTCCGTACTAACGGAGCTTCGCCAGCGCGACATCAGGCGATGAAGCGCGGCCCGTCCGAGAAAGGCCGGGCCGCGCTTCGGCGTTCGGTCAGTGCCTGCCGCGCGGCTCCAGTTCTATGAAGGTCACCGAGTAGGGCTCGAACTCGTAGGTGAACTCGTTGCCCAGGTGATGGACCTTCTCGTCGGTCACCGGGTAGACCACCGGCTCCTCGCCGAGGATGTTGTCGCAGCCCGGGTCGCACGCGATCGTCGTGACCGAGCCGTTCTTCTTGAGCTTCTGGCCCTCCAGCTCGATCTCGGTCGTCATCGGGTGGTCCTGGGCGTTCACGACCTTGATCGTGACCGCGCCGGTCTCCTCGTCGCGCGTGACGACCTGGTACAGCGGCTCGATCTGCTGCTCGTCCACGACGCTGAACACCTGCTCGCCGTCGACGAAGCCGGTGATGGTGCGCCCGCGGACCTCCAGGCGGAGGTCGTAGGTGCGGCCGGTCTCGATCACGGTGTCGTGGTTGACCAGCGTGGACTTGCCGCCGCCGCTGGACTTCTCCAACGCCGAGGTGGTGTTGCCCCAGCCGCCGAGGTTCCACCAGTAGTAGTCGTCGGACCCTTCGACGCCGAACATGATGAGGAAGCCCTCGTCACCGGCGGTCTTGGTGGCCTGGACCTCCATGGTGTAGTTCGACCAGTCGGCCTCGCCCGCCACCGAGCGGGCGTCGGTGACGATCGCGGTCTGCTGGTAGGCGCCGTCGACCACTTCCCATGTGCCGGTGGGCGTGCCTCCCGGCCCCGAGGGCGTCCAGGCTCCGGCGCCATCGGCGAAGTCGTCCTCGAACAGGACCGAGCCGTCGGCGGCGGTGACCTTCACGTCGTCGTAGGTCGCGGCGGTGTTCCACGTGGCCAGGCCGATGCCTCCGGCGATGTCGGGCTGCTCGATCGGGTCGGCCTCCAATTCGGAGGCGAAGACCTCGTCACCGGCGTTGGTGCTGAACAGCTTCTGGATCTCGTAGCTCGCCGACTTCACGGCCTGGTGGTTGTCGAACCAGATCATGTCCGGCGCCCAGTCCACATAGTCGATGTTGGACAGCAGCGGCGCGTACGAGGCCAGGTCGACCACGTCGCCGTTGCGCTCGATGCCGGTCAGGTACGAGGCCTCCGACAGCGCGCTCCACCACGTGTTGGACCGGGAGGCGTACTCGCCGAGGAACACGTGCGGGCCCTGGCGGTCGTAGGAGTCGTAGCGGTCGTTGTTGGAGAAGAACCACTCCGGCGAGTTGTAGTAGTGCTCGTCGACCAGGTCCGCGTCGTACTCGCGGGCGAGCTCCCAGCCGCGGTCGAAGACCGTGCCCTGGTCGTCGGGGCCGGAGTTGGCGATGACCTGCATCTCCGGGTAGGCCTCGCGGATCGCCGCGTCGAACTCGGGGTAGTTCGCGGCGTACCCGTCGGCGTTCGGCTCCTCGTTGCCCACGGCGATGTACTCCAGGCCGAACGGCTCGGGGTGGCCCATCTGGGCGCGGAGGGAGCCCCACTCGGTGTCGGCGCCGCCGTTGGCGAACTCGATCAGGTCGAGCGCGTCCTGCACCAGCTGGTCGACCTGTTCGGGCGTGGCGACCTCGTTCCAGCCGCAGCCGGTCACCCCCGCCTGCACCACCGGAAGGGCTTCGGCGCCGATGTCCTCGGCGAACTGGAAGTACTCGTAGTAGCCCAGGCCGTAGGTCTGGTTGTAGCCCCAGGTGTTGAAGTTGGCCTTGCGCTCTTCGACCGGGCCGACGGTGTCCTTCCAGTTGTAGAACCGCTGGCGGCTGTCCGGATCGAACGAACCGGTGTTCACCAGGCAGCCGCCCGGAAAGCGCAGAAAGGACGGTTCTAGTTCGGCGATGAGCTGGGCGAGATCGGGCCGCAGGCCGTTCTCGCGGTCCATGAAGGTCTCCTCGGGGAACAGCGAGACCATGTCGAGGGCGACCTCGGCGTCGGTGCTCACCGACAGGCGTCCGTCGATGGTGGACGCGGTGGCGCCGAGCGTGGCCTCCAGCTTCGTCCATTCGCCCGCGGGAGCGGTGACGGTCGCCGGTTCACTGGCGGCCGTGCCGGTGGCGTCGAGGAGCTGCACGGTGAGTTCGGCGCCGGAACCGGTCTTGGCCCAGACGCTGAAGTCGTAGGCGGCACCGGCCTGGAGGTTCATGCCGGAGTTGTACCCGGCGTTGACGATCGTGGATCCGGCCGCGGCGCTGAGGTGGTTGACGTTGTTCTCGTTGAGCGAATCGTTATCGGTAACAACGGCATCGCCTTCGACGGTCCAGGCGGTCAGCGCGTGGTACGAGCCGTTGTCGGCGGGGCTGAACTCGAACGAGCGGTTCTGGACGAGCTCGGCGTAGAGGCCGCCGTCGGCGGCGTGGTTGATGTCCTCGTAGAACAGTCCGTAGAGGCGGTCCGAGATGGCGGTCGCATCGTCGAGGTCGACCTCGATCTCGGCGTCGACGTCGTGATCGTGATGATGGCCGTGGGCCGCGGCTCCGCTCGCGGTGAGGGACGTGGCCACGACGGTCGCCGCGGCCGCCACGGCCACTGCGGCCATCGTTCGGGGTCGTTTCGGGGGCTTCATGTGCTCAGTCCTCCGGTTTGAAGCATGTCGATACATTGTTCATGTTATCGATCACGCAGTCAAGGGCCAGGACCTCCGAATTCCCGGCCTCGAACGCCGCGAATACAATCCGGGAGTGACTGCTCCCCTCACCGCAGACGACCGGATCCTGGGCTGCCTCATCGGAGGCGCCGTCGGCGACGCACTGGGATACCAGGTCGAATTCGACTCCTGGCCGCAGATCGAGCGCGAGTGGGGACCGGCGGGGGTGGCCGAACTGCGCCACAACCACGTCTCCGACGACACGCAGATGACGCTGTTCACCGCCGAAGGGCTCCTGGAGACCGCCGAGGGCGACGAGGTCGCCTCGGTCCGCCGCGCGTACCTGCGCTGGTACGACACGCAGACCAAGCCGATGCCGCCCATGGGGTCGCGGGGCCTGGCCGCCGAGCCGTGGCTCTACATGCGGCGCGCCCCGGGCAACGCGTGCCTGTCCGGGCTGGCGAAGGGGGCCGAGCCCGGCGTCAACCCCGAGTCCAAGGGCTGCGGGACGGTCATGCGCTCGGCCCCGTTCGGGCTCCTCGCCTCCTCCCCCGCCGAGGCCTACAAGCTGGCGCACGCGTGCTCGGCGCTCACCCACGGCCACCCGACCGCCGGGGCGGCGGCCGGTGCGTTCGCGATGATGACGGCCCACCTGCTCGGCGGCGAGAGCGCCCAGAAGGCCGTGTCGCACACGATGCTGCACCTGCGCCAGAGCCTCGACCGCTCCGAGACCGCCGACGCCCTCCAGCGGGCCTTCGAGCTGGCCGGGAACGTCGTGCCCGCACCGAACTCGTGCGCCCCGCTCGGCGAGGGCTGGGTCGCCGAGGAGGCCCTGGCGATCGCCGTGTACTGCCTGCTGGGCACCGACGACGTGCGTGCGGCGCTGGTGGCGGCCGTCAGCCACGGCGGCGACTCGGACTCGACGGGGGCGATCCTGGGGAACCTGCTGGGCGCGGCCTACGGCCACGGCGCGCTCCCCGCCGAGTGGACCGCCCAGATCGAGGGCCGCCAGACGATGGCGGACCTGGCCGCGCGGATCAGCGCGACCGGTCGACGGTGAGGTTCTCCACGAACAGGCCGTAGTCGCCGAACGCCTCGTCGACCATGGCCGGATCGAGACCGTAGTGGACCATCGAATACTCGTGACCGCGCTGGTCGCGCGGGCGGTCGAGGGCCTCTTCGAGGTTGCGGTCGTCGGCCTCGGTCCATTTCAGATCGAGCTGCTCGAACAGTTCCGGCACGTACGCGAACGGGTCGGCCATCATCGCGTGGTAGGCGACGTCCACCGTGTTCTCACGGGGCATCCGGCCGCGCGCGCGGCGGGCCCGCTCGACCATCTCGGGCAGGATCCGGAGCCAGATCCCGCCGATCGCGTGCGGATCGACGGCCCCCGGCCGGTTGTGCAGGTAGGCCAGGGACTCGGCCATCGAGCACATCGAGCCCATGACCGTGTGCGGGTCGCGGTGGGTCCACACGAACTTCGCGTCGGGGAAGACGTGGTGAATCGCGGCGGTTTCGCCCAGGCAGTCGGGGTGCTTCAGCACCCACCGCGGTGTCGGGCGCCGGAACTGGAGGATCTGGAGGACGTCGCGGACGAACCGGTAGTCCGGCCTGGCGTCGTAGGTGCTCAGGAACTCGAGGTAATCCGGCATCGGCGCCATCGTGTTGTGCAGGCGGCTCTGGTTGAGCAGGAAGTAGATCTCCTCCACCCAGTCGGCCCGGACCGGATGTATCCGCGACCACGACGGGCTCAGCGCGAGGATCTGATCCAGACGCTTCTGCGTCCGCTTGCGGAGCTTGGCGACCTCGCTCTCGGGCCGGGGCAGGCCGATGTTGTCCATCTCCCACATGTACGGTCCGCGTCCGGCGGACGCGCCCGCCAGGATCTTGTGGGTGAGGGTCGTGGCGGTGCGCGGCAGGCCGATGACGAACACGGGTGCTTCGATCCGCTCCTTGAGGATTTCGGGGTGTTCGGCCTGGAGGCGGCGGACGACGAACCTGTTCCTGATGCGGGTCTCGACCATGTCGCGGACCGACAGCCAGCCGACGCCGCTGAGCGAGTCGACCTCGGCGATGAAACCGAGGAAGGTGCGGAGGTGCTGGAGTTCGCTTTCGTCCTCCTCGGTGAGAGTGACCTCTCGGGAAACGGAGCGCTGCTCGTGGAGCAGCCGGTCGAAGACGCGGCCGGGGTCGTGCCGGGCACGGGCGGCGAAGGCGGTCAGCGCGTTGACGAGGTGCAGGCGAGCGGTGGTACGGCGCATAGGGTGTCCTCTCTCCACTGGCGTTCATCACCATTGGGAGTAATCCTCACGTACCGTAGCGCAATCCTCCCGCCACTCGACGACCGTCCGCCGTCCACTGCGGTCGCGCCGTCGCCGGCCGCCGCGGCGGTCCGGCCGAGCGGGTGTCCTCGGGCCGGACCGGCTCGCCGGCCGCGGAGCGGGCGCCGGCGACGTCGCGTTCCGGTGCCGGGCCCGTCGAGCGCCACCCGGGTGCCGCATGGCATCGGTTCCTCAGGCGGCGGCCTTCACCGCCGCGGCGACGGCCGGTGCGACGCGCGGGTCGAGCGCCGATGGCACGATGTGGTCGGCGGCCAGGTCGTCGCCGACGCAATCGGCGATCGCCTCCGCGGCGGCGAGCTTCATGTCCTCGGTGATGTCCTTCGCGTCGGCGTCGAGGGCGCCGCGGAAGATCCCGGGGAAGGCCAGGACGTTGTTGATCTGGTTGGGGAAGTCGCTGCGGCCGGTGGCGACGATCGCGGCGTGCTTCGCGGCGACGGCCGGGTCCACTTCGGGCCTCGGGTTGGCCAGGGCGAACACGATCGCGTCGTCGGCCATCCCGGCGAGCGCCGATTCGGGGACGAGGCCGCCGGAGACGCCGATGAGGACGTCGGTGCCGTCCAGGGCCTCGGCGACGCCGCCGGTGCGCCCGAAGCGGTTGGTGGCCTTGGCGAGCTCCTCCTTGACCGGGCTCAGCCGCTCCCTGCCGGGGTGGATGATGCCGGTCGAGTCGCAGACGATGATGTCGCCGACGCCCGCGAAGCGGAGGATCTCGGTGATGGCGACGCCCGCGGCCCCGGCCCCGACGACGGCGGCGGTGACGTCGCCCGTCTCGCGGCCCTGGAGCCGCAGGGCGCCCCGGAGCGCGGCGAGGACGACGACGGCGGTGCCGTGCTGGTCGTCGTGGAAGACGGGGATGTCGAGGGCGGCCTTGAGCCGCGATTCGACCTCGAAGCAGCGCGGCGCCGCGATGTCTTCGAGGTTGATGCCGCCGAAGGAGGGGGCGATGGCGGTCACGGCCGCCACGATCGCGTCGGGGTCGGTGGTGTCGAGGCAGATCGGGACGGCGTCGACGCCCGCGAACTGCCGGAACAGGGCCGCTTTGCCCTCCATGACCGGCAGGGACGCGGCCGGTCCGATGTCGCCGAGGCCGAGCACGGCGGTGCCGTCGGTGACGACGGCGACCAGGTTGGACCGCCAGGTGTAGTCGCGGGCGAGCGCGGCGTCGTCGGCGATGGCCTCGCAGACGCGGGCGACGCCGGGCGTGTAGGCGATGGAGAGGTCCTCTCGGCTGTCGAGTGGGACGGTGGCGGCGGTGCGCAGTTTTCCGCCGCGGTGGGCGAGGAATATCGGGTCCTGCATGTCGATCACGTGGTTTCAAGCCTCATTGCTTCGATGATGATCGCCGACTGTCGAACCCGGACGGTGCTGCGCCGGTCGTTCGCGTGGCTGGAGACAGAGCTCTGCTGATTCATGGCTCGCGAGCTTCGCCGAGACCGGGGATCTCCCAGAGGCGGGTCAGTGTAGCTCGGCGGTGACGAGCGTCCGGATGGCGGCTTCGGTCCAGGCCGCGGTTCGCGCGGCGTCGTCGTCTTCGCCCAACGTTTTGGACAGGTGGACGAAATCAATTGCGGCCCTTCGCAACCCGACACGGTGCAGTGTAGCGGCGGCGGCTTCGACGCGCTGACGGGAGGGCTCGCGGGCCTGTCGCAGCCCGCGGTGGGCGAGATCGGCGCAGACGTCGAGCGCGCCGTCGAGGGCGGCCGCGAGGGGATCGCGTTCGGTCTCAGCCGCGGCGCCGAGTTCGGCCGAGTCGTCGCCGGGCGCGAGGTCGGGGACGACGGGGCCCTCGTCGGTGAGGAGCGCGGTGGGCTCGACGACGAGCTCGCCGCGGTGGCGGCGCAGCGTCCCGGCGATCGCCCGCGTCCCTCGGGCCAGGGCGGCCTCGATGGCTTCGAGCGCGCCGGGGGCGGCGGCGCGGTGGACGGCCAGCAGGCGGGCGCTGCCGCCGCCCGGGGCGGTGAAGACCGCTTCGAAGGTCTGCGAGGCGGGATCGTATCCGGCCGTCTCGATCCGGTCGACGGCGACGACGCGGACGAGTTCGGCGGCGACGCGCGGGCGGATCATGCCCGGCGGCATCGCGGACAGCTGCTCGCGGGCGGCGTCGAGATCGGTGACGCGCAGGCTCGCGGGCAGCTCGTCCCAGGAGCGGCCCAGCGGGAGCACCTGGGTCTTGGCGAGGCGGCCGGTGCCGAGCTTGAGGGCGCGGGCGGCGGTGCGGCTGGCGGCCTCGGAGACGACGTTGCCCGCGGCGAGCGTGCCGATCCGGCACCCGGCGAGGCGGCGCCCGGCCAGGTCGTGGCCGGTGAGGGGCCGGTCTTCGGGGATCTCCCAGTCGCGGGCGACGGTGAGGACCATGCCGGTCTCGGGGTGGGCGAGGAACAGCTCGGCGGTCCGGCGTTCGCCGTCGGTGCCGATGCGGCAGCCGAGGGCGGTGAGCCGCACGAGTTTCAGGGGCGTCTGGTCGACTTCGTCGCTGCCGAGGACCTGCGAGTTCGGCGTGCCCGAAGGCGAGCGGCCGGCGCGGTGGCGGGCGGGCAGTTCGGCCAGGAGTGCGGCGAAGCGCTGCGGGTCGTAGGAGGCCGAGCGTTCGCGGTAGCGCTGGACTTGACCGATGAGGTCGCGCATGGCGCCCGCGGGCCAGTGCATCCGGCGCTTGGTCAGGGACTCGGCTTCGCGGGTGAGCGCGGCGGCCAGGACGCCGTCGACGCTCTCGACGCCGCCGAGGAGCACCTGCTCGGCGAGCGTCGTGGCCTCGGAGAGCTCGGCCTCGCTCGCGCCGCCGCCGACGCTGATCGAGGTCGCCTCGGTGGCCTCGGCTTCGCGGAAGGCCCAGACGGCGAGGACGATGCCGGTGTCGCGGGCGGGGCCGGTCGCGTCGGAGTGGACGTAGCCGAGCTGTCCGGGGACGAGGAACGAGATGGTGCAGGTGGGCAGTTCGGCGACGGCGGGCCGGTCGGGGCCGGGCCAGGTGAGCTTGGCGGTGTACCCGGCGCGGCGGGTCTTCTCGGCGGCGGTGAGGGCGTGGCGGTCGACCGCTTCGCGCAGCTGCTCGTCGGTGATCGATGCGGGAGTGGCGGTCGCTTCGGCGGTGGTGCTCGGGGCTTCGTGGCGGCGCTGGTAGGCGAGGACGGCGCCGACGCGGTGGCGGCATTTCGCGGTGGCCGAGCAGGTGCAGGCGGCGGCCTCCAGGCCGCCTTCGGCGGGCAGGGTGGTCTCGGTGCCGTCGGGGAAGATGGCGCGGACGGCGCCGTCGGCGGCGACGTCGAGTTCGGGGACGGTCCCGGCGTCGAGTTCCTTGGCGGCGCGTTTGACCAGGCCGCGGTTGGCGAGCGCGGCGAGGCCCTCGGGGGTGAGGGCGAGGAGGTCTTCTCTGAGCACAGTGTTCACTCCGGTTTGGGGAGAGGCGTCGCGAAGCGGCGCCGGCTTGGCACCGCGAGCGCGAAGCGCTTCCGATGTCGGGCGGCGGTGGGCGACGGGCGGGCGTGACGGGCGTGGGTCACTTGCCCAGCCTTTCGGCGACGAATTCGGCGAGGTGCGCGGGCGTCATGGCGCCGATGTGGGCGCCCGCGGACGCCAGGCGCCCGGCGAGGTCCCGGTCGTACGAGGGGTTGGCGTCCTCGTCCAATGCGGCCAGTCCGAGGAACTCGGTTCCCTGCTCGCACAGCTGCTTGACGGTGTTGACGAGGCGCGAGGGGTCGCCGCCCTCGTAGAAGTCGGTGACGAGCGCGATGATCGAGCGCCTGGGGTTCTCGACGAGCCCGGCCGCGTAGTCGACGGCCCGTGCGATGTCGGTGCCGCCGCCGAGCTGGACCTTCATGAGCAGTTCGACCGGGTCGTCGACGTCGCTGGTGAGGTCGACGACGCTTGAGTCGAAGGCGACCAGGTGCGTCTTGAGGCCCGGCAGGGCGTACAGGCACGAGGCGGTGACCGCGGAGTGGATGACCGATCCGGCCATCGAGCCGGACTGGTCGACGACGAGGATCATCTGCCACTGCTCGAGCCTGCGGGCGGTGCGCGAGTGGAAGTGCGGCCGCTCGATCGCGATCCGGTTCCGCTCGGGGTCGTAGTGCTTGAGGTTGGCCTTGATGGTGCGGCGCAGGTCGAAGTCGCGGGCGCGGCGGTGGTGGCTGGGGCGGCGGGCGCGGCTGCCGGTGAAGGCGGTGCGGACCTGGACGGAGAGCTTCTCGACGAGCTGGCGGACCACTTCGGCGACGATGCGGCGCGCGGCGGCCAGGACCTGGGGGTTCATCAGGTGCTTGGTGCGCAGCACGGCCTTGAGGAGCGCCGGGTTCGGTTCGACGCGTTCGAGGACGTCGGCGTTGGTGACGATGTCGTCGATCTCGTAGCGTTCGATGGCGTCCCGCTCGAGCCGTTCGACGGTCTCCTTGGGGAAGAGCCGGTGGATCTCGTCGAGCCAGTCCACGGTGTTGAGCACGGAGTCCCCGCTGCCCGCGCCGCGGGCGCCGCCGCGGCGGATCTCGCGCTTGTCGAGGTCGTCGTCGCGGCTGTAGAGCCATTCGAGGGCGGCGTCGCGGCCCCGGCCTTCGTCCGACAGTCCTCCGCAGTGCTGCTCGGCGGCGGGGCCGAGGATCAGCCGCCACCGTTCCAGGTCTGCGCTCATCGCTGCTCCTTCGTTGCGGCCGTGAGATGTTCGCGAGTCAGGACCTCGTCGACGCGGGCTTCGAGGGCGTGCGCGGCGGCGACGAGCACCGGGTCGACGTGCTGCTTGGCGAGGAGGGAGCGGGCGCTCTCGCCGGTGCCTCGCAGCGCGATCAGCTGCTCGGCGATCAGGGACCGCTCGCGCGGTGGGAAGAACGCGAACGCCTGCCGCAATGCCGGCAGTGCCACGAGGAACTCGTCGTCGGTCATGTCGCCGACGATCTCGTCGACGGCGTGGACGACGCCGTGCTCGGCGGTCTCGGCCAGGACCTCTTCCCTGGCGACCCAGAACAGTCCGGCCAGCCAGTCCCCCAGCCGGTCGGGTGTGGAGACGCCCGCGGCGGCCCCGGCGGCGTCCAGGGACGCGCCGAGCGACCACGCCAGCCCGGCGGCCCCGCCGCGCAGGTCCGGCGGTGCGGCGCCGTCGGCGGCGATGCGGGTCGCCGTGGCCGCCACCGATGCGGCGGCGGGGGTGAGCGCCGGGGCGTGGCGGACGGCGTCCCGCACGGCCGCCAGGGCTTTCAACCGTCCGAGTTCGGCGGGGCCGGGACCGGCGTGCAGCCCTTCGGCGAGCCACATCGCGCGGTGGCCGCACGCGGTGATGACGGTGGCGTACAGGTCGCTGCCCGCGGTGCCGAACAGGTGGTCGTGGCGCCACAGGGCGAGCGCGACGGTGAGCGCCGAGCCGACGGCGGCGAGGTCGCCGCAGTCGGCGACGCCGTCGGCGATCGCCTCGCCGAGCCGGTCGGTCAGGTGCGCCCGACCGCACAGCGCGGCGCCGAACAGGACGCCCGAGAGGGCGTCGAGGTCGTTTCCGGCTCGGTCGATCCGGTGCTCCAGGACGGTCTGGGCGGCGTCGCCGATGGTCGCGCCGTAGACGCCGGCCTCGATCACGGCCGGGAGCCGGTCGTCGCGGTCGCGCAGATCCCAGCGTTCGCTCGCGGTCACGTCCGATCCGGCCGAGGGCCCGTCCTCGCGGGCGAACCCGGGGATGCCGAGCAGGCGCAGGCAGTGCAGGGTGCGGCTGCGTTCGAGGTCGCGTCCGTCGGTGAGGTCGAGGCTCGGCTGCCGGGTGCCGTCGAGGCCGAGCCGGTCCAAGGCGGCCTCGACGTCGGCGACGAGCGGCGGGGCGGGCGTGTCGGGGTGGAGGGTGCCGGTGCGCGAGCCGGTGAGCGCGGCGGTCATCTCGACGACCACCGGGTGCGTTCCGGCGGTGAGCGTGCCGCGCCTGGTCCACGGGAGCGGCTGTTCGAGGTCGTCGCTGACCAGGGCGGCGGCGAGGCCGTCGAGCAGGTCGGTGCGGCCGGGGCGGCTGTGGCCGCGCAGCCTCGCGAGTCCTTCGGTGAGGCTGCGGGCGCCGATGAGGTCGGCGGTCGAGACGACCTGGTCCTTGGCGCGCAGCCGGGTGGCGATGAGTTCGACGAGCGCGCCCGCGGCCGCCTCGGCGCCGTCGTCCCACAGCCGCTGGTAGTACTCGGGCGAGGGCATCCCGGACTGGTATCCGGCGAAGGCGTCGAGCCGCTTGAACGAGTAGGGCACGAGGAAGCTGCCGGTGTCGGCGCCGTCCGGCGGCCGGGGTACTTCGGGCGGCGCGCTGGGGCCGTCTGCGGCGAGGCGGCGCAGGGCGGGGGCGTGGAAGCCGCCGCAGACGACCAGGACCGGGCCGTCGGTCTCGGCGAGGGCGGCGCGGATCCACTGGGCCATGTGGCGTTCGCGGGCGCTGTCGGCAACAGCGCTGCCGGGTTCGGTGGTCTCGGCTTCGCCGCGCACCAGGTCGAAGTACCGTTCGAGGCGTTCGGCCAGGCCGCCGGGGTCGGCGATCTCGACGAGGTGGTCCCACAGGGCGTCGGTGTTGTCGACGGCGAACTCGCGGCACAGCCGCTCGGTGGCGTCGGCGTAGCGGCGTTCGGCGTCGGAGTAGCGGTTCTCGATCTCGGCGAAGGCGTCGTGCCAGGCGGGCAGGTCGATGAAGCGGACCTCGGCGCCGCTCTCGCGGCCCTTGGTGAGGGCGACCCATTCGGGCGAGTAGTCGCACAGCGGCGACCAGGAGCGCCGGGCCCCGCCCTCGGTGCCCATGTAGGAGTAGATGGCGATGGGGAGGGTGTGCGCCAGGGCGAGTTCGCCGAGGCGGTCGTTGAAGTCCGCGGGGCCCTCGATGAGGACGCGGGCGGGCCTGAGCCGGTCGACGGCGTCGGCGACGAGGCGCGCGCAGGCCGGCGAGTGGTGGCGCACCCCGATGACGTGGAGATTGTCGTTGGCGGGCATGGTCATCAGCCCGGCAGGAGGTTGCGCGCCTGGTAAAGGTCCTGCCAGTGCCCGCTCTTGCGCTTGGAGGCGCGCTGTTCGAGGTAGCGGCGGAGCCTGGCGAGGTCCTCGGCGCTGTCCTTGGCGGCGGCCCCGGCCATGCAGTCGACGATGTCCCCGGCGGCGGCCTCGCCGCCGCGCAGGTACCAGGCCTTGATGCCCACGGCGTGGGCGACGGAGACGGCCTCGGCGGTGGACATGACCGACTGCATCCGGTCGCCGGAGCCGTCGCCCGAGCGCAGGTCGCGGAAGACGCGGACGAGCACTTCGAGGACGTCGCGGCTGGGCGGCACGGGCACGCCGGAGCGTTCGAGGGCGGCGGCGGCCTCGGCCTCGACCAGGTCGAGTTCGGTGGCGAAGTCGCCGATGGGGAAGACCGTCTCGAAGTTGAAGCGGCGCTTGAGGGCCGCGCTCATCTCGTTGACGCCTCTGTCGCGGGTGTTGGCGGTGGCGATGATGTTGAAGCCCTCGCGGGCGAAGACCATGCCGTCGCCGCCTTCGAGCTCGGGGACGGCCAGGACCCGGTCGGACAGGGGCGAGAGCAGCGAGTCCTGCACTTCGAGGGGGCAGCGGGTGATCTCCTCGAAGCGGACGACGCGGCCTTCGGCCATGCCCTGGTAGAGGGGGGCGGGCACGAGCGCGCGCGGGGTGGGGCCCTCGGCGACCAGCAGGGAGTAGTTCCAGGAGTAGGCGATCTGGTCCTCGGTGGTGGAGGCGCCGCCCTGGATGGTGAGGGTGGAGTCGCCGGAGACGGCGGCGGCGATGAGCTCGGACAGCAGGGACTTGGCGGTGCCGGGGTCGCCGACGAGCATGAGGCCGCGGTTGGTGGCGAGGGTGACCAGGGCGCGGTCGATCAGGGACGGGTCGCCGACGAACTTGCGGGCGAGGCCGAGCTTCTCGTCGCCGACGATGAAGGTGCGGGCGGCCTGGAGGCTGAGGGCCCAGCCGGGCGGGCGGGGCGCGGTGTCGTCGGCGGCGAGCTTGGCGAGTTCGTCGGCGTAGCGCTGTTCGGCGGGGGGCCTCTGGAGTTTCGGTTCGGTCCGGCTCATGGCCTGCTCTCTAGTGCTCGGGGCGGGTGTCGTGGACGTGCGGTGTTCGGGTCAGTGCTCGATGGCGCCGGTCAGGTCGGCGAGGAGTTCGGAGGCCTCGACGGGGCCGAGGCGCTCGCCGGGCAGCGGCCTGGCGAACTCGGCGCGCCGGTTCTGGGTGGCCATGAGCCGCACGGAGACCAGGCGGTGCCGTCCGCGCGGGTCGGGCTCGCGGGCGCCCGGGGCGGGGTCGATGTCGGCCAGGAGCCAGCCGCCGGTCACTCGGCGGGTGAAGCCCCAGACGCGGGTGCGGAAGTCCTCGGGGGAAGCGTAGCGGCCGCTCCACCGCATCGTCTCCTGGAGCGCGCCCATCGTCGCGGTGGCGCCTTCGAAGCGGCGCAGGTGCCCGGTGGCGGCCTCGTCGGCGGCGAAGGCCATCGCGGGGCGTGCGAGCTGCGGGAACGGTTGCAGGACGGTGTAGTCGCTGAAGAGCTGGATCCAGGCGGGGAGTTCGTCGCCGAGCAGCGCGGGGTGGGCGAGGCGCACCGCCGCGTCGGGGCCGAGTTCGATCTCGCGGTCGTGGACGTCGGCGAGGCCGCCGTCCTCGGCGAGGCGGAAGCCGGTGCCCTCACCGGTGGCCCAGACGAGGCGTCCGGCCAGGGAGGAGACGATCGGGTGCTCGGCGAGGGCGCGGAACTCGCCGGCCGACCAGGTGCGGCCTGAGAGCATGGCCTCTCGGAGCCGCTGGGCCTGCTCGGCGGCGGTGCGCTCGACGTCCTTGGTCAGGCGCTTGTACCGCTCGATGGACGCCCTAGCGGTCGCCTCGTCGTCGCGCACGCCGGGTTTGGGCAGGCGGGGCCGGGGCTTGCCGGAGTCGTCGGCGAGGCGGGGGCGCAGCAGGTCGTCGAAGCGGACGCTGAAGTGCCTGGGGCCGTAGTCGAGCGTCAGCGCGGCCGGGTCGGCGAGCCCGTGGTCGGGGATGATCCGGTCGGCGAAGCGTTCGGTGTCGAAGCCGCGGCGGGTGGCGACCCGCTCGGCCAGTTCGCGGGCGGTGAGGGTGGTGGCGGGGAACTTGTCGAGGCGCGACATGCGGTAGAGCGCGCCGAAGGCCGCCTCGGTGCCGATGGCGGCCAGGGCCTCCAGGCCGAGGACGGCCCGGTCGGCGTGGTTCGATCCCGGCCAGGAGCGGACCATCGGTTCGAGCAGCGCCACGGTCGCGTCGGTGCCGAAGCGGGCGAGCTGGCCGACGGCCCACGCGTCGGACGAGGGCGCGCCGGCCGACAGCCACAGTTCGAACAGGGCGTGGCAGAAGCGGGTGAGCGATTCGGGGTCGCACGTCTCGGCCACGGCGTCGGCGCCGCGGTAGGGCGCGAGCGGCGACCACAGCGACAGGATCGCGATCAGGTGCGAGACCGCCGAACGGGGCAGCGCGGCGTCCCGGTCCCGCAGCAGGACGGGCGGCAGCATGTCCGGGTCCGCCCAGGCGCCGGGGGCGGGATCGACACCGAAGGGCGGTTCCATGGCGTCGCCCGCCAGCAGCGAGGCGATCCGCTCGGCGGCCTCGGGCCCGTGGTGCCCGGCGGCCTTGGCCGCCGCTTCGGCGCCGATCCGGTCGGCCACGTGGCGCAGTGCGACCTCGGCGCCGCCGCGGCGGCGCCGGTCCGAGCCGAGGGCCATGGGGGCGAGGAGCGGGACCGCGTGCTCGCCGTGGCGGTCGAGCCAGGCGACGGCGTGGGCGCGCGCCGACATGCGGCGTGCCAGCCAGTCGACCGCGAGCGCCGCGGCCTTGGCGCTGCGGATGGGGACGAGGGCCTTGCCGTACCGCGGTTTCGTGCGCAGCCGCTCCACGATCGCGTCGGCGGCGTGGGCGCCGTTGCGGGCGAGCTGGCCCCAGAAGGCGTCGGCGAGGGCCAGGCCGACCTGGTTGTAGACCTGTCCGCTGATGCCGCTCCAGTAGCCGTCCTCGTCCCACTCGCGGTAGTCGGGTTCGATCGCCCTGGCGCGCTCGTATTCGGCGGGCTCCCAGACGATCTCGATCTCCTGCGGTGATTCGAGCGCCAGCGCGGGGCGGCGCGGGGCCTTCGCGCGGCGGTTGGCCCACGGCGGCGAGGTCAGGACCTGCGGCAGCCGCTCGTGTCCGGCGACCGGCGCGTCCGGTGCGAGGCCGGTGACGGCGGCGCGCTCGCCCTCGCCGAGGTGCGCGAGTGCCGCTGCGAAGCGCTCGGGGTCGGCGGAGCGGAGCAGGCCGCCGAGCCTGGCGAGTTCGAGCCCGGAGAGGGCGGTGGCGCGCGAGGCGAGGGTCTTGGCGGCGCGGACGGGGAACCGGGCGGCGGCCGACCGCACGGCGGGCGGCGCCTGCGGCTCGCCGCTGCGGTCGATGAGGAACGCCATCGCCTCGTCGCACGGCAGCATGGCGATGCCTTCGAAGAGCGCGGCGCGCTGCGGCGCTTCGAGGCTCTTGTAGTTCAAGGTGTCGGTCAGGATCGGCAGGGCCGCGGCGCCGAGGTTGCACACCAGTTCCGCCACCGTCTGGCCCTTGAGGTGCGCGGGGTGGACGGCCTTGCGGCGCAGCGGGGCCAGTTGCGCCGTGTCGCCGACGACGAGCCACAGGAGGCCGAGGTCGAACACGCCGTTGTCGCCGCTCATCTCCTCGCAGGCGCGGGCGGCCCAGTCGGCCTCGTCGGGCAGGAGGTAGGCCGTCGCCGTGCGGCGCAGGCGCGTGGTGCGGCGCTCGGCCGCTTCGGCGACGGTCCGCCGGTACTCCTCGGCCTCGGCCTCGGCGATGAGGCCGCGCGCGGCGGCGATCGGGCCTTCGGGGTCGCCCCACAGGTGCCAGACGAACCGGGTGCCGTCCCCCGGCCGCACGCGGCAGGCCTTGCCGTCGCCGCTGCCGGAGCGGCCGATGTCGTAGCTGAGCTCTTCGACGGCGGCGCTGACGGCGAACGGGAGGCCGAACTCGACGGCCCACGACTCGAAGGGTTCGCGGTTCGCCTTGATTTTCAGGCCACGGTAGACCGACGTCTGCCAGCCGTAGCGCTCGGTGGCGCGCAGCAGGAGCGACACGACGGCGGCGCCTTCGGGACTCGGCTCCCCTTCGAGATGGGCGAGACCGGCGGCCGCGAGCGCGGCGTCGAAATCGGGGCTCTCCAGCGACCGGTGCAGGTAGGGAAGGTTGGCCTCCACCTGCTCGCGCACGCGCAGCGGCGCCTCGCCGTCGAGCCCGGCCGGTCGCCTGACGCCGTTGCCCCGCCGAGGCAGGACCCTGGCCAGCCATTCAGGTGGGAGGATGAGTTGATCCTCTTGGGGCGCAATAGGTTCAGTCATATCCGTCCTTCGGCGGGCGAGTGCGTCCCACGAAGCATAGGGAGCCGGTGCGACAGCGCCGTGTTCGAACACCGGCGGTGGTCGGCAAGACGGCCGCTCTGCCGCACCTCCTTCTCGGGCAAGGGTTCGGGCGAAAACCGCCTCACCCGGCGGCCCGAACTCCAGTAATGTGGGACACACCTCACGGCAGTGGGGTTCGCATGCCTCCGGGGCTCACCTCTCACGGAAGGAAGGCCGACCATGACCGAGACCGCAGCCGCCGAACCGCCTTCGGGCATCGACGCGACCGTGCCGACGACCGCCCGCGTCTACGACGCGCTCTTGGGCGGCACCACCAACTTCGAAGTCGACCGCGAGGCCGCCGAGGTCTTCGCCGCCCACATCCCGCGGGCGCGCGAATGCGCCAGGCTCAACCGGAACGGGCTCATCCGCGGCGTCGAGTACCTGGTGCGGGCGGCCGGGATCGACCAGATCATCGACATCGGGTGCGGCCTGCCCACCGAGCGGAACACCCACGAGGTGGCCCAGGACATCAACCCCGACGCCCGGGTGGTCTACGTCGACCACGACCCGATGGTCGTCTCCCACGCGAAGTCCCTGCTCGCCGAGAACCACAACGCCATCGTGATCGGCGCCGACCTGCTGGAGCCCGAGCGCATCCTCTCCGACCCCGAGGTCCTGTCCTTCCTGGACTTCGAGCGGCCGGTCGCGGTGATGATCATCGGAATGATCATGCAGATCAGCGACGAGCAGCGACCCGACGACATCGTCGCGACGCTGATGGGCGCGGTGGCCTCGGGCAGCCGCCTGTTCATCACCTCCTGGCCCGACACCGGCGAGCCCGAGCAGCGGGCGCTGTCACGGGCGTGCATCGAGACGCTCGGCAACGGCTGGATCCGCCCGGTCGCGGCGCTGGAGGGCCACTTCCTCGGCATGGAGATGGCGCCGCCCGGTCTGGAGTACATCTCGCGGTGGTTCCCGGAGCAGCCCGACCTGCCGGTCCCCGCAGTCGAGGACCTGGAGCCCTACGAGCGCACGCAGATGGCGGGCATCGCGAGAAAGGCCTGAGCGGAGGCGGGCGTCATTCGGCGGCGGTGGGCCCGAGCGCTCGACGCTCGCCCACCGCCACCCGGCCTTCAGAGCGTCTTCGTCACCTTCGCGAGTCCGGCCAGGACCTCGGAGGCCAGCACCGGGTCGGCGTCCAGCAGGCTCGCGTCGCTCCCCTCGGACCGGTGCAACCGCACCGACGTGATCGTCTGCGTCGTGTCCCTCGTGCCCGCGCCCAGGCCGATCGCCAGCACGCCCGCCTCGGGCAGCACGTAGGACATCCCCGCCTCCCAGCCGCCCCGCCACGACTCCGAGCGGTCCCACCCCTTGGCCGCCAGGCCCATCAGCGCGCCGGTCGAGACCTCGCGGCCCTCGAACCGCTCCAGGCGCCCGGTCGCGTCCTCCTCGGGCGTGAACGCCATCGCGGGCCGCGCCAACTGGGCGAACGGCTGCAGGAGCTCGTAGTCGGCGAAGAGCTCCGACCACCGCCCGACCTGCTCCCCCAGCAGCACCGGGTGCGCCAGGCGGATCACCGCGTCGCCGGGCAGCGCCACGTCGTCCTCTTCGACGTCGGCGCAGCTGCGGTCCTCGGCCAGGCGGAACGCCGTCCGCTTCCCGCCCGCGTCGGCCAGCCACACCAGGCGGTGCGCCAGGTGCCACACCAGGGCGTGCTCGGCGACGTGGCGGCGGAACTCCTCCGCGGACCAGGTGCGGCCCTCGACCATGGCCCGCTCCATGCGCTTGACCTGCTCGGCCGAGACGGTCCGCAGCTCCTTCTTCAGCTGCGTGAACCGCTTCCTGCCGCGCTGGGCGAGCTCCTCGTCGTCCTTCACGCCAGGTTTCGGCAATGCCTTGCGCTGCTTGCCCTTGTCGTCGGTGACGAAGGGCTTGAGCTGCTCGTCGAAGCCGACGGTGAACCGGCGCGGCCCGTAGTCGATGAGCAGGGTCTGCGCCTCGCCGAGCCCGAAGTCGGGGACGAGCCGGTCGGCGAGCTGGTCGCAGCTCAGGCCGAGTCCGTCGGCGACGGCGCGGATCTGGGTGTCCGCCTCCATGCGGAGCGCCTCGAACTCGGACTTCTCGGCGATCGAGTGAACAGCGCGCAGGGCGGCCTCGCTGCCGATCGCGCCGAGGACCTCCAGCCCGGTGAGGGCCCGCCTGTGGTGGTTCATGCCGGGCCACCGGCGGAGGTGCGCGGTGAGGTCGCGGACGGTGTCGTCGTCGGCGAAGTGGGCGAGCTGCGTGAGCGCCCAGCCGTGCTTGGGCGGCGCGCCGAGGTTGAGCCAGTGCTCGAAGACCGCCCACGAGAAGCGGGCGAGCGACTCGCGGTCGCAATGCTCGGCGACGACGCCGATCCCGGCGTACGGGTAGTCGGGGGTGGCGATGGACAGCACGGTGACGAGGTGCGCGACGGCGGACTCCGGGAGGGCCCGCTCGCGTCCCTTGAGGAGGACCTGCGGGAAGAGCGCCGGGGCGAACTGCTCGGCGGTCTTCGGGAGCCGCTTGCCGACCGGGTCCAGCGGGTCGCGGCCGGTCAGCTCCTCGATCGCGGCGGCGGCCTCGGGCCCGTGTGCCTCGGCCGCCTCGCGCACGGCCCCTGGTCCGGACGTCACGGTCAGGTGCCGCAGGGCCGCCTCGGCGGCGGTCCGCTCCTTCCGCTTCGCGCCGAGCGCGTCGGGGATGAGCAGTAGCGCGGCGTCGGCGGAGTGCAGCTCCAGCCACCGCGCGGCGAGGCGGCGGCTGGACTTGCGCCGGACGAGCCAGTCGGCGGCCGTGCGGGCGGCGCCGAGGCTCACGATTCCCAGGATCGCCTCGCCGCGGTAGGCCGGTTCCGCCGCGATGGCCTTCAGGACGGGGTCGGTCGCTTCGGGGCCGAGGCGGTGGAGGATCTCCTTGAGCTCCCCGCTCCAGGTGCTCTCGGTCTCGCCGTGCCAGTCGCCGAGCCGCGCCCTGGCGAGCTCGACCGACGCGAAGACGAAGAACTCGGTGTAGTCGAAGCCGTCCCGGCCGAAGTGCCGGTCCATGGCGTCGAAGTGGGCCTGGTCCCGCCCCGAGCGCCGCCATTCGAAGTCCACGCGTTCGGACTCGTCCAGTTCGACGCGGTTCACCGGCGGCGGCACCAGGCCGTCGACGACGGGACCCTTGCGCTTGCCGCCCTTCCTCGCCCAGGGCGGGTTCGCCAGGAGGGCGGGGAGTTCGGCCTCGGACGCGCCGGGGAGGCGCCCGCCCGTCTCGACGACGGCCGCGACGGCGTCCCTCGTCTCCCGGTCGAGCGTCGGCAGCGCGGTCTCGAGCAGGACCGGGTCGGAGCGGAGGATCGCGGCCAGGCGCCTGCGCTCCTCGCTCGCGGCGTCTGCGGCCCTGGCGGCGGCGAGGCGGAGCGCGCGACGGGGGAACCGGGCGGCGGCCTCGGTCGCGAACGTGATGACCTGGGGTTCGCCGAGGTGGTCGAGGAGGTGGGCCATCGCCTCGTCGTCGGGCAGCACCGCGATGGCGGCGAGCAGCGCCTTGCGTTCGCTCGCGTTGCCCCGGTACCCCAGCGCGTCGGTGAGGTGCGGCAGGGCGTCGGTCCCGGCCGCGGCCACCAGCGGCGCCGTCCAGTCGGCGCTTCTGCGGTAGGCCTGCGCGAACAGGGCGAGGGCGCCCTCGGCGTGCCCGGCCGCGCTCGCGGCTTGGAGCAGCAGGAGCGTGACGAAGTTCCGCTGGTAGCCGTGGGTGTACTCGGCGCAGGCCTCCTTCACCCATGCGGTCTCCTCCGGGACGAGGACGGCCGCCGCCAGGCGTTTGACAGCGGTGCCCCGGCTGAGGTCCACGAGCGCGGTGATCGAAGCGTATTCGGCGTCGGGGACGGCGGCCACCAGGTCCCTGACGGCGCCGATGAGGGAGCGGAGCGGCTTCCAGGCGTGCTCGAGGCCGTTCAGGTTCGCCCAGTGGACCACCACCTGCCCTTCGGAGGCGTGCCGCGACGAGGGGACCATGCCCAGGAACTCCACGGCGGCGGCCACCGCGACGGCCGGGCCGTGGTCGGCCAGCACCAGGTTGAAGAAGTCGAACGGCGTCACCCGGTGGGCGGCGCGCATGTGCTGGGCGATCACGCCGACCACCGCCGCGCCGAACGGGTGGGGCTCCCCGTCCGCGAACGCCAGCCCCTCGTCCCGGCAGCCCTCGTTCGGCTCCAGTTCGAGGATCCGCACGATCTCCTCGAGGTCCGCCGAGAGCCGCGAGCGGGTGCGCTCGGCGCGGGCGAGGTCGGCTTCGATCCCGCGGCGGCCCTGGCCGCGCCGCAGGGGCAGGTACCGGCTCCAGTCGGCGGGGAGGTCCAGTCGGTGCTCGTCGGGGAGCGACGGCGTCGGGGTTTCGGTCATGGTCGCCAGCTTAGGAAACCGGTACGACATCGCGGGCGGTTCGCCGCGGCGGCCGTATTTCCACTATGGAACACGGCCGCCGCGGCGCGCGTCAGGCGGTCCCCGTGACGCGGGCGAGGTCGCCGAGCACTTCGGCGGCGGTGAGCGCGTCGATGTCGGTCGGGTGGGCGCCGCCGGAGTCCTCGCCGTAGTCCGCGGTGGCGGACAGGCGCACCGCGCGCACGGTCTGGACCTGCGAGGAGTCGATCCTGCCGAGGTAGCTCTCGACGCCGGGATCGAGCGAGACGACGACGAATCCGCCCGCCGGGAGCGGGCGGTGGAGGCCCGGTTCGACCCAGAAGCCGTCGGAGGCGGGGCGCTCCCAGCCCCAGTGGGTCGCCAGGCCGATGACGCTGCCGGACTTGAGCGTCGCGCCGTCGAAGCGGGTGATCCGGCCGGTCTTCAGCTCCTCGTCGGTGAAGGCGGGGATCGGGCGCGCGAGCTGCTTGAACGGCTGGAGGATCTCGTAGTCGGCGAACAGCTCGCTCCAGGTCGCGAGCCGGTCCCCCAGCATGACGGGGTGCGCCAGGCGGATCACGGCGTCGCCGGGCAGCTCGAACCCGTCGTCCTCGACGTCGGTGACGGTCGTGTCCTCGGCGAGCCGGAAACCGCGCCGCTCGCCGTCCGACTCGGCGAGCCAGACGAGGCGGCGGGCCAGGTGCCGCATGAGCGGGTGGTCGACGAAGAACTCCCCGAACTCGGGCACCGTCCAGGCGCGCTGGTCGACCATGGCCCGCTCACACCTGCGCACCTGCTCCTTCGCGACCGTGCGGAGCTCCTTCCTCAGCTGCGCGAACCGCTCGTAGGCGGCCTCGGCGAGCTCGGCGTCGTCCTTCGCGCCGGGCTTGGGCAGGCGCCCCAGCGGCTTGCCGCCCTCGTCGGCGACGAACGGCTTCAGCTGCTCGTCGAAGCCGACGGTGAACCGGCGGGGGCCGTAGTCGAGGACCAGGCTCGTCCCGTCATCGAGCCCGAAGTCGGGCACGAGGCGGTCGGCGAGCTGGTCGACGGTGAGGCCGAGTCCCTCGGCGATCGCGTCGATCTGCCACTTGGCCTCCTGCTTGATCCCCTTGAACTTGACCTTCCTGGAGATCACGTGGATGGCTCGCAGCGCGCTCTCCGAGCCGATCGCGCCGAGCACTTCGAGCCCGGTGACGGCCCGCTTGTGCTGGCGCTGTCCGGGCCACACGCGGACCATCTCGGCGAGTTCCCTGATGGTCTCCTCGTCGGCGAAGTGCGCGAGCTGGGTGAACGCCCATCCTTCCTTGGCGGGGCCTCCGACGGCGATCCACTGCTCGAACAGCGCCCAGGAGAAGTCGCGCAGGGAGTCGCCGTCGCAGGCCTCGGCGACGACGTCGACTCCGGCGTAGGGGAATTCGGGCTTGTCGATGGCGAGCACGGTGGTCAGGTGCCCGACCGACGCGGGCGGCAGGGCCGCCCGCCGCCCCTTGAGGAGCACCTGCGGCAGCATGGCGGCCTCGGCCCACGCGGGGGTCTTGGGGAGCTTCGCCTCGCGCGGGTCCAGCGGGTCGGCGTCGAGCAGGGCGCGCACCGCCTCGAGAGCCGTCTCGCCGTAAGATTCGGCGGCGGCGAGGACGACGTCCGCGCCGTGGCGCCTCGCCACGTAGGCGAGGGCGGCCTCGGCGGAGCGGCGGGCCCGCTTGCCGGTGCCCAGCGCGTCGGGGACGAGCATCGGGGCGCCCTCGCGGCCGTTGCGGTCGAACCAGGCCGCCGCGCTGGCGCGCGCCGACTTGAGGCGGGCCAGCCAGTCGGCGGCGAGCCGGGCGGCCGCCGGGCTCACGATGGGCGGCAGTGCCTTGTGGTGGACGCTTTCGACGGCGATCAGCTCCACGATCCGGTCGGCCACCTCGGTGCCGAAGCGTCCGAGGATGGCCTGGAGGTCCCCGACCGCGTGCGGGAAGCCGAACCGCTCCCGCGCCTCGGTCGGCAGGGATGCGGCGATCTCCATGGGCGCGTAGGCGAGTACGCGCGTGTAGTCGGTGGCGCGGTCGTGCTTCACCGCCTTTGCGGCTTCGTCCTTCCACCAGTCTTCGCCGCAGTACCGCGAGTAGTAGTCGTGCTCCAGCGAGGCCCAGCGCTCCCGTTCGCCGTCGGCCCAGACCAGTCGCGTCGCACCGGACGCCTCGAGGCCGTCGACGACGACCGGTTTCGGCCTGCGGCGCTTGGCGGTCCACGGCGGGGCGGCCAGCAGCGGCGGCAGCGCCTCGGCGGGGGCGTCGGGTACGCGGCCCGGTTCGTCGACGAGCGCGGCGATCGCTTCGCGGGTCCGCTCGTCGGCGGCGGGCAGCGCCGCGTTCAGTGCCGGGGAGGACTTGACGACGCCCGTGAGTCGGGCTCGCATTGCCGGATCGGCGCCGTCGAGCCGAGCCGCGACGACCCGGAGGGTGCGGTGGGGGAACCGCTCGGCGACGTCGATGACCGCGCTCAGCGCGCCGGACAGCTCCAGCTTGTCGATCAGGTGACCGGTGGCCTCGTCCGAGGGCAGCAGCCCGATCGCGGTCAGCAGGGCGGCGCGGGCCGGTTTGGAGAGCCTCCCGAAGCCCCATTCCAGGGCGCTGGTCAGGAACGGCAGCGCACCGGTTCCCAGCCCGGCGAGCAGCGGGGCGAGGTTGCGCGCGTCGATGTGATCGGTCTCGACGTGGCGCCTTCGGAACAGGCCGAGGTATTCGGGGGCGGCCGCGAAGGACCACATCGGCCAGTCGTCGCCCTGGTGGCTGAAGTAGCCGTCGAGCGCGTCGCAGGCGTCCTTGACCCAGGCCGCTTCGGTCGGCATCAGGAGCGCGGCGGCGATGCGCCGCTCCGCATCGGTGCGGAGGGGGTCGATCGCGGCGACGATCTCGCGGTATTCCGACTCGGGGGCCAGGGCGAGGAGCGAGCGGATGCGCAGCAGCGATCCCTGGAGGTCCTTCCAGACCTCGTGCTGGTACAGGTAGCTGTAGGAGCTGATGGGCCAGGAGAGGTAGGAGGATTCCTTGAGCGGGTAGCCGTGCATCATCGACGACTCCAGGACGGCGGCGGTGGCGAAGGCGAGACCGTGGTCGGTGAGCCAGGCGTCGAGATGCCGCCGCCGCCCGGCGGGGTCGGCCTTGCGGTAGTCGGTGCTCTCCAGCATCTGCGCCAGGGCGGCGGCCCCGGCCGGGTTCGGTCGGCCTTCGAGGTGGTCCTTCACCAGCGGGATGTAGTGCTCGGCGCTGCCGCCCTTGGCCATGGCCCTCTCGATGAGCGGCCGGAACTCCTCGATCCGCCGGGCCACCGCCTCGGACGCGGCGGGGTCGATCTCGGTGTCGAGGTCGGCGCTGTTCGCGGCGTCGCGGCCGCGCCAGGGCAGCACGTGCCGACGCCAGCTCTCGGGGAGGCGGAGGCGGTCCTCGTCGGCGGTGCCACCGGTGTTGTCGGAGTGGTTCATGCGGCCGAGCCTAGGCGGCGCGACCGACATGCCGTCGTACGGGACTTTCGAACGGCCCGTTGCGATCCGGCGACCGCTACATCAGGAACGAGTCGACCGCGAGGGCCAGGAACAGCAGCGTGAGGTAGCTGGTGGACCAGTGGAACAGCCGCATCGGCTTGGGGTCCTCGCCGCGGTTAACGCGGGCGAGGAGCTTGTGGGACTCGAGGACGAACAGCCCGCCGGTGATGACGGCCACGGCCAGATACAGCCAGGTCGAGCCGAGCCAGAACGGGACCACCGAGACGGCCAGGGTCAGCCAGGCGTAGACGACCGACTCGACCGCGACGCGCTTGGCGGGGGCCACGGTCGGGAGCATCGGGATGCCCGCGGCGGCGTAGTCGTCCTTGAACTTCATGGCCAGGACGTAGAAGTGCGGCGGCTGCCACAGGAACACGATCGCGAACAGCACCCACGCCATCCACGACATGTGGCCGGTGACGGCGGCCCAGCCGATGAGGACCGGTGCGGCGCCGCAGGCCCCGCCCCACACCGTGTTGTACGGGGTGGTGCGCTTGAGCCAGATCGTGTAGACGACGTCGTAGTAGACGATCGCGCCGAAGGTGAGGGCGGCGGCGAGCGGCCCGACCACGGCCCACATGCCCGCGACGGCGACGGTGCCGATGGTGAGCCCGAAGATCAGGGCGTTCTTCGGCGGAATCTGCTGCTTGGCCAGCGGGCGCCTGGAGGTGCGGCGCATGAGCTGGTCGATGTCGCGGTCGATGTAGCAGTTGATGGCGTTGGCCGACCCGGCGGCGAGCGCGCCGCCGATGATGGTGGCGACGACGGCGGCCAGGGACGGCAGGCCGTCGAACTCCTGGCGGGCGGCGACGAGCATCGCGGGGACGGTGGTGATGAGGAGCAGCTCGACGATGCGCGGCTTGGTCAGCGACACGTAGCCGCCGATGCGGGCCTTCAGGCTGGGGCGGGCCTCGTCCTGGGGGTCCTCGGCGGGCACTCGGATGCTGGGTCGGGCGGCGGGCGTGGGGGCGACGGCGGCGGCTCGGGTCGGGTCCTCGTTCATCACGGCCCACCCTACGGGCCGCCCGGCTGTGACCGGGGCCCGGGCCGAGGGCCCCTAGCTGCGCCTTCATCGTGGGAGACTTGCTCGTGTGCGGGTTCACAAGAGTTCGAATTTCGCCCTCCGAGAGACTGCGCATAAAGTTCAGCCTGTGTATGTAGGGTCGAAAGGCAGATGCCTATGGCCCGAACGCGACGAGTATCAAGGAGTATCGCAGTGGCACAGTTCGAGTGGACCGATCTCGACCAGAAAGCGGTTGACACGGCGCGGCTGCTGGCCGCCGACGCGGTCGAGAAGGCCGGCAACGGCCACCCTGGGACGGCCATGAGCCTCGCTCCCGTCGCCCACACCCTGTTCCAGAAGGTGATGCGGCACGACCCGAGCGAGCCGGACTGGGAGGGCCGCGACCGCTTCGTGCTGTCCTGCGGGCACTCCAGCCTGACCCTGTACGTGCAGCTCTACCTGTCCGGGTACGGCCTGGCGCTGGAGGACTTGAAGCAGCTGCGCCAGTGGGGCTCGCTCACTCCCGGGCACCCCGAGCACGGGCACACCGCGGGCGTGGAGACCACCACCGGGCCGCTCGGCCAGGGCCTGGCCACGGCGGTCGGCATGGCGATGGCGGCGCGCCGCGAGCGGGGCCTGTTCGACCCCTCGGCCGAGGAGGGCGCCAGCCCGTTCGACCACCACGTGTACGTGCTGGCCTCCGACGGCGACATCGAGGAGGGCGTGACCCACGAGGCCTCGGCCGTCGCGGGCACCCAGCAGCTGGGCAACCTGGTCCTGATCTACGACTCCAACGAGATCTCGATCGAGGACGACACGAACATCGCCCTCTCCGAGGACGTCGCGGCCCGCTACGAGGCCTACGGCTGGCACGTCCAGACCGTCGACTGGCGCGCCGGCGCCCGGTACAAGGAGGACCCGAAGGCCCTGTACGAGGCGCTCGAGACCGCGAAGGCCGAGACCGGGAAGCCGAGCCTGATCGTCCTGAAGACCATCATCGGCTGGCCCGCCCCGAACAAGCAGAACACCGGCGGCATCCACGGCTCCAAGCTCGGCGCCGACGAGCTGGCCGCCACCAAGGAGGCCCTGGGCTTCGACCCGGCCGAGTCCTTCGCCGTGGCCGACGAGGTCGTGGCGTACACGCGCGGCGCCGTCGAGCGCGGCCAGAGCGCCCGCGCGGCCTGGCAGACCGGCTTCGACGAGTGGGCCGCGGCCAACCCGGCGAACAAGGCCCTGCACGACCGCCTGTGGGCCGGTGAGCTCCCGGCGGACTTCGCGGCCGCGCTGCCCGAGTTCGAGGCGTCCGAGAAGGGCGTCGCCACCCGCGCGGCCTCGGGCAAGGTGCTCGAGGCGCTCGCGCCGGTGCTGCCCGAGCTGTGGGGCGGCTCGGCCGACCTGGCCGGGTCGAACAACACCACGATGACCGGCGAGCCGTCGTTCCTGCCCGAGGAGCGCCAGAGCAAGAAGTTCCCCGGCAACCCGTACGGCCGCACCCTCCACTTCGGCATCCGCGAGCACGCGATGGGCGCGATCCTCAACGGCATCAAGCTGCACGGCCCCACCCGCCCGTACGGCGGCACGTTCCTGGTGTTCTCCGACTACATGCGCCCGGCGGTGCGCCTGGCGGCCCTGATGAAGACGCCGGTGACGTTCGTGTGGACGCACGACTCCATCGGTCTGGGCGAGGACGGCCCGACCCACCAGCCGGTCGAGCACCTGGCGGCGCTGCGCGCCATCCCGGGCCTCGACGTCGTCCGTCCCGGCGACGCCAACGAGACCGCCGTGGTCTGGAAGACCGTGCTGGAGAGCGCCGAGCGCCCGGCCGCGCTGGCGCTCACCCGCCAGGCCGTGCCGACGTTCGACCGTTCGAAGTACGCCTCCGCCGAGGGCGCCGCGAAGGGCGGCTACGTCCTGGCCGACACCGAGGGCACGCCCGACGTGATCCTCATCGGCACCGGCTCCGAGGTGCAGCTGGCCGTCCAGGCCGCCGAGGCCCTCGCCGCCGACGGCGTGAAGGCCCGCGTGGTCTCGATGCCGTGCCGCGAGTGGTTCGACGCCCAGGACGAGGCCTACCGCGAGTCGGTGCTGCCCGGCTACGTCAAGGCGCGCGTCTCGGTCGAGGCCGGGATCGCCATGCCGTGGCGCGACCTGGTCGGCGACGCGGGCGTCAGCGTCTCCCTGGAGCACTTCGGGGCCTCGGCGCCGTACGAGCGGCTGTACCAGGAGTTCGGGATCACCGCCGAGGCCGTGGCCGACGCGGCCCGCTCGTCCATCAAGAAGGCACAGTAGGAAACCAGTTTTAAAGCCACAGAGGACTATCCAGATCGGCTGGAGGAACCAGTGAGCACCAATCAGAACCTCGCCGCCCTGTCGGCGGCCGGCATCTCGGTGTGGCTCGACGACATCTCGCGCGAGCGGCTCGAGAGCGGCAATCTCGCCGAGCTCATCGACACCCGCAGCCTGGTGGGGGTGACGTCGAACCCGACGATCTTCGCCAAGGCCGTCTCCAAGGGCGGGGCCTACGACGAGCAGATCGCCGAGCTCGCCCGCCGCAAGGTGAAGGTCGAGGAGGCGGTCCGCTCGATCACCACCTACGACATCCGCTGGGCGTGCGACGTCCTGCGGGAGGCCTACGAGAGCGACAGCGGCACCGACGGGCGCGTCTCGCTCGAGGTGGACCCGCGACTGGCGCACGACGCGGCGACGACGATCGCCGAGGCGAAGGCGCTGTGGTGGGCGGTCGACCGCCCCAACCTGATGATCAAGATCCCCGCCACCAAGGAGGGCCTGCCGGCCATCACCGCGACGCTGGCCGCCGGGATCAGCGTGAACGTGACGCTGATCTTCTCGCTGGACCGCTACCGGGAGGTCATGGAGGCGTTCCTGGCGGGAATGGAGGCCGCCCGCGAGGCGGGCCACGACCTGAGCACCATCCAGTCGGTGGCCTCGTTCTTCGTCTCCCGCGTGGACACCGAGATCGACAAGCGGCTCGATGCCATCGGCACCGACGAGGCCAAGTCCCTCAAGGGCAAGGCCGCGATCGCGAACGCCCGCCTGGCGTACCAGGCGTACGAGGAGGTCTTCACGACCCCGAGGTGGGTCGGGCTGTCCTCCTTCGGCGCCAAGCCGCAGCGCCCGCTGTGGGCCTCGACGTCGGTCAAGGACCCCGACTACCGCGACGTGATGTACGTCGAGCAGCTCATCGCGCCGAACTGCGTCAACACCATGCCCGAGGGGACCATGGAGGACTTCGCCGACCACGGCGTGGTCGAGGACGACACCATTCGCCCCAACTACGCGGACGCCGCCAAGGTCATGGAGGACCTGGCGCGGGTCGGCGTCGACTACGACGACGTCGTCCAGGTGCTCGAGGACGAGGGCGTCGACAAGTTCGCCGCCAGCTGGAACGACCTGCTGGCCGAAGTGGAATCCAAGCTCACAGCGCTCGCAGATGACGAGAACCGAGGATAGGCGAATGATGGGGAAGATGGAAGCCGCCGGAGGCCTGGCGGTCACGACCGGCGTGGACGTGAACGCGGCGGTCGACCGTCTCCGGGGCGAAGGCGTCCCGGCGAAGCTCGCGGCGAAGGACGCGACCCTCTGGGGCCCGGCGGCCCAGGAGGAGGCGGCGATCCGGCTGGGCTGGATCGACACCTTCGAGCGGTCCAAGGAGCTCGTCGCTCCGCTGGCGAAGCTGCGCGCCGAGTTCCACGAGCAGGGCATCGACCACATCGCGCTGTGCGGCATGGGCGGGTCCTCGCTGGCGCCCGAGGTCATCTCGCGGACGCTGGACCTGGGGCTCAGCGTCCTGGACACCACCGACCCGGGCCAGATCCTGGCCGAGATCGGCGAGGAGTCGCTGCGGCGCACCGCCGTGGTCGTCTCCTCCAAGTCCGGCTCGACGGTCGAGACCGACTCCCAGCGGCGCGCCTTCGAGGCCGCGTTCAGGGGCGTGGGCATCGAGGACTTCGCGAACCGGTTCGTGTTCGTCACCGACCCCGGCTCGCGCTTCGAGGCGCTCGCGAACGAGACCGGCTCGCACCTGTTCCTGGCCGACGCGAACGTCGGCGGGCGCTACTCGGCGCTGACCGCGTTCGGGCTCGTGCCCACCGCGCTGGCCGGGGCGAACATCGCCGAGCTCATCGAGCAGGCCGAGACGTTCGCCGCCTCGATCACCAGCGAGGAGGACAACCCGGCGGTGGTGCTCGGCGCGGTCATCGCCGCGCAGCCGACGATCACCATCGCCGACGACGGCACCGGCATCGTCGGCCTGGGCGACTGGGCCGAGCAGCTCATCGCCGAGTCCCTCGGCAAGGACGGCAAGGGCACGCTGCCGGTCGTCCTGGAGGGCCCCGGCGCGGCGGGCTCGCGCGGCGCCGACCGGGTCTACGCCACCGTCGGCGGCTCCTCGACGGGGCTGCCGAACGCCGGCTCGCACCTGGCGATGCCGGACACGGTGGTCAACGGGCCGCTCGGCGCGCAGTTCCTGTGCTGGGAGGTCGCCACGGCCTACGCCGGGTACCTGATCGGGATCGACCCGTTCAACCAGCCGAACGTGACCGAGTCCAAGGAGAACACGAACCGGCTGCTCGACGAGGGCCTGCCGGACGAGCGCCCGAGCGCCGTGGACGGCGAGATCGAGATCTACGGCAGCCACGCCAGGAGCGTCGGCGGGGCGATCGGCGAGCTGCTCGTCGACGCTGACACCGATGACGCGTACGTCGCCGTCATGGCCTACCTCGACCGGATCGACGACGCCCCACTCGAGCAGCTGCGCGCCGCGCTCGCCGAGCGGACCGGCGCGCCGGTCACGTGGGGCTGGGGGCCGCGCTTCCTGCACTCGACCGGCCAGTTCCACAAGGGCGGCCGCCAGACCGGCGTGTTCCTCCAGATCACCGGCGCCGTCGGCGAGGACCTGGAGATCCCGGGCAAGGACTACACGTTCGCCGGTCTCCAGGCCGCGCAGGCCGCGGGCGACCGCCAGGCGCTGGAGTCGAGGAACCGGCCGCTGGTGCGCCTGCACCTGACCGACCGCAAGCGGGGCATCAACCAGCTGCTCCACGCCGTGAGGGAGTTGAGCTAGCGATGGGCTTCGACGACGTCGCACTGCAGAATCCTCTTCGCGATCCCGCGGACCGGCGGCTGCCGCGGATCCCCGAGCCGTGCGCGCTGGTCATCTTCGGCGTCACCGGCGACCTGGCGCGGAAGAAGCTCATCCCGGCGATCTACGACCTGGCCAACCGCGGGCTGCTCCCGGCCTCGTTCGTGATCGTCGGGTTCGCCCGCCGCGACTGGAGCCACGGCACGTTCGAGGAGATGGCGCGGGAGGCCGCGAAGTCCCACGCGCGCACGCCGTGGCGCGAGGACGTGTGGGACCGGCTGTGCGGCAACTTCAAGTTCGTGCCCGGGACGTTCGACGACGACGACGCGTTCGACCGCCTCGACGCGACGGTGGACGAGCTGCGCGATTCGCACGGCATCCCCGGCAACGCCGCGTTCTACTTCTCGATCCCGCCGGGGGCGTTCCCGACGGTGCTCAAGCAGCTCAAGCGCACCGGCATGTCCGACAACCGCCAGGACGGCGGCGGCTGGCGCCGCGTCGTGGTCGAGAAGCCGTTCGGCTCGGACCGGGACTCCGCCCACGAGCTCAACGACCTGGTCGACCGGGTCTTCACCGCCCCCGACGTGTTCCGCATCGACCACTACCTGGGCAAGGAGACCGTCCAGAACATCTTCGCGCTGCGGTTCGCCAACGCGATGTTCGAGCCGATCTGGAACTCCAACTACGTCGACCACGTGCAGATCACGATGGCCGAGGACGTCGGCATCGGCACGCGCGCGGGGTTCTACGACGACAACGGCGCCGCCCGCGACGTCCTCCAGAACCACGTGCTCCAGCTCTTGGCGCTGACCGCGATGGAGCAGCCGGTGGGCTTCGACGCCGAGGAGATCCGCGTCGAGAAGCTCAAGGTGCTGCGCGCCATCAAGCTCTGCGACGACCTGGAGGCCACGGCCATCCGCGGCCAGTACACCGACGGGTGGGTCCAGGGCCGTCCGGTCGAGGGCTACCACGCCGAGGCGAACATCCCGGACGACTCCACGACCGAGACGTACGCGGCGGTGCAGATCGGCATCCAGAACCGCCGGTGGAACGGCGTCCCGTTCTACCTGCGCACCGGCAAGCGGCTCCCCAAGCGGGTCACCGAGATCGCGGTGGTCTTCAAGGAGGCCCCGCACATGCCGTTCGCCGACTACGACACGCAGATCCTCGGCAACAACCAGCTGGTCATCCGCGTCCAGCCGGACGAGGGCGTCACCGTCAAGTTCGGCTCCAAGGTGCCGGGCACGGGCATGGAGCTGCGCGACATCACCATGGGCTTCGGCTACGGCGAGACGTTCACCGAGTCGAGCCCGGAGGCGTACGAGCGGCTCATCCTGGACGTCATGCTCGGCGACAAGACCCTGTTCCCCGACGCGAACGAGGTGGACGCCTCGTGGGCCGTCATCGACCCGCTCGAGGAGTTCTGGGCCGGCACCAAGCCGGAGGCCTACGAGTCCGGGACGTGGGGGCCGACGGGCGCCGACCTCATGCTGCAGGCGTCGGGCCGGCGCTGGCGGCGGGCGTAGGAAGGGCACGGCACATGTCCGCGATCGAAGTACCCGCCGCGAGAGGGGCCCGGTAATGCACTTGAAGGACACCACGACCGGCGAGATCATGAAGGCGCTCGCCGAGCTGCTGCACGACGTCGGCGGCACCTCGAGCCTGGCGCTCAATCTGGTGGCGCTGACCACCGAGGACGAGCGCGAGGAGGTCGAGCAGGCCGCCTCGGAGGCGGCCCAGGAGCACCCGTACCGGCTGATCATGGTCATCCCGCGCGACACCGACGCCGTGGAGCCGCGCATCGACGCCGAGGTCACACTCGGGGAGCGACTGGGCGCGGCCGAGGCGATCATCCTCCGGCTCGACGGCCCGGCGACGGCGCACGTGTCGTCGATCGTGCTGCCGATGCTGGCGCCGGACATCCCGGTGGTGACCTGGTGGCTGCTCGACCCGGTGCGCTACGGCCTGGAGCAGGAGCTGCGCTCCTTCGCCGACCGCCGCATCACCTACTCGGCCAGGGCCACCGACCCGGTCGAGTCGCTGTACCGGCGCGCGGTGACCTACGTGGGCGGTGACACCGACATCTGCTGGACGCGGATCACGCTGTGGCGCTCGCTCATCGCCAGCGCCTTCGACGGCGTCTCGGCCGAGGTGCGGGGCATCGACATCGCGGCCGACCGCCAGGATCCGTCGGCGCAGCTGATGGCCGCGTGGCTCCACACCCGGCTCGGGGTGGAGCCGCGGATCGTCGACACCGACGTCGAACGCAACTCCGAGCACCTCCCGGCGATCGCGTCGGTGGCGTTCACGATGGCGAACGGCGAGACGATGGAGATCGAGCGCAAGGCCGACGGCGAGACCGTGCTGCGCCAGGCGGGCATGCCGAAGCGGCGCCAGCTGCTCCAGGGGCGCACGCTCGGCCAGCTGCTGGCCGAGGAGCTGCGGCACATCGACCCCGATACGGCTTACAAGCACGTCCTGGACACGTTCCGGGAGCACCACGAGCCCGCCGAGGCGTCCGCATGAGCCGCGGCAACGCGGTGATCGTCCACGAGGACGCCGAGGTCCTGGCCGAAGCGGTGGCGGCGCGGCTCATCAACCGGCTGGCCGACGCGCAGGCCCACCGCGGCGAGGCGTCGGTCGTGCTGACCGGCGGGCGGATCGCCGCGAAGGTGTACGGGTACGTGCTGACCTCGCGCATCAAGGGCATCGTGGACTGGTCGAAGGTCGACTTCTGGTGGGGCGACGAGCGGTTCCTGCCTTCGGGCGACGCCGAGCGCAACGAGACGCAGGCGCGGGAGGCGTTCTTGGACGCGCTGCCGGTCGATCCGGAGCGGGTCCACCCGATGGCCGCCGCCGACGTGGTCGGCACGCCGGAGGAGGCCGCGGCGGTCTACAACGCCGAACTCGATGCTGTAGCGCGCGGTGCGGGCGTGCCGCCGTTCGACCTGGTACTGCTGGGCATCGGCGAGGACGGGCACGTGGCGTCGCTGTTCCCGGGCAATCCGGCGCTGGCGGCGTCAGGCGACCCGGCGGTGGGCGTGCACGACTCGCCGAAGCCGCCGCCCGAGCGCGTGTCGCTGACGCTGCCGGCGATCAACGGCGCCGAGTCGGTGTGGATCGTCGCCTCCGGTTCGGGCAAATCTCAGGCGGTGGCCGAGGCGTTGTCGGGGCCGGACCTTCCGGCCGGGCGGGTGCGGGCGCAGGCCCAGACGCGCTGGCTGCTCGACGCCGACGCCGCGGCGGAGCTGAAGCATCTGGAGTTCTGAGACAGCGGCTCTGACACAGCGGCGAGGGGCCGGGCGATCGCGATGATCGCCCGGCCCCTCGCTCGTTCCCTCGCGGGGAACGGACACTCTCTCGGCGGTTCCTACCGGTGTGCCGCTGTTCGGTTGTCCTCCAGGGCCTCCCCCACCAGGAAGCCGCTCACGGCGTGGCGGTCCGGACTGTCGACCGCCGATGCGCGCCGCCGTTGCCCAACCAGCGTCGGCGGCCGTTGCATTCGTGCCTTTTCAGAGTCGTTCGCCGCGGCTGGCGGCGCGAGCGGCGAGCGCCTCGGCGAGGAGGTCTTCGGCCTCCTCCTCGGTGCGGCGCTCGCGGACATACGTGAGGTGTGTCTTGTACGGTTTGACGGTGCGACGTTCCGGAGGATTGGCCTGGTCGCGGCTGGCCGGCCAACCGCAGCAGGTGCAATCCCATTCGGCCGGGACATCGACATAGAGCGCGAAGAACCGGACGGTCTCGTGTCCGTTGGCGCACCAGTAACTCACGTTCTGCCGGGCCACCGGCTCGCCGCGTTCCGAGTGGAGTCCGGATGTCGCGCCGATGCGAGTGCCACGGATGGCGTGTCCGTTGGACATATGTGTGATCGCTCCTCACAGATGGGGGATCTTCTGTGGATAGCGGCCATGCGAAGGCACGGCGCCGCGAACGTCACCGTGGGTCACTGGCCGGAGCGGCAGGGGGACCGCTCCAGCAAATTCTATGACGCAGCGCACACGTTGTAAAGACATTCATGAATCGCTCTCGCGGATTCACCCGTCCGGAATGCGCCGCATTCGGCAATGCGATTCACTGTCCAATCGCATCTCCCAATCGGCGGCGGTGGCTCTTGATTCCGGCGCGAAGCCGCTTGTGTTCGGCGGCACCGAGCTTCTTCAGGGTCACATCGGCGCAGGCCCGAGCCTCGTCGAGGTCCCCGGCCTCCTCAAGCAGGTGCATCAGCCGATACGTGGCGTTGAACACCGTCAGCGCGAGGAATTCGCCCTCTTCGGCTACCGACAGCGCCGTTTTCAGCAGCGGTGACGACGCGGTCTCGCTGCCGAGGAAATCGGCGTGCTGGATCAGCGTCTCCGCCAGTTCTCCACGGCACGCTTCGCGGTATTCGGGCGGCAGTTCCTCATTGGTCCAGTCGGCACGGAGTTCGTCGGCCAGCGAGGTCATGGTCGCCGAACCCGGTCGGAGATCGGAATCGTCCTCGCCGTCTATGGCCACCCATACCGCGGCCCGGATCGAGTTCGCGGCCGCCGGGAGCGCCTGGAGCTTCCGCCATGAGGCCTCGGCGCGGTGGAAGCACTCGACGGCCGCATTCTTCTCGCCGATCCCTCTGAGGAGCACACCCGCCAGGTGCGCGGCCCGCGGGTAGACGGTCGGGTTCGGGTGGGCGAGGCCGCCGTCCACGAGGCGCAGGGCCTCCAGGGCGTGCTCGGAGCCGTTTCGGGGATCCCACAGGCGCTCGTATGCCTCCGCGAGCAGGAACCGCGCGTCGACGAGCCGCCAGTGCTCGTCTTCGTGCATGGACGGCAGGTCGGCCAGCGCGGCCTCGAACATGACGACCGCCTCCGCGTGGCGGTCCTGCGAGGCCAGGGCGAGGCCCATGAGGTGCCTGGCGACACCGGCGCAGCCGGTCTCATGAGCCCGGTCGTAGTGGGCGGCGGCCTGCACCGCGTGGCGTTCGGCGGCGGCCCAGCGCCCGAGGTTCACCGCGCATTCGGTGGCGGTGAGGTGGATCGCGGCGACCGGGAACGCCGGAAGGTCGGGCTTGACGCGGGCGATGCCGGTCTCGGCGACCTCCAGGCCCTCCTCGAACCGGCCGGACATGTTGAGCATCGAGGCGTATTCGCCCGCGCTGAGGAAGGTCTCGAAGGGGTGGTCCCCCGATGACGCCTGCTCGAACGCCGCCCCCATCAGGGCGATGCGCGGCTCGAACTCCGTCTCCATGGACGCCAGCGTCAACGTCAGCCTCGCCCGGATCTGCCCGGCTCGCGGCTCGTCGGGCAGCTCGGCGAGGGCGGCGTCGACCGCTGCGACGGCCGAGCGCAGTTCGCCATCGGGGCCCCCGCCGCCGAGGCGGCAGTGCTCCAGGAGCGCGATGTGGGTGAGCGCTCGGGCCCGGACGGCGTTCACCGGATCGGTGGCGGCGAGGCGCTGCGCCTCGTCGAGAATGCGCCGTGCCTCCGCGGGCACCGCTTCGGGGTCGGCCTGGACACTCCAGACGAGGACCGAGGCTTGGCCGCTGAGGGCCCTGCCTTCGAGTCCTGCCGCGAGGAACGCCTCGCGGGCCTTCGCGGCCAGTTCGAGCGCGGGCTCCAGCCCGGCGTCGAGGTCGATGCGGGAGACGAGGACTTCGGCGAGGTCGGCGGGTTCGAGCTCGGTGCCGAGCCCCTGCGCGAGCCGGTCCACGCGCCGCCACAACTCGTCGCTGCCTTCGGCGAAGTCGGCGGTCGCCTTGCGCGCCTCGGCGAGGGCGGCCGCGAAGCGCTCCGGCGAGGGCTGCTCGTCCCGCACGGGGGTGCGCTGCGGCGGGACGTCCGTCAGCGTCTTGAGTCCCAGGGGGACGTGCGGATGCGTGGCCTCGAACGCCGCCCGTTCATCGGAGAGTCGCGACTGGGCGTCGTTGCCGTTGCGCCGGTCGTAGCGTTCGTTGATGGCGCGCCGTTCGGCGTCGGCCCATGCGCGGAGGTCCTCGGCCCGCCAGGTGCGGCTCTCCGGCCCGGAGACCTCCGCGTCGCCCATGCCGCGGCTCATGAGGGCCTCGCACGTCACCTGCACGCCTTCGAGCAGGTGGCGGCGCTCATGCAGGAAGAGTGGGAGGTCGTAGAAGCGGCTGTGGGCCGCGATGATCTCGACCGCCCGCGCCTCGTTTCCGGTCAGCGCGCAGAAGCGCAGGTGCTTGGCAACGGCGTAGACCATGTCGTCCTTGTCGCGGACCATCAGGTAGCCGCGCATGTGGTTGGCGCGGGCCTGGTCGAGGCGGCCGAGGGCGACCAGTGACAGCAGTGAGCTCGCGAGCGCCGCGTGCGGTTCGTGCGCGCAGCGGAGGTTTCCTTCGAGGACCGGACTCCACAGTTCGAGGGCCCGCTCGTGTTCGCCGCCGAAGGCCACGATCCGGCCCAGATTGTGGCAGCGGCACGCTTCGCAGTTGCTCATGTGGTCGGGCTCGGCGGCGCTCATCGCGGCGAGGGCCTTCGCCGCGCGTTCGGCGTCGCCGAGGTGCTCGGCAAGCTCTTGCTCGGCTTCGTGGACGGGGTGCAGCGAGTGGCCCGCTTCGGCATAGCGGGATCGGAATCGGCTCAGCCATTCCTCTACGGATTCGAGCGGGACGTCGGGGTGATCGATCATCTTGTAGACGACCCATTTGAACATCCAGTAGACGCGGTGCGTGGTGTTCGCGTCGAAATGCTCGGGAGCGGTGTCGTAGTTGTGCAGCAGCCTCGCGAACGGCACGAGGATGCGGGAGGCGTCCATCGAGAACTCGTAGGAGTTCACCAGATCGGCGAGGGCTTCGTTGAGCAGTGGTCGATCGGCGGCGGCGGCGACGGCTTCGACGTGCTGTTCCAGGGCCGCCGAGCGGGCTTCGCCCCTGAGTTCGGCGCGGATGCGGTTGAGGGTCTGGCGGAGTTCCGGGGAGGAGTCAGACATGAGGGACTCTCTAATGTGGGGATCGTTCATGTGGCGCGGCGATACGGGTGATGTATCAGCAGTGTGCCATGTATACCGTCCGTGTCGGCATAAGCCCAGTTCAGCAAGCCCCGTGCGCGAGCGGATCGCGCACGGGGCCGACGGGTGAGCCTGTTATGCGATCTTCAGGACGATTTTTCCACGGGCCTTGCCGGTCTGGCTGGCCTCCCACGCCTCGGCGGCCCGCTCGAGCGGGAACGTGGCCGAGACGGGGACGATGAGCTGCTTGGACTCGGCGAGCGAGGTGAGGGTGCGCAGGTCCGCGCTGCTCGGATCGATGAAGACGTACTTGCCGCCCTTCTCGCGGACCTTCGGGTCGGCGATGGAGACGACCCGCGAGGGGTCGGCCCCGGCCTCGATCGACAGGTCGATCTCCTCCCCGCCGATCGCGTCGAGCGCCGCGTCGATGCCGTCCGGGGCGAGCCTCCGCACCCGCTCCAGCAGGCCGTCGCCGTACTCGACCGGTTCGGCGCCGAGCGCGACGAGGTAGTCGCGGTTGCGCGGCGACGCGGTGCCGATGACGCGCGCGCCGCGGGCCTTGGCGACCTGGACGGCGATCGAGCCGACTCCCCCGGCGGCGGCGTGGATGAGGATCGTGTCGGCGTCCTTGACGGCGACGGCGTCGAGCGTCTGGACGGCGGTGAGGCCGACCAGCGAGAGCCCGGCGGCCGAGTCCCAGTCCAGGGAGGCGGGCTTGGGGGCGATCATGCGCGGCTCGGCGATGGTGTACTCGGCGTAGGTGCCCCATTTGGCGACGGGCCGGCGGACGTAGCCGAGGACGGCGTAGTCGGTGATCTCGGCACCGGCCGCGACGACGGTTCCGGCGGCGTCCCAGCCGGGGATGAGCGGGAACTCCCCCGGGATGATCGAATCGAGGCGCCCGGCCCCGAGCTGCCAGTCGACGGGATTGACCGAGGTCGCCTTGAGCCGGATGAGCACCTCGCCCGGCCCGCAAGGCGGCTTCGGCACATCGGCCACTTCAAGGTCTTGGGCCCCGCCGTAACGAGGCAGTATCACTGCTTTCATACCGGGAATGACATCACGGATCGAGAGCCGCATCAGAGAAACCCGGAGAGCCGAAGGCCCCGCCGAGCGGGGCTCGGCGGGGCCTTCGGAAAGCTTCTTGCGGCTAGACCATCGACCTCAGGAGCAGGCCGTAGGCGACCACGCAGGCGAACCAGATGACACCGACGGCGATCGTGATGCGCGTGAGGTTCTTCTCGGCCACCGAGGAGCCCGAGGCCATCGACGACATGCCGCCGCCGAACATGCTCGACAGGCCGCCGCCCTTGCCCTTGTGCAGCAGCACCAGCATGATCAGACCGGCGCTGGTCAGCAGCAGGACGATCAGCAGGGCGTAAGTCAATACCGTCATCATCGGCGATCGAGTGTCCTCTCCAACAGTTCGGCGTCCACGCGGGCGTGGATCCGGCCCCGAGTCTAGCTCACGGGCCGGTTTGCGTCGGAATCGGTCTGCCTGCGAGCAAGCAGGTGAGGCCGGTCCTCGCGCCCGCACGAGCTCGACGACGATCGATATCCAGGAAACGGGTGCGGGGCCGCCGTACGCCTTTGTACAGCGGCCCCACAGTCTCTGGCCCGCGGGCGCTGCGCGCCCGCAAGCTGCGTCTTCGATCCCTAAGCGTTCGCGTGCTCCGGGAACCGAACGATCTTGGCGAACTCCTCGGCGTCGAGGCTCGCGCCTCCCACCAGGGCGCCGTCGATGTCCGGCTTGCCCATGATCTGGGCGACGTTCGCCGACTTCACCGAGCCGCCGTACAGGATCCGGACCCGCTCGGCCACTGCGCCGAACTTCTCGCCCAGCGCCGCGCGCAGCGCCCCGATGACCTCCTGGGCGTCATCGGGCGTGGCCGTGCGGCCCGTCCCGATCGCCCAGACCGGCTCGTAGGCCACCACGACGTTCGCGAGTTCCTCCTCGTTCAGCCCGTCCACGGCGGCCAGGAGCTGGCTCACCGTGTGCGGCACGTGGTTCCCGGCCTCGCGGACGTCCAGGGCCTCGCCGACGCACAGGATCGGGCTGATGCCGTTGTTCAGCGCCTGACGGACCTTCGCGGCCACCAGCTCGTCGGACTCCTCGTGGTACTGGCGGCGCTCGGAGTGGCCCACGGTCACGTAGGAGCAGCCGAGCTTGGCCAGCATCGACGCGGCGGTCTCGCCGGTGTACGCGCCGGACGGGTGCGCCGACACGTCCTGGGCGCCGTAGCCGACGGTCAGCTTGTCGCCGTCGACGAGCGTCTGCACGCTGCGGATGTCGACGAACGGCGGCAGGACGACGGTCTCGACCGCTTCGAGCTGCGCGGGCGTGAGGCTGAAGGCCAGCTTCTGCACGAGCGCGATCGCCTCGAGGTGGTTGAGGTTCATCTTCCAGTTGCCGGCGATGAGCGGCTTACGGGTTTCAGACATCTAGTCCTCCAGTGCGTCCAGGCCGGGCAGGGTCTTGCCTTCGAGGTACTCGAGGCTGGCGCCCCCGCCGGTGGAGATGTGGCTGAAGCCGTCTTCGGGCAGGCCGAGCGTGCGGACCGCGGCGGCGGAGTCGCCGCCGCCGACCACGGTGAACGCGTCGGAGTCCACGAGCGACTGCGCGACGGTCTTGGTGCCGTTCGCGTAGTCGGGGAACTCGAAGACGCCCATCGGGCCGTTCCAGAACACGGTCTTCGCCGCGGCGATCCGCTCGGCGAACAGCCGGGCCGATGCGGGCCCGATGTCCAGGCCCATGCGGCCTTCGGGGATCGCGTCGGCGCTCACTTCAAGCGGCTCGGCGTCGGCGGCGAACTCGGCCGCGGTGACGACGTCGGTCGGCAGCAGGAGCTCCACGCCGAGCTTCTCGGCTTCGGCGAGGTAGTTCTTGCAGGTCTCGATCTGGTCCTTCTCCAGCAGCGAGTTGCCGACCTCGTGGCCCTGGGCGGCGAGGAAGGTGAAGGCCATGCCGCCGCCGATGACGAGCGTGTCGACCTTGCCGAGCAGGTTGGCGATGACGGCGAGCTTGTCGGAGACCTTGGCGCCGCCGAGCACCACCACGTAGGGGCGCTCGGGGTCGCCGGTGAGCCCGGAGAGGACTTCGACCTCTTTGGCGATGAGCCAGCCCGCGTAGTGCGGCAGGAGCTTCGCCACGTCGTAGACCGAGGCGTGCTTGCGGTGGACCGCGCCGAAGGCGTCGTCGACGTAGACGTCGCCGAAGGCGGCCAGCTGGCCGGCGAACTCGGCGCGCTCGGTGTCGTCCTTGCTGGTCTCGCCCTTGTTGAAGCGCAGGTTCTCCAGCAGCAGCACGTCGCCGTCGCTCTGGGCGACGGCCTTCGCCTCGGCGTCCTCGCCGACGGTGTCGCTCGCATGGGCGACCTCGCGGCCCAGGACCTCGCCGAGCCGCTGGGCCACGGGGGCCAGCGAGAACGCCGGGTCCGGCTCGCCCTTGGGGCGGCCCAGGTGGGAGCACACCACGACGCGGGCACCGGCCTCGGCGAGCGCCTTGACGGTGGGCCCGACGGCGCGGATGCGGCCGTCGTCGGTGATGTTCTTGCCGTCGAGAGGAACGTTGAGGTCGGCGCGCACGAGGACGCGCCGACCGTTGACGCCCTCCTTCAGGAGTTCGTCGAGCGTCTTCATCAGGCCGTTAACCGACCAGCTTGACGAGGTCGACGAGGCGGTTGGAGAAGCCCCACTCGTTGTCGTACCAGCCGAAGACCTTGACCTGGTTGCCGATGGCCTTGGTCAGCTTGGAGTCGATGATGCACGAGTGCGGGTCGGTCTCGATGTCCTTGGAGACGATCGGGTCCTCCGTGTAGGACATGATGCCCTTGAGCGGGCCCTCGGCGGCGGCCTTGAGGGCCTGGTTGACCTCTTCGGCGGTGACCTCGCGGGAGGCCTCGAAGGTGAGGTCGGTGATCGAGCCGGTCGGGACCGGGACGCGCAGCGAGTAGCCGTCGAGCTTGCCGTTGAGCTCGGGCAGCACCAGGCCGACGGCCTTGGCGGCGCCGGTCGTGGTGGGCACCACGTTCAGGGCCGCGGCGCGGGCGCGACGCGGGTCCTTGTGCGGGCCGTCCTGCAGGTTCTGGTCCTGCGTGTAGGCGTGGATGGTGGTCATCAGGCCCTTTTCGATGCCGATGGCGTCGTTGATGACCTTGGCCATGGGGGCCAGGCAGTTCGTGGTGCACGAGGCGTTCGAGATGATGTTGTGCTTCTCGGCGTCGTACTTGTCCTGGTTGACGCCCATCACGATGGTGATGTCGTCGTTCTTCGCCGGGGCGGAGATGATGACCTTCTTGGCGCCGCCCTTGAGGTGCGCCGCGGCCTTCGTCCCGTCGGTGAAGAAGCCGGTGGACTCGATGACGACGTCGGCGCCGACCTCGCCCCAGGGCAGGGCGCCCGGGTCGCGCTCGGCGAACGCCTTGATGGTCTTGCCGTTGACGGTGATCTCGCCGGGGCCGACCTTGACCTCGTACGGCAGACGGCCGAGGATGCTGTCGTACTTCAGCAGGTTTGCAATGGTCTCGGTGTCGCCCAGGTCGTTGAAGGCGACCACTTCGATGTCGGCCTCGGAGGCGAGAACCGCCCGGAAGAAGTTGCGGCCGATACGGCCGAAGCCGTTGACACCAACGCGGATGGTCACGTGCCCATCTCCTCGCTAGAACAGGATTCGAATATCTGACTGAGACCAGAGCCGGTCTCGGACGCGATCCATTCAGCCATAGAGCGACGGTGGAACAGATCGCTGTTCGGCCTCGTCGCCGAGCACTCTTCGACCCTACCGCCCCGGTTTTCCACCGGGTCGCAGGCGGGACTTCCCGATCATGTCACACTCGCCACAAGCCGATGTCATCGCGGTTAAGAAAGCGCTATCAGTCGTGGACTTCCGCGTCACGCGGCGAGCGCTTCCTCCTCCGCGACGACGTCGTCCGGACCGGGCACGCCGGTCTCGGCGGCGCGCTTGGCGGCCATGTTGATGAGCCGCCGGATCCGGCCGGCGATGGCGTCCTTGGTGAGCGGCGGGTCCGCGAGGGTCCCGAGCTCCTCCAGCGACGCCTGGCGGTGCTCCAGGCGCAGCTTCCCGGCCCCCGCGAGGTGGTCGGGCACGTCGTCGCCGAGGATCTCCAGGGCGCGGGTGACCTTCGCGGCGGCGGCGACGGCCGCGCGGGCCGAGCGGCGCAGGTTCGCGTCGTCGAAGTTCGCCAGGCGGTTCGCCGTGGCGCGGACCTCGCGGCGGACGCGGCGCTCCTCCCAGGTCAGGACCGACGAGTGGGCGCCCAGCCTGGTGAGCAGCTCGCCGATGGCGTCGCCGTCGCGGATGACGACGCGGTCGATCCCGCGCACGTCCCTGGACTTGGCGCCGATGCCGAGGCGGCGGGCCGCGCCGACCAGCGCCAGCGCGCTCTCGGGGCCGGGGCAGGTCACCTCCAGCGAAGACGAGCGGCCGGGCTCGGTGAGCGAGCCGCGCGCCAGGAAGGCACCCCTCCAGGCGGCCTCGGCGCAGCACGGGTAGGCGCCGACGACATGGGCGGGCAGGCCGCGCACGGGATAGCCGCGCTGGTCGGTCAGGCCGATCTGGCGGGCGAGCGCCTGGCCGTCGGCCATGACGCGCACCAGGTAGTGGTTGGTGCGCCGCAGCCCGGCCGCGACGAGGACGTGGACCTCGGAGTCGTAGTTGTACAGCTCGTTGATCATGCGCTTGGCGCGCCTGGCGACGTTGCCCGCGTCGATCTCGGCCTCGACCATGACGTTGGAGCCGCCGACCAGGTGGAGCCCGCCGGCGAACCGGAACAGCGCGCCGAGCTCGGCGCGCTGGCAGCAGGATTTCGTTACCTCGATCCGGCTGAGTTCGTCCTTGACCTCCGAGGTCATCGCCATTTATGAACCACCATCTTCGACGAGCAGATTTCCCATTACCGCGGCCAGTGCGGCGACGTCGTGGGTGACGACGTCCGCGGCGAGGTCCGCCGCCACCAATTCGGCCCGCAACGATTGTGCCGCAGTGTTCAACGACTCGGGATCGTCGAGGGTTCGGGTATCGCCCGAGATGACGTAGTGAAACCGGACACCTTCGGCGTAACGCCCCAGAGCGTCGAGGTGCCCGGCGAGCGTGAGGCCGTCGGTCTCCTTCTCCTCGGAGAGGTTGAGCACCACGATTCGCTTGGCCGAGGCCGCGGCGACGGCCTCGCGCAGCTCTGGCAAGAGCAAGTGCGGAATGACACTGGTGTACCAGGAGCCGGGGCCGAAGACGTGCCAGTCGGCCGCGGCGACCGCCTCGAGCGTCTCGGGGCAGGCCGGGGCGTCGGCCGGGACGAGCCGGACGTCGGTGACCGCGCCGTCGGCGACGGCCACCTCGTGCTGGCCGACGATGGTGCGCACGCCCCGACCTTCGGCGAGGTCGGCCTCGATGTCGAGCGGCTCGCACGACATGGGCAGGATGCGGGCGCGGCAGCCGAGCAGGTCGGCGGCCTCGGCGATGGCGGCGACCGGGTTGGCGCGGCGTTCGAGCAGCGAGGTGAGGACGAGGTTGCCGACCGGGTGCCCGGTCAGGAAGTCGTCGCCGCCGAAGCGGTGCGAGAACAGATTCGCCGCATCGGCCCTGGTCGGGTCGGCGGTGGCGACCAGGGCCTTGCGCAGGTCGCCGGGCGGCAGCACCGGCCTGGACTTGCGGATCGCCCCCGAGGAGCCGCCGTCATCGGCGACGGTCACCACGGCCGTCAGGTCGATGTCGAGCCTGGAGAGCGCGCGCAGCGAGGCCGACAGACCCCGCCCGCCGCCGAACGCGACGACGCTGGTCATGGGCCGTCACTCCGGTCGGCGACGGGAGCTCGGCGCGCCGGCGGGTTCACCGCCGCGCTGGGCGGAGCGGCGTCGGCGCTCGGGAAGGGACCTGGCGCCGGCCGGTGCCGCTGTGGAGTGGGTCATTCGTTCCCTCGGTCGCGGTGGTGGGTGTTCGCGGGGAACCCGGCCGCGTTGAGGCGGCTCGCGAGCGCTTCGGCGATGGCCACACTGCGGTGCTTGCCGCCGGTGCATCCGATCGCGATCGTCATGTAGCGCTTGCCTTCCCGCTCGAATCCCTGGGTGGTGCCGAGCAGCAGCCCTGCGTAGGCTTCGACGAACTCGGCGGCGCCTTCCTGGTGCAGGACGTAGTCCGAGACGTCCTTGTCGGCGCCGGTGAGCTCGCGCAGGCTCGGAACCCAATACGGGTTGGGAAGGAATCGTACGTCAGCCACATAGTCCGCATCGCGCGGGATGCCGTACTTGAACCCGAACGACATGCAGGTGAACTGGAGTCCGGCGGTCGAGGGGGCGAGGAAGGTCTCCTCGACCCTGGCCCTGAGCTGATTCTCGTTCATGTGGGTGGTGTCGAAGAGAGTGTCGGCCGATTGGCGCGCGGGGGCCAGGAGGCGGCGCTCGGCGGCGATCCCGTCGGCGAGCAGTCCGTCCCCTTGCAGCGGGTGGGCTCGGCGGACCTTCTCGAAGCGGCGGATGATCACGTCGTCGTCGGCGTCGACGAACACCAGGTGCGGCTTGAAACCGCCCTTGCGCAGCTCCTCGATGACACCGACCAGGTCGGTCGTGAACGCGCGCGAGCGCACGTCGAGCACCATCGCGGTCCGCTTGACCTCGGCGCCGCCCGCCGCGGCGAGCTCGGCGGTCTGGGCCACGAGCGACTCCGGGAGGTTGTCGACGACGTAGTAGCCGACGTTCTCCAAGGCGCGCGCCACCGTCGATCGGCCCCCACCGGAGATGCCGGTGACGATGACGAGGTCCAGGTCGCTTCGGTCCTGGAACGCGGACTGCTCAGATGGCGCACTCATAGACACAAGTATTCCCGAGATTGATCTTGATGCCGCTGTGACACGGCTATGACGCTGACCCCCGTATAGCTACCATGCGCGTCTCAATCGGTGTTGTCATCGGGGTTGCGCAGATGTGTCCGCAAGGTCTCCGCGAGCTTCGGGCCGATGCCCGGGACCGCTTCGAGGTCTTCGAGCTCGGCCTCTCTGATGCGCTTGACCGAGCCGAAGTGCTTCAGCAGCGCCTTGCGCTTGGACTCCCCGAGCCCGGGGACGCCGTCGAGCGCCGAGAAGCGCATGCGCTTGCGTCTGCGGTTGCGGTGCAGGGAGATCGCGAAGCGGTGGGCCTCGTCGCGGACGCGCTGCATGAGGTAGAGGGCCTCGGAGGTGCGCGAGAGGATGACCGGGTACTCCTCGCCGGGCAGCCAGATCTCCTCGAGCCGCTTGGCGAGCCCGGCGAGGTTGATGGTGTCGATCCCCATCTCGGCGAAGACGGCCTCGGCGGCGGCGACCTGCGGCTGGCCGCCGTCGACGACGAGCAGCTGGGGCGGGTAGTGGAAGCCCTTGCGGGGCTCCTCGTCCTCCTCCATGGGTGAACCGGCGGGCTGTTCGTCCAGTTTGGAAAGGCGGCGGCGCAGGGTCTCCTGGAGCGAGGAGAGGTCGTCCTTCTTCTCCCCCTTGATGACGAAGCGGCGGTACTCGCTCTTGCGCGGCAGGCCGTCCTCGAAGACCACCATGGAGGCGACGACGTCCTGGCCTTGGGACTGCGAGACGTCGTAGCACTCGATGCGCAGCGGCGCCTCGGGGAGGTCGAGGGCGTCGGCGAGCTCTTCGAGGGCCTTGGAGCGGGCGGTGAGGTCCCCGGCGCGCTTGAGCTTGTGGCGCTGGAGGGACTCGCCCGCGTTCTTCTCGACGGTCTCGGCGAGGGCGCGCTTGTCGCCGCGGCGGGGCACGCGCAGGTCGACCTTGGCGCCGCGCTGCTCGCAGAGCCACTCGGTGAGCGCGGGGGCGTCGCCCGGCAGGGCCGGGACGAGGACCTCGCGGGGCACGACTTCGCCCTGCTCGCCGTAGAACTGGGTGCAGAAGCGCTCGACGATGCCGGCGAGGTCGACCGGTTCGGGTTTCTCGATGACCCAGCCGCGTTGGCCGCGGATGCGGCCGCCGCGGACGTGGAAGACCTGGACGGCGGCCTGGAGTTCGTCGTCGGCCACGGCCATGACGTCGCAGTCGACGTCCTCGGCGAGGACGACGACCTGCTGTTCGAGGACCTTGTCGAGCGCGCCGAGGTCGTCGCGCAGCCGGGCGGCCTTCTCGAAGTCGAGGGCCTCGGAGGCGGCCTGCATCTCGGCGATGAGGCGCCTGCGGACCGGGGCGGTGTCGCCGGACATGAAGGAGCAGAAGCTGTTCACCAGCTCGCGGTAGTCCTCGGCGGAGATGCGTCCGACGCAGGGGGCCGAGCACTTGCCGATGTCGGCCAGCAGGTTCGGGCGGCCCATGCGGTTGCAGCGCTTGAACTCCGTGTCCGAGCAGGTGCGGATGGGGAAGACGCGGGTGAGCAGGTCGAGGGTCTGGCGGATGGCCCAGGCGCTGCCGAAGGGCCCGAAGTAGCGGACGCCCTTGCGTCGGTTGCCGCGCATGACCTGGGCGCGGGGGAACTCGTCGCCGACGGTGACGGCAAGCCAGGGATAGGACTTGTCGTCCTTGAACATGACGTTGAAGCGCGGGTCGTACTCCTTGATCCAGGTCCACTCGAGCTGGAGGGCCTCGACCTCGGTGCCGACGACGGTCCACTCGACGCTGCGGGCGGTGTTGACCATCCGGCGGGTGCGCTCGTGGAGGCGGGTCTCGTCGGCGAAGTAGGAGTTCAGGCGGTTGCGGAGGTTCTTGGCCTTGCCGACGTAGATGACCCGCCGGTCGCGGTCCCGGAAGCGGTAGACACCGGGTTGGGTGGGAATCGTGCCCGGCGCGGGACGGTAATCAACGCTCACGCCCACAAGGCTATATCGGGGGTGGGACAGGCATCGGGCCTCGGGCCGGGCCGCCGTGCGGTCCGGCCCGAGGTGCGGTTCAGCGGAGTCCCGCCAGGGCCATGAGCTCGACGCGCAGGTCGTCGACTTCTTGGCGGTCCACGCCCCTGGCGGTGAACCAGCCGCCGAGGTTCTCGACGTCCCTGGTCAGGAATTCGAGCCCTTTCGGGTTCGCGTAGATGTCGACGATCTGCGGCAGGTCGAGCACCACCAGGCGGCCCTCGTGGACGACCGTGTTGTACGACGAGAGGTCGCCGTGGGCGAAGCCCTGCTCGGCCATCAGCCGGAGGTTCTCGCAGGCCTGCTCCCACAGGCTCTCGAGTTCGGCCTCGTCGGGCCGGGTCTCGGCCAGGCGCGGCGCGGCGGTGCGCCCGGTCCCGATGAACTCCATGATCACCTCGGTGCCGAGGATCTGCACCGGGTACGGCACGGCCACCCCGGCGACGTAGAGCCGCTTGAGCGCGTCGAACTCGGTGGCGGCCCAGCGGCCCGCCGCCTGCTCGAGGCCGAACTTGGTGCGCTTCTCCATGGCGCGGCGGTCGCGCGAGCGCCTGGCCGTGCGCCCGGCGGTGTAGTCGCCGGCGCGGTTGAACTGGGTGTGCTCGGCCGAGCGGTAGCGCTTGGAGGCCATGAGCACCGCCCGGTCGGTGTCCGGTACGGCGCGTTCGATGAGGAAGACGTCGGCCTCTTTGCCGGTCTTGAGGACGCCGAGCTCGTAGTCGACGGCGCCCAGGTCGGTGATGATCCATTCGGGCCACGGCTTGGGGCCGCGCTGGAGTGCCTCCGAGTCGTCCCAGGTGGACCAGCGGTCGCCGGTGGGCGGGCCGTCGTCGACCGGGCCCTCGTCGAAGTCCTCGGACCGCATGGCCTCGAAACGGGCCTGGTCCTCGGCTGAGAAGACCTCGTCCTCGCCGAGCGACTTGCGGCGACGGGTGGACTCGAAGGTGGAAGTGTTGTTGGACTTGCGTGCCACTGCGGGTGTGCTCCTGTGCAGAGAATCCGGCGGCACGCGACAACGGGTCAGAGCGAGCCGACGGGAGGTGAACTGGTAATCGAGGCAAGACGAAAGACAACGACAGCCATGTGTACACACCTCCAAACGCTCTACGGGCCCGGGCTTGCAGACCTCGGGCGACGGGAGCGACTCTAGCGGCCCCCACGCACCCGCGCAACCCATTAATCGGGCACGGCTCATCCGGTCATGCGGAGCAGTCGACATGCGCGCATGCGATCTGCGCTCGGGTCGCGGTGTCGGCCAGGCCCTTGTCACCGGTCAGCAGCAGTGCGTCGAGCTCCTTTGCCAGGGCGGCATAGCAGGCGTCGTAAGCCGAGAGGTTGTGGAACCAGCGCACCGTTTCCAACAGCAGCCGGGTGTTCCCCAACGGCACCCGTTGCACCGGCAGGGCCGCGAGCCGCGCAGCGGCTACCCGCAGGTCGGCCATGGTCAAGTGTCGCCCCAGCATGCGCCCGCGGAGCGCAGAGAGCACCTCGACGTCGAGGTGGGCCGGTGCCGCGAGTTCCGGATCACGCCGGAGGTGCTCGGCGATCGACGCCTTCGCGGAATGACCGGTAAGGAGAGCGGTGATGACAGAAGCGTCGACGATCAGCACGCGAAGTCTCCCAGCGACCGCCGGATCTCGGATTCGCGGTCGGCGCGTGCGTCGGCAATGGCTTCAGCGGCATCGAACGGGTCGCCGATGGGATCAGCTAGGACCTCGTCGAGCCATGCATTGATGCTGGGGCGGGCAACATCACGCTGGATTAGATTTCGGACATAAGTTGACAAATCCACTCCAAGTTCCGCAGCCCGGCGCTTGGCCGACTCGCGAAGCCCTTCATCGACGTTCCGTACCTGAATGAACACCATGCCACGAGCATAGCATGCGTTGAGCATGCTCAATGTGCATCAGTGACCGGACGAGTCGTAGGCGCGCAGGCCCGCGCGGAAGACCCATACCGCGAACGCCACGGCCGCCGCCGCTGCCACGGGCGGGCCTATCAGCCACCCCGCGGAGAGCCGGCCGGTGAGGACCTGCACCGGGATGAAGCTGGCGAAGGCGACGGGCAGGCCGAAGGTCAGCAGGAGCCGGACGGCGAACGGGAACATCGTCAGCGGGAAGCGCATGACCTCGGTCTGCATGTCCAGCAGCATGAACGCCACCACCGGCGAGTGGCCCTTGATCCAGAAGTTCGCCGCGTTCGCCGCCGTCAGCAGCGCGATCTCGATGACCACGGCGGAGGCGAGCATCACGATCGCGACGGGGATCATCGCGGCGCTCAGTCCGGCGCCGACCCAGCCGTAGACGAGCATCGTCAGCCCGAGCGTGATCTCGCCGAAGGCCTGCATGCCGACGTGGCTGGCCCCGAGCTGGGAGGCGACCGGGGCGGGCCTGATGATCAGGTAGTCCATGCCGCCGTTGATGATCTGCCTGCCGAGGCCCCACATGCCGTCCCAGAAGATCGCGTTCGTCGAGGCCGCGACCGTCAGGAACCCGGCGAGGACCAGCATCTCGTGGTAGCCCCAGCCGCCGATCGCGTTGACGTTCGCGAACAGGATGGTCACGAAGCCGAACTGGATGCACGACCAGACGGTGCCCGTGCTCGCCATGACCCAGAAGTCGGCGGGGTACTCCAGCATGGAGCGGAAGTGGGCGCCGAGGGAGCGCCGGTAAACGGCGAAGGCGTGCCGCATGCTCAACCTCCATGGATCGTGACCTTCTTGATCGCCCGGCGCCAGATCAGGCGCGCGCCGCCCCACATGACGACGACCCATGCCGCTTCTGCGGCGATGAGCCCGAGCGCGCCGAGCGTGTCGACGCGGCCGAGGTAGATCGCCGCGGGCGTCGTGGTGAAGTGCGGGAACGGCAGGCACCAGCTCAGGACCTGGAGCCAGCCGGGCATGAGCGCCAGCGGCACCATCATGCCGGAGAAGAACGCGACGAACCCGTCCTTGGCCCACTGGATGCCGAGGTAGCGGCGGGTCCAGAAGCACAGCATGATCGACAGGTAGCCGACCCCGAACGCCATCGGGAAGATGAACAGGATGCTCACCACGGTCAAGACTCCGGCGAGCGGCGTCACCGGAAGCTGGGGGTCGAACAGGAACCAGGCCGCCACCGCGCCGAGGACCGCGGTCGGCAGCACCGAGGCCGCGCCGCCGACGTATTCGGCGGCGCGGGCGCGCTGGAAGTCGACCGGTTTGGTCATGTCGATCGCCACGAGCCCGTCGAGGATCCGGTTGGCCATCTGCCAGTCCGCGCCACCCCAGGCGATGGTGGAGGTGACGAACCCGATGAGGAGGTAGGCGCGCATGGCGTCCCAGTCGTAGCCGCCCACCGATCCGGCGCCGATGATGTGCTCCCACACCACGATCCCGACCAGCAGCTGCCAGCCGCCGAAGGTGATGGAGAACAGCCAGGTGGTCTTGTAGGCGAGTCGGCGCTTGAACGAGATGAGCGCGAGGGCGCGGTCGGCCGCGAAGCGGTGCCCGCGCGGGGCGGCGATCGCGTCGGCCATGTCAGTGCCCCGCCGAGTCGTAGGAGCGCAGACCGGCGCGGACGACCAGGGCCGCGGCGGCGACGGTGGCCGCCGCGGCGACCGGCGGGCCGATGAGCCACCATGCGGAGAGTCGGCTCGTGAGGATCTGCACCGGGACGAAGCTGGCGAACCCGAGGGGAACGACGAACGTGGCCACCACGCGCACCGCCGCCGGGTAGATTCCCAGCGGGAAGCGCATCACGTTCTCCTGGAGGTCGACCAGGATGAACCCGAAGATCGACGCGGTGCCCTTGACCCAGAAGTTCACCGCGCACATGGCGGTCATCAGCGCCATCTCGATGACCAGGCCGCAGGCCAGCAGGAGCAGCGCGACCGGGATCAGGGCCGGGCTCAGCCCGGCGCCGATCCAGCCGTAGACGAACATGGCGGCCCCGAGGGTCACCTCGCCGAACGCCTGCATGCCGACGTGGGTGGAGGCGACCTGGACGATGACCGGGGCGGGCCTGGTGATCCGGTAGTCGATCTCGCCCTTGATGACCATGCTGCCGATGCTCCAGACGCCGTCGCAGAGCATCGCGGTCGTGCCGCCGGTCAGGGTCAGGAATCCGATCAGCAGCAGCATCTCGTGGTAGCCCCACCCGGCGACGGCCGAGACGTTCGCGAACAGGATCGCGATGAACGCGAACTGGAGGATCTGCCACAGTGCGCCGGAGGAGGCCATCACCCAGAAGTCCGCGGGATATTCCACGATGGACCGTAGGTGGGCGACGAGGCTGCGCCGGTACACTTCGGCGGCGTGCCGCACCGGTGATGCCGTCCGGATGTCGATCGTCGTCTCAGCCACCGTGCACCGTCACCTTCTTGACCGCGTGGTTGAAGACCAGCCGGCCCGCGAACCACATGACGACGACCCAGGCGGCCTCGGCGGCGATGAGCCCGAGCGCGCCGGGGGTGTCGACTCTGCCGAGGTAGATGTTCGACGGCGTGGTGGTGAAGTGCGGGAACGGCAGGCACCAGGCCGCGATCTGAAGCGGGGCGGGCATGAGCGCCAAGGGGACCATGATCCCCGAGAAGAACGAGAGCACGGCCTCTCTCGCCCACATGATGCCGAGGTACCGCCTCGTCCAGAAGCACACGAGCACCGACAGGTAGGTGATCTCGAACGCCAGCGGGAAGATGAACAGGATGCTCACCGCCGTCAGCGCCCCGGCGAGCGGCGAGACGGGCGCGGGCGGCGAGAACACCAGCCAGGCGATGGCGGAGCCGACGACGGCGGTGGGGACGGTCGAGACCATGCTGCCGACGAACTCGGCGGCGCGGGCGCGCTGGAAGTCCATCGGCTTGGTCAGGTCGACGGCGATGAGCCCGTCGAGGATCCTGTCGGCGATCGCCCAGTCGGCGCCGCCGAACGCGAGCGTGGCGGTGAAGAACCCGATGATCATGTACGCCCGCATCGAGTCCCAGTCGTAGCCGCCGAGCGTGCCGTCGCCGAGGAGGTTGCGCCACAGGGCGAGGCCCGAGAGCATGGCGCCGCCGCCGAGGATGATCGCGAAGACCCAGTTGGCCTTGTAGGCCAGGCGCCGCTTCAGCGAGATGACCGCCAAGGCGCGGTCGACCGCCAACGTATGAGTCATGCGTTCACTCCGGTTCGGGGAAGCGAGCGGTTGGGCGGGGCGACGGGTGCGGGCGGCTCACTTGGTGAGCTCCCCCGCGTACAAGCGCCTGATGACGTCCTCGATGCTCGGCTCGGACAGCGACAAATCGCGCGGGGCGAGCTGGGCGGTGAGGTCGCCGAGGACTTCGGCGGTGGTGAACCGCGACGACTCGTAGGTGGCGGTGACCTCGCTGGACGCTTCCCCGGCGCTCCATTCGTAGTGGGGGAACTTCTCGGCGAGCGCCTCGGCGTCGGCCGGGCCGTCGAGGATGAGGTTGACGGCCTTGGTGGTGATGTAGTGGGCCTTGAGCTGCTCGATGGGGCCGTCGTAGGCGATCCTCCCCTCGTCGATGACGACGATGCGCTCGCAGACCTCTTCGATGTCGGCCAGGTCGTGGCTGGTGAGCAGCAGGGTGGTGCCGTCGTCGACGAGCTGGCGCAGGAAGGCGCGCAGCCGGTCCTTGACGGAGATGTCGAGGCCGATGGTGGGCTCGTCGAGGTAGACCATCTTCGGGTCGTGGATGAGCGCGCACGCCAGGTCGGCCCGCATGCGCTGGCCGAGCGAGAGGGTGCGGGCGAGCGCGGGCATGAACTCGCCGAGGCCGAGCAGCTCGTCGAACCTCTCGATGCGGGCCTTGTAGTCGGCCTCGGAGACGCCGTACATGTGCTTGAGGAGCTTGAGGCTCTCCTCGACCGGCAGGTCCCACCACAGCTGGGTGCGCTGCCCGAACAGGACGCCGATGTCGTGGGCGTTGGCGATCCGCTCGGTGTGCGGGTCGCGGCCCATCACCCGGACGGTGCCCTCGGTGGGCTGGAGGATCCCGGTCAGGAGCTTGACCGTGGTCGACTTCCCGGCGCCGTTGGGGCCCACGTAGGCCACCGATTCGCCCGGCTCGATCGACAGGTCGATGGCGTCGACGGCGGTGAAGTTCTTGTACTTGCGCTGGACCAGGTGTTTCAGGGCGCCTTTGAACCCGGAGCCCTTGTCGGGGCGGCGGAAGCGTTTGCTGAGGGATCGGGCCTCGAGGATCGGCATGATGCGACCATAAGGGCTCGCTCCGACATGGAGCCACTCGTTTTCTCAGCTGCGGGGACGGGCGCCTCGGCCCTTCAGGTCCGCGCTCGCGGGAGTGCGCAGGCGGCGGTGCCGCCGGGCATGCGGTGCCGGTTGCGGGAGACGAGCCGGTAGACCGGCCACAGCAGCCGCGAGACGGGCCTCAGGGAGGCGATCCGGCCCAGCGGTCTCCAGTACCACTGGGCGCGGCGCAGCAGCACCGCGATGGCGTCCGGTCCGGCCTTGGCAAGGCCGTGCTCGACCCATTGCACCGCTTCCTCGGCGGCCTGCCGCTCGACGCCGAGCGCTGCGAGGTCGGCCCACTGCCACGGTTTCACCTCGGCGTCGGTCCGCACGCGGCGTTCGATGAAGTCCGCGCACCGGCCGCAGAACGCGCAGTCGCCGTCGTAGAGGAAGACCGGTCTGCTCATCGCCGCCTCGCCGCCGTGTAGAGCGCTTCACGCATCGCCGCCACCGGGGCCTCGTCGAGCCCGGTGAACTGGGTCCATTGCCGGACCGCCTGGGCCAACAGTAGCGCCAGGCCGTCGAGGACCCTGGCGCCCTCGCGTTCGGCCCCCGCGGCGAGCGGCGTGGGCCACGGGTCGTACAGGACGTCGAACAGGACGGTGCCGGGCCGCCAGTCGACGCGCAGGCCGTCGGTGACGCCTTTGGGGACGGTGGAGACGACCAGGTCGCTGCGTCCGGCGACGACGGCCTCGTCCCAGCCGGCCGAGCGCAGGTCGAGGCCGAGGCGCTCGGCGACGGGCTCGAGTTCGGCCACGGCCTCGCGGCGGCGCGCGAAGACGGTGACGGTCTCGGCCCCGAGCTGCCGCGCGGCGCCGAGGGCGCCCCGGGCGGTGCCGCCCGCGCCGAGGACGGCCACCTCTTTCGCCTCGGTCAGGCCGATCTCGGCGAGCGCGTCGACCATGCCGGGCGCGTCGGTGTTGTCGGCCAGGCGCTTCCCGCCGCGCAGGACGAGCGTGTTCGCCGCGCCGATGGCCTCGGCGACGTCGGTGACCTCGTCGGCGACGACGAGGGCGATCTCCTTGAGCGGCATGGTGAGCGAGAGCCCGGCCCAGGTGTCGTCGAGGCGGTCGACGAAGTTGGCCAGGCCGGTCTCGTCGCACTCGTGGCGGCCGTACGTCCAGTCGCGGAGCCCGGCCGCGGCGAATCCGGCGCTGTGGATGACCGGGGACAGCGAGTGCCCGATCGGCTTGCCCAGGACGGCTGCCTGCATCACTGGATCCCGTTGTCCTCGGCGACGCGGATGTTGTCGCGGTGCTCGTCGAGGGTCTCGGCGAACAGCGCCCGGCCGTCCTGGTAGGCGGTCACGAAGTACAGCCAGTCGCCCGGTTCGGGGTTGACGGCGGCCTCCAGCGCGGCGACTCCGGGGTTGGCGATGGCGCTGGGGAAGTACCCGGCGTTCTCCTTGGCGTTGGGAGCCCACGGGTTCTCCCCGTCCATCATGAGCGTCTCCCACTCGATGTCCTCGCCAGAGGTGATGGGCTCCTCGCCGTTGAGCTGGCGCCCGTAGTTCCAGATGGCCTCGCTGTGCAGGCAGTTGCAGCGGGTCTGGGCGTGCTCGAACCAGTTGAGGTAGAGCCGGTTGTACATGACCTGGGCGATCTTGGCGTTGTCCTCGGGAACGCCGGACTCGGACTGGACGATCGAGGCGATCTGCAGGGCCATCCACGGGTAGATCTTGAACTCGCCGTTGGTGGGCGGGTTGAAGATCTGGTCGGGCATGGAGTAGGCGCCGGGGTCGTAGTCCGGGTCGGGGTCCTGGATCTGGGCGGCCTTGTCGATGAAGCCGATGTCGGCGACGGTCTCGTTGAACTTGGCGACCATCGCCGAGAGCATCTGCTCGGCGGTCATCTCCTCGTCGAACTCGTACGTGGCCGGGAACAGGAAGCCTTCGATGGACTTGACCTGCCGGTCGCCGAAGCCTTCGAACCACAGTGGATCGACGCCGAGCGCCTCGGGGTCTTCGGCGGCGGCCTCGAACTCCTCGACGGGCACGCCGGTGTGCTCGGAGAGCTTGGCGTAGACCTCCATCGAGGTGAAGCCCTCGGGGATGGTGACGGCGTCGGTCATCCTGTTCGCCGGGTCGGTGAGGAAGGCGAGCGCGGAGGCGGCCGACATCTCCTCTTGCATGTTGTAGGTGCCCGGCTGGATGGTGGTGCCGCTGTCGCCGTCGTCCGACGAGGCGTCGGTGAAGGCCTTCGCGGAGGCGACCACGCCCTGGTCGTAGAGTTCGTTCGCGATGTCGGCGACGAACCAGCCCTCTTCGATCACGACCGCGACCTCGGTGCCGTTGCCGGTGCCCTCGTAGTCTTCGGCGATGAAGTAGTCCTTGATGACGTTGTTGTAGGCCCACCAGCCGCCGACGCCGAGGACGCCGAACAGGACCACGACGAGGGTCATGGCGATGAGGGAGCTGCCGGATTCACGGCGGCGGTGCCGCCTGGGAGCGTCCGCGTGTTCCGCCTGTGAATCGAGATCGCCGAGCATGCGTCATATCCTTCGCCGCTGATCCAACCAATGCTGGAGGATCTCCACCGCGGCGGCCTGGTCGACGACGGAGCGCTTCCGCTTGCCGCGGACGCCTCCCTCGTTGAGCCTGCGGGTGGCGACGGCAGTGGTGAGCCGCTCGTCGGTCAGCGTTACCGGCACGGGTGAGACACGGTCGGAAAGCCGTTGCACCCAGGTCCGGGTGTGTTCGGCGGCCAACCCCTCCTCACCGGAAAGGGTAACGGGTAGGCCGACGACAATCTCCACCACATCGTAATCGGCGGCAATTTCAGCGATTTCGCGAATATCGTTCGGTATCTCCTCGCCGCCGGTCCTCATGTCACGACGGACGGTCGCCACGGGAGTCGCCAGGATGCCGTCCGGATCGCACACGGCGATGCCCGTGCGGGCCTTGCCGAGATCGACGCCGAGACGACGGCCCCGCCGCCACTCGGTGACGGCGGGGCCGGATCGTTCGTTGTCCACAGTCGCCTACTCGGCGAGCGCGCGCACGATGTCGTCGAGCAGCCGGTCGGCCTGCTCGGCGGGGACGCCGCCGCCCTGGGCGATGTCGTCGTTGCCGCCGCCGCGGCCCGACAGGGCCCCCTTGACCAGGTCGGCCGCGCTGATGTGCCGCGCCTTCGCCGCGGCGTTGACGCCCACGACGACGCTCGCCTTGCCGCCCGCCGTCGCCACGACCGCCGCGACGCCCGGCTCGGACTCGGGCAGGTGCGAGCGGATCTGCATCGCCAGCCGGCGGACGTCGCCGCCCTTGGTGCCGTCGGGCGCCTTCACACCGGCGACCTTGACCGCGCCGACCTGCTTCGCCTCGTTCGCGTAGTCGGCGGCCTTGGACAGCACGATCTGGCTGCGCAGCTGCGCGAGCTCCTTCTCGGCGTCCTTGAGCTGCGCGATCGTCCCTTCGACGCGGCCTGGGACCTGTTCGGAGGGCACCTTGTAGAGCCCGGCGAGCTGGTTGACGAGCGCGTGCTCCCTGGCAAGGAAGTGGAACGCGTCGATGCCCACGAGCGCCTCGACGCGGCGCACCCCCGAGCCGATGGAGGACTCGGAGAGGAACTTGACGACGCCGAGCTGCCCCGAGCGGCCCGCGTGGGTGCCGCCGCACAGCTCGCGCGCGTAGTCGCCGACCTCGACGACCCGCACCTCGTCGCCGTACTTCTCGCCGAACAGCGCCATCGCCCCGAGCGCCTTGGCCTCGGCCATCGACGTGGTGAACGCCTTGACCTCCAGGTCGTGCTCGAGGATCTCGTTGACCTGCTGCTCGGCGTCGGTGAGCACCGACTCGGGCACCTGGTTCGGCGTGTGGAAGTCGAAGCGGAGCCGCCCGGGCGCGTTCATCGAACCCGCCTGGGTGGCCGACTCGCCGAGGAAGTTCCGCATCGCGGTGTGCACCAGGTGGGTCGCGGTGTGGGCGCGGCTGATCGCGCCGCGCCGGCGCCGGTCGATCCTGGCGTACGCGTTGTCGCCCTCGACGATGCCGCCGCTGACCACCTTGGCCTTGTGGACGACGAGCCCCGCGACCGGCGACTGGACGTCGTAGACCTCGATCTCGCCGGAGCCGACGGTGATCAGGCCGGTGTCGGCCTGCTGGCCGCCGCCCTCGGCGTAGAACGGGGTGGCCTTGAGGACGATCTCGACCTCGTCGCCGGCCTCGGCGTCCCTGACGCGCCCGCCGGAGCCGATGATCGCCAGGACGTCGGTCTCGCGGGCGTCCTCGGTGTAGCCGGTGAACTGCGAGAGCCCGTTGTCGTCGCGGATCTCGTGGTACACCGACAGGTCGACGTGCCCGGTCTTGCGGGCCTCGGCGTCGGCCTTCGCGCGGCGGCGCTGCTCGCCCATGAGGCGGCGGAAGCCCTCCTCGTCGACCGCGAGGCCCTGCTCCTCGGCCATCTCCAGGGTCAGGTCGATCGGGAAGCCGTACGTGTCGTGCAGCTCGAACGCCTTCGCGCCCTCCAGGGACGTCCCGCCCGAGCGCTTGGTCCTGGTGACCGCCATGTCGAGGATCTCGGTGCCGCGCTTGAGCGTCGACAGGAACGACTCCTCCTCGTTGTAGGCGTAGGAGGAGATGCGCTCGAAGTCCTCGGCGAGCTCGGGATAGGACGGGCTCATGCAGTCGCGCGCGACCGGCAGCAGCTCGGGCAGCGCGGGCTTGTCGTAGCCGAGCAGGCGCACGGCGCGGATCGCGCGGCGCATGATGCGGCGCAGCACGTAGCCGCGGCCCTCGTTGGAGGGCACGACGCCGTCGCCGATGAGCATGAGGCTGGAGCGGATGTGGTCGGCGACGATCCGGAAGCGGACGTCGTCGGGGTGCGACTCGGAGGCGGTGTGCGAGGTCGAGACGCCGTAGCGGCGGCCGGTCAGCTCCGAGGTCTTGTCGATCAGCGGGCGGACCTGGTCGATCTCGTACATGTTGTCGACGCCTTGGAGGATCGACGCCATGCGCTCCAGGCCCATGCCGGTGTCGATGTTCTTCTTCGGCAGGTCGCCGAGGATCTCGTAGTTCTCCTTCGCCGGGCCGGGGCCCCGCTCCTGCTGCATGAACACGAGGTTCCAGAACTCGAGGTAGCGGTCCTCGTCGACCTCGGGGCCGCCTTCGGGCCCGTAGTCGGGGCCGCGGTCGTAGTACAGCTCCGAGCACGGCCCGCACGGGCCGGGGATGCCCATCGACCACATGTTGTCGGCCTGGCCGCGGCGCACGATGCGCTCGAGCGGGAGGCCGATCTGCTTGTGCCAGATGTCGATCGACTCGTCGTCGTCGAGGTAGACCGTCGCCCAGATCTTCTCGCCGTCCAGGCCGAGCCCGCCGTTCTCGACCGAGCCGGTGGTCAGGTCCCAGGCGTAGCGGATCGCCTGCTCCTTGAAGTAGTCCCCGAAGGAGAAGTTGCCGTTCATCTGGAAGAACGTGCCGTGGCGGGAGGTCTTGCCGACCTCTTCGATGTCGGGCGTGCGCAGGCACTTCTGGACCGAGGTCGCGGTCTTCCACGGCGGCGCGGTCTGGCCGAGGAAGTAGGGCACGAACTGGACCATGCCCGCGTTGATGAACAGCAAGTTCGGGTCGTCGATGGCCGGCAGCGGTGCGCTGGGGACCACCGTATGGCCGTTGGACTCGAAGAACTTCAGAAACCGGCGTCGGATTTCAGCGGTCTCCATGGGGCACCTCCTTCAGTGCTGCTACCGGCCCGGCTGGGCCTGGGTGTCGTCTTCTTCATCGGAGAGCAGCGGGGTGATGTCCTCGCCGCGCTCCATGGCATCGAACAATTCGGCTTCCTTGGCCCGCTTCGCCTCGGAGACGTCGGCCCAGAACGCTTTGAACGATTCCCTCATCTCAGCACCGGCGCCGCCTATGCGGTCGGCGACCCCACCCGGAGTGACCGACTCGGCTGCCTTGGTGAGCTTCCTGACCACCACGACGCCGACGACCACGCCGATGCCTACCCAGATCATCCGCTTGAACATTGGAACTCCTCAAGCTATTTCTGCCGCTTGCGGGCCTTGCGCGCCTGCTTGCGCTCTTTCTTGCTCTGCCTGGAGGCCTCGACCATGCGGCGGACCTGCTCTTCGTCGGCTTCTTGGTTGCGCCGCTTGACCGCCGAGCGCAGACCGAAGCCGAGCGCCGCGACCTTGACCAGCGGCGAGCCGATGGCGGCGGTGACCATGGTGGTGATGTTGGCGACGTTCGACGAGACGTGCGCGGCGTTGTCGGTGATGTGCCCGACCTTCTCCAGTTCGCCCTCGACCTGCGTCAGGTTCGTGTTGACGCTGGTGACCGTGGTGTTGAGGTTCTGCAGGAGCGGCCCGACCTCACGGTCGACCTTGTCGAGGGTACGCCCGGCCTTGACGACGATCTTGTTGCGCAGACTGATGAGCACGAAACTCAGGACCACGCACAGGATCAGGATGCCTACCCCGGTCAATGCCGCGAACAGATCCCATCCGTCATTCAACTCCAACGCCAACGTCTCCTCCGACACAGCTTCCCCCTCGACGAAGAATTGACCGCACTGGTGCGGTTACAAGGTGATTCCCGGCTCTCGCGTATGAGCAACGCAGCCCTGACCTTACCTTGCAGATAAGGACAGAAAGCGCAACGGGGCGGTGGCCTAATCCGCGTCGGCCGTGCGGCGGTACTCGGCGAGGCGGGGCAGCGCCGCCTGCGAGGTGACCACCGCGGTCACCTCCGAGCCCACGCACAGCTCGTAGCGGTCCGAGCAGGTCACCGGCACCACCCACAGTTCCAGGAACAGCTCGTCGCGCACGTAGCAGCCGGTGCCGCCCTCGCCGCCGACGCACAGCGCCTCGTCGGCGGGGATCCAGCCGTTCGCCAGCACCGTCCGCCGGTACTCGCTCCCGGTGTCCTCCACTGTGCCCTCAGAGGCCCAGGTGCGCACCCGCACCCGGCACTCCCCCACGCACCAGCGGCTCCCGTAGGTCTCGTCGTCGGCGTCGACGGCCGCCCACGCGGGCACGTCGAGCTCGTCGACGGCCCGGCGGGTCGGGTCGATGGTGAAGGCCCTGCCGAACCACAGCACCGCGCACACCAGCAGCACCGCCGCGCACGCGACCGCCAGGGCGGTCATGCGCAGCCGCTCGATGCGCGAGCCGGTGGACGCCAGCGCCGCGGCGAGCCGGTCGGAGGGGCGGCGCGGGAGCGGGCCGTCACTCATCGCGGGGCTTCCGCACGATCCGGCGCAGCTTCTCGAGCCGGTCGGCGACCTCGCCTTCGGCGCCGTGCCTGGTGGGGCGGTAGTAGTCGCGTCCGGCGACGGCGTCGGGGGCGTAGCGCTGGGGCACCACGCCGCGCGGGTCGTCGTGCGGGTAGACGTAGGCGGTGCCGTGGCCGAGCCGAGCAGCCGCCTTGTAGTGGCCGTCGCGCAGGTCGGGCGGGACGGGGCCGACCTTGCCGGCGCGGACGTCGCCGATGGCCTCGTCGATGGCGGTGATGACGGCGTTGGACTTGGGGGCGGTCGCGAGGTGGACGACGGCCTGGGCGAGGTTGATCCGGGCTTCGGGCAGGCCGATGCGCTCGACGGCGGTGGCGGCGGCCGTGGCGGTCTGGAGCGCGGTCGGGTCGGCCATGCCGACGTCTTCGGAGGCGAAGACGACCAGGCGGCGGGCGATGAAGCGGGGGTCTTCTCCGGCGACGATCATCCGCGCGAGGTAGTGCATCGCGGCGTCGACGTCGGAGCCGCGCAGGCTCTTGATGAGGGCGCTGGCGACGTCGTAGTGGCCGTCGCCGTCGCGGTCGTAGCGGACGGCGGCGGTGTCGATGGCGGCCTCGACGCGGGCGAGGGTGAGCTTCGGGTCGCCTTCGGCCTCGGCTGTCGCGGCGGCGGCTTCGAGCGCGGTGAGGGCCTTGCGGGCGTCGCCGCCCGCGGTGCGGACGAGGTGGTCGCGGGCCTCGTCGGTGAGCTCGACGGCTTTGTCCAGGCCGCGCGGGGAGGCGACCGCGCGGTCGACGACGGCGGCGACGTCGGCGTCGCCCAGTTCGCGGAGCGTGAGCAGGACGCAGCGGCTGACCAGCGGGGCGACCACGGAGAAGTAGGGGTTCTCGGTGGTGGCGGCCAGGAGGGTGATCGTGCGGTCCTCGACGGCGCCGAGCAGGGAGTCCTGCTGGGTCTTGGTGAAGCGGTGGACCTCGTCGATGAACAGGATGGTCTGCGGCCCGCCGGTGCGGCGGACGCGCCTGGCCTCCTCGATGGCGGCGCGGACGTCCTTGACGCCGGAGTTGAGGGCGGACATGGCGCGGAAGCGCCGGTCGCCGGACTGGGCGACGAGGTGGGCGATGGTGGTCTTGCCCGAGCCGGGCGGCCCCCACAGGATGACCGACATCGGCTGGTGGCCCTCGACGACCTGCCGCAGCGGCGAGCCTGGCGTGAGCAGGTGGCCTTGGCCGACGAGTTCGTCGAGGCCGTGGGGCCGCATCCTGACGGCCAGGGGCTCGTCGCCGGAGGCCGAGCCGGTTCCGAGAACACCGGATCCCTGCGGCTCGGGCGGCTGAGCCAATTCGAACAACCCTGGTGCGTCCATCGAATCCAGCCTAAGCCATGTGCATGCGCAGGTCGCACTCGTGGGATCCGGTCATGCCCGGAACCTGAGGGGAGCGCTCCAAACGCGTCGTCGAGGGTCTTTGCGGCATTGAGGCATTGAGGCATTGAGGCATTGACACGCCTGTTTCGCGGGCTTTACGGTGGAAATGCCGTTGAGTTGCGTACGTCACATTTCCCATAGGAGGCCAGCCCATGCCTGCATTCGTACTGGCGATCACGGTCCTCGCGTTGTTCGCCTGCGGCTTCATCTACTACTCCCGCTACCTCTCATCGAAGGTCTACCGCCTCGACCCGGCCTATGTCACGCCCGCCCACCGGTTCGAAGACGGCGTCGACTTCGTCCCCACCAACAAGCACGTGCTCTTCGGGCACCACTTCACCTCGGTGGCGGGCGCCGCGCCCATCGTCGGCCCCGCCATCGCCGTCTTCTGGGGCTGGCTGCCCGCCCTCACGTGGATCGTCATCGGCACCATCGTGGCCGCCGGCGTCCACGACATGGGCGCGCTGGCGCTGTCGGTGCGCCACCGCGCCAGAGGCATCGGCACCCTCACCAAGGACGTGATCGGGACCAGGGCCGGGACGCTGTTCCTGGTCATCATCTTCTTCCTGCTCACCCTGGTCAACGCCGTGTTCGCGGTGGTGATCGGCAACCTCCTGGTGTCCAACCCGGGGGCGGTCATCCCGATCTTCGCGGAGATCCCCATCGCGATCGCCATCGGCTATTACGTCTACAAGAAGCGGGGCGCCGCGCTGGTGCCCAGCCTGCTCGGCGTCGCCCTGCTGTACCTGCTCATCTGGGTCGGCATGGAGGTCCCGGTCGACATCACCGGCTTCGCCGACGCGATCGGCGTCGACAACCCGCGCAACGTGTGGATCGTGATCCTGTTCGTCTACACCTTCGTCGCCGCGCGCATCCCGGTGTGGGTGCTCCTGCAGCCAAGGGACTACATCAACTCCCACCAGCTGTACGTGGCGCTGGCGGTCGTGCTGCTCGGCGTCGGCGTCGGCTGGGACGCGATCGTCGCCCCCGCGATCAACACCGTCCCCGAGGACAGCCCGAGCATCCTGCCGTTCCTGTTCATCACGGTCGCGTGCGGCGCGATCTCGGGCTTCCACTGCCTGGTGTCCTCGGGCACCACGGCCAAGCAGCTCGACAAGGAGACCGACGCCCGCTACGTCGGCTACGGCGGCGCGATCGGCGAGGGCGTCCTCGCGCTGTGCTCGGTGCTCGCGGTGTCCGCGGGCGTGGCCGCCACCCAGGCCGAGTGGGACGGGCTCTACACCGACTTCGCCACCGCCTCCGGCGGCGCCGTGGGCAACTTCGTCAACGGCGTGGCCTCATTCGCCAGCAACATCGGCATCCCGATGGACTACGCGGTGATCTTCGCGGCCGTCGTCGTGATCTCGTTCGCGGCCACCACGATGGACACCGGCATCCGGTTGCAGCGCTACGTGGTGCAGGAGATCGCCGAGCTGGCCGGATGGCGCAGGATCGCGAACCACCTGACGCTGGCCACGGCCATCGCCGTGGCGATCCCGCTCGTCCTGGCGCTCCTGCCGGGCGGCGACGACGCCGGTTACGCGTTCGGGGTGCTGTGGCAGCTGTTCGGCACCACCAACCAGCTGCTGGCGGGCCTGGCGCTGGCGGTGATCGCGGTGTGGGTGACCAAGCGGCGGGCCAACCCGCTGGCGCTGCTCGTCCCGCTGGTGTTCCTGGTGGGGATGACGACGTGGGCGCTCATCGTCAACCTGCGGAACTTCGTCGAGGCCGACGAGTGGGTGCTGGCGCCGCTGGACGCCGTCATCTTCGTGCTGGCGGTCTGGATGATCGTCGAGGCCGCCCGGGCGCTGCTCGCGGCCTGGAAGGACCGGGAGGGGCCGGCCGGACCGGCGCCGTCGGAGGACTCGGAGGATCTGGAAGAGGAGGCCGCGAAGTAGACCGGTCGTCCGGTCGCGGCACTGGCGCCGCGACCGGACCCCGTCACTACTGCATCGCGCCCGCGAATTCCTCGAAGGAGTGCAGGTTGTCGCTCTCGGGGGCGGCGATCGCGTAGTCGCCGCCGATCTCGGTGACCTCGGAGACCATGTCGATGACCATGCCCTCGGTCTCGGGGAGCGTCATCTCGATGGTCTTGAGCAGGTCGTCGTCGTCGAGGGTGATGGTGACCTCGATGTCCTCGGGGATCTCGACGCCGTTGGCCATGCCGCCGGTGGCGCCGAGCAGGGACTGCATGGCCTCCGAGTCGGGGCTCAGGGTGCCGGTGTAGACGCCGTCGCCGGTCTCCTCGACGTCGGCGAGGTCGGTGAGCATGAGCTCGGTCTGCTCGGCGAGGTCGAAGCTGCCGAACTGCCGGTAGATGTCGCCCAGGTGGCTGTCCTCGGCGAGGTCGAGGGTGAACCAGGCGTCCTCGCCGAAGTCCTCGGACATCGCGTCGAACATGCCGCCGGCGAACTGCATGTAGATCACCTTGTCGACCAGGATCGCCTCGGTGTGCATGTCGGCGAACATGGACTCCATCATCTCGGCCATCTCCGGGTCTTCGGAGTAGTCCTCGCCCATGGCGTCGATGATGGCGCTCATGGAGATGTCCTGAGTGGAGTGCGTGGATTCGCCGTCGACGACGGTGCTCATGTTCATGAGGTCGAGGTCGTTGACCGTCACCGTCGACTCCATGGTGTAGGAGCTGCCGTCGAGGTCCTCGTACGCGGCGAGGACCATCTCGTGGGCGCCGCGCTGCGCCGCGGCGTCGTCGCCGTCGGAGCCGGAGTCGTCGGAGGTGCACGCGGCGAGCCCGAAGGCCAGCGCGGGAACTGCGGCGGCGCCGATGAGGCGGCGGGTGGTGGTAGACATCAGCGTCCTCCCGTTCGTCGAGGGTCGGGTTTCCGTTTTCCCAGCCTACATGTGCGCATTCCGCGCATTCGAACGCAGAACCGATTCACCGCTCCGGCCGCGGCCCCGGCGGGCGTCGCCGCCGGGGCCGCGGCCGCCTGCTACCAGGCCGCTTGGAGCCGCTCGTACTCATCGGCGGTCACCGGGAGCACCGTGCCGTGGCGCGGGCTCGCGGGCAGGTCGTACGCCTCCGCTACGGTCCACTCGCCGCTGGAGAGGTCGGTGGTCTCGAACGGGACGTAGCCGCGTCCGCCGAACTCGTCGATGAACATGTACCACTTGTCCTCGGTGTTGGACTTGAACACCAGCGGGCCCTCGCCGCGGCTGATCGCGCCCGCGCCGATGCACTCGGTCAGGAAGTCCCAGTCGGTGTCGGTCAGCGACGTCGAGGTCTGGCCCATGATGAACTTGCCGCACGGCGAGCCGGAGGTGTTCGAGCGCTCGTCCTTGGTGAAGCGGTAGTACACGCCGTCGTGCTCGATGACCGTGGAGTCGATCGTCGAGTAGCCGGCGTCGACCCACACCTGCGGTTCGGAGAAGTGCACGAAGTCGCGGGTGGTCGCGTACATCATCCGGTTGTACGTGTCGTCGGTGTGGTCCTCGGTCTCGTAGAGCTTGGAGGCCCAGAAGACGACGTAGGCGTCGAGCTCGTCGTCCCAGTACGCCTCGGGCGCCCAGGTGTTGCCCGCCGCCTCGGGCGAGACCTCGACGAGGCGCCCTTCGCCCCAGTCGATCAGGTCGGTCGACTCCCAGACCATGATCGAGCGGCTGCCGTGGCGCTGTGCGCCGTCCCAGTCGCCGTTGCCGTGGATCTTCAGGTCGGTGGCGATGAGGTAGAACCGGTCGCCTTCGGGCGAGCGGATGACGAACGGGTCGCGCACGCCGCCCTCGCCCTGGTCGGAGGTGAGGATCGGCTGGGCGCCGTTGAGCTCGTTCCACGCGAGCGGGTCGTTGCCGTCGCTGAGGGCCGCGTAGACCTGCTCGCCGTTCGCGGTGCCCTCGCCGGTGAAGTAGGTGAAGACGTAGCCGGTGTACTCGGCCTGCTCGGGCAGGGGCGGGACGAGGGCGGTGAAGGTGCGCTTCTCCTTCTCGCCACCGCGCTCGACGGTGGCCTTGAGCTTGACCTTGTGGGTCTTGCCGCCAGGCTCGTCGCGGTTGACCAGGCCGTCGGTGGCGATGACGGCGTCCTTGCTGGACTTCCAGGTGATGGTGGTGCCGTTGGCGCCCTCGGTGGGCAGGTGGATCGCCGAGCGGACGTCGTCGAGGTTGGGGATCGCGAGCGCGGCGGCGTCGAGGGCCACCGCCTCGGCGTCGTCGTACTCGGCGAGGACGGTCGCGGTGAAGGCGCGTTGCAGCCGCGCGCTGCCGAGGGTGACGGTCGCGGTGAGCGTGACGGCCTCGTCGGCCTCGTCGGCGGCGGGGCGGGTGACGGCGCCGACCTGGTCGATGACGGCCGGGTCGCTGGAGCTCCAGGCGATCGCCGAGCCGTTCGCGCCCTGCTCGGGCAGCGCGAGGTCGTCGGTGACGGCGCTCGTGTCGCCGAGGTCGATCGCGGCGGCGTCGGCGGCGGCCTTGTCGGCGCTGATGTGGGCGGCCATGTCGCCGATCTCGGCCGCGCTGAGGGCGCCGTCGTAGATGCGGAAGTCGGCGAAATTGCCGTGGAGGTGGCGGTCGCCGGGGTACAGGGACCGGCCGAGGTAGTTGGCGGCGGTGGCGCCGCCGCCGATCTCGCCGGGGGCGATGGTGACGTCCTCGTTGCGGGCGACCTCCTGGCCGTTGAGGTAGAGGACGCCGGTGCCGCCCGCGAGGGTGAAGGCCAGGTGGTTCCAGGTGCCGCGGGCGAGGTCGAAGCCGGCGGCGGTGTTCTGCTCGCAGGTCCAGTGGCAGGTGCTCAGCGAGGTGCGGTACTGGTTCCCGGTGGTGAACAGGTAGCCGTCGCCCCAGGAGCCGCTGGTGTTGCCGAGGCCGTAGACGAAGTAGGGGCCGGCCTGGTCGGGGTCGATCCAGACTTCGGCGGTGACGGTGATGGCGTCGAGGCCGGCCATGAGGTCGTCGGGCATGTCGACGTGGTCGTCGACGCCATCGAGTTCGAGGCCGTCGCCCCAGACGCCGCCGACAGCGGTGCCGTCGTGGCCGTTGCCGGAGGAGTCGTGGACGACGGTGCCGTCGGTCTCGTCGAATTGGTACCAGAGGAGGGGAGCGTCGGCCGTCGCGGCGACGGCCGCTGAGGCGGGGAGCGCCACGGCCGCTGCGGCCAGGACGGTTCCCAGAAGGCGTTTGGACGTCACTGTCTCACCTAACTTCTTCGGGCCGATCGCGCAGGTGGAGGCCTGAGTGATCGGTAACCAGGGGATGGTTTCGGACAGCATAGCTCATGCATCGACATAAATAAACACGTCGATTGGGTGAGCATTTGACAACGCACCGTTCATAAGTGGACATGGCGGGCAAACCATGCCTACTATGGCAATCGCATAGATATCCATCGATTTAAATGGCCTTGCTTCGTGGGAGCGATTCCATTTCAGACCGAGAACAGACAAGGAGCAGCCATGCGACGGAAGCTGACGGTCGTGGGCGCGACGCTCGCAGCCATGATCCTGGGCATCGGAACCGCAGTGGCCCAAGACGACCCGAGCCAGGTCGAGCCGGCGCAGGAAGTCGGGTTCGACTTCGGCGACGGGCAGACGATCGCCCAGGGGCTCTCCATCCCGTGGGGACTCGCGTTCCTGCCCAGCGGCCAGGCCCTGGTCTCCGACCGCAACAGCGGCGCCGTCATGCTCTACAAGGGATTCGGGGCCCCCGAGGTCGTCGGCGGCATCAGCGTCCCGCCGAAGGAGGGCGAATTCGACGAGCGCGGACTGCTCGGCCTGGCCGTCTCCCCGACGTACGAAGAGGACGGCTACATCTACGCCTACCACTCGACCGACGAGGACAACCGAGTGGTGCGCTTCACCATCGAGAACTTCGACCCCGAGCCGATCATCACCGGCATCCCCTCGGCGCTCAACCACAACGGCGGCAGGCTCGCCTTCGGCCCTGACGGGAAGCTGTACGTCTCCACAGGGGACGCTGGTGACAGCGCCAACTCGCAGGACCTCGACAGTTTGGGAGGGAAGATCCTCCGCGCCGACCCGGACGGGTCGGTCCCCGAGGACAACCCGTTCGAAGGGTCGCTGGTCTATTCGCTGGGGCACCGGAACGTCCAGGGGATGGCGTGGGACTCGGAAGGCGAGATGTACGCCAGCGAGTTCGGCCAGAACACCTGGGACGAGTTCAACCACATCGAGGCGGGCGCGAACTACGGCTGGCCGGTCGTCGAGGGCACGGGCGGGGAGCCCGAGTACGTCGACCCGCTGACCACCTGGACCACCGCGGAGGCCTCGCCTTCGGGCGTCGAGATCGTCGACGACGTCGCGTACATCGCCGCGCTCCGCGGCGAGCGGCTGTGGACGGTGCCGGTGCTCGGCGGCGAGCTGGGCGGCGAGCCTGAGGCGGTGCTGGTCGACGAGATCGGCCGGATCCGGACCGTCGAGGTCTCACCGGACGGCTGGCTGTGGGTCGCCACGTCGAACGGCTCGGGCGGCGATGTGCTGATGCGGTTCCCGGCCCTCGATGAGCAGGAAGGTTAGCTAGGCGAACCCTGCGCCGCGGCCATCACCCCTCGCCGCCGCCCGCCGGGGTCGTACCCCCGTCCGCCGGTGTCGTCTCGTCATCAGGGGGTGTTGTCTCGCCGCCAGGGGGTGTCGACTCGTCATCTGGGTTCGTTGACTCGTCACCAGCTGGCGTCGACTCCTCGTCCGCCGGTGTCGACTCGTCCTCAGCAGGCGTTGACTCGTCATCGGTCATCGGCTCGTCGGTCGTGGGCTCCCAGTCGCTGTCGTCGTCCCAGTTCTTCGTCTCTTCGGCCTCAGTGGTCTCGTCTTCGGTGGGCGAGGGGCTGTCGGTCTCCGCGGGCGTACTCGTCGTCTCGGTATCGGTGATCTCCCCGCCGGGGTCATCCTTTCCCCACGGCCCGAAGATCAGCACCAGGATGAGGATGACCACCAGCGTGACGCCGCCGGTGATGAGCCACGGCACCGCTCGGTTGCCCGTGTCTCCGCCGTCCGGGCCGATCGCACCGGTCGGCTGGGCCGCGGTGATGCTTCGCGGCGTGTTCCCACCGCCGAGCATGTGCGTGGCGTCGGCCCCGATGAGCTGCGTCGAGCCATCCGCGGGCGTGGACGGCGGCGATACCGGGATGCCGCCGGTCACGACCCTGCCCTCGCGGGCCGAGCGGGCCATCTCCGAGGCCGAGGTGTACCTGGCCTTCGGGTCCTTCTGGAGGGCCTGCAGCACGACCTGCGCGACCCCCGGCGGGATGTCGCGCGAGAGCGGCGGCGGCGCCTGCGTCATGTGGCCGTTCATGACCGCCACCGGCGTGTCGGAGACGAACGGCGGCTGGCCCATGAGGGCCTCATACGCGACGATGCCCAGCGAGTACAGGTCGGTCGCGCCGGTCAGTTCGGCGCCGTTGAGCTGCTCGGGCGAGGCGTAGGCGAGGGTGCCCATGACCGTGCCGGTCTCGGTCAGGCCCGAGGCGCCGCGGGCCGAGGCGATGCCGAAGTCGACGATCTTGACCGTGCCGCTCTCGTCGACCAAGAGGTTCGCGGGCTTGATGTCCCGGTGGATGATGTCGGCGCGGTGCGCCGTCTCGAGGGCGTCGGCGGCGGTGGCGACGATCTTCATGACCTCGTCGGGCGGCAGCGTGCCGCGATCCCGCAGGATGTCGGCCAGGGAGCGGCCCGCGACCAGCTCCATGACCAGGTACGACACGAGGCCCTCGTCGCCGGTCTCCTCGCCGTAGTCGTAGAGCGCGACGATGCCCGGCGACTGGAGGGCCGCCACGGCCCTGGCCTCGAGTTGGAAGCGGGCGCGGAATTTGTCGTTGCTCGAGAGTCCAGCGTGGAGTATCTTGATGGCGACGTTGCGGCCCAGCCTGGTGTCGAAGCCCTTCCAGACTTCGCCCATGCCACCGGCGGCAAGTCGTTCATCCAATCGATAGCGACCTGCCACCAAGGTCCCGCTCTGCACGTCGAACCGCTCCTCTTATTCCTGCGTCGGCCGGGTGTTACATATATCAGTCATGCGTTCGGGCGCGGCCACAGCCCACCTGACTCCTACCGGTTGGAAGCGTTGAGGGGCAACCGGGCTCATCCTGCGATGCAGGAAATGACGCGCGGCCCGAGCCTGCGCTCGAGCCGCTCCATACGCATCGTAGAACTACTCGTCCACCGTCTCGTCGTCGGTTTCGGGCACGTAGTCGATCCCGGCCTCCGCGCGTTGCTCGGGCGTGATCGGCGTCGGGGCCCCGGTCAGCGGGTCGTAGCCGCCGCCGGTCTTGGGGAAGGCGATGACCTCGCGGATCGAGTCGGCCTTCGCCAGGATCGCGCAGACGCGGTCCCAGCCGAGGGCGATGCCGCCGTGCGGCGGGGCGCCGTACTTGAGGCCTTCGAGCAGGAACCCGAACTTCTCCTGGGCCTCCTCGTGGCTGAGCCCGAGGACGTCGAAGACGCGGCTCTGGACCTTGCGGTCGTGGATGCGGATCGACCCGCCGCCGAGCTCGTTGCCGTTGCAGACGATGTCGTAGGCGTAGGTCAGCGCGTTGCCCGGGTCGGTCTCGAACTTGTCGACCCATTCGGGGTTGGGCGAGGTGAACGGGTGGTGGATGGCCGTCCAGCCGCCCTCGTCGGTGGGCTCGAACATGGGCGCGTCGGTGACCCAGCAGAACGCCCAGGCGTCCTCGTCGATGAGGCCCGCGCGGCGGCCGATCTCGAGACGGGCGGCGCCGAGCAGTTCCTGGGCCTCGCGGCGGTCGGCCCCGGCGGCGAAGAAGACCGCGTCCCCGGCCCCCGCGCCGACGGCGTCGGCGAGCCCGGCGAGGTGCTCCTCGGACAGGTTCTTGGCGACCGGGCCCTTCGGTTCGCCGGTCTCGGGGTTGAAGGTGATGTAGGCGAGGCCCTTGGCGCCGCGCGCCTTGGCCCAGTCCTGCCAGCCGTCGAGCTCCTTGCGGGTCTGCGAGGCGCCGCCGGGCATGACGACCGCGCCGACGTAGCCGCCCGCGTCGATCGCGCCCGCGAAGACGCGGAAGGCGGTGCCGCGGAGGTAGTCGGTGAGCTCGACGAGTTCGGCGCCGAAGCGCAGGTCGGGCTTGTCGGAGCCGTAGCGGTCCATGGCCTCGTGCCAGGTCAGCCGAGGCAGGGGGCGCGGCAGCTCGTAGCCGGCCAGCTCGCCCCACAGGGCGGCGGTGATGCGCTCGCCGAGGTCGATGACGTCCTCCTGGGTGACGAAGGAGGCCTCGATGTCGAGCTGGGTGAACTCGGGCTGGCGGTCGGCGCGGAAGTCCTCGTCACGGTAGCAGCGGGCGATCTGGAAGTACTTCTCGAAGCCGCCGACCATGAGCAGCTGCTTGAACAGCTGCGGGGACTGCGGCAGGGCGTACCAGGAGCCGGGCTGGAGGCGGACGGGGACGAGGAAGTCGCGGGCGCCCTCGGGGGTGGAGCGGGTGAGCGTCGGCGTCTCGACCTCGATGTAGCCGTCGGAGAGGAGGAGGTCGCGGGCGATCTGGTTGGCCTTGGAGCGCAGGCGGATGGCCTGGGCGGGGCCGGTGCGCCGGAGGTCGAGGTAGCGGTGGCGCAGGCGGATGTCCTCGGAGACGTCGATGTGGTCGTCGATCTGGAACGGGAGCGGCGCGGACTCGGACAGCACGGTGAGGGAGTCGGCGGTCACCTCGATCTCGCCGGTGGGGAGCTCGGGGTTCTCGTTGCCCTCGGGGCGGCGGGAGACGACGCCGGTGATCTCGATGCAGAACTCGCTGCGCAGCTCGTGGGCGGCCTTGGCGGCCTCGGAGTCGCGGAAGACCACCTGGACGACGCCCGAGGCGTCGCGAAGATCGATGAACTCCACCCCGCCGTGATCGCGGCGTCGGGCCACCCATCCGGCGAGGGTGACTTGCTGGTCGACGTCAGCGGCACTCAGCGTGCCGGCGAGGTGTGTCCGATACACGGGCTCGATACTCCTCGGGAGTGTTGGGTAGACGATTGTCGGCTGGATCGGCTCACGGCTCGCGAGCTTCGCCGTGGCCGGGTTCATTCTCGCGAATGCCCAGCGCCGTCAGCAATCGTATAACCGCCGCTTCACCAGCTCCGCGGGCGTGCCGAGCGGCTCGTTCCAAGCGGCAGCGGCAGTGTCGCCGGTCACCGATGCGCCCGTGTTCGAGACCGATCGGGGCAACGCGTTCGGCGTCGGATCGAGGCGGACACCGATCCGTGCATGTTGCCGTTCGGCCAGGTGACGGGGGTCGCTGGTGCTCCGTTTCGGCCGAAATGGGAAGGGTCGGCCGCGAGGGTGGCCTTGAGGGGGCCTCAGGCCGGCTTTTGGACCGAATGGGAACACCCGTTCGTATCCGCTGCCGTCGCCACGGGGGCGGGCAGGTCAGTGCACTGCCGAGCTCATGCTTCAGCGCGTAACCGCGCTACTGAACTCACTCTTCAGCGCGCAAACGCGCTGCTGTGCTCACTCTTCAGCGCGCAAACGCGCTGCTGTGCTCATCCTTCAGCGCGCAAGCGCGCTGAAGCCCAGCAGGCGGATCACCACGTCGAGGAAGCGGCGGGCGTCGGCCACGATCGCGTCGGCCTCCTCGGCCGTCACGATGTCGGGGATCCCGGCCTGCGCCAACACCCGTTTGCGGGCCGTGCGGGAGAAGTGGGACGCCCACTCCTCCAGCTCTGGCGCGGCACCCGCCAGCAGCTCCCACGTGCTCGACGGCCGCCCGGGCCGCCTGCGGCCCGCGACGTCGCCCGCCCTGACGGCGAGCACCGCGGCCGCCACGCGCAGCGCGGCCATGTGCGCCTCGGCGTAGCGCTGGCCCGGGCGCACCTGCTCGGCGGCGTCGTCGAGGTCGGTGCGGGCCGTGGCCAGCAGTTGCAGCGGCGAGCGGTTGGGGAGTTGGTCGGCGGGGATGCGCAGACGGGCGTTCTTGACGGTCCCCGCCTGCACGAGACGGGGACCGGTTCGGGTGCCTCCCGGTCGAGAAGCTGCCATGAGGGCCTCCATAACCTTGTTCGAACTTGCGTTCGAGGTTTATGGAACCACACCGGTCCGACATTTTGAACCCCCATCACTACGCCAAAGCAGCAGAACACTACGGATTGTCTTCAATCTGACAGCTGATGCTTTGCCGTCCAACGAAAAACGCCGCACACCGGTCGGCGTGCGGCGTCTCGCTGTCATCTAGGCCACGCGGGCGGTCACTCCTCCACGATCTCGTCGACCAGGCGCAGGTGCGCGCGGGCCTCGTGGCGGCGTCCCAGCCGCTCCAGGGTCCGGCCCAGCAGCCGCCTGGCGTAGAAGTCGGCGGGGTTGACCTCGACCATCGCCTCGGCCAGCACCAGCGCCTTGTTCAGCTGCGCGGACTTGAAGTAGGCCCGCGCCGCCAACTGCACCACGTCCGGATGGTCGGGGTGGTCGCGCATGAGCGGCTCGATCAGGCGCAGCGCCCCCACAGGGTCGCGCTGTCCCAGCAGTTCCTCGGCGTGGCGCAGCCGCTGCGTCTCCTCGGGCACCGCCCGCTCCTCGTCGGCGTCCAGGAACGCCGCCAGATCGTCGGCGTCGGCGCCTTCGAGGACGCGATCGGCCTGCGTGAACGTCGGCACGGTGTTCACGCCGATCGCCTCGCCGCGCAGTCGCTGCTCCCTCACGCCGCGCTTGCCGGCGTCGGTGCGCAGCATCGCGGCGCCCTGGGCGAAGCCCGCCTCCTCGGACAGGCGTCCGAGGACCTCGAGGTCGTCGAGGTCGGCGTCGTGCTCGTGGCGCGCCGCCACGAGTGCGGACACCACGGCGTCCTGGAGGTCCGGCCCGCCGTCGTCGTAGGCGAGGTGGATGAGCCGCTGGGCGTCGGTGTCGTCGACCGGGTGCGGCCGCCAGACCACTTCGACGTCGGTGCGGTCGGCCAGCGCGGCCCGGAGCTGCTCCTTGGCCGAATTGGTCTCCGGCGAGAAGACGTCGGCCCATACTTCAATGCGCATTCCGGGTGCAACGCGCGCGCCGCGCCGCGCATTCCATGCGGCCGGTCATTCGTTGCGCAGCGCCGCCGAGACGACGATGACCAGCTGGAGCAGCCCGAGGGCGGCCATGAGCAGCCACGCGGTGACGGCGACGGTCACGGCCCCGGAGACCCACGTGGTGTACTCCTCGCCGCCACCGATGGCGACGACGCCGGCCACGGCGAAGCCGAGCGCGACGGTCACGGTCCGCACCGACCGCTCCCCCAGCGTGACCATGCCGAGGTCCCGCAGGCCGACCTGGCGGGCGCGCGAGCGGGTCTGGACGTAGATCCAGCACAGCGCGCCGGTGACGGCGACGGCCCAGCCGGGCGCGCCGAGGAACCACAGGGCGAGCAGCCAGAACGCCTCGGTGAGCCGTCCGGCGAGGGGTTCGAACACGATGACGCGCCGCGACAGGCCGTCCGTGCGGGCGGCCAGGAGCGTGTACGCGGCGTCGGCGAGGGCGGTGAGGCCGATGAGCGGCAGGGCGATGAGGATCGCCGAGCCTCCGATGAGGGCGGTCAGGGGCACGAAGAGGCTCGCGACCAGCCCGAGGCCGACGGCGGCCCCCGGTCGCAGCCGCGTCGAGATGATGGCCCGGCCGAGCAGGGAGTCGGCGGGCAGGCGCGTGCGCATGGGACTTGTTGTAGCAGACGGCATCACGGCCGTTCGCGCAGCATCGGACATAATAGAGCACTCTACGTGTCCGGATGGCCACGGCAACGGTTCGGTCGCGCACCCGACACTGGGGACGTCGAGCGTTAGCGGTTCGGACCGGTCTTGGCGCCGTTGAGGTTCTGCCAGACCCGGCGGGTGGACCTGGAGTGGTTCAAAGTCGTGAAGTGCAGGCCGGGCGCGCCTTCGGCAAGGAGCCTCGCGCCCAGTTCGGTGGCGACTTCGACGCCGATGTCGCGGATCGCGTCGCGGTCGTCGGCGACGGCCCGCAGCCGCTCGGCGAGCTCGGCGGGGAAGCCCATGCCGGTGAGGACGGCGAACCGCTCGATCTGCTTGATGTTGGTCACCGGCATGATGCCCGGCACGATCGGGATGTCGCACCCGGCGGCGGCCGCCGCATCGCGCAGCCGCAGGTAGTCCTCGGCGCCGAAGAAGATCTGGGTGATGGCGAAGTCGGCCCCGGCGCGGCATTTCGCGACGAAGTGGCGCACGCCGGTCTCCCAGTCGACGTCCCGGGGGTGGCCTTCGGGGAAGGCCGCCACGCCGACGCTGAAGTCGCCGGAGGCCTTGATGAGCTCGACCAGCTCGCGCGCGTGGGTCAGCCCCTCGGGGTGCTTGACCCATTCGGCTCTGGGGTCGCCCGGGGGGTCGCCGCGCAGGGCGAGGATGTTGCGCACCCCGACGTTGGCGAAGTGCCCGATGAGGTTGCGCAGCTCGGCCACGGAGTGGTCGACGGCGGTGCAGTGCGCCATCGTCAGCAGCGTCGTGTCGGAGACGATCCGCTCGGTCGTCTCGACGGTCTTGACCCTGGTCGAGCCGCCCGCGCCGTAGGTGACCGAGACGAAGTCGGCGCCGAGGCTCTCCAGGGCGCGGACGGTGCGCCACAGGGTGGCCTCGTCCGTCGTAGAGCGGGGCGGGAACATCTCGAAGGAGAACCTCGGGGTGCCCGAACGGAGCAGGTCGCCGATCTTGGCGCTCTGCTGCGGCATCACTGAGGCGACTCCGAGGGTCATGAGCCAACGGTAACGACTCGGGAACACGTGTGCTGACCTGCATGCGGGACCACCCACTAGTTGGGACGGCGCGAGGGTCTCCTAGGGTCGGGGCGTGGAGCTCAAAGACCGCATCGACGCCGCCCTGGCCGCGTTCCTGGACCGGCAGGCCGCCGTGATCCGCGGCATCGACGACAGCCTGGGCGTGTACGCCGAGACCGTCAGCGCCTTCGTGCTGGGCGGCGGCAAGCGGATCCGTCCCGTGTTCGCCTACTGGGGGGCGCGCGGCGCGGGCCTGGCCGACTCCGAGGCGCTGGTGGCGTGCGTGTCGTCGCTGGAGCTGCTCCAGGCCTCGGCGCTGATGCACGACGACCTCATCGACGGCTCGGACACGCGCCGCGGGGCGCCGTCGATCCACCGCCGGTTCACCGCCATGCACGAGCGCGAGGGCTGGTCGGGGCGTCCCGAGGAGTTCGGCGAGGCCGCGGCGATCCTGCTGGGCGACCTGTGCCTGGTCTGGTCGGACGAGCTGCTGTGCTCGGCGGGGATGCCGTTCGAGGCGGTGGCCGCGGCCAGGGCCGACTTCGACCTCATGCGCACCGAGGTCAGCGCCGGGCAGTACCTGGACGTGCTCTCGGAGGTGCGCCGCGACGTCTCGGAGGACACCGCCGCGAAGGTCGCCCGCTACAAGTCCGCGAAGTACACGATCGAGCGGCCGCTGCTCATCGGCGCGTCCCTGGCCGGGGCGGGCGAGGCGGTCCGCGCGCACTACTCGGGGATCGGCCTGCCGCTGGGCGAGGCGTTCCAGCTGCGCGACGACGTCCTCGGCGTCTTCGGCGACCCGGCGCAGACCGGCAAGCCCGCCGGTGACGACCTGCGGGAGGGCAAGCACACGTTCCTGGTGGCGCGGGCCTGGGCCGCGGCCGACGGGGCGCAGCGCGCGGCGCTGGACGCGGGGCTGGGGAATCCGGGCCTCGACGAGGCGGGCGTGGAGCGGCTGCGGGCGATCCTGATGGACACCGGGGCGCTGGCCGACACCGAGCACCGGATCGAGGTGCTCGCGGCGCAGGCCGAGGCGGCGCTGGAGTCATCGAGGGGCGACGTCGACCCGGCCGCGCTGGAGGTCTTCGCCGGGCTGCTCGTGGGCGCGGTCAAACGCGACTTCTAGACACGCCGGATCATTCGAACGTGTGGCCTCGCCCCTCGCACGGGTGACTCACGGTTACCTCTCGGATGCCCGCTCGTTGATCCCCATAGGAGATATGGACGAACGGTGGGACTTCTGTGGGACTCTTCGGCGCCATCGGGCGCGAGACCAAGGGCGCGATTCGATCATTCAACTACGATGTGCACCATTCGAAACGGTTCCGTCAGCTCGGTGTGCTGGCGGTGGCCGCGGTCGCGGGCGGCGTGATGGCCACCGGGCTGCTGGTGCGCACGCCGGTCCCCGAACTGATCGGCGTAGAGGCGGACCAGGACGGATCGGACGTCACCGGCGGCTGGTCCGGACACGGCGCGGGCACGCAGGCGCAGGACGCCGAGGCATCGCCGGAGGCGTCGGGCGGCGTCCCGGCCCCGAGCGAGGCGACCGGTTCCGCGGCGGGCCAGGGGGCGCCGAGTGCCGAGGCGGGCAAGACGGACACGCAGGCCGGGGCGCCGGAGGCCACGCCGGGGCTGACGCCGATCGAGAAGCCCGGCGGTCCGGCCTCGGAGGAGAGCGACGCCGCCGCGACCGAGACGCCCGAGACCGAACCCGAGCCGAGCGAGACGCCGACGACGACGAGTGAGCCGTCCCCGAGCGGGACGCCCACCGAGCAGCCGACCCCCACGAAGACCCCTTCGGCGTCGCCGACGCCGACCAAGACGCCGATCGGCGAATGAGCCTCAGCGGGGCGCGACGGTCGCCTCGTCGACCTCGGCCGGGTCGTTGAGCTCCGCGAGCTCGGCGCGGATCGCGGCGATGTTGCGCTTGACGGCGGCCACGTCGGGCGCGTCGTCGGCGTCGGCGTCGCGGCGCTGCTCGCGGGCCAGGATCGCCGCCAGCCGGATCAGTTCGCGCTGCAGACGGCCCCGCAGGTGCCCGGCGGGCTTGCCCCAGCGCTTCGCGTCCTGGTTGCGGGCCTTGCGGCGGCTGCGCAGCGACCGCATCGTCGTCAGATCCTCGGTGGTGACGACCGCCTCGGGCTGGTCGGACATGGTGGTGACGAACCAGCGCCACTCGGCGCGCGCCGCGAAGTGGTAGAGCACCAGGAACAGGCCCAGGATGATCAGGCCCTTGCCGTAGACCAGCGGGAGGGACAGCCGCGGGTCCAGGCCCGGCACACCCGGCAGGTTCCACAGCGCGTGCATGGCCATGGCCAGCAGGAACAGGCCGACCGCGACCAGGACCCGCACCCGCATCGGCCGCCGCACCTGCGTGACGAGGTAGGCGATGCCGAGCCCGGCCGTGCCCGAGTACAGCGGATGGGACCAGGGCCCGGCGACCAGGATGCGCGTGAAGGTGACCGTCATCGACCCGGCCCAGTCGGAGTTGGGGTTGATGACGGCGAAGTTGATCGCGTAGGTGAGGTTCTCCACGACCTGGAAGCCCAGGCCGACCAGGGCGCCATAGATGAGGCCGTCGATGGACCGGTCGAAGTGCTCGCGGACGATGAGGACGAGCATGACCACGCCGAGGGCCTTGAGCCACTCCTCGTTGAGCGGCCCGGCGATCGCCGGGCCCCACGTGCGGGCCCACTCGGCGTCGTTGAGCTCGGCGAGGACGACCAGGGCGGCGTCGTTGGCGGTCATGGAGAACGAGACGGCGGCCAGGCCGCCCCAGCACATGGCGGCGGCCCTGACGGTGACCGGCTCGCTCTCGAACAGGTCGAGGCGGGCGAGGATCCACAGGAACACCGCCGCCAGGACCGCGTTGATGGCGATCGAGCCCCACAGGGCCCCGGCGATGTCGCTGTACTCGGGCGACAGGACCCGGCCCAGGCCGATGAGCCCGAAGATCAGGCAGGCGACGTAGATCCAGTAGGCGGGGCGCCTGACGCGGATGAAGGCGCCCTGGTTCTCGACGATCACGCGTTCGGTGGCGACGCTCATGTGCCGCTCAGCACGAAACTCGAGAGGAAGTCGTCGGCGCCTGCCGTGCTGTCGTCGAGCCGGCCGGCGGGCGCGATCGTGATGACGGTGGCGGCGGCCCCGCCGTTGTCGCCGACCACGATGATGGTTCCGGCGATGTTGCGCCCATAGAGGTCGGCGCGGTAGCCCTCCAGGCCGTTGATCTGGTTGCGGTACTCGCGGACGTTGGAGGCCTCGACGCCCGGCTGCGTGGTGGTGAGGCGGTCGACCCGGCGGTCGAGGAGCCGTCGAAGGTTGGTCACAGCGGTGTCGACCTGGACGATGGCGCTGACCTTGCCGCGGGTGAGCTCGATGCGGTGCCGCGACAGGTTCAGCCCGGCGCTCCAGCCGCTGCCGGGGGGCAGGAACTGGAGTTTCGCGTCGGACACCGGGTACGACTCGAGGGTGATCGTCTCCCCCGGCACGAGCTTCTCGGTGGTGTCGCCGACGGCGCGCTCCAGCCCGGTCCACAGCGCCATCGGCAGCACGATGGCGACGGTGACGAGGACGGTCTGCCACAGGTGTCCGCGTTCCAGGCCGATCCGGTTCAACCGTATGGTGGCCTCGCCCAAGAGTCCCCTCCCCGAGTCGCCGCAGACGCGGAGACGTCAGTCGCCCTCCGCGCGTGCACTACAAGGGTACGGGGAGGAAACCCGGGCCCGCCCCCGGTTTGGGGATGTCCTTCGGGCCGGACCGGGGCCGTGTCCGGCCCGTTCACTGCGCTGCCGGGCTTTTGGTGTGGCCGGCTCGCGAGCCGCGAACCGGCCACACCAAAAGGATTTCGAGCCATAAAACAGCACTGCGAGTAGACAAACGGACTCGGATTCGGCGCTGCCCCGAAGGGCCTCCCCTAGGCGATCCGCGTCGTCCACCCGTGGGTGTCCTCGGCGCGGCCGTGCTGGATGTCGAGGATCGCCTGGCGCAGCTGCATGGTGAACTTGCCGGCCTCGCCGCCCGCGACGGTGAACTCGCCCTTGCGGCTCTTGACCGTCCCGATCGGGGTGATGACCGCGGCGGTGCCGCAGGCGAACGCCTCGGTGAGCGCCCCGGACTCGGCGTCGTCCCTCCATCGTGTGAGCGCGTAGTCGGTCTCGCGGACCTCCCAGCCGGACTCCGAGGCCAGCGTGAAGATCGCGTCGCGGGTGATGCCGGGCAGGATCGTGCCGAGCTTCGGGGTGTAGACGACCCGCTCGTTCTCGTACACGAAGAACAGGTTCATCCCGCCGAGCTCGTCGACGTACTCGTAGTTGACCGCGTCGAGGAACACCACCTGGTCGCAGCCGTGCTCGATGGCCTCCGACTGGGGCAGCAGGCTGGCGGCGTAGTTGCCGCCGCACTTGGCGGCGCCGGTGCCGCCGGGCCCGGCGCGGTTGTACTCCTCGGAGACCCACAGCGTGAGCGGCTGCGGGCCGTTCTTGAAGTAGGCCCCCGCGGGCGAGGCGATGACCAGGTACTGGTACTCCTTCGCCGGACGCACCCCCAGGAACTGCTCGGAGGCGAACATGAACGGCCGCAGGTACAGGCTGGCCTCCTCCTGGCCGGGCACCCAGTCGCCGTCGACGGCGAGCAGCTCGGCGATGGAGTCGAGGAACCACTGCTCGGGCAGGTGCGGCATCGCCATCCGCTCGGCCGAGAGGTTCATGCGCCTGGCGTTGGCCTCGGGGCGGAACAGGCCGATGCCGCCGTCGGGGTAGCGGTAGGCCTTGAGCCCTTCGAAGATCTCCTGCGCGTAGTGCAGCACCGCCGCCGAAGGGGACAGGGTGATCGGCGCGAAGGGCCTGACGCGGGCGTCGTGCCAGCCGCGGTCGGCGTGGTACGACATGGTGAACATGTGGTCGGTGAACAGGGAGCCGAACCCGGGGTCGGCGATCAAGCGCTCGCGCTCGGCGGCGGGGATCGGGTTCGGGTGCGGCTCGCGCCGCAGGTCGGGAAGACCATCGGTGGTCATGGGAAGTCCTTCGTCAATGCCTGTGCTGTACATGGGTGCTGTGCCTAACTTACCGCTCGTTCAGGTTGTCAGGCAGGTCGTGTTCGGGTCGCGAACGACACGGAAACGCCCGGCGAGTGTCACTCGCCGGGCGTAGTCAGAGCTGGTGGCTCGCTAGCTCAGTTGTCCGGCGACGTCGGCGGCTACTCGCTCGCCTACCTCGGCGGTGCGGACCTTGGCGCCCGCGTCGCGCCCGGACAGCTCGCGCTCGACCGCGGCGTTCACCGCGGCGGCGGCGTCGGCCCGGCCCAGGTGCTCGAGCAGCAGCGCGGTCGAGGAGATCGCGGCGATCGGGTCGGCGATGCCCTGCCCGGCGATGTCGGGAGCCGAGCCGTGGACGGGCTCGAACGTCGAGGGGTGCGTGTGGTCGGGGTTGACGCACCCCGAGGCGGCCAGTCCGATGCCGCCGGTGACGGCGGCTGCGATGTCGGTGAGGATGTCGCCGAACAGGTTGTCGGTGACGATCACGTCGAAGGTGTGGGGGCGGCTGACCAGGAACATGGCGGCGGCGTCGACGTGCTGGTACTCGGTGGTGATGTCCGGGTACTCCTCGGCGACGTCGTTGAAGGCCCGCTGCCACAGGCCGCCCGCGTGGACGAGCACGTTGGTCTTGTGGACGAGGGTGAGGCGGCCGCCTCGTCGCTTGGCGCGCTCGAAGGCGTCGCGGACGACCCGCTCGACGCCGTAGCGGGTGTTCAGGCTCTCCTCGGTGGCGATCTCGGCGGACGAGCCGGTGTGGAGGTTGCCGCCCGCGCCGGTGTAGAGGCCCTCGGTGCCCTCGCGGACCACCACGAAGTCGATGTCGCCGGGCTTGACGTCGGCCAGCGGCGTGGACGCGCCCGGGTAGAGGCGGCTGGGCCGCAGGTTCACGTACTGGTCGAACTCGAAGCGGAGCTTCAGCAGCAGGCCGCGCTCGAGCACGCCGGGCGGGACCGACGGGTCGCCGATGGCGCCCAGGAGGATCGCGTCGTGTTCGTCGAGTTCGGACAGCACGGTTTCGGGGAGCACCTCCCCGGTGGCGTTGTAGCGGCGCGCGCCGAGGTCGTACTCGGTGGCCTCGTAACCGGGAAGGGCCACGTCGAGCACCTTCCGGGCCTCGGCGATGACCTCTTGCCCGATCCCGTCGCCGGGGATGACCGCGATCCTGCTCATGCTGCCTCTCTGATTTCGTTCCTCAGCGCGCTGACGCGTTTCGATCCTCGATGCGGTGGAGTGAACTGACGCACCGCACCTGATTCCCGCCACGAGCTGCGGTTCGCGAGTTTCACAGAGGGCCGATCGGCCCGGAAACGCGGAATGCGGGCGGGTGCGTTCACCTTAACGCACCCGTCCCGCATTCCGACGAATGGCTCTCAGCAAGTGGAACCAGGCGGTGGATCTCCACGTCAGCGGAGGCCCCGCGTCAGTCCTCGAGCGTCACCGCGCTGGCGGCCGAGGCGCCGACGGTCTCCTTGATCCGGCCGAGCACCTCGGACGGAACCGGCGCGTCGGTGGCCATCACCATGAACGCGTCGCCTCCGGCGGCCTTGCGGGCCACCTGCATCGCGGCGATGTTGATGCCCAGGTCGCCCAGGGTGCCGCCGATGAGGCCGACCACTCCCGGGCGGTCGGTGTAGCGCAGGAACAGCAGCGAGCCCTCGGCGTCGATGTCGACCTCGAAGCCGTCGACCTGGGTGAGCCTGCGCGTCTCGTGCGGGCCGGGGCTGAGCGTGCCCGACACCGTCAGGGTGGTGCCGTCGACCAGCGCGCCGCGCAGGGTGACCAGGGTCTGGAACTCCGGCGACTCGGTCGAGGTGTACAGGCCCAGCTCGACGCCGCGCTGCTCGGCGACCAGCGGCGCGTTCACGTAGGTGACCGAGTCGGCCACCTCGGCGAACAGGCCCTTGGAGGCGGCCAGCTGGAGCACCGAGACGTCGTTGGCGACCACTTCGCCGCGGACCTCGACGGTGACGGACTGGACGGCGCTGTCGGCCAGCGCGGTGAAGGTCTTGCCGAGGCGCTCGGCCAGCGGCAGGAGCGGGCGCACGTCCTCGGCGACGACGCCGCCTGCCTGGACGTTCGCGGCGTCGGGCACGAACTCGCCCGACAGCGCGAGCTTGACGCTCTTGGCGACGGCCAGCCCGGCGTTGTCCTGGGCCTCGCGGGTGGAGGCGCCCAGGTGCGGGGTGGCCACGACGTTGTCGAGCTCGAACAGCGGCGAGTCGGTGCACGGCTCGGAGTCGAACACGTCGATGCCCGCGCCCGCGACGCGGCCGTCCTTCAGGGCCGCGACGAGTGCGGCCTCGTCGACCAGGCCGCCGCGGGCGGCGTTGACGATCCGCACCCCGCGCTTGACCTTGGTGAACGCGTCCTCGCCGAGGAGACCGAGGGTCTCGGGCGTCTTCGGCAGGTGAATGGTGATGAAGTCCGATGCGGCGAGCAGCTCGTCGAGGCTGACGAGCTTGACGCCGAGCTTCGCGGCCTGCGAGGGCTGCGCGTACGGGTCGTAGGCGACGACGTCCATGTCGAACGCCTGCATGCGGGTGGTGACCAGCTGGCCGATCTTGCCGAAGCCGATGACGCCGAGGGTCTTGCCCTGGATCTCGACGCCGGTGAACTTCTTGCGGTCCCAGCGGCCCGCGCGGAGCGAGGCGTCGGCGCGCGCGGTGTGGCGCGCGCCCGCGAGCAGCAGCGTGATGGCCTGCTCGGCGGCCGAGACGATGTTGGAGGTCGGCGCGTTGACGACCATGACGCCGCGCTGGGTGGCGGCGGGGAGGTCGACGTTGTCGAGTCCGACGCCCGCGCGCGCGACGACCTTGAGCTTCGGCGCGGCTTCGAGGGCCGCGGCGTCGATCCTGGTGGCGGAGCGGACGATGACGGCCTCGGCGTCGGCGAGCGCGGCGTGGAGGGAGCTGACGTCCGTTCCGTCGATCTCCCGGACGTCGAAGTCTCCGGAGAGCACTTCGATCGCTGCGGGCGCGAGTGGGTCTGCTACCACCACGACGGGTTTCGGTTCGGTCATGGATACCTCGCAAAGGTAAGGAGAGACGAAAGGACCGGGCGCGGCGCTGCGTCGTCGTGGCCCATCGTATGTCGATCGCGTTAACAGCTCCTCACGGACCGGCGACCGTCCAAACTCTGGAACACGGTTCCCACGCAGCGAGGACGTTGTGAATGACCGGGCGCACTATGGCGGAAATCTTACGGAGAGGGGAGCGAGGTCACGATTTCGGGTGAAATGCGAGGCGCGAGGCGCGAGGCGCGAGGCGCGAGGCGCGAGGCGCGAGGCGCGAGGCGCGAGGCGCGAGGCGCGAGGCGCGGCGACATGATCGCTCAGCCCCACCGCTTCGTCGAGCTCACTCGAAGTGGGACTCCTCGTCGAGCAGCTCCGCCGCCTCCTCATCGGCCTCGGCCAGGACCTGCTTCACCACCGGGATCGCCACACCGGCGCCGTAGCCCTTCCTGGCGAGCATCCCCACCAGCTTGCGGAGGACGGCCTCCGGCTCCTGGCCCGCCAGGCTGCGGTACCGCCTCCTGGCCAGCTCCAACGCCGCCTCGCGCTCGTCCTCGTCGCTCACCGCCTCGACCGCCGCCTCCACGTACTCGGCGTCGACGCCCTTCCGGCGCAGCTCCCCCGCCAGCGCCCGCTTCGAGAGCCCCCGGCCGCGGTGCCTCGAGTCGACCCACGCCCGCGCGAACAGCGCGTCGTCGATCAAGCCGACCTCCGAGTAGCGCTCCAGGATGTCGGCCACGACGTCCTCGGTGAAGCCTTTGCGGCGCATGGCGTCACCGAGCTCGGAGTGCGTCCGGGGCCGCCCCGACAGCAGTCTGAGGCAGTACTGCCGGGCGGCCTCCGGATCGTCCGGCTTAGAAGTCGACTGCGGCTTCTTCACTCTCCGCCTCACCCGCGGCCTCGGCGGTGACATCGGCGCCGACGCCGAGCTTCTCCTTGATCTTCTTCTCGATCTCGAGCGCGAGGTCCGGGTTCTCCTTGAGGTTGAGCCGGACCTTCTCCTTGCCCTGGCCGAGCTGGTCGCCCTCGTAGGTGTACCAGGCGCCGGACTTCTTGACGATGCCGTGCTCGACGCCCATGTCGATGAGCGAGCCCTCCCTGGAGATGCCGTGCCCGTACAGGATGTCGAACTCGGCCTGCCTGAACGGCGATCCGACCTTGTTCTTCACGACCTTCACGCGGGTGCGGTTGCCGACGGCCTCGCCGCCGTCCTTCAGCGTCTCGATGCGGCGGATGTCCAAGCGCACGGAGGCGTAGAACTTCAGCGCCTTGCCGCCCGAGGTCGTCTCGGGCGAGCCGAACATCACGCCGACCTTCTCGCGCAGCTGGTTGATGAAGATCATGGTGGTGCCGGTGTTGTTCAGACCGCCGGTGATCTTGCGGAGCGCCTGGCTCATGAGCCGGGCCTGGAGGCCGACGTGGGAGTCGCCCATCTCGCCCTCGATCTCCGCGCGGGGCACGAGCGCCGCGACGGAGTCGATCACGATGAGGTCGACCGCGCCGGAGCGGACCAGCATGTCCGCGATCTCCAGGGCCTGCTCACCGGTGTCGGGCTGGCTGACGAGCAGGTCGTCGACGTTGACGCCGAGGGCCTCGGCGTAGATCGGGTCGAGCGCGTGCTCGGCGTCGATCATCGCCGCGATGCCGCCTTCGGCCTGGACGTTCGCCATAGCGTGCAGCGCGATCGTGGTCTTACCACTGCTCTCCGGGCCGTACACCTCCACGATCCGGCCCTGCGGCAGGCCGCCGACGCCGAGCGCGGCGTCGAGCGCGATCGAACCGGTCGGAATGGTCTTGATGTTCTGCTTGGGCTTCTCCCCCAGTCGCATGACCGAGCCCTTGCCGAACTGCTTGTCGATCTGGGCCAGCGCGAGATCGAGCGCCTTGCCCTTGTCCTGTGGGTTCGCCATGCCGCCCCCTTTAGATGCAGTTTGCTTCGCCATGTCGAATACGGTAGTCCCCTCGACCGACAACCTAGGGCAACGGCCTGTTCGAACAAGGCGCATCTCGCAGCGACGAAGCACACGCCGGACGCGTCCGGCGGGGCCTCAGCGGACGAGGCGCGCGGGCACGCGGTCGGGCCAGGTCCGGCACACCGCGATCCACACGGCCTTCGCGTTCTCGCCTTGGGCGAGCGCTTGGTCGATGGTGCGGTCGCCGAGCATGCCGATGGAGTGGTCAGAGGCGACGCTGCGGGCGTATCCGGCGCCGAAGGTCTCGTCCATGCGCTCCCAGAAGTCGCTGAGCTTCATCGGCCGCCCACCTCCGGCCCGGACTCGAATGAATGCTGGATCATGGCCCTACGGTAGGCGACACACTGGCCCGCGGTCGCAGGCGGATGGCAAGATTGCCGCGTGCCTCGCGTCAGCCAAGAACACCTCGACTCGCGCCGCCAGCAGATCCTGGACGGCGCCCGCTCCTGCTTCGCCCGCTTCGGATACGAGGGGGCCACGGTGCGGCGTCTCGAGGAGGCCACCGGGCTCTCGCGCGGGGCGATCTTCCACCACTTCCGCGACAAGGACGCGCTGTTCCTGGCCGTGGCCTCGGTCGACGCGGCCGAGATGGCCGCGACGGTCGGCGAGCGCGGCCTGGTCGGCGTCATGCAGGATCTGACGGCCGCGGCCGACAAGCCCGAGACGGCGGGCTGGCTCGGCACCCAGCTCGAGGTGGCGCGGCGGCTGCGCACCGACCCGGAGTTCGCCGAGGCGTGGGGGCGCCGGCGCGAGGCGATCGCCGAGGCCAGCAGGGAGCGCCTGGAGCACCAGAGGGAGCTCGGCGTCCTGCGCACCGACATCGACATCGAGGTCTTGGCGGGGTTCCTGCAGCTGGTCTACGACGGCCTGACGCACTACCTGGCCGCCGGCCGCGAGGATCTGGAGATCACGCGGATCCTCGGGCTCGTCGAGGACGCGGTGCGCCGTCATTAGTGAGGTGTGAGCGCCCCGGTCGAGGCGGGGCCGTGATCCACGAAACCGGATGCCTCGTTGTCGATATATATCTTAGATGACAGCAGCGGACGGCCCCGAAAAGCGGTGCTCCTCGGGGCCGTCCGGCGTTCGTCTATGTGGTGCTACCAGCTGCGGCGCGGACGGTCGTCGCGGTCGCGACGGTCGCCGTCCCAGCGGTCGCGACGGTCCCGGTTGCCCTGGAAGCCGCCGCCCCGGCCGCCGCGGTCATCGCGGTTGCCCTGGTAACCCTGGCGGTCGCCGTCGCGGTTGCCGCGGTAGCCGCCGCGGTCATCGCGATTGCCGCGGAAGCCCTGGCGGTCGCCGTCGCGGTTGCCGCGATAGCCGCCGCGGTCGTCACGGCCCCGGTAACCGCCCTCGCGGTCGCCCCGGTAGCCCTGGCGGTCGCCGTCACGGCCCCCGCGGTAGCCGCCGCGCTCGCCGCGGTCGTCGCGGCTGCCCCGGTAGCCGCCGCCCCGGCGGTCGCCGCCCTGTCCGCCGCGGCCGTAGCCGCCGCGTCCGCCGCCGCGTTGACCACCGCGGTCGTCGCGGTCGCGCCTGGGGCCCTTGTCGCGGCGATCGCGCTTGGACGGGCCCTCGACGAGCTCGCGCTCGGCCTGCTCGCGCAGGCGCACGGCCTCGGCCTTCAGCCCTTCGACGTCCTCGCGGAGCCGCTCGATCTGGCGCTCCATGCGCTGGACCTCGGCCTCGTTCTGGGTCGCCTGGTGCTCGGCGCGGGCGGCCCGCAGGTCGGTGAAGTTCCGCGCCCCGAGCAGCTCGGCGAGCTCGGCGTCGAAGTTGTCGTTCACGAAGTGACGCTTGGCCTCGATGCCGGCGCGCTCGATGAGGCTGAACATGCTGCGGTTCTGGTGCGGGAGCACCAGGGTGGCGACGGCGCCGGACTGGCCCGCGCGGGCGGTGCGCCCCGCGCGGTGCAGGTAGTCCTTGTGGGTCTTCGGCGGGTCGACGTGGAGCACCATGTCGACGCCGTCGACGTGGATGCCGCGCGCGGCGACGTCGGTGCACACCAGCGCGTCGAGGCGGCCGTTCTTGAACCGGTCGAGGACCTTGGAGCGGTCCTGCTGGGACATGCCGCCGTGCAGGCCCTCGGCGTTGACGCCGGCCTCGCGCAGCTCGTCGGCGATGCGGTCGACGGCGAGCTGGGTGCGCACGAAGACCATGGTCAGACCGGGACGTCCGGCGACGGCCGCGGTCATGGTGGCCTTGTCGCGCGGGCCGATGAGCAGCAGGTGGTGGGTCATGGTGGTGACCGCGCCGGCCGACGGGTCGACCGAGTGCTCGACGGGCTCGGACAGGTACTTGCGGACGAGGACGTCGATCTCGTTCTCCAGCGTGGCCGAGAACAGCATGCGCTGGCCGCCCTCGGGCAGCTGGTCGAACAGCTCCTCGACCTCGGGCAGGAAGCCCATGTCGGCCATCTGGTCGGCCTCGTCGAGGACGGCGAGCTCGACCGAGTCCAGGGAGCATTCGCCGCGGCGGATCAGGTCGCGCAGGCGGCCGGGGGTGGCGACGAGCATGTCGACCCCGGCGCGGAGCGCGTCGATCTGGCGGGAGAACGCGGTGCCGCCGCAGACGACCTTCATCTCGATGCCGACGGCGTCGCCGAAGATCTGGAGCGAGTCGGCGACCTGGATGGCGAGTTCGCGGGTGGGGGTCAGGATGATCGCGCGCGGGTGCTTCGGCTTGGTGCGTCCGCCCGCGGCGAGGCGGGCGAGGGCGGGCAGGCCGAAGGCGAGGGTCTTGCCCGAGCCGGTCTGGGCGCGGCCGAGGACGTCGCGCCCGGCGAGCGCGTCGGGGATGGTGGCGGCCTGGATCGGGAAGGGCGTCTCGATGCCCCGCTCGGCGAGTGCCGCGGTGATCTTCTCGGGGAGTCCGAGGTCTTCGAAGGCGGGCTGGTCCGATTCGGGGTTCACTTCGTCGGTCTCGACGGTGAACGCCTCGGCTTCGGGTGCCTCGGCTTCGGATGCCTCGGCCTGGACGGTCGCCTCGCCGCTCTCGGCGGCGGCCGCGGGGGCCTCGGTGGTGGTCTCAGGTGCTTCGTTCGGGGTGTCGGGCTGTTCTACGGCAGCATCCGACGACGTCGGTTCAATGGTCATGGTTCGCCTTCCGCGAGGACATGTGCGATGCACGTTCCGCGGATGCTTTGATTTCACCATGAGCCGACGGTGATGGGGGCGGGACGCGCCTGATCGGGCCACTTGACGGGCCGACTATTGACAATAGCCGACCATGAGGAGCTCACGCCACCGCCATGGCCGGCTTGTGGGTAGCGACACCTTCTCAGGCGTCGAGTCTGCGTATGTATTCACCTGAGGCGTCGACGGTCTCGTAGCCCATTTTGACGTTGATGTCGATCATGTGGGCGTTGACGTCGGCGTTGTCGGTCCAGATGGTCCCCACGTTCGGGAACTGCTCGCGCAGCAGGCGCAGGTTGACCACCTTGGTGAGCGTGCCGAGCCGGTGGCCGCGGTGTCCGGGGTCGACGATGGTGATCCACTGGAAGCCGTGCTGGAAGTCCGGGTCGTCGAACACGCCGATGACGGTGTTGGCGACGACCTCGCCGGAGGCGCGGTGGCGCGCCACGGTCGTGACCGGGATGACGCCCACGGCCTCATTGCGGACGGCCTTGGCCTCCTTGAGTTCCGCGTCGATGGTCTCCGGCTCGAGTTCGAGGTCGCCCAGCGGGATCTCGGACAGGATCATGGAGTCCAGGCGGCACATGGTGTCGACCAGTTCGGCCGGGGTGCGGCCGAGCCAGGAGATGACCTCGTACTCCTCGCCCGCGGCGGCGACGGCCCGGTCCAGGAGGGCCTGCTCGGCTTCGGGGCTCATCGCGTCGGTCGCGCAGCGGCGGATGACGCAGGTCAGAGCGAGCTTGAAGCCGTGCTTCTCAAGGAAGCGCCGCCCCGCTTCACTGCGTTCGGGACCGTCTTCCCAGGTCATGTGGGTTGCGGTGGACAATTCGGTGCGTCCTGCGGCGCGGGCGTGCTCGATGAACTGCTCCAGCAGCGCCGTGCCGATGCCCCGGCGGCGGTGGTCGGGGTGGACGATCAGGTCGGCCCCGGCGAAGTGCAGGTTGTCCCGGTTGGGGAGGCCGATGTCCAGCTTGCCGACCACGGTGCCGCCTTCGACGGCGACGAAGATGGTTTCGTCCGCATCGGGGCTGGGGTGGGCGAGCCACTTGACGAACACGCCCTTGTGGGGCGGCGCGTGCTCGGGGGCGTCGGCCGCGTGGGCGGCGCGCATGACGTCGAAGGCGCCGGAGACGAGGTCGCCGTCCGCGGGATCGAGTTCGATGATTTCCATGGGGTTCAGTGTCGCGAGTCGACGGCCCGGGAGCAATCGAATTAACCGGTCGCTCCCAGGGGGTCAACGCTCCTATGTGCGCTTGTAGGAGACGAGGGCGTCGACCGGCTCGAAGCCGAGGCGCTCGTTGACGGCGACCATGTGCGCATTGACGTCGGCGTTGCCGGTCCAGATCGCTGTGACGTGTCCGAAGCGCTCGCGCAGCTGCCGCAGGTTGGCGAGCTTGGTCAGCAGGCCGAGCCGGTGTCCGCGGTGCGCCGGGTCGACGATGGTGATGCCCTGGTAGGCGTCGGTGTCGTCCTTCAGGGCGAAGAGCGCCGAGTTCGCGGCCATGACGCCGCTGCCCTTGTGGACGGCCACGGCGCGGAGGCACGTCACCCCCACGCCTTCATCGCGGTCGTCCCGGGCGCGGACGTGGTCGACGTCGATCTCGCGGCTGCGCAGGTCCACATCGCCGAGCGGGATCTCGTCGAAGATCATGGAGTCGATGCGGCCCAGCTGCTCCAGGTACCGCTCGGGGGTGCGCCCGGCCCAGCACACGAGCTCGTAGTCATCGCCGGAGGCCGCCTCGGCCTCAGATCGGAGGCGCCGCTCGGTCGCGGCGTCGAAGGCCGCGACCTCCAGACGCCGGTGCACTTCGGTGAGCGCTGCGGTGAAGCCGTGCTTCTCCAGGAACTCCGGTCCGGCAGTCGAGCGGACCGGGCCGTCCTTCCAGGTGGCGCGGGCGACGACGACGACTTCGGTGCGGGATTCGGTGCGGGCGGTCTCCAGCAGGTGCTCGAGCAGGGCCGTGCCGACGCCGCGGCGTCGGTGCTCGGGGTGGACCGATATCTCGGCCTCGGCGTAGTGGGCGTTCTCCTTCATCGGCAGGTAGACGCGCAGATAACCGAGCGCCTGCTCGCCGTCGACCGCGAGGTGGCCGCGCAGCTCGGCGTGCGGCAGGGGCTGCGCGAGCTCGTCGCTGAAGTAGCGCTTCGGCCCGCGAGGCAGCTCGGGCGTATCGGCGCGGTGGACGCGTTCCAGCAGTGCCCAGGCGCGGTCGACCTGGTCGGCGTCGGTGGGATCGAGGCGTTGGATCTCCATGGTGCTCCTCAGGCTTCGAGCTTGCGCTGGTATTCGCCCACGGCGTCGACGGTCTCGTAGCCGAGCGCGACGTTGATGGCGATCATGTGGGCGTTGACGTCGGCGTTGTCGGTCCAGATGGTCCGCACGTTCGGGAAGCGCTCGCGCAGCTGCCGGAGGTTGGCGAGCTTGGTCAGCAGGCCGAGGCGGTGGCCGCGGTGCGCCGGGTCGACGATGGTGATGCCCTGGTGGGCGGCGGTGTAGGGGCCCTCGTCCACGCCGATGCCGCTCCAGGCGACGATCTCGCCGGTGGCCTTGTCGACCGCGACGCTGTCGACCATGATGAGGCCTTCGGCCTCGTTGACGGCCTCGGCGGCGCGGATCTTCTCGACGTCGGACTCCTCGGGCTCCACGTCGAGCTCGCCGAGCGGGACCTCACTGAGGATCATCGTGTCCATGCGGCACAGGGAGACGACGAGGTCGTCGGGGGTGCGGCCGATCCACTGGCGCAGTTCGTAGGCGTCGCCCGCGGCATCGAGTGCCTCGGCGAACATGCGGTCCTCTTCGGACGGTTCGATCGCGTCCACCGCGCAGCGGCGGTTGACGGAGGTGAGCGCCCGCGAGAACCCGCGCTTCTCGAGGAACCTCGCGCCCGCCTCGGAGCGGACCGGGCCGCCTTCCCAGAAGAGCGGGGCCTCGGTGTTGAGCGTGGTGCGGCCCTCCTCCCGGCTGAGCTCGACGGCCTGGTCGAGGAGCGCCGAGCCGATGCCGCGCTTGCGGTGGTCGGGGTGGACGTGCAGTCGGAATTGGGCGAGGTGCGGATTCGAGTCGAGATGGAAGGTGACGGACAGGTGACCGACGACGCGGCCTTCCTCTTCGGCGGCGAACCATCGCCTGGCGCGGCCGGGCCATTGATGGGTGAAGGTGGTCTCGAAGAAGCGCCGCACCGGGACCGGGTTCTCCGGCGTGTCGGCGGCGTGCGCGGCGGTGAGGACGTCGAAGGCGCCCGCGATGCGGTCGGGATCGGAGGCGTCGAACTCGGTTATCTGCATGGCGTTCAGTGTGGTCGGCGGATCCGACACGCTCAACCGGATTTCCGTGCGAGGGGGCGGCCAGCCGACCGGGCGCAATGGGAATCGGCCATTGCGCTGTCCGGCTGCGGGCAGCATAGAAGCCGCTGTCCTTCGCATTGAAGGGCAGCGGCTTCGTGTGCTAAGAGACGGGACTAGATGGTGCGCAGGTTAGCGGCCTGCGGACCCTTCTTGCCCTGCTCGACGTCGAATTCCACCCGCTGGTTCTCTTCCAGGGAACGGTAGCCGTTTCCGCTGATAGCGGAGAAGTGGACGAAAACGTCCGGGCCGTTTCCATCGGGAGCGATGAAGCCGAAGCCCTTCTCAGAGTTGAACCACTTCACGGTGCCTTGCGCCATTACTTACTATCCTTGCGATGTTGATTTTCAGATCGGCGGCCGGTCGTCCCAGGGGGTTGAAGACCTAGTAGAACCGGACCGTTGTTTGATCTGAGATGTGCCGCCATTACTGGCGCTTCACCAACCCGGCAGTTGCCTGACCGGGGTGGCTATTGGACCTTACAGCACTTTCGCCTCCGTGTAACCGGGCATCACGAAAAAATCCTCGCATCGAGCGACCTGAGCAGGGATTATCCGTGTTTGCTTCCAGCTGATATGGGCCAACTCACTGAAACCGGAGCGTTTTGCGGGGGTTTGCACCGTGTGCATACCCGGTTTTCGGTCTGGATTCCGCCTCCCTCGGCGATGCGCGCCCCTCCCGTCCCAGCTTCACCGAGGCGGGAAGGGGCGGGGCGGTCGGCGCCGGTTCTGGTCGGCGCTGTCGCACGCCGACCGTCTCGCTTCGTCCGGCGCTCTGTGCATCCGGACCGTTTCGCCTCGCTCAGCGTTGGGCGCGCGCTCCGCTGCGCTCAGCGCTGCTACACGCGGTCCGCTGCGCTCGGCGCCCTACATCCGGTTCGCTCCGCTGCGCCCCGCGCCCTACACCTGGTTCGCTCCGCTGCGCTCCGCGCCCTACATCCGGTTCGCTCCGCTGCGCTCCTCGAACTGCGTCCGGTACAGCTCCGCGTAGAGGCCGCCGCGGGCCACCAGGTCCTCGTGGGCACCCGTCTCGACGACCCGGCCGTTCTCCAGCACCAGGATCTTGTCCGCCCGGCGCACCGTCGACAGCCGGTGGGCGATCACCAGCGACGTCCGGCCCTCCAGGGCCGTGTCGAGCGCGTCCTGCACGGCCGCCTCGGACTCCGAGTCCAGGTGCGCCGTCGCCTCGTCGAGGATCACGATCGGCGGGGCCTTGAGCAGGACCCTGGCGATCGCCAGGCGCTGCTTCTCGCCGCCGGAGAACCGGTAGCCCCGCTCGCCCACCACCGTGTCGAGCCCGGACTCCAGGCGCCGCACCACGTCGCCGATCTGCGCGCGCTCCAGCGCCTCCCAGATCTCGACGTCGCTCGCCTCCGGCCTGGCGTAGCGCAGGTTCTCGCGGACCGTGTCGTGGAACAGGTGCGCGTCCTGGGTGACCATCCCGATGTGGGCGGCCAGCGAGGCCTGCTGGAGTTCGCGCACGTCGATCCCGCCGATCTCGACCGCGCCGCCGGTCACGTCGTACAGGCGCGGCACCAGGCTCGCCGTGGTGGTCTTGCCGGACCCCGAGTGCCCGACGAGCGCCACCAGCTCCCCCGGCTCGACGGTGAACGACACGTCGTGCAGGACGGTGCGCCCGTTGTCGCTGCGGTCGGGCCGCGCCAGGTCCTCCAGGCTCGCCAGCGAGACCTCCGCGGCGCCCGGGTAGCGGAACTCCACGCCGCGGAAGGCGATCGACGACGCGCCGTCGGGCAGCTCCTTAGCGTCCTCGGCGTCCTGGATCAGCGGCTTGAGGTCGAGGACCTCGAAGACCCGCTGGAAGCTCACCAGCGCGCTCATCACGTCGACGCGCACGTTCGACAGGGCCGTCAGCGGCCCGTAGAGGCGGGTGAGCAGCAGCGCGAGGGTGACGACCGTCCCGGCCGTCAGCGTGCCGCCGAAGACGAGCGAGCCGCCCAGGCCGTAGGCGAGGGCCTGCGAGAGCCCGGCGACGAGGGTGAGCGCGACGATGAAGGTCCGCGCGTACATCGCGGTGGTGACGCCGATGGCGCGCACGCGGTCGGCCTTCTGGCTGAACTCGTCGGACTCGGTCTCGGGGCGCCCGAAGAGCTTGACGAGCATCGCGCCGCCCACATTGAACCGCTCGGTCATCTGGGTGTTCATGGCGGCGTTGAGGTCGAAGCTCTCCTTGGTGAGCGCCGCGAGGCGCCTGCCGACCCATTTGGCGGGGATGATGAAGACGGGCACCAGGACCAGCGAGAGCAGGGTGATCTGCCAGGACTGGAAGAACATGACGCCGAGGGTGAGCGCGACGGCGATGCCGTTGGAGACCAGGCCCGAGAGGGTGGAGGTGAAGGCCCGCTGGGCGCCCATGACGTCGTTGTTGAGCCGGGAGACGAGCGCGCCGGTCTGCGAGCGGGTGAAGAAGGCGACCGGCATGGACTGCACGTGGTCGAACACGGCGCGGCGCAGGTCGAGGATGATGCCTTCGCCGAGTTTCGCGCCGTACCAGCGCATGAAGAGCGAGACGACGCCTTCGACGAGGGCGAGCGCGGCGATGATGGCGGCGAAGGTCAGGACGCCGCGCTGGGTGCCGCCGGGGGCGGTGAGCTCGTTGACGATGTCGCCGGCCAGGACGGGGGTGGCGACGCCGATCGCGGCGATGGCGGTGACCAGGATCAGGAAGATCACGATGTCGCGGGCGTAGGGCCTGGCGAAGCGGAGGATGCGGCGCTTGACGCCGCGGGTGAGCTTGACGCCCTTGAGGTCGTCGCCTCGCCGCAGGGAGCGCATGGCGTCCCATCCCCCGGCTCCCATTGATGACACTTGGCCTCCCGAACGTCAGGCGCCCAAGGGTCTGCGGTCGGCGGGGCTTGGGCTTGGTCGTGCTGCGCGTGATCGCGCCACCGATTATCAACGCAGGGAGGTCCGGCGTTTATTTCACGGCCGCCGCGAGTGACGCGGGCCTGGCCGGACGGCTTCAGACTCGCGCGGCGGGCACGCGGGGCGCGGGAGTGCCGATGGCGGGCTCGGCATCGCGTCGGCGGCCGTCCGGCGGCGAAGACGCGCCGCTCGCGCGGGTCGGCGGCCCCGGTCCCGCGTGAGGGTGCGGGACGCGGCGCGCCGTGTCAGCGCCCGCGCGCCTTGCGGGCGCCGCCGCGGGTTCTGAGCTTGACGCCACCTTCGCTGAGGAGGCGGTGCACGAACCCGTATGAGCGTCCTATGGTTGAGGCGATGTCCCGGATGCTCTGCCCTTTCAGGTATTCGGCGGTGACGTGCTCGGTCAGCTCGCGGCGTTCGTCGCCGCGGACCTGCCGGTTCGGATCGGTTCTGGAGGTGCCTGGAGCAGTGCCTGCGTCGAGGTCACTGCGGGGTGCGGGAGCGTCGGGGTTCATTTGTCCTTCCTTGAGTACGGACGGTGATCAACGTGTCTTGTGAAGTTTGCCGGAGTTCCGCTGCCTGGCGGTCACTTCTGTCGGATACCCGATAGTTTCGTGACGTGACCGCGCCGCAGACTCCGCTAACCGGCTCGGTGGACGCCCTCGCCGAGAGCCGGGTGCGCCACCAGCAGTGGCGTGACATCGTCATCTGGGTGTCGCTGCTGGTCGCGACGCTGACGCTGGCCTCGGTGGCCGTGTCCTTCTCCGAGGTGGTGGGGCCCTCCACGCTGCCGTGGTGGCCGTCTCAGAACCTGTCGCTGCACGTCACCGCCGGCATGGTGGTCGCGCCGCTGACGGCCGCGGCGGTGCTGTGGGCCGCGCACCGGCCCGCGGCGGCGCGGATGTCGTGGCACAACCTGCTGGTGCTGTCCTATCTGGCCTCGCTGACGTGGTCGGGGGCGCTGCACACCAATGTCGACCCCACCACCACTCCGACCGATACGCCCGGTTCGGTCGCCGCCATCGGGCAGCTCGTGGCCTACACCGGTTCGCAGGCGGGCCTGGCCATCACCGTCACGGCGCTCTCGTGCCTGGCGGTGCCGCTGACGCTCGTGGCGGTCCGATCGGTGTGCGGGCCGGTCGCGGCCCGCGCGCTCGCGCCGGTGCTCATCCTCGGCCCGTGGGCGGCCTGGACCACCCTGGGCATGGACGGCGTCGCCGCGGCCGCGTGCGCCGCGGTCCTCGCCGCGGGCGCGGTGACCTCCGAGCGGCGCGTCAAGGGCGGCCGCGCGTTCTGGGGCGCGGCGGCCACCGGCGGCCTGCTCGGGATCGCGGCGCTGCTGTCCTACGGGGCGGCCTGGTTCGCCGTCTCGCTGCTGTGCCTGTACTTCGCGCGCCGCCGCCCCTGGCACATCCTCACGTCCGCCGCGGCGGCCCTGGGCGTGCTGGCGTTCGCGGCGACGTTCGGCAATTCGTGGCCCGCGGGGCTGATCGACACGTACGACGCGGCGGTCGGCGAGATCGCGGCGCATCCGGGGCAGCTGTGGTGGCTGCTGCTCATGCCGGCGCTGGTGTGCGCGGCGTGCGGCCCGGCGATCGTGGAGAGCCTGCGGCGCTTCGGGACCGGTTCGGCGTGGCCGCTCATGGCCGGGCCGATCATGGCGCTGCTGCTGGCGCCGCTGAGCGGCGCGAACCCCGATCGGCCCGAGTACGGCTGGGTGGCGCTGTGCCCGTGGCTGGTCGTGGCGGCCACCGCGTCGCGGCACGGTTCGAGGGCCGCCGAGCGGCGCGGCCGGTCGATCAGGGTGCCGCTGATGGCGTCGGCCGCCGCGGGGGCGTGCGCCGCGATCGTGATGATGTACTCCTGAGCGGTCCTCAGGCGAGTTCGACGAGTTCCATCAGGTCGTCGGACCAGAGGTCCTCGTCGCCGTCGGGCAGGAGGATCGCCCGCTCGGGGCGCAGGGCCTCCACCGCGCCCGGGTCGTGGGTGACCATGACGATCGCCCCGGCGAAGCCGTCGACGGCGTCGAGCACCTGCTGGCGGCTCGCCGGGTCGAGGTTGTTCGTCGGCTCGTCGAGCAGCAGCACGTTCGCGCCCGAGCAGACGAGGCTGGCCAGCGCCAGGCGGGTCTTCTCGCCGCCGGAGAGGACGTGCACGGGCTTGTGGACGTCCTCGCCGGGGAACAGGAACGCGCCGAGGATCTTGCGCAGTTCGGCGTCCGGCAGGTCCGCGCCCGAGTCGGAGGCGGCGGACTGCATCTGCTCCAGGACGGTCCCGGTGTGGTCGAGCGTGTCGTGCTCCTGCGCGAAGTAGCCGATGCGCAGCCCGTGTCCGGGGGTGACCTCGCCGGTGTCGGGTTCGAGCGACCCGCCCAGGATGCGCAGCAGCGTTGTCTTGCCCGCGCCGTTGAGGCCGAGGATGACCACGCGCGAGCCGCGGTCGATCGCCAGGTCGACCCCGGAGAAGATCTCCAGCGAGCCGTAGTGCTTGGACAGGCCGGCGGCGGTGAGCGGGACCTTCCCGCACGAGGCGGGCTGGGGCAGGCGCACGTCGGCGACCTTCTCGGTCAGGATGTCGTCTTCGAGGTCGTCGATCATGGCCTCGGCGCGGCGCAGCATGTTCTTGGCGGCCTTGGCCTTGGTGGCCTTCGCGCCGAGCTTGGCGGCCTGCTTGGTGAGGGCGGTGGCCTTCTTCTCGGCGTTGGCCCGCTCGCGGCGGCGCCGCTCGGCGTCCTCGGCCCGCTGGCGCTGGTAGGCCTTCCAGCCGAGGTTGTAGGCGTCGATGACCGAGCGGGTGGGGTCGAGGAACCACACCTTGTTGACGACCTCGTCGAGCAGTTCGACGTCGTGCGTGATGAGCACCAGGCCGCCCTTGTGCCCGGCGAGGAAGCCGCGCAGCCAGTTGATGGAGTCGGCGTCGAGGTGGTTGGTGGGCTCGTCGAGCAGGAGGATGCCGTCGCCGTCGTCGGCGAAGAGGATGCGGGCGAGCTCGACGCGGCGGCGCTGGCCGCCGGAGAGGGTCGCCAGCGACTGGCCGAGGATGCGGTCCTCCAGGCCGAGGTTCGAGCAGATGCGCGCGGCGTCGGCCTCGGCCGCGTAGCCGCCGCGGGCGGCGAACTGCTCTTCGAGGCGGGAGTAGCGGCGCACGAGCTTGTCGCGGTACGCGTCGTCGACGGTCTCGGCGAGCTCGGCCTCGGTCTTCTGGAGGTCGGCGAGCAGCCGGTCGAGGCCGCGCGCCGACAGCACGCGGTTGGCGGCGGTCTGGGAGAGGTCGGCGAAGCGCGGGTCCTGCGGCAGGTAGCCGAAGGGCCCGTTGCTCTCGATGCGGCCGTCGTAGGGCTGGGTGAGACCGGCGAGGACGTTCATCGTCGTGGTCTTGCCGGCGCCGTTGCGGCCGACGAGGCCGATCCGGTCACCGGGCTGCACTCGCAGATCGGCCCCGGACAGGAGGATGCGCGAACCGGCGCGCAGCTCGAGACCGGTGGCGGTGATCATGGCACTCCCCCAAGACATTGATTCGATTGCCCGAGCGGGCAGACCCGTCAAGTCTAGGCGGCGGCGCGCGTCACGGTCATCCCGATATAGCCGAGAACACTGCGTGGACATGTTCGATCACTGAACGTGAACACCCTCATCCTTTCGTAGGAGCGCTCGCCGACCGCGAAGTCCTAAAAGCCTGGAAAGCGGACCACTTGGGGCGTTGTATCACCTGGTCATGGACCATGTGTCCGGATCGGACCGGGTAGATTTCCCCGCGCTATGGGCATACACGATCTTTCCGACAAGCACCCCGACCGTGAATCCTCCAGCCGCCGCCTCCGGGCCGTGGAGCGACTGCGCCGGATCCGTCGCGAACGTCACACCCGTCGTCTCGTGACCGCGGGCCTGGTCACCGCGATCACCACCGGGGTGGTGCTGGCGACCGCCTGCGGTCAGGCCGCCGAGGCCCGGTCCGAACGGGCCGCCGAAGCGCTCAATTCGCCACAGACCGCCTGGCCGGTCGAAACGGTGCTCGACGAGATCGCCGTGCAGCGCGAGGCCGCGCGCTCGGCGGTCGAGGTGGGCGCCGCCGCCGAGGCCGAGAAGCGGGCGCTCGACGAGGCCGAGGCGGAGGTCCAGGCCGAAGCCGAGCGCGAGGCCGCCGAGGCGGCCGCGTACGAGGCGGCGCACCCGCACTGGGTCACCCCCTCCGACGACGAGATCTCCTCCGACTTCGGCGAGCGCTGGGGCCGGATGCACGAGGGGCTGGACTTCGCGAACGAGCCCGGTGAGCCGAACCTGGCCATCGGCGACGGGACGGTCACCTTCACCGGCTGGGTGAGCGGCTACGGCAACTTCGTCGTGATCGACCACGGCGGCGGCATCGAGACCGCCTACGGGCACGCCGACGAGATCCTCGTCAACCTCGGCGAGGACGTCGACCCCGGCGAGAAGGTGTCCCTGACCGGCAACACCGGCCACTCGACCGGTCCGCACCTGCACTTCGAGGTCCGCATCCACGGCGTGCCGGTCGACCCGCTCCCGTGGCTCGAAGACCACGGCGTGGTGCCACCCGAAAACGACACGTGACCGAGGGCGGCGCCCGACCGGGGCCCGGCCCTAGGACGGGGCCCCGGACCGCTTGCGGGCGATCACGGTGATCTCATGCCGGTTGTGGCGCAGCTGGCGGGCGTGCAGGATCTCGTAGGCCTCGCCGAGCCGCCGCAGACCGGCGTCGACGGTCTCGAGGACCTCCCGGCTGCCGGTCTTGAGCGTCACGACCGCGAGCGCGCCGGGCGCGAGGGTCTCGGCGGCGCGGACCATCAGGTCGCAGCTGAGGTCCGGGTCCATGCGCATGTCGTTGACCGCGACGTCGAAGACGGTCCGGTTGCTGCGCAGGAACCTCCCGGCGGTGAGCGCGAGGTGCCTGATCCCGTCGTCGCCGTCGAGGCGCTCGTCCAGGTCGCCGGGGTCGACGGCCCACACGCGCAGGCCGTGCAGGCGCAGGATGCGGGTCCAGCCGCCGGGGGCGGCGCCGAAGTCGACGGCCCTGCCGCCCTCGGGCAGCTCGAGGCCGAACTCCCCGATCGCCTCCTCGAGCTTGAACTCGGCGCGGGAGATCTGGTCGCGGCTCTTGGACAGGCGCACGCCGCCGCCGGGCCAGTCGCTGAGGCTGTCGCGGGTCTCGTTGACGCCCAAGAGCACCCCTCGGTCGGTGAGGCAGCACGAGAGGGTGTGGAACCGGCCGGACCTGGCCACCTCGTAGCCGGCGCCGCGGAGGCGGTCGGCGACGGCGGCGAACGCCTGGGCGGGCCCGAAGTCGTAGCCGGACCGGCCGCTCACCCACGACTGGACGGCGATGTCGCTCTCGACGCCGGCCTCGCGCACCGCTTCGAGGGCGGCGTCGGCGATCCGGTCGAGGTCCGCGTCCGGTGCGAGCAGCGCCGACTCGACGGTGAGGTGCCTGGGGAAGACCAGCGGGGCCTCCTCGCAGCGGTCGGCGACCTCCTGGGCGGTGAGGCCGGGAGCGGTGACGACGACCGTCTCGGGGCCGATCGGCTCCACCGCGGCCTCGGGTCCGAGTTCGAGCTCGAGTTCCCGGATCGCCAGGGGGAGCGACTCTTCGGCCGCCGAGACCACGACCCGCTGCTCTGTGAACACGCGGCCATTCTGCCACACGGCCCCCGCGCGGCCCCCGTTCGTCAACGGACCGTGAGCTGCGGTTCGACGAGCGTCGATTCGGGGACGTCGAGGCCGTCGAGCTTGCGCATCAGGTGGCCCACGGCGATCTCGGCGAGCCGCTCGGCCGGGACCAGCACCGAGGGGAGCCGGGGGTGGACGCGCTCGCCGACCTCGTCGGGGCCGATGACGACGACGTGGAAGTCCTCCCCCACCAGCTTCCCGGCGTCGGACAGCGCGTGCATCACGTGCGGGACGGCCGGTTCGTTGTGCACGGCCAGGCCGGTCAGACCGGGCCGGGAGGCCAGCAGCTCCTTGACGGTCCGCTGCACCGAGACCGGGTCGTCCGGGCACGGCACGGCCACGGCCGAGTTCGCGAGGCCGTAAATTGGCTTGGTCTCGGCGCGGTCGCAGGCCTCGCGGCGGCCGAGGAAGCCCGCGCGGACCCGCTCGGCGAAGCCGGTGCGCCGCTCGTAGACGGCCTCCGAGGCGCCCAGGAGGGCGATGTCGCGGCAGCCGCGGCCGATCAGGTAGTCGGCGCATTCGCGGCCGGCGGCGGTGAAGTCGAGGTCGACGCAGGTCAGCCCGGCGGCGTCGGCGGGGAACCCGATGAGGACGCTCGGCAGGCCGAGGCGGCGCAGGGCCTCCACGCGCGGGTCGCGGACCTCGACGTCCATGAGGATGAGCCCGTCGACGATCGAGGAGGCGGCCACGCGCGCGAGCCCGGCGGGGCCCTCGTCGGCGGTCATGAGCAGCACGTCCTGGTCGTGGCGCCGGGCCTCGGTGACCGCGCCGGAGGCGAACTGCATCAGCACCGGCAGGTGCATGCCGTCGCGCAGCGGCAGCATCATGGCGACGACCCCGGCGCGGCGGGACGCGAGCGAGCGGGCCCCGGCGTGCGGGTGGTAGCCGAGCTCGGCCACCGCGTCCATGACGCGCTGGGCGGTGGCGGGCGAGATCGACCGCTTCCCGCTCAGGACGTATGAGACGGTGCTCGCGGCGACTCCGGCCCGCGCCGCCACGTCGGCGATGGTGACGCCGCGGGAGCCGTTCACCGCTCGGCCCGCCCGAAGCCGAGCGACGCCAGGCGGACCCGGCCGCTCTCGAAGCTGACGTAGAGGTCCTTGACGCCCTCGGCGCGGCCGAGTTCGACGGTGACGTCGGTGTAGTCGTAGACGCCGCCGGTGGCCGGGGTGTCGATCTTGGCGAGGACGTCGCCGTCGAGCGGGTCGTCGACGCGCAGGGTGAGCTGGGAAGGCTGCCCGGCGACGCGGGCGGTCACGGTCGCGTATGCGGCGTCGCCGAAGTCGCAGTCGCCGAGCATGATCCAGCCTCCGGCCTCCTCGGCGGCGATGACGTCGCCGGACACCTGGTCCTCGTCGCGCCACAGGACGCCGGAGTAGGCGTCGTTGGCGGCCGCGGCGAGCGGGGTCGTGAGGTCGCGGGGGCCGACCACCTCGCCGTCGACGCGGACCGACGCCGAGAGGACGATGTCGGTGGCCGAGCGGCCGATCATGAGCCGCTGGCGGCTCTTCTCGACGATCATGCGGCCGGTGACGTTGTCCCAGTGCGCGAGGTCGCATACGGCGACGGTGAACGAGACGGTCCGCGTCTCGCCCGCGGCCAGGCGGAGCTTCTCGAAGCCGCGCAGCTGGCGCAGCGGCTGCTTGACGCGCGAGCCGCACTGGTGGGAGTAGAGCTGGACGACTTCGACACCGTCGCGCTCGGAGGCGTTGGTCACGTCGACGGTGACGGCGAGCTCGTCCCCGGCGGCGGCCAGGGTGCGGTCGACGGTGAGGTTCGCGTAAGTGAAGTCGGCGTAGGACAGGCCGTGCCCGAAGGGGAACAGCGGCTGGCCGAGGTAGTACATGTAGGTCGCGTCGGAGGCGATGATGTCGTAGTCGAGCATCGCGGGAAGCTCGGCGGCGTCGGTGTACCACGTCTGCGGCAGGCGGCCCTCGGCGTCGCGGTCGCCGAAGAGGACGTCGGCCAGGGCGTGGCCCCATTCCTGTCCACCGTGGCCCGACCACACCACCGCGGGCGCGTGCCGCGCGGCCCAGGCGGGGGCGAAGGGATAGGACGAGGACATGACCAGAATGGTATTCGGGTTCGCCTCGCAGACCCGGCGCAGGAGCCATTCCTGTGCATTGGGGAGGTTGAGGTCGGTGCGGTCCTCGGTCTCGCGGCCGTTGACCAGCGGGTGGTCGCCGACGACCACGACGGCGACGTCGGCGGCGGCGGCGAGCTCGGCGGCGGCGTCGTGGCCCTTGGAGACGAACTCGAAGTCGAACGCGGCCGCGTTCGCGGCGTCCCCGCTCAGCGTCAGGCGCCCGTCCTCGCCGATGGCGAACCACTTGCCGGTCTCGGCGCCCTCCTCCTTGTGGATCTGGCGGAGGGTGATCTTGCCGCCCTCGACCTCGACGATCTTGAACGTCTCGATGACGTCCCATTCGCTGGGGCCCTTGGAGTCGGCGGTGACGGTGCCGTCGACGCGTCCGGCGATGAACCTGCCGGTGGCGACGTTGCGGGCCGCGTACGACCAGCCGCCCCAGTCGAAGAGGTCGAACTGGGCGGCGGCGCCGGTGGACTCGGCGATGCTCACCGACGAGCCGTCGGACGACGCGGTGACGTAGCCGTTCTTGTGGCGCAGGCGGACGCGGTCGACGCCTTCCGTGCAGCGCACTTCGGCGCGCTCGGCGAGGCCCGCGCGGGCGGTGACGGCGTAGGGCAGCGTGCCGGAGTACCAGTCCTCGAACTGGACATCGGCGAGCGGGCCGATGACGGCGATCGTCTTCGGCTCCCGCAGCGGCAGGATCCCCGTGTTCTTGAGGACGGTGATCGACTGGGTGGCGGCCTCGCGGGCGAGGGCCCGGTGCGACTCGGAGTCGACGGCCTCGTCGCCGATGGCCGCGTACGGGTCCTCGGGGTCGAACTCGCCGAGCCCGAAGCGGACGGTGAGGCCCCGGCGCACGGCGGTGTCGACGTCGTCCTCGCCCAGCAGGCCGCGTTCGAGGGCGGCCTCGATGTGGCCGAGGACGGCCTCGGGCTTGTCGTCGTCCTGGGTGAAGGAGTCCAGCCCGGCCTTGACGGCGTGGGCGTAGGCGGTCGGCAGGTCGTCGAAGTAGCCCTGGAGACCGGCGAGGTTGTTGGGGGCGTAAGCGTCGGAGACGATGAGGACCTCGTCCGCGGTCCAGGTGCGCAGCTCGGTGTTCACCAGCGGGGAGACGTGCGCGGGGCGGCCGTTGACGAGGTTGTAGGACAGCATGACCGCCACGGCGTCACCGCTCGCCAGTGCCGGGCGGTGGGCGGCGAACTCGTATTCGCGCAGCACGCGCGGCGGCATGTTGGACGAGGTGGTGCAGCGGTCGGCCTCGTTGCCGTAGGCCAGGAAGTGCTTGACGGTGGGCGCGGTCTTCCAGACCTCGCCCTCGCCTTTGAGGCCGCGGGCGTAGGCGGCGCCCATGAGGCCGGTCATCCAGGCGTCCTCGGAGTAGCCCTCCTCGTTGCGGCCCCAGCGCGGGTCGCGCAGCGGGTTGACGGTGGGGGCCCACACGTTGCGCCCGGCCCCCGCCGGGTCGCGGTGGTGGTAGGCGAGGACCTCGTCGGCGACGGCGGCGCCCACGGACTGGACGAGTTCGGGGTTCCAGGTGGCGCCGAGCGCGACGACCTGCGGGAAGACGGTGGCCTCGCCGAGCCACGCGAGGCCGTGAAGGGCCTCGGTGCCGGTCTTGAACGGGCCGATCCCGAGCCGTTCGACGGGGCGGTGGTACTGGTGGAGCAGGCCGACCTTCTCGTCGAGGGTGAGGCGGCCGAGGAGGTCGGCGACGCGCTCGGCGCGGGGCAGGGAGGGGTCGCGGAAGGCGGGCTGGGCTTCGTCAGTGTGGAAAGCGCCGCGTTCACTCCGGTTCGGGGTGTGGGCGGGGCGACGGGTGTGGGTCATCGTGATTTCCTAGCTTGGACGCCGCTGTCTTGTCGAAGCGCTTCGATTACGGAAACAGAAAACCTGGTTACGGCTTTCGAAGCGCTTCGATTGAAGGAATAGAAGTGTTCTACACCGGCGCTCCCTCGCCCGTCAAGGCGGGCGGGGGCCGAGCGGCGGTGCGGTCGTCGCCGCAGGCCCGGGACCTGCGGCGACGGCCGAGGTAACAGTTGGGGAACGAAGCCGGTCAGGAGCCCGGACGAAGCGCGGTCAAGAGCCCAGCGGGGTGGGCATGAGACCGGCGTCGATGTCGTTGAGGATGCCGGTGGCGGCGCCGAGTGCGGGGGCCTCGTGGCCGAGGGCGGAGACGACGATCTCGGTGCCTCCGGCGCCCGAGGCGTGGGCGCGCGCGGCGAGCTCGGCCTCGGCGGCGGGGACGATCCACGGACTCAGGGCCTGGTAGTGGCCGCCGAGGACGACCGCCTCGGGGTTGAGCAGGTCCACGGCCAGCGCGATGCCCGCGCCGAGGGCCCGCCCGATGCGCTGGAGGGCCGCCGCGACGTCGGCCTCCCCTGCGCGGGCGCGGGTGACGATGTCCTCGACTTCGGCCTCGACTTCGGCCCCGGCGATCTGGTCGGTCTCGGCCAGCTCGGCCAGGACGGCGCTGACGCTGGCGAGGTCCTCGACGCGGCCGGTGCGGCCGTCGATCTCGATGAGGAGGTTGCCGATCTCCCCGGCGAAGCCGGTGGCGCCGCGGCGCAGCTCGCCGTCGACGATGAGCCCCGAGCCGAGGCCGACCTCGCCGGTCAGGTAGATCATGTTGCCGACCCCCGCGTAGGCGCCGAAGCGCTGCTCGGCGACGGCGCCGAGGTTGGCGTCGTTGTCGACCGAGACGGCGTACTTCGGATCGCGCATGGCCGCGTGGAGGCGGGCGGTGAGGTCGAAGTCGTCCCAGCCGAGCATGGGGGCGCGCTGGACGACGCCGTCGTTGTCGATCATGCCGGGCACGGCGACGGCGAGGCCGAGGATCTGGCGGCCCTCGGCGTCCATCTTGTCCACGGCGCGCTTGGCGAGGCCGGCCAGGGCCGAGACCGACTTGCCCGCGGTGGACCCGGCGCCGTCGTGGGCGCGGCGCCAGCTGAGGAGCCGGTTGCCCGCCAAGTCGACCGCGACGAGCGTCATGTAGTCCACATTGACTTCGACGCCGAGTGAGGCGTAGTAGCCGGTGTCCACACTCAGCAGCACGGCGGGCCGTCCGATGTTGCCGATGACCGATCCGGACTCGCGCAGGACGCGGCGCTCGATGAGCTCGGCGACGAGACTGGAGACGGTGGCCTTGTTCAAGCCGGTCTTGGCCGCCAGGTCGGCGCGCGAGCACCGCCCCTCGGCGCGGACCTGGCGCAGGACGTAGCCCAGGTTGTTGGCGCGCACGTCGGTGAAGTCGGCTCGCCGGGCGCGGCCGGTCCCCCCCTCGGCGCCGACGCCCTGGCCGGGGGTCTTCGCCGCTATGCGCATCGCCATTCTTACCTCCTGCTGAACTTGTGGCTCCTCCACGGCGACGCTTGCGAGCCGCGGATCGGCCTCCACGGCAGAGCTTGCGAGCCGTAGATGGAATTGTCTTCGATGGCGACAACCGGTCGTCACGAGGCCCCGTCCGGCGACGCCTTTCCCGAATCGTGATCAATCCGCGATGGATTCGCCCGGACCCCTCGCTTGTAGCGGTTATCACCGTGCGCTACTTTAGTTTATCGAGCAGCCGAACTAACTACCGGCTCTCACACCTCTCAACCCTCACGAATACTTGACCGAAAGGACCGCAACGTGGCTACTCCCTCCCGCAGGTCGCCGTTCAGGCGCCGCTCCCTCTTCAAGGCAGCCGGCCTCGGCGCCGCAGGAGCCGCGGGCCTGCCCATGATCGCCGCTTGCAGTGACATCGAATCCGGCGGCGGCACCTCCCAGACCACCGAGGGCTTCGACTTCCTGCCCACCTACAAGGAATGGCCCCTCCCGTTCGAGCCCGACCTGGTCGGCGAGCCGCCGAACCACCCCTCGGGGTTCACCAGCTACCCCGAGCCGGTCCAGGCGGTCACCGATCTGCCCTCCGGCAGCGGCACCTACGAGATCACCATGCCGGTCTGGGGCACGGTTCCTTCCGCGGACGACCCGTACTACGCGGGCCTCCACGAGGCATGGGGCGGCACCGAGATCAACCTGCGCCAGGCCGACGGCAACACCTACGCGGAGACCTCCGCGCAGTGGATCCAGGCGAACGAGTTCGGCAACGGCATCTACCTGTTCAGCTGGATGCTCTCCTCGCAGAGCAACTTCCGCGAGACGGTCGTCAACAGCTTCTACGACCTGACCGACATCCTCAAGGGCGACATCGCCGACCGCTGGCCGCTGCTGGCCGGGCGCCAGACCGCCGCCTGGGGGCAGTCGGTGTGGTCCACCGACCCGGAGGACCCCGAGTCCGCCCGCATCTTCGGCGTCCCCGGCAGCATCTGGGGCGGCCCCGGCAACGGCCTGCTCGCCCGCACCGACCTGCTCGAGGCCGACGGCCTGGCCATGCCGACCTCGGTCGAAGAGCTCCTCGAAGTCGCCCGCACCTGGTCCGACGACGCGGCCGGGCGCTGGGCCTTCCTCGGCCTCGACTACATCTCGCCCCAGTGGTTCAACCTGGCCAGCGGCGACGGCTGGTACTGGGACGAGGAGCAGGACAAGCTCATCCACAACTGCGAGCGGCCCGAGTACACCGAGTGGCTGGAGTTCCGCCGCACCGCCTGGGACGAGAAGCTCGTCCACCCCGACGCCCCCAGCGGCACGCTCGACGGCAAGGAACTGCACAAGGCCGGCACCATCCTGTTCCAGCAGGACAACATGTCGTGGTGGCAGGACTACTCCACCCAGGCCGCCGGCGGCCAGGTCGAGGGCGCGATCGCCCCGGTCGGCGCGCTCGCCGCGAACGGCCGGACCCCGCTGGTCCACGTCGGCACCGGCGTGGAGGGCTGGCTGTTCCTCAGCAAGGACCTCGACCAGGAGCAGGTCGAGGAGATCCTCGACGTCGCCAACTGGTGCTCCGCCCCGTACGGCACCAAAGAGTACGAGATGCTGTGGTACGGCTTCGAGGGCGAGCAGTTCGAGTACGGCGAGGACGGCACCCCGGTCCACACCGAGGTCGGCACCGAGGTCGTCCAGGCCCCGGTCAACTTCAAGACCTTCTCGGGCCAGGTGCAGACCTTCCTCACCGGCGCCCCCGACTTCGTCCAGGCGAAGTTCGACTACAACGCGTCGGTCAAGGACTACGCCGAGGTCAACATCTGGGAGGGCATGCGGGTCGAGGGCCCGGCCGACTTCAAGACCGCCGGTCAGACCCTGATCGACCAGCAGGACGACATCGCTTACGGACGCGCCGACCTCTCGGCGATCCCCGAGATGGTCGAGACGTTCCTCAACAACGGTGGCGAGGCCGGTCGCGAGCACTACACGGCCGCGTACAAGGCCCTCCACGGCTGACCGACCGGCCGGGCGGCCTCGCGGTCGTCCGGCCGTCGCCGTTCCCCCGACCCTCCACCGGACTCACGACTGGATTCTCAAAAGCAATGGCAGCACTCAAGACCTCAGCGCCTCCGGCCGCAGGCGGGGCTCCGGACAGGCCTCGCATCGTCCGCAAGCAGACGGTGTCGCAGCGGCTTCGCCACGACTGGCCCCTGCTGATCATGACCCTCCCGGCGCTGGCCCAACTCTCGGTGTTCTTCTACTGGCCCTCGTCGTGGAACATCATCGCGTTCATGGACTACAGTCCGTACCGGCCCTTCTGGGAGAACCCGTTCGTGGGCTTCGCCTGGTTCGGGCGGCTGTTCTCCGACCCGTACTTCATGCCCGCGCTGGTCAACACGCTCCAGTTCGCGCTGGCGCAGCTGGCCCTCGTCTTCCCGCTGTCGATCTTCCTCGCCCTGGTCATGCACAGCGTCATCTCGACCCGGGTCCGCAGCGTCTTCCAGTCGATCGTCTACCTGCCGTACTTCTTCTCCTGGGTCCTGGTCGTCACCGTGTTCATCCAGATGCTCGGCGCCGACGGCCTGGTCAGCAACTGGATGCTGGGCTTCGGCGGCGACAGGCTCAACGTCACCGCCGACCCCGACAGCTTCATGTTCCTGGCCTGGATGCAGTGGACGTGGAAGGACGCGGGCTGGGGCATGATCATCTTCCTGGCCGCGCTCTCGTCGATCAATCCCAGCCTCTACGAGGCCGCCGCCGTCGACGGGGCGAGCCGCTGGCGCCGCATGTGGCACATCACCCTCCCCGGCATCAGGCCGGTCATCGTGCTCCTGCTCATCCTCCAGATCGGCACCATCCTCACCGTCGGCTTCGAGCAGTACCAGCTCCAGCGTGAGGCCGTCGGCTACCAGACCACCGAAGTGCTCGACACCTTCGTCTACTACCGGACGATCCTGTCTTCCAACGGCGAGTCGCTCGGCACCGCGGCGGGCCTGTTCAAGGGCATCATCGGGCTGCTGCTGGTCCTGGCCGCCAACCACATCGCCCACCGCCTCGGAGAGCAAGGGATCTACCAGAAGTCATGAGCACCACCGACATCCGCCTCCAAAAGCCGCGAGTCAAGAACCGGCGGCCCTCCTGGGACGAGGAGCCGTCGCTCTTCGGGAAGCTGACCAAGGCCGCGTTCCTGATCTGCTACGCGGCGGCCATCATCATCCCGCTGTGGGCGGTCGTGGCCACCAGCTTCGCCAGCGAGGACGCGCTCAACCGCGCCGGCGGGAACCTGCTGATCCTCCCCACCGACTTGAGTCTCCGGGCCTACCAGGAGATCTTCAGCGGCGGGGCGCTCACCGACTCGCTGCTCCTGACGATCATCCTCACCGTCGGCGGCACCGCGATCAGCATGGTGCTCACCATCGGCGCGGCCTACGGGCTCTCGCGGCCCGGATCGCTGGGGCACCGCCCGCTGCTGATGCTGATCCTGTTCACCTTCCTGTTCGCCCCCGGCATGTACCCGAGCTTCCTGGTGGTCCAGCAGCTGGGCCTGTTCGACAACTACCTGTCGCTGATCCTGCCGATGGCGCTCAACGCCTTCAACCTCATCGTGCTGCGCTCGTTCTTCATGACCAGCGTGCCCGGCGAGCTCATCGACGCGGCGAAGATGGACGGCGCCGGGGAGTTCCGGATCCTGTTCCGGGTCGTGCTGCCGATGTCGAAGGCGATCCTGGCGGTCATCGCGCTGTTCTACGCCGTCGGCTACTGGAACATCTACTTCCAGGCGGTGCTGTACACGCCGGGCCTGGACACGCAGCCGATCCAGGTGGTGCTGCAGCGGATGCTCATGTCGACGCAGGGCCTGCCGGGAGCGGCCTCCAACGCCGCGCAGTACCAGTCGACCGCGGCCGCTCCCACGGCGGCGCTCAAGATGGCCGTCGTGGTCTGCACGATCGTGCCGATCGTGATCATGTACCCGTTCATCCAGAAGCACTTCACCAAGGCCGTCATCACGGGGGCCATCAAGGGTTAATTTACGGCTCGCGGACATCGCCGCAAGGGGCTTGATCCCTCCCTTCACCAGGGCCGCATCCCGTCGGGGGTGCGGCCCCTTTCGCTTCCCGCGGCGCGGTGCAAGCGCGGTGCAAGGCCAGTGCGAGCGCGGTGAAAGAACGCGCCCGCACGCTGGTCTCGTCACAGCAAGACGAAACCGGAAAGGCATGCCATGCGACACGCGATCGAGGTCAGAGGGCTGGTGAAGGCATTCGGCGACGTCCGCGCCCTCGACGGCGTCGACCTCACCGCCCCCGCCGGATCGGTCCTGGGAGTCCTCGGCCCCAACGGCGCCGGCAAGACCACCGCGGTCCGGATCCTGAGCACCCTCACCCACCCCGACGCCGGCACCGCCCGCGTCCTGGGGCTCGACGTGGTCGCGAAGGCCGACGAGGTCCGCGACCGCATCGGCCTGACCGGCCAGTACGCCGGTCTGGACGAGAACCTGACCGGCGAGCAGAACCTCGTGCTCATCGCCCGCCTGCTCGGCGCCTCCCGCCCCCAGGCGAAGGCCCGGGCGGCCGAGCTGCTCGAGCGGTTCGACCTCGTCCACGCGGCGAGTCGGCCCGCCGGCAAGTACTCCGGCGGGATGCGCCGCCGCCTGGACCTGGCCGCGTCCGTCGTCCGCCGCCCCGAGGTGCTGTTCCTGGACGAGCCGACCACCGGCCTGGACCCGAAGAGCCGGGGCGGGCTGTGGGACGTCGTCCGCGACCTGGTGGCCGAGGGCACCACGGTGCTCCTGACCACCCAGTACCTGGAGGAGGCCGACCAGCTGGCCGACTCGATCGCGGTCATCGACGCCGGGCGCGTCATCGCCTCCGGCGCGCCGGCCGAGCTCAAGCGGATGGTCGGCGGCCTCGTGCTGCGCATGCGGCCGGTGCGGCCCGAGGCCCTGCCGCAGCTGGTCGTCCTCGCCGACGGGACGATCGGCGCCGCGGCCAAGATCGAGGAGGGCGAGGCGGTCGTGCCGGTCGCCCACGCCGGGGAGGCCACGGCGGTGATGTCGCGCGTGACGCAGGCCGGGGTCGACCTGGCCTCGTTCGGACTCGACGAGCCCACGCTCGACGAGGTGTTCCTGACCCTGACCGGCCACAGGGCCGAGTCGAACGATGAGAAAGAGGAGGTCGCGGCATGACGGCGACGACTTGGAACACGCGCCGCGGCACGTTCGCGCAGACGGCGTCGATGGCGGCGCGCTCGCTCGCCTCGATCAGGAACAACCCGGCGACGCTGATCGAGTTCTTCATGATCCCGCTGATGATCCTGCTGTCCATCACGTTCTTCATGGGCGGCCAGATGATGGGCAGCTGGCAGGACTTCCTGCAGTACGCGGGGCCGACGATCATCGTCATGGGCCTGTTCTTCGCGATCCCGACCACCGGCCTCGGTCTGCACGCCGACCTCAAGTCCGGGGTGTTCGACCGCCTGACGGCGATGCCGGTGTCCCGGTTCGCGCTGCTGGGCGGCCGCGTGGCGGCCGACATGGTCAAGCACGCCTGGGCGCTGCTGGTCGTCGGCGGGGTCGCCTTCGCGATCGGCTACCGGCCCGAGGCCGGTGCCGCCGACGTGATCGCGGCCGCCGCGATCGTGCTGGCCTTCCTCTTCTGCGCTTCCTGGACGATGGTCCTGGTCGGCCTCACCGCCAAGACCGAGGACCAGATCCAGACCTGGATGATCGCGCTGCTGATGCCGCTGTCGTACATCTCGACGGCGTTCATCGAGATCGACACCCTGCCGGACGCGCTCCAATGGGTCGCCAGGGTCAACCCGGTGACCGCGGTGGCCGAATCGGTGCGCGGCGTCCTCGCCGGGGACGTCTCCGGGGGCTACCTGCTGTCCCTGGCCGCCTGGTGCGCCGGAACGCTGGCGGTGTTCGTGCCGCTGTCGCTGCGGGCCTACCGCCGCAAGCTCATGAACTGAACGGCCAGCCCTCGTCGATGCGCATCTCGGCGGCCCGACGCTCCAAGTCGCGGTCGCCGAGTTCGCTCGCCACCTCGGCGAGCTGCCGGTAGAGCCGCTGCGCGACGTCGGAGAACTTGACGTACTCCGGGCGGTCGGCCTCGGCCGCGAGCAGCTCGTCGCGGGCATCCTCGGGCCGTCCGAGGCGGCGCAGGCACACGGCGGCGGAGACGCGCGCCGCCATGACGTTCTCGGAGCTCCAGGAGCGGGCCGCGCGGGCCTGCTCGGTGCGCAGGCGGGCGAGCACGGCCTCCGGGTCGTCGCCGTACGTCGCGTCGAGGCGCCACAGGCTCTCAGTGATGACCGAGTCGGCCAGGTCGGCGCCGAACTCGGACTCGATCCGCAGCGCGCGGGTCAGCAGGCGGCGGGCCTCGGCGTAATCGCCCTTGGCCTCGCTGATCCCGGCCAGGGCCTGGAGCGACATGAGCAGGCCGAAGCGCTCCCCGAGCACTTCGAAGACGGCGTTGCACTCGGTCAGTTCGGCCTCCGCCCGGTCGAGGTCGCCCGCCCGCTCCGAATAGCCGGAGCAGAACAGCAGGACGATGCCCCTGGACTGGAGGTCCTCCTCGCCGTCGAGTCCGTCGAAGGTGCGGCGCACCGCCTCCTCGTCGTCCGCGAGGATGCCCAGCAGCGCCGGGACCAGCTTCAGCGTCGGGAACCGGTCGAACAGGTCGTGCTCTTCGGCGAGCCTGCCGGCCTCCTCCCACCCCGAGGCGATGTCGGAGGGGTCGAGCTGGCCGGCCCACAGGCCCCAGGTGCCCGACATGCAGACCAGGGCCCGGTCGAGGGGGTCGGCCTCCCCTTCCATGGCCCGCACCTGGAACGCCAGCTCCTGGCCCTCCTTGCGGTAGCCGCGCATCCACCAGTACCAGGCGAGGGGCCCCATGATGCGGTGCGCGGCGGCGGCGTTCCCCGCGGCGATCATGCGGCGGACCGCCGCGGTCACGTTGCCGTGGTCGGCGCCGAGGCGGTCGAGCCACTCGACCTGCTCGGCCGCCGCGAAATGCGGCCCGGCCTCGGCGGCGCGGTCGGCGTAGTGCTCGCAGTGGGCGAGGTACATCGCGGCGGTCTCCCCGACCTCGGCGAGCCGCTCGGCGGCGTACTCGCGGACGGTCTCCAGCAGCCGGTACCTGCCGGAGGGGAGCCGCTGGACGAGCGACTTGTCGACGAGCCCGGCGACGGTGTCGACCGAGGTCGAGCACACCTTCGTGACGGCCGCGAGGTCCGCTCCCCCGTTGAACACCGACATGCGGGCCAGGACGCGCCGCTCGGCGGGTTCGAGCAGGTCCCAGCTCCAGTCGACGACGCCGCGGAGGGTGCGCTGCCTGGGGGCGGCGGTGCGGTCGCCCCTGGTGAGGAGGGCGAACCGGTCGTCGAGTCGGGCGGCGAGGTCGTCGAGGGTCATGGAGCGCAGCCGCGCGGCGGCGAGCTCGATGGCGAGCGGCAGGCCGTCGAGCGCGGCGCAGGTGCGGGCGACCAGGGCGGCGTTCGCGCCGGTGAGCGCGAAGGACGGGTCGGACTGGCGGGCCCGCTCGGCGAACAGCCGGACGGCCGAGTACGCCTCCGGAGCCGCGGTGCCGTCCGCGGGGAGGGCGAGCGGGCCGAGCGGGTACACGGCCTCGCCGGTGATGCCGAGGGCCTCGCGGCTGGTGCCGAGCACCCGGAGGCCGGGGACGCGGGCCAGCAGGTGGGCGGTGAGGTCGGCGACCGGCCCGATCAGGTGCTCGCAGTTGTCGACGACGAGGAGCAGTTCGCGGCCGCGCAGGGCCTCCACGAGCCGGTCGCGGGCGTCGTCGGGGCGGCGGGCGAGGATCGACTCGCCGATGCGCAGCGATTCGAAGACCAGGTCGGGCAGTTGGAGCGGGTCGCTGAGCGGCGCGAGTTCGACCAGCCGCACCGTCTCGCCGCGGTCCTCGGCGCGGTGGGCGGCCTCGATGGCGAGCCTGGTCTTGCCGGTGCCGCCGGGGCCGGTGAGCGTGACCAGGCGGCCCGAGTCCATGAGGCCGCCGATGGCGTCGAGGTCGCGTTCGCGGCCGATGCAGGCGGTGAGCGGTTCGGGGAGGGCGCTGGTGCGCTGCGGGGCGGGGGCCGCCTCGACGCCGCGCAGGATGTCGAGGTGGGCGGTGGCGAGGGCGGGCGAGGGGTCGACGCCGAGCTCGTCGGCGAGGCGGGAGCGGGTCTTCTCGTAGACGGCCAGCGCCTCGGCCTGGCGGCCCGCGGCGGCCAGTGCGCGCATGTAGCGCCCGGCGTCGGTCTCGGAGAGCGGGTCGGCGGCGTTGCGGGCGGCGAGTTCGGCGAGGACGGCTTCGGCGCCCTCGAGTTCGAGGCGGGCCTCGACGAGCCGGGAGGCGACGGACTCGCGGCGCGCGGTGAGCCGGGTGGTCTCGGTGTCGGCGAAGGCGGATTCGGCGGCGTCGGCCAGGGCGGGGCCGCGCCACAGCGCGAGGGCCTCCTCGCAGCGTTGCCTGACGGTGCCCGCGGCGGCGCCCGGAGTGGCTGATTCGGACGCGAGGCGCTCGAAGTCGGCGATGTCGGTGGTGGCGTCGGTGAGGCGGTAGCCGCCGGAGTCGGAGCGGAGGCGGTCGCCGATCAGGCGCCTGAGGCGCGAGACCTGGGTCTGGAGCGCCCCGGAGGCGTTGGCGGGCGGCGCGTCCGGCCAGAGGGCGTCGATGAGCGCGGCGGCGGGGACGAGGCGTCCTGGGTCGACGGCGAGGCGGGTGAGCAGGGTGCGCTGCCTCCCGGCGGGCACGGCGGTCTCGGCCCCGGAGTCGTCGAGGACCCGGAGCGGTCCGAGCAGCTCTACACGCATGCCCCAATCTTGCCCGACGGGCCTTCGGCGATGAACTGAAGCATCCGTCGGATGAGCGCGATCGGAAATCGTGTCGCCAATCGGACAGTCCGTGAGCACCGAGTGGGTGAAATGGCGCTTCGGTCCTATCGGCGCTTCGAGGAGACTGGAATGGAACGCAAGGCGCGCAATGGCGGCGACCGTCGGTCATGTCGCTCGGCGCTCGACGATCACTCCCCAGTGGAATCTGCTATTTGCACAGGCAGGTTGCCGCAACGAATCTGCGCATTAGTGTCAATTTCCCGACTCATCGCTCATATGGCCCGTTCGCGCACGTACTGTCGTTCCCAAAACCCGACATGATGAGGTGCGGTGTCCACCATGGCTATCCGTCTTGAATCCCACTCCCTCACGCAAGTCACCCCGCTCGCGGAAGGAGAACCACCGATGAGCACTGGACCAACGAGCGCCCATATCGCGGGCTATTGCGCCGAGTTCAGGCTCCAGACCACCGACAGCGGACCGCAGATACTCCTCGCCTGCGACCCCGACGGCGTCGCCGCCGCCATAGCGACCATCATGGCCGTGAACCTGGCCCAGGTCCCCACCGCGCTCGTGCGCGACCGCCCCGGGTACGAGCCCGGCGGCCGCCCCGACCACGGGCTCAAGATCGCCGCCGACCGGGAGACGGAGATCGGCGCCCTCGCCTACTACGGCCCCGGCGGCGAGGACTACGGCCCCGGCGCCTGGGTCTCCTACTCGGCGGTCGAGCGCCACCCCGAGGTCAAGCTCTACCGCGACATGGACTCGGCCGGCGTCTTCCCCTCCGATTCCCACATCGCCCTGAGCACCTTGGCCCGCGCGGTCGAGGACTTCCGGGCGACGGGCGGCCTGCGCCCCTCGCTCGTGGCGTGGCGGCCCAGCACGATCTGGTGACGCCTCCGCCTCGCTAAGCTTGCTCATCATGAGCGACATCGAGGCTGTCACCGTGCGCACCGCCCGGCCCGACGACGTGCCCGCGATCTGCGCGATCATCAACCACTACATCGCGCACAGCACCGCGAACTTCCGGACCGAGCCGTATCTGGCCGACCAGTGGTCGGCGCTGCTGGAGACCTACGGCGGCCGGTACCCGTGGCTGGTGGCCGAGTCCGGCGGCGAGGTGGCCGGGGTGGCCTACGCCGGGCCCTGGAACCCCCGCGACGCCTACGCCTGGACCGCCGAGGCGACGGTGTACGTCGCCGACGGCCACCGCGGGAAGCGGGTCGGCTCACTGCTCTACGGCGAGCTGTTCGAGCGCCTGGAGCGGCAGGGCTTCCGCAGCGTGATGGCGCAGGTGACGCAGCCGAACCCCGGCAGTGAGGCATTGCACGCCGCCTTCGGCTTCGAACGGGTCGGCACCATCCGCGCCGCCGGATACAAGCACGGCGAATGGCGCGACGTGTGCATCTGGCAGCGCGACCTGGCGGCCCTCGACGACCCGCCGAAGCCCACCCTCCCCGCCGACGCCTAGGCGCTTCCAATGAACCTCTGATGATTTTCGCGTGGAATCCCGAACCTGCGTCCGTAGTGTTCCCCTCATGAGCGAACGAGAGCAGGCACCGGCTCGACATTCGCTCGCCAAGACCTGATGGTCTGAATGTCGGGTGTGTGGGATGACGACGGGGCCCGGAGCCGCTGACTGAGCAGGCGGCTCCGGGCCCCGTCGACTGTGCGTCTTAGCGGACGCCGTAGAGGTGTTCGAGGGCGAGTTGGTCGAGGCGCTCGAACGCCATGCCCTTCGCCGCGAGCCCTTCGACGTCGATCTCGACGCCCTTCACGTCCTCCCACGTCTCGCCCGCGGCGAGCGTGGGCACGGCGAGCTGGTCGACGCGGGCGGCCTTGATCGCCTCCTGGACCTCGGGGTCGGACCGGAACGCCTTGACCTTGTCGCGCAGGATCAGGTAGTTGCGCATGCAGGCCGCGGCCGAGACCCAGACCCCTTCATCGTCCTCGGTGCGCGGGGGCTTGAAGTCGAAGTGGATCGGACCGGTGTACTGGCCCTTGGCGATCCCCTCCTCGACCGCGTCCACCGCCCAGAACGCCCCACCGACATTCCCGGCACCGAAGCGCAGGTCCTGGTCATACCGCGGACCGGTCTGGCCGTTCAAGTCGATGTGGTACAGCTTCCCGTGCCACAGCGCCTGGCGGATCCCCGCGGCGTAGTCGAGCCCGGCCATCTCCTCGTGCCCGATCTCGGGGTTGATGCCGACGAGTTCGGGACGCTCCAGCTCGTTGATGAAGGCGAGGGCGTGCCCGATCGTGGGGAGGAGAATGTGGCCCCTGGGCTCGTTCGGCTTCGGCTCGATCGCGAAGCGGATGTCGTAGTCGTGGTCGGTGACGTATTCGCCGAGGATGTCGAAGGCCTCCTTCATGCGGGCCATGGCCGTCTGGACGTGCTTCGAGCCGCCGGATTCGGCGCCTTCGCGCCCGCCCCAGGCGACATAGACCTTCGCGCCGAGCTCGGCGGCGAGGTCGATGTTGCGCATCACCTTGCTGATCGCGAAGCGGCGCACGTCGCGGTCGTTGTGCGTGAACCCGCCGTCCTTGAACACCGGGTGCCCGAACAGATTCGTCGTCGCCGTGGTGACCTTCAGACCCGTCTCGTCCAGCGCCTTCTTGAACGCGGCGATGTTCTGCTCACGATCCGACTCGTCGAAGTCGAACACGTCGTTGTCGTGGAAGTTCACCCCATAGGCGCCGATCTCGGCCAGCTTCCTGACCGCGCGATCGGCCGCCATCGGCGCCCGCGACGCCGACCCGAACACATCCTGCGCCGCCCAACCCACAGTCCAGATCCCGAACGAGAACTTGTCCTCGGGCACCGGCGAGTACTTGTCGCTCATAATGCTTGTCCTTTGCTGCTTACTGATGGGACGCCCACGAGGCCGTCTCGTCTCGGAGCGTCGAATACTGCTCGGACACCGCGGTCGCGGCCGCGCCGCTGTACTGGGCAGTGTCGCCTACATTCCACTGCGGCGGGGCCGCCTGGCCGGAAAGGGCCCAGGCGGCCTGCTTGGCCGCGCCGAGGGCCACGTACTCGGCCGATGGCGGGACCTCCACGTCCACGCCGAAGACCGTCGGCGCGATGTGCCGCACGGCCTCCGAGGCGGAGGCGCCGCCGATGAGGAGGACGCGCCCGACCTCCAGGCCCTGCGCCGTCATGGCGGCGATGCCGTCGGCCTGGGCCGAGAGCATGCCTTCGACGGCGGCGCGGGCAAGGTCCTCCCGGGAGGCCGCGGTGGTCAGGCCGCTGAGGACGCCGTTGGCGCCCGGGCGGTTGGGGGTCCGCTCGCCGTCGAGGTACGGCAGCAGGGTCAGGCCCCCGGCGCCGGGCGCGGCCGTGAGCGCGAGCGTGTCGAACTCGCCGTGCTCGACGCCGAGCAGGTTCCGGAAGGTGTCGAGCACGCGTGCGGCGTTCAGGGTCGTCGTCAGCGGCAGGAACCGGCCGGTGGCGTCGGCGAACCCGGCGACCGTGCCCGTGACGTCCGCGGCCGGGACCTCGGAGACGCCGAAGACGGTGCCGGAGGTGCCGAGGGAGACCACGACGTCGCCCGCGCCGAGGCCGAGGCCGAGCGCGGCCCCGGCGTTGTCGCCGGTGCCGGGCGCCACGGCCGCGCCGCTCGGCGTGCGGCCGACGATCTCGTTCGGGGCGGCGACGCGCGGCAGGGCCGCGTCGTGGCCGAGGGCCCCGATGAGCTTGCCCGGCAGGTAGTCCCCCGTCTTCGGCGACCAGTAGCCGGTGCCGGAGGCGTCGGAGCGGTCCGTGGCCGCCTCGGCGGCCGCCACGCCGCGGAGCTTCATCGTCAGCCAGTCGTGCGGGAGCATGACCGAGGCGACGCGCCGCGCGTTGTCGGGCTCGTGCTCGGCGAGCCAGGCGAGCTTGGTGACGGTGAAGGAGGCGACGGGGACCAGGCCGGTCTCGGCGGCCCAGGCCTCGGGGCCGCCGCCTTCGGCGATGAGGCGCTTGGCCTGCGGGGCCGAGCGCGTGTCGTTCCACAGCAGCGCGGGGCGGACGACCTCGTCGTTGTCGTCGAGGGCGACCATCCCGTGCTGCTGGCCCGAGACCGCGACCGCCTCGGCGCGGTCGAGGAGGCCCTCCCCGGCCCGCTGGAGGGCGTCCCACCAGTGGTCGGGGTGGCATTCGGTGCCGCCTGGATGCGGGGCCTTGCCCGAGTCGACGATCTCGCCGGTCTCGGCCTCGACCAACAGGACTTTCGTTGACTGCGTGGAGGAGTCAATCCCCGCGACTAGCGTCATTTGCGCTCCAGTGCGACCTTCTCGGGCTTGCCGGTGACATCGATGAGCTCCACCTTAGCGATGTCGGCCGGGCCGCTCGCGAGAAGGGTCACGGAATTCTCGGAAACTTCCACCGAAACTTCCGTGTCGCCGTTCACGTCGGCGATCGTGACGCCGCGGTCCGGCGTGCCCCACACCTGGAGGGTGATCGCCGCGAACGGGCCGTCGCCGATGACGTCGCCGGACGCGACGCGCGGGAGGATCGCGCCGTAGCGGACGAAGACCGGGAAGGTCTCCAGGCCGTGCTCGGTGTCGATGTAGCGCCCGCCGGTGACGACCTCCTTGGTCCAGTAGTCGATCCACTGGCCTTCGGGCAGGTAGACCTTGCGGCGCCCGGACGGGTCGTTGACCGGGGCGACGAGCAGGTCCTTGCCGAAGCGGTACTCCTGGTCGGCGTTCCAGGCGACCGGGTCGTTCGGGTTGTCGACACTGAGGGCGCGCAGCATCGGCTCGCCGGTGCGCGAGGAGTGCACGGCCGCCGAGTAGATGTACGGCATGAGCGAGTAGCGCAGCTTGAGCGACTCGGTGGCGAGGCGCTCGGCCTCCTCGGAGAACTCCCACAGTTCGCGGGTGGTGGTGCCGTGGTAGCGCAGCAGCGGCGAGAGCGCGCCGAACTGGGCCCAGCGGATGTACAGGTCGTCCTCGGGTCTGCCGTGGAAGCCGCCGGTGTCGTGGGACCAGAAGGGGATGCCGGACAGGCCGTGGGACAGGCCGCCGCGGATGGTGCCGCCGAGGGCGGCCCAGCTGGTCTGGACGTCGCCGGACCACTGCGCGGAATGGCGCTGGCCGCCGAGGAAGGACGAGCGGGCCCACACGAACTCGTAGCCGCGGATCTCGCGGGTCACCTCGCACACCGCGTCGTTGTACAGCAGCGTGTAGACGTTGTGCAGCTCGGTGCCGGTCATGCCGTTGTGGGCGACGGCGTCGGCCGGGACGCCCTCGGCGAAGTCGGTCTTGTAGAGGGCCGCTCCGGCCTGGAGCGGCGGGCGCAGGAGGTCCTTCCACCACTCGACGGCGTCGGGGTTGGTGAAGTCGACGATGCCGCTGGCCTCGTGCGAGCCGTGCCAGACGTCGGCGACGTAGGTCTCGCCCTCGGCGTTCTTGAGGAAGTAGCCGCGCTCGTCGCCCTCGGCGAAGACCGGGGACTTGGCCGAGATGTAGGAGTTCATCCACAGGCAGACCTTGAAGCCCTGCCCGGCGAGGTCGGCGAGCATCTTCTCGGGCTCGGGGAAGTTGGCCGAGTCCCACTGCATGTCGGACCAGTGCGGCTCGTACTGCCAGAACGTGTCGAGGTGGAGGACGTCGCAGGGGATGCCGCGCTCGCGGATCTTCTTCGCGCGGTCCATGACGCGCTCGTGGCTGTCGACGAAGAAGCCCGAGGAGATCCAGGTGCCGAAGGCCCACTTGGGGGGCAGCACGGGGCGGGAGGTCAGCCGATCGTAGCGGTCGAGGATCTCGGCCGGGGTGGGCCCGGCGATGACGAAGTATTCGAGGGCGTCGTCGGGGACGAGGATCTCGACGGCGGCGTGGGTCTGCTGGGCCACGTCGAACTCGACGGGCGCACCGGAGTTGACGACGATGCCGTAGCCGCGGTCGGACATGTAGAACGGGACGTTCTTGTAGGCGCGGATGGACTCGGAGCCGAAGGCGTCGAAGTTCCACATCAGGGGGCGCTGGCCGCGGGCGTTGAGCGGCGCGAAGCGCTCGCCGAAGCCGGCGAAGGCCTCGTCGGGGGCGGCGGTGAAGGACTCGTGGTAGGCGGCGGGTGCGCCGTCGACGAGGGAGCGGCCGAACGGGAGGGTGCGCAGGCGCCCGGAGATGTCCTTCTCGCCGGGGTTCTGGCCGACGAGCGTGCGGCCCTCGGCGTCGGTGTAGCGCAGGGACCAGGAGGCGAGGGTGGCGACGGCGCGCACCGAACCGGCATCGACGGTGAGGGTGTCGCCGTCGGCGGTGACCCGGGCGCCGTCGAAGGAGCCGGGGTGGACCATCGCGAGGGCCTTGTCGGCGGCGGGGCGCGCGGCGGGGTCGGCGGACAGGCGGGTGCGGATGACGCCTTCGCCCGCGACGCCGAGGCCGACGTACAGCTCCTCCCCGGCGGAGGTGGTGGCCTTGAGGGTCACCGAGGAGGCGCCGGTCTCGACGACCTCGGCGGCCTTGACGGCCGACAGGCCCTGCTCACCAACGGCGCGCTGCGGCAGTTCCGGCGGGTCGGCGACGAAGAACTCGCGTGCGACCAGCGGTGGGCGGTAAGGCATTCGTGACTCCTGCGGTTCGGGTGTTCGGTGCTTGCTCTGCGTCTGGCGCCGCCCGAGGCGGGTCCGTGCGCGACAGTCTTTAGTTTATCGACTAATCCAACAAACTGCATCACGGGGCTTTGGCTTACTTTCGGCGCGCGCGGGTACCAGCCTATTACGCTGACCAGAGCAGCCCGAGAGAAACGAGAGTTCCTTGCGAGGTAACGACATGTCGACCGTCCGCTCCACCCTGACCGATGAGAACCGCGATATCACCGCCGGCGCGCTCCAGGGAGCGCTGGTCGACCTGCTCGACCTGTCGCTCATCGGCAAGCAGGCCCACTGGAACATCTACGGCAAGCACTTCCGATCGCTCCACCTCCAGCTCGACGAGACCGTGAGCACGGCGCGCAACGCCGCCGACACCGTCGCCGAGCGGGCCATCGCCATCGGCGTGAGCGCCGACGGCCGCGCCTCGACGATCGCCGCGGACTCCTCGGTGCCGAAGATCGAGGCCGGCCAGATCGCCGACACCGAAGTGGTGTCGCTGTTCATCGAGGCCTACACCGCGATCATCAGCAACATGCGCGAGCGCATCGACGCCACCGACACGGCCGACCCGGTCACCCAGGACATCCTCATCAGCATCACCGCCGAGCTGGAGAAGCAGTCCTGGATGTTCCAGGCCGAGCTCGGTTAGGGCCCCAGAACGCACGGCGACCGGGCCGGGGACTGCCGTTCCCGGTCCGGTCGTCGTGTTCTCTGTGCGTGGAAGAGAAGATCAGCCCGCCGTGCAGGTCACCTGCGGGGAGGCGCTGGAGCCGGAGCCGACGAAGCCCCAGGCGTTCATCGTCTGCCCGGCCGCGATATCGGCGTTCCAGCCGACATCGCTGGCCGTCACCGACGAGCCGCTGGAACTGATGTCGGCGTTCCACGAGCTGGTGATCGACTGGCCCGAGGGCCATGTCCAGTTGAGCGTCCAGCCGCTGACCGCGCTGTCGCCCGCGGTGATCATGACGTTGCCCTGCCAGCCCGAGCCCCAGTCGTTGACCACGTCGATCACGGCCGTGCAGTCGCCGTCGCCGGTGGGCGGCGGCGTGGTGTCGTCGTCGTCCGGAGGCGTCGTGTCGTCATCGGGCGGGGTGGTGTCGTCGTCCGGCGGGGTCCCGCCGAGGGCCTCCAGGACCGCGTCGTAGGCGGGCTTGGTGGTGTAGTTGTCGTTGTAGAGCAGCGGGGCGCCGTAGCCGCTGAAGACGTCGGGCACCCACGAGTCGCCGTCGCGCAGGCCCCACACGGTGACGCCCGAGCAGTCGGCGATGCTCGTGCAGATGTCGATCACCCGCTGGTAGTCCTGGGCCTGCTGCTGGAGCTCCTGCTGCGAGGCGGGCATCTGGATGCGGACGTCGAGCTCGGTGATGCGGACCTTCAGGCCGAGGTCGGCGAAGCGCTGGAGGTTCTGCTCCATGTTGCCGGGCACCTGGCCGAGGATGAGGTGGGACTGGAAGCCCATCCCGTCGAGCAAGCCCTGGCTGACCAGGTCCTGGGCCATCTGGTAGTACTTGTCCGACTTCGAGTTGATGCCCTCGATCGAGTAGTCGTTCATGTAGAGGTCGGCGCTCGGGTCGGCCGCGCGGGCGGCCTCGAAGGCCCACTGGATGTAGTCCGGGCCCATGGCTTGGAGCCAGAACGAGTTGCGCAGCTGGCCGCCGTCGACGACCTCGTTGACGACGTCCCAGCCGGCGATGTCGCCTTCCCAGTGGTTCATCGTCGTCGTGATGTGGTTCTCCATCGCCTGCCGCATGGCGGAGCCGGAGAGGTTCTTGATCCAGTTCGGGCTCTGGTTGTGCCACACGAGGGTGTGGCCGTGGACCGACATGTCGTTCTGCTGGGCGAACTGGACGAGGCGGTCGCCGGGGGCGAAGTTGAAGTTGCCCTGCGAGGGCTCGACGGCGTCCATCTTCATGACGTTCTCGGCCGTGACCGAGTTGAACTGGGTGGCGATGGTGTTGCGGTACGTCGAGTCGTTCTGCAACAGGTTGTCGTTGACGGCGACGGCGATGTCGATGCCCTGGGCGTCGGCCCCGGCTCGGAGGGTCGATTGGGCGTGGGCGAATTGCGTCGACAGTGCCAGGCCTGCGCCTGCCATGACGACGGTGGTGAGTCCCGCTAGCCATGCTCGACGGCGGGTGCGAGTTTGCAACACGATTGCTCCTCAGGCTTCTGCCGCGCGTGAGGGGACGAGGCATTGGTCAGAACAGGAAGCGAAGCGCTCCCATAAGTGGTGACAGACTAATAGAAACATCTATGTATGTCAATGATGATGCGTGCCGCCGACGATGGCGGACGAGGCAGGGTGCGCAGGAGTCCTATCATTCCAAGATGGAGTTCCCTCGCTCGAAACCCGCCTACCACCACCCGATTCCCTGGCAGATCGTCGTCGCACTCGTGCTCATCGGCGCCTCTCTCCTGTCCCTGGCCTATCTCGCGGCCCTCCTGTGGGTCGACTACGACTCGCGGATCGAAGACGGCCGGGAGGCGATGCTCTGGCCGCTCGTGGCGACAGCCCTGGCCGTGGTCGTCCAGGTCGCCGTGGCCGTGTGCATCGCCGCGCGCATGGATTGGGCGCGGCGCATCGGGTCCGGCATGTGCCTGTTCACCGGCGCCGTCGCCTCCGTCAGCGGCCTCGTCGCCGGCGTCGCCGCGCCGTCCTTCACCGGCATCGGCGTCGTGCTCATCCTGTTCTTCCTGCTGCGCGCCGAGAAGGCGGAGAGATACACCTACAGAGGCAGAGCCATGGACTGGCCCGACGATTGACGAGGGCGGGTCCGGAATGCCCGGGGCCGCCCTCACGCTTCCGATGCGGTCGGCTATTTGGCGACGATCGAGACCATGCGGCCGGGGATCACGATGACCTTCTTGACGTCCTTGCCGGCCAGGTTCGCCGCCACCCGCTCGTCGGCCAGCGCGGCCTCGCGCACGGCCTCCTCGCCCGCGTCGGCCCCGACCTCGACGCGGCCGCGGACCTTCCCGTTGATCTGCACCGGATACGTCGCGGTCGCCTCGACCAGGTACCGGTCCTCGGCCACCGGGAAGTCGGCGTAGGCGATGCCGCCGGAGTGCCCCAGGCGCTCCCACAGCTCCTCGGCGATGTGCGGGGCGACCGGCGCGGCCATGAGCACCAGGGCCTCGGCGACGGCGCGCGGCACCTCCTCCAGGCCGGTCACGTGGTTGTTCAGCGTGATCAGCTTGGCCACGGCCGTGTTCATCCGCAGCTGCTCGTAGTCCTCGCGCACCCCGGCGATGGTCTTGTGCAGCTCCTTCAGCGTCGCCTCGGACGGCGCGGCGCCGGAGACGGTGACCTCGCCGGTCTCCTCGTCGACGATGTTGCGCCACAGGCGCTGCAGGAAGCGCTGCGAGCCGACGATGGCGCGGGTCTCCCACGGCTTGGAGTCGGCCAGCGGGCCCATCGACATCTCGTAGACGCGGAAGGTGTCGGCGCCGTACTCGGCGCACACCCCGTCGGGGGTGACGACGTTCTTCAGCGACTTGCCGATCTTGCCGTACTCGCGCTCGACCCGCTCCCCCTCGTAGTAGAAGGCGCCGTCGACCTCGGTGACCTCGTCGGCCGGGACGTAGACGCCGCGGGCGTCGGTGTAGGCCCAGGCCTGGATGTAGCCCTGGTTGAACAGGCGGCGGAACGGCTCGCGGCTGGAGACGTGCCCCAGGTCGAACAGGACCTTCTGCCAGAACCGGGCGTACAGCAGGTGCAGCACGGCGTGCTCGACGCCGCCGATGTACAGGTCGACGCCGCCGATGTCGTCCGAATCGCGCGGCCCCATCCAGTAGGACTCGTTGGCCGGGTCGGCGATCCGGTCCTCGGACGTCGGATCGGTGTAGCGCAGCTCGTACCAGGACGACCCGGCCCAGTTGGGCATGGTGTTGACCTCGCGGCGGTACGTCTTCGGGCCGTCGCCCAGGTCCAGCTCGACCTCGACCCAGTCCTTGGCGCGGCCCAGCGGCGGCTCGGGCGCGGTGTCGGCGTCGTCGGGGTCGAAGGTCTTCGGCGAGAAGTCCTCCATGTGGGGCAGCGCCACCGGCAGCCGGTCCTCGGGCAGCGCGACGGGCAGGCCGGTCTCGTCGTAGACGATCGGGAACGGCTCGCCCCAGTAGCGCTGGCGGCTGAACAGCCAGTCGCGCAGGCGGAAGGTCGTGGCGGCCTCGCCGCGGCGGTGCTCGACCAGCCAGGCGGCGATGCGCTCCTTCGCCTCGGGGACGGCCAGGCCGTCCAGGAACTCGGAGTTGACGCAGCGGCCCTTGACGTTGTCCGTGTACGCGGCCTCGCCGTCCCACTCCTCGTCACCGGCGACGACCTGGCGGATCGGGATGTCGAAGGCCTTGGCGAACGCGAAGTCGCGCTCGTCGTGGGCCGGGACGGCCATGATCGCGCCCGTGCCGTAGCCGGCCAGGACGTAGTCGGCGATGAAGACCGGGATGCGCTCGCCGTTGACCGGGTTGGTGGCGTAGCCGCCGGTGAACACGCCGGTCTTGGTCTTGGCGTCCGCCTGGCGCTCGACGTCGGTCTTCGCGGCGGCCGCGGCGCGGTAGGCGGCGACGGCGGCGGCCGGGGTGTCGTGGCCGCCGGTCCAGACCTCGGGGACGTCGGCCGGCCACGTCTCGGCGGTCAGCGCGTCCACCAGGCCGTGCTCGGGGGCCAGGACCATGTAGGTGGCGCCGAACAGCGTGTCGGGCCGGGTGGTGAACACCCGGATGTCCCCCGCGTACGTCGCGAAGTCGGCGTAAGCACCGGTGGACTTGCCGATCCAGTTGCGCTGCATGGACTTCAGCGAATCGGTCCAGTCCAGGTCCTCCAGGTCGCGCAGCAGCCGGTCGGCGTAGGCGGTGATGCGCAGCATCCACTGCTTCAGCGTGCGCGTGTAGACCGGGAAGTTGCCGCGCTCGGACCGGCCCTCGGCGGTGACCTCCTCGTTGGACAGCACCGTGCCCAGGCCGGGGCACCAGTTCACGGGCGCCTCGGTGACGTAGGCCAGGCGGTGGCCGTCGACGATCCGGCGGCGCTCGACCTCGCTCAAATCGGCCCAGGCCCGGCCGTCGGGCGCGGGGCGCTCACCGGACTCGAACGATGCGATCAGCTCGGCGATCGGCCTGGCCCGGTCGGCCTCGGTGTCGTAGTAGGAGTTGAAGATCTGCAGGAAGATCCACTGCGTCCACTTGAAGTAGTCGGGATCGGTGGTGGCGAACTCCCGGCGCGTGTCGTAGCCCATGCCCAGGCGGCGCAGCTGGTCGCGGTAGCGGTCGATGTTCTCCGCGGTGATCTCGGCGGGCTGGCGGCCGGTGGCGATCGCGTACTGCTCGGTGGGCAGGCCGAACGCGTCGAAGCCCATCGGGTGCAGCACGTTGAATCCGGCCATGCGCAGGTAGCGCGAGTACACGTCGGTGGCGATGTATCCCAGCGGATGGCCGACGTGCAGCCCGGCTCCCGATGGGTAGGGGAACATGTCCATGACGAACTTCTTGGGCGCGCCGGCGCGGGGGTGGCCTGCTTCGGCGAGCGCGCCGGTCGGGTTGGGGGCGCGGAAGGTCCGCTCCTCGGCCCAGCGCTCCTGCCAGCGCGGCTCGATCTCGTTCGCCAGGCGTGCGTCGTATCGGAAGTTCGGTTCGCTCATGGGTCGTCCTGTGGATTCGGTGCTTTGCGGGATTCGAACGGCGTTTCGCGGGTACAGACCCTCAGACAGCAAAAAACCCCTGGCATATGACACATGCAGGGGCGCCGCGCGGGGATCCGATCCGCACGGCTATGTAAGCAGAAGCTCGAAACGCCGAGGCATGGGTTCAGTGTAGCGGATGCGTCCGCAGGTCGCACGGCCCGCTCGGCGAGGCGCCGCCTTTGGTGACCTCCGAGTAGGATTGCGGGCAAGCGGCGTTCACGGCGCGATCCCACCCTCAGATTTCTTCCCCGGGAGGACCATTGGCGTTCGAGTCATCCCCAGCGCGGCAGGTGCGGCAGCCGGGGCCGTTGAGCCCGCAGGAGTTCAAGGCCACCGCCGAGGCGATCCTGACCAACGTCGAATGGGTCATCGAGGGCAAGTCCCCCACGATCCGCCTGGCGCTGGCGGTCATGCTCGCCGAGGGCCACCTGCTGCTGGAGGACGTGCCCGGGGTGGGCAAGACGCAGCTGGCCAAGGCCCTGGCCAGGTCGGTCGACTGCTCGGTGCGCCGCATCCAGTTCACGCCGGACCTGCTGCCCTCCGACGTGACCGGCGTGAGCATCTTCGACCCCGAGAAGCGCGACTTCGTCTTCAAGCCCGGCGCGATCTTCGGGAACCTGATCCTGGGCGACGAGATCAACCGGGCGAGCCCCAAGACGCAGGCCGCGCTGCTGGAGTGCATGGAGGAGCGCCAGGTCACCATCGACGGCAACACGTACAAGCTGCGCAGCCCGTTCATGGTCATCGCGACGCAGAACCCCGTCGAGATGGAGGGCACCTACCCGCTGCCCGAGGCGCAGCGCGACCGGTTCACCGCCCGGCTGGCGATCGGCTACCCGGACGTGAACGCGGAGCTGGCGATGCTGGACCACCGCGGCGAGGTGAACCCGCTCGAAGCGCTCAAGCCGGTGTGCGACGGGGACACGATCACCCGAATGGTCGCCACGGCCCGCGCGGTGCACCTGGCGCCGGAGCTCAAGCGCTACGCCGTCGACATCGTGTCCGCGACGCGCACGAACGCGCAGGTGCGGCTCGGCGCGAGCCCGCGCGCCACCTTGCAGCTGCTGCGGTGCGCGCGGGTGCTGGCGGCGATGGACGGGCGCGACTTCGCGCTGCCCGACGACGTCCAGCAGCTGGCGGTGCCGGTGCTGGCCCACCGGCTCATCCCCACCACCGAGACCACGATGGGCGGCGGCGACACCGCCTCGATCGTGGCCGACATCATGCGGCACGTCCCGGTGGTGTCGCAGCCGGGAAGGTACTAGCCGTGGAGCTCACCGGGCGCGGCAAGACGCTGCTGGCGGTGAGCGCCGCGGTCGGGCTCACCGCCCTGGTGGTGGGCGAGGGCGACCTGCTGCGGGCGGCGATGCTCGCGGCGATCGCGCCGATCGGCGGTTTGGCGCTGCTGGCGTGGACGCGCCCGGCCCTGGAGTCGAACCGGGTGCTCAACCCGGCGCAGATCGAGGCCGGGCAGCCCACGCAGGTGCGCCTGGGCATCCAGAACACCGGCAGGCGCCGCCCGCCGGCGCTGATGCTGGAGGACCGGATCCCCTACCGGCTGGGCAACCGGCCGCGCCTGGTGCTGGAGCGCCTCGCGCCCGGGGCGCGCAGCGTCGTGAACTACACGATCGTGCCGGGATCGCGCGGCGCCTACGAGCTGGGGCCGCTGCGGGTGCGCTGCTCGGACCCGTTCGGGCTCGCGGTGTCCAACCAGGAGTTCCCGATGACGACGCGGCTGATCGTCACCCCGCGCATCGAGCCGCTGCCGACGCTGCGCCTGCCGGGCGGGGCGGGCCTGTCCTCGGGCGACTCCCAGGCGCAGGCCGTGTCGATCACCGGCAACGACGACATCGCGGTGCGCGAGTACCGCCACGGCGACGACCTGCGCCGCGTCCACTGGAAGGCCAGCGCGCACCGCGGGGAGCTGATGGTGCGGCGCGAGGAGCAGCCGTGGGAGAACTCGGCGGCGGTCCTGCTCGACCTGCGGCGCGGTGCGCACCGCGGCGAGGGCGAGATGTCGAGCTTCGAGTGGATGGTGAACGCCGCGGCCTCGGCCACGGTGCGCCTGGCGCGCGACGGCATGGCCCCGCGGCTGGTGACGGCGCATTCCGAGTTCGAGTGCCGCCGCGGCGACTACAGCGAGACGATGCGGTACCTGGCGACGGTGTCGGCCACCTCGGGCGCGCAGCTGTCGCGGGTGGTCGAGAAGGCGCAGCGGGCCAGGTCGGTCTCGGCGATCGTGGCGCTCCTGGGGCACGTGACGCCGGAGGAGGCCGGGGCGCTCGGCCGGTTGGCGCGGCGCGGCGGCCACTGCACGGCGCTGCTTTTGGACCCGACGCGGTGGGCCCACGGCGCGAACCCGAACGACCCGAGGGAGCTGGCGTTCGCCGCCCAGCACCGGGCCGCGGCGGCGGCGCTGATGAGCGCGGGCTGGCAGGTCATCCCGGTGGTCTCAGGCTCTGAGCTGCGGCGGGTGTGGACGGGCCTGGGCATGTGGAAGGCGGCCGGAGTATGAGCGGGCAGCGGCACGCGACGATGATCGCGGCGGTCAGCCTGAGCTTGACGCTGACGCCGCTGGCGGGAATCTTCGACGGCCTGGGGTGGACGGTCCCGGTGCTGCTGGTGGTGGCGGTCGTGGCCGTGGCCGGGTCGCTCATGCGCTCGGCGGGCCGCGGGCAGGGCCTCCAGACGCTCGCGATGGTCGCCGCGCTGATGGTACTCATGACCACGCTGTTCAACGGCGGCACCGCGATCGCGCTGATCATCCCCACGCCGGACACGTTCGCGCACTGGCTGGGCCTCGTCGGCCACGGCATCAACGACATCATCACGATGACCCCGCCGGTGGAGGCCGACGGCGGGATCCTGTTCCTGACGATGATGGGCGTGGGCGTCGTCGCGATCCTGCACGACATGTTCATCGTGGGGCTGCGCACCCCCGCGCTGGCCGGGCTGACGCTGCTGACGATGTACCTGGTGCCGGTATCGGTCGCGCCCGACGCGACGGCCTGGTTCTGGTTCATCCTCCCGGCCGTGGCCTACCTGTGGATCCTCGGCGACGACAACCTGCGGCGCGTCTCGCGCTTCGGGCACCGCTTCACCGGCTCGGGGCGACTCGTCGGGCCGCGCTTCCCCTCCCCGCTGGCGGTCACCGCCCGCGTGACCGGGGCCGTGTTCGTGACGCTGACGCTGCTGCTGCTCGCGGTGATCCCCGTCAGCACCTCCGGCCTGGTCGACCAGGTCGCGCAGGGCTACGGCGACGGCGAGGGCCCCGGCGGCGAGGGCGATCTGGGGAGCCTGGACCCGTGGGCGCAGCTCTCAGGCTCGCTCCACCGGCCCGATCCGTTCGACGTCCTGCGCGTCACCACCGACGACCCGACGCCGCGCTACCTGCGGATGCACGTCGCCGACGTGCTCACCAACGACGGGTTCCATCCCGGCGACTACGGCGAGCTGGACTCGCTCGACTCGCTCGACGGCGGCGGCGAGGTCTTCACCGCGGAGGTGGAGAACCTCGCGCTGGTCGACCAGGTGCTGCCGGTCTACGGACAGCCGACCGAGATCGGCCTCGGCGACGAGTGGGGCGTCGACCCCGACACCGGGGTCATCGCCACCGAGGAGTCGAGCCTGGAGGACGTCGAGGCCTACACCGTCCACTACACCGAGCAGGACTGGGACCCGGGCGTGCTGGCCGCGGCCGGGGCGGTGTCCCCCGAGGACCCCGTGTTCGAGCGCAACACCGAGCACCCGGACGTCCCGGAGCTGACGGAGGCGGTCGAGGGCATCATGGCCCAGAGCGGCGCCGCGACGACCCACGAGAAGGTCCTGGCGATCCTCGACTTCCTCTCCCCCGCGAACGGCTTCACCTACAGCCTGGAGACCGCCGACGCGGGCAACGAGGAGGCCGTCCTCGACTTCCTGGAGACCAAGAAGGGCTACTGCCAGCAGTACGCCGCGACCATGGCCTGGATGCTGCGGGAGGCCGACGTGCCCGCCCGCGTCGCCATCGGCCTGACCAAGGGCACCTACTCCGGGGGCGTGTGGACCGTCTCCAGCAGCAACTTCCACGCCTGGGTGGAGGTCTACTACGGGGGGCTCGGCTGGATCACCTTCGACCCGACGCCCTCGCAGGGCGTGGCGAGCTCGGTGAGCTTCCCGTGGGCCGAGGAGCCGTCCGAGGACGGCGGCGCGGTCGACCAGCCGGGCACCGATCCCGAGGACGCGCCGAGCACGGCCGCGCCGAGCGAGGGGCCGACGCTCGCCGAGGAGCTCGACCCGCGCGGGCAGGAGCAGGCCGAGGCGGAGGCCGCGGCGCGCGAGGACGGCGGCGTCGATCCGGCGTGGCTGGCGCTGCTGCTGGTGCTCGCGGTGCCGTTCATACCCGCGCTGTGGCGCTCGGGGCTGCGGCGCTCCCGGCTGGGGCCGAGGCGGCTCAGCGCCCAGAGCGCGTGGGACGAGACGCGGGACCTCGCCGTCGACTACGGCCTGGAACTGCACGACTCGTTCACGCCCAGACAGACGGCCGCGGCGATCAGCGCGGCGGTCCCGGCCACCGGGGAGGCCGTCGGGGCGCTCGCCTCGGCCGTGGAGTTCGACCGCTACTCGGGGAGGGGCGCCGACACGACGGCGCTGCCCGTGGCGGCGACGGACCTGCGCGCCTCGCTGCACCGGGCCGCGGGCGGCAGGCGCCGCCTCCGGGCGCGGCTGTGGCCGGCCTCGCTGGCGGAGCGGCTGACCGAGCAGCGGGGGCGGGCGGCGGTGCGCCTGACCGACTTGCGCGCCAAGGCCCCTTGGCCGCGCCGTTCGAACGGCGGCGGCGACGAGGCTGTCACAGGACGCCCGTAGTCTGTCAGCCGTGTATGAGAGCGGAGCGAGTGCCGGCTATACGCAGCCCACGCTGGAGAGCCTGGGCACCCCGCTGTCCGAGGTGACGTTCTGCGTGGTGGACCTGGAGACCACCGGCCTGGCCGCCGACGCGTGCGGGATCACCGAGATCGGCGCGGTGAAGGTCAAGGGCGGCAAGGTCGTCGGCGAGTTCTCCACACTGGTCGACCCGGGCGAGCCGATCGACCCGCGCGTCACGCGCCTGACCGGCATCACCGACGACATGGTCGCCGGGGCCCCGGGGATCGGGGCGGTGCTGCCCTCGTTCCTGGAGTTCGCCTCGGGGGCGACGCTGGTGGCGCACAACGCCGGGTTCGACATCGGCTTCCTGCGCCACGCCTGCGAGCTGTGCGACACGCGCTGGCCGCGCCCGCCGGTCGTCGACACGGTCGTCCTGGCCCGCCGCCTCACCGAGAAGAGCGAGGTCCCCAACCGGCGCCTGGGCACGCTGGCGCGGCTCTTCGGCTCGCCGGTGACGCCGAACCACCGGGCGCTGGACGACGCCCGCGCCACCGTCGCGGTCCTGCACGGGCTCATCGAGCGGGCCACCGGCCACGGCGTCGCCACCGACGCGGACCTGGCCGAGTTCTGCCGGGCGATCCCCTCCGAGCTCCAGCGGCGCAAGCGGCACCTCGCCGACGGCCTGCCGCACGTGCCGGGCGTCTACATCTTCCGCGACGCCGACGACCGGGCCCTGTACATCGGCGTCTCGGTCGACGTCGCCGCGCGGGTGCGCAGCTACTTCTCGGCTGCCGAGCAGCGCCGCCGCCTGCGGGACATGCTCGCCTCTGCCGAGCGCGTCGAGGTCATCGAGTGCGCGCACCGCCTGGAGGCGGGCGTGGCCGAGCTGCGGCTCATCGGCGGCGGCAAGCCGCCCTACAACCGGGCCGCGAAGTTCCCCGAGCACCGCAGCTGGGTGCGGTTGACCGACGAGCCGTACCCGCGCCTGTCGGTCTCGCGCAAGCCGCCCGCGCCGGGCGAGGCGCGGCTCGGGCCGTCCTCGGGCACGCAGGCGCAGGCCGCGATCGGCGCCATCGAGGAGGCGCTGCCGATCCGGCAGTGCCGCACGAGGCTCTCGCCGAAGCGGGTCTCCCCCTCGTGCATCCTCGGCGAGATCGGCCGCTGCCCCGAGCCGTGCCGCCACGCCGTCGGCGTCGAGGAGTACGCCGCGATCGCGCGCGACGCGGCCTCGGCCATGGAGGGCGATCCGACGCCTGTGGCCGAGGCGGTCGCCGCGCGGCTCGCCGAGCTGTCCGAGGGCGAGCGGTTCGAGGCGGCCGCGGCCAAGCGCGACGAGCTGGGGGCGTTCCTGGCGCTGGCGGCCGCGACGCAGCGCCTCAGGGGCCTCGTGGGCGCCGGGGAGATCGTCGCGGCGGGCCGGGCCAAGGGCGGCGGCTGGGAGCTCGCCGTGATCCGCCACGGGCTGCTGGCCGGTGCCGCGCGGACGCCGCCGCGCGCCGACCCCATGCCGCACATCACGCGGCTGAAGGAGACCGCCCGGGTCGTCGAGCCGGTGGCCGACGTCGTGGACGCCGCGCACGCCGCCGAGGCGCGGCTGCTGCTCGAATGGCTGGCGCGGCCGGAGGTGCGGCTGGTGTCCGTCGAGTCCGAGTGGTCGTGCCCCGTCGACGGCGCCGAGCGGTGGGCCGGGGCCGTCCCGGTGGCCGCGCCGGAGTGGCGCGGGACCTCGTAGGGCCTGGTAAGGCCCCTGAACGGGCGCCATCGGGCCCGCCGCGCCGTGCCTCGGCGGTCAGAGCGGTTGCGCCCCAGCGGGGCGGAGGTGCTGAAATCCGACAGTCATCAGTGTCGATTCTCACGGCCGTTCGTTGTACATCTAGAATGCGATCAACCTTGGGCATCGGAGGCTTCTATGTTGCGCGCATTGCTTTCGGCTACTCGGTCTGCGAAACAGGACGACCCGTGGGACCTGGCGGGGCGCGTCGCGCAGCTCGAGTCGACCCACCGCGCGCACTGCGAGCAACCCGACCTCCTCCTGGTCAGGCGCGCCTACCGCATCGCCGAGCAGATGCACCGCGGCCAGGCCCGCAAGTCCGGCGAGCCCTACATCACCCACCCGATCGAGGTGTCCACCATCCTCGCGGGCCTCGGCGTCGACACGGCCACCATCGCCGCCGGGCTCCTCCACGACACCGTCGAGGACACCAGCTACTCGCTGGAGGCGCTCCGCTCGGACTTCGGCTCCGAGATCGCGGTCATGGTCGACGGCGTCACCAAGCTCGACAAGATCCACCTCGGCTCGGCCGCCGAGGCCGAGACGTTCCGCAAGCTCGTGCTCACCGCCGGGCGCGACATCCGCGTCATGGTCATCAAGCTGGCCGACCGGCTGCACAACATGCGGACCATCAAGTTCAAGAAGCGCGCCTCCCAGATCCGCATCGCCGAGGCCACCAAGGACGTCCTCATCCCCCTGGCCGACCGGCTCGGCCTCTACATCATCAAGCGCGAGCTCGAGGACATCGTCCTGGAGACGCTCGAACCGGAGGTGTTCCAGCGGATCAGGGAGCACCTCGGCTCCGACACCGACCGCAACCGGCAGGTCGCCGAGATCGTCCCGCAGGTGCGGCGGGCGCTGCGCGGCTACAAGGTCACCGCGAAGCTGCTCGACCGGCCGCGGCACCCGTACTCGGTGTACCGGGAGATGCAGAAGCACCCCGGGACCGGTCCGAGCGACCCGCCGCGCCTGGTCGTCGTCGTCGACGGCCCCGCCACCGAGTGCTACGCGGCCCTCGGGGCGATCCATCAGCTGTGGAAGCCGATCGGCGGCAAGTTCCGGGACCTCATCGCGGCCAAGAAGTTCAACCTGTACCAGTCGCTGCACACCGCGGTGAACGGGCCGGGCGGCGCTCCGGTGGAGTTCCTCATCCGCACCCGGGAGATGCACCAGACCGCCGAGATCGGGATCGTCGCCGGGCTCGGGAAGCCGGGCTCGGACCCCGCGCAGGTGCAGCTGCCGTGGCTGCGGCGCCTGCTCGAATGGCAGAACGAGATCGCCGACTCCGGGCAGTTCCTCGACTCGCTGCGCTGCGACCTGGCCGACCAGGACATCCTGGTGTTCACCGGCGACGGCGAGCAGGTCATGGTGCCACGGGCGTCGACGCCGGTCGACGTCGCGTACTGCGCCGGTCCGGCCAAGGGCCACCGGCTCATCGCCGCCTACGTCAACGGCGAGATCGCGCCGCTGTCGCAGTCGCTGCGGGACGGCGACTCGGTGGAGCTGGTCCTGACCGGCGAGCAGCCGTACGGGCCGTCGAAGCAGTGGCTGGAGCACGCCAAGACCCCCGAGGCGCAGCTGCACATCAACGACTGGTTCGACTCGCGGGGCGTCGACGACCTCGACAGCACCGGCGAGCTCCCGATCATCCCGATGCAGCGGTTCGAGGACGAGCTGAAGGCCGGGAAGAACCGGCTGTGGCGCTCGCTGATCGCCCGCGGGCGGGGCCTGGCCGGGGACCAGCCGCTGCACGGCGTGGCGTCGTCGCTGGGCTTCCCGGACCTCGACTCGATGTACCTGGCGCTGGCCAGGGAGAAGCTCGACCCCGACGAGCTGGCCGAGAAGCTCATCACCACGGTCGACAGGTTCTGACGACCGGTTCTGAGCATCCGGCGGCGGGCCGGTCCGTCTCACGCGGCGCCCATCGTCGAGAGCCGTGGGCGCCGACGGCGGACAGGTCGCTTTCGGCGGACATGCGAACGGCGGGGCCGCACGCTCGGTGCGGCCCCGCCGTGCTGCCGGCCTTACTGCTTGCCGGCCTCGATCTCGTCGCGGCGCTCGCCCTTGCGAGCGCCGTTGTCCTCGGGTTCCTCGATCGACTTGAAGAAGCCGCGGTCGGTCGGTTCCAGGACCCCGACGCGGTTCATCTTCTTCGGCACCCACGAGCCGCTGTACTCCAGCTCGGTGTGGCCGTGCTCGTCGGGCTCGGCCAGCGGCTGGTGCACCTCGTAGAAGCGGCCGTCCGGGTCGCGCATGAGGATGCCGGTCTCCAGGCCGTGCGCCAGGACCTCCCGGTCGTGCTGCTGGAGGCCCAGGCAGATCCGGTAGGTCAGGTAGTAGGCCACGATCGGCCCTACGACGATCCCGATGCGGCCGGCCCACGTCATCGCGTTCAGGCTGATGTGGAACGCGTGGGCGAACACGTCGTTGCCGCCGGAGACGACGCCGACGACCCACAGGACCACGACCATGACGCCCAGGCTCGTGCGGGCCGGGTTGTCGCGCGGGCGCTGCAGCAGGTTGTGGTGCCCGCGGTCCTTGGCGAAGCGGCGCTCCAGCAGCGGGTAGAGCAGCGGGAGCATCACCGACAGGCCCATGCCCACGATGCCCGGCCAGAACACCGCCGGGAGCGTGAAGTACGGCGCCGCGCGGAACTCCCAGGACGGGAAGAGCCGGATGAGGCCGTCCATGAACATGACGTAGAAGTCCGGCTGCGACGCCGAGGAGACGATCGAGGCCTCGTACGGGCCGAACAGCCAGATCGGGTTGATCTGGAACAGGCCCGACATCGCCGTGATCACGCCCCAGATCAGCAGCATGAAGCCGACCTGCTTCATGATGTAGTTCGGGAACATGCGGAAGCCGACCACGTTGTGCTCGGTGCGCCCCGGCCCCGGCCACTGGGTGTGCTTCTGCACGAACACCAGGGCGACGTGGACGGTGATGAGCGCCAAGAGGCCGAGCGGCAGCAGGAACACGTGGATGATGTAGAACCTGGCGATGACCTCGTCGCCGGGGAAGGCGCCGCCGAACAGCGCGGCCGAGACCCACGGGCCCACGAACGGGACCGACTCGGTCATGCCCTCGGCGATCCGCAGGCCGGTGCCGGACAGGCCGTCGTCGGGCAGCGAGTAGCCGATGAAGCCCTCGAAGAAGCCCAGCCAGAACAGCAGGATGCCGATCATCCAGTTGGTCTCGCGCGGCGCGCGGAACGCGCCGGTGAAGAAGATGCGCAGCATGTGGACCAGGATCGACGCCATGAACAGCAGCGTCGCCCAGTGGTGCATCTGGCGCATGATGAGCCCGCCGCGGACCTCGAAGGAGAGGTTCAGGGCCGACTCGTAGGCCTTGGACATGCCCACGCCCTGGAGCGGCACGTACGAGCCGTCGTAGACCACGTGAGTCATGGACGGCTCGAAGAACAGCGCCAGGAAGGTGCCGGTCAGCAGCAGCAGGATGAACGAGAACAGCGCGATCTCGCCCAAGAGGAACGACCAGTGGTCCGGGAACACCTTGTTCATGATGTTCCGGGCCGGTCCCGCGAGCTTGAAGCGGTCGTCGAGCTCCCCGCCCGCCTTGGTCATCAGGCTTTCGCTAGTGCCTTTGCGGCGCTTCACTGTTCATCCTCCTCTGGGAGGGACGGGCGGTTCCAGAACGCCGGCCCTGGGGGCACCAGGAAGTCCGACTTGGCGTAGAAGAAGCCCTCGTCGTCGACGCCGAGCGGCAGCATCGGCAGGTGCCGGGCCGCCGGGCCGAAGACGGGGGTGGCGTTGTCGAGCACGTTGAACTGCGACTGGTGGCACGGGCACAGCAGGCGCTGGCTCTGCTGCTCGTAGAGGCTGGCCGGGCAGCCGACGTGCGTGCAGATCTTGGAGTAGGCGACGAAGTCGCCCCACAGCGCGTCGACGTCCTGGTACATCGGGAACAGGTTGTCGCGGAGGGTCTCCGCGTCCTGGGCCCGCAGGCGGATGAGCAGCGTCGGCGAGGAGGCGAACTCGTTGGAGGCGCCGCCCTCGATGGCCGGGTAGACGGTGATCTGCCCGCCGGTCGCGACCATGTCGGGGCGCACGAGCGCGCCGTCCTTCATCATCATGCGGACGGGCTCGCCGTCGTTGTGCTTCTCGGCGTTCCAGCCGGTGACGGTGAGCATGTCGCCGGGGTCCTTGATGAGCCCGCCGAGCGGCGCGACCGCGGCCAGGCCGAGCGGGGCGGCGCCGAGGAGGGCGGCCTTCACCAGGAACGGGCGGCGCTTGAGGCCCATGTCGTCCACGACCGTGTCGACGGTGGACTCGGCGAAGCGGCGGTCGTCGGGGCTGGAGCCGCCGTCGTGGCGGTCCTGGACGAGCTCCTCGACCGGCAGCAGCTTCTTGGCCCAGGTCAGGACGGCGAGGGCGATCAGGAGCAGCGACAGGCCGAGGGTGACGCCGAGGATCGGCGTGTACCAGGTCTGCGGGTCGCGCCAGGTGGCGGCGCCCTCGTACTCCCAGGGCCACCAGATGTAGGCGACCACGAACAGCGTCGCGAACAGGCCGGAGCCGAGGAACATCGAGGCGACGATGCGCTCCATGCGCTTCTCGACCTTCGAGCCGGGCTTGGCGTAGCGCGGCTCGTAGTGGAGGATCTCGATGTCGTCGCGGCGCAGGCCCTCGCGGTAGACGTCGAAGCGCGAGAGCTTCGGGTCGCTCAGGTCGACCTCGTCGGGCCGCTTGTCATCGTTGTGGGCACTCACGATTTACCTGCAATCCAGAGCGTGGCCAGCAGCAGCGACGTGATGCCGACCAGGAAGATGGCGAGTCCTTCGGTGGACGGGCCGAAGCGTCCGAGGGCGAACACCCCGCCGGGGTCCCTGTCGTCGTTGACGACGTACTGGACGTAGGCGATGATGTCGGCCTTCTGCTCAGGGGTGAGTTCGTTGTCGGCGAAGGTCGGCATGTTCTGCGGGCCGATGAGCATCGCCTGGTAGAGCTCCTCGTCGGTGACGCCGTCGAGACTCGGGGCGTGCGCGCCGGAGGAGAGCGCCCCGCCGCCGCCGGCGTAGCCGTGGCACGAGGAGCAGTTGACGCGGTACAGGTCGCCGCCTTCGGCGGTGTCGGCGTCCTCGACCATCGCGGCGAGGTCGTCGGGGACCGTGCCGCCGCCGCCGAGGTACTCGACGTAGGCGCCGATCCACTCGGCCTCCTCCTCGGTGAAGGAGGGCTGCCCGGCGGGGGCCTGGGGTCCCTGGGCGGCCAGCGGCATGCGGCCGGTGTTCACCTGGAACTCGACGGCGGCCGAACCGACGCCGATGAGGCTCGGTCCGCGTCCGTCGATGCCCTCGCCGTTGTCGCCGTGGCAGCTGATGCAGCTGGTGTCGTAGAGCTCCTGGCCTTTGACGACCTCCGAATCGACGGCGTTGGCGCTGTCGTCGGCTTCCTGGGCGTACAGACTCGGCGAGAACACCGAGTAGAGCCCGCCGACGATGACCAACGCGCCGGTGAACCTGGCCAGCGCGCCGAGGCGCTTGCGCCAGCCTCGGCGGCGTTTCGCTGATGCAGCCACGGTTGTTGCCTCACCTTTATCTAGCTCTCAGACCGGTGGGGGCTGTGGAGCCTCCGCCCGGTCGGGCGGCCGTCTCCGGGGGACGGCCGTCGCCTTCTCGGATATCGCCTCGGCGCGGGGCCGGGGCTTTGACTGTATTGCGGCCGGATGCGACGGTGGTCGCCTTCGGCCCGTCTCGTTACTGGAGGAAGTAGATCATCGCGAACAGCGCGATCCACACCACGTCGACGAAGTGCCAGTAGTAGGACACCACGATGGAGGCGGTGGCCTGGGCGGGGGTGAACCGGCCCATCGTCGTGCGGATGAGGAAGATGATGAACGCGACGAGGCCGCCGGTCACGTGGAGTCCGTGGAAGCCGGTGGTCAGGTAGAACATCGACCAGTAGCCGTTCTCGGCGATGGTGTGGCCCTCGCCGACGAGGTTGCGGTACTCGTTGACCTGGCCGAGCACGAAGACGAGCCCCATGACGAAGGTGATGGCGAACCACCTGCGCAGCGCGTAGACGTCGCCCTTCTCGGCGGCGAAGACGCCGAGCTGGCAGGTGATCGAGGAGGCCACGAGGATCACGGTGAACACGAGCGCGTAGGGGATCTCGAGGTGTTCGGTCTGCTCTTCCCACAGCTCCGGTGCGGCGGCGCGGATGGAGAAGTACATCGCGAACAGGCCGGCAAAGAACATCAGTTCACTGCTCAACCACACGATGGTGCCGACACTGACGACATTGGGCCTTGTCAGTGAGTGGATCCGGCTGGGGTCGATAGTTGCTTCGGCGGCAGTCACGGGCACATTATTACGGCTCGGCACTCGCAACCTGTGCATGGGGTGTGTTTTTCCCGCGTGTCGGCCGGAGGTAGGCTCGGGTCCCTTTTCATCGAGTCCGCAGGTCACCCATGGTTTGCCCACTGTGGGCGGAGTGAGTCGCGGAAGTGGCCGCCTCCGGTCTTTCCATTTGAGTGTGGCCGGTTTAATATGCGAGGCGTGACTACCTCAACGACCGAGTACGCGGTGCTGCTCTACAGCCACCGACCCGCCGTGATCGAGCAGATGCGCTCCGCGATCGGGGACGAGCCCGTCGAGGGCGTCCGGATCGAGTACGCCGTGGCCGGCGACTACGACGACGCGGTGGGCCTGATCGACCGCTATGAGATCGACCTGGTCCTGCTCGACGGGGAGGCCCAGCCCGCCGGAGGACTCGGCATCGCCCGCCAGCTCCGCGACGAGTTCGGCCCGCGCCCGTCGCCCCACCCGCCGACGTCGCAAGCGACGTCTTCCCCCAAACCGGAGGAAGCGAAGCTTCCGCAAGTCCCCCTCCTCGCCGTGGTGGTGGCGCGCGCCGCCGACCGCTGGCTCGCGGCCTGGTCGCGCGCCGACGCCGTCCTGAGCCACCCGCTCAACCCCGTGACGACCGGGCAGACGGTAGTAGACTTGCTGGTCGACCGCCGCTCGGCGGCGGTGCCCGCACAGCGCGCCGCCTGAGCGCCGCTTTCGACCTCGGCGGACCCCGTGCGCCGAGCATGAGCTCTTGGAGTCTCCATGACCGATCCGGCCCACCCTTCCCTCGCCGTCGCCGCAGCCGGGGCGCAGGCCGTCCCGACCTGGCCTGACGTCCTCGCGCGCCTGTCGGGCGGCGACCACCTCGACGAGGCCAGCGCCGACTGGGCGATGGCGCAGATCATGGCCGGCAACGCCGACCCGGCGCAGCTGGCGGCGTTCGCGGTGCTGCTGCGCTCGAAGGGCGAGACCGCCGCCGAGATCGCGGCGATCGCCGGGCGGATGCTCGCCGAGACGACGCGGATCGACCTGACCGACCTGGGCGTCGCGGTCGACATCGTCGGCACTGGCGGCGACGGCTCCAACAGCGTGAACATCTCCACGATGGCGGCGATCATCGTGGCCGCCTCGGGCGTGCCGGTGATCAAGCACGGGAACCGCTCGGCCTCGTCGAGCGTCGGCTCGGCCGACCTGCTGGAGGCCCTCGGCGTGGACCTGGAGGCCTCGGCCGACCGCGTCGAGGCGTCGGTCCGCGAGGTCGGCATCGGCTTCTGCTTCGCCAGGACGTTCCACCCCGGCATGCGCCATGCGGGCCCGGTGCGGGCCGCGCTGGGCATCCCGACCGTGTTCAACGTGCTGGGTCCGCTGACGAACCCGGGCCAGCCGAAGGCCGGGCTCATCGGCTGCGCGGACCCGAAGATGGCGCCGCTGATGGCGCAGGTGTTCGCCGAGCGCGGCGCCTCGGTGTTCGTCGTCCGCGGCGACGACGGCCTGGACGAGATCTCGACGTCGTCGACGACCACCGAATGGGTGGTCTCCGGCGGTCGGGTCTCCGAAGGAAGCATCGACATCGAGGAGTTCGGCCTGGTGAAGGCCGGGCAGGAGGCGCTGCGCGGCGGCGACCTGGAGTTCAACACGAACGTCGCCCGCGAGGTGTTCGCCGGGGCGGCAGGGCCGGTGCGGGACGCGGTGCTCATCAACGCGGCCGCGGCGCTGGCCTCGCGCGAGGGCCTGGCGCAGGGCGCGGACCTGCACGACGTGGCCCGCAGGCGGGCGATGCTGGAGGCGGGGCTGAAGAAGGCCGCGAAGGCGGTCGACGACGGCGCCGCTACGGCGTTGGTCGAGCGCTGGGCAGACTTCAGTAAGCGCGTCGGCGAGGCCTGAGGGCGCTCAAGACATCGAGGCGAGGGGCGGACCGGCCGGTCCGCCCCTCGCCTCGCGTCTAGGTGTACTTCTTGAGCTCTTCCTCGGAGGCGCTGGGCTTCGAGCCGGTCGAGGGCAGCTCGGTGCGGATGAGGACGGCGCCGCACTCCTCGCAGCGCAGGACCTCGTCGATGGGGGCCTGGCGGATGGGGATCATGTCGGCCGGGGACTTCTCGATGCGGCACGAGCCGCAGCGGCGCCCGACCAGTTCGGCGGCGGCGATCGGCTGCTTGGCGTGGATGCGCTCGTAGAGCTCGACGAGCCGGTCGGGGATCGAGACGGTCAGGGCGACGCGGTCGGACTCGGCGTCGGCGGTCTCGGCGTCGATCTCGGCGAGCGCCCGCTCCCGTGCGGCCTCGGCGTCGTCGACGGCGTTCTGGGCCTCGACGGACTGGGCGCGGGCGGCCTCGGCCTCGGCTTCGAGCCCTTCGCGGCGCTCCATGAACTCGAGCTCGTCGTCCTCCAGGGTGCCTTGGCGGCGCGCGAGCGATTCGAGCTCGCTCTGGAGTCCTTCGAGTTCTTTGGCGCCCGCCGCGCCGGAGGCCATGCGGTCGCGGTCGGCGGCGGCGCGCTTGGTCACCAGCTCGACCTCCTGCTCGATCCGCTTGATGTCGCGGTCGAGGTCGGCGATGTCGCCGGTGAGGGACGCGGCCCGGTCCGCGAGAGCCTGGAGGCGGCGGCGGGCGTCGGCGGCCGTCGTGTCGGCGTCGAGTCTGCGGCGCCGCTGCTCCAGCTGGGTGAGCGTGGTGTCGACGGCTTGCAGGTCGAGCAGTCGGCGCTGATCGAACAGGTCAGCTTTCAACTCGGTTCACCCCGGAATTCTGATGGATCGTCCACGGATCGGTGTCGATGTCGGAGACGGTCACGTCGTCTGCGAGATCCGACAGTTGTCCCGCAACAGTATCGAGCCAGGGGCGCTCGGTCGCCCAGTGGGCGGCGTCGACGAGGGCCGGGCCGCCGCGGGCGAGGTGCTCGCTCGCGGGATGGTGCCTGAGGTCGGCGGTGAGGAAGACGTCGGCCCCGGCCGCGACCGCGTCGGCGAGGTAGGCGTCGCCCGCGCCGCCGCACACGGCCACGGAGCGCACGGTCCGGCCGGGCTCGCCCGCGCCGCGCACGCCCCAGGCGGTGGGTGGCAGGGCCTTCGCGGCGTGCTCGGCGAATGCCGCGAAGGTGGTCGCAGGGATGGTGCCGATGCGGCCGATGCCCCTGCCGGTGCCCTCGTGCTCGGGGCCTTCGAGGGGGCGCAGCGGGCGCGTGTCGCGCAGGCCGAGGCGGTCGGCCAGGGCGTCGGAGACGCCGGGGTCGGCGACGTCGGCGTTGGTGTGCGCGACGTAGAGGCCGACGCTGCGCTCGATGAGGGTGTGGACGAGGTCGCCCTTGTAGTCCTCGGCCGGGTCGAGGCTGGAGACGCCGCGCAGCAGCAGGGGGTGGTGGGCGACGATGAGGTCGCAGCCGCGTTCGATGGCCTCGATGACGGTCTCGGGGACGACGTCGACGGTGCACAGGACGCGCCGCACCGCGATGTCGCCTCGGCCGCAGACGACGCCGACGCGGTCCCAGTCCTGGGCCCAGTGGCGCGGATAGATCCGGTCGAGCGCGGCGGTCACTTCACTCAGCGTCGGCATGCCTAGGAGTCTATTGACCGCCGGCGGGGCGCGGAAGGGGCGTGCCAGGGCGCGCCCCTTCCACGCGCGGCCGGTCAGTTCAGGGCGCCGACCTGCTCGGCCAGCCGCCGCATCTCGGGCGTCGGTTCGCCCCTGGTGCGGTGGAGGATCTGGTCGATGAGCTCGATGGCGATGGGGCGGCAGCGGATCTCGGCCGGGGCGGTGCGCTCGGCGGCGGTCAGGGCCCTGCCCGCCCGTTCGACGTCGCCGACCTGGACGCAGGCCCTGGCCATGTCGAGGTAGTGGTGGGCGCGCCGCTCGGCGACGAGGTCGGCGAGCGCGGCCTGGTCGATGCCGTCGTGGACGGCGAGCGCGTCGGCGCCCTCGCCGAGCTCGACGAGCGCGGCGGCGCGGTGCAGCAGGACGTTCGTCGGTCCGAACGAGGTGTAGTAGTGGTTGGCGTCGCGGCCGAGGATGGCGGCGGCGCGGTCGGCGCTGTCGAGCAGGTCGGAGCTGGTCGCGCTCTCGCCCGCGAGTGCGGCGGCCATGGCGCCCTGGAGCAGGAGCGCCCCGTAGACGCTGATGGCCTGGGGGCTGGCCGATTCGCCGCCGGTGTCGCTGATGAGCCCGTGGGCGACCTGCACGTTGAGGTCGAGCGCGGCCTGGTAGCGGCCGAGCGCCCGGAGCGCGTTGGCGACTCTGGTGGTGGCGATGCCCGCCAGGAGCGGATCGTTGCCCCTCTGGGCGGCGCTGATGGCGCGGTCGGCGGCGAGCCAGGCGAGCTGGGCCTCGCCGAGTTTGCGCAGCACCGTCGAGGCGATCTGGTAGACCTGGGTCAGCAGTTCGGCGGCGTCGGCGCTGGTGCCGCCGACGGGGTTGTCCTCGGCGACGGGTGTGTCGCGCAGGAGCTGGATGAGCGATCGGGCGACGACCGGGTAGTGGCCCTTCTCGAAGGCGAGCCACGCGTAGGTGACGGCGCCGCGGAGTTCGGGTATCGGGGTCGGCTCGATCGGGGCGGCTTCGAGGAAGCGCCCGAGGCGTTCGTATCGTTCGAGGGACTGGCGGATGGACTCGACCTCCACTTGGTCGAGGCAGCCGCCCAGTCCGGGTCGGCGTTTGGGTTCGCGGCCGAGCAGCTGCCCGGCGTCGATGCTGAGGGCTTCGGCGAGCTCGGTGATGACCGAGTACTTGTCGAGGCGTCGGACGCCCCGCTCGATCTTGTCGACCCAGCTCTTGGACTTGCCGATGCGATCGGCGAATACTTGTTGCGACATGCCGCGGCGGTGGCGCCAATACGCCACTCGCCGCCCCATGGGCTGTGTTTCGGACTCCATCAGACCCCACCGTCCTTATAGGAGTTAAACGCAATTCATCGGGTTTCTCGTTGTGTGATCGGCACTGTGTAGTTGGCATTGCGTAGTTGGTGCTGTGCAGTTGGCGTGCAGTCGGTGTCGTGCAGTCGGTCTCGCGGCGCGGACGGCGGCGGTCGCCTCCGCGACCGCCGTCCGTCGGGGCCGCTCCGGTCGAAGCGGTCATAAGCCTTGAGCCGCGCCCACACGCACCGCTTTCGGCCGATTCCGACCAACTATGTGTCTACAGGCTTTTCGCCCGCGGCACAACGGCCGTGAGCGGGCTTTGTGACACTCCGCCGGGGTTTCCCTACAGTATCGTTCCGCCGTCGCTCGGATATGAGCGTTACGTATCGATATGACGGTTTTACGACCCTCGTTCGCGGGAGGCGCGGACATGCGGAATGCCGATTCGCGTGGTCAGGGCATTGTGTCGGATACCTGACACAAAGGAGTTTCGCCGCAACCGCGGCGCCGTTGCGGGGGCGGCGGTTAAGCCCAGCCGCACCACCAGCGAACGGCCGCCCTGGTACACGCCGCCATCCACATTGAGCACCATGCCGTCGCAGTAGCGCCGCGGCTCGGTCACCTCGCTCGGGTCCACGCCGGTGGTGTCCGGAATCGTCGAGTGGCCGTGGACGAGCTCCTCGCCGCCGAACGAGCGCAGCATCGCGCGCACCCGCGCCGGACCGTCGGCGCCCATGAACTCGTGGCGGCGCGTCAGCTCCCGGAACAGCTGCCACCACTCCTCGGGGTCGTCCGAGGCGAGCACCTCGCGCGCCGCCGCGTTCACGGTCTCCTCGCTGCGCCCGTAACCGAGGTAGGCCTCGGTGTCGGAGTGCATCAGCAGCGACCGGTCGGCCAGGTGGATCACGCGCCTGGTGCGCAGCCACTCGACCTCGTCCTCGGTCAGCTTCTCCAGGTCCTCCTCGAAGCCGCCGTTGAGGACCCACCAGTGCAGGAACTGCCGCTCCAGGCCGTCGACGTCGGTGAAGCCGCGGTCCCCGAAGCGCTTGGAGCCCAGCACGAGGATCTCGTGGTTGCCGATGAGGGTGTCGACGCTCCCGCCCTCGGCGGCGGCGGCCTCGGCGAGACCGCGCAGCAGCCGCACCACCGCCACGCCGTCCGCGCCGCGGTCGAACAGGTCGCCGAGGATCCACAGCCGCGCGTCGCCGCCGGTCCACTCGGCGTCCTCGCCGACCAGTCCGCGGTCGCGCAGCGCCCTGACGAGCGCATCGTAATGGCCGTGGACGTCACTGGCCACGAACAGCGGACTCGAATCAGACATGGCCTCGATAGTAATGCGGCACGGCCGCAGCGGGTGAGGTTGTCGGGCGCTGCCGGCCGCCGCCAATGAACTTGCCGGTCGGCAGGTAGCCGGAATAGGATTCGGCCACCGCCGGGCACCGGCGCCGGGATTCGCGACGCGCGGCCGCGGGCCCGGACGACAATGGGCCTACCCGCAAGCTTCGTCGAGAGGGAACCTCCGTGACCGACAACCCGTTTCTGACCGTCTCCGATCTGCCCTACCATCTCCCCCGGTTCGAGGACGTCGCCGTCGAGCACTACCTGCCGGCCTTCGAGGCGGGCATGGCCGAGGAGCTCGCCGCCGTCGCGGCCATCACCGCCCAGGACGAGGAGCCGACCTTCGCGAACACCGTCGTGGCCCTGGAGCGGGCCGGGACGGGCGTCCTCGCCCGCGTCAGCATGGCGTTCTACAACAAGAACACCTCCGACACCGACGCGGACCACCAGGCCGTCGAGACCGAGATCGGGCCCAGGCTCGCCGAGCACCGCGACAGGATCCTCCTCGACGCCGCGCTGTTCGCCCGCGTCGACGCCCTGTGGCGCCGCCGCGAGGAGCTCGGCCTCGACGAGCAGGACGACCGCCTCCTCGAGCGCTACCACTCCGAGTTCGTCCGCGGCGGCGCCGCGCTCGACGAGGAGGGCAAGGCGCGCCTGTCCCGGATCAACGCCGAACTGGCCGAGCTGTCGGCGAAGTACAACCAGCAGGTCCTGGCCGACATCAACGACGCGGCCGTCCACGTCACCGACTCCTCCGAGCTCGACGGGCTGGGCGAGGCGGCCGTCAAGGCCGCCGCCGCGGCCGCTTCCGACCGCGGTCTGGAGGGCTACCTGCTCACCCAGAGCCTGTTCAGCAACCACCCGCAGCTCGAGCAGCTGAGCGACCGCGGCCTGCGCGAGCGGCTGTGGAAGGCGTCGACCTCCCGCGGCGCGGAGAACGCCGCCACGCTGCTGGCGATGGTGCGGCTGCGCGCCGAGAAGGCCCGGATGCTCGGCTTCGAGCACCACGCCGACTACATCGCCGCCGACCAGACCGCGGGCGACGCCGGGATCATCGCCGAGCGCCTCGCCGGGCTCGCGGCCGCGTCGGTGCGCAACGCCCGCGCCGAGGCCGCCGAACTCCAAGAGCTCGTCGACGCCGAGGACGGCGGCTTCCCGCTCGAAGCCTGGGACTGGTCCTACTACGCCGCGAAGGTCCGGCGGGCCAAGTACGGCTTCGACGCCGACGCGCTGCGGCCGTACCTGGAACTCGACCGGGTCCTGTTCGACGGCGTGTTCGCCGCCGCCGGCCGCGAGTTCGGCCTGACGTTCACCGAGCGGGACGACCTCGTCGGCTACCACCCGGACGTGCGGGTCTTCGAGGTCTTCGACGCGGACGGGACGGCGCTGGGGCTGTTCCTGGCCGATTTCTTCACGCGCGACTCCAAGAAGGGCGGCGCGTGGATGAACCCGATCGTCGTCCAGTCGGAGCTGACCGGCGACCGGCCGGTGGTGGTCAACAACCTCAACATCGTCAAGCCGCCCGCGGGCGAGCCCGCGCTGGTCACCGTCGACAATGTGCGGACGATGTTCCACGAGTTCGGGCACGCCCTCCACGGGCTGTTCTCGGCCTGCCGCTACCCGAAGACGTCGATGACCTCGACGCCGCGCGACTTCGTGGAGTACCCCTCGCAGGTCAACGAGATGTGGATCCTGTGGCCGGAGGTCGTTGCGGAGTACGCGCGCCACCACGTCACCGGCGAGGCCGCCCCGGCGGAGCTGCTGGAGCAGTGGGAGGCGTCGGGCTCCTTCGGCGAGGGCTTCTCCTCGACCGAGTACCTGGCGGCGGCGATCCTCGACCAGGCGTGGCACCGGCTCGCGCCCGAGGACGTGCCGGAGGCGGGCGACGACGCCGCGGCCGCGGTGGAGGCCTTCGAGCGCCGGGCCCTCCAGGACGCCGGGATCGCGATGGAGCAGATCGCCCCGCGCTACCGCTCGGGCTACTTCGCGCACATCTTCGCGGGCGGCTACTCGGCCGGCTACTACTCCTACATCTGGTCGGAGATCCTCGACGCCGACACGGTGGAGTGGTTCAAGGAGCACGGCGGGCTGACGCGGGAGAACGGCGACCACTTCCGCGAGTTCCTGCTGAGCAAGGGCGGGTCGATCGACCCGATGGAGTCCTACCGGCGCTTCCGGGGCCGCGACGCCGAGATCGAGCCGCTGCTGGAGCGCCGCGGCCTGAAGTGAGGCGCTGATCGTCGGCGCCGGGCGGGACAGGGAGCCCGGCGCCGTCTCTGCATTTGGAAGCGCTGTCTTTGCATTTCGAGGCGCCGTCTTTGCACTTCAAGGCGCCGTCTTTGCACTTCAAGGCACCGTCTTTGCACTTCAAGGCACCGTCTTCGTGCTTCAAACGGGGCGGCTGCCGCCCTGCACCGAGACCTCGCCGCCGGGCAGGCAGACGATCCGCTGGCCTTCGGGGCCGGTCAGGTGCCACGCCTCGAAGTCGGGGGCCGCGGGCGCGGTGAGCTGCACCCCGCCGCCGAAGTCGATGCGCAGGCCGGTCGGCGCCCCGACCACGGCCTCCTCGATGATGCGGCCCGACAGCTCGGGCTGGAGCGAGCTCGGGGCGGCCTTGTCGTCGCCCGCGAAGGTGAAGCGATCGCCGCCGGTGTCGGTCACCGCCACTTCGGATTCGATGTCGAGCGTCCAGCCGCCGCCGGTGTGCAGCTCGATCGGGGTCTTCCAGGAGACCTCGTTGATGACCTGGTCGTTGAGTTCGACGATTTGCAGCACGGTTCCCCCTCGGCGTCGCGGACGCGCGCAGCGCGTTCCCTCCGGGCCCGGGAGTGCCCCGGCACGGGCGGGGCCACACCTCACGGCGGAGGATTCGCACGGGCGCACTCAGCGCTCGTACGGCGAGGGCACCGGGAAGTAGGCATCGAGGAACGCCCGCAGCGCCGCCTGCCGCTCGTCGGCCGGGTCGGTGGCGCCGTCGTCGTTGACGCAGAACGTGTCGCGGTCCCTGCGCTCCAGCAGCACCGCCAGGCGCTCGGCGAGGTCCGGCCATCCCAGTTCGAGGTAGGCGTCGTGGACGTCGCCCGCCACCGCGCGGCCGGTCAGGAGCGCGTAGTAGTGGTGCAGGGTCACCACCGACACGTCGTCGACGTCGCGGAAGGCGCTGCCCGCCGTCGCGGCGTGGGCCGGGCCGAACTCCTTCTCCACCTCGGCGAGCACGCTGCGCAGCATCGGGTACGGCGCGTGCTTCATCATCTGCGAGACCGTCCGCCCGAACGCCCGCTCCACCAGGGCCCGGTCGTTCTTGAAGGCCGCGTTCGGCGGCGCGTCGGCCGCGCTCGCCGGGCCGGGCCCCACGAACGCCTCGGCCGGGAAGAAGCGGCCGATCCCGCCCGGCTCGAAGAACGTCCGCGGCCCGAGCGGGCGGCCGACGAACATGTCGTCGTTGAGGTACAGGAAGTGCTCCGAGAGCCCTTCGATGCGGTGCAGCTGCGTCTCGATGGCGTGGGAGTTGAACGTCGGCAGGCGTCCGGGGTCGTCGAACAGCTCGGTGTGGTCGACGACGGTGAGGCCGGGGACCTCGGTGTCGAGCCAGCGGGGCCGCTGCGCGTCGGTCACGAGGTGAACGCGGCGCACCCACGGGGCGTTCAGGTGCAGCGAGCGCAGCGAGTAGCGCAGCTCCTCGCGGTCGGCGAAGCGGGCCTCGCTGGCCGAGTCGGGGTGGTAGGGCGGGCGAGCGGCCTCCCGGCGGCGGCGCCAGGCGCGGTCGGCGCCGTCGACCCAGGTGTAGACGACGTCGATCGGGAAGTCCACGTGGTCCGGGCCGGGCACGGCGAACTCGGGGCGGGTGACGACGCCGGGCACGTCATCGCGCGGACCCGCGGCGAGCGCGGTGAACAGCCCGGCCGGGGCGGTCACGGGCGCGCCGCCCTGCCGGACGATCGGGCTGACGCGGTTGTGGCGCGGCGCGAGCAGGCAGCCGTCGGCCGTCTCGGTCCAGAACTCGACGTCGCAGCCGTACTCGGCGCCGAAGACGAGGCTGCGGGTGGGCTCGGTCCACAGCCAGTCGGCGCGCACCACCGGGACGTCGCCGATGTCGTGCGATGCGGACGGCTCGGGGACCGAGAGGCGGCCGCCGGTGGTGTCGCAGAGCATCGCCAGGGCGGCGCATACGCGGTGGCGGTCGAGCGCGTCGACGCCGACGACGGGGCGGGTGAGGCTGCGGCCGGGCACGGCGAAGCAGTCGACGCCGACGGCGCCCAGGACCGCCGCGACGATGTCGAGGTTGCGCCGCCACACTTCGAGCGGGGTGGGGGCCGCGAGCGCGTAGGCGGGCCGGATCTGGGAGTCGTGCAGGAGGTGGCCGGAGGAGAGGTCGGCGAAGAACCGGCGCGGTTCGAGCGCTTCGACGCCTGCGGACACGGGGGCCTCCTGACCGTTGACGCCCGTCCGGGCGGCGGGCCACGGGCAGGTGACGAAATAGTGTCAGAAAAGTGGCCGAACCGCCAACCGCAGCAGTCCTCTCAGAGGCGGCGCCCGGCGGCGTGGCGGACCGCTCCGGCGATCTTGAGGCCGACGCCGATGACGCTGAGGCAGATGGCGGCGAGCGCGATGCCGGCGTGGAAGACGAAGAGGGAGATGACGACCGCGGCGAAGGCCAGCAGGAGTACGAAGTTGGCGGCGTAGTCGTCGGGGCCGGAGTCCGCCGGCCGCTGGGCGTTGCCCGACTTGGATTCTTCGGAAGCGCTCACGTCACGACCATATCGGGATCGGCCCCCGCGCATGGTCCATGTGCCGGTACGGGGGCCTTCGGGCGGTGTGCGGGGACGCCGGAGGGGGCACAATCGGTGGGGCAACCGATTTCGAGAGGAGCGGCCATGCGGACGGTGGCGGTACTGGGAGCCGGGAAGATGGGGCAGGCGATCCTGTCGGGCCTGCTGCGCGCGGGCTGGGAGCACGGCTCGGTGGTGGCGACGGCGCGCAGCGCCGAGCGCGCCGCGGAGCTGCGCGAGGCCTACGGCGTGGCCGTGGAGCCGAACGCCGAGGCGGTGCGGCGCGCCGACGTGGTCGTGGTGGCGGTCAAGCCGCAGGACGCGGCGGCGCTGTTGGAGGAGCTGCACGGCGTCTTCGTCGCGGGCGTGCCCGTGGTGAGCATCTGCGCGGGGCTGCCGACGGCGTTCTTCGAGAAGCGCCTGCCCGATTCGACGCCGGTGGTGCGGGCGATGCCGAACACCCCGGCGCTGGTCGACGAGGCGATGACGGTGCTCTCGGCGGGCACCCACGCCGACGCGGCGTGCCTGGCCTCGGTCGAGGAGCTGTTCACGCCGCTGGGCCGCACGCTCATCGTCGAGGAGAAGCACCAGGACGCGGTCACCGCGATCTCGGGTTCGGGCCCGGCCTACTTCTACTACCTGGCCGAGGCGATGACCGAGGCGAGCGTCCTCATGGGGCTGCCGCGGGCGGTGGCGTGCGAGCTGGTGGCGCAGACGGCGCTCGGGGCGGCGCGGATGGTCAGCGAGGCCGACGCCTCCCCCGCCGAGCTGCGCGAGGCGGTGGAGTCCCCGGCGGGGACGACGATCAGCGCGGTGCGCCAGCTGGACAACCACCGGGTGCGCTCGGCGGTGACCGACGCGGTCGAGGCGGCCCGCGACCGGGCGCGGGAGATCGCCGACGAGTACGCCTGAGCGGCTTCGGGGTTCCCTTCTCGCCGAAGCGTCGTAGATCACTGCACAAAAAAGAGAGCAGTGCTCTTGACAGTTTCGCTTCAGCGTGCGATCGTTGATTCATGACGAGAGCACCGCTCTCAATCGCGAGAAGGGAACCCCCATGACCGACCACGTGATCCTCGGCAAAGGCCAGATCGGCTCCACCGTCGCCCGCATCCTCGCCGACCGGGGCGAGCGCGTCCGGGTGCTCAGCCGCTCCGGCGGCACCGACGCCCCAGGCATCGAACACGCCAAGGTCGACGCCCGCGACGCCGCGGCGCTCACCGCCGCCACCGCCGGGGCCGATGTCATCTACAACTGCGCCAACCCCGCCGGGTACCACCAGTGGGCCGAGGAGTGGCCGCCCATGTTCGCCGCCATCCTCGCCGCCGCCAAGGCCCACGGTGCGAGCCTGGTCAACACCGGCAACCTCTACGTCTACGGGCCCGTCAGCGAGCCGATGACCGAGCGGACCCCGCTGCGCTCCCCCGGCCACAAGGGGCAGATCCGCATCAAGATGTGGGAGGACGCGATGGCGCTGCACCGCGCCGGCGACCTGCGCTTCACCGAGGCGCGCGGCTCCGACTACTTCGGGCCCGGGGCCCTGGCCGACGCCATGCTCGGCGAGCGGTTCGTGCGGCCCGTCATCGAGGGTAAGAACCTCTCGGTGTTCGGCGACCCGGACGCGCCGCACAGCTTCACCTACATCCCCGACGTGGCGAACGCGCTGGTGCGGCTCGGCGGCGACGACCGGGCGTGGGGACGGCCCTGGCACGTCCCGACCGCCCCGGCGCGGTCGCAGCGCGAGATGGCCGAGGCGCTGGCGAGGCTCCTCGGGCGCGACGCGGTCGCGGTCAGGCGGCTGCCGTGGTGGCTCCTGATCAGGGTGATCGGGACGTTCCAGCCGGCCATGCGCGGCATCACCGAGACCCGCCACCAGTGGGACGGCCCGTACGTCATGGAGTCCTCGGACTTCACCGAGACGTTCGGCGACGAGCCGACCGGCACCGAGGCGGCGCTCGCCGAGACCATCGAATGGTGGCAGCGCCGACTGGTCGCGGCTTAGGGCTGGGCCGCGCTTTAGAGAAGACCACATCGCGGGCGTGTGCCGCTTCGGCGGCGCGCGCCCCTGCTCTAATTGCCCTCATGCGCGACATACGACACGGCCGGTTCGCCGACCTCGACGGTGCGACGGTGTTCGGCCTGGCGCGGCTGCGGCAGGAGGTGTTCGTCGTCGAGCAGGAGTGCGCCTATCCGGACCTCGACGACCGCGACACCGAGCCGGAGACCGTCCACTTCTGGATCGGCGAGGGCGCCCGCGCCGTCGCCTGCCTGCGGCTGCTGCGCGACGGCGGCGGGTGGCGGATCGGGCGGGTCTGCTGCGCCCAGGGCGAGCGCGGGCGGGGGTTGAGCGGGGCGCTCATGGCCGCCGCGCTCGAAGCGGCCGGGCCGGAGGCCGACGTCGCGCTCGACGCGCAGTCCTATGCGGCCGGGTTCTACCGCCGGTACGGCTTCGCCGAGCACGGCGAGGAGTTCGTCGAGGACGGCATCCCGCACGTCCCGATGCTGCGGCGTGGCAAGTGAGCGAGCGGACTGCGACCTGGTGAAGAGGCGCGGGTCAGTCGGCGTTGCCCGAGCGTCCGGCACCCGTCCCGTGCGGGAAGGGCATACGGGAGTTCGGCGCGGAAGGGGCGGAGCGCCCGGCTCGCGCTCCGCCCCGCTATCCCTCTTGTATCAGGTCGATCCGGACGTGTTCTCAGAAGTTCTGACTGAAAGTTTCGCGAAACTTTCATTCAAAGTATCGATATGTTACGATCCCATGGTCGACGCTGTCAAGACCAGCGACGGCATACCACTGTGGTGGAGATGTGAGGGGCTCTACCGCAAAAGGAGAGGGGGCCGGCTGCCGCCGGCCCCCTCTGCCATGTCCGATGGACGCCTGTCGTCACCGGAGGCGAAGCCTCCGCCGCACCCGCGGCGAGCGGCTCCGCGTCCGATAACCGCGCCGAAAGTTCCATGGCCCCGGCGCCGAGAGCACTCGCTCGGCCGGTAGATGTTCTCTCTCACCGAACGGAACTACCGCCCCAGCGTCGAGCACCTCCGCAACCGAGCACTCCGCGGCGCCGCTACGCCTCGCTCGGCTGCTCGATGAGCGACTGGATGTACAGCTCCTCGCCGATCTTCTCGACGATGTCGAGCTGCGTGTCCAGGTAGTCGATGTGGTGCTCCTCGTCCTTGAGGATGCCCTCGAAGAGGTCGCGCGAGACGTAGTCCTTGACCGACTCCATGTACTCGATGCCGCGCTTGAGGCGGTCGATGGCCTCGACCTCGATCTCCCGGTCGCAGCGGAAGATCTCCGGCACGCTCTGCCCGATCCGCAGCGGGAAGAGCCGCTGGTAGTTCGGCAGCCCTTCGAGGAAGAGGATGCGGTCGGTGAGGATCTCGGCGTGGCGCATCTCATCGAGCGACTCGGCCCGGGTGTACTTCGCCAGCTTGGTGTAGCCCCAGTTCTCCTGCATCTTGGCGTGCAGGAAGTACTGGTTGATGGCGGTGAGCTCGGCGCTCAGCTGCTCGTTGAGGAATTCGATGACCCGCTTGTCGCCCTGCATGTCGCTGTCCTTCCCAGATGATCGCGGCCGGTCCGCCGACCGGCGGCCCCAGCGTATGCCGAGGTGGGGCCGGATTTCCAGTCAGGAATACCTAAAATAGGACAAGCTAGCCTAACTCCGGGCTCGCATGGCGCGCCGATCGCGGCTCAGGCGGCCGGGACGGACTCCTCGGCGAAGTAGCGCTCGATCATGTCGGCCAGGCGCTGGCGGCAGTTGCCGCAGCCGGTCCCGGCGTCGCAGGCGTCGCCGATCTCGTCTTCGGTGCGCGCACCGGCACGGATGCAGTCGTGGACCTCGTGGTCGTGGACCCCGTGGCAGATGCATGCGTACATCCCGAGACCTCCGGGAGCTTAGGCTTGGCTAATAAAGGCATGCCTAACCTACTCTCGGTTCCGGCGGGGCGGCAACCTCCGAACGGTGGGACGATCCCGGCCTAACGGACAATGCCATCTCAGACAGCGCCGTTTCGAACAATGACGCTTCAGACGGCGCGGCCTTGGACCAGCTCGCCGAGGACCTTGACGGCGTGGTCGATCCCGGCGTCGTCGACGTCGAGGTGGGTGAGCAGGCGGCCCCAGTCGGGCCCGAGCGCCGAGATGCGGACGCCCTGCTCCGCCGCGGCGGCGGCCACCGCCGCGATCTCGGGAATCCGCAGCAGGACCACGTTCGTCTCCACCTGGGCGGCGTCGCAGACGCCGAAGGGCTCGAGCGCCTCGGCCAGGCGCTTCGCCCGGGCGTGGTCGTCGGCGAGCCGCCCGATGTTGTTCGCCAGTGCGAAGCGGCCGGCCTCGGCGAGGTACCCGGCCTGCCGCATGCCGCCGCCGAGGCGCTTGCGGATCACGCGGCCGCGCTCGGCGCGCTCGGCGTCGGTGACCAGCAGCGAGCCGACCGGGGCGCCGAGGCCCTTGGAGAGGCACACCGAGACGGTGTCGAACAGGCGGCCGTACTCGTGGAGCGGGACGCCGGTGGCGACGTGCGCGTTCCAGAGCCGCGCCCCGTCCAGGTGCAGGGCGAGGCCGCCGGCGTCGGCGAGCTCGCGCAGCGCCCGCAGCTGATCGAGGGGCTGGACGGTGCCGCCGCCGATGTTGTGGGTGTTCTCCACGGCGATGGCGCGCGTGGTGGTGGCGTACGGATGCGGAGGGTTGACCATCGGCTCGACGAGCGAGACGTCGAGGCGCCCGCTCGGGGCGTGCCAGGTGCGCGTCGAGATGCCGCCGAGCGCCGCGGCGGCCCCCATCTCGAAGTTGACGACGTGCGCCTTGGCGTCGCACAGCAGCTCCTCGCCGGGCGGCACCAGCAGTTGCAGGGCGATCTGGTTGGCCATGGAGCCGGTGGGCGTGAAGACGGCGGCCTCGTGCCCGAGCAGCGCGGCGGCCTCGGCTTCGAGGGCGTTCACGGCCGGGTCCTCGCCGTAGACGTCGTCGCCGACCTCGGCGTTCATCATGGCCTGGAGCATGGCCGGGCCGGGGCGGGTGACGGTGTCGGAGCGCAGGTCGACGATCATGCCCCGACCCTACTCGGGCCCCGTCAGTAGGGGTTGTCGCCGTTGCCGATGCCGAGGACCGGCAGGTACATGCGTTCGCCGTCGGCGGTGAAGCCGTCGTAGACGATGTCGAACAGGTCCTGGATGCCGAAGGCGCGCAGGGCGTCGACCATCATGTGGGCGGCCTGGGTGGTGGCGGCGCGGTCCGTCGAGGGGAAGGTGCGCGACCAGTTCGGCTGGCCGCCGCTGGGGGCGCGGTAGCCCATGCCGGGCAGGTTCGACAGGCCCGCGCGCCAGTTGCCCTTGACGGCGGCGGAGGCCTCGACGCGGAGCCCGCCGTCGACGAAGGCGGCGACGTAGCGGGCCGACCAGTCGCCGGTGCGCAGCAGCACGGTCCCGGCGGTGTCGATGGTGGGGACGTCGGCGGCCATGTCGCCCAGGAGGGAGGAGAGCCGCTCGGTGAACTCGCCCATGTCGTAGCAGGCCGGCTCGGGCGGGCGCTCGCCCTTGCGGGCGAAGGCCTGCCAGCCGGAGACGTCGCCCTTGCCGACCGCGTGGGCCTCGAGCTGCTCGAACACCTGCGGGGAGAGCAGCCGGAGGGTCACGCCGCCGTGGAAGCGGCGCAGGTGCAGCTCGAAGATCAGGCCGTCGCGGTACCAGCGGATCCACGGGCCGCCGTCGCCGCCGCGCACCTCGGGAGCGCCGAGCTCGTTCATCATGGTGCGCAGCACTTCGCGGAACACGATCGTGCGGTGGTTCTCGCCTTGGCGGCCGCGCTCGGCGGACCTGAGGACCATGACCTCGATGGAGTAGAAGTCGGCGCGGCCCGACAGGGGCGTCTGGGGCGGGACGGAGTCGGCGATGGCGTTGCCGGTGTCGTAGCCGGTCTCGGCGCGCCACATGCCGATGTCGACCTCGGCGGAGCGGACCTGCCAGCCGAGGCCCGTCATGGCCCGCTGCAGATCGCTCTTGCTCCACCGCCCGAAATCGGTCTGCCGGGCACGACGAAGAAGCTCAACGAGCTGCGATTCGCTGATCCGGTGTGTGCCGAGCATCAGGTACTGCGCCAATCCATCCGTGGGTCGAGCCGAGCCGGGCGGATGCCGGTCGGCTCGCTTTGGTCAGGGTAGCCTTGCCTGTCGTAACGGCGTCTCGAGGGTGAAGGTCGGCGGTTTGTCTACAGGGTCCGATACTGTGCGGCAAGACACGCTTGTCAGCCTACTAGGCGGCAGGCGCGGGGCGTTCGACGCCACCGCCCCGCTCGTGGTGTTCATCCTCACCTGGCTGGCCGCGGGGCGCTCGATCGGCTGGGGCGTGGGAGCGTCGCTCGTCGCGGCCGCGGTGATCGCACTCGTGCGGCTCCGACAGCGGGCCAAGCCGAGGGCCGTGCTGCTGGGCCTGCTGAGCGTCTGCGTCGCGGGCATCATCGTCCTCTACACAGGACGGGCGGCGGACATCCTCCTCCCCCGCGTCCTCTCGAACGCCGCGAGCGCCCTGGTGTGGGCCGGCTCGATCGTCTTCCGCTGGCCGCTGTTGGGCGTCGTCGTCGGCGCCCTGCTCGGCCAGAGGGCCCGCTGGCGGTCCGACCCGGCGCTCCTGCGCGCCTACAGCGCCGCCTCGTGGACATGGGTGGCGATGTACGCGCTGCGAGTGGTGGTCCTGACCCCGTTCTGGCTCTCCGACCACGAGGACTTCGCCGTGGTGGGGGGAGGCGTGGCCCAGGTCCTCCTCTCCTGGCCGCTCCTGGCCCTGTGCCTGGTGGTCTCGGGAGCGGCGATGAAGGCCCTCCTCCCGAACGACCACCCGGGCCTCCGCCATCCGCAGGGGCCGCCGGAAGACTGAGGCCCTGAGGCCGCAATGTTCACTCAAGTGGCGTTGATGTGCACCCGTTTGATCACAGCAATGTCGGGTTTCCGACAAAGGCGTGTCGGAGCTGCGATCTTGGTGTGCGTATTTTTACACTTAAGAGTATGGAAGTTTCCACTGGCGCCTGGGGCGATCTCCTCACGGATGCGGAGTTCGCCGAGCTCGCGGCGCAGGGCCATATGGTCACGTATCCCGCGCGCACGGTGGTGATCCGCCAAGGGGACCAGTCGGATTTTGTGCTCTACCTGGCAAAAGGAAATATGAAGGCGGTATTGCCGTCCGCCCGGGCCGTGGTGGAGATCCATCGGGCCGGCGACCTGGTCGGCGAGCTGTCCTCCTTGACCGCCTCCCCCCGTTCGGCGGACGTGGTGACCATGACCGACGTCGAAGCGCTCCTGGTGCCCGGCCGGGTGTGGCGCGAGTTCATCACCTCGAACGTGCGAGCGGCGTGCGCCCATTACTCGCGGCTGGCCGAACGGCTGCTCAAGAGCGACAACGCCAAGGGATTGTCCTTGACCAGCAGTGAGAGCCGCTTGGCCAGGGCTATCCTGAGACTCGCCGCGAGCGGACTGGGAGTCGAGACCGACGACGGCCTGGTGATCAGCGGCTTCAAGCAACGCGACCTGGCGGAGATCGCCAAGGTGTCGCGGGAATCGACCGTTGCCGTGCTGGGGCGGCTGCGCGACATGGGCGCCGTCTCCACCGGCCGCGAGCGGTTGACGGTGCGCAACATGGACGTCATCGCGCAGCTCGCGGAGCGCGACGGAACCACTGGAAGAGAAAGGGCGGGGTGAGCGGCCATGTGGTCCATCGACGCCGTGGGGCTCCCTTTACTCGTCCCGGTCATCGGTTCGATCGCACTGGTCGTCCGAGCCTGGATCGGCCATCGGACCACCAAGGTCCGAGAGGCCGCCAAGACCGAGCGCATCCGAGAGCGGGCCAAGACCGAACGTCTCCACAGGCTCCTCAAGGACTGCACGCCCGCCGAACGCGCCCGCATCATCCGAGCGGCGCGTCGTCGCGAAAGCCCTGACTCCTGAGCCCTCACCCGGGGCCGTGTTCCACCTGACCACCATAGGCGAATCTCATTCATCTCGAATTGCAGGGAACACAGATTGCAACCGCAGAGGCGGCCGGCTTACGACGGCGCCGACCTTGTCGGACTCATATGGCAGCTCGTCTACGAGCGGGATTTCGAACCGGCCGACTTCGTCATCGCCGGCAGCGCACGATTGTGGATCGACGGCTATATCCGCGAGGTATCGGACCTCGATGTGGTCGCGCGCGGTGCCACGTGGGAACGCGCATGGGACATGGCGCTCCGCGGCGAAGCGCTGTTCGGCGAGGGTTCGGTCGACCACGCGAAGGTCATTCGGCTGTTCGGTGACCGTGTGGAGGTCGGCGACCATTGGGTGCTGCCGACCATCAGCGCCGATGAGCTCATCGACGAGGCCGACGTCATCGGCGGCCTGCGGTATTTCCGACTCGAGACCGTCCAGCTCTACAAGAAGTACCTCGATCGGGCGAAGGACCGGACCGATCTGGAGGCGTTGCGGGTCAAGCGGCCGCGGCTGCCGGATCCGATCGACCGCCTGCGTTCGGTCAAGGTGGCCCCTTTGGACACGGCCGCCCTGCTGTCGCCTGACGCCTGAAGCGGTCACCGCTCTCGGACGACGGCGGCCGAGTTGCCGTGGAGGTGGGTCTTCGGGGTCCAGGTCGCTCCCGTCAGGAGGTCGGTGCCTTCGGTCGGGATCGTGACGGGCCTGTCGGTGTGGTTGAGCGCGAAGAGGTAGGTGCGGCCGTCCTCGTGGGCGCGGCGGACCGTCTCGACGCCGGCGGGCAGGCCGGGGACCGTGGGGGTCAGATTCAGGCGGTCGAGGAACGGGTCGAGGTCGGTGAGCCTGGTCGAGAGGTACCAGACCTCGCCGTCGCCGAGCCCGCGGTGGAAGAGCGCCCCGGTCGAGGGGTAGCCGATGAAGCGGGCGGCGACCTCGGCGTCCTCGGCCTTGGCGATCTCGCTCCAGGCGTGGCCCTCGGTGCCGTCGTCGAGGGCGATCGTCTCGCCCTCGTGGAGCGGCGCGAACTCCTCGACGCGGACCCCGAGGAGGTCGCGCAGCGCCCCGGGCAGACCGGGGTGGACGTGGTCGTTGCGGTCGACGATCCCCGAGTAGGGGCCGACGACGAGCGTGCCGCCGCCCTCGACGTAGCGGCGCAGGTTCGCGTCGTCCTCGAGCAGGTACAGCGACGGGGCGAAGACCGCGGCGTAGCGCGACAGGTCCCATGCGGGGTTGGCGAGATCGCAGGTGACGCCGCGGCGCCACAGGGCCGCGTGCCAGCGCCGCAGCTCCGGATAGGAGGCCATGTGGCCCGAGGGCTGGCCTGGGTTCGCGGCGGCCCAGACCGATTCGAAGTCGAGCAGGATCGCCGCCTTCGACTGGACGACCGAGCCCTTGACCTCGGCCAGGCGCTTGAGCCAGCCGCCGAGCGTCTTGACCTCGCGGAAGGTCTTGGTCTCGGGCCCGCCGTGGGGCAGCATCGCCGAGTGCCAGCGTTCGGTGCCGTACCGCGAGGCGCGCCACTGGAAGTACATGGCGCCCTCGGAGCCGTGCGCCACATAGGACAGCGAGTGGCGCAGCTGCTCCCCCGGCTTCTTGGCGAAGTAGCCGCCGCGCCAGGCCGAGGAGTTGGCGGCCTGCTCCATCAGAAGCCACGGGCCGCCGCGGGCCAGCCCGCGCGAGGCGTCGGCGCCGAAGGCGACCTGCGCCTCGGGCTCGATCGGGCCTTCGGGGATGAGGTAGTGGTCGGTGGCGATGAGCCGGTCGGCGGCATTGAGATGTTCGCCCCACCTGTGGTAGTCCAGGCCCGAGAAGTCGCCGGTGACCATGAGGTTGGTGGTGATCGGGACGCCGGGCGAGTGGCGCTCGACCGCCTCGGCCTCGGAGCGGAAGAGCTTCAGCAGCGCGTCGGAGCTGAACCGCTTGAAGTCGAGCAGGTGTCCCGGGTTCGGGGTCTCGGCGGAGATCCGCGGCGGCAGCACCTGCTCCCAGTCGGTGAAGGTCTGGGACCAGAACGTGGTGCCCCAGGCGTCGTTGAGGGCGTCGAGGTCGCCGTGGCGCTCGGCGAGCCAGGCGCGGAACGCCTCGGCGGCCAGGTCGCAGTAGCAGGACCGGTAGTACTCGTTGCCGATGTGCCACATGGCGAGCGCCGGGTGCCCGGCGTAGCGTTCGGCCAGTTTGGACGCCATCTCGACGACGGCGTCCTGGAAGGCCGGGGCGTGCGGGCAGTACTCGGCGCGGGCGCCGTAGTTGAGTCGGTGCCCTTCGGGGTCGACCGGGAGCGTGTCGGGGTGGAGCTGGGAGAACCACGGCGGCGGCGAGGCGGTCGAGGTCGCCAGGTCGGCCTTGATGCCGGCCTCGGCGAGGGTGTCCATGATGGCGTCGAGCTCGTCGAAGTGCCACCGGCCCGGGCCGGGGTTGATCCGGCCCCACGAGAAGATGTTGACGCTGACCAGGTTCACCCCGGCCTCGCGCATGAGCGCGATGTCCTCGTCCCAGACCTCCCTGGGCCACTGCTCGGGGTTGTAGTCGCCGCCGAAGGCGAGGCCTTCGACGGTGGGCACGATGTCGGTCATGCGGTGTTCCCTCTCGTGCGGCCGGGCCGCACCTCGGCTGTTCGGCAACGGTGTTGACCAGTGTCGTTGGATAGCGCTTGCTTACCGGAGGCCAGCATATCGGCGCCGCGCCGGGCCCGCAAACGGGCGGGCGCGGCGCCGCTCAGTGCACGCCGTCGGTCTTGACGATGCCCTGGAGTTCGAGTTCCCCGGTGCGGACGCAGCGCACGCCGTCCTCGAACTCGACGGTGCCCGCGTCGCACCGCCCGGCCTCGGCGTACCGGCAGCGGCTCGCGAAGGCGCAGCCCGGCGGCGGGTTCGTCGGGTCGGGCAGGTCGTCGGGCAGCAGCACGCGGCCGGTGCGCCCGCGCCTGCTCGGGTCGGGGATCGGCACGGCCGACATGAGCGCCTCGGTGTACGGGTGCGAGGGACGCTCGTAGAGCTCGGCGGTGTCGGCCAGCTCGACGATCTTCCCGAAGTACATGACGGCGACGCGGTCGGCGATGTTCTCCACCACCGACAGGTCGTGCGAGATGAACAGGTACGTCAACCCGAACTCCTCCTGGAGCTCGCGCAGCAGGTTGAGGATCTGGGCGCGCACCGACACGTCCAAGGCGCTGACCGGCTCGTCGGCCACGACGAGCTTGGGCCGCACGATGAGCGCTCTGGCGATGTTCACCCGCTGGCGCTGCCCGCCGGAGAACGCGTGCGGATACCGGTCCATGTACTCCGGGGAGAGCCCGACGCGGCGCATCATCTCGGCGACGCGGTCCTCCAGTTCGGAGCCCTTGGCCTCGCCGGTGGTGACGAGCGGGTCGCCGATGATCTGGCGCAGGGTCATGCGCGGGTTGAGCGAGGAGAACGGGTCCTGGAAGACCATGCGGATCTGGCGCCGGTAGCGGCCCCGCTGGCGGTGCTTCAGCTGGGTGAGGTCCTGGCCGTCGTAGCGGATCGAGCCGCTGGTGGCCTCCTGGGCGCCGACGATGGTCCGCCCCAGCGTCGTCTTGCCGCAGCCGGATTCGCCCACCAGGCCGAGGGTCTCCCCCGGCATGAGCGTCAGGTCGACGCCGGAGACGGCGTGGTTCTCGACGGTGACGCGGCCGAACATGTTGCGCCGCACAGGGAAGCGGACGTGGAGGTCGTTGATCTCGAGCATCGGCTCGCTCATGCGCGGTCTCCTTCGGTCTGGTCGTAGAGGACGCATCGGGCGGTGCGGCCGCCGTCGAAGACCACTTCGGGCGGCTCGTCGAGGTCGCAGCGCCCGGCGATGGCCTCGGCGCAGCGCGGGTGGAACGAGCAGCCCTTCGGCCGGTGCAGCGGGTTCGGCACCGTCCCGGGGATCGTGGGCAGGTCCCGGCCCCGGTCGCGCCCGAGGACGGGCACGGAGCGGAGCAGCTGTCTTGTGTAGGGGTGCTTGGGGTCGGCGAAGATCTCCTCGACGCCGGCGCGCTCGACGACCTCGCCGAGGTACATGACGGCGACCTCGTCGGCGATCTCGGCCACCACGCCGAGGTCGTGGGTGATGAACATGACCGCCATGCGGTGCTCGGCCTGGAGGCTGCGGATCAGGTCGAGGATGCGGGCCTGGGTGGTGACGTCGAGCGCCGTGGTCGGCTCGTCGGCGATGAGCAGCGACGGCTTGGCGCACAGCGCGATCGCGATCATCACGCGCTGGCACATGCCGCCCGACAGCTGGAAGGGGTAGGCGTCGACGCGCTCGGCGGGCCCCGGGATGCCGACCTCGTCGAGCAGCTCGATCGCCCGCTTGCGGGCCGCCTTCTTGTCCATGCCCGTGTGGATGCGGAGGGTCTCGATCAGCTGCGCCCCGACGGTGCGCAGCGGCAGCAGCGAGGCGGCCGGCTCCTGGAAGATCATGCCGACGTCGCCGCCGCGCAGCCGCTGGAGCCGCTCGTCGTCGTTGTTCAACGAGAGCACGTCGAACGACTCGCCGGTGCCGTCGAGGAGGTCGCCGTGCCAGGTGACGGTGCCGCCCTCGATCCGGCCCGGCGCCTCGACCAGGCGCAGGACGGAGCGGGCCGTGACCGACTTGCCGCAGCCGGACTCGCCGACGACGCAGAGGGTCTTGCCGGCGTGGACGGTGAGGTCGACGCCGTCGACGGCGCGGACCTTCCCGTCGTGGGTGTCGAAGGCGGTCTTGAGCCCCGAGATCTCGAGCAGCGGCTGTGCGCTGTGTGGTTCAGTCATCGGTCACCTAATGCTTGTACGGGTCGGCGGCGTCGCGCAGGCCATCGCCGACGAAGTTGAACGCCAGTACCGCGATCACCACGACCAGGCCGGGGATGAGCAGCCACGGCGCGCCCGAGAGCACGCTCCACTTGCTCGCGTCCTGGAGCTGCACGCCCCAGGAGATCGCCGGGGGCCGCAGGCCCAGGCCGAGCCACGACAGGGAGGTCTCGGCCAGGATCATGGTCGGGATCGAGAGGCTGAGCGCGGCGATGATGTGCGAGGAGAACGACGGCAGCATGTGCCGGAACATCACCCGGCCGCGGCTGGACCCGTCCAGCAGCGCCGAGGTCACGAACTCCTCGCTGCGCAGCGCGAGGAACCGGCCGCGCACCTCTCTGGCCAGACCGGTCCACGCCACCAGCGCGAGGATGGTGGTGATGATGAAGTATCTGGTCACCGACCCCATGTCGGGCGGCAGCGCGGCCGCGAGGCCGAGCCACAGCGGGATCGCGGGCACCGCCATGAACAGCTCGATGACGCGCTGGATGACGTTGTCGACCCAGCCGCCGAAGTAGCCCGAGACCGCCCCCAGGACGATGCCGAGCAGGAACGCCAGCAGGACGCCGATGATGCCGACCGACATCGACACGCGGGTGGCGTAGACGAGCTGGCTCAGCAGGTCCTGGCCGTCGGTGGTGGTGCCCAGCAGGTACATCGGGTCGTCGGGGTCCTCGGGGCCGAGCAGGTGCCGGTCCCACGGGATGAGGCCGAACAGCTTGTACTCCTCGCCCTTGACGAAGAAGCCGATGTCGACCCGGTCGGCCGGATCGGGCTCGTAGGTGATCCGCAGGCTCCGCGGGTCCTGTGTGGAGGTGTAGCCGTCGACGTGGAGGCCCCACTGGAAGCCCTCGGGCCCGTCGGTGTCCCAGAGCTTGAGGACCTGCGGCGGGGCGGTGGTGTACTCGGAGTCGCGGTGGCGGTCGTCGAACGGGGCGATGAACTCGCACAGGACGATGACGATCAGCATGGCGCCGAGCAGCCAGGCCGAGACCAGGGCGAGCCGGTGCTTCTTGAACGCCCACCACACCAGCTGGCGCTGGGAGGCGGTGGCGCGCTCGCCGTCGCCGGTCTCGGCCCGACCGGTCTCGGCCGGGGCCTCGTCCGGACGGTCTTGCTTCTCTTTGAGGGTCATCGACTGCTCACCTCTGATGTCCGAGTCGGATGCGGGGGTCGAGCCAGCCCAGCAGCATGTCGGAGATCAGCGTGCCGATGACGGTGACGACGCTGAGGACCATGATGATGGACCCGGCCAGGTACATGTCCTGGGATTTGAGCGCGCCCAGCAGGATCGGGCCGAGCGTCGGCAGTCCGAGGATCTGGCCGACCACGATGTCGCCCACCAGGAGCAGCGGCAGCACCCATCCGATGGTCGAGACGAACGGGTTGAGCGCCACCCGCAGCGGGTAGCGGCGCAGCAGCTGCCGCTCGGGGACGCCCCGGGCGCGGGCGGCGGTGACGTAGGGGCGGTGGAGCTCGTCGAGCAGGTTGTTGCGGATGATGCGCACCAGTCCGGCCACGCCGGCCGTCCCTATGACGATCATCGGGATCCACAGGTGCCCGAACAGGTCGAGGAGCTTGCCGAGGTTCCACGAGGCGTCGCACCACTCCGGTGAGCACAGCCCCGAGGGCACCGACCCGAACCAGGAGACGCTGAAGTAGATGAAGATCAGCGCGATGAGGAAGTTCGGGGTCGCCAGCCCGAGGAAGCCGACGGTGGTGACGGCGTAGTCGCCGACCGAGCGCTGCCTGACCGCCGAGTAGACGCCGATGGGGAAGGCGATGCCCCAGCTCACCAGCAGGGTGATGACCGAGATGCCGAGCGTGGCGCCGAGCCGGGAGCCGATGACCTCCCTGACCGGTTTCTGGTGCTCGAAGGACATGCCCAGGTCGCCGTGCAGCACTATCTGCGTGAACCAGTGCCAGTACTGCTGGAGGATGTTGCCGTCCAGGCCGTATCGCACCCGCAGGTCCGCCACTTCGGCCAGCGTCAGCCGCTGGCCCTGCACCGCGTATCTCGCCTCGAGGGCGGTCACGAAGTCGCCGGGCGGCAGACTGACGATCACGAACACCACCAGCGAGATCGCCAGCAGTGTCGCCGCCATGTAGACCGCACGGCGCCCTAGGAATCGAACCACTGTTCTCCTCGACCTACTTGTCGTCGGTGATGTACCACTGCTCGGGCGCGGCCGGTCCCGGCGTCCCGTACGTGGGGTTGGCCGGCATGGAGCCGCCGACGTTGTGGAGCCGGTCGGCGACGACCGCCCACGAGCCCTGGCCCTGGACGGTGCCGATCGCGTAGAACTGCTCCTTGGCGATGGCGAGGATCTGCTTGAAGATCTCGTCGCGGGCGGCCTCGTCGGGCTCGGAGAGGAACTGGTCGTACAGGTCCCACTGCTCGGTGATGTGCGCGGGGGGCTCTTCGACCAGCGCCTCCTGCGTGGTGCCGTTGGTGTAGAGCTCCGACCACTGGCGGGCGAAGAAGGCCCCGCCGCCGGGCCCGGCGGCCATGTACCAGTAGACCGATCGGGTCTCGTCGATGTAGCCGCCGTCGCCGGTCCAGACGGTCAGGTCGTAGTCGAACTCGTTGACCAGGTTCTGCCAGTTCTCGCGGGGCTGGCTGTTGATGTTCAGCACGACGCCGACCTCGGCCCACATGCCCTTGATCATGTCCAGGGCGTCGATCCAGATGGTGCCCAGGAGGGCGTCGTCGGCGACGGCGACGGTGAACTCCAGCGGCGTGCCGTTCGATGCGGTGCGCTTGTCGCCGGACAGCGCGTATCCGGCGTCGTCGAGGATCTGGTTCGCCTTGTCGAGGTCGAACTCCAGGTACTGGGTGGCGAACTCCTCGTCGTAGAACCGCGACTCGGGCCGGGGCGCGGGCTGGGAGGGCTCGCCGACGCGGCTCCACAGCACGTCGATGAGTTCCTGCCGGTCGATCGCGTGCGACATGGCGATGCGGAACTGCTTGTCCTGGAAGACCTCCCGCAGGCCCGCGTCCCGGTGGTTCATGTTGAACCCGATGTTCATGTCGCTGGAGTAGGTCGACGCCAGCTCGACGACGGTGTACTCGCCGGCGGCCTCGTTGTCGACCGCGTCGGCGCGGTGGGCGTTGTCGTTGAAGTGCCGCGAGTGGAACTCGTAGTCGCCGTTGATGGCGTGGGCGAACATGGTCTCGACGTCGGTGGTGATGTCGAAGCGGACCTCGTCGATGTAGGGCAGCTGGCTGCCCTCCTCGTCCACCTTCCAGTAGTACGGGTTGCGCTCGAAGAGCGCGTACTGGGCGTCGGAGATCGGCTTCTTGCAGATCCAGGGCAGCAGGGTGGGCAGGTCGGGGTTCTCCCACATGAAGTTCCACAGGTTGCCCAGGGCGGTGAAGCGGGCGACCCAGCCGTCGTAGCCCTCGTCGATGGCCTCTTGGTCGGCGTTCTCGTTGTAGTCGATGTGGAACTGCTCGAGGTAGTGGCGCGGGAACATGGTGAAGCGCTGGCCGGAGGTGCCGGCGGCCATGTCGTCGCGGAACAGCGGCTTCGGGCTGTTGAAGCGGACGACGAAGGTGTAGTCGTCGACGATCTCGAGCTCGATCGGCGTGCCGTCGGTGCTGCTGAGCTCGGTGGGGACGGCCGTGGTCAGGTCCTTGTTGAGGGCGACGTCGTTGAAGGCGAATTCGACGTCGGCGGTGGTCAGCGGCTCGCCGTCGGACCACTTGATGCCCTCGCGGAGGGTGATGGTGAACTCGGTGGCGTCCTCGTTGGCCTCCAGGGAGGTGGCGACGTTGGGCCTGATCTCGGTCCAGTCGCGGGAGCGTTCGAGCAGGTGGCCGTCGTTGATGGTGCGCCACAGCCAGGGGCCGTCCGCGGCGCCGGTGCAGACGGTGTTCCAGGTGCCGCCGTAGACGCCCAGGTCTTCGGTGACGGCGATCTCGAGGGGCTCCTTCGGCAGGCGCTCCTCGACGGGCGGGAGGTCGCCGGCCTCGACGCGCTCGGCGAGTATCGGGGCCTCGGGGCCCTTCTCGCCGCCGCCTCCCGAGTCGGAGTCGGAGTCGGTGGAGAAGAAGCCGCATCCGGCGGCGGACGCGGTCAGGGCGGTGGCGCCGGTGATGACCAGGCTGCGCCGGGAGACGGTGGGGTCCGGCCACACGACGGACCGAGATCGCTTTTCGAACGGGTTGGACTGGGGGTTGCGAGTGCTCATCGGCGAGCGCTCCTTCCAAAGGTCGGTCGCGGCCGTGGGGCGGCCAAGGGGTCCGACGGGGCCCACTCGACCCCGTCAGTCACCGAAAGCGCTTGCTGAATTTCCGGAACTTCTCCGAAAACTTTCGGCGACATCGGTGAGACTACGGCAACACTAAAACAGCGTCAAGGCAGGTGAGTCGCAGCCGGGATTACGATACGGTCACGAATGGCAATCGTATTCCAGGGGTTACCGAGCGGTCAAGACCGAAACTTTCGGAGACTTTGGACCCACCCGCCGGGGCCTCGCCGCCGCCTTCGCGGGCGGCGGACGAAATGTGATCTTGACGGCCGCGCCGCCGCCGCCCGCCCGGCTTCGCGGTCCCGTTGCCCGACAGGGGGTACAGCGGGCGACAATCCCCCGGAAATCGGACCACACTGGAGACGGCCGCACGCACCGGGTATGTCAGGATCGGACCATGACAACTCACGGCGACCCTGGGAGCGGCACGTTGACACAGCGCGAACCCGCCTCCTCGCCGCGCCTGCGCATTCGCCGCTCCGCCGCGGTCACCGTGGCCGCGTTCGTCTCCTGGCTGGCCGTCGCCCCGCTGGCGCTGGCGCTGATCGCCGAGCGGCCCCTGTGGGGATGGTTCTCGGTCGTGATCGGCGCGGCGATGCTCGCCGCCCCGCTCGGCGTCTCGAGCTGGGCGTGGCGCTCGGGCGTGGACGTGACGCAGGAGGGCGTCACGGTCAAGGGCATGTTCTCCGAGCGGCTGCTCGAATGGCGCCACATCGACGGCTTCGTGACCGACAGCGACGGCGTGGCCGCGATACTGGACGACCAGTCGCAGGTGCGCCTCGACCCGCTGCGCCCCGAGAACCTGCCGCAGGTCCTGGAGATCGGCGGCCAGGAGCTGCGCGAGGAGGGCGACGAGGAGCAGTAGGTGTCGCTGCTGGGCGTCCTCTGCTGCCTGAGCCCGGTCCTCATCGCCGTGGGGATCCTGCTCAAGCTCGGCGCGGACGCCGTGGACCGCGTGCCGCTCGCGGCCCGGAAGATCTCGGGCCGGATCGCCTTCGCCTCCTCGATGATGTTCGCCTTCGGCTACGCCACGGCCCTGTTCATGAACCTCGATCCGTTCTTCCCCGATGACTACTGCCTCATGCACGGCGGCCAGGAGGGTTTCGACAACGGCCGATTCCGCGGCGAGGCCGAGTCGCCGCTCCTGCTCACCAACACGATCCAGTGCGGCTCCAAGATCCACCACTACATACCGCTGTGGGTGCCCTTCGTGCTCGCGGCCCTGCTGGCGGTCGCCACGATCGCCGCGGAGCTCTACTTCACGTGCAGGCGCCGAGACGAGCTACGCAGGCTCAAGGCTCAGTAGCCGTCGGACACGACGTTCTCGAGCGGTTCCCCGGCGGCGAAGCGGCGGATCTGCGGGCCCACCGGCCGGTAGGCGCGCGGCACCATCCCGTCGACCGAGGCGCCCACGTGCGGGGTGATCAGGGCGCCCTCCAGGTCCCACAGCGGGTGGCCGGCGGGCAGCGGCTCGGGCTCGACCACGTCGACCGCGCAGCGCAGGCGGCCCGAGGCCACCTCGGCGACGAGCGCGTCGGTGTCCACGATCGGGCCGCGGGCGGCGTTCACCAGCAGCGCGCCGTCCTTCATGCGCGCGAGGAACTTCGCGTCGACCATGCCGAGGGTCGCGTCGGTCAGCGGCAGGATGAGGACGACGACGTCGGCCTCGGGCAGCAGCGCGTCGAGCTCGTCGATCGCGTGGACGCCGGGGCGGGCGCGCCGGGCCACCTTCGTCACCGTCGTGCCCAGAGCAGTGAGGACTTCGGCGACCTTCTCGCCGATGTCGCCGGCGCCGACGATGAGGGCGTGCTTGTCGCAGACCGTGGTCTGCCACCGGACCCGCCACTCGTGGTGCCTCTGGCGGCGGGCGAAGACGTCGAAGCCGCGCATGGACGCGAGGATCGCGCCGATCGTCCACTCGGCCGTCACTCCCGTGTGGACGCCTCGGGCGTCGCACAGAGTCACGCCGTCGGGCACCACTGGCGCCCACACCTCGGCGCCCGCGCTCAGCAGCTGGATCGCCCGCAGCGACGTCATGTCGCCGAGCGGCGCGGTGACCTTCGACTGCGCCAGGAACGGCGGCACCCAGAAGTCGACGCCCGCCGGGTCGGACGGGTAGCCGTCCCGCCCCGAGTACACCTCGACGTCGACGCCGTCGGGCAGCGGCCCGAGCAGTTCGCGTCCTTCCTCATGAGCGATCCATACCTTCACTCGGAAAAGACTAATGCACCATTAGTCTTGTGACCATGCGCCGATCGACGACATCGGCGGCTGTGACGGCCGCGGTCATGCTCATGCTCGCCTCGTGCTCCTTCGGGGAGCCGCCCGAGCCGGAAGGCGGCGAGCCGCCGAACCTGCCCACGCCCTCGGGGGGCGCGCCCGAGACGCCCGCGACGCTCATGGAGGTCGTCGCCGAGGGGCTCGAGGTGCCGTGGGGGCTGGCGTTCCTGCCCGACGGCACCGCCCTGGTCGGCGAGCGCGAATCCGGCCGCATCCTCTCGATCGGCGTCGACGCGGAGGGCACCGCCGCCGAACCCGAGGAGGTCCGCACCGTCGAGGTCGACGCCCGCGGCGAGGGCGGCCTGCTCGGCCTGGCCGTCTCCCCCGACTTCGAGGAGGACTCGACGGTCTTCGCCTACTACACCACCGAGGAGGACAACCGGATCGCGTCGATCGACCTCGGCTCCGACGCCGAGCCCGAGCCGATCCTCACCGGCATCCCGGCCGCCTCCAACCACAACGGCGGCGCGCTCGCCTTCGGCCCCGACGGCTACCTGTGGGCCGCCACCGGCGACGCGGGCGAGGCGGGCAGCGCCCAGGACGCGGACTCCCTCTCGGGCAAGATCCTCCGCATCGACGCCTCCGGCGAGCCCGCCGAGGACAACCCCGACCCCGACTCGCCGGTCTACTCCATGGGCCACCGCAACGTCGAGGGCCTGGCGTGGGATGGAGCAGGCGTCTTGTACGCCACCGAGTTCGGCGCCGACATCGCCGACGAGGTCAACCGCATCGAAGCGGACGGGAACTACGGCTGGCCGCTGTACGAGGGCCCCGCCGGGGACCCCGACTACATCGACCCGGTGCTCTCCTGGGAGCCGTTCGAGGCCTCCTGCTCGGGCGCGGTCTTCGTCGAGCAGACCCTCATCACGGCGTGCCTGCGCGGCCAGCGGCTGTGGATCGTCGAGTTCGACTCGAACGGCGAACCCGCCGGCGAGCCGCAAGCGGCACTCGTGGGCGAGTTCGGTCGGCTACGATCGATCGCCATGGGCCCCGACGGGATGCTGTGGGTGACCACCTCGAACCGCGACGGCCGCTGCGAAGAGGACAGCGGTTGCGTCATCGACGAGGCCGACGACCGCCTCCTCCGCTTCTCCACCTCCTACGCCGCCGAAGGAAGAGTCTTATGCCGGACCGGCACGCCCCGTTCCCACAGCGCCTCAAGTCCGTCGCGAGCCGCGGCTCGCGGGCGGTCGCGCGCGGGGAACGCCGTGCCGGGTCGCTGTGGCGGCGTCTGCGCGCCTCCCCCGTCGCCCGCGGGCTGGCGACCGCCGTCGCGATCCTCGCCGTCGGCGTCGCCGCGGCCTCGGGCGGGCTGATCCTGGTGGGCGACACCAGCGCCCACATCGGCCCGTTCCACACGACCATGGCGCTGCACCCCGACATCCACGGCGAGACGATCGTGACCATCCCGCCGCTCGGCCAGGTGGTCTTCGACAGCCACGACGGCCCGATCGGGATGAGCCTGCGCCTGGACTCGGTGGACCCCGAAGAGGCCCGGGCCATCATCAACACCCCCGGCGGGGTCACCGCCGCCTCCGAGGACCTGGCCTCCGAGGTCACCGACGCGGTGGTGCGCGTCGCGGTCGAGGCGCTGGCGATCGTGACGCTGTGCGGGCTGCTGGTCGGCGCGCTCGCCTTCCGCACCATGCGGCGCACCATGCTGACCGGGCTGGCGTCGCTGTCGATGACCGCGGCGCTCCTGGGGTACGCCGCCGTCACCATGCGACCGGAGTCGATCTCCCAGCCGCGCTACGAGGGCCTGCTCTCCTACGCCCCTTCGGTGGTGGGCGACGCCGAGGACATCGCCGACAACTACGAGCAGTACGTCACCAACCTCCAGAAGTTCGTCACGAACATCTCCGGGTTCTACGCGTTCGCGACGGACCTGCCGCACATCGGCGTCGACGACGACACGATCCGGATCCTCCACGTCTCCGACCTCCACCTCAACCCGTCGGCGTGGCACCTCATGGAGTCGGTGGTCGACCAGTTCAACATCGACGCGGTGGCCGACACCGGCGACATGAACGACTGGGGCTCGTCCCAGGAGGCCGACGTCTTCTCGCAGGGAGTGACCCAGATCGACGTGCCGTACGTGTTCGTCAAGGGCAACCACGACTCGGCCACCACCATCGCGGCGCTCTCCGCCTACGACAACACGGTGATCCTGGACGGCGAGGTGCGGGAGGTGGCCGGGCTCCGGTTCGCCGGGGTCGCCGATCCGCGCTTCACGCCCGACAAGGGCAGCCAGCCTTCCACCGATTACGCCCAGCAGATGCTCGCCCAGTCCGGGCAGCGGCTGCGCGAGGACATCGAGGAGGCGGGCGGGGCCGACGTGGCGATGGTCCACGAGCCGGCGATGGCGGTGCCGCTCACCGGCGTCGTGCCGCTGGTGCTGTCGGGGCACACGCACGAGCGGGCCGTCCAGGACCTCGGCGAGGGGACGACGCTCATGGTGGAGGGCTCGACCGGCGCGGCCGGGCTGCGGATCTTCGAGAGCGATACGCCGATGAAGATGGAGCTCGACGTGCTCTATTTCGACCCCGACACCAAGGCGCTCACGGCGTACGACTCGATCTCGGTCGGCACCGTCGGCGCGTCCGACATCACGCTGGACCGCACCGTCATCCCCATCGACGAGCAGAAGCACGCGGCGGTGAACGGGGCCGGGGTCGAGGACGTCCCCAGCCCGCTGCCGTCCTCGTCCTCGTCGCCGTCCTCCCCGTCTTCGCCCTCGCCCACCGACGAATGATCGGGACCGGTTTCGCCGCCCTCGAAGCGGTCGAGACGCTGCGGGCGACGGTCCGGCGGCGCACCGAGCTCCTGGAGACGGCACTCGCCGAATGCGGGTCCGCGCCGCGGCGCGGACCCGCTCACCCCTTCGCTCAGCGCTTCGACGTCCGCAAGGTCACGGTCGCCAGGCCGAACGCGACCAGCACCATCGCGGCCTGGATCCAGTAGGTGGCCGCGTAGCCGCCGTGGAGGGCGGCCAGGCGGTCCAGGCCCGCGGCCTCACCGTCGGCCGTCACCGCGGCCGCCGCCACGGCCATAACCGAGAGCCCCACCGCGCCGCCGATCTGCTGGGCCGTGTTGTTCAGCCCGGAGGCCAGGCCCCGGTCGGCCGCGGGGACGCCCGACATGGACAGCATCATCGTCGTCGGCATCGCCATGCCCTGGCCGATACCCAGGATCGCCAGGGCCGGAAGGACATCGGTCCAGTAGTTCCCGTCGGTCGGGGCCAGCGCCAGCAGCGCGACGCCGAAGGCGAGCAGCACCAGTCCCGTGCGCATGACCGCCACCGCGCCGAATCGGCGGGTGAGCCGGGCGTTGAAGACCAGTGAGACCACGCCGACGCCGACCGGGGTCGGGACGAACGCGAGACCGGTCTCCACGGCGCTCAGGCCGAGCACCTGCTGGAGGAGGAGCGCGGTCATGAACTGGAATCCGGTGGCGGCGGCGTACAGCAGGGCGAACGCGGCGTTTCCGGTCGCCAGCGAGCGGTTGCGGAAGAGCCGCAGGGGCATCAGCGGGTTGGCGGCCTTGGCTTGGCGCAGCAGGAATGCCGTGAGGAGCGCCGCCGAGACCGCGCCCCAGGCGAGCGGCGCCCCGTTCGGCTCGCCGATGAGGACGATCGCGTACACGCCGAGCGAGAGGCCGGCGGTCACCAGGACCGCGCCGATGACGTCGGGTCGGGCGGCGCGGGCGGGACTCGGCGTCGCTTCGACGAAGCGGGTGGCGAGTGCCAGGGCGGCCAAGCCGATCGGCGTGTTGATCCAGAACGCTGCCTCCCAGCCGAGGGTCTGGGTGAGGACGCCGCCCGCGACAAGGCCGAGCAGCGCGCCGGCGGCTCGGGTGAACCCGTACGCGCCCATGGCGCGAGCCTGCTCGCCCTGGTCGGGGAAGAGGCGCACCAGCATCGCGAGGATCACCGCCGAGGCCATCGCGGCGCCGAGCCCTTGGACGAAGCGCCCGGCGACGAGCATGGCGGGCGTCGCGGCGAGCGCGCATGCCACCGAGGCGGCGGTGAAGACGGCGGTGCCCGCGATGAACATGCGTTTGGGGCCGAAGAAGTCGCCGAGGCGTCCCGAAAGGAGCAGCAGTCCCGCGAAGGCGATCAGATAGGCGTTGACGACCCAGGAGAGGCCGGTGGCGCTGAAGCCGAGTTCGACCTTGAGGTTCGGGAGGGCGACGGAGACGACGGTGACGTCGAGCGCGACCATGAGCTGCATGGTCAGCAGTGCCGCGAGGGCGGCGCGGCGGTGGCCGCGAACCGGGGCGGCCGCGGTCTCGGGGTCGAGAACACTGTGGGACAAGGGAATCACTCCTGTGCGAGGCATCCGGGCGACGCAGTCGCGACGCTGTGCCGACAGTACGACCGTATGGTGAGACTTCCTATGTCACTAAGTCTCAGATTCCTGTCTGTTCGTCTCGTCGTGGAGAGGGTCGGATACGATTGTTCCATGGATGTGCTCAGCAGTGTCATCACCGCATTGCGGGTCGGTGCGCCCGAGGCCTCGGTGCTCTCTCGGAAGGCCCCGTGGGGCCGCCACTACGAAGGGGTCTACGGGGTCGGGTTCCACGTGTCGACGGAGGGCTCGTGCTGGCTGCTGCCGAACGAGGGCGAGCCGGTCATGATGAACGCGGGCGACGTCGCGATGTTCTGCTTCGATCGCGGGCACGGGCTCGCCGACAGCCCGACGACGCCGCTGTTCGAGCAGTTGCGGCGGGGTGAGCCGCGGCGGCCGGTCGAGGGCGACGGGCCGCGCAGTGTGTGGTTGTGCGGCGGCTACCAGTTCGACCGGCGTTTCACGCACCCGCTCATCGAGGCCCTCCCGGCGGTCATCCACCTGCCGACCCGGGTCGGGCGGCACCCCGAGCTGCGGGCCGTGGTCGACCTCCTGGGTCGGGAGCTGGAGAGCGACCGGCACGGGCGGGACGCGATGATCCCGGCGATGCTGGACTCGCTGCTGATCTACGTGCTGCGCGCGTGGTTCGAGGAGGCGACCGAGCGCGAGGGCTGGGCGGCGGCGCTGAACGACCCGGGGATCACCGCGTCGCTGCGGGCGGTGCACGCCGAACCGGGCCTGGCCTGGACGGTCGACGCACTGGGCCGGGAGGCGGGCATGTCCCGCGCGGGGTTCGCGCGGACCTTCACGGCGATGGTGGGCGAGCCGCCGCTCGCGTACGTGACCCGGTGGCGCATGCTGCTGGCAGCCAAGCGGCTGCGCGAATCCGACGCGCCGTTGACCACCGTCGCCAGAGAGGTCGGCTACACGTCGGAGTTCGCGTTCGCCAAGGCGTTCAAGCGGTCCCAGGGGATCTCGCCGGGCCGATACCGGCGCGGCGAGGCCGCTGAAGCGGCCCCCGCCGCGTAGGCGGCTCGAGGCTCAGCCCGTGAGGGCCGGTCCGAGGACCAGGGCCGCGATCGAGAAGTAGATGAGCAGGCCGGTGGCGTCGCACAGGGTCGAGACCATCGGCGCGGAGACGAGGGCCGGGTCGATGCCGACCTTCTTGGCGACCAGCGGGAGCAGCGAGCCGACGAAGGTCGACCAGGTGCAGACGGCCAGGAGCGTCACCGCGATGATGAGCCCGATGTCGGGTCCGTAGACGAAGGCGACGACGGGCCCGCCGACGATGGCGAGCATCGCGCCGAGCAGGAAGCCCACCCGCGATTCGCGCCAGGTGATCTTGAGGGCGTCGGAGAAGCGGACCTCGCCGACGGCCATGGCGCGGATGATCGTCACCGACGCCTGCGAGCCCGAGTTCCCGCCCGTGCCCGTCAGCAGGGACACGAACACCGCGAGGACGGTGACGTTCGCGAGGTAGGACTCGTAGTAGTTGAGCACCGTGACGGTGAGCGAGGCCGAGACGGCCAGGATGAGCAGCCACACGGCGCGGCTGCGCGCCAGCACGAACACGCCCGCCGAGAGGTAGGGGCGCTCGAGCGGTTCGGACGCACCGGCGCGGGCGGCGTCCTCGGTGTCCTCGGCTTCCAGGACCTCCATGGCGTCGTCCCAGGTGATGAGCCCGACGAGCCGGTCTTCGTGGTCGACGACGGAGAGCGCGATGAGGTTGGCCTCCTGGATGAGCCGGGCGGCCTCTTCCTGGTCGGTGTCGGTGGAGACCTGGTAGTGCTCGTCGGCGATGAGGTCGTGGACGGGCGTGTCCGGGTCGGCGCTCACGAGGTCGGCGAGGGTGACGGTGCCGAGGAGCCTGCGGTGGCCGTCGGTCACCGGCAGCACGTCGAGGTGGCGGGGGCGTTCGCGCAGGTGGCGAATGCGCTCGATCGCGGCGGCGGCGCTCATCGAAGCGCGCAGCGACACGAAGTCGGGGGTCATGATGCGCCCGGCGGACTCGGGGTCGTACCCGAGCAGCTGGGCGGTGGTGCGCCGGTCGGCGGCGCTGAGCTGGGACTGGAAGCGCGTGGCGACCTTGGCGGGCATCTCGTCGAAGAGCTTGGCCCGGTCGTCGGCCTCCATGGAGTCGAGCAGCTCGCGGACGGTGTCGGTCTTGAGCCCGTCGATGAGCTCCTGCTGGTGGACCGTGTCGAGCTCTTCGAAGACGGCGAGCGCGCGGTCCTTCGGCAGCAGCCGGAAGCGCAGCGCCTGCTCGGCGAGGTCCATGCGGGGCAGCTCTTCGGCGAGTTCGACGGTCGAGGTGTCGGCGAGTTCGAGGCGGAGCGCCGCGAGCTCGTTCACCGCCGCGGGCGAAATGGGCTGGATGACCTGGGCCATGGCAGCCACCTCCTAACACGAGGAAAGGGCCGTGCCCTCAAGCCCGCGTAGGAAGGGCAGGTCAGCCCGTCCGCTCCAATATAAGAGGACGCGAGGCACGGTCAAGGGAAAATGGGAGGAACGCGTCGGTATCTCGACTGGATCCGGGGTCGTCGCCCATGGCCCTCACCTCCTCCGGTCGCGGCCGCCTAGCGCGGTCAAGGGTAGCAACATCCTGTGAACAATGTCGCTCCTCGGGGTTCCCGGAGACTCGCGGGTCACACCGGGATTGAACGGACGGTGAACGCAAAAGGGCCGGATCTGGTGATCCGGCCCAGTCGCGCGTGCGGTCAGCTCAGCTTGTCGAGGATGATCTGGCGGACCGTCCCGGCGTCGGCCTGGCCCTTGGTGGCTTTCATGACCGCGCCGATGAGGGCGCCCGCGGCGGCGTGCTTGCCGCCGCGGATCTTCTCGGCCACAGCGGGATTGGCGGCGATCGCCTCGTCGACGGCCGCCTCGAGCGCGCCGGTGTCGGAGACGACCTCCAGGCCGCGGGCGGCCGCGACGTCGGCCGGGCCGCCTTCCCCGGCGAGGACGCCGTCGATGACCTGCCTGGCGAGCTTGTCGTTGAGCCGCCCGTCCTCGACCATGCCCTGGAGCTCGGCGACCTGGATCGGGGTGATGGCCAGTTCGCCGAGTTCGGCGCCGGACTCGTTGGCGCGCCGGGAGAGTTCGCCCAGCCACCACTTGACGGCGCCGGACGCGCTCGCACCGGCCGCGATCGTGGCCTCGATGAGCGCGACGGCGTCGGCGTTGACCACCGACTGCATCTCCTTGTCCCCCAGGCCCCAAGCGGCCTGGAGGCGCTCGCGGCGCGCGCGCGGCGGCTCGGGCAGGCTGGAGCGCAGCTCCTCGACCCACTCGCGCGAGGGCTCCATGACGGCCAGGTCGGGCTCGGGGAAGTACCGGTAGTCGGTGGCCTCCTCTTTGGAGCGACCCGGGCTGGTCTCGCCGGTGGTCTCGTGGAAGTGGCGGGTCTCCTGGAGGATCTTGTCCCCCGCCTCCAGCAGCGCGGACTGGCGGCGGACCTCGTAGCGCACGGCGCGTTCGACGCTGCGCAGCGAGTTGACGTTCTTGGTCTCGGTGCGGGTGCCCCACTCGTCGCCGGGACGGTTCAGCGAGACGTTGACGTCGCAGCGCATCGATCCTTGCTCCATGCGGACGTCGGAGACGCCCAGGGAGCGGACGATGTCGCGCAGCTCGGTGACGTAGGCGCGCGCGACCTCGGGGGCGAGCGCGCCGGTGCCCGGCACGGGCCTGGTCACGATCTCGACCAGGGGGATCCCGGCGCGGTTGTAGTCCACGAGGGACTCGGTGGCGCCGTGGATGCGCCCGGTGGCGCCGCCGACGTGGAGGGTCTTGCCGGTGTCCTCCTCGAGGTGGACGCGCTCGATCTCGACGCGGTAGGGCTTGCCCTCGACGACGACGTCGACGTAGCCGTCCTCGCAGAGCGGCTCCTCGTACTGGCTGGTCTGGAAGTTCTTCGGCATGTCCGGGTAGAAGTAGTTCTTCCTGGCGAACCGGGTCCACTCGGCGATGCGGCAGTTCAGGGCGAGGCCGATCTTCATGGTGGCCTCGACGGCGGCCTTGTTGGCCACCGGCAGGGCGCCGGGCAGGGCCAGGCAGACCGGGCAGACCTGCGTGTTGGGCTCGGCGCCGAACGTCGTCGCGCAGCCGCAGAACATCTTGGTGGCCGTGTCGAGCTCGACGTGGGTCTCCAGGCCGAGGACCGGCTCGAAGGCGGCCACGGCGGCGTCGTAGGTGTTGAGTTTCGTCATCTCGGCTACTACTTCCCCTCAATTTCGGGCGCGGTGTCGGCCAGCAGGGTCTCCTGCGCCGACTCGAGCGCCGCCGCGACGCGGTAGGTGATGTCGTCGCCCATGACCGGGCCCATGACCTGGAGTCCGACGGGCATGCCCTCGGAGAGCCCGACCGGGACCGAGACGCCCGGCCCGCCGTAGAGGTTGGACGGGATCGTGTAGAGGTCGGCCAGGTACATCTGGTACGGGTCGCCGGTGCGCTCGCCGAACTTGAAGGCGGTGAACGGCGTGGTGGGGCTGATGAGCGCGTCGGCCCGCTCGAACGCGGCCTCGAAGTCGCGCTTGATGAGCGTGCGGACCTTCTGGGCCTTGCCGTAGAACGCGTCCACGTACCCGGCGGACAGCGCGTAGGTGCCGAGGATGATGCGGCGCTTGACCTCGGGGCCGAAGCCCGCCTCGCGGGTGAGGCTCATGACCTCTTCGAGGCTCCGCTTGCCGTCGTCGCCGGTGCGCAGGCCGTAGCGGACGCCGTCGTATCGGGCGAGGTTCGAGGACGCCTCCGAGGGCGCGATGAGGTAGTACGTCGGCAGTGCGTAGACGAACGACGGGCAGGAGACCTCGACGATCTGCGCGCCGAGCTTGACGAGCTGCTCGACACCGGCCTGGTAGGCCTCGACGACGCCGGGCTCGGCGGCGCCCGAGCCCTCGGCGAACTCCTTGACGACGCCGAGCTTGACGCCCGAGAGGTCGCCGGTGGCGCCGAGGCGGGCGGCCTCGGCGACGGGCGGGACCGGGGCGTCGATGGCGGTGGAGTCGCGCGGGTCGTGCCCGGAGATGACCTCGTGCAGCAGCGCGGCGTCGAGGGCGTTGCGGGAGACCGGGCCGGGGGTGTCGAGCGAGGAGGAGAACGCGATGAGCCCGAAGCGGGAGTTGGAGCCGTAGGTGGGCTTGCCGCCGAAGGTGCCGGTGACGGCGCCGGGCTGGCGGATGGAGCCGCCGGTGTCGGTGCCGATGGCGAGCGGGGCCATCTTGGCGGCGACGGCGGCCGCGGAGCCGCCGCCGGAGCCGCCGGGGATGCGCCCGGTGTCCCACGGGTTGGCGGTCCGCTGGTAGGCCGAGTACTCGGTGGAGGAGCCCATGGCGAACTCGTCCATGTTGGTCTTGCCGAGGATCGGCATGCGGGCGGCCTTGATGCGCTCGACGATCGTCGCGTCGTAGGGCGGGATCCAGCCTTCGAGGATCTTGGAGGCCGCGGTGGTCGGCAGGCCCTTGGTGACGACGACGTCCTTGATGGCGATGGGGACGCCCGCGAGCGGTCCGAGCTCTTCGCCGCGGGCGATGGCCTCGTCGACCTCGCGCGCGGTGGCGAGGGCGCCTTCGCGGTCGACGTGGAGGAAGGCCTTGATCGTGCCGTCGACGGCGTCGATCCGGTCGAGGTGCGCCTCGGTGATCTCGTAGGAGGTGGCACGGCCGGTGCGGATGGCCTCGGCCATGTGCGCGGCGGTCTGGTCGATGGTGCGGTCGCCCATGTCTACTCCTCCTCGTCCAGAATGCGCGGAACGCGGAAGCGGTCCTCGACGGTGTCGGGACCGCCCGCGAGGACGGCGTCGCGCGGCAGCGATGGCCGAGGCTGGTCTTCCCGGAACACGTTCACCAGGGGCACCGCGTGCGAGGTCGGCTGGACGCCTTCGGTGTCGACCTCGCCGAGGGTCTTCATCGATTCGAGGATGACGTCGAGCTGCCCGGCGAAGGCGTCGAGTTCGTCATCGGTGACTTCGAGGCGGGCCAGTCGCGCCAGGTGCGCGACTTCCTCGCGTGAAATCGTACTCACGACAGGTGTTTCCTAACGGTTTCTAGCTGCGGGAAGACTTATCGAGTCTAGGTCGTGCGCGGCGGAGTCGGTCGGCGGCCCTGGTCGCGGAGGAGCCGCGTTGCGCAGCGGCGGAGCCGCAATGCGGCGCGGCGGCGGAAGCGGCCCCGGGCTCGCCGCCGAGCGGAAGGCGGCGAGCCGCCGCGCCGCGCGGCGGAAACGGTGCGCCGTACGGCGGCACGGTCGGATCGGGGCCGCTGCGGAGGGCGCCGCGGCACGGCGCAACCCTCACTCGCTGTGACCGATGTGACGGGAGAGCCGAGACCGGCCCCATCCGCCTCAGACGACACGGGCGTTTCATCGCGGTTCGCGAATTATGTGGTTTTGGGCTCACCGCTTCGAGCCGCGAAAACGTGGCCCGCGCAACGTGCGATACCGAACTGTTACCGATCGGTGTGCAACCGATGTCCCGGTCCCTCGACCACCGGTTCCGTTGGGAGGCAAGGCCCCGCCGGCTATCGCGCAGCAGTGCCGCGCTCACGGGTCTCGGGCCGTCGACCAGCGCGAAGACCGCATGCTGAAACGGGGACCAGAGGCCCCTTCAAAATGCTCCGATCGTGGTCTATGATTGCTATCACTGGTTCGGAACGGGTTTCCTGGTTTCCTTTCTGTTTCCTTGCTAATAACGAGTCGGTGGGTGTTCCGACTTGTGGTGGTGTTCTCGAGCCAGTGACGGGCCCCGGGCGAAAGCTCGGGGCCCGATTTCGTCTCAGCGGGCGGTCGCGGCGTCCTCGCCCAGCTCATGGCCCACGGGCTCGGCATCCTGAGCCAATTCATGGCTCACCGGTTCCCCATCCTGAGCCAATTCATGGCTCACAGGCTCCCCATGCCAGGCCCTCCACAGATCCGCATAGTGGCCGTCGCGGGCGATGAGCTCGTCGTGGCTGCCCAGTTCGGCCACGACTCCCTGCTCGACGACGGCGATGCGGTCGGCGTCATGAGCGGTGTGGAGCCGGTGCGCGATCGCGATGACGGTGCGGCCCTCCAGGACCGCGCCCAGCGCCCGCTCGGTGTCGCGGGCGGCGCGCGGGTCGAGCATCGCCGTCGCCTCGTCGAGGATCACCACGTCGGGGTCGGCCAGGATGATCCGCGCCAGCGCGATCTGCTGCGCCGAGGCCGCGTCGAGTTCCCTGGCGGTGCCGCCCAGCCGCGTGTCGAGCCCCTCGGGCAGGTCGAAGGCCCAGTCGGCGCCGACGGCGGCCAACGCGGACTCCAGCTCGTCGTCGCCCGCCTCGTCCTTGGCGAGGACGAGGTTGTCGCGCAGGGTCGCCGTGAACACGTGGTGCTCCTGGGTCACCAGCGTGACGCGCCCGCGCCGCACGTCCAGCGGAAGCGCGGCGACGTCGACGCCGCCGATGTGGACGGTGCCCTCGCGGGGGACGTCCGCGCCGGACACGAGCCGCGCCAGCGTGGACTTGCCCGCCCCCGAGGGCCCGACGACGGCGAAGCGCTCTCCGGCGGGGACGTGGAGGCTCACGCCGTGGAGGACGTCGCCGCCGGTCGGGTAGGCGTAGCGGACGCCGCGCAGCTCCACGGTCCCGTCGGCGGGCCGCTCGGCGGTGGCGCCGTCCTCGGAGCCTTCGGCGTCGGCGACGCCTTCGATGCGGGCCAGGGCGGCGGCGCCGCGCTGGACGCGCTCGATCCACATCAGGATGTGGTCCAGCGGGAACATGATCTGGCGGGTCAGGACGGCGCAGCTGGCGACCATGCCGAGGCTGACGGCGCCGTCGAAGTAGAAGGCGCCGCCCACGAGCAGGACCGCGGCGGTCGGGAGCGCATAGGTGCCGTCCAGGAACGGGAAGAACACGGTCCGCAGGAACAGCGTGTACCGGACCGCGCCCCACGACGCGGCGACGGTGTCGTCACCGGCGCGGCGGCGCTGGTCTTCGAGCCGGTAGGCCTCGGTGGTGCGGGCGCCGTCGGCGGAGGCGGCGATGGTGTCGCCGATCTCGGACTCGGTCTCGCGCTCGCGGAGATACCCGTGCCTGGCGCGCTTGAGGTACCAGCGGGTGCCGGTGGCGATCGGCGGGACGGCCACCAGCATGCACAGTCCCAGCAGGGGGCTGACCCAGAACATCGCGCCGAGGAACACGAGGACCTTGAGGATCGAGACGGTGACCTGCGGGACGCCGTCGCGGAACAGGGCCCCGGCCTCGGGGACGTCGGCCGAGGAGCGGGTCATGAGGTCGCCCGAGCCGGCGCGCTCGACGACGGGCATCGGCAGGCGCAGGCACCGGTCGACGAACTGCTCCCGCATGCGCGCCGAGAGCCGCTCGCCGAGCCGGTGGGCGACGTACGTCCCGGCCCAGGTGAAGACGACGACGGCGACGCAGGAGACCGCGATGCCGACGGCGAGCCGGTCGACGCCCTCGACGCCGCCGCCCGCGGCGAGGCCGTCGATGATCTCGCCGAGCAGCAGCGGGGCGACCGCGGCGGCGACGGCGGCCACGAGGTGGAGGCCGATGGCCCCGGCGACGCGGCCCTTCTCGGACAGCAGCAGCTGCGCGAACGCGCGCCTCGTCTCGGCGCGCCCCGCGACCGGGAGCCGTCCGCTCTTCATCGGCGGCGCGGTTCTGGTGCTCACGCTGGCGGTGCTCATTCGGCCTCCCGGGTGACGAGCGCGCGGTAGTCGGGCCGCTGCTCGTCCAGTTCGTGGTGGGTGCCGACGGCGACGACCTTGCCGTTCTGGACGAACGCGACCTTGTCGGCGCGGCCGAGCCACAGCGGCGAGGTGGTGGCGACGGCGGTGGCCTTCCCGGTGCGGGCGGCCGCGAGCCGGCCTGCGATGCGGGCCTCGGTGTGGGAGTCCACGGCCGAGGTCGGCTCGTGCAGCAGCAGGATCTCGGTGTCGGCGGCGAGGGCGCGGGCGAGTCGCAGCCGCTGGCGCTGCCCGCCCGAGAGGGTCCTCACCTGGTTGTCGAGTTCGGTGTCGAGGCCGTCGGGGAGGGCCTCGACGACGTCACCGGCGCTGGCGGCGTCGACGGCCTTGGCGACGCGGTCGGCGCCCTCACGCGCGCCGATGACGGCGGCGACCGTCCCGGCGAACAGGTAGGCGTCGTGCTCGGCGACGAGGACGCGACGCCGCAGCTCGTCGCGGTCCATGTCGGACACCGGGACGCCGCCGAAGCGGGCCTCGGCGTCGGTGTAGCCGCCGAGCCGGTCGAACAGGTCGGCGACCTGGCCGGACTCGGCGGAGGCGACGGCGATCAGCTCCCCGCCGCCGACGGTGAGCCCCGATTCGGGGTCGTGGAGGTCGGCGCCGGCCTCGGGCCCCGCCTGTGGGTGCTCGGGGGCGGGCCGGGAGGGCACATTGAGGAGCTTGCAGACCTTGCCGCAGGCCACGCGGCCCTCGATGATGCGGTAGGAGGTGCCGATGAGCCAGTGGACGGGCAGCAGCATGGCGCTGGTGTAGCCGAACGCGGCGACCATCTGGCCGGGCGTGATCTGGCCGGAGGCGACCTGGCGCCCGGCGATCCAGACGACGACGCCGAGGAGGATCGCGGGCGTGCCCTCGCCGAGGGCATTGAGCCAGGCCTGGGGCCCGGCGACCTTGTATCCGGCCTTGCGCAGCTCCTGGGAGTCGACGCGGTAGGAGGCGCTGAAGCGGCGCTCGCCGCCGATGCCGCGCAGGACGCGCAGGCCCGAGACGATGTCGGAGGAGCGGTCGGTGATGTCGCCGATGCGGTCGCGGTAGGCCTGCTGGCGGGCCTGGAGCCGCGTGAGCAGCGGCCCGGTGATGAGGCCGACGGCGAACACGCCGATGAAGATCGTCAGCCCGAGGGTGACCGAGGTGTTGAACAGCAGGAGGCCGACGGCGATGAGGCCCACGGCGCAGCCGACGAGCGGCGAGAGGCCGTCGACGGCCTCGGCGATGCGGCGGACGTCGGTGGCGCCGACGGAGACGACCTGCCCGGTGGTGACCTTGCGGCGCAGCTCGTCGCCGAGGCCGTTGACCTTGCGGGTGGCGAGCTGGAGGGTCCGGTAGGCGGCGTCCATGCGCCAGTACACGGTGAGGCGGTGCGACCACACGATCGCGGCGGCGGAGACGAACCCGGCGCCGACGAGGCCGCCGGTCCAGGCGGCGAGGGCGCCCCAGTCGCGCTCGGCGAGGCCGTTGTCGACCGCGCCGGTGAGGAAGTACGGCAGGATCGGCAGCCCGCCGAGGGCGATCGCGGAGGTCACCAGCGCGGCGGCCATGAGCCCCTTGCGGCGGGTGGCGAGCCACAGGAAGTACCGCCACGGCGTCGTCGGCGGCGGGCGCCGTGCCAATGTACGCCTCACTCCGTTCGGCGTGGGAACACCGCTCGAACCGTCCGGGGATTCGGGGTCTTCGAGTGGGAGATCGGGAGCGCGGAGGAACCTCACTTGACGACCGTAAAGTACGCCTCCGACATCCCACAAACGATTAAGCCGCGGGCGGAGACCCGCTCCCCTGCCAGCCGTGCCACAGCCGCGCGTAGGCGCCGCCGCGGTCGAGGAGCTGGTCGTGGCTGCCGAGCTCGGTGACGCGGCCGTCCTCGACGACGGCGATGCGGTCGGCGTCATGGGCGGTGTGGAGCCGGTGCGCGATGCCTATCACAGTGCGGCCGTCGAGGACGGCGGCGAGGGCGCGTTCGGTGTCGCGGGCGGCGCGCGGGTCGAGCATGGCGGTGGCCTCGTCGAGGATCACCACGTCGGGGTCGGCCAGGACGATGCGGGCCAGCGCGATCTGCTGCGCCGAGGCGGCGTCGAGCTCGTCGGCGGTGCCGCCCAGCTCGGTGTCGAGCCCTTCCGGCAGGGCCGTGGCCCAGGCGGCGCCGACCGCGTCGAGCGCCGCCTCGAGTTCGGCGTCGGACGCGCCCGGCCTGGCCAGGGCGAGGTTCTCGCGCAGCGTCGCGGTGAACACGTGGTGCTCTTGGGTGACGAGGGTGACGTGGCGGCGGCGCCGGTCGAGGGGCATCGCGGCGATGTCGGCGCCGCCGACCTCGACGGCGCCGGAGCCCGGCGGGTCGATCCCGGCGATGAGACGCGCCAGCGTGGACTTCCCGGCGCCCGAGGGGCCGACGACGGCGAGGCGCTCGCCGACCGGGACGGTGAGGTCGACGCCGTGGAGGACGTCGCGGCCGCCCGGGTAGGCGAAGCGGACGCCGCGCAGGGCGACCTCGCCGCCGGACGGTTCGGCCTCGGAGGCGCGCGGCTCGTCGGCGAGGGCCTGGCCGACGCCTTCGACGCGGGCGAGCGAGGCGAAGCCGCGCTGGACGCGTTCGACCATCATGAGCAGGTTGTTGAGCGGGGCGACCGCCTGGCGGGACAGGACCGCGCAGGAGGCGACCGCGCCGATGGTGATCGCGTCGCCGAAGTACAGGGCCGCGCCGAACACGAGGACGCCGGCGGTGGGCAGCACGTAGGAGCTCTCCAGGCTCAGGAAGTACATGCTGCGCAGGTAGAGCGTGTACCGGGTGGCGCCCCAGTGGCGGGAGATGGCGTCGTGGGCGACGCGGCGGCGATTGGGCGCGAGGCCGTAGAGCTCGGCGGTGCGGGCGCCGTCGGCGGTGGCGGCCACGGCGTCGCCCATGGCGGACTCGGCGCGGCGCTCGGCGAGGTACCCGGCGCGGGCGCGCCCCAGGTACCAGCGGGCGCCCACGGCGATCGGCGGCGCGGCGAGCAGGACGCAGAGCGCCAGCAGCGGGCTCGCCCACGCCATCGCTCCGATGTAGACAAGTGAGGTGAGGACGGCGGTGGCCGCCCAGGGGGCGGTGTCGCGCACGAGGTTCCCGGCCTCGGGGACGTCGATGGTGGAGCGGGTCATGAGGTCGCCCGAGCCGGCCTGCTCGGCCAGGTGCGGGGGCAATCTGAGGCAGCGGGCGATGAAGTCCTCCCGCAGGCGGGCCGAGAGCAGCTCGCCGACGCGGTCGACGGTGTACCCGGCCGCCCAGGTGAGGACGAGCGCGGCGGCGATGGCGGCGGCCAGGCCGAGCGCGAGGCGGTCCATGTCGTCGATCGTGGCCCCGGCGGTGAGGTCGTCGATCATGCGGCCCATGAGCAGCGGCGCGGCGGCGCCCGCTCCGGCGGCGGCGACGTGGAGGGCGACGCCGAGGAGGACGCGGCGGCGTTCGGCGCCGAGCAGGGAGACGAAGGCGGCCCGCACCTGGCGGGTCCCCGCGACGGGCAGTTCGGTGGTCATGTCAGCTCCCTGGCGACGAGCGCGCGGTAGTCGGGCGCTGCGGCCATGAGGTGGGCGTGGGTGCCGGTGGCGGCGACCTTGCCGTCCTGGACGAACGCGACGGTGTCGGCGCGGCCGAGCCACAGCGGCGAGGTGGAGGCGACGGCGGTGGTCAGGCCCTTGCGGAGGGCGGCGACGCGTTCGACGATGCGCGATTCGGTGTGGGAGTCGACCGCCGAGGTGGGCTCGTGGAGGAGCAGCACTTCGGGCTCGGCGGCGAGGGCGCGGGCGAGCCGGAGGCGCTGGCGCTGGCCGCCGGAGACGGTGCGGGCCTGGTTGCCGAGGTCGGTGGCGATCCCGTCGGGGAGGGCGTCGACGACGTCGTCGGCGCAGGCGGCGGTGACGGCCTCGGCGACGCGGTCCTCCCCCACCGCCCCGGCGAGCACGGTTTCGAGAGTCCCGGCGTACAGGTAGGCGTCGTGGTCGGCGACGAGCACGCGGCGCCGCAGCTCCTCGGGGTCCATGTCGGACACCGGGACGCCGCCGAAGGCGGTCTCGGCGGGCGCGAGCCCGGCGAGCCGGTCGAACAGGCCGGTGGCGGACCGGGGGTCGGCGGCGGCGATGGCGGTGAGGCCCGGCTTCAGGCGCAGCCCGGCGTCGGGGTCGGCGAGTTCGGCGCCGGTGTCCGGCCCGGGGCGGGTGTCGGTGCGCCGCGGCGGTTCGGGGAGGTTCAGCAGTTCGCAGATCTTGGCGGCGGCGACGTGTCCCTGCATGAGGGTCATGGCCGTGCCCATGAGCCAGCGGACCGGCTGGAGCAGGGCGGCGGTGTAGGCGTAGGCGGCGACCATCTGGCCGACGGTGATCTCGCCTGAGGCGGCGAGGCGGGCCGACTGCCACACGACCGCGCCGAGGAGGATGAGGGGCGCCCCGGCGGCGAGCGTGTCGATCCAGGCGCCGGGCGCGGCGATGCGCAGCCCGGCCCGCTTGAGGTCCTGGGAGTCGCGGCGGTAGGACTCGTTGAAGGCGTCCTCGCCGCCGACGCCGCGCAGCACCCGGAGCCCGGCGACGATGTCGGAGGAGCGGGTGGTGATGGCGCCGACGTGCTCGCGGTAGGAGCGGTAACGGCGCTGGAGGCGGCCCAGCAGCGGCCCGGTGAGGACGGCGACGGCGATGACCCCGATGAAGACCGCCAGCCCCAGCGAGACCGACGTGGTGAACAGCAGGACGGCGACGGCGATGATCCCTCCGGCGCACCCGACGGTGGGGGCGAGCGCCTCGATGGAGCGGCCGATGGCGCGCATGTCGGTGATGCCGACGCTGACGACGTCGCCGGTGGTGGCGTGGGCGCGCAGGCGGGCGCCGAGGCGGCCGACCTTGGCGACGGTGAGCTGCTGGGCGCGGTAGGAGGCGTCTTGGCGCCACCACACGGTCATGCGGTGGTGGACGACGATGCTGACGGCGACGACCGATCCGGCGGCGACGAGCGCGCCGACCCAGGCGGCCAGCGCGCCCCAGTCGTGCCGCGTGATGCCGTCGTCGACGGCGCCGGTGAGGAAGATCGGCATGACCGGGACGAGGCCGAGCGAGAAGACCGCGGAGATCCAGACGCTGGCGGCGAGGGCTTTGCGGCGGGTGGCGAGCCACCAGAACAGGCGCCACGGGGTGGACGGCGGCGGCGTCGGCGAGGCTTTCGGCTTCGCCCCGTGCGGCCAGAGTGGATCGGCGACGGGGAGGTCAGGGGCTCGCAAGGGGTTCACTCGCCAAACGGTAACGGCGGCGCGACCGTATCGGCAATCGTTTAACCGCCGCTCGTCACCGCTGTCCCCACAGGAGCCGACGCGAGGCTCCCTCGCCTTGCTGGTGGCGGCGCTGCCCGACGACGTCGATCACCTGGTTCACCAGTTCCTCGGGGCTGCTGGTGGCGCAGACGGCGCGCGGGTGGACGGCGGCGGCGGTCCCGTTCGAACCGCTGAAGAAGATCCCGGGCGTGGGGATCCCGGCGCTCACCATGTGGTCGAGCAGCGTCATGCCCGCCGAGGCGCCAGCGGGCTCGTTGTCGCGGCGCATGTCGGTGATGACGAGGTCGTAGGAGGCGGTCCTCATGGCGCGCATGGCCTCTTCGGTGGAGGCGACGGTGTCGACCTTGATTCCGGCGGTGCGGAAGAGCCGCACCAGGGACTCGTTCCACTCGTGGTGGTCGTCGACCCACAGGATCGCGCCGCCTTGGAGCAGGTCGGTGGAGAGTGCGAGCCGCGTGGCGGCCCTGAGCCCGCGCTGGGACTCGGCGGGGCCGGGCAGCGAGGGGCGGGTCCGGTAGGACGGCCGGGGGTCGGTCGGGGGGAGCTCGGGCACGGGCTCGGTGGTGGAGTGGTACGGGTCGCTCAGCACCGGGAAGCGCTGCTCGGGTGGGACCGGCGGGTACATGCGCTGCGGCGGGGTCTCCTCGGCGGGTGGCGCCTCGGTCTCGACCGGCGCTCTCTCGTCGGGGTCGTCCTCCATGTCGGCGGTGGCCGAGTCCGGGTCTTTCGGCGGACGTGACCTGCCTTGGATGGATACGCTATCGATGGAACCTATGGCAGCGGTGTGGGTGTCACCGCTTATAAAGATGCCCCGCTGTGAAACCCCGTCAGCCGGGCGCGGATCGCTCGACGACGGCGGGGCCGTGACGGCGGCGTCGGGGTCCTCCGCCCGGCTGCGGGACGCCAGCTCGATGGCCTCCCGGGCGAGCTCCACCGAGACGAACGGGGTCTCGACCCTGGCTATGCGGTGGGATTCGCGGGTGAGGACGCGGCGGGCGACCACGAGGGCGGCGACGGCGAACCCGAGCCATATGAGCGTGGGCAGGACGCGGATCAGCTCGATCCACATGGCCTCGGTCATGGCGGTCTCCAAAGGGGGTGTCGGACCCGGCGCTCCTCACCGTATCGCGTCCCCGCCATCGCCGCGGCCCTCGGTCGGCCCGAGTCCGCTGCGGGGCAAGGGAGCCTGCGCCTCGCCGGGGGCGTCGAGCGGTTTTCGCGGCCGCGGGGGCTCGGCGCTGTAGCGGCCGGGCAGGTGGAGGCGCAGGACCGCCTCGGAGGCCCATTCGGGGACGGACGAGGGCCGCGAGGCGAGGATCATGGCCGCGAACGCCAACGGAACCGTCCACAGTGCTGGTTGTGCCAGCAGGATCGCGACGGCCCCCGGTTCGATGTCGATGAACACCGAGGTGAGGGCGGCGCCGGTGGAGGAGCCCGCGCCGATGAGGAGGCCGACGGTGGCGCCGGTGGCGGTCAGGCCGCGCCACCAGATGCCGAGGGCGAGCAGGGGGCAGAACGTGGAGGCCGCCACCGCGAAGGCCCAGCCGACCAAGACGTTGATGTCGACCTCCTCGGACGGGAGCGCCAGGGCGACGGCCAGGCCGGTGCCGACGGCGACGCCGAGCCGCAGCCGTTGCAGGGAGCCGCCGAACAGGTCGTGCGAGAGGCCCCCGGCGAGGGCGAGCAGGAGTCCCGAGGAGGTGGAGAGGAAGGCCGCGAAGGCCCCGGCCGCCACGAGCGCGGTGAGGACGGCGCCCACGGCGCCGGGGGCGATGGCGCCGGGCACCAGGACGGGGATGACGTCGGTCTCGGAGGGGCTGGGCGCGACGACGCGGCCGAGGAGCCCGTAGACGACGGGGAACAGGTAGAAGGCGCTGAGCAGGACGATGACGCTGACGGCGACGCGGCGGGCGGCTCGGGCTCCGGCGACGGTGTGGAAGCGCATGACGACGTGGGGCAGTCCCATGGCGCCCAGGGTGGTGGCGAGGAGGACCGAGACGGTGGCGAGCACGGGGTGGCCGGAATCGCCGAGGTCGAGCATGGGGCGCATCCAGTCGGCGTCGACCTCGGCGGGGTGGATCGCGGCGTGGCGGCGCTCGGGCCCGGCCAGGATGATGAGGAAGAGGGCGGGCCCGGCGATGAACGCGAGCTTGAGCAGGTAGTGGAAGGCCTGGACGTAGGTGGCCGAGCGCATGCCGCCGACGGCGATGGTGGAGGCGACGACGAGCCCGGCGCCGACCACGCCGATCCAGTAGGGAATGCCGCTGACCAGTTCGAGGACGACGCCCGCGGCCTTGAACTGCGGGATGAGGTAGAGCAGCATGATGACGAGGACGACGAGGCCGCACATGCGCCTGATGCGGGGCGAGCCGAGGCGGTACTCGGCGAAGTCGGGCACGGTGTAGGCGCCGCTGCGTCGCATGGGCCCGGCGACGAGGGCGGCGACGAGGACGTACCCGGCGGTGAAGCCGACGGCGTACCACATGGCGCCGACGCCGTTCTTGACCAGCAGCCCGGCCAGGCCGAGGACGGAGGCGGCCGAGACGTACTCCCCCGCGATGGCCAGGGCGTTCCATCCGGGGACGATGCGCCGGGAGGCGACGAGGAAATCCGGCGTGGAGCGCGCGGCCTTGACGCCCCACACGCCGATGACGATGCTGGCGGCGAGGACGAGGCTGATCGAGGCGAGGCCGAGCATCAGGAGTCCGATTCGATGCGTTCGGCGCGCCGCACGTGGACGGCGGCGAGGGCGAGCAGGACGGGGTAGGGCGCGAAGAACAGGACGGCCCAGCCGAGGCGCCCGGCGGCGAGGTCGGCGGCGACGAGGAGCGCGGCGAGGGCGCCGCCGAGGGAGAGGACGGTGCGGACGGCGAGGCGCCGTTGCCTGCGGAGGGCGCGTTCGGCGGCGTCGATGTCGATGGCGGTGGAGGCGATCGGAGGCCTGCCGGCGCGGCGGCCGCCGGGCCGCATGGCGTCGGTCCGGCGCCTGAGCGCCAGGCGGGTCTGAGGGCTGGTGATGCGGACCCGTTGGTTCATCGGCGTTCACTCCGGTCGGGGTCGGGCGCCGCCGGGCGGCGCGGGTTCAGGGGCGGCTCCGGTCGTTGCTCCTGGCGGCCTGGAGGAGGCGTTCGCGCAGCAGGCGCGAGTGGCGGCGGCTGACGGGGACCTCGCCCGCGCCGGTGAGCGCGACGAGTCCGGCGGTGGAGGTGACGCGCAGTTCGGTGATGGCGGCGAGGTTGACGAGGTAGGAGCGGTGGGCGCGGACGAATCCGGCGGCGTCCCAGACCTGTTCGAGGTAGGTGAGGGACTGGCGCAGGAGCACCGATTCGCGCCCGGCCGGGCCGGGGCGGTGCGCCGCGGGCGGCCGCGATTCGGGTCCGATGTGGAGGCGGACGTAGTCGCCGTGGGCCTCGGCGTAGGCGATGTCGTCGCGGCGGATGAAGACGGTGCGCCCGGCGAGTTCGACCTGGACGACGGCGAGGTCGTCGGCCTTCTCCCCGGTGGAGGCGGGCCCGGAGCGGTGGTGGTCGATGCGGGCGACGGCCTCGGCGAGGCGTTCGGGGCGGAAGGGCTTGAGGAGGTAGTCGACGGCGCCGAGCCCGAAGGCCTCGACGGCGTGGTTGTCGTAGGCGGTGACGAAGACGATGGCGGGGGCGTCGGTGAGGCGGGTGAGGACGCGGGCGACGTCCATGCCGTCGATGCCGGGCATGGCGATGTCGAGGAAGGCCGCGTCGAAGCTGCCGGAGCCGAGGAGGCGGACGGCCTCGCTGCCGCCGTCGGCGCAGACGACGTCGCCGACGGCGGCCTGCTCGGCGAGCTGGCCGGCGAGTTCGGCGCGGGTGGAGGGCTCGTCCTCGACGACGAGGACGCGGAGGCGTTTCACTGGGCGATGACTCCTCGGGCGTAGCGGGGTATGCGGACGGTGGCCTTGGTGCCCGCGCCGGGGGCGGTGTCGAGCAGGAGGCCGTATTCGGGGCCGTAGACGGCCCGCAGGCGCCGGTCGACGTTGGCCAGGCCGATGCCGCCGGTGCCGTTGGTGCCGCTGGTGCCGGTGAGGACGGCCTTGGCGTGTTCGGGGTCCATGCCGTCGCCGTCGTCCTCGACCTCGATGACGCACAGCGGGCCTTCGGAGAAGCCGCGGACGGCGATGTGGCCGACGCCGGGCCGCGATTCGAAGCCGTGGCGGATGGCGTTCTCGACGATGGGCTGCACGACGAGGAAGGGGATGGCGACGGGGAGCACCTCCGGCGCTATCTGGACGGTCATGTCGAGGCGGTCGTCGAAGCGGGCCCGCTGGAGTTCGAGGTAGGTCTGGACGGCCTGGAGCTCGTCGGCGACGGTGGCGTAGTCGCCGGTGGCGGCGAAGGAGTAGCGCAGGTAGTCGGAGAAGTCGGAGAGGAGCTCGCGGGCGCGCTCGGGGTCGGTGCGGGTGTGGGCCGAGATGGCGGCGAGCGCGTTGTGCATGAAGTGGGGCGAGATCTGGGCGCGGAGGGTGCGCAGGTCGGCGGCGGCGATGCGCTCGCGGGCGCGGGCGAGGTCGGCGTGGTCGAGGGCGGTGGCGACGAGGAGCGCGGCCTCGGCGACCTCGGCGTCGGTGACGTCCCCGGCGACGATGAGGCCTCCGGCGAGGTCGTCGGAGACGATGAGGGGCGCGGCTCTGAGGGGCGGGTCGGTCACGGTGTCGAGTTCGTCGAGGGCCTCGGCGAGGATCTGGGCGGTGGCGGCGGGGTCGAGGCGGCCCCAGGCGGCGAGGATGCGGTCGCCGTCGGCGAGGGCGACGGCGTCGGCGCCGAGGAGGCGGGCGAGGCGGCGGGCGGCGTCGTCGGCGTGCTTGCCGTGGAGGCCGTCGGCGAGGGCCTCGCCGATCTGGCGGGTGAGTCGCAAGGCGGCCAGCGTCGCCGCGTTCGAGCCGCGGCGGCGCAGCTGCTGGTGGGGGGATCTCGCGATCACCAGCCAACTGTAACGTGGGGCACATAAAGGGGCGGGGAGGGCCGAGGGTTGGCCCTCCCCGCCTGAGTGGACTCAGTGCCTGACGGCTCGCTCGGAGCCGGCACCCGTCAAGGCCCTCACTTGGAGAGTTGCGAATCTGTCGGGCCTCGACTCGGGGGACGTCCACGTACCGACCACGGCGCAGACGAGCCCCAGCGGGATGGACACCAAGCCGGGGTTCGACATCGGGAACCAGGCGATGTCGACCCCTTCGCCGAGCAGCGAATTGGGTGTGCTCGAGAAGACCGGTGAGAAGACCACCAGTCCGACGGCGGCGATGAGGCCGCCGTAGATGCCCGCCACCGCGCCGGCCGTGTTGAACCGCTTCCAGAACAGGCTCAGCAGCAGGGTGGGCAGGTTCGCCGAGGCGGCGATGGCGAAGGCCAGCGCGACCAGGAAGGCGACGTTGAGGCTCTGGGCGAAGATCGCCAGGACGATCGAGACGACGCCGACGCCGATCGCGGCGATCTTGGCGACGGCGACCTCTTCGCGGTCGGTGGCGGCGCCGCGCCGGATGACGCTGTTGTACAGGTCGTGCGCCAGTGACGAGGACGAGGCGATGACCAGTCCCGCCACGGTCGACAGGATCGCCGCGAACGCGGCCGAGGCGATGATGGCGAGCATGACGGCACCCGCGGTGGAGCCGCCGAGGTTGTCGCCGACCACCTGCGCCAGTTGGGGCGCCGCGGTGTTGCCTGCGGCGTTCTGCGCGGTGATCGCCTCCGCGCCGACGATGGCGGCGGCGCCGAAGCCGAGCACCAGGGTGAGCAGGTAGAACGAGCCGATGAGGCCGATGCCCCAGTTGATGGACTTGCGGGCGGTCCTGGCGTCGGGGACGGTGTAGAAGCGGATGAGGACGTGGGGCAGGCCCGCGGTGCCCAGGACCAGGGCGAGGGCGAGGCTGATGAAGTCGAGCTTGTTCCACAGCGTCTGCATGGCGTCGCCGGGCACGTCGACGCCGTAGCGCTGGCCCGGTTCGAGGAATCCGGCGCCGATGCCGGAGGCGTCGGCGGCATCGCCGAGCAGCGAGGAGAGGTTGAAGTTGTATTCGGCGAGGACGAGCACGGCGAGCAGGGCCGCGCCGCCGAGCAGCACGATGGCCTGGAAGATCTGGACCCAGGTGGTGCCCTTCATGCCGCCGAGCGCGACGTAGACGATCATGAGCAGGCCGACGAAGACGATGCCGACGTTGCTGGCGACCTCGGCGTTCATGCCGAGGAAGGTCTCGCCCTCCTTGATGCCCAGCAGGAGTGCGATGAGGGCTCCGGCGCCGACCATCTGGGCGAGCAGGTAGAAGATGGAGACGCTCATGGTGGAGACGGCGGCGGCGGTGCGGACGGGCCGCTGGCGCATCCGGAATGAGAGGACGTCGGCCATGGTGAACCGGCCGGAGTTGCGGAGCATCTCGGCGACGAGGAGCAGCGCCACGAGCCAGGCGACGAGGAAGCCGATGGAGTACAGGAAGCCGTCGTAGCCGGACAGGGCGATGATGCCGGCGATGCCGAGGAACGAGGCGGCCGACATGTAGTCGGAGGCGATCGCGAAGCCGTTCTGCCAGGACTTGAAGCCGCGGCCGCCGGAGTGGAAGTCGGTGGCGTCGCGCGTGTGGTTCCTGGCCCAGATGGTGATGACGATGGTGGCCACGACCATGAGCAGGAAGAGCACGAGGGTGAGGGTGCGGCCGGTCTCGGTCTGCTGTGCGAGGAGGTTCATCGGGCGTCCTCCTCGCCGTAGTGGAGCTCGTCGTGGAGCTCGGCGGCCTGGGGGTCGAATTCGCGCGCGGTGTGGCGCGAGTAGGCCCAGGCGATGCCGAAGGTGGAGACGAACTGCAGCAGGCCGAACACCAGGGCGACGTTGATGTTGCCGAACAGGACGGTGCCCATGAAGTCGCGGGCGTAGGCGGACAGGAGGGCGTACAGCAGGTACCAGGCGAAGAACCCGATGGTGGCGGGGACGATGAATCGGAACAGGCGGCGTTTGAGCTCGGTGAAGCGGGGGTCGTCGTACATGGCGGCGAGGTCGTCGTCGGTGACCGGGGGCGGTGGGCCGTCGCGCATCGGGGTCGTAGTCATCGGGCCTTCCTCCTTGAAGGGGGTGCCGTGCCGGTCGCGCGTCCCGCGCCCGACCGCACGGTGACGTGCATTACGAAGAAGGTAAGGCCCCGGCCTGCCAGTGAGAAGTGTCGATGTAACGCATGTCGCCGGGCGTCCGGTTTCTGCGCCGGGCCTGCGGTGAGCGGTCGGCGAGCGGTCGACCGGCGGTCGAGGGACAGCACTGGCCGGCGGTCGAGGGACAGCACTGGCCGGGGCGGTCGAGGGACAGCACTGGCCGGCGGTCGAGGGGAAGCGCTCGGGGCGGTCGAAGGAGTCGCTGCGAGGCGGTCGGAAGGAAAACCCGCCGGAAGCGATGAATCCGCGAAGCGGCGCTCGTCAGTACTGGTGAAGCAACGATACGAGAGAGGTGCCGAGCATGGGCGGCAAGATGATCTTCCTGAACCTTCCGGTGGCGGACCTGGACCGCTCCAAGCAGTTCTATGAGGCGATCGGCTGGTCGATCAACCAGGCCTTCACCGACGCGAACGCCGCCTGCGTGGTCGTCGACGACAACATCTGCCTGATGCTGCTGAGCAAGGACTTCTACGCCACGTTCACCAAGCGGCCGATCGCCGACACCGTCGCCGCGACCGGCGCGCTGTACGCGCTGTCGCTGGAGAGCAGGGAGGCCGTCGACGAGCTGACCGAGGCCGCGGTCAAGGCCGGCGGCACCGAGGAGTTCAACGAGCAGAAGCGGGCGCAGGAGTCCGAGGTCGGCATGCACGGCCGGGCCTTCCAGGACCTCGACGGCCACCAATGGGAGCCGTTCTTCATGGATTACTCGGGCGCCGCCTGAGACGAGCCTTCGCAGGAGACCCAGGACGCGAGACGGCCGCCCCGAGCGGGGCGGCCGTCTCGTCGTCGGCCCGGCTCTCAGGCGCCCTCGCGCAGTTCGCCGGGGAGGCCGAACAGCGGGAAGAGCGTGGCGGTGTCGAGGAAGTAGTTCAGGCCGGTGATGCGGCCTCCCTCGGTCTCCAGGACGGTGACCGACCACGGCTCCCACACGCCCGGCTCCTCGCTCGGCTTGTAGTGGCCGAACGCGGGCATGCCGTTGGCGCCGACGGGGACGAGCTTCGAGTCGCGGCAGGCCGAGCCGGGGCCGAGCATGAACTCGACGACGCTGCCGGGGCCGCGGAACCACATCGGGAACGGCGGCATGGACAGGGCCACGTCCTCGTGCAGCAGGGCGGTCAGCGCCTTCATGTCATAGGACTCGAACGCGGTGACGTAGCCGTCGACGAGGCGTTTGAGGTCGGCGTCGTCGACCGTGTACTCGTCGGCGGGGGTGGGCCGGACCTTCGCCATGGTGGCCTTGGCCCGCTGGAGGGCGCTGTTGACCGACGCGGGGCTGATCTCGAGGGTCTCGGCGGTCTCGGCCGCGGAGAAGCGGAGCACTTCGCGCATGAGCATCACGGCACGCTGCTTGGCGGGCAGGTGCTGGACGGCGGCGACGAACGCCAGGCGCAGCGAGTCCTTGGCCTCGGCGTGCTGGGCGGGGTCGGCGCCGAAGGCCATCGAGTCGGGAATCGGCTCGACCCACACGTAGTCGGGTTCGGGAGCGGGCAGCGGCGTCCCGGCGTCGGAGGCGGGGGCCAGGTCCATGGGGCGGGCGCGGCGCTGCGGGCCCTTGAGCATGTCCAGGCACACGTTGGTGGCGATGCGGTACAGCCACGAGCGCAGGCTCGAGCGGCCCTCGAAGGATTCGTAGGACTTCCAGGCGCGCGTGAAGGTCTCCTGGACCGCGTCCTCGGCCTCGAAGGACGATCCGAGCATCCGGTAGGCGTAGGCGCACAGCTCGCGGCGGTGCGGCTCGAAGGACTTGAGCACGTCGTTCATACCGATACGATTCCACACGGGTACGACAAGTGCGAGCGATCCTCGTGCCCTCGCCCGGCTCATGCGCTGGGCAAACGAGGGTTCCTATGTGGCCCAGCGGGGTCGGTCAGTGGTCGGCGGTGGCGCGGTGCTGGGCGAGCCAGCGGTCGAAGTCGTCGGCGCTCATCGGCTTGGCGAAGTGCCAGCCCTGCGCGAGTCCGCAGCCCCAGTCCTCCAGCTGCTGGCGGACCTTCTCGTCCTCGACGCCCTCGGCGACGACGCCGACGTCCAGTGCCCGCCCCAGGTCGATGGTGATGGAGACGATCGCGGCGTTGTCGGCGCGCTCGATCAGGTTGGTCACGAACGTCTTGTCGATCTTGATCTCGGTGACCGGCAGCCGCCGCAGGTGCTGCATGGACGAGAAGCCCGTCCCGAAGTCGTCGAGGCTGATGCCCAGACCGAGGTCGGAGAGGCGCTGGACGTTGTCGACCACGCGCCTGGCGTCGGCCATGAGGGCGCTCTCGGTGATCTCCAGCTGGAGGCGGGAGGCGTCCACGCCGTAGGTCTCGATCCGGTCGGTGAGGTAGTCGGCGAACTCGGGGGACTGGAGGTCGCGCACGCTGACGTTGACGGCCATGCGCAGCTGGAATCCGGCGTCGTTCCAGCGCCTGAGCTGGCGCAGCGCGATGTCGATGACGCGTTCGGTGAGCATCCGCATCACCGAGGAGTGCTCGGCGGTGGCGATGATCTCGGCCGGGTTGACCATGCCGCGCTCGGGGTGGTGGTAGCGCAGCAGCGCCTCGGCGCCGACGACCTCGCCGGTCCTGAGGCACACCTGCGGCTGGTAGTAGAGGTTCACGCCGGGCGCGTCGGCGCGGTCGAGGGCGCGGCGCAGGTCGCCCAGGAGCATGAGCCGCTCGGGCGAGTGGTGGTCGAACTCGGGCGCGTAGCGGGCGTAGGTGGCGGCGCGCTTCTTCGACTCGTCCATGGCGATGTCGGCGTGGCGGAACAGCGTCTGGTAGTCGCGGCCGTCGTGGGGGAAGACGGCGACGCCGACCGAGCCGTCGACCTCGATGGAGACGTCGTCGAGGACGATGGCCTTGTCGAGCCTGGCGCGGATCTCGCGGGCGCATTCGAGCGGGTCGGTCATGCCGTCGAGCTCGGCCCAGACGAACGCGAACTCGTCGCCGCCGAGGCGGGCGATGGCCTTGCCGGGGGGCTTGTCGGCGAGGAAGCGGTCGGCGAGCTCCATCAGGAGCTTGTCGCCGACGTCGTGGCCGAGCGCCGAGTTGACGTCGGCGAAGCGGTCGAGGTCGAGGATCAAGACGGCGACGTCGGTGCCGGTCTCCTCGGCGTCGACGAGCTTGCGCTCGACGGCCTGCTGGAAGCCCTTGCGGTTGAGCAGGCCGGTGAGGGGGTCGCGCTCGGCCTCGCGTTCGCGGGCGGCGGCGGTCTGGAGGATGCGGTAGACGCTGAAGATGGGGATGGCGGAGACGGCCACCAGCCACCAGGAGGTGGTGGCGGCGATCGCCAGCAGCGGCGAGATCGCGGTCAGGGTCAGGCGCAGGGCCCACTCGCTTCTGAACCAGTCCCAGAAGTGGCCGGGCCAGGAGCCGCCGACGCGGAACTTCATCGCGGTGGCCACGTGGGAGGTGGAGACGACGCTCCAGACCATTCCGGCGGCGAGGAGGCCGATGATCTGCGCCGGGGTGGAGTCCCACGGGCCGCCGCCGGAGATCACCGTCCACGTCCACCAGGCGGCGCACAGGGCGATGCCCATCTGGGAGAGGTTGAACGCCGAGCGCCACACCGACGAGCCGAGCTGCGCGAACAGGATCGTCATGGCCGCGCACTGGATGATGAGCGCGGGCAGGAAGCCCCAGGTGACCATGGTGGCGTAGACGTAGGTCAGGGAGACCATCGCGATCGGCGACATGCGCAGTCCGGCCCAGCGGGCGGGGCGGAGTTCGGCGACGAGGGCGAGGCCGGCGGTGAGCCACAGCGCGAAGGGCACGCTGAACCACCCGGTATCGGGACTGCCCGCGTAGGCCGCCGTCAGGACGGCGGCCACGATCGAGCACACGGCCACCGTTGCCAGGTAGCCGTAATACCGGCCCGGATGCTCTCGAGGCGCAGTGTTGCGCATGAGCGTCGTGGCCATATCGCTCCTCCCACTGCCACGGCTTTGGACGGTGACGCGCCAGAATCACCGTTGGACGGCCGTGACCGACTCCTCTGTCATATCGCGAATTTCGCTCCCAGACAACGCCGGGAGCGCATGCGGCACAGTTATGACCAGGCGCGACATGCCCGTGACAGAAACCGTTATCCACTCGTTCGCGGCGGCTTCGGCCCCGGCGCGCACACGCCTGGCGGCCGCGCGGGGCGAGACGAGATGACCCGGCGTAGCGGTGCGGGACGATTCCACGCAATGACTCTGCCTTGTTGTAACGAGGGCACCCCTGGTGGGGAATACGGATCGTTATTCATTTGTGATCATTCAGGATCGGACTCGACACCTTCACTCAGGCCCGCCTCGAGCATCCGTTCGAACTCCTCGCCCGGCACCACACGGACGCCCAATTCGACCGCCTTTTCATATTTCGAGCCTGGCTTGTCGCCCGCGACGACGGCGCTGGTCTTCTTCGAGACCGAGGCGGTGACCTTCCCGCCGCGGGCCTTGACCGCCGCGGCGGCGCTCTCGCGCGTGTGGTCGGGGATCGCGCCGGTGATGACGACGGTGGCGCCGACGAGGGTCTTGGCCACGGCGTCGGCACCGGAGGGCGCCTCGTCCCGCATGCGCACGCCCGCGGCCCGCCAGCGCTCGATGATCTCGCGGTGCCACTCGACGGCGAACCAGTCCTTGACCGCGGCGGCGATGATGGGCCCGACGCCGTCGACGTCGGCCATCTCGGCCTCATCGGCCTCGATGATGCGGTCGAGATCGCCGAAGTGCTCGGCGAGGGCCTGGGCCGAGACGGGCCCGACATGGCGGATGGACAGGGCGTTGAGGACCCGCCACAGCGGCTGCGACCTGGCCTTCTTGAGGTTCTGGAGCATCTCCTCGGCGTTCTTGCGCGGATCGATCACCCCGGTCTTCTTGTGCGGCTGCTTGGCGAAGGGCGTGGCGATCTTGTCCTTGCCGGTCTTCTTGTCGACCTTCGGCAGCCCCGAATCGGGATCGCGGACGACGACCCTGATCGGCTTCAGCTCGTCCATGTTCAGGTCGAACACGCCGCCCTCGTCCTTGAGGACCGGCTCGGCCTCCAGGGGCTGGACCAGGGCGGTGCAGGCGATGTAGCCCATGCGGTCGACGTCGAAGCAGTGGCGGCCGGCGAGGTAGAACAGGCGCTCGCGCAGCTGCGCGGGGCAGGAGCGGGCGTTGGGGCAGCGCAGGTCGACGTCGCCTTCGGAGGCCGGCGCGAGGGTCGAGCCGCACTCGGGGCAGGTCTCGGGCATGGCGAAGTCGCGCTCGGAGCCGTCGCGGGCGGCGTCGACGGGCGCGACGACCTCGGGGATGACGTCCCCGGCCTTGCGCACGACGACGGTGTCGCCGATCTTGACGCCCTTGGCCTTGACCTGGTCGGCGTTGTGAAGCGTGGCGAACTCGACCTCGGACCCGGCCACGCGGACGGGGTCGAGCACCGCGTAGGGGGTGGCGCGGCCCGTGCGGCCGATGGAGACCTTGATGTCGAGGAGCTTGGTGTTGACCTCCTCGGGCGCGAACTTGTAGGCGACGGCCCAGCGGGGCGTGCGAGAGGTGGCCCCGAGGCGGCGCTGCGAGGCGATGTCGTCGAGCTTGACGACGACGCCGTCGATCTCGTGGACCAGCTCGTGGCGCTTGGCGCCGAATTCGTGGAGGTAGCCGAAGACCTCGTCCATGGTGTCGACCACGCGCCAGTAGGGGCTCGTGGGCAGGCCCCACGCCTCCAGGGCGGCGTAGGAGTGGGACTGGGACTCGGGCCGGAAGCCGCGCAGCGCGCCCAGGCCGTGGGAGATGAAGCTCAAGGGGCGCTCGGCGGTCTTGGCCGGGTCCTTCTGGCGCAGCGATCCGGCGGCGGCGTTGCGCGGGTTCGCGAAAGGCGCCTTGCCCGCGGCGACCTGGGCCTCGTTGAGCTTCTCGAAGTCGGCGCTGGGGAAGTAGACCTCGCCGCGGACCTCGAGCAGCTCGGGCACGTCGAAGCCCTCGGCGGCCCGCAGCCGCTGAGGGACGGCGGCGATGGTGGCGACGTTCGCCGAGACGTCCTCGCCGGTGGTGCCGTCGCCTCGGGTGGCGGCGCGGACGAGTTGGCCGCGCTCATAGACGAGGTCGACGGCGAGGCCGTCGATCTTGAGCTCGCACAGGTACTGGGCCCCCGCGGCCTCCTCCGACACCCGCTCGGCCCAGAGCCGGACCTCCTCCTCGCTGAAGACGTCCTGGAGGCTGAGCATCTTCTCCAGGTGCCGCACGGGGGTGAACGCCTCGGAGAACGTGCCGACCTGCTCGGTGGGCGAGTCGGAGCTCTTCAGCTCGGGACGGCGGGTCTCGATGTCGACCAACTCGTGCATGAGCTCGTCGAACTGGGCGTCGGAGACCGTCGGCTCATTGTCCACGTAGTAGCGGCGGCGGTGCTCGGTGATCTCGGAGGACAAAGCCTCGTGGCGTGCGCGGTCTTTGTCGAAATCGGTGTCTTCGGTGCTCACGGGACCTATTGTGGCAGCTTGGTCCGACATTCCGGAGGCGGTGAAGGCTTATGCAGGTGGTCAACTGCCGTTCATGTTCCGCTTCCCTTGCCCTCCCCTGCGGTCGGGAACATTCGAACTGACAGCGACGCAACCGGGCTCGCCGAAGGAGCACGCTCTTGACCAGTCAACTTCGTTCACCGAGCAAGCAGGCCCGCCCGAACCGCCGCCCGCGCCGCGGAGCGCGCGACCGCTTCGCCGTCGCGGCCATGGAGGGCATGACCATCCGCGCCGCCTCCGCGAAGGAGGGCGGCAAGGACAAGGCCTGCGCCGACAACGGCGGCTACGGCGAGTTGCGCGAGCTGACCCGCACCGACCCCGAGTCGGGCTTCGAGCAGCGCCTGTGGTTGCCCGAGGGGTTCGACTTCAGGGTGTTCTCGACGGCGGGCGGCCGCATGCCGGACGGCAACACGGTGCCGCTCGGGCACGACGCGATGGCCTGCTTCGCCACCGGCGAGCCGGACGTGTGGCGCATCGTCCGCAACCATGAGGAGCGCTCCGGCCCCGGCGAGGCGGTGCCCTCGGGAGGAGCGGACGACCGCTACGACCCGCTGGGCGGCGGCGGCACCACCACGATGCTGATCCGCTGGGAGCGAGGGGCGCCGGTGTTCGAGCGGGCGTGGCAGTCCCTGTCGGGCACGATCGCGAACTGCGCGGGCGGGCCGACGCCGTGGGGTTCATGGCTCTCGTGCGAGGAGACCACGGCGGGGACCGCAGCGGGCTGGGGCGCCGAGCACGGCTACGTCTTCGAGGTGCCCTCCGGCGCGACGCGGGAGGTCGCGCCGGTGCCGCTGAAGGCGATGGGCCGGTTCGTGCACGAGGCCGTCGCGGTCGACCCGGGCACCGGGATCGTGTACGAGACCGAGGACCAGAGCACCGCCGGGTTCTACCGGTTCCTGCCGAACGTCCCCGGCGAGCTCGCCGCGGGCGGGCGGCTGCAGATGCTGAAGGTCGTCGGCGAATGGAACCACGACACCCGCACCGGCCAGCGGACCCGGAAGTCCATCCCGGTCGAGTGGGTGGACATCGACGACGCCGACCCCGCCGACGCCGAGGCGGTGCCGCTGGCGGTGTTCAACCAGGGCTGGGCCCGCGGCGCGGCCGTGTTCGGGCGCCTGGAGGGCTGCTGGTGGGGCGACGGCGCGGTCTACATCGCCTCGACCTCCGGCGGCGACGAGGGCGAGGGCCAGATCTGGGAGTACACCCCGGGCGAGGGCCGCCTGCGGCTCGTCTTCGAGTCGCCCGACGCCGCACTGCTGTCCTGCCCGGACAGCATCACCGTCACTCCGAGCGGGAACCTGCTGCTGTGCGAGGACACCGGCCGCGACCTCCCGGCAGTGCGCGGGCTGACCCGCTCGGGCGAGGTCTTCCCGTTCGTGTACCACGAGGGGGGCACCGAATGGTGCGGGGCGACGTTCTCCCCCGACGGAAAGGTCCTGTTCATCGACCTCCAGGGCGCCACCGAGGGCGACCCGGCCGACCCGACCCTAGAACCGGGCCGCACCATCGCCATCTGGGGCCCCTGGGACAACGGCGTGCTGTGACCCCCTGAGCCCACACTCGGACAACACGCCTCCCGACCGCCGGACCTCCAGACCGGCGACCAGAAGATCCGGCCGCATGACACACGTCCCGTCACGCGGCCGGATCTCTCTGTCCCGATCGTTCAAGCGGCGAGAGTATCGTGTAGGCAGAATTACACGATTATCGTGTACTTTCAATTACACGAATTTCGCGGTAGCAGCGGTGCACGAAACCCTGGAGGACGCATGAAGAAACCCGACGAAGTCATCGGCAGAGATCTCGAGTGGCACGTGCTGGAACGCTTGCTCCGCGCCGACGGCGAAAGCACCCTCCAGATCGGGATCGTCTCGGGCCGTCGACGGGTGGGCAAGACCTTCCTGCTGACAGCGGCCTGCAAGGCAGTGGACGGGCTTTACCACATGTGCGTGCAGGACGAGGGCGACCTGGCGGCGAGAACTCGCTTCGCGTCGGCCATCGCGGCTCATGGCGGCCTGGGAGGGCTGATCGCCGAGCCCGGCACGTGGGAGGAGCTGCTCACCAGCGCACTGGAGGTGGCCGAGCGGGTCGCGGCACCGGGCCGGCCACCGCTCGTGGTCATCGACGAATTCCCGTACGCGCTGGCAAAGGCCCCCGAGCTGCCGGGACTGCTCCAGCTTCTCTACGACCGGTCACAGCGAGGGGAAGGCCCCGGTGGGCGGATCCTGCTGTGCGGATCGGCGCTGAGCGTCATGCGCGATCTGCTCTCCGGCACCAAACCGTTGCGGGGCCGGGCGACGGTGGACCTGCAACTCGGCCCGCTGGATTACCGGCAGGCTCGAAGCCTGTGGGGCATCGCCGATCCCGAGACCGCCCTGAAGGTCCACGCCTGCGTCGGCGGCTATCCCGGCTACCGGCGGCTGATCGACCGGACACCGCAGACCGCCGCGGAGTTCGAGCAGTGGATTCCCCAGACGCTGCTGAGCAAGGGTTTGGGCATCTTCACCACTGCCGAGGTCGACTACCTGCTTCGCGAAGACCCCCGCATCAGCGACCGCTCCGCCTACTACGACGTGCTCGGCGCGATCGCGCACGGCTCCACTTCTCTGTCCAAGATCGGGGCCGTCACCGGACGCAGCAAGGATGCGGTGCGGCCCTTGGTCAGGACGCTCAAGGCGGCCGGCTATCTCTCGGAGAACACCGATCTCCTGCGGGGCAGGGGCACGCTCACCGTGTGCGACCCGATCATCCGCTTCGACCGGCTCATCACCGCTCCGCGGCTCGGGCAGCTCGACTTGGGCCGGTCCGAGCAGGTATGGCAGGGCATGCGGCACACCTTCCTGTCGCAGATCCTCGGGCCGCACCTCGAGGAGCTCTGCCGAGAATGGGTGCACCGGTTCGCGCCGGATGAACTGGGCCGCCCCGAGGGTTTCGGCGCGATCGGCACGGCGAACGTCCACGATCGAACCGGCAGAGCCAAACACGAGATCGATGTGCTGGCAATGGACGGCAAGCAGATCACGTTCATCGGGGAGGCCAAGGCGACCGTGCACCGGCCCGGCATCCGCGCGCTCGAACGACTCGAGCACATCAAAGCGCTGATCGCCGCCACCGAATACCGCAGCGATGACGCAGTGCTCGGCGTCTTCTCCCGCACCGGCTTCACCCCAGAGCTGCGAACAACCGCCGAGCACCGCCCCGATCTGGCACTGATCGACCTCGAAAGGCTCTATGCCCCATAAAACCAGGCGCAAGTTCTTGAGAGATCGGGCTTGCGGAAGACGTCTCCTCAACTGGTGTCAAGAGATCCGGTGTCAAGAGATCAAGCCCTCATCTCACACGGGAAAGTTCTCCGCGAGCCACCCCCTCGTCTGGAAGGCATCCTCCTGAGCCCACACTCGGACAACACGCCTCCCGACCGCCGGACCTCCAGACCGGCGACCAGAAGATCCGGCCGCGAGACACCCGTCCCGTCACGCGGCCGGATCTTTCCGTCTAACCGATGGCGAAGTAGAACTGGTCGCCCATGAGCTCGCCGACCGCCACGGTCGAGTAATCGCCTTCGGGAGCCTCGATCACGACGTTCCCCGAGGCCGTCTCGCCGGAGGCGACGTTCCCGACCAGCGACAGGTCCTCGGGCGCGAGCAGGAACGGCTCCTCTCCCACGTCAGCGCTGCCGTCCCAGGCGCTCCAGGCCAGGTCCATGTAAGGGTCGCCGGCGTCGGCGCCGTTGTAGGTGGCCTGGAGTTCGATCATGATGAAGATGTTGCCCTCGGCGGGCGCGGTGTTGGTCGGATCGACCTCGGCGATCACGTCGGCGGCGTCGACGACGACCTCCCCGAGCGCGACGGACCAGTCGCCGATCTCGGCGCTGGCACCGGGCTCCAGCGGAGCCTCGGGGGCGGTGCCGTCCCCGTAGGACGCCGCGGCGGCGTCACCGGCGGCGTCCTCGGCGGCCTCGGTCTCCTCGGCGGCGGTCGACTCCGAGGTCCCGGCGGACCCGTCGCCGCCGTCCTCTTCAGCACCGCAGGCGGCGAGCCCGAAGGCGGCGAACAGGCCGACCCCGCCCACCACCAGCAACCGCTTCGCTCCGGACACCATCTCATCAAGTTGCGTCATCTTGGCGCAGCCATCCGTTCTAGATTCGTTTGTGGACAATCGCGCTTAAGCGTACGGGCAATACGGCAGCGTATCGAAACGAATGAATAACGGCTCCGCATCACCGCTCGGCCGGATTTGACCCAGGATAATTCATTGATCGGTGAATTCTTGTGGTAGATTGAATTCATCAGTCGTTGAATTATTGGAGGCTCCCATGCCACCCGACAACCCAGCCGTCGTCGTGGAGCACCTGGTCGTCGAGCGCGGCGGCCGGACGGTGCTGCTCGACGTCTCCACCGCCATTCCGGCCGGGTCGGTCACCGGGCTGCTCGGCCCGTCGGGCTCGGGCAAGACCACCCTCATCCGGTCCATCGTCGGCACCCAGAAGGTCAAGTCCGGCACCGTCACCGTCCTGGGCGAGCCCGCCGGGTCCAAGCCCCTGCGCAATCGCGTCGCCTACGTCACCCAGGACGCCTCGATCTACCCCGACCTCAGCGTCAAGTCCAACGTGGCCTACTTCGCCTCGCTGTACGGCCGCAGCCGCAAGGAGGCGATGTCCGCCATCGACGCCGTCGGCATGCACGACCACGCGAACCAGCTGGCCGGGAACCTCTCCGGCGGCCAGAAGACCCGCACCTCGCTGGCGTGCGCGCTGGTGTGCGAGCCCGAGGTCCTGGTCCTCGACGAGCCGACCGTCGGACTCGACCCGGTCATCCGCGAAGAGCTGTGGAGCCAGTTCCGCGACCTCGCGTCCGCCGGGCGCACCCTCCTCGTCTCCAGCCACGTCATGGACGAGGCCGACCGCTGCGACCGGCTCCTGCTGGTGCGCGAGGGCCGGTTCATCGCCGACGACACGCCCGCCCAGCTGCGCGCGTCCACCGGCACCGACAACCTGGAGGACGCGTTCCTCCACCTCATCCGCGAACTGGAGAGGACCAGCTGACATGTCGCTTCGCATCACGTTCATCACCGCCGCGCGGATCCTGCGCCAGCTGCTCAACGACAAGCGCACCATCGCCCTCATCCTCGCCGTCCCGGCGCTCATCATCGCGCTCATCAGCGCCATCATGGACGCCTCGCCGCAGATGTTCGACCGCGTCGGGCTCATCCTGCTGGCCGTCTTCCCGTTCACGATCATGTTCCTGCTGACCTCGATCACGATGCAGCGCGAGCGCACGGCCGGGACACTGGAGCGGCTGATGACCACCCCGACGGCCAAGATGGACCTCGTCGGCGGCTACGCCATCGCCTTCGGGGTCTGCGCCGCCGCGCAGACCGGCGTCGCCGCCGCCGTGGCCTACCTGTGGCTCGACCTCGACACCGTCGGCTCGGCCTGGATGGTCGCCTTCATCGCGATCGTCACCTCCGTGTTCGGCATGGCGCTGGGCCTGCTCGTCTCCGCGTTCGCCGCCACCGAGTTCCAGGCCGTCCAGTTCATGCCGGTGCTCATCGTCCCGCAGATCTTCCTGTGCGGACTGATCTGGCCGCGCGAGGAGATGGCCGGGTGGCTCCAGGGCGTCTCCGACGCGCTGCCGCTCACCTACTCCGTCAAGGCACTCCAGCAGGTGCAGACGTCCTCGGAGCTCACCGCCGAGCTGTGGGGCGACCTCGGCATCGTGGCCGGTGCGGTCGTCGTCGCAACCGTGCTCGGAGCCGCCACGCTGCGACGGCGGACCGGTTAGGCTCCGCCTGTGGTCAGAGCCAAGCGAAGCGGACGGCGGTCAGGCAAGCCCGACACGAGGGCGGAGATCCTGGCCGCCGCCCGCGCCATGTTCGCGGACGAGGGGTACGAGTCGGTCAGCATGCGGCGCATCGCCGCCCAGGCCGGCGTCGACCCCTCGCTGATCCACCACTACTTCGGCTCGAAGGACGACCTGTTCCTCGCCGCCGTCGAGCTGCCGCTGGACCCCGCTCCCGAAGTCGCGGCCGTGCTGCGCGGCGGCAGTGTGGAGGACGCGGGAGAGCGGCTCATGCGCGCGTTCGTCGCCGTCTGGGACGGGCCGCACTCGGACAAGCTCATCGCGGTCGTCCGCACCAGCCTGTCCAGGCCGGCGAGCTCGTTCATCATGAAGCAGATGTTCGAGCACCGGATCGTCAAGACCATCGAGGAGGTCCTCGGCGGCGAGGTCGACAACCTCCGCGTCCGCGCGGGCTTCATCGCCTCCCAGATATTCGGGCTCGTGGTGGCCCGCTACATCCTCAAGCTCGAACCGATCGCCTCGCTCGGCGTCGAAGAGCTCGCCGAGACCATCGGGCCGACCATCGACCGGTACCTGACGATGCCGGTGCAGCACCTGGCTCCCTAGCCGGTGGCGATCCCGAAGAGGGAGCCGGCCGAGTACGTGATCGCCATCGTGGCCGCGCCGACGGCCATGACGCGCAGCGTCGCGCGCAGGCGCGGGGCCCCGCCGAGCACGGCCGAGGTGTAGCCGGTCAGCGCCAGCGCCGCGACCACCGCGAGCGCGCAGCCGAGGACGCGGACGCCCGGCCCCAGCAGGCCGATCGCCACCAGCGGCAGCAGCGCCCCGCAGGTGAAGCTCACGAACGACGACAGCGCCGCCTGCCAGGGGCTGGTGAGGTCGTCGGGGTCGAGGCCGAACTCGACCTGGGAGTGGGCCCGGAGCGGGTCGCGCTCGGACAGCTCGCGGGCGACCAGGCGCGCCGTCGGCGCCGACAGGCCCCTGGACTCCAGGCTCTCGGCCAGCTCGCCCTCGGCGGCCTCGGGGTTCTCGGCCAGCTCCCGCTGCGTGGCGTCGACGAGGGTCGCCTCGGTGTCGCGCTGGGTGGAGACCGAGGTGTACTCGCCGCCCGCCATGGACAGGGCACCGGCGACGAGGCCCGCGAGGCCCGAGACCATGATCGTGGCGCGGTCGGTGGTCGCTCCCGCGACGCCGATGACGATCCCAGCGGTGGACACGATGCCGTCGTTCGCGCCGAGCACTCCGGCGCGCAGCCAGTTGAGCCGGTTGCCGAGCATGCTCGGCCCTGTGTCGTCGCCTGCCACCACGACTCCAGTGAACCACAGGATCGGCTCGGGCACACCGAGTGAGAGCGGCGCGGAGCCGTGACTCGATTGCACCACTGTGGGCGGTATTCCCGGCGTTGAGGTGGCGGTTCACATGCGGGGCAGCCGCGGACGAGCCGGTATGCGTTATTCTTCTGATCCTCCGACGAGAAGGCTTCGCATGAGCACTGACGAAGAATCCCCCGCGCCGCAGACGCCGGAGGACGCCGAGGGGCGTCCGGTCGATGAACCGACTGCGGAAGCGACACCCCGAGAGGCGGCACCGGCGGATACCGAGCGGGCGGCGCCGCCACCGCCACCACCGCAGCAGCCGCAGCCGATGGCGCCGCAGCCGCCGCCGATGGCACCCCAGCCGATGGCACCGCCACCCCAGGCGCTGCAGTACGGGTACCACCCGTACACAGGACAGGTCCAGATCCTCGGTTACCCGGTGGCGGTCAGGGTCCCGAGCAAGCGGTGGCGGATCCCCGAGGCCGGTGCGCCGCAGTACATCACCCTCGCCTGCGCGGTGGTGGCGCTGTTCGGCGGCTGGGCCGCGTTCCACAGCGAGGGCGTCGGGATCGGCCTGGCGCTCACCGGCCTCGCGATGACGGTCGTGCCGCTGCTGGTGGGCGGCCGGGAGGCGCTGTCCGTCCGCATCCCCGGGGCCGTCCTGGTGGCGGGCCTGTGGTCGGTCGCGGCCGTCCGCGACGCGGGCTGGATCGTGACGCTGTGCGCGTTCACCGCGCTGCTGCTGACGCCGCTGGTCCTCGCGCCGCACTCCCGGTTCTCCGGGATCGCCTCGGCGGCCTTCGGGTACCTCGGCGGCCTGGCCGGTGCGTTCCGGTGGGCGAACCGGGGCTACCGGCGCCCGACCGAGACGGGCAACGCGATGCGCAACCTGCGGGTCGTCGCGATCACGGTGGGCCTGCTGGTGGTCTTCGGCGGCCTGTTCGTCGCGGCCGACTCGAACTTCGCCGCGATCGTGGCGGACCTGGTGCCCGAGATCAACCTGTTCTCGCTGTTCTGGCGCACCGTGCTGACGGTCATACTGTTCGGGCTGGTCCTGCTGTGGGCGTACGTGTCGATCGCGAAGCCCCGCTACGACCCCGAGGAGCCGGACGAGCCGAAGCCGGCCTCGCGCTTCGAGGTCGCGGTGCCGCTGGGGGCGCTGAACCTGCTGTTCGCGGCGTTCATCGCGCTCCAGGCGCGGGTGCTGTTCGGCGGCGACGAGTACGTCATGGAGACCGCGGGCCTGACGATGGCCGAGTACGCCAGGAGCGGGTTCTGGCAGTTGAGCGTGGTCGCGGTGCTCGCGCTCGGGGTCATCGCGGTGGCCGCGTGGAAGGCGCCGAGGCGGGAGCGGGCCGACCGGTGGGTCGCCAGGATCCTGCTGGGCGCGCTGTGCGTGATGTCGCTGGCGATCGTGGCCTCGGCGATGTTCCGCATGAGCCGCTACTTCGAGTCGTTCGGGCTGACGCGGCTGCGGCTGTGGGTGTTCACCGTCGAGATCTGGCTGGCGATCCTGTTCGTGCTGGTCCTGGTGTGCTGCTGGAAGCTGCGCGCGACGTGGCTGCCGCGGGCGATCCTCGGCTCGGGCGCGGCGGTGCTCTTGGGCCTGGCGGCGATCAACCCGGACGGGTTCATCGCCGGGTACAACGTGGACCGCTTCGAGGAGACGGGGAAGTTCGACCCGTACTACGCGGCCGGGCTGTCGGCCGACGCCGCGGACGCGCTGGCCGAGCTGCCCGACGACGAACGCGAGTGCGTCTTCGACCGCGCCGACTGGGGGGACGACGACCGGCCCGCGCTGGCGTGGAACTACGGGTGGGGGCACGGCCACGGGCTGGCCGAAACGCACACGAACGCCGTCGGAGCCGAATGCGTCCACCTCGACAGCATCGACGGCATCGACGAGTACGGGTCCGATGATCCGCTGGATTCGCAGCAGGATCCGTACACGGAGCCGGACCGGAGCGAGGAGCCGACTGCGCCGGCCACCGACACCGGACCGGCGGCCGGTGCGGGCTACTTCCATTGGGACACCTGCGATCTGCTCGATCTGACCGCCGCCGAGGAGCTGTTCGGAACCTCTGCCAAGGGCGATTACGGCGTCATGCCGGACGAGGCGCACCAGACCGGAGGGGTCTTCGGCGCCGAGCTCGCCGACGATGAGACGCCCTACGCCTATCTCGAATGCGCCTACTACGGCTCTGGCGCCAGCTACCTGCGCATGGAGGTCAAGCAGTGGTCGGATTCCGAGGGGGCGCAGGCCGTCCTGGCCGAGGACCGCGACGACCGCGAGCGCAGTCATTACACGGTCGCCGATCTGGATGGCGCGGAGGGGTTCACCGCGGTCTCCAACAGCGAGACGTACCCGGAGCTCAAGTACTCGTTCGTCGAGGAGGACCTGGTGTACGGGGTGAGCATCATGGCGGGCCCGACCGACGAGGGCGCCCGGGAGGTCTGCGCGGGTCTCGCCGATCAGCTGCGCACCCTTTATCAAGAGCTTGCCTGATCGAATGCCCAATGTCACATCACTGATACGACGACCATAATAACCTGGAGTAAGGCCGCAACGGGGCATCTCCGACAGAGCAGACCATAGACGACAGTCCATGATCAACTTGCCGGAGCCGTTGCGGCCGAATACTTTCAGGCTATGTTGCGTGTAATCGGCGCGGGACTCCCGCGCACCGGAACCATGACGCTCAAGAACGCGCTCGAAACCCTGCTCGGCGAGCCCTGCCATCACATGGCGGAGGTCTTCGGGCGCCCGGAGATCGACGTCCCGGCCTTCAGCGCCGCCGCCGCGGGCGACTTCCCGGACTGGGACGCGCTCTTCGAGGGCTACGCCGCCGCCGTCGACTGGCCGTCCTCGGCCTTCTACGGCGAGCTCGCCGACCACTACCCGGACGCCGTCGTCGTGCTGTCCAGAAGAGACAGCTTCGACACGTGGTGGACCAGCATGAACAACACCATCCTCAACCGGTTCGACCACCTGGACACCCCCGGCGGCGACCGGTGGGTCGCGATGGTCCACGGCCTGTGGGCCCGCGTCTTCGGGGACGCCGCGATGGACGACGCGGCGGCCGTCGAGGCGGCGTACGACCGGTACCACGAGCGAGTCCGCGCGACCGTCCCCGCCGAGCGGCTCGTCGAGTTCCACACCGGGGCGGGCTGGGGCCCGCTGTGCGAGGCGCTGGGCCTGCCCGTCCCCGACGAGCCCTTCCCGCACCTGAACTCCACCGACGAGTTCAACGCACGCGCCCGCGAGAGGATGGATGCCACCGGCACGCCGTAGCCGCCCTCAGCCGTGGAGGCGCCTCGCGGCTTCGCGGCAGGCCTCCATCGCGGCCCGCGCGTAGGCCGGGCTCGCCCCGGCCATGCCGCAGGTCGTGGAGACGCTCACCTGCTCGGGCAGGCGCTCGGGGTCGAGCCCGAGCCGGTTCCACAGGCCGGTGATCCGACCCGCGGCCCGCTCGGCGAGGTCAGGGCGGGCCGCGCCGGTGGCGGGCACGACGCCCGCGATCAGCTCGCCGCCACTGTTGGAGAAGGCACCGTCCAGGTACTCACCGAAGGCGTCCACTGCCGGCACGTCGTCGAGGTCGAGCAGCGTCAGGTCCAGCGACACCGCGCGCACGCCCGCCTCGGCGAGGAGCCGCAGCGGCACGTCGGCGGCGCAGCAGTGGACGACGACCGGCACGCCGACGCCGTCGACCACCTCCCGCAGCCGGTCGCGGGCGACCTCTGGCGGGACGCGGCGGTAGAAGTCCAGGCCGGACTCGGTGTGGACGCGTCCGGCCAGCGCGGCCGGGAGCGCGGGCTCGTCGAGCTGGATCGACAGTCGCGCCTTCGGCAGGCGCGCCTGCGCGGCGGTGGCGAGGTTGCGGAGCCCTTCGGTGAGGGCGCCCGCGATATCGGCGGATGCGCCGTGGTCGGCGATCATCGCCCCGCCGGTGCGCCGCCACAGGTTCGCCGCGAGCGTCCAGGGGCCGACGGCGGTGAGCCGCACGGGCCCATCGGTGGTGTCGGCGACGGCGTGGAGCGCGTCGAGGTCGCGTTCGAGGAAGTCGGCGGCGCGGCGGGCGTCGCGTCCCGGCAGGTCGGCGATCTGCCAGCCCGAGGCCCACCACTGCACCGGGAGCCCTTCGAGGAGGGCCGCGCCGCGCCCGATCATGTCGGCGCCGAGGCCGCGCGCGGGCAGTTCGGGCAGGTAGGGCCAGTCCGGCAACTCGCCGAAGACGGTGCGGACGGCCTCGTCGATGTCGAGGCCCGGCAGCGAGCCGACGCCGGTGGCCACCCCGGCGGGGAGCTCCTGGTCAGACACCGGCGGCCTCAACGGCAGTGGTGGCGTCGATGGTGCCGGAACACAGGACGGCGTCGCCGTCCGAGGCGTCGGGGTCGTAGACGACGAGGGCCTGCCCGGCGGCGACGCCGTAGGCGGGCTTGTGGAGCTTCGCGGTCAGGCCGCCTGCGTCGGCGGTGACGGTGGCCGGGTAGACCTCGCCGTGGGCGCGCAGCTGCACCTCGCACTCGAACGCGTCGGTGCGCTCGGGGCCGAGCCAGACGGGAGCGCCGGTGCGGATGCGGTCGATGCGCAGCGCCTCGCGGGGGCCGACCTCGACGCGGTTGTCGACCGGCGTGATCGACAGGACGTAGCGGGGCCTGCCGTCGGCGGCGGGCCGCTTGAGGCCGAGGCCGTGGCGCTGGCCGACGGTGAACTGGTGGGCGCCGTCGTGGTTGCCGAGGACCTCGCCGGTGGCGGCGTCGACGATGTCGCCGTCCTGCGAGCCGAGCCGGTTCTTGAGGAATCCGGAGGTGTCGCCGTCGGCGATGAAGCAGATGTCGTGGCTGTCGGGCTTGCGGGCCACGGCCAGGCCGCGCTCCTCGGCCTCGATGCGGACCTCGCCCTTGGGCGTGTCGCCGAGCGGGAACATCGAGTGGGCCAGCTGCTGGGGCGTGAGGACGGCCAGGACGTAGGACTGGTCCTTGCCGGGGTCGACGGCGCGGCGCAGCAGGCCGTCGTCGCCCTTGCGGGCGTAGTGGCCGGTGGCGACGGCGTCGAAGCCGAGCGCGACGGCCCGGTCCAGGACGGCGGCGAACTTGATCTTCTCGTTGCAGCGCAGGCACGGGTTCGGGGTGCGCCCGGCCGCGTACTCGGCGTAGAAGTCCTCGACGACGTCCTCGTGGAAGCGCTCGGCCATGTCCCACACGTAGAAGGGGATGCCGATGACGTCGGCGGCGCGGCGGGCGTCGCGGGAGTCCTCGATGGTGCAGCAGCCGCGGGCCCCGGTCCGGTAGGTCTGGGGATTCTTGGACAGCGCCAGGTGGACGCCGGTGACGTCGTGCCCGGCCTCGACGGCCCGCGCGGCGGCGACCGCCGAGTCGACTCCGCCGCTCATGGCGGCCAGTACTCGCAGTTTCACGCCCCCAACCTTAGCTGGCAGTCTTCCAATTCCGGGTTTGAGAGTGGTTGGCGTGCCTCGTCACGCCAAGCCGGCGTTTCGCGCGCGCTCTACCGCTTCGGGGAGTGATGCGGCGAGGGCCTCGACGTCGGCCTCGGTGGTGGACCAGCCGAGGGTGAACCGCAGGGAGGAGCGGGCGTCGTCCTCGCCGGTGCCCATCGCGAGGAGCACGTGGGAGGGCTGGGCGATCCCGGCCGAGCAGGCCGAACCTGTGGCGCATTCGACACCGGCGGCGTCGAGGAGCATGAGCAGAGCGTCGCCCTCGCAGCCGGGGAAGGAGAAGTGGGCGTTGCCGGGCAGGCGGTGCTCGGGGTCGCCGTTGTAGACCGCGTCGGGCGCGGCCTCGCGGACGCGCGCGACGAGCTGGTCGCGCAGCACGGCCAGGCGCCGCGACTCGGCCTCCTCGGTGCTGACGGCGTGGGCGACGGCCTCGGCGAGCGCGGCGATGCCGGGCACGTCGAGGGTGCCGGAGCGGATCTCGCGTTCCTGGCCGCCGCCGTGGAGCAGCGGCGTGAGCTTGGTGTCGCGGCGCAGCAGGAGCGCGCCGATGCCGGCGGGGCCGCCGAGCTTGTGGCCCGAGAGGGTCAGGGCGTCGGCGCCGCAGGCGGCGAAGTCGACGGGCGTGTGGCCGACGGCCTGGACGGCGTCGGTGTGGACGGGGATGCCGTGCGGCGCGGCGAGGGCGACGATCTCCTCGACGGGCTGGAGGGTGCCCACCTCGTTGTTGGCCCACATGCAGGTGATGACGGTGATCGCGTCGGGGTGCTCGTCGAGCAGTTCGGCGAGGGCGTCGACGCGGACGCGGCCGAGCTTGTCGACGGGGAGCTCGGTGACGTCGGCGCGCTCGTGGTCGCCGAGCCAGGCGACGGCGTCGGCGACGGCGTGGTGCTCGATGGCGGTGGTGACGATGCGGTCGCGGCCGGGCGCGCGGCGGGCCCAGTGGAGGCCCTTGACGGCGAGGTTGTCGGCCTCGGTGCCCGAGCCGGTGAAGACGACCTCGCTGGGTTTGGCGCCGAGGGCGTCGCCGATGCGTTCTCGGGCCTCTTCGACGGTGCGGCGGGCGGCGCGCCCGGAGGCGTGGAGGGAGGAGGCGTTGCCGAGTTCGCGTGCGGTCCGCACGTAGGCGTCGAGTGCTCGGGGCAGCATCGGCGTGGTCGCGGCGTGATCGAGATAGGCCATGGCTCCTCCAGTCTACGGCGCGGATCGGGCTGTCCGACCAGAGTGAGACGGCGCGCGAGTGCCGGAGCACACGGGGGCGTGGAGGCGTCTTCACGGGGAGGCCCGCGGAGCAGCAAGCGCATACCTACAGCTCCGGCCGCGGAGCCGTAAATGGGCACCCACGGCGACGCTCGCGGAGCCGTAAATGAACATGGCGTGCTCAGGATAGAATCTGACAAATCTTCGTAACCTTTTCGGTCACGGAGTCTCCATACCCCCGAAGGCCGGGTCTTTCCCACGCCAGGTCTTTTAAAGACCGGGCCCTTGAAGGAAGTGTGCCGATGTCGCCCGAACTCGCCGAAGCGTTGCGCGCAGGGCCGTTCCACACTGCCCTGCGTGTCGCCATCCAGTCCAGCGGTCTCGGCCTCGACCGGATCCGCCACCGGCTCTCGACGCGCGGCATCACCGTGTCCACGACCAGCCTCAGCTACTGGCAGTCCGGCCGCTCCCGTCCCGAGCGCGCCGAGTCGCTCGCGGCCGTCACCGCACTCGAAGACCTCCTCGAACTGCCCGCCGGTTCGCTGCGGGCGCTGCTCGGCCCCAAGCGGGCCAGGGGGCCCAGGTCGATCCGCGGCCAGCTCCCCCGCCCCGACGCGGTCCTCGGCGGCGATGCGGTGCGCGAACTGTGCGACCAGGTCCCGGCCTCGCGCGAGCACACCCTCGACATCATGAGCCAGCAGGTCATCGTCCACGTCGACTCCCGGTTCCAGGAGTCGGTGTTCGAGCTGTCGATGCTCGTGCGGGCCCGGCGCGACGACGTCGACCGCTACATCCTGCTCTACCGGGGCGACAAGGGCTGCGACATCGACGACATCGAGTTCAAGCCGGTTCGCGACTGCACGGTCCCCAACGTGCTGCGCCACCCCGACGCGCCGGTGGCGCTGGCCGAGATCGTCTTCGACCAGCCGCTGCCGCGCGGGGCGACGCACCTGTTCGAGATCGTCGTGCAGGGCGACGGCGGGGTCTCGACCGGGCACGGCAACGCGTTCCGCTACCCGGTGGACCACTACTCGCTCCAGGTCCGCTTCTCCCCCGACGCGGTCCCCAGGCGGGTCTACCGGTTCGCGCAGTCCTCGCTCCAGCGCGAGAAGCGCGAGACCGGGGATCTGCAGCTGGGGCCGGGGCGGACGGTGGCGCTGGCCGAGCCGGTGCCGAGGCCGGGCGCGCTGGGCATCGGCTGGGACGCCTGAGACACGCGGACAGGGGCGCCTCCGGAGACCGGAGGCGCCCCTGTCGCCGCGCGCTAGCGCTCTTCGGAGCGGAAGCGGTTGACCGCCCACCAGGCGCCGGGCAGGAGCGCCGCGGCGGCGAGGAGCTTGACGAAGTCGCCCGCCAGGTACGGGAGCACGCCCTTCTCGATGGCGGTCACGGCGTCCATGTCCGCCGCGAAGGCCAGGTAGGGGACGCCGAAGGCGTACATGATGACGTTGCCGAGGACCATGAGGCCGATCGTGCGCGGCACGGTCCGGTCGCCGCCGCGACCGGCGAGCCAGCCGACCACGACGGCCGCGACGAGGAAGCCGGGGATGTAGCCGAAACTGGGCATCGCGTAGCCGGAGGTGCCGTCGGTGAACCACGGCATGCCCGCCACGCCCGCGGCGAGGTAGACGGCCATGGCGAGCCCGGCGCGCAGCGGGCCGTAGGCGGCGCCGAGGAGCAGCACGGTGAAGGTCGTCAGGACGAACGGCACCGGGCTGATCTGCGGGATCGTGAACGCGACCTGGGCCGAGGCGCCGACGAGGCCGGCACCGGCGAGGACGAGGACGGCGTCGCGGGCGATCGCGCTCGCACGCGAGGCGGCAGGGAGCAGGTCGGCAAGGACCCTGGGCGCGGGAAGCGCGGCTGCTGGGGCGGCCATTGCGGATTCCTCCAACATCATCTGTAGGTTTCTCATAACGAGCGGCTGCCTCGAAGCGTAACGCACCGTCGCCTCGGCCGAATGACGGGCCGTGTGGCCCGCGTCCCGTCCGCGGACACGGCAGCGGCGGCTCGCGCGCCTGGTCAGGCGCGCGAGCCGCCGCGGCATCGGTTACTTGCGCTTCTCGGCCTCTTCGAGGACCTGCGGGAGCACCGCGAACAGGTCGCCGACGACGCCGAAGTCGGCCATGCCGAAGATCGGGGCGTCGGCGTCCTTGTTGACCGCGACGATGACCTTGGAGGTCTGCATCCCGGCCCGGTGCTGGATCGCGCCGGAGATCCCGGCGGCGACGTACAGCTGCGGGCTGACCGTGGTGCCGGTCTGCCCGACCTGGAACTTGTGCGGGTAGTACCCGGCGTCGGTCGCCGCGCGGGAGGCGCCCACGGCGCCGCCGAGCGCGTCGGCGACGCGCTCGATGAGCGCGAAGTCCTCCGCCGAGCCGACGCCGCGGCCGCCGGAGACGACCACGTCGGCCTCGGACAGGCCGGGGCGGTCGCCCGCGGGCTCGTCGACGCGCTCGACGACGCGGACGCGCTTGTCGGCCTCGGCGGTCTCGGCCTCGACGGTCTCCACGACCGGCTCGCTCGGGGCGGGCTCGGCGGCGGCGGCCCCGGCCTTGACCGTGGCGAGCGTGAAGCCCTTGGTGACCTTCGAGGTCGTGACGGTGGCACCGGCGAAGATCTCCTGCGTGGCGGTGCCCTCGGCGTCCAGGCCGGTCACGTCGGTCAGGAAGCCGTTGTCGAGGGCGACGGCGAGGCGCGCGGCCAGCGCCTTGCCCTCGTCGGTGCTCGGCAGCAGGAACGCGTCCGGTTCGGCCTTGCGGGCGAGGTCGGTCAGGACGGCCGCCTTCGGGTCGACGAAGTGGTCGTCGGCGCCTTCGGCGCTCGCGCGGTAGACCTTGGCGGCGCCGTATTCGCTTGCCAGCGAGGCGGACCGGTCGTCGAAGGCGATCGCGGTGACGTCGCCGAGGGAGCGGGCGAGCGTGAGGACCTCGGCGGCGTGCTTGCCGGCCTCGGGGACGTAGACGAGGATGTCAGCCATGGCGGTCTCCTAGATGAACTTCTCGGCGGCGAGGAACTCGGCGAGGCGGCGTCCGCCCTCGCCCTCATCGGTGACGATCTGGCCGGCGGTGCGCTCGGGCCGGTCGGTGGCGGTGAGGACCTCGGTGGTGGCGGCTCCCGCGCCGACTTCGCCCGGGTCGATGCCGAGGTCGGCCACGGTGAGCGTCTCGACGGTCTTGCGCTTGGCGGCCATGATGCCCTTGAGCGAGGGGTAGCGCGGCGTGTTGATGGTGTCCCAGACGGAGACGATCGCGGGCAGGGCCGCGGTGAGGACGTCGTAGCCGTCGTCCCGCTGGTGCTCCACTGTGATGGCGTCGCCGTCGATCTCGATCTTGCGGGCGCCGGTGGCGGCCGCGGCACCGGTGCGGGCCGCGAGCAGGTGGGGCATGACGCCCATGCCGGAGTCGGTGGACTCGGCACCGGCGATGACGAGGTCCCATTCGAGGCGGCCGAGCGCGGCGGCCAGGATCTTGGAGGTGGCGAGGGCGTCGGAGCCGGCTACGGCCTCGTCGCTGACGTGGACGGCCTTGTCGGCGCCCATGGCGAGCGTCTTGCGGACGGTTTCGGTCGCCTGGTCGGGGCCGAGGGTGAGGACGGTGACCTCGCCGCCGTGGGCCTCCTTGAGCTGGAGGGCGGCTTCGACGGCGTATTCGTCGAGCTCCCCCATGACGTTGTTGGCGCCGTTGCGGTCGACCCGCAACTGGGCGTCCAGCTGTCTCACGAGCCCCGAGTCGGGGACTTGCTTGACCAGAACCACGATGTTCATCGACAACCTCCGCAGGGTAGGTGCGTACTGACCTGAACTATATCTTACGAAGTTACTAACGAGTAACTCACCGAGCCGTTGTTGTCCCAGCCGAGTCGGACAGGCATGATTGGGACATGATCCGGGTTGCGGTCTTCCTGTTCCTCGTCCACTTGGCGCTGCTCATCGCCGCAGTGGCCGATTGCCTCGGCGGCGAGCGGGCGCCCCGGCGGCTCTCGCGCCCCTGGTGGGTGCTGATCATCGTGCTCCTGCCGGTCGCCGGCGCGGTGCTGTGGTTCCTGACGGGCCGCGCCAGACCCGAAGGCCGGCAACAGGGACGAGGACGGCCGAACGGCGGCGCGGGCGGCGGCCCGAGGCGGCCGCGCGGGCCGGTCGCACCGGACGACGACCCGGACTTCCTGCGGGACCTCGACCGCCAGCTGCGCGACGACGAGCGAAAAGAGGACTGAGCAGACGACATCGAGGGGCCGGGCGACGCCCGGCCCTTTTTCGTGCGCGCTCCGCTGAAACGCATCCGCCGATCGCACCGCGCCGCGATGGTCACTGCGCCAGCGCCGCCGCAGCGGCGTTGGCCTCTCCCGATGTTCCGAGCGCTCGAGACCGGACCGCTCGTGGGGCGGCGTTTCGCGGTTCGGCGGGCACGCCTCGCAGAGCTCAAGGTCGAGTGCTCCCGGCCGTCGACTCGTCAGGTGGCGTTTCGGCAGATCAACGAGACACGTCATGCGGGGCGCGGGGTTCCCGGCCGAACCGACCGAGCGTTCACGGCCGTCGGCGCGTGGGGTGGCGCTTCGCCGCATCGGCGGTGGGCGGCGCGGGGTGCGTGCCGCCTCCCACCTGAGCGGAGTCAGGCCGACTTCTCTCGACGGGTGCGCGGCGTGCGGCGCGGAGTCGATTTCGTTCTCGGCACCAGGGTGGGATTGACATTGCGGCGCACCACGTCCGCGGTGATCCGCACCTTCGCCACCTCGTCGGCCCGCGACGGGATCTCGAACATCACCGGCTGCAGCACCTCCTCGAGGATCGCCCGCAGCCCGCGCGCGCCGGTGCCGCGCAGCATCGCCGACTCCACGATCGGCTCCAGCGCGTCCTCGGCGAACTCCAGCTCCACGCCGTCGAGCTCGAGCAGGCGCTGATACTGCTTCACCAGCGCGTTCTTCGGCTCGGTGAGGATCCGCAGCAGCGCCGCCTTGTCGAGGTGGTTCACGGTCGTCAGCACCGGCAACCGCCCGACCATCTCGGGAATGAGCCCGTACTTCAGCAGGTCGTCGGGCATGACCTGGGAGACGAGCGCGTCGGCGGCGTCGTCCTCGACCGACCGCAGCGGCGCGGTGAAGCCCACCGTGCGCTTGCCGATCCGGTTCTTGATGATCTCTTCGATCCCGGCGAACGCCCCGCCGCAGATGAACAGGATGTTCGTCGTGTCGATCTGGATGTGCTCCTGGTGGGGGTGCTTGCGCCCGCCCTGCGGCGGCACCGAGGCGACGGTGCCCTCCAGGATCTTCAGCAGCGCCTGCTGCACGCCTTCACCTGAGACGTCGCGCGTGATCGAGGGGTTGTCGGCCTTCCTGCCGGCCTTGTCGATCTCGTCGATGTAGATGATGCCGTTCTCGGCGCGCTTGACGTCGAAGTCGGCGGCCTGGATGAGTTTGAGGAGGATGTTCTCGACGTCCTCGCCGACATAGCCGGCCTCGGTCAGGGCAGTGGCGTCGGCGATCGCGAACGGCACGTCGAGCATTCTGGCGAGGGTCTGGGCGAGGTGGGTCTTGCCCGAGCCGGTGGGGCCGACGAGGAGGATGTTCGACTTCTGGAGCTCGACGTGCTCGACGCCGGCCTTCGTGGAGCCCAGCTCGTCGAGCTGGACGCGCTTGTAGTGGTTGTAGACCGCGACCGCCAGGGAGCGCTTGGCGTCGTCCTGTCCGATGACCCACTGGTCGAGGAACTCGACGACCTCCTTGGGCTTGGGGAGATCCTCCCAGGCCACGTCGGCCGCCTCCGCGAACTCCTCTTCGATGATCTCGTTGCACAGATCGATGCACTCGTCGCAGATGTAGACGTTGTTCGGTCCCGCGATCAGCTTCCTGACCTGCCGTTGCGACTTCGAGCAGAACGAGCACTTCAAGATCTCGCTGTCTCCGAGGCGTGGCGCCATCGCAGTAGCTCCCTTCCTTGGCGAGTCCCATGTACGGCCTGCAAGCCGCCGAGGCTGCTTGCGGGGATGAGGTTGTCTTGTGCGCTCGGTTGATTCTGGACGAACCGGTGTCTCAATCGATTATTTCGTATTTGTGGCCTGAACGCCACCCACGGCGACGGCTGCGGGCCGTCCGGCGCTTCGGCGTTCCGGCGCCGCGGGGGCCGTGGCAAGCGGTCCTCTCGGTGCCAGCGCCACGGTACCCCGGGCGGACGACAAAGTGAAGCGATCGTCCAGAGACGAGGTTCCATCACGGCGAGCTTGCGAGCCGTGCCGGAACTCAGCGGCGACGCTTGCGAGCCGTGCATTACCCCGGCTGCGAGCTCGCAAACCGCGATTCGGGCACGGCCGCCGGCCCGCGAGCCGTGAGTTGCAATCCGTGCCCGCTTGGCGAGCCGCGGTTGCCGGCCAGGCCGTGATGCGGAGGCGCGGCGGACCGACGGCTCCGCGGGTGGTCCGCCGGCGCGTCGCGCCTCCTTCTCTATTGAGTTGGAGCTCAGGCCGCCGCTTCGGCGGGCAGCGCGTTCTTCTTGCGGTAGTTCAGCACGTTGTCGACCAAGCCGTAGGCCACGGCCTCCTCGGCGGTGAAGATCTTGTCGCGCTCGATGTCCTTGCGCACCTGCGTCAGGTCCTGGCCGGTGTGGCGGGCGAGGACCTTCTCCAGCTGCTCGCGCATGCGCATGATCTCGCGGGCCTGGATCTCCATGTCGGACGCCTGTCCGAAGGTGCCCTCGGTGGCGGGCTGGTGGATGATCACGCGCGAGTTCGGCAGCGCGGTGCGCTTCCCGGGCGTCCCGGCGGCCAGGAGCACGGCGGCGGCCGAAGCGGCCTGGCCCATGCACACGGTCTGGATGTCGGGACGCACGTACTGCATCGTGTCGTAGATGGCCATGAGCGCCGTCAGCGAGCCGCCGGGCGAGTTGATGTACATGATGATGTCGCGCTCGGGGTCGTTGCCCTCGAGGACGATCAGCTGGCTCATGATGTCGTTGGCCGAGGTGTCGTCGACCGGAGACCCGAGGAAGATGATCCGGTCCTCGAACATCTTGTTGTACGGGTTCATCTCCTTGACCCCGTACGAGGTCTTCTCGGTGAACGACGGGACGATGTAGCGGGCCTGCGGCTGGTGCTGGGCGTGGCCGGACGGCATGCGGTAATCCATGTTCGTGATGCTTCCCCTCGTTCTCTACTGGGCCTCGGCGGGGAGCTCGGTCACCCGCTGGACCACGTGGTCGATGAAGCCGTAGTCCTTCGCCTCGGAGGCGGTGAACCAGCGGTCGCGGTCGGAGTCGGTCTCGATCTCCTCGACGGTGCGCCCGGTGTGGTGGGCGACGCGCTCCTGGAACATCTGCTTGGTGTAGAGCATCTGCTCGGCCAGGATCGCCACGTCGGAGGCCGTGCCGCCGATGCCGCCCGAGGGCTGGTGCATCATGATCCGGGCGTGGGGCAGGGCGTAGCGCTTCCCGGCGGTGCCGGCGCACAGGAGCAGCTGGCCCATGGAGGCGGCCATGCCCATGGCGACGGTGGCGACGTCGTTCTTGATGTACTGCATGGTGTCGTAGATGGCCATGCCGTCGTACACCGAGCCGCCGGGCGAGTTGATGTAGAGCTTGATGTCGCGCTCGGGGTCTTCGGCTTCGAGCAGGATGAGCTGCGCGCACAGACGGTTGGCGATCTCGGAGTTGACCTCGGATCCGAGGAAGATCACCCGCTCCTGGAGCAGGCGGTCGAACACCATGTCGTCCAGGCCGGGCGAGCCCTGGCCGCCGCCGCGCCTGGCGGAGGGGAGGAAGACGTTCCTCTCCAGCTGCGAGGAGAATGGAATCGAATGCTCCATAGCTTGCACCTTCATTCTGTCTCGGCGATATGCACTGGGCTTTGCGGTTACCTCCCAGACCTTAACCCGTCGCGGCGACGATCGGACGCGCCTGGGCTCCGTGTTCGCTTCCAGCGGAGCCGGACGGGCGGCCCGGGATCCATCCTCTGGTGTACCCCCGCGCGGGCCTCGCACTCGGTGTGCGACGGGCCGGTCTGCGCCGCGGCTCGGCCGCGCGGAGCGGACACGAACCAGCCGCCGCCGAAGCACTCCTCGCCGCACCGCGCCGCGGCGGCGCAGAGCGGACGCGTCGTCCGGAACGACGGCAGCAGTCGGCGTGGCCGCGGCCGCGCGGGGCGGCCTCCGACGCGCTCGGCCCGGCGGGGATCAGCCGGGCCGGGGGTCGGCTGCCGCGCCGACGGGCTATGGCGCCTGTCACATCGCATCGGTATATTGATAGCTTTGGTTACCTCGCGGCAATGCGACCAGAATAATTCTCATATCACAATGGAGTGAATTGTGTCCGGTTCCCCCACGACGCGTCTGCGCCTCGTCGGCATGCTCTTCTGGCTCGCCGGAGGAGCGGTCATCACCTTCGGCTGGATGGGCATGGCCGAGGTCGCCTGCGTCGACTGCCAGCTGCCCTACGTCCTCTCGGGCGGCGCCGCCGGTCTCGGCCTGATCATCGTCGGCTCCACCCTCGTCCTCGCCGCGGCCGTCCTCGACGCGGGCGAGCGCACCGCCCAGCGCGCCGCCGAGCTGTTCAAGGCCGCCGCCGAAGAGGCCGAGGCGGCGGTCGGGGAAGCGGAGCGCGAGCGCGCCGAGGCCGTTCAGGACCCGAAGTAGGCCGCCCGGACCGCCTCGTCCTCCAGCGTCTGCGCGCCCGAGCCCGTGACCGTGATGCGGCCCTGCTGCATCACGAACGCGGTGTCGGCCTGCGCGAGCACACCGGCGTTCTGCTCCACCATCAGGACCGTCACGCCGCGCCCGTTGATCAGCCGCACGGCCTCGAAGACCTGCTCGGTGAGCTTGGGCGAGAGGCCCAGCGAGGCCTCGTCGATGAGCAGCAGGCGCGGCCCGGCCATGAGGCCGCGGCCGATCGCCAGCATCTGCTGCTCGCCGCCCGAGAGCGTCCCGGCGGGCTGGTCGGCGCGCTCCTCGAGGCGCGGGAAGATCGAGTGGACGTCGACGAGGTTCCGGCGCACCCGGCGCGAGTCGCGGCGGATCGTCCACGCGCCCAGGCGCAGGTTCTGCCGCACCGTCAGTGCCGGGAAGACGTGCCGCCCCTCGGGGACCAGGACGATGCCGTCCCGCACGCGCGCGGCGGGCGGGCCGGTCAGCGGCCTGCCGTCGTAGCGGATCTCGCCGCCGGCGACCGGCAGCAGCCCCGCGAGCGCCATGAGCGTGGTCGACTTCCCCGCGCCGTTGAGGCCCAAGAGGACCGCGTTCGAGCCCTCTTCGACGCTCATGGTGACCCCGTGGAGCACCGGCACCGAGCCGTATCCGGCTCGCAGGTCCGCGACCTCAAGCAGTGCCATGGCTGCCTCCCAGGTAGGCGGTGATCACTTCGGGGTGGCGCTGGATCTCCTCGGGGCCGCCCTCGGTGAGCAGCCGCCCGAAGTCGAGGACGTAGACGTGGTCGCACACCTCGGCCACCAGCGGCACGTGGTGCTCGATCATGAGGATGGTCAGCCGCAGCCGGTCGCGCAGCTCGCGCAGCGTGTCGGCCAGGCCGAGCGCCTCCTCCGGGCTCAGGCCGGAGGCGGGCTCGTCGAGCAGGAGCAGCTTCGGGTCCGAGGCCAGGGCCATGGCCATGTCGCAGGTCTTGCGGACGCCGTAGGGCAGCTCGCCGACGCGTTCGTCGGCGACGTCGGCGAGTCCGAAGTAGTCGATGATCTCATCGGCGTCGCGGCGCAGTTCCCTCTCGCGGCCCCACGTCCCGGCCAGGCCGAGGAGCCCGGCGAGCGCCGAGTAGCCGGTGCGCTGGTGCTGGGCGAGCATGACGTTCTCGGTGACGGTCAGCGACTCGATGACGCCGAGGTTCTGCCAGGTGCGGGCCATGCCGAGCCGGGCGCGGCGGTGGGTCGGCAGGCGCGAGACCTCGCGGCCGTCGAAGAAGACGCGGCCCTGCTGCGGCCGGTAGACGCCGGTCAGGCAGTTGAAGCAGGAGGTCTTGCCCGCGCCGTTGGGGCCGATGAGGCCGACGATCCGGCCCTCGCCGACGGTCAGCGACAGGTCGTCGAGGACCTGGAGGCCGCCGAAGCGGAGCCCGAGGCCCTCGACCTTGAGCAGTTGGCGTCCGGTGCGCTTCATCGCCTCGCTCCTTTGCTGCCGCGGGTCGCCGGTCCGGTCACCGGCGCCAGGAGCTGGCCGAGGCCGCCGGGGAAGAACCGGAGGACGACCAGGAGCATGACGACGACGATGAACGGCGGCAGGACGTGGTAGACGGCCTCGTTGAGGAACGGCGGCTGCCAGGGCAGGCCCGAGAGGAAGTTCGGCAGCGTCAGCGGCAGCAGCGCGAAGAACGAGGAGGCGATGACGACACCCAGGCGCGAACGCAGGCCGCCGACGACGGTCATGAGCACCCACACGAGCGCCACCTGGAACTCGAAGTCGAGGGCCTGGACGACCTGGTTCCAGTACGCGAACAGGCCGCCGGCGAGCCCGGCGATCAGCCCCGAGAGGCAGAACGCCCCGAGCTTGTAGCCGGTGACGTTGACGCCGAGGGTGGCGGCGATGTCCTCGTCGTTGCGGACCGCGGCCAGGGCGCGGCCTGCCTTGGTCGAGACCAGGCGCCAGTCGGCGTAGAGGACCAGCGCGAGCACGCCCAGGCACAGGACCGCGTAGGCGAAGTCGGTCTCGACCAGCGCGGGCCGGGGGGCGAAGGCCCCGGCGCCGCCGCCGGTGAACTCGCGCCAGTTGAAGATCGTGGTCTCGGCGGTCAGGCCGAACGCGAGGGTCACCAGCGCGAGGTAGAGGCCGGTGACGCGCAGGGCGACCATGCCGACGAGCAGGGCCGTCACGGTCCCGGCGAGCGCGGCGGCGGCCAGGCCGAAGCCGAGGGGCGCGCCGAGCCGGGAGGCCGTGAAGGCCGCGAAGAACGCGCCGATGCCGACGAACGCCTGGTGGCCGAGGGAGATCTGCCCGGCGTGGCCGGTGAGCGTGTTGATCGACAGGCCGATGATCGCGTAGATGGCCGCGCGGCTGATGCGCTGGGCCCAGACGTCGCCGCCGTAGAGCAGCGGGTAGGCCACCAGGGCGAGGGCGGCGAGGACGAGCGCGACGCGCAGGACCAGGCCGATGCGGCCGCGGATGCGGACCCGGGTGAGGACGAGGGTTGCCGTCGCCATATCAGGCTTCCTTCCCGAATAGGCCCTGCGGGCGGATGAGGAGGACGAGCACGAGCAGCGCGAAGACGCTGAGTTCGGCCGCGCCCGGCACCGCGAGCTGCTGCCCGAGCAGGTAGATGCCGAGGTTCTGGACCACGCCGATGGCCAGCCCGCCGATGAACGCGCCGGGCAGGCTCGTCATGCCGCCGAGGACGGCGGCGGCGAAGGCGGGCACGAGCATCGTGAAGGTCATGAAGCCGGGCGTGAAGATCCCGACCGGCGCGTACAGGAGCCCGGCGACGCCGCCGAGCAGGGCCGCCATGCCCCAGACCAGGCGCGAGACCGCGGTGGGACCGATGCCCACCACCTGGGCCGCCCGCAGGTCCTGGGAGGAGGCGAGGACGGCCAGGCCGAGGTCGGTCCTGAAGAACCAGGCCATGGCCGCGGCCAGGACCGCGAGGACGGCGAGGAGGATCAGCTGCTGGGGCAGGATGGCCGCGCCGAGGATGTCGACCGTCCCGCCTTCGACGATCGGCGGCATGACGCGCGGGATCGGCCGGGCCACGAGGACGGTGACCGCGATGGCGAACAGGGCGACGCCGACGAGCGCGACGAGCATGATGGTCCGCGACGAGGACTCCAGGGGCCGGACGATGACCCGCTCGACCGCGAGGCCCATGGCGACGGCCGCGGCCAGGCCGCCCACGACGCCGATCCAGTAGGGCAGGCCGAGGGAGACGGTGAGGTAGAAGGCGCAGAACGCGGCGACGCCGCCGAACTCGCCTTGGGCGAAGTTGAAGACCCGTTTGGCCTTGTAGACCAGGACGATGCCGACGGCCAAAAGGCCGTAGACCGCGCCTTGGAACAGGCCCAGTGCGAAGAAGGCGCCCACTTAGCCGTGCCCTTTCAAAAGCTGCTCACGAACGCGTAGTCGGTCACGTAGTGGCCGCCGCCGTCGCAGACGTTGCGCAGGACGCTGACCTGCGTGGCGCCGAAGCGGCCGTTGCCGTAGTCGAGATCGGGGAAGACGCCGGTGCTGAACGTCGAGCCGGAGACGGCGTTGAGGAAGGCGCCGCGGTCGAGGTGCTCCCCCGCTTTCTCGAGCATCTGGTGGAGGACCTTGGACTGGCCCCACATCATCCAGACCACGTCGTCCGGTTCGATTCCCGCGGCGTCGGCGGCGGCCAGGAACTCGGGGTCGTAGTCCCCCGCGTCGGCGAAGGCGGGCGTGGGGTTGAAGAAGCGGGCGTTCTCGGTGCCGCCGCCGATGCTGCACCCGGTGGAGGCCACCTGGTCCAGGCCCATGCTGACCCCGACGCCCACGTAGGTGGGGCGGCAGGCCGCGGCGGCGGCCATCTCCAGGTAGAAGGTGGGGGCGGTCAGCACGAACACGACGTCGTAGTTCTTGGCGGTGCCGGTGCACAGGTTCCCCGCCGATGACGAGCCGCGCTCGTTCTTGTCGGGGCGGAAGACCTCGACGCCGGGGAAGGCGTCGGTGAAGCCCGAGACGGCGTCGTCGAAGTTCGGGGTGTTGGTGATGACGGCGGCGACGCGGGAGGCGTCGGTGACGCCCAGCTCGTTCCTGATGTAGTCGGCCAGCATCGGCGCCTGCTGGCGGTAGGTCATAGAAGCGGCGAAGTAGGTGTCGAGCGAGCCCATGCCGGTCTCGGTGACGCCGGTCGACAGGTACGGGACGCCCTCGCTGGCGGCGTACTGGGCGCAGGCCTGGATCTGGTCGGTGCCTCCGGCGCCGATGAGCGCGAAGGCCTCCTGCTCCTCGGCCATGGTCTGGCAGACCTGGCGGGCGGTGGAGGGCCGGTACTGGTCGTCGGCGAAGACGGTCTCGACGGTGCGGCCGTAGATCTCGACGGGCCCGCCGTCGTTCCCGTACTGCCAGTACAGGTCCTTGCCGGTCTCGAAGGAGTCCTGCCGGAGCGGGGCCGCGCCGGTCAGGGGCGCGTGGATGCCGATGGTGATGGTGTCGTCGGTGACGCCGGTGGTGTCGCCGTTGCCGACGGTGCCGTCGCCGCCCGAGTCGGCGCCGGAGCCGCCGCCGTCTCCTGAGCCGCCGCTTCCCGAGCCGTCGGTGCCGTCGCCGGTCGTGCCGTCCGTGCCTCCGTTGCCGGTAGTGCCGGCGGTGCCGTCATCGGTGCCGGAGTCGACGCCGGGGTTGGAGCCGCCTTCGGCGACGAACTGGTCGTGGACGCCGTCGTACTGGCCGCAGGCGGACACGAGGAGGACGAGCGCGGCCGGCAGGACGACGGCCGCGCGGCGCCGCGCGAGAGCACGCATCATCCGGCCTCCCGGTCGCCGCGTCCGGTCAGTCGCGCGAGGAGCCCGGCGGGGACGGGCAGGGCCCAGCCGCGCCGCGCGAGGTTGTGGGCCCGGATGCGGTCGATCGCGCCCCCGCCGGTGGTCGCCGCGGTGGTGGTGCCCATGAGGGTGTGCAGGAGGTAGGCGCCGACGAGGGCGGCGGGGATCAGGGTCCACACGTACCAGGGCATGCGGGGTTCGACGGGTTCGAAGGCGGCCGGGGTGATCGCCTCGGTGGAGGCCGCTTCGTCCGCCTCGGGTTCGGGGTCGGCGCCGGTCGAACCGCCGCCTCCGCCTCCGCCGCCTCCTCCGGAGGAGCCGCCGGTCGCGCCGCCGGAGAGGTCGCCGCCGGTGCCGCCGGCCGGTTCGGTCGGGGCGGTCGCCGTCGGCGGCTCGTAGGCGAAGGTGGCGCTGAGCCGGTCGACGGTGGCCTCGTACTCGTCGGTGGGGGTCTCGCTGGCGTCGCGCAGCGGCAGCTTCAGGTTGACCTGCCACAGGTCGATCGGAGTGGCGTCGTCGAGGACCGGCATGAACATGACGCCGTAATTGGCGAATGGGTCGAGGGCCCAGTCTTTGGCCGATTCGGAGAGATCGAATGTCCATGTCGGAAGTGGCACCTGAAAGTCTTCGAGGCCTTCGGCCTCGGCCACCGCTTCGGGGTCGGGTTCGGCCCTTTCCCCTTTGACGCAATCGTCGCCTACGGGGGGCCGGACGTCCCACATCTCGGCCTCTCCGGAACTCCACGCCTCGGTGATCGGGCAGGCCTGGACGAGGTGCTGGGCGGGGTTGAAGGTGGGCGAGTCGCCCGCGTCGTCGCCCTCGGCGACGGTCAGGGTGAAGTCGGTGACGGTCGCGCCCTCGGGGACGCCGCGCTCGGCCAGGTTGAACTGGAGCGCAGCGACTTTCGAGGCCTCGCCGAACTCGACGGCGACGGGCATGGTCGTCGCCGCCTGCGGGTTGGGCAGCTCGATGGGCTGCACCACCTGTCCCAGTTCGAGCGTCTCGTCGATCTGGCGGCTCCAATACCAGGAGACGCCGTCGATGCCGTATTCGAACTGTATTTCCTCACCGGCCGCATCGTCCTGCGCGGCGGCGCCGCTCGGCCACGACAAGGCGGCAATGGCGAGCACCGCGGCAAGGCAATACCGCTGCGCGTTTGAGCGAACAGACTGCTGACCCGCGGGACGGAGACGGGGGATCATATGGGCACTCCCGAGTGCGGTCGTCTACTTCATCGAAGAGCTTAGATGCTTACCATAGATGATGGTGAATTGCATCTCTACCCGTCAGTAGTGAAAATTTCCTTCGGGAGCGCGACGAAATGGGGCCCACCGCTTTCGCGATGGGCCCCAGACGAATCCGGTCGGAGACTACTCCTCGGTGGACTCCTCCTCGGCGGCTTCGGCCTCGGCGCGGCCGGGGAACAGGTCGTCCTCGGTCAGCTCGTTGCCCTTGCCGTCGACGATCGTCGCGGCCTTGACGACCTCCTCGAGCGCCAGCTGCTGGCGCAGCTGCGAGGCGATCTGCTGGAGGCCGCCGTTCTCGCGCAGCTGGTCGACGAACTGCTGGAACTGCTCCTGCGGGACGCCGCGCTGCTGCGCCTGGCGCACGACCTCGGAGGTCATGAGCTCGCCGGAGACCTCGACCTCCTTCTCGCGGGCGATGCGGCCCAGGATGATCGACTGGCGCAGGTTCGACTCGACGTCCCCCCGCAGGTCCGCCTCGAACTCCTCGGCGGTCTTCTCGATCGCCGCCAGGTACTCCTCGAAGCTCCCGGCCATCTGCACGACCTGCTCCTCGAGGTGACCGCGGGTGTGCTCGATCTCTTCCTCGACGGTCTTCTCCGGCAGCGGCAGGTCGACGGCCTCGATGAGCGCGTCGAGGGTCTTCGAGCGGGCCTCGGTGGCCTTGCCGGCCACGGCCTGCTGCTCCAGGCGCTCGCGGGTGGCGTCGCGCAGCTCCTCGAGCGTGTCGTACGGGCTCGACATCTCGGCGAACTCGTCGTCGAGCTCGGGCAGCTCGCGCTCCTTGACCTGCTGGACGCGGACCTCCACGTCGGCGGTCTCGCCCTCCTGCTCGCCCGAGAGGGTCGACTGGATGGTCTTCTCGTCCTCGGCGCTCATGCCGACCAGGGCCTCGTCCAGGCCGTCGAGCAGGTTGCCCGAGCCGACCTCGTGGCTCATGCCGGTGACCGAGCCGCCCTCGACCTCTTCACCGTTCTGAGTGGCCTTGAGGTCGATCACGACGAAGTCGCCCTCGGCGGCGGCGCGCTCGACGGTCTTGAGCGAGGAGAAGCGCAGGCGCTGGGACTCCAGGTCCGCGTCGATGTCCTCCTCGGAGACGTCGTCGGCCTCGACGGTGACCTTCAGCGTCGCGAAGTCGGGGAGCTCGTACTCGGGCGTCACGTCGGTCTCGACGACGAACTCGAACGGCTTGCCCTCTTCGATCGGCTTGACATCGGTCAGCTCCGGGCGGCCCAGCGCGTTCACGTCGTTGTCGGTGACGGCCTTGTTCAGGTTGGCCTGCACCGCCGGGTCCATGGCCTGGGCGTAGACCGACTCGCGGCCGACGCGCTGGTCGATGACCGGGCGGGGCGCCTTGCCGGGACGGAAACCGGGGACGCGGATCTGCTGCCCGACCGACTTGTACGCCTCGTTGATGTACGGCGCCAGCTCCTCGAACGGCACCTCGACCGACAGCCGCACCCTGGTCGGGCTCAGGGTCTCGACAGTGCTCTTCACAGACGTGCTCCTAGATCAAGTTCGCTTCATTGGTGCGTCAACGCAGGGGTTCCCGGTCCCGGCGGGCTTCAAGCCCGACGACAGGACAGCATCCACCCCCGCTCGGACCGAGTCTAGGTCGTCGCGGGCGGCGCACCCCGGCGGGTGTGGCAGATATCGCCGGGGGTCACTGTGAGTGCAGACTGGGGAAGGCGGGACGCGGCGTCGTAAACTACGCCGAGCAACCGCTGTCCAGGAACCCTTCACCGACCCGGAACCGGAGCGACACCGATGTCATCCCCTGCGATCCTGCTGTTCACCAAGACCACCGGTTTCCGGCACGCCTCGATCCCCGCCGGCGTGGAGGCATTCGAAACCATCGCCACCGACCTGGGGTACCGCGCCGAGCACACCGAGGACGCCGACGTCTACAACCCTTCACAGCTCGCCGAGTTCGACGCGGTCGTGTGGCTGTCGACCTCGGGCGACGTGCTCGACGAGCTCGGCCGAGCGGCGCTGGCCGACTACGTGACCGGCGGGGGCGGCTGGATGGGCGTCCACAACGCCGCCAACGCCGAGGTCTCGTGGCCTTATTACCGCGAACTGGTCGGCGCCCGCTTCATCGGCCATCCCCCGGGCTGCACCCCGGGTCGCATCAAAGTCGTCAATGCGCACCCCTCCACGGCCCACCTGCCGAAAGAGTGGCACTGGACCGACGAGTGGTACAGCTTCGACGAGCGCCCCGTCGACAGCGAAGTCCTCCTCGAGGTCGACGAGGACTCCTACGACACCGCTGACCTGGCGATGGGCGATCCCCACCCCCTCGCGTGGCACCGCAGGCTGGAGACCGGCCGGTGCTTCTACACGGCTCTGGGCCACGACGAGTCGGCCTACACCGACCCCGCCTTCCTGGGTCACCTCCGCGGCGGACTGGAAAGTGTCCTTCCCAAAAAGTGAGACGACCCGGGTTATGCTGTAGGGCCTATCTCCAGCAAGGGGGCTCCTTTGGCCGACGGCATCCGCGTCATCGTGACCGACATCGGCTCGGTCCTGTTCGAGTTCGACCCCGAGCACCGCTTCGACCTCTTGGCCGAACAAACGGGTCTGGAGCGCGGTGAACTGGAGGAACGCCTGTTCACCTCGGGCTTCGAAACAAGATGCGAAGCCGGCGAGTTCACCCCCGACCAGATCCGCGACCAAGTCGCGGACATGACCGGATTCGAAGGCACCACCGAAACACTCAGCAACCTATGGACCTCGGCGTTCACCCTCGCCCACGAAACCCTGGAGACGATGTCCGCCGCGGGACTACCTCTCGCGATCTTCTCCAACAACGGCCCGCTGTTCGCCGACTACTTCGACGAGCGCTTCCCCGAGGCCGCCGAATGGTTCCGCCACCGCTACTTCGCCTGCCGCCTGAAGGCCCGCAAACCGGACCCCGCCGCCTACAGACAAGTCGAGGAGCGCCTCCACACCGCCCTCGCCGCGGCTCCCCACCAGCTCCTCTTCATCGACGACAACCGCGAGAACACCGCCGCGGCGGCCGAACGAGGCTGGCAGGTCCACACCTTCACCGGCCCCGACGCCCTGAGAAGCGTCCTGGCCCACATCACCTGACCCACCTGCTTGCAGGCACAAACGCCCACACGCTAAACTCGTTCCCGGTCCGCCACAGGCGACCACTGCGGGCGTAGCTTAATGGTAAAGCCTTGGTCTTCCAAACCAATGACGCGAGTTCGATTCTCGTCGCCCGCTCAAGCCAATGACCTGCAAGAATACCCCCGGTTCCGATCACAGGATCGAACCGGGGGTGTTTTGGTAGTCAGGGTAACCGCCCAGGTAATCGGACAGTAGTGACCAGGGCGGTAGTGAATTCTGTGGCTGGTTTGTGGCGGAAATTTCGACCCTGTCTATGTGGACAGACCGCAAATCCGCCCCCACAACCGGCGCTCTAGCCCCCCCCCCGCCGACCCTGAGCCCGGGCCATTGGTCTCAGCAACCAATGCCTTTCACATCGGTAGAGAGCCCAAAGCAGGGCGACACAGATCGTTGACATGGTCGGTTTCGGCACAGGTGGAGTCGGGCAACAGCCCCCGCAGCCTGCGCGGGCAAGCGTCCCACAGGTCGACCGGCAGCCTCAGGGCAAGCAGCGCCTGCCGTCCGGGATTCAATTTCCACCCGAGGCTGCCCTTTGCCTCCTGGTGAATGCAGATGGGACTGGTGATGAGCTGCAGGTTCGCCTCAGAGAGGCCATGCATATCATCGCCGGGGCAACAGAGGACTCGGTTCGCCAGACCAGACCACGGTCAGCTCTCGGCAAGCACGGGTGAGGGCGACGAACAGGAGGTTCCGCTCCCGTTCGAGCGCTTGCGCGTAGGCGACCGAGTCGGTGCCTGCGAGCTTGGTGGCAAACCGGCGCGGAAATCGGTCAGCCCCGACTCCGGTGAGCGCCACGCGATGGTACTCAGTGCCTTTCAGGCCGTTGATGGTCGTGACATGGACGGCTTCCTCGGAGGGCAGCTCGTCCCGCACTTCCAGAGCGGAGATGCCCGCCGCTTCCAACGCCGCGACGTAGCCCGGGATGGCCCTGGTGTTCGGCATGCACACCCCGATCGAGTTCGGCTCCGCTCCATCGTCGACCCAGGCCATGACCTGGTCGACGACCGCTCGTGTCTCGGTTCGCTCATCAGGGGTGGCGATGAATCGAGGCTCGGCTCCGCTGAGGACCGACCGGTAGCCGGCGAGGTCGGTCGCATGCTCATCAAAGGCATCGGGTTCGGCTCCCGACATGAGCGTCATGGCCCTGCCCAGGATCTCGCGAGTGGTTCTGTAACTCAGGGTGAGGTTGCGGGACCGGCCTTGGATGTCGATGCCCAGCGGAGCCATCGGCAGCGGCGCCCGGTAAATCCGCTGGAAGTTGTCCCCCGCTATGAAGAGGTCGTCGGCAGTCTCCGGACACAGTGTCCTCAGCAACCGCCAGTGTACCGCGGACAGGTCCTGGGCCTCGTCGACGACGATGTGGCGGTAGCGGCGCCGCCCGGTCCAAGCGCGGGCGCCTTCGGCGAGCGCGGCGGCCATGCAGATCTGCTCCCCGGACCAGATGCCCTCGGCGGTCAACCGCGACTGGTAGCGCTCGACCAGGTCCCATACGCGGGCCCGCTGCGCCTTGCCGAGGCGGGTGCCGCGTCCGGGCCGCTCGGCGGCCAAGTAAACGGTCTTGGAGGTGATGAACCCGGCCAGGATCACCTGCCGCCACTCGTCGAGCATGAACCCGGCCTTGAAGTCGGGCTCGCCCGCCTCGTCGAGGACCCGCTGCCAGAGCTCGCGCAGCTCCTCGTCGTTCCAGACGGGTCGCCGCCGCTCCCCGGTCAGCTCCGTGGCGATCTCGAGCGCGAGCCGGTCGATGTTGTCCACATCGATGCGGGCGAGCACTTCGGGATCGAGCAGTTTCGCCAGGCGGCGCTCCAGGTCTGACTTCAGACGCTTGTTGTAGGTGGTCAGAAGGATCCGGCCCTCGCTGCCGACCGGCAGGTTCCGGGCGAGCCGGGCGGTCCGGTGCAGGGCGACGACGGTCTTGCCGGTTCCCGGCCCCCCGGTGACTCGGGCAGGGCCGTTGTAGATGCGGTCGACGATCTTCTGCTGCTCGGGGTGGAGGAAGAGCTGCCATGCCTCGAATCCGGCGTCGAGCATCCGGGCGACGGCCGCATCAGTGGAGGTGACTTGCGATGCGGGGTTCTTCAAGGCCGCGGCGATGTCGCTGACGTCGATGTCGTCGCGGGAGGCGCCGGGTCGGGTGATCTGGTCCATGACGGTGTCGTAGTCGACTCCGGTGGCGAGGTCGACGACGATCTGCGCGATCCGGTCGTCCAGGCCCTCGGCCAGTGCCAGCACCTCGTCCTCGGAGTTCAACGGCCGCAACGCGGGCAGCAACTCGGGGCGAATGCCGAGTTCAGTGAGCTGTGCGTCGGTGTACGGGTCCAGGATTCCAGGGTGCGCATGGGACGCCGTCGGCCCGCGATCAGCAAGTGGGGACTGCTCGAGCTCGTCCAGGTAGCTGACTTCGAAGTTCGCGAACGTCGGGTTGACGCCCCAGCTGATGACCTTGATCCGCCGATAGGCTTCGTCGTGCGGCGCGACATCGAGCAGCACGAACTCGTGGTCGTCGGCCTGCAGCAGAATCGCCCGCCAGGCCTGGTTCAGCCGGGCCGTGCGAAGCCTGCGGTCCTTGACCTGCTTGATCGGTTCGAGGTGGATGGCGTTGCGGCGGAAGTCCTCGCTGAATTTCGCGAGGAAACCGGTGGTCGACTCCCGAATCTCCGGCGGCAGCTTGCGCAGCCGCCGGTTGAGCTGCTTGGGAAGATAGAGGGCGACGTCGGCATTGTCGGACACGGACACCCCATTCACGCGAGGAGTTCGGCAGGGTCGGCTCTCCACCATACCGATCCGTGAGCGCATTGCCGTGCCGTCGTCACGCTGCGGGGTCCGTCCGGGCGGCGATGACGGCCCACGCGCTGTCCCTCCATCCTCGCGTCAATGCTTCCGCCCGCCTCGCCAATGAGGACGAGTCGGCGGCGATGTCGGCGAGTGCCGTGAAGAGCCCGGCGTAGCGGCGCTGGTCGTCGATGCCGGGCAATGCGACGCGAATCCTCCGCAGGTCCCGTATCGAGTTGACGCCCAGCGAGGAGGAGGCGCGTGAGAGCTGCTGCTCAGCTAGCGTCCCCGCCAGGAACCCGGCCAGGAACGCCGGGTCGATCCGCCGGGGATCGGTGCGGATGATGACCGTCCCCCAGGCCGGTGCGGCGTCGAGGTCGTCCTCTGTCGTCTGCCGCACCGAGACGCGTTCGCCGATCACGGACGCCAGCAAGTCGCCCGCCCGGACCCGGGGCACGTGTTGGCCCGGCTCCACATCGGCGAATTCCTCGTCGGCCGCGCGGTGGGCGCGCACGACTCTGATCGCTTCGGCTCCCGGTCTCGGCTCGCGGAGCACCGGCAGACCGCGATGGAGGCTGACCTCGTCGTTCTGCTCGAGCGTCTCGATCGTCGCCCAGCGCACCGAGTCCTTGAGGCCGGGAAGCTCGCCGGGCAGACCGGCGATCCGGTCGGCGAGCCGATCGAGCAGGGCGGTGGTCTCGGAACGGCGTCGCTCGGGTTCATGAAGATCGGCATCGCCGAACCGCAGCGGCAGATACCTGCCGGGGGTCAGGTCGACATTACCTTCGAGCAGTTCCATGGCGGAGACGACGGTGGTGTCGTCTCGGGAAGCGGTTTCGCCACGGCGGTAGGCGGACCAGGCGGCGACGGCGTCGGCCTCGATTCGGTCCCAGTCCGGTCGCTGGTTGTCGGTGACATGCGCACTGAAGTCCGCCATGAGGGCCGAATGGGTCGCGGACGTCCCGGAGACGGGGCGCAGCAGCCACAGATGCGGCGCGAGCGCAGTGCCGTAGAGGCTGCCTCGTGGCAGTGCGAAGACCGCGTGGATGACGCCGTCGCTCAGCAGCCGCCGCCTGATCCGCCGGCCGGAGGGGCGTGCGGCGGCGGCCGGGGGCATGACCAGGACCGCAGTGCCGTCCGGTCGCAACTGGAACAGCGCCCGCTGCAACCATGCGAGTTCGGACTCTCTGCCGGAGGGGATCCCGTAGTGCCACCACGGTTCGTCCTCAGGGATGCCTTGGGCCCAATTGCGGTCGTTGAAGGGCGGGTAGGTGGCGACAGCGGCCGCGCTCGCGGCGCCGAACGGGTCGGAGCCCAGGGCTCCGTCGTTGGTGAGCTGCGACCGGACCGGGGATTCGGGGCCTCCTGAGTCCAGCCGCAGGGCGGCCAGTTGCGCCCGCGCCGGGTTGATCTCCATGCCGAGCACCTCGCGGCAGCCGCGCTCGGCAGCGGCGACGAGGATCGAGCCGGCCCCGCAGGCCAGATCGCACAGGGGTCCGCCTCCGGGATCGGCCAATGCGACCATCAGCTTGGCGAGTTCGCTCGGTGTGGCCGTGTCGCCTTTGCCGAGGCGCCTGTCGACGATCTGATCGTAGAGTTCGACGGCCAAGTCGGCGACCGGCAGGCCCGCAGCGGCCTCGATCGCCGCATTGAGCATCGTCGCCTGTGCGGCGTCGACGGTGCCGATCTCAGCCGCACCGGGTAGGCCCGGGTGCTTTGCCGCAAGCCGGTCGGCGGAGACCTCCAGCCGTTCCCGCCAGCCCCGCTCATCGGTCTTCGTGTCGCTTGCGTGGTCGAGCAAGGCGAACAGGGCGTTGCGCAGGGTTTCGGCCAGCGGGGTGGTCGCCGCGGCGGCGCTGACCGCCTGCTCGAACTCGCGCTGAGAACCGACTTCGACGGTCTTTCCCTGCTGGGAGAGCCACGCGAGCACCTCGTCGAGGCTGAACCGGGGGCTCTTCTCGGTGCCGCCGATCGGGGCGGGGAAGTCGTCGTGGCGGCGGCGCCAGTTGCTGACGGCGGTGGGTCGCACCCCGGCCAGCCTGGCGATGTCTGCCGAACTCACCTCTACGGAGTCCATGTCGGCCTCTCTTTCCATGTCAGCAGTCCGAATCCTAGGCCAATGCACGGTTCGCGGCACTGGTCCGCCTCTCGGCGACCGATTCGGGCATACGGGCGAGGAGCGGCGGTTCCCGGTTTCCCTGGTAGCAGAGGTGCAGCTCGCCGAGGGTCCTGGCGGCGAGCATCGAGTAGGTCAGGCGCAGTCCTGCGTCCGTCGGGTCCTTCGCGGAGTCGAGATGCGTGTCGGCGATGACCACGGCATCGAATTCGAGTCCCTTGACGCTGCGGCGGTTGAACAGGAACAGGCCCGGGCGTGCGGTGTCGATCCCGCATGGCCTACCGGGCTGCGAACGGTAGCTCTGCGGGTTGAGATGGCGTCCGCGGCGCCGCAGTTCGGCCTCCATCTGCTCTTGGCCGGCCGCGGTCGCGAACACGATGCCCAGACGCTTGGACCGGCGGTGACGATGGAGGTCGACGATGAGGTCGGCCAGCCCACCGGCGTCGCCGACGGCGTGGATCCGCGGCCGGACCCCGACGGCGGGCGCGCTGTCGGGCAGTTCCACCATGCCGAGCCAGGCGAGCAACTCGGCGGAGGCGATCGGGACCCGTTCGCCTCCGCCGAGCACGATCGGCTCGTCCGCATCGATCCGTTCCGTGATCTCGCCGAGTGTCGACTGGCGTGCGCCGAGTGGCTGGCATTCGTCGGCGAACACCGTGATCGTCGAGCTGCGGGATCTGGCAAGGCGGTAGAACTCCGGGGGAAGGTCCTGTCCCTCGTCGATCACCATCGCCGGTCGTGATCTCGCCGCTCGCCGCTCCGCTTTCTCGGAGAGCTCGTCCCAATCGGGCCACCCGTCCTCGCTTTCGGTGTACGCGAAGTCGAACTGCTTCTTGAGCCATTCGTGTGCCGTCGCGGCCCGGACGCCGGATCGGTCGGAGAGCCGGCGCAGACGGATCTCGAGGTATCTGGCCAGCGGGCGCGAGCGGGTCAGCAGCAATACGTCTGCTCCGGTCATGGCGACCATGAGTGTCCAATGCAGCGCGAGCGTGGACTTGCCGCAGCCGGGAGGACCGGTCACCAGGTGGTTCCGGTCGAACTTGAGATCGTCGAGCACTCCGCGTTGCTGCTCGGTGAGGTCGAGGTGGCGGGGGATCATGTTTCACTCCACGGCTCGCGCGGCTGCGTCTCGGGCGAGGTCGGCGAAGCCCTCGAAGAATCCGGGTACGCCGTTGCCGCCGATGAGCAGCGAGCGGTCGAGCAGGGTGTTTCCCGTCTCGCAGCTGGTCTCGGGCAGGAGCACGCAGGCATGGCAGGCGGCGCGGTTGAGTCGTTCGTAGCCTTGCCCGGTGTGCTCGAGGCACAGCGGGTCGGACGAGCACCAGGCGGCGGATTCGACGGTGCGCAGCAGCGTCTCGGCCAGACGCGGCGGTTCGCCCTGGCGGACGAGCCCGCCGAGGGTGCCTTCGGCGTCGCCGGCCGCGGTGTAGATCAGCAGGCCGTGCTGCCCCTGCTCGGCCCTGCCGTAGATCCGTTCCCTGAGGCTGGCGGTCGTATAGCCGGACTCGAAGGACAGGGTCCGGATCAGGAGGTGGGCGAGGGTGTGCAGCAGGATGAACCGGGGTGCCAAGGAGCGTCCCGCGGCGGCCTGCAACCTGGTGATCTGGAAGGAGCGTTCGAGGTCTTCGCTCATCGACGCGACCCGCTTCCTCACCTCCCGATCGGTCTCCCAGTCGGCGAGCAGCCCCGGATCGAGCGAGAGGAACACCCCCTCGCCGAAGACTTCGACCGCCGGCAGCCAGGTGCTTCTGCGGGCGCTGTTCACCGGCACCTGCCTGGATTCCGGGGAGAACCGGCTGAATCCGGAGAGGACGCGCACCTCTCGGAGCCGGTTCGCCAGCACCACCCGGCCGATGCGGCGGTCGAGCTCGCTCCACATCGGTGCTGTTGCCGCATCGAGCCCCAAGGCCGTGGCCTCGATGTCGAAGTCGCGGCTGAGCCTGGGCTTGGCTGCGGTGAAGGCGGCCCATTCCTCGCGGCTGAAGTCGGGCGGCGCGTCCGCCGGCGATTTCGGGGTGCGGTCGGCCGCCAGCTCTCCCCGTTCCTGCACCAGGAGTTCGTCGATGAGGTCCTCGGGGGCGCCGGTCTGGGCGCTGAGGGTCGCCCGCAGTGCGGTGACGCCACCCGGATTGGTCAGGCCGCATAGGTGAATCCACAGGTCGTGGCCGCGGACCTTGTCGGCGAGCGGATGCGGACCCACGTCTCGGCCCGCTGCTTCGGGGATGTCGAGTGCCGAATGGACGGTCGGGTAGTAGAGGTTGCCGGCGTTTCGCTGCACGACGAAGGTTCGCTGGTCGCACGGTTCGGCGTCGTATTCCCAGGGGTTGCGGCCGAGGCAGCGCATCCCGCTGCGACCGAGGATGCCCAGCAGGTTCCGTTTCGCGCCGCATCCGGTCGCCTTGCATGCGATGTCGAGCGCTTCGAGACCGAACCTGCCTTCGGTCACGGTGAAGCTGAGCGGCCCTTTGGGGTTCGGGCATCGAACGGGCGCGCCGGTTGCGGTGTCCCAGTGTGCCCACCAGCGCCAGTCGACGTCACTCAGGTGGCCGTCGCGGCAGATCTGGACCCACCGCATGGGCGACAGGACCGGTGTCCCCGGGCATTCACGGCATTGCGGGGCCACACCGGGCGTCTCGTCGCGGATGCTCCAGCGGACCATGCGGCGGCAGGCGCGGCAGAAGAGCCAGCCGGGGAAGCGCACATAGGGTGCTCCCTTGGTCATCTGGGAATCGAAGCGTTCGTTGAGTGTGGGCGGGGCGGCGTAGAACCGGGCGACGCCCAGGCGCCGGGCCAGGCGCGGCGCCTGGACCTCGTTGGGCTCCTTGGGCCGCGGCCAGTGCTCGGTTCCGGCGGCGACGAAGGACTCGCCGTTGATGTCGATGACCGCGCCGACGCCGAACGGCACGACGGTCTGGGACTGCCTCACTCGCAGCATGCGGGTCATTTCCAGAATCCTTCCATCACGTCGACTCGGCATTCTCGGTCCACATTGCGCATCGAATGCGGCGTTTCCCAGAGTCCGAGCGGCTGCTCGAAGTCTTTGAGCAGCCTCCGGTGCTGCTTGGTCTTGCTGTGGTAGTAGAGTTTCCGGCCCTCCTCGCGGGCCCGGTGCGCTTCGGCGGCCCAGGCGGCGAGCAGATCGTCGAGATGTGTCCGGACGGCGGCGGCGTCGTCGGGACTGGACTGCGCGGCCCATCCGGCTATCTCGGCCGCGAGCAGCTTCGCCTCGTCCATCCGCTCGATGATCTCGCCGGCCTGCTCGTCCTCGGTCATGCCGAGCCGGTGGCGGACCAGTGTCACCAGTGCGGCGTGCAGGGCCCGCAGGCGCGAAGGCACCGACCAGGGGGTGAGGCTGGTCGGCTCGACCTGCCGGTAGAGCGAGCGGTGGTAGACGCCGAAGGACTCATAGTGCGAGCGGTCGCGCGGCCGCGTGGCGTTGAGGAAGGTCAGGACCAGGCCGGGCACGCGGTCGCGGCCGACGCGGCTGGTGGCCTGGATGTACTCCGAGGTCGTCTTGGGCTGGCCGAGCATGAGCATGAGCGCCAAGCGGCCCACGTCAACGCCGACCGAGAGCATGTTGGTGCAGGGCAGGAACGAGACGGCCCGGGGGTCGTCCCACGGTTTGGAGAGCCGGTCGAGGATGCCCGGCTGCTCGTACCGGTCGCGGCGGCTGGACAGCTCCTCGACCGCCGATTCGTGCAGTTCTCGCCCGGCCCCGTGCTCGGCGAGCCCGCGGAGCTCGGCCGGGATCTCGTCGGAGGCCGCGGTCACGGTGCGTCCGAGTTCGCGCAGGCTCTGGTGGTAGCCGACGAGGGTCCAGTAGTCGTCGCGGTGGGCGGTAGGGAGCTCGGCGGCGCCTTGGAGCATCGCGGCGGCGATCGCGACGGTGGCTCGACCGGCGGTGTGGCCGGGCGCCATGACTCCCAGGTAGCGGCGGCCGGGCTTGTGGCCCTGTGCCTTCGTGTCGGTGTCCTCGACCGCGAAGTAGGAGTCCCGGGCGTCGAGGCCGGCGGGTGGGAAGAGCTGGACGTCGGAGCCGTACAGCGACCGGACCTGGTCCCCCGCGCGCCGGATCGTGGCGGTGGAGGCGACGACTTTCGGCGGCGTGCCTCCCGACGAGCACAGCCCCATGACCGCCGCCTCGTACAGGCCCACGGTGGTGCCGAGCGGTCCGGTCAGCAGGTGGAGTTCGTCCTGGATCACCAGGGACGGCGGCGCGTTGCCGGTTCCGGCCCCGAACAGCTTCCCGGCCTCGTGCTCCCAGGCGAGGCGGGCGAACTTGTCGACAGTGCCGAGCAGGAAGGTCGGCGGCTCTCGGTAGAGGTCCTGGTCGACGACGGCGATTGGCAGCCGGTCGTGGAAGCGGCACTCCGTCCTCGGGCAGAAGAACTCGCACGAGTCCGCTCCGGCTCGCACGCCGTAGTCGCGGTCGTCGTCGGAGCGGTACGCGGGCATGATCCTGGTGCCGCACCACGGGCAGCGGTCGAGGATGAAGCGTCCCTCGGGTTGCACCGCGTTGCGTTCGCCGTGGAACGCCTCGCGGGCGTGTTCGTAGGTGTTCGGGGTGGTCTGCTCGCCGACCCACAGCCCCAAGGAGAACTCGTCGTCGCCGAGCACGGCGGGGTCGTCCCGGCGGAGGGCCTCGAGCGCGCAGACCGTGGCCGCGGTCCGCTGGAACTGCTGCGTGGTGAGCAGGCTGAGCGTGTAGCGGCTGAGGACGGCGGTCCCGCCGCCATCGGGTCGGCCTCGCCGCAGCAGCATGGTGAAGGCTGCGAGAAGCAGGTACGCCTCGGTCTTGCCGCCGCCGGTGGGGAACCAGATCAGATCGGTGACGCCGCGGTCGGGGTGGCCGGGGTCGACGGTGCCGTCGAGGGCGAGCAGGACGAATGCGAGCTGGAACGGGTACCATGCGGCGTCGCCGTCGATCTCCGGTTCGAGTTCGACCGGTTCGGTGCGGTCGCGCAGGCTTCCGCCGAGGTCGTCCCTGCTGTGCCGCATCTGGAGTGCCATGGCGCGGTTGGCCAGCCGGAATGCCCGCAGGACCTCGGGCCTGGAGGGATCGCAGAGGGTCCGGACGCCGGACTCGATCCGATCCACGGCCCGGCCGATGCGGTCGAGGATGCGCCCGGCCGCTTCTTTGCCCCATGGTGGAATGTCGGCTTTCCGCTGCCATCGGTACCAGTCCCGATAGAACGCGGCGAAGCCTTCGAGTTCGGCACGCAACTGCGTCAGGGGCACCGCGGGGTCGGCGAGGTGGGCGATGTCGAGCACCGGGCTCTCGGCGCCGGCGGCTCGGACGGCGGGCACGTCCGCCTGGGGCATGAAGGTCGCCGAGAGACCGGTGACGGAGCCGAGGGCGTTCGGTCGTTCCTCGACGGCGCATCCGTTGCCGACGGCGTAGGTGCGGACGTGCCGGTACTGGAGCCGGAGCTCGTGTTCCTCGGGGTCGGTGCTGACCAGCCGAGCGGAGGGGTACTCGAGGAGCCGACCCTCGATGATGTCGACGTCGAGTGTGACTTGGAAGAGCATGTCGTCCCAGTGGTCTTTGCCGTCGGCGGTGATCGCGCTGTTGACCAGGGAGACGGTGATCAGTTCGCCGGACCCGCACGGGCGCCGCACGATGCGGAGCTCGCCGCGCTGTCCGAGCACGTCGAGCAGGGAGGTCCCGGGACCGATCTTGTAAGTCTCCTCAGGTAGGGACTCGCGGTGCCAGCGCCGTGAACGCCCCTTCTCGATCCGGTATCGGGCCGCGCCGCAGCGGACCTCGAGATCCTCGGCGTCGGTGTAGAAGCTGATGCCGATGGACGAGGGTAGCCAGACGTTCGATTCGGGGAGGGGGTCGGTCGCGGGATCGACGTCGTCCTGGCCGGGTTCGGCTCCGAGGCCGTCGAGCACCTCGGCGGCCCGGTCGAGTTGGGTGTGGAGGTCGGCGTCCTGCGGGTAGAGGGTGCCCATGAGGTAGCGGCTGTCCGGCGGCCCCTCGATGGTCTCCTGCTCGCCGTAGGCGGGCCCGATGAGTTGCCGCCGCAGGTATTCGGTGAGTTCGTCTCTGGGGTTCAACAGGGGTCCTTCCGGTTCCGGTCGGTCTTTCGGGGTTTCGCGGTGCGTGATTTGGCGAGCTGGAGTTGGAGCGCGGCGTGCGGATTCCCAGGCGATTCCTGGTATGCCTTCCGGAGCTTCTTGAGGGCCGAGCCCTTGATCTGGCGGATGCGTTCCCGCGTGACGCCGAAGGCTCGGCCGAGCCGGTCGAGGGTCTCTTCGTGGCCGTCGAACAGGCCGAGGTTCCGGGTCAGGATCGCCTCGTCGCGTTTCGGGTAGAGCCTGAGCAGTCGTCGAATACGCTCGGCTTCAGCGTTGGCGATCGCCGGGATGTCGGCACCGGTGTCGGTGTGCCATTCGCCGACGAGTTCACCGAGGGTGGCGCCGTCAGAGACCGGCTTGTCCATCGAGACCACCGACCAGTCGAATCGCCGCACCTCCTCCGCTTTGGCGACGGTCCAGCCGCAGGCGGCCGCGAGTTCGGCCACGTCGGGTTCGTGGCCGTCCCGGCCGAGGCGTCGCTCGGCGCGGCGGAGCTTCGAGAGGTCTTCGGCCGCGTGGACGGGGATGCGGATGGTTCGCGCCTTGTCGTGGACGGCGCGCTCGATCGACTGGCGTATCCACCAGGTCGCATAGGTCGAGAACTTGTTGCCGAGGGTGGGGTCGAACTTCCGTGCGGCCCTCATGAGGCCGCCCATGCCTTCTTGGGCGAGGTCGTCGTAGCCGAGCGCCGGGTAGTCGTGCGAATAGGACTTCAAGATGGCGTGGACGAGCTTCTGGTTGTGGAGCACGAGGCAGTCCAGGGCCCGCCGACGGACATCTCCGGGCGGCAGGCTCGACAGCTCCTCACTGGTGGGTTCGATCTGGATCTGTTCGGAGCCGCCGCGCAGCAGGATGCTGAGGCCGACCTCTTCCTCGGCGGTCAGGATGCGCCTGTCGGGCCGGCTGCGGCGCCGGTCTCCGTCCATGACCCGGTGGGCCGCCGCGATGGCTGCTTCGTAACGACCGGCCTCTTCGGGCACCACGGTCACGCGGCGCCGCAGTGTCGCGATCTCGGCTCCCGAGAGGCCGCACAGTTCGGCCACCCCGGTCAGGACGCGTTCGGTGACACCTCCCGCAGCGTCCGCGTATCGCGAGAGCAGCCGGGTGACGACGGCCAACCGCTCCTCTCCTCCGAGCCCCGGACGGGCTTCGACGGCTATGAACTGCGCCAACGCCTTTGCCCTCCCGCATGCAGCAATTCCGCCCTGTGATGGGAAACATTATCACACAACCTGGGTTCACTATATACACACAAATCTTGCTACCTTGCCCGCATTGATCCACCTCTCGGGAGGAGAGTCCGCCGATGCGACTCAGCGCCGTCCACATCCGCAACTTCCGCTGCATCCAAGACCTGGAGATCCACTTCGACAAGGTCACCGTCCTCATCGGTCCCAATGACGCCGGCAAGTCCACGGTGCTGCGAGCGATCGACTGGTGCCTCAACGGCTCTCCCGGCGATCTGAGCAACGAGGACGTCTGCCGATACACGAAGGAGGACGACCCGGCGATCTCGGTGGAGCTCCGGTTCGCGGACCTCGACGAGCAGGATCGCGAGGCGATCGACGAACGCCTCCTGTCAGACGACGGCAAGGCGCTCACGCTCCGGCGCACCTGGTCCCACAGCGCGGAGGAGACCACTTGCATGGCCATGGCGTACGAGCCGTTCGAGTACGTCCGCGGCCAGCAGACTCCGGACGGAAAGAAGAAGGCGTATCAGCAGTTTCAGCAGACGCATCCGGATCTCGGTCTCCCCGATGCCGGTACGGCGCCCAAGGTGGACCGTTCATTGCGGGACTGGGAGCTGGCTCATCCCGGGGAGCTCACCAGGACACCGGTCAGAGCCACTGAACTGATCGCGAAGGGGAAGCTCAGGCGGCGGTTCGACTACGTGTTCGTCAGCGCCGACCTCCGCACCCGCGATCAGCTCAAGGAGACCAGGAGGACGATCCTGAGCCGGTTGACCGAGCGGATCGATCGCTCCCCCGCCACGGAGAAAGTGCTCGGCGTGATGACCGGAGCCCATCGCAGCTCCAGCACGATCGTGGAGAAATACCTCGGGCCGCAGATGGAGGAGATCAGCACCAGACTGAGCAATGAGATGGCCGAGTTCCGCTCCGGCCATGCGATCAAGCTTCGTCCCGGAGTGCTCCAGCAAGAACCGGACATCAAGATCGAGGTGCGGGTCGACGACGGGACCATCGACGTCCCCATCGACCGCCAAGGGCACGGCTTCCAGCGCACGGTCATGCTCAGCGCCCTGAAGCTGCTCGCCTCGTCCGCCGGGCGGCAAAGCGGCGGGCCGTCCGTCATGCTGGCGTTGGAGGAGCCCGAGACGCACCAGAGCAACGTGCAGTCCCGCCAGCTCGCCTGGTCGCTTCGGCGGGCGACCGAGGTCGGCGACTCCGACTCCACGGTGGTCTTCGCGACGCACAGCCCGATCTTCGTGGATCCGCTGCGGTTCGAGGAGGTACGTCGCATCTGCCGACCGCGCGCGGACGAGAACGTGAGCTGCGCGAGCCGTGTCAGGACGGCGCTCCCTGACGCGGTGTTCAAGCGAGTCGGCGACTACATGGAGCGCGACCAGATCGAGGTCCAGCTCCACACGCTGCTCACCGAGCAGTTCGCCGAGGGCTTCTTCTCCGAAGGCGTCGTTCTGGTGGAGGGAGAGACCGACAAGGCGGTCATCGAGGAGGCGTCGACGGAGACGGCGGGCCCGCTCTTCAAGTTCGGCGTCTCCGTGATCAACGCCTATGGGAAGTCGAACCTCATTCTGGCGCAGGCAATCTTGGACGACCTCGGCATTCCGGCCATGACCGTCTTCGACTCCGACCGAGGCAACGCCGACCGGATCCGAAAGAAGGGAACACCCAAAGCAGAGGAGGAAGCGGTCGCCGAAGAGAACAAGGCGCGGAGGGAGAACGTCAATCTTCAGAGGTATCACCGGGTCACCGCGCGGCAGGACTTCCCCGCAGGCCGCCTCGGTGACCGCCTCTTCGCGTGGGACGACAACCTGGAGCAGGTGCTTCGCGACTGGACCGAATGGGACCGCGAATTCGAGCGCGTACGGAAGGAGCTCCACGACAGCAAGTGGAAGCGGCCCTCGACGTACCGCCTCGCGACGAGGAGATGTGAAGGCGAGCTGTGCGCGTCGCTGCTGGAGATCCGCAGCATGGCGCGGAGTCTCACCAAGGTCTAGCGGCCCTCTCGGTTGGACTTTGCCGGCAACCGGCCGGTCATGGCGCTGAAGCCGCCGTCATGACCGGCCGTTGCGGCCTATTCACTTGTTATCGGAAGCGGGCCGTGACATGGAGGCGAGCAGAACCGTGGCGTTCAGCACCGAAGCGAGGTGCTCGGCCTGTGTCGAGGTCATGATGGTGTTGTCCAGGAAAATGTCCACCGACTCAATGCCCTCCCCGATGTGTTCGCAGGCGCATACGTCCACATGGACCGTGTTCGAAGCTCTCGCGCCATCGTTTGACTTGACGACCATGTCCAAGCCTTCCGAGCAGTGGAACCACATCCCTTCCTTGATCGCGTTGCCGTCCTTTCCAATGTGGTCGATCGCACACCATGGCGGGCAGTGAGGCCCGAAGATCTGCCGACAGGAATCCCACGAATCTCTGTCATGGATGGAGCAACTGAGCGCCCCATCGACATGGGCATCACGATCGAGGACGGTGCCGGTCCTCTCGCACCGCACACAGAACGGTTCGGTCTCGTTCGACTCGGGATCGGCCTCCTCACTGATTCGGGATTGGACGACCGAGGCGGGTTCGGTCGGGTTCTCGGGCTTGGAGGCTTTGGCTGGGGTGTTGGTTGGTGCCATTGGACTCTCCTTGCGTTGATCGGCACGCTCAACAGAAGGAGCGTGCGGCGCGGTGCTGGTGACAGCCGAGGTCCAGAAGTCGCCCGAACGGGGGACGGAAAGCAGCGACCTTCATGACAGTCATGGCACCGGCACGGCGATACTCGGAGGCATGCCGAATCCCTCCGAGAACGCAGGCGTCACTGCCAAACCCAACGCGAACCCCGGCAAGCAGGACGAACTCGTCATCACCGTGCCCGGATACGTCGCAGTTCACTACATCGGCCGCGGCGTCGATGAATCCGGTCGGCCCGCCACGCACATCACGGTCGCCTCGATCCGCGAGAGCGACTGACCGGGCAAGGGCCGATGGCTCCCGCATTCACCCGTTCCGCACCCAAGGCTGAAGCCGTGGCGCCCCGATTCTTGCGCTGGACAGCCCAGAACCCCCATGCCACAATGGGATTACTTTCCGCATCCGGTTGAGCACGCTACCCCCGCGCGTTTGGAGTCTCTCATGGCCGGTCAAGCGAACTACGACCTTCTCGCAGAAAGGCTGTTCCACACCACGCTGGATACGACCACCGACACGTCGTTCGAGGTGCTCTTCGGCCGCTTGATGACCTATGCCGAGCCCGGCTTCGCACCCGTGCGTCTGTCGGCCGATCACGGGGCCGACGGTCTGGACTACTGGAGCGGCAAGCTCTACGCCTGCTACGGCTCGACCACCGCCGACCCCTACAAGGCCATCGCCAAGTTCCGCAAGGACTTCGAGAGCGCGTGTCGTCAGCGCCCAGGCGAGTTCTCCGAGTTCGTCTTCGTGCACAACGACGCCGGAGGCTCACACCCCGACCTCACTCACGCGATCGCGCAAGCCGCGCTGGCTCAGCCGTCGATCAAGATCACCAACTGGGGGCGGGGCCACCTCACAACGCTCTTCCTCGACCTGGAGCAGCACCAGCAGGAGCGCGTCATCGGGCGCGACATGGACGCGGTACTGCTCTCTCGCGTCGGCATCACCGAGGTCGCCGACCTCCTTGAGAATCTCGCGGAGCCCGTCAGCGAGCTCGATCCCGACGACATGGGAAGTCTCCCTCTGCCGAACCCCGAGAAGCTCGACTTCAACGAGATCACGGGTTTGGAGCGTCGGTGGTTGCAGAAATCATGGAAGCACACGAGCATGGTTCGGGACTACTACGCGCTCCACCGCGACCCGTTGGCCGCCGAGGCACTCGGCTCGCGCTACAGGCGCCTCCGGTCTGACGGCTTGGTCCCGAACAAGATCGTGGAGAACTTGAGAATCTACGTGACGGGCAGCGCCACCTCTGCCGAGCACCACCTTGCCTCATATATCGTCCTGGCGTACTTCCTTGAACGCTGCCACATCTTCGAGAATCCGCCTGCTGATTTCGCCATGAGGGGAGGCTGACCCCATGCTCCTGCCGAACCGCTCGGTCAGCCCGCAGCGAGCCCTGCTGTCGGTGGCCGCACAGATCAGCCTTCAGCTCGATGCCCCACGGACGGTCTCCGAGACGTGGGCCCGGCTCAGAGAGTGGCGCGAGGCCAACGGCTTCGACCAGCCGATCACCTTCGGCTGGTTCCAGCTCGCACTCGACATGCTGTACGCGCTCGGGCTTGTGGGCTTCGACGGCCGTACATTGCGTCTCACCGGGAAGCGCTGATGCTCCAAAGACTCAGCGCCGACTACCCCGAATTCAAGGACTTCGAGTTCAGGCCCGGCATGAACCTCATCGTCGCCGAGCGAACTCAGCGATCGCAGTCGACCGACAGCCGCAACGGCACCGGCAAGACCAGTCTCATCGAAGTCCTGCATTTCCTGCTCGGGGCGAACGCCGCAAAACACCTCTGCTCCCGCGAGGTGTTCCGTTCCATGGTCTTCAGCTTGACACTGGACTGGAGCACACCCGGTGGGGCACTGGAAGTCAGACGCCGTGGTGGCGCCAAGCGCGTGCAGATCGCTCCGCCGCTTGAAGGCCGGGAATTCCACGGCATAACGGGTCTGGACGACTGGAAGTCCGCACTACAACGGGAGCTGTATCCGCAGAGTCTCGATGTCGAGGGGTTGTCGGTACGCAACCTGCTGAGCTATGCGATCCGCCGCGAACGCGACGGTGGCTTCCAGGACCCGCTCAAGTTCTCCACCAAGGCGATCAAGCAGACCGTCTTCTCGACGCATCTGGCCTATCTGCTTGGACTCGACGCGAAGCTCATCGACCAGTACCGGGCGCTGGCCGAGAAGCAGAGCTCGGTGACGGCCCTGAAGCAGGCGCTGAAGGGCCTCGACCTGGGCGAGGTCGTCGGGGACCAGGCCACGATCGAGGGCAGGGCCCGCCTGCTCGGCCACGAGATCGAGCAGTTGCAGGGTCAGATAGCGCAATTCCAGGTCATCCCCGAGTTCGAGCGCCTCAAGAACCAGGCCGACGAGCTGACGACCGAGATTGAGCGCCTGGCCCGCGAAGACGAGATCGACCAGCGCAACGAAGCCGACATCCACGACTCGCTCGAACGCGAGCGACACCCCTCGGACGACTACCTGCCGACGGCGTTCCAGGAGCTCGGCGTGGCGCTGCCCCGTGAGGTCCAGCGCCGCTACGACGAGGTGGAGCAGTTCCACCGGGTCATCGCCGACAACCGTCAGCGGTTCCTCCGAGACGAGCTCCAGGAGACCCGCCGACGGATCGAGCAGCGGCGCCGTCGACGCGAGGAGTGCGACGAGGAGCGTTCGGTGATCCTGCGGAGGCTCAACCAAGGCGGCGCTTTGCAGGGCCTGCAGATGCTCCAGCATTCGCTCGCCTCGAAGGAGGAGCAACTGAGGTCGCTGCGAGAACAGACCGACCTGCTCGACCGTATCCGGAACATCCAGGACGAGGTGCAGCGCGAGCTCTTGGAGCTGAAGCGCCGCGCCCACGACGACCTCCGCACCCGCGACACCTACATCTCCGAGGCGTCGCACTTGTTCACCGACTACGCCCGCCGGATCTACTCGGACAGCCGAGAGGCCTTCCTGACGATCAAGGAGGGCGCGAAGAATCTGGAGATCCGGCCGCACATCGAGAACGACGAGAGCAACGGCATCGGGAACATGCGGATGCTGTGCTTCGACCTCGTGTGTACGGTCATGGCGCATCGTGGCGGACGCGGGCCGGACTTCCTGGTCCATGACGGTCGCCTCTTCGATGGCGTCGATCAGCGCCAGGTGGCGTTCGGTCTGCGGCTCGCCGCCGAGGTGGCTGAGGCCGAAGGCTTGCAGTACATCGTGCCGATCAACTCGGATGTGCTCGACAAGGGCCGCGAGTGGGGATTCAACCCTGACCCGTACCTGCTCAAGCCAAGACTGACCGACGCCGACGAGAGCGGCGGGCTGTTCGGGTTCAGGTTCGATTGAGGCGGGCGCGAGCCTGGCGGATGACGCCGATGGTGTTGCCGTAGACGATCCTCGTCCACGAGTCGGTCGGCGCGATCCAGCCGTCGCGCCAGGTCGCGACCGGCGGTGGGGTGAATCTGTCGAGGGACTCTACGGCCAGGATCTCGTAGGGCTCCTGGACGCCGTCGTCCAACATGACCGTGACGCGGTCCGGGTGGTGCGGATCGTCGCCGAAGACGGTGAAGGTCAACGACTTCGCGAAGGCGAACCGGCCGAGTTCGTGCGGGATCTTCGGATCGGTGCTCATGCTCGTGCCTCCACAGTGCGGTAGTAGGTGACGGCCGCGCTCAGCAGGGCGGCTCGGGCCTCGGTGGTGCCGGCCCAGGGCCGTTGCTGCGGGTTGACGAGCAGGAGCGGCCTGGACGGCTCCGGTCCGATTGCGACGACCACACCCACGTCAGTGGGTTCGGGGACGTCGAGCTGGACGACGACGCGGCCGTTGCGGAGGTCGGCCCAGAAGCGGACGGCGCGGCCTTCGATCACGGTGTTCCCCCATCGGTGCCGGCCTTCGGTGCGGACCGGTGACGGCGTCGGGCGGCGGTTCATCGGCGCGCCTTCGAGCGCAGGGCCGCCGGGGTCGAGGCCAGGGCGTGCCGGATCCAGAGCGCGGCGACCTGTTCGAGGATGAGCATTCGGCCTTCGAGGTCGACCAGGGAGGCGTGGCAGGGTTCGAGGTGCAACCGCGGGTCGCGGTCGAGCCCCGCCACGACGCCGAAGCGGGAGCGTAGGTCGAGGAAGTCGATGGCCACGCCGTCGCCCAGGCCGGGCCAGGTGACGGCGGCGCGGCGGCCTTCGATGTCGATTTGGCCGAGGCGAATGATCGCCGGGTCGGTCGGTGACTCCGTGGTCGGCATGAGATGGCTCCGTTCGAGTCGATCGAGATCGGCGGAAGGGAGCCCCACCAACGGCAGCGCCGAGCCGCTCCCTCCCGCCGAATCGACGCGCCCCACCGCGCGCCGACCTCTTGACCGTAAGGGAGCCAGGTGATGATTCCAAGCCTTTGAACTGGTATTTAATCCGGCTCAACAGAGCACTATGCACAAAGGGGCCAGGTTCAGCAAGAGCCTTGAGCAGTATCGTCGAGAGGTGTCGACCATTGGCACCGGAGCTGAGGCGGTCTCACTGGGTGAGGCGTGGCGGGGATAAGCCACGGCCGGCGGGACCCGTGTTTCACGAGTCTCGACGGCCGTTGAATCGATGCGGTTTGTCGGATACTTGGCGCTTGCGGCTCCTGCCGTTGGTTGCCTGTGTTACCCGGCCCTCGGGCACCCGCTCGGGTTGTCAGCACCGGGAGGTGTGGGGGCCGATCGCCGGTTCAGCGTTTCGCGTTCTCCAGCAGGGCGACGAAGTCGTCCTGCGACAGGCCGAAGACCGGGGAGTCCTCGGAGAGCTTGGAGTCGCGAACCTGGAACCCGGCCTCGGTGGCACGGGCCTCAACGCAGTCGCTGCCAGCGTCGCCGTTGCCGGACCGGCTGGACTTGCGCCACTTCGCTGTTGTGTTCACAGATCGAAATCCTTAATCGGTATGGCCTTCTTGACGGACTCTTCGAAGTCGTTCTGGAAGGAAACCACCATCTCAGGCACCTCCAGGTAACGAGCCCCTTCCAACGATTCTAGGTACACCGTCTTGGGGAACTCCCCGCCCTCGAACTCGAAGATCCGGAAGGCGGTCCCCGCACAAGGGTACGATCCGGCCTCGAAAGGAACGACCAAAAACTTGAACAGCGAGAAGTCCCGGTCGAGCTGCTTGAGGTGTTCGACCTGCTTCGCCATGACCTCAGGACCGCCGACTTGTCGGCGCAGTGCCGCCTCCGAGCTCAGGTAGACGATCTCCGGCAACCATGGCCGATCCATGAACTGCCGCTGTCGATCCTGCCGGAATCCGGCCGCGCCTGCCGGTCCCTTACGGCTGGGGGCGTTGTCGTCTCGGATGGCGTCGTTGTAGTCCTCGGTCTGGAACAGGCCGGTAACCAGCTCTGACTCGCAGATCATGATCTTGGATGCGGTGAGCTCCATTTGGAGGAAGGTGTAGAACGCCGAGGGAATCTTGAGCGAGTGGAACATGTCCGGTGTGTCTGAAGCTTCAGCGAGCCGGACCAGGTTCTCCTGCTCCTCAGGGCTAAGACCGTAGATGCGGGCGAAGCCGAGCATGTCGACCCACTTGACGTGAGGAGCGCGGGCATGTTCGAGGTCTCGGATCTTGGAAACGCTCATCCCAAGCTCGTCTGCTGCCCGTTTGTGGGTGTACTTGGCACGCTTGCGGTACTGCACGAGCAGACGGGCGATCTGGATGCTGGTGAGGAACGGGTTCACGCTCATGACACGCATGGTGACAGAAGCACTACACACGACACAACCACTGAGACGGCGTTTCCGACAAACGAACGCTCGTAAGTCGAACCGTAACCCCAGTTCTGTCGCCAATCCGACATCAGCGATTCGCGGGACCGGTCGGTACGTCACGGTGAGTCGTTCACCCGCCTACCGAGTCGCCGAGCCAACACACCGCAACCAGTGTCACTGCTGACGAGCCGGGTGGCGCGGCCCTTGGCCTGGAGGCGGGGTCAACCGAGAGAAGAAGTTCTCCCCATCGACAGGCGGATTCTCGGCCGACACACCAGCGGCTGCCATCTGGTCATAGATCTCAAGTATCAACTCCTTAGTTCGGTAGCTGCCAAACTTCGCGATGTCCTTGCGCTTGACGATCGGGAACGTCTCCATGATGTAGTCAACATCGTCACGCTCGATCCCATAGAGATGGAAGAACAGAGCATCAAGTTCCGCGCGCATGAAGAACCGCCGCTCCTCATCCCACACAAATGGGGCTCTTCCTTCATCCCCCATGTCCACTGCAAATGGCCTCATGTCATACGAGCTGAACACAAGCTCCAGTACTCGGCCATACAGAAAGCTCTCGTGCGCAAGCATCTGCTTGCGATCTGGCACCGGAAGTTGATTCAACTGGTATGGTCCGATATTGGTACCCCCGATTTTCTGCCTGAGAATATAATCCAGCACAAAAGAGCTTAGTGCCGCATATAGACCGCCGTGCCCACTATCAATTAGCGGAAACATCAACGTTGTAGAATCCCCTACCGCTCCCTTCGGAAAGAGAAAGCAAATCAGGGTTCTCTCGTCCGTTGCGCGGCACACCTTCCGCATTCCTAGAAGCCACTCTCGATGCCAACCTTTCGCCCGAAGCCGCTCAGATACGCCGGGCTCGAGGACCGGATTGCCACGGCTATCACGATTTCCAGTATCGATGGCTTGCTCCGATACCCAATACCGTGGCCGGACTACGACGGACGGGTCTTCCTTCTCATGTATCGAAATATCACGAGTTCGTCCGCCAGGTTCGTACGTCGCCCAGTGATTGTCGAAATGGTGCAGCATTTTACCTTCATATAGTGGCAGCATACGTTCGGGATCCTTCCCGAAGAAGCGATCGCAATCCTCCCAATTGCCCTCGAGAAGTTCACGGCTCGTTCTGAACAAGTGAGAGTCTTCGGCCATATGAAAAAGCCTTGAGTGGTAAGAAATCTTCCAAGTGCTTGGATCCGCACCTTTATTGCGCACTAGAACTGGCAGCCGACGGTATACAGCAAGAGTTATCTCAGCATCTCGTCGGCTGCGGAACACTGGGCAAGTGCCCGTGTTTGGGTTGAGCAGCAGGATCTCGTCTGGGCTGAGGTTGAAGGTCTTCCCTGCGTCATCGAGTTCTGCCGGGTCGTGGAGGAAGAAGCCAAACCGTGCCTCCTCCTCGCTCGCGGCCGAACCCGCCATCGACAGCAGGCAGAACTTGAAGGAGCGATGGACATCAGCGAAAACCGGCGCGGCGTTCTCGAAATCGTACAGCGCTGCGAGCGCCCTGGTTTCGACCAAGTCTCTGAAGAACCGCTGCGTGGTGGCGTCTGTGGCGATACCGGTCGGGACAATCACTCCGGTTCGCCCGCGTGGACCGGTGATCGTTCGATCGGTCTCCGCGAAGACGCTGTACGTGTTGATGTCGCCGGTGGCCGTGAACGGGAACCGACCAGAGACCTTGAGGAAGTGGGCGCTGCCCGATGATTCACGCTTGGCTGCTTGGAAACTCGCATACAACCGCGGACTCAGCTCTTCGAGTTGCGCGATCAATCGCTTCCGTGCGGCAGCATTCGGTGCTTCAGCGATCGCCGCATCGCGCGTAGCGAAGAACTCCTGCTCCTGAAGCTTGATCCGTTCCCAAGGCGGGTTGCCCACAACGGCGTCGAAACCTCCGACCCAGCCGGCGGATGAGTTGGCATTAGTTCCGGATCCCGTCCGGAACACTTCAGGGAACTCCAGATGCCAATGGAAGAACCGGTTCGCGGCCCCGATTTCAGCGGCGTGCCGCGCGATCGCCTGACCAACCAGACTATCGAATCCCGCGTCTTCCAGCTCCCAATAGGTGCCGTCCGTGGGCGCAAGCTCCTGGCTTTCTCCCGCCTCCTTGGGCCAGAAGAAGACCGCGCACCACATGTCGGCGAGCGACCGTTCTTTCCGGTACTCCGGCGACTCCTGAAATCGCTCATACTCGCGGGCCTGCCGCCTGACGTCGCCGAGGCCGTCTGCCGGTGCTGCGAGGATCGCGCTGATTCGCTTTGCCAAGGCGGCGTTCGAGTGTGTCACCCCCGCCTCCAGCTCGAAAAACCCTGAAAGGCGCTCCCCACCGTGTTCTCGCTTCGTCCGCTCGTCCTTGTTGCGTTTCTTCAGCTTCCGTGCCGTGGCCTTATCGTCGCCCTCGATCGGGTCCCATGCTTCGTCGGGTATGCCTTTAGCCATCAGAGCCGGGTAGGCACCGATTAGTGAGTTACCGCACTTGACGTGCGCATCGAGGAAGCCGAGCGCCTTGCCCGGCTCCAATGCCTCCATCCAGAGCGCGACCTTCGCCAATTCAACCGCCATCGGGTTGATGTCGACGCCATAGATGCACTTGCCGACCACCTCACGCAGCGCGGCCTTCACCGCCTTCGGCGTCGGCTCGGGGTTCTGTTCCCTCACGGCCGCAAGACGCTTGGCGATCCTCCTCGCCGCCGCCACCAGGAAGTGGCCGGACCCGCAGGCCGGGTCGCAGACGGTCAGCCCCAGCAGTTCCTTCTCGATGGCCTGCGCCGGTTCGGCTCCGCCTCGTTCCTCCCCTCGCTTCACGGCCGCGTCGATCACGGGGTCAATCGTGGTGTCCAGCAAACGCTCGATGAGGTTCGACGGCGTGTAGTACGAACCGGTGGTCTTGCGCTGGTTCCCGGCCAGTTCCACCAGCTCGAATCGTCGCTCCGCCACGCTGTACTTCGGCACCAGTTCCAGCAGCGACTCATACACCGATCCGAGTTCCTCGGCGTCCAAGTGTCGGTAGTCGATTACCCGATTCCGCCGGGTCTTCCTATCGCGCACTACCGACAGCGCACGGACAGCCCGCAGCAGGTACTCGTTCGAGAGACGCAAGCCGTCCAGGATCTCGTCAGTCTCGGTGTGGTCGAAGATACCGCCAAGCCCTGGCAGCGCCAGTTTCGGTTGCCCCTCTTCGCTTCCCAAGGCATCGAGCACAAGTTTGAGCCCCTGGTACAGGTCGCCGTGCGTCGTTCCGCGTCTGCGCCTGGCGTGAGCCCGCAGCCTCGCAGATGAGTAGTACTTGCGGTAGCGCTCCTTGGCCTTCTCATCGGCGTCGTACGGGTGCAACAGCTCCTTGTCCTCGGCGACGAACAGGAACAGCAGCCTGTACGTCAAGCGCAGCAGTGCCCGGTGGAACTGCTCGGAGTCGAGGCTGCCGATGAGGTGTCCGTTCGCTGGGTGGCTCAGGTATCCGGTGCCGAGCAGGGTGATGGCATCCCGGACTCCCGTCTTCATCTGGTCGAGAGCGCGCACCCCGGCCTGGATGGCGGTGGTGCGCCACTTCTCGAGCCAGCACGCCGAAGGCGGGGCGCCGTCGTCGACGGCGAAGCGGGAGACGTGCAGGAGCCGGTAGAGCAGGATGAACTCGTTCACCAGCTCGTTGTCGAAGATCGTCTCCAGGTCGAACTCGACATAAGCGGTCCCGGCGATCGCCGTGGAGTCGCGCAGCAGTCGCACCTGCCGTCCGTTGGTGACGATGCCCCACAGGTGCTTGTCGGTGGTGTTAAGGCATTCCTGCACCAGCGAGTGCGGGGCGGGGCGCCCGGCGTGGCGGTCTTCGAGGCCGGTTCCCCAGTCGTCGATGTGGATCGGCACGTGCGTCCACTGGTGGCTGATCGCGAAGCGCTTCTGGCCGTCGTCGGAGGCGATGCCGCCGCCGGTGGTCGCGAGCCGCCCGAATCCCAGTTCGGCGAACAGCGGCTCGATCCACGAGCGCCGCGCCGTGCCGGTCGGGTCGGAGGGCCGGTCCGAGGCTGGGATGGTCTCGCGCAGATCGAACCAGGCGGTCTTGAGATAGTCCCAGGCGCGTTCGGCTTCGTCTGCGACGCTGCGGCGGCCGACCGCGCCGTAGTGGGCGGGCTTGGCGCCGTCGAGGTCGATGCCGGTGGCGATGCGGTCGAGCAGCCCGGGGGCGATGAGGTCGCCTTCGAGGGTGACGGCAGTGTAGTCGCTGCGGGTCGGCATCAGGCGGCTCCGGTGGGAACGGGCAGGTAGACGTAGACGCCGAGAAGGTCGGCGGGGCGCTGCGGCGTGACCGCCAGCGTGGCCGACTCCCTGCGGCCGGTCTCGGCGCGGACGCGCTGGTGGGATTCGGCCAGTCGCTCGGCGAGCCGGTCGGCGGTGGCGTCCAGGTGGTCGTCGAGTTCGGGCAGGCCGTCGAGGATGAGTTTCGCGGCGTTGCGGGCGAACTCGGGGGCGGTGTTGGCGGCCGGTGCGGCGCTCAGGAGCGCGGCGGTCACCTGGTCGTCGAGCCAGGTCGGGTTCGTCGGCGAGCCTTCGAAGGCGAGGAGCCTGGCGTCTTCGGCCACCAGGTGGCGGGTGCCGTGGCGTCCTGGCATCCGCAGTTGGAACCGGAAGCGCGCCAGCAGCAGCGTGGTGCGCTTGGCGACGTCGGCGGTGCGCATGACGCCGAGTCGGCGGGCCGGGCGATCGGACGGGTCGATGGTGTCGTCGAGGGCGCCGTTGAGGATGAAGTCGGCGGTCGCGGCCACGGCCGGGTCGGTGCGGACGAGGGCCGCCTCGCCTCGGGCGACCGCGGGCTGGGTGCGGAACGTGATCGGCTTTCCGCCGTCGACGGCTTCGCCGCCGAGTGCGGCGGCGAGCGCGTCGCGCAGTCCGACCGGGGTGGTGGACACGTCCGCCCGGAAGCCGTCACCCGTCTCGGTGATCAGGGCGCGGAGGGAGTGCAATGCGCGTCTGGTGAACGGGGCGATGTCGTCGGCCGCGCCGAGCGCGTCGCGGACGGCGGCGAGCTCGTTGGCGACCTCGTCGGTGCGGATGGGTTCCTGCGCGTAGCGGGTCCTGGCGGACTTCTCGCGTTCGGCGGCGGACTGCCATGCCTGCTCGACTTCGGTTTCGATCTCCAGGATGCCGTCGAGCAGCGGCTGCTCCTGGCCGGGTCCCGAGCCGCGCATGAGGACCCATTCGACGACGGCGTTGGTGACGGCCGAAGAGGTCTCGTCGGGGACCGAGACACGGTAGCCGAGGGTCTCGTAGATCTGGCGGTGCTTCTTGATGAGCACTTCCAAGACCTTGCCGTCAACGCCGTTGTCCTTGCCGTAGACGGTGACGACCTTGACGCGGTCGGTCGTCTGCCCGAACCGGTCGACGCGGCCTTCCCGCTGGTCGTGGCGAGTCGGGTTCCAGGCGAGGTCGTAGTGGACGACGGCGTCGAAATGGTGCTGGAGGTTCACGCCTTCGGAGAGGCAGTCGGTGGCGACCAGGACCCGGCGGGCGTCGGAGTCTTCGGCGGCGAGCGCGGCGAACGCTTCGATGCGGTCGACGCGCTGCTGCGGGGAGATGGTGCCGGTGACGGATTTGACGTGGACTTTCTTTCCGAGCGAGTCGGTGAGCTGTTCGGCCACGTAGTCGGCGGTGCCGATGTACTTGCAGAACACGATCGGGTTGTAGCCGTCCTTGAGCAGGGACTTGAGCTGCTTGGTGAGGGCTTTGAGTTTCGCGTCGTGTTCGGGGCCTTCAAGGGCCTCTGCCTGCTTCCGGAGCGATTCGAGCACGGCGGCCTGGTCGTCGTCGACCGCACCGGGAGAGACGTCGACCCCTTCGATGCGGTCGGCGTCGGTGAAGTCGTAGGAAATGGGTCGGCCGAGCGCGTCGGCCTCGTCGATGGTCGCGGCCTGGGCGGTGCGGGAGCGGGAGGCGCACGTTTGGGCGGCGGCGCGCGGCGAGGAGACGATCGAGCGCAGCATCGCGAGCGCGGACCACCACGCTTTGCGGTGTTCCAGGCCGGATGAGGCGGTGAGTCTGCCTCTCGCGTAGGCCAGGGCGTCGTCGAGCAGCGCCCGGTAGGCGGGGGTGAGCTGGTAGGTCTGCTCGCGGAATTCCCGGTCGGAGGGAAAGGAGGTGTCCTGGTCGAGGTAGCGGCGGATGTCGACGCGGCGACGCTGCACGAAGTACCGGGCCAGGCGGCGGCGTCCGGCGTCGGTCTTGAGGTCGACGTTCTCCAGGCTCGGGTCGAGCAGGCCGAGGAGGTTGCGGAAGCCGGTGGCCTTGCCGCTGTGCGGGGTCGCGGTGAGCAGTACCAGGTGGCGGTCGGTGTCGGCAGCGAGGCGTTGCAGCAGTTCGTAGCGGAGCTGCTGGCCCTTGCCGGTGCGGTCGTCGGTGGCGACGCAGGTGTGCGCCTCGTCGACGATGACCAGGTCGGGGCAGTGGCGGATGAACAGGTCGCGGTGGCGCGGGGACTTGATGAAGTCGGTGGAGACGACGATGTTGGGGTAGCGGTCGAACAGGGACTCCCCGGATTCGAGGCCGCGCTCGAGTTTGGCGACTGTGGAGGCGAGGACGAGTTCGGCATCGATGCCGAACTTGAGGCGCAGCTCGTCCTGCCACTGCTCGGCCAGGGCGGGCGAGCAGAGCACGGCCAGGCCCTTGGCTTCGCCGGAGGCGAGGAGTTCGGCGGCGATGAGTCCGGCCTCGATGGTCTTGCCGATGCCGACGTCGTCGCCGATGAGCAGCCGGGTCGTCTGCTGGCGCAATGCCATGAGCAGCGGCACGAGCTGGTAGGCGCGCGGTTCGACGGCGATCTGGGCGAGCGACCGGAACGGCCCGGCCGAGGAGCGGAAGCCGACCTGCATGGCGGTGCGCAGCAGGGAGGCCGAGGCGGCGTCGCCGAGGTCGTCGAGGTCCGGCGGCGGGAAGCTGGCCGGTTCGACGCCTTCGAGTTCGGGGAAGATCGCGGCGATGTCGTCGTCGGAGCCGCCGAGTGGTCGCAGGACGAGCATGTCCGTCTCGGACTCGGGCAGGACGACCCAGTCGCGGCCGCGGGTGGTGACGAGACTGCCGGGGGCGATGTCGGTCATTGGCGTTCCTCACGGTCGTCGGCCGACTTGGATCGGCCGGGTCCGAAGACGTTCCGGTGGCGGGCGATCACATCATGCCAGTCCTCGTCGTAGCGGATCCGGAGGACCATCCAGCCGGCCTCGATCAGGCGTTCCTCGGCTTCGGCGTCGCGCAGGGCGACGTCGGCGCGGTCGTGGACCGGTCCGTCGACGAAGACGGCATAGGTGCCGTCACGCAGGTCGTAGACGAAGTCAGGCCTGGCGTGGGCCTCGCTGATGAGGACCTGGGTCCGGTCCGGCAGCCGGTAGCCCTCGGACTTGAGCATGGCGAGCACGTCGCGTTCGAGGCTGGAGTCGGCGCCCTGTTCGAGGCGGCGGTGCTCGTCGGTGCGGGACTTCCCGATGCCCGCGGACAGGACTTCGGCCCGGGCGAGGCGCATCAGGTCGTCTTTGACGCTGTGGCGGTCGATGCGGTCGTGGACGATCTGGTTGCCGTACGACAGCAGGCACTTGTAGCAGCCCTTGGCGCAGTCGTCGCTGCGCAGGTCCTCGCCGGTGTCCGGGTCGAAGTGGCAGATCTCCAAGGCCTGACGGGCCACGCGGGCCAGGTTTCCGGGCTCGCTCTGGACCTGGCGGAGGACGCCGGCGCCGCCTTCGGCGGACTCGACGAAGAGCAGGTACTGGGTCGGGGCGTCGTCGCCGGTGGGCAGTTCGCTGGCCAGTTCGCTGTCCTCGAGCTGGAAGACCGCTTCGATGCCGCGTTCGAGGGCGTACATCAGCGACAGCGCCCGGTCAGGGTCGATGGCGTCGTCGAGCTTGAGGACGGCGATGTTGCGGGTGTCCTCGACATAGGGCACCACGCGGACCTTGAGGCGGGTCTCCTCGTCGCCGTCGGCGAGTTCGGAGGCGTCGGTGACCGCTTCCTCGGCGTCTCGCTTGCTGATCCATTCGCCGACCGAGGGATCGAGGAAGTAGCCGTCCGGATCGTCCTTGTCGGCGATCCGGCGGCGGCGGTTGGCGACGCGGACGGTCGCGGCGTCCCCGTAGGTGATCCGGCCGAGCTTCTCGTCTCCCAGACGGATGTCCGATTCGTTCCGGCCGCCGCGCGTCCCCTTCTCGTTGAAGCGGTACGAGGTCTCCAGGAGGTAGCCGGCCCGCTGCCGCTCCTCCTCGTCTGAGGTGATCCGCTGGCGGCGCTGGGTGTAGACGGTTCGCAGCTCCAGCAGGTTCTTCCGGTCGTAGACGTCCGAGAGGCCCCTGTCGCACATCTTGCACACGTCGGCGTTCTCGGCCTCCTCGTGTCCGCAGCCGCAGTCCGGGCAGCGACGCGAGACCGTGAGCGGCAGCTCTCCGCCCTTGTTGGGCGGCAACTGGATGCGCTTGACCTGGTAGCGGCGTCCTTCGTGGTAGATGAGGGCGCCGGGCCCGAACTCGCGGACGGCGATGAAGCGGGCGCGCTGGAGATAGTCACCATCCTGTCCGGCGCCGGATCGGCTCGGGATGTAGGCGGCCAGCGGGAGTCTCGGGAAGGAGTATCCGGGCAGGAAACCCTCGCTGGCGAGGTAGCGGTGCGGGTAGAAGTCGGCGCCGAGGTTGAAGTCGTCGCCGGTGTCATTGCGCAGCAGTCGCAATTGCGCCTCGGCGTCCCAGCGGCGGCGTTCGGCGTGCTTACGGTCGCGTTGGGTCAAACTGGTGTCGTCCTGGCGGCGGTGCTGCTCTTCTCGTTCGGTCTTGGCGGCCTGGTAGAGAGTGCGCCACCGGTCGAATGCGGCGTTGAAGTCGTCGGGAATCCGCCGGACCGTGTCGGCCGCCCAGTCCGGGTCCCACCAGGTCGTCAGCTTGAGCTCGTCCTCGAGTTCGGCCAGGAGCCCACCGGCGATGGCGAGCGTGCGCCCCTGAGCCCCTTTCGAGCCGATCGCGTCCTTGACGTGGTCGTAAAGCGGCATCGGGGCGTCGAGGTCGGGCCGGTCGCCTTCGAGCGCAGTGGTGTCCACCAGTTTGTCGACGGCCTTGCCGAGTTGGAGATCGTCGAGCTGGGACAGCCAGATGGCGTGGAGGTGCGCGGCGATGAGGTCCTGGTTGCACAGGTCGATGCGCGGAGGCGTGACCGCGCCCGCGGCCATCTGGTCGCGGCGGTCGAAGTAGTACTGATCGTGGCTGTTGCCGGTGGCGCAGTAGGTGACCACGAGCGCCTGCTGGCCGCTGCGCCCGGCGCGGCCGGACCGCTGCGCGTAGTTGGCGGGCGTGGGCGGGACGTTGCGCATCATGACCGCGTTGAGCTCGGCGATGTCGACGCCGAGTTCCATGGTCGGCGAGCAGTACAGCAGCGGCAGCTCGGCAGAGCGGAACAGCTCCTCGCGGACCTGCCGTTCGGCCGGGCTGACCTGCGCGGTGTGCTCCTTGGCCCGGAGATTGGTGAGCGCGGCCTCTTCGGATCCGTAGAGGTCCCTGAAGTAGGTGTGCGGAGGCGGGCCTTCGCCGCTCTTGCGGCTGACGTTGAGCGGGTCGTCGATGCCTTTGCGGCCGTCGCCGGCCTTCCAGAGGAAGGCGGCGGCGTTCACCCGGTAGCCGGTCGCGTCGGGGCGGCGCGGGCCCCGGCCGGGCCTGCGCCCCTTCGGCGGAGGCGGCACTTCGGTCAGCAGCCCGGCTTCGGCGAGTCTCGTGAGCATCTCGGCGATGGCTCGGAGGCGGTCGTCGATGGACAGGCGGCCGTGGACCTGTCCGAGCCGTTTGCCGATGTAGCGGCCCATCTTGCTGCGGCCCGACATGAACACGCAGGTCTTGTCGGTTCCTTTGGGTTCGGCCATCGGATAGACGGTGGTCTGCTCGGGCTGGTCCTCGGTCTCGTCGAGCTGCCAGGCTTCGGCCAGGCGGTTCCGGCTGCCGCGTTGGAGTCTGTCGAACGCTTCGAGGTCGAGGCAGTCGGCGTCGATGGCGAGGGAACGGCGCATCGCGTCGAGGAGGGTCTTGAGGAGGTCGCGGCGCGTGGCGGTGTCGACGGCCGCCAGCAGCGAGGAGCCCCAGTCGTCCTTGGCGATCTCATCGAGGTCGAAGTAGTCGACGATGAGCTGGCCGGTCTGCTCCAGGTTCGGCATGGTGACCCGCCAGCCGCGGCGCAGGTCCACGTGGAGGTGGAGGTTCACGACCTCTTCGAAGGTGCGGCGGGCCTGGGCGGCCATCTGCGGGCGCAGGCCCGGCTTGGCGTATTCCCCTGTGCCCAAGCCCATCTCGGCGACCACTGCGGCAGCCACCGACTCATCATCGAGACCGTCGGGGGTGTGCTTCAAGGCCCGGTAGAGGGCGCCGCGCAGTTGGACGACGCGGGCGAAGTCGTTGAGGTGCCCGGCCTGGAGCGCCGCGTCCTGCCGGTTGTCGACGAACGCCAGCAGCTTCTTCGCCCGGTCCGACAGGCTCGTCGAGCGGAGCGACTCGAGGATGTTGGTGGAGACGACCGAGGTCGCCGACGAGCGCCCTTCCTGGTTGAACGCGGCGAGGCGGCCGAAGTCCTTGCCGCGGGCGCCTTCGTAGGTGATGCCGCAGGCGAGGCAGAACTGGAACCGGCCGCGGATGAACGCGGCGTCGACGCCGGAGCCTTCCATGCCGGTCGGGTCCACCTGGACGGCTTGCGGCACCTGGCCCATCTTGGACTTGGCAAGGAGCCGGTTGCCCGAGGCGTCGGTCTCCAGCCAGGAGTCGGGGAGGCGATCGTGCTCGATGAGCTCGGTCTTGTCCGCGCTCCAGGGCCGCTCGGTGTCGATGTAGAGGTAGCCGGTCTGGACGTGGTCGTCCTCCACCAGGTCGTTGTCGATGCGCGCCCGGTACTCGGCGCGGCCGGTGCGGGTGTCGGTGGTGCGGATGACGGTCAGGTACTCCTGACCGCAGTCGCGGCAGAACGCGAGCGGGTACAGGCGTTTGCCGCGGCCGAAGACGTCGGCGGTGCCGGGGAGCTCGATCTGGTAGTTGCGGGTGAACCGGCGGGTCAGCTCGTCTTCGGCGGTCGTGTAGACGTGGTCGCCTTTGGAGATGAACTGGTGGAGTCGGAACGCGAACAGCGGTCGACCGGTCTGGGGATGGCGGGCGGCGGAGCCGGCCAGGAGGGTCTTGCGGATCGCGGATTTGCAGGCTTCGGCGTCGACGCCGGTCTGCTCGGCCAGCGCGTCGGCGGCGTCTTCGACCGTCGTCGGCTCCTGGCGCACCAGGTCCCCGGTCTCGTCGGTGCGCAGGCCGAATCGCTGCTCGATCCAGGAGGCGAGCGGGTCGGCGGCGAGGTCCTGGTATCGGGCCGGGGCGGCGGGCGCGGCGATGCGTCCGGCGCTGACGGCGTCGGGGTCGCCGGTGCAGGCCCGCACCAGGGTCTCGCCGATGATCGTCGGCTCCCGTTCGAGGCCGAACAGTTGGGCGGCGACCTTGGCGACCTCGCGGCGCTGCTCGGCGCGGGTGCCTTCGGTGGCCATGGTCGCCGAGGTGCCGATGCACTGGACGTCGGGGGCGTCGCACGCCTTGCGGACGCGGCGGATGAGCCAGGCGACGTCCGCGCCTTGGCGGCCCCGGTAGGTGTGGAGCTCGTCGAAGACCAGGAACTGGAGCCCGTCGGCGGCGCCGATGACCTTCCGCCGCTCCTCGGGGCGGGTGAGGAGGAGCTCCAGCATGACGTAGTTGGTCAGGAGGATGTCGGGCGGGTGCTTGCGGATCTTCTCGCGTTCGCTTTCGGACTCCTGGCCGGTGTAGCGGGCGAAGGTGACCGGCTCGCCGTCGGCGGGGTAGCCGTGGCTGAGGAACTTCTCGAGCTCCTGCTTCTGGCTGTTGGCGAGCGCGTTCATGGGATAGACGACGATGGCGCGGATGCCGCGGCGCCCCGGATCGGCGTCGCGCTCGCGCAGGACCTTGTCGACGATCGGGACGATGTAGGCCAGGGACTTGCCCGAGCCGGTGCCGGTGGTGAGCACGTAGGATTCCCCGCGCTTCGCCGCTTCGATGGCGTCGCGCTGATGGCGGTGCAGGACGATGGGGTCACCGTCGCAGGCGGGGGCGCCTTCGGGCTTGCCGGTCTGGAAGATGTTCGCGCACTCGGGGTGGAGCAGCCCTTCGGCGGCGAGCTCGTCGACCCGGCCTCCGGGTTCGAAGAAGGGGTTGAGGGCGACGAACGGGTGCGGCCACTGCGTGCCGTCGCTCATGTCCCGCTCGATGAACTGCTTGATCCTCGGGTCGTCGATGATCACGCCGCCGGAGGTGAAGCGCTGGTATTCGTCGATCAGCTTCCGGTGGATCTCGAAGACGTTCATCGGCTGCTCCGATTCGTCGGCCGCTGCGGATGGGTGCGCTTCGGGAAGGCGCGCCGACGCCTCGCCGGGCGACTCGGGTGGCCCGAGGACCTCGGCCGGGTCGCCGTGGCAGAGCGATGCGGGCAGGGGTTCGACTGGGGCGGCGTACGCGATGGCGCGCAACCGGTCGGCGACCGAGCGAGCGTTCGGTGGACGGTCCTTGGGATCCTTTTCGAGGAGAGCGTCCACGAGGGAGGCCAGCGCCCCCGGCAGGTCGCCGCGCATGAGTTCCAGGCCGGACGGTTCCCGCTGGACGTGGGCGAGGAGGATCTGATGGTCGGTCCCCTCGGGGAACGGAGGAGTGCCCGACAGGAGCTCGTACAGCAGGCAGCCGAGGTTGTAGAGGTCGCTGCTCACGGTGAGCTCGCCTCCGGTCGCCTGCTCGGGCGACATGTACTTGTGGGTCCCCACAGCCGTGCCGGTCGAGGTGAGACGCGCGGGGGCGTCGGGGCCGATGAGCAGGCCGACGCCGAAATCGAGGACCATCGCGCGGCCGTCGTCTTCGAGGATCACGTTGGCGGGTTTGAGGTCGCGGTGCAGGACGTCGGCCGCGTGGGAGACGGCGAGGACATCGGCGATCTGGCCCGCGATGCCCGCGACCGCCCGCACCGGCAGTGCCCCGCCCTCGGCGATGACCTCGGCGAGCGTGGGTCCGTGGAGGAGCTGCATGGCCAGGTACGGCTGGTTGCGTGCGTCGTCGTGGCCGGAGCCGATGAAGCGCGGCACGCCTGGATGGTCGATGCGGCTCATGATGTCGATCTCGCGCTGGAACCGCTCGACGAGCCGGTTGAATCTCGGCGTGGCGGCCGTGGTCCGCACGTGGTCTAGGGTGATGAGTTTGAGTGCCACCTCGCGGTCGGGCGCATCCGGCGCGGCCTCGAGGTCGACGGCCTCGTAGACCTCGGACATTCCCGATCCAAGAGGCCGACGGAGCTCGAATCGGCCGCCGATAACATCAGGGGTGTTGCGGGCCACGTGTCCTCCACATCCATCGCAAACCGTAACGGCATCACTGTAGCCAGTGACGATCTCACCACGTGAGCAGGCGTCAGACCCATTCTCGTCGTATTGGTGTGAACATAGTACACACCTTCATTGCAGGGCGATGGACATGGGGTTCACAGCCGAGCGCGAAGGAACTTTTCGCGAGCGCCGCACCGCAGGCGGCGGCACACCAGGTGAAATGGCCGTCAGCACACCCGAGGAGCATGGCGGGGGCCATGTCCGGGCGGTGGCGCCAAGCGCGAGACGAAGTCCTCACCGTCGAGAGGCGGGTTTGCGGCCGAGATCCCCGCCGCCGCCATCTGGTCGTATGCCTCAAGGGTCAGCTCCTTGGTCCGAAAGCTTCCAAACTGGGCGATATCCTTCTTCCTGACAATGGGGAACGTCTCCATGATGTAGTCGACATCTTCCCGCTCAACTTCGTAGAGGTGAAAGAAAAGCGCGTCCAATTCCGCTCGCATCACCGACCGCCGCTCCGCATCCCAGACGAACGGTTCACCTTGATCGCCAAGATCTTCGGCGAACGGCCTCATGTCAGCGGCCGTATACACCAGCTCGGATACGCGAGGCATCAGGAAGCTGTCGCAACCGGCCAGAATCTCGGGCGGGTGCACAGGAAGCTGCTTCCAGATAAACAGCTTCATGTGCGCATCGCTTACCTTTTGCCGACTCACGTAGTCGAATACATACGAGCTCTGCTCTGCAATCAACGCTCCCGTCTCACGAGCGGAACTCCTTGGAAGCATCACAGGGAACGTGTGTCCGGCGGCGGTTCGCGGTATCAAGCAGGGGATCGCCGTGCGTTCATTCGTGGCACTCGTGACATCGCACCATCCCGCGATCCAACCGCTATCCCAACCGGCTCTATCAAGCTCGTCTTCCACGAATTCTTGCGCTATCCAGCTCAAAGGCTGTGCGCTTCTTTCCGGATCACGTTTCTCCGCGGCTGAGAGGTACCTCGGCTGATTCTGCCGTTTGAGCGCTGTGTCGCTCTTCACTACATCCGCAGTTCGGTGGTCAAAGAAGTCGACCATCTTGGCTTCATAAAGCGGCAGCATCGCTTTACCACCGAGTTCGTAGACGTTGCCTCGAAGTGACCAGCCTTCAGTTTCCAGCCGTTCCCTTCCCTGAAAGAGATCCGAGTCATCGGTCATGTTGAAGAGGTTCTTGAATCGGACACCCCAAGGGTTGCCGTCCGCGACCGTCTCGTTCCAGAACACCGGGACACGTTTGAAGATCTCGGCTGTGATACGGGCATCCCGCGGATCACGGAAGATCGGGAGCGTTCCGGTGTTCGGACTGATCAGGTGCAGCTCCTCTGGCGTGAGGCTGTAAACGCGCCGGGCGTCGTCGATCTGGTCGACCTCGTTGAGAAAGAAGGCGAATCTTGTCTCTTCAGCACGTGATCCCCGGCCGGTAGCGGTCAGGAGGCAGAATTTCACTCGAGAATCCGCCCCGGGAAAGAACTTCCTCTGGGCGTTCTCAAAATCGAAGATACTGACCAGCGACCCACTGCCCGTGAGATCCGCGAAGAGATACTGCGCTCCGGCTCCGGTGGCGATGTTGCTCGGGACGATGCATCCCACCCACGAACCGCTCGATCCGAGATCACGGAACAGCTCGGCGAACAGCTGGTCAGTGTTGAGCGAGTTGACCCCCGGGACAGTGAGCCCTTTCTGGCACAGCGGAAATGATCCCGAGGCACTGGCGAACTGAAACGTACCCTTGACCTTGCGGATCGCCGCGCGATACTGAGCGCTGCCCGATGGGCTCCGAAGCTCCCACTCCGCGATCCTCTGCTTCCGAGCGCGTCCTGAGATCTCGGCGATCTCTGGGGCAGCGACACTGAAGTACTTTTTGTCCTCGAATTCGAGCTTGTCCCAAGGAGGATTGGCGAGAACGGCGTCGAAGCCGCCGGCCCACCCGGTGAGCCCGTTGGCGGTCTCGCCCTGGTCAGTAAGAAAGACCTCGGGAAACTCCAAGTGCCAGTGGAAGAAGCGATTGGCGTCCCGCAGCACCGCCGACTTCTCCGCGATGGCCTGTCCGATCAGGTTGTCGAATCCGGCCCGCTCAAGCTCCCGGTAGGTTCCTTCCGTAGGGGCGAGACTGAGATCAGAACCCGGCTCCTTCTTCCAGAAGAACGCTGCACACCACGTATCCGCGAGAAGCCGCTCCTTCTCGTACTCGCCAAGCGTCAGCAGCCGCCGGTAAGCGGCCCGCTTTCGCTTCGCGTCCCGTACGCTCTCCGACGGCGCCTCCAGGATCTGGCGAGTACGCCTCCCCAGAACCACATTCGACCGGGCGGTCCCGCACTCCAGCTCGAAGAGCCCGTCGAGGCGTTCGGCCCCGCGCTCACGACTCTCCCGTTCCTTCCTGTTCCGCTTCTTCAACTCCCGAGCGGCGGTCTTGTCATCCCCTTCAATCGGGTTCCACGCCGCATCCGGGATGCCCCCGGCCATGAGCACCGGGCGGGCACCGATGAGCGAGTTGCCGCTCTTGATATGCGCGTCAAGGAAGTCGAGAGCCTTCCCCGGCTCCAGCGACTCCATCCACAGCGCGACCTTCGCCAACTCGACGGCCATCGGGTTGATGTCGACGCCGTAGACGCATCGGCCGATCACCTCCCGGAGAGCCGACCTCAGCGCCCTCGGGGTCGGCTCAGGGTTTCGCTCTCTGACCGCTGCCAGCCGCTTGGCGATTCGCCGTGCCGCGGCCACAAGGATGTGAGCGCTCCCACATGCAGGGTCACAGACCTTCAGCTTCAGCAGCTCCTCCGCGACAGCGATAGTCGGATCGGACTCGACTCTCGCTTCGCCGCGCTTCACGGCCGCATCGATGACCGGGTCCAGCGCCATGTCGAGCAGGCGCTCGATGAGGTTCGCGGGGGTGTAATAGGTCCCCGAGGATTTTCGCTGGTTACCGGCCAGCTCGGCCAGCTCGAACCGCCTCTCCACTGGGCTGTACTTCGGCACCAGCTCCAGGAGCGACTCGTACACCGACCCCAGTTCCTCGGCTTCGAGATGACGGTGGTCGATCACCCGGTTTCGCTGCGTCTTCTTGTCCCGCAAGACCGCCAGCGCTCGCACTGCCCGAAGTAGGTCCTGATTCGCCAGGTGGAGGCCGTCCAGAACCTCATCGGCCTCGGTGGCCTCGAAGATCCCGCCCAAACCGGGAAGTGCGAGCTTCGGCTGCCCATCCTCGCTGCCGAGCGCGTCGAGCACGAGCTTCAACCCCTGGTACAGATCGCCGTGGGTCGTCCCCCGGCGTCGCCTTGCATGCGCCCGCAGCCTGGCCGACGAGTAGTACCTCCGATAACGCTCCTTGGCCGATGCCGCCGCGTCCTGGGGGTGCAGCAAACCCTTGTCCTCCGCGACGAACCAGAACAGCAGCCGGTAGATCGTCCTCAGCAGGGCCCGGTGGAACCGTTCGGCGTCGAGATCGTCGATCAGGCGGCCGTTCGCCGGGTGGCTCAGGAAGCCGGTGCCGAGGGTGGTGATGGCGTCCCTGACGCCATCCCTCATCTGGTCGCGCGCTCGAATGCCGATCTGGATGGCGCTGGCCCGCCACTTCTCAAGCCAACAGCTCGACGGCGGAGCATCCTCGGCGACCTCGAACCGGGAGACGTGGAACAACCTGTAGAGCAGAATGAACTCGTTGACCAGCTCATGATCGAAGATGGTCTCGAGATCGAACTCCACGTACGCGGTCCCGGCGATGGCCGTCGAGTCGCGGAGCAAACGAACCACGCGGCCGTTGGTGACTATCCCCCACAGGCGCTGATCCGTCGAATTCAGGCACTCCTGCAGCACCGAGTGCGGCGCCGGCCGTCCGGCATGCCGGTCCTCCAGCCCGATCCCCCAGTCAACCATGTGAATTGGGACATGCGTCCACTGGTGAGCGATCCGGAAGCGCTTCTGACCGTCGTCGGAGTCGATGCCGCCGCCGGTCAATGCCGGACGGCCGAAGCCGAGTTCGGCCAACAGCGGTTCGATCCACAACCGCCGCGCCGCGCCGGTCGTGTCGATCGGCCTGTCTGCGGCCGAAATCGTTCCCCGGAGGTCGGTCCACGCGGTCTTGAGGTAGTCCCAGGACCGTTCCGCCTCGTCGGAGACGCTCCGGCGACCGACCGCGCCGTAGTCGGCGGGTTTCACGCCGTCCAGTTCCCGACCCGTCTCGATACGGCGGAGCAGTTCATGCGAGATCAGGTCGCCTTCGAGACTGACGGCGGCGTGTTCACCGCGGGCCGTCATCGAACGACTCCGGTAGCGGTCGGCGAAAAGACGCGGACACTGAGGCCGACTGGTCGCTGCGGAACGGCTGGGGCTGCGGCCGACCCATTACGGCTGGTTTCGGTGCGAAGGCAGAGATTGGACTCGGTCACCCTCTTCGCAGGTGGGTCCGCAGTGACGCACAGGTGAGCGGTCGAGGATTCGGCGACGTTGCCTCGACGAGCGTAGGCCCGGGTCTGGTAGCCAGGAGTGAGCCGGTAGGACTGGCCGGAGCCATCGTGTCGAGCGGAAACCGACACCGCGACGGTGGCGACGCACCGTGAGGCACGCCAGGTGCCTGTCTTCAGCGTCGGACTGGAGGTAGACCTGATTCGGCCTCGGTTGGTCAGACAGAGGCCTCGGGGGGTGAGGTCGTTCATTCAGTTCCCTTGGGGTAAGCGAAGGTGCAGAGACTTGGAATAGACACGATCGATCTCCATAGGAGGTTGCGTCTCTGGGAATATCAGAAGACTGGTTGATATATGGCATTTGCGTATACTGGTCTATTTACCATGATTTGACCGGTGAATCACTTGGCCGATTCTCTACCCGGGAGACATGGAGGGACGAAAGTAGATACGCTTCTATGTGACTTCGGTGAACGTCCGAGATCAGGCAGGGCAAGCGCGTCGATTGTCGACGACCAGGCAACCCAAGGCACATTCGGTCGCCCAGCTCGAATGCGTTCAGTTCGAAGGTGAATGCATCGCCTTGTACCCGTCGATCCTTCGATTTCTGATGTGATCACACAAAGGCTGCCGAAGACCTCGGGCCAACGATTGGACACCTTGGCCTCTCCAACCGCTACCAGGCGGGTTCGCGACCGCTCTAGTACTCCAGTGAGAGTTCATGGTGTGAGCTGCGGGGATGCCGGTGTTGGACGTGGGACGGCCGCCGTGATCATTGTTGTTGTGAGGCAACTGAAGAGCACGACGACCGTTGAGACGAGTGTAGAGGTGGGCCGCTGGCGATCGGATCTGGACGCGCTGTGGACGCGTCTGGCTCCGGCGTTCCGGCGGATCGAGACCAGACGGAACGCGAAACGCCTGGCGCAGGCGATGATGGCGCATCTGGAACGGCGCAACTGCTGGACGCTGGCCGAACACGCCGGCGAGGCCGGGCCGTGGCGGTTCCAGCACCTGCTCGCCCGCGCGGCCTGGGACGACGAGCGGGTCCGATCCGATATCCGCGCCTGGGCATGCGAGCGTCTGAGCGCCGAATCGGGCCTGCGGATCCTGGCCGTGGACGAGACCGGCGATCTCAAGAAGGGCGAGGCGACGGTCGGGGTGCAGCGGCAGTACTCGGGGACGGCGGGCCGGATCGAGAACTGCCAGGTGGCGGTGTACCTCGCCTTCGCGACCGCGGCCGGGCACGCGGCGGTCGATGTCCGGCTCTACCTGCCGAAGTCTTGGACTGACGACCCCGGACGCTGCGCATCGGCCGGGGTGCCCGAGCAGGTCGTCTTCGCCACCAAGCCCGAGCTTGCCGGGGACATGATCGAGGCCGCGCTCGATGCGGGCGTCACCGCCGACTTCGCCGTCGGCGATGAGGTCTACGGCATCAACCCTGAGCTGCGAGGACGACTCCGGGCCCGTGGCCTGTCCTATGTTCTGGCCGTCGCGGCCACCACCCCGGTCACCGTGGAGGCGGGCAGGACCACTGCCGCCGGGGCGGTCGAGCAGGCCGGTATCGCCTGGCAGGCCCGCTCGGCCGGGAACGGCGCGAAAGGGAGGCGGCTCTATGACTGGGCATGGATCGACCTGGTCGACCAGGTCGAGGGGCACGCGCATCTGCTGGCGCGCCGCAACCGACGCACCGGCGAGCTCGCCTACTACCTGACCTGGACCCCCGCGCCGGTCCCGCTCCAGACGCTGGTCACCGTCGCCGGGAGGCGTTGGAGGATCGAGGAGACCTTCCAAGGCGCCAAGGAACCGGCCGGACTCGACGAGCACCAGGTGAGGACCTGGACCTCCTGGCACCGGTGGGTCACCCTCGCGATGCTCGCCTACGCCTTCCTCGCCCCCACCCGCGCCCGCGCCCGCGAAACCGGCCCCCACGAGCCGGCCATGATCCCGTTGACCTGCAACGAAATACGGCACCTCCTGGTCAGCGCGAGCACGCCCGACCTGGACTGGCGGCACCGGCTCCGCTGGTCGAGGTGGCGACGCCGCCACCAAGCCACCGCGAAACAGCTCCACTACCAGCGACAACTCACCCTGACTGCATGAAACCCGAACTTACAACTGGAGTACTAGGCGTTCTCGCAGGTAGTCTAGGGTAACCACCATGGTCTTCCAAACCAATGACGCGAGTTCGATTCTCGTCGCCCGCTCCACCCCCTGACCTGCAAAAACACCCCCGATTCCGATCACAGGATCGGGACTGTCAGAAACTTTGGGGGTCAAGGTGATCCAGACAGGTTGAAGTAGTCTGCTGCTTCAGCCGGGAGAGGATTACTTTGAACGACAACATGATCGAGTCCGAGACCACTGCCGCTGGTGGCCTGGACGTTCGGATCGCCGAGGAGCTGGTCGAAAGGGCCCGGGCCGAGGGCTTGGAGCTGACTGGCCCGGACGGGCTGCTCGCCGCCGTGACCAGAAACGTCGTCCAGGCCGCGCTCGAGGCCGAGATGACCGAGCACTTGGGCTATGCGAAGGGCGACCGTGCCGGTGCGGCGGCGGCCGGGGACGGCAATCACCGCAATGGCACCTCGAAGAAGACCGTGCAGACCGGCGTGGGCCCGGTCGAACTCGACGTTCCCCGCGATCGGGCCGGCGAGTTCGAACCCAAGATCGTGCCCAAGCATGCACGCCGCATCGGCGGGTTCGACGAGGCCGTGGTGAGCCTGTACGCCAAAGGACTGACCACCGGCGAGATCCGGGCGCACCTGGCCGAGATCTACGGCGCCGAGGTCTCGCGCGAGACGGTCTCCAAGATCACCGACGCGGTGGCCGCCGAACTCGACGAGTGGCGCAACCGGCCACTCGACCGGGTGTACGCGGTGGTCATGATCGACTGCATCTACGTCAAGATCCGCGATGGCGCTGTCGCGTCTCGCCCGGTCTATGTCGCCGTGGGCATCAGCCTGGATGGCGAGCGGGACGTGCTGAGCCTGTGGGTCGGCGACGGCGGCGAGGGCGCCAAGCACTGGATGGGAGTCCTGGCCGAGCTGCGCAACCGCGGCGTCGAAGACGTCCTGGTCGTCTGCTGTGATGGCCTCAAAGGCCTGCCGGAGTCGATCGGTGAGATCTGGCCGCAAGCGATCGTCCAGCTGTGCGTGGTCCATCTGGTCAGGGCCTCGTTGCGATACGCGGCGAAGCAGCACTGGGGGCCGATCTCGAAGGCGCTCAGGACGATCTACACCACCCCGACGGTCGATGCCGCCGAACGCCAGTTCGCGGCATTCAAGACCGACTGGGGCGAGCGGTACCCCATGATCGTCAAGACCTGGGAGAACGCCTGGGAACAGTTCACACCGTTCCTGGCCTTCCCACCCGAGATTCGCCGGGTCATCTACACGACGAACATGATCGAATCGATGAACGCCCGCTTCCGTCAGGCCGTGCGCCGCCGCGGCCACTTCCCGTCCGACCAGGCCGCGTTGAAAGTGCTCTACCTGGTCATCCGCGACCGCCGCAAGAACCGCCCGAACGTGGTCGGCAAGACCGCCGGCTGGAAACGCGCCCTCCAGCAGTTCGCCGTGTACTTCGGCGACCGCGTCACTGACCAAACCGAGTAATAGTACGATCAAAACCAATCACCTTGGCCCACAAATAAACTGGCTCTGTCGCAAATCCGGTGGTAACTGAGCGTGGTCTGGAATGATGGATCTGGTGTAATAGCAGTGAAATCGGACGAATCGTCTTCTCAGGACTGTCTGATCTGGATCTTAAACGCGTGGTTGACCTGGGTGATCACATTCTGATCCAGGCGATGACGGTGGATCGGCCAGTGAGCTGCCCTGATTGCGGGACCGCCGCTGAGAGGGTCCACGCTTTCTGCGAGCGGACAGTGGCCGATGTGTCGGTCGACGCGCGGCCGGTGGTCGCGAAGGTGCGGGTTCGGCGTCTGCGGTGTGAGAACGCCGAGTGCCCGCGTCGGACCTTCCGTGAGCAGGTCACAGGGGTGCTCGAACGCTACCAGCGGCGCACGGGGCGACTGGCCGCCCAGATCGGCGCGGTGGCCCGCGAGCTGGCCGGACGGGCGAGCCAGCGGGTG
>NZ_AXWO01000002.1 GCF_000482705.1 Glycomyces arizonensis DSM 44726 | reverse complement strand
ATCGGTGACAAGGGCTTCGACGGCCGCGAATGGCACCAAGCGATGAACGAGCTGAAGATCGTCTTCGCCCGCCCCGACAAGAAGAACGAACCGTTCAAACACGGCAGCCTCGGCGGTGTCCGACAACGCATCGAGGCGATCATCGACACATTGAAAGACCAGCTCACCCTCGAAGACCACGGCGGGCGCACCACCGAAGGCGTCTTCGCTCGCGTTGCCGCCCGCATCCTCGCCCTGACCGCCGCCATCTGGAACAACTGGAGGACCGGACAACCGGTCCTCCGCTCCCTCACGGCCTACGACCATTAGGAATCAATCATCTAGGCGCTCACGGCCTCCCGCTCAGTGCCCGCCTCGGCGGCGCGGGCGGTCTCGGCGCGGTCGAGGCGCCACACGGCGATCGACCCGCCGCCGGCCACCGCCGCCACGAACAGGACGAACGTCAGCGTGTACGGCCACGCCGGGGCGGCGTCGTCGGCGTTCTGCACCAGCGCGCGCTCCTCGCCGGCGGCCCACCAGATCGCCTGGCGGATCAGCTGGAGGAAGTCGCGCTCGCCCCAGCTCTCGTGGTCGCCGCCCGCCACGGAGTAGAAGACCTTCAGGTCCTTGGAGTTCCACGCCGCCGGGTCGCCGGAGTCGAGGGTCGCCAGGATGTTCTGGCCGGTCTCGCTGGGCTCGGGATCGAAGTAGTACCAGCGCTCGGTCAGCTTCAGTTCCTCGTCGAGGCCGTCGGTGATCGGCGAGCCGTCGTTGAAGCTGATGGGCTTCTCGGTGGCCGGCTCGATCGGCTCGCCGGTCGCCGTCGCGCCGAGCGTCTCGCCCCACCACGCCCAGTCCGGTTCGGTGACGGCGGCCGAATGCGTGGCGACGAGCCCGCCGCCGCCCTCGACGAAGTCCTGGAGCGCCGCCTCCTGGCCCGCGTCGAAGACGTCGCCCTCGGTGTCCAGGAGCATGACGACGTCGACGCCGGAGAGGTCCTCGACGTCGGACGGCTCGCCCTCGACCAGCTCGAAGTTCCAGCGCCGCGCCTCCATGGCGAGGCGTTCGAGCGCGAACTCGACGGTCTCGTCGTCGCTGTGGCCGGCGGTCAGCGCCAGCACTCGCGGCTCGTCGGCGGCGTGGGCGGCCGAGGCGGGGGCCAAGGCGGACGCGCCGGCCAGCATGACGACCAGGGACAGTCGCAGCAGGGTTCTCACGCGCCCACCTTATCGGGCCGCGACCCTCATCACTTGTAGAGGGCTTTGGCCAGCCGCCGCTGGGCGAACCACGTCCCGGCGACCGCGAGGGCCACGAGGTACAGCACGTTCACCACCATCATCGGGCTGAAGTCGCCCAGGCTGAGGCCGCGCACCAGCTCGATCCCGTGGTACAGCGGCATGACGTAGACGATCGGCTGCGCGAAGCCCGGGTAGGCCTCCACCGGCGTGAACGTCCCGCCGAACAGGAACATCGCGAACACCACGGCCATCATCCAGTCGAAGTCGGTCCACTCGCGGAAGAACGTCGCCAGGGTCAGGCCGATCCCCGAGAAGGCCAGCGCGATGAACACGCTGGCGGGCACGGCCAGCAGCGACCACCACGAGTCGAGGAGCCCGAAGGCGCCCATGGCGATCACGAACATGCCCACGTAGATGCCGCCGCGGATGAGCGCCCACCACACCTCGCCGAGCGCGACGTCGCCGGGCCGCATCGGGGTGTTGAGGATGCCGTCGTAGACCTTCATCCACTTGAACTTCGCGAACACGTTGATGGACGTCTCCAGCAAGGTCCCCATCATGGCCGCGTTGGCCAGGATCGCGGGCGCCACGTACGAGGTGTAGGAGATGACGGTGCCGTCGGGCAGGGTGATGTCGCCGACCATGGAGCCCACGCCGAAGCCGAACGCGAACAGGAACAGCAGCGACTCGACGCCACCGGAGACCACCAGGACCCAGGCGCGGCGCATGGCCACCCAGTTGCGGGCGAGCATGGAGCCCGAGGGCTCGAGGCGGGCCCGGACGAGGCCGTAGGAGATGACGGACACTGATGCTCCTAGAAGGACAGGCGTCGGACGATGACGCGCCTGGCGGCGAACCAGCCGCCGACGGCGAGCAGGGCGAGATAGGCGATGTGGGCGGCCGGCGGCAGCGCGGGCGCGACACCGGCGGTGGCCGCTCTGGCCAGCTCGGTGCCGTGCCACAGCGGGGAGACCCACACCAGCGGCTGGAGGAAGCCCGGCATCTGCTCGGCCGGGAAGAACACGCCCGAGAACAGCGTGATCGGCATGATCGCGAAGCGGAAGACCGCGTTGAGCATCGCGTCGTTCTTCAGGCTGGAGCACCAGGCGAACAGCCACGGCGCGATCGACGCCGAGACGAGCACCGAGGCGACCACGGCCAGCACCGCCCACGCCGAGGCGTAGACGCCGAAGAACGCGAGCACGACCGCCACGAGCGTGCAGGCGGTGAGCGGGCGGAAGGCCACCGCGTACAAAAGGTGCCCGTTGAGCATGTCGACCGGGCGCAGCGGCGTGGCCCGCTGGGCGAGGTAGGCCCCGCCCCACTCCTGGTAGCCGCCGAAGACGGGATAGACCATGTCGTTGCCGAGCATCATGACCGCCACCGAGCAGATCAGGCCCGGGGCGATGAACTCGGCGTAGGTGATCCCGCCGGTGGCGTCCGAGTCGATGTAGGAGCCGACGCCGATCCCGATGCTGATCATGTAGAGGATCGGCAGGAGCACCGAGGAGAACACGGTGCCGTGCCAGATGTGGCGGTACAGGGCCCATTGGAGCCCGAAGGCCCGCCAGGCCGCGGCGGTGGCCGTCATGCCTCGTCCTCCACCAGGGCCCGGCCGGTCAGGCGCAGGAAGACGTCTTCGAGGGTGGCGCGGCGGTCGAGCATCGAGGTGGGGCGGATCTCGCGGGCCTCAAGTGCGGCGGCGGTGTCGTCGGCGTCGTCGGTGTAGACGAGGATCCGGTCGGGCAGCGGCTCGATCTGGCCGCCGATGCCGTCGAGGCCGCGGGCGATCTCGGCGAGAGCGGTCGTGTGCTTGCCGCCGAAGCGCAGCTCCACGACCTCCTTGGTGACGTAGGTGTCGATGAGCTCGCGCGGGGAGCCCTGGGCGATGATCCGGCCCTCGTCCATGACCACGAGCCGGTCGCACAGCTGCTCGGCCTCGTCCATGTAGTGGGTGGTCAGCAGGATCGAGACGCCCTGCTGCTTGAGCTGGAACAGGCGCTCCCAGACGAGGTGGCGGGCCTGCGGGTCGAGTCCGGTGGTGGGCTCGTCGAGGATCACCAGGTCGGGGGCGTTGATGAGCGACCTGGCGATGGCCAGGCGGCGCTGCATGCCGCCGGAGAGGTCGTTGACCTGGTCGCCGGAGCGGGCGGTCAGCTGCACGAACTCGAGCAGCTCGGCGGCCTTGGCCCGGGCCTCCTTGCGCTTGATGCCGAAGTACCCGGCGTAGACGGTGAGGTTCTCGAACACCGTGAGCATCGTGTCGAGCGTGTTGTCCTGGGGGACGACGCCGAGGCGGGCGCGGATGGCCGGGCCGTCGGTGTGCGGGTCGCGGTCGAAGACCTCGAGGTGGCCGCCGCTGGGCTCGGAGACGCAGCCGATCATCCGCATCGTGGTGGACTTGCCGGCGCCGTTCGCGCCGAGGAAGCCGAAGGCCTCCCCCCGCTGGATCTCGAAGTCGACGCCCCTGACGGCCTCGTGGTCCCCGTACCGTTTGCGGAGGTCGCGCGCACGCACCAAGATCTCGTTTTCTAGCGGCATGCGTCGAGCCTAGAGCGAGGCGCCGACATTCGGCGACCCGATTTCCCGACATCACAGCTAGCACATCGGAGTCCGGAAACCGGCGCGACACGCCGGGGGGTGGGGTTAGCACTACCCCGATTGACGGGCCAGCGGTAGCGACAGGACAGTGCCCGTCAGGGCAGGCTTAAAGGAGCGAAACCAGATGTCTCGGAATCGACACGGCCGATCGCACCCTGTTATGACGTCCTTCGGTCTGGGAACGCTGAACACCACGTGCGATCACTCGACTGAACAATGGGAGTGCCAATGCCAACCGCATTGACCGAACGACCCGCCAAAACCGGCAGTGACTTCGCCGAGCTGAACCGCCGCATCAACGAAGCCGGCCTCATGCGCCGCCGCCCCCGCTATTACGTGCTCCGGTTCAGCCTCATCGGCGCCCTGTACGTCGGCACCTGGGTGAGCTTCGCGCTCATCGGCGACACCTGGCTCCAGATGCTCACCGCCGTCGTCCTCGCCGTCGTCAGCGCCCAGGTGGCGCTGCTGGGCCACGACATCGCGCACCGGCAGGTCTTCCGCACCCGCACTCCCTCCGAGCGCACCGGGTTCTTCACCGGCAACCTCGCCAACGGCATGGGCTACGGCTGGTGGAACGACAAGCACACCCGCCACCACGCCAACCCCAACCACGAGGAGCTCGACCCCGACGTCTCCCCGGGCCTGTTCGTCTGGTCCAAGCGCCAAGCGGGCATCGCCCAGGGGATCGACCGGTTCTTCGGCAAGTACCAGGCGCAGCTGTTCTTCCCGATCCTCACCCTGGAGGGCCTCAACCTCAACTGGTCGGGCATCAAATCCGTCCTCAAGCCGGGCCTGAAGCACCGGGCGCTGGAGGCGTCGCTGCTGGCGGTCCACTTCATCGCGTACACGGCAGGCGTGTTCCTGGTGCTCTCGCCGGGCAAGGCGATCGTGTTCATCCTCGTGCACAAGGCCCTGTGGGGCCTGTACATGGGCTCGATCTTCGCGCCGAACCACAAGGGCATGCCGACCTTCGCCGGCAAGCAGGAACTGGACTTCCTGCGCAAGCAGGTCCTGACGTCGCGGAACGTGCGCGGCGGCCGAGTGATCGACGCGGCCATGGGCGGCCTGAACTACCAGATCGAGCACCACCTGTTCCCGGGCATGCCCTCGCCGCACCTGGGCAAGGCCCAGCCGATCGTGCGCGAGTTCTGCGAGGAGAAGGGCATCCCCTACCACGAGACCGGCCTGATCCGGTCCTGGAAGGAAGCCCTCACCGAACTCCACCGCAACGGGGAACCGCTCCGGAACCCGCAACCGGCCAAGGCGCTGTGACGGACACCGATCGCGAGGAAGGCCGCCCACGGCACATGGGCGGCCTTCCTCGGTTTCACGGCTTCGGCGCGTTTCAGAGGCTGCCTCGAGGCGCGACCCATTCGGTCGGCTGACCGGTGACCGCGGCGATCCTGTCGTAATCGGAGTCGTAGTGCAGCATGGTTGCCCCGGCGAGTTCGGCCGTGGCCGCGATGAACAGGTCGGGCAGGGAGAAGTGGCGGTGCTGCGCCTTCTCCGCCAGAGCTGTGTGGACTTCCAAGGCCCTGTCCATCGACGCTTCGGTGACGGGCAGCCATCGAGCTGCGATCAGCGAACGCTGCAGCGACTTGTAAGACCGCTTGTCCTGGGCGTTGTTGAGGACTTCCGCGACCACCATGTGACAGGTGGCGACTCTGCCGGCGAGCCAGAGCTCGTCGACCCGTCGACGCACCGTCTCGTTCAATATCCGGTGGACCCAGGCCGAAGTGTCGAGCAGGTAGATCTCCGCCGACACTACGACTCCTCGGCTTCCGCCGCTTCCCGCCTGGCGCGCTCGGCCAACCCACCGAGATCTCGCCCGCCGTTGAACCGAAACGACCGTTCACTCCCAGAGAGGTCGAGCTCGACTGAGTCGAGCTCTGCGATCGCCTCTCGCACCTTCGCGCGCTCGGCCGCGAGCCGCAGTGCCTCGTTCAGCGTCGCCACCTTCGTGTCCGTGTGAAGCTCTCGCTGGGCGCCCGCCAGCAACTCCTCATCGATATCCACGGTAAACCTCGTCATGAGCCGATCATACACCAAATGATGTCGACCATCAGCACCATATTTCGATCATTCACGCACCAATATCCGGCAGAAGTGGTGCGTCCTTCGCATGGCGGCGAGCGTCGCTATTCCACGGCGTTCGCGGCCTGGTCACGCAGCGAGCGCGCGTGCTGCTCCAGGCCCATGAGCTTGCCGAACAGGCTCATGTACTCGTCCTTGTCGGTGCTCGGGTTGATCCGCTGCAGGCGGCGCTTGAGGTCGTCGACCTCGGCCTCGACGACCGGGCGCTGGATGCGGGCGAGCAAGGTGCGCACATAGACCGCGTCGGGTTCGCGGTCGAGCCGCAGCTCCTCCACGGCCAGCTCGTTCACCAGCGCCTGCGCCGCGATCTCGGTGCAGGCGCCGGACACGGCGGCGATCCAGTTCGCCCCCGCGGCGGCCTTCGCCGCTCCCCCGGCGGCCTCGACCGCCTCGCGCACCGCCCGGTAGTTCGGGTCGCTGTACGGCGTGGCGTCGACGACGTCGAAGTACGGCCCGGCCACCTGCGGGGCCTGGAGCGCCAGCTTGAGCACTTCGCGCTGGGCGCGCAGCTGCGTCGAGTCGGCGTCGCGGCTGCGCCTGGGGGCGGGCACCTGCTCGGCGGGCCGGTCGGCCCCGGCCCCCGCGACGGCGCGGCGCAGTTCGGCCTTCTCCTTGCCCAGGCGCCCGGCGTAGTCGCCGATGTACTCGTCGACCAGGCCGCGGTCCTTGACGCGGGCCAGGAGCGGTGCGATGGCGCGGGTGGCGTGGAGGCGGCCTTCGGCGGTGTCGAGGTCGTGCTTGGCGATCTCGCGGTCGAGCGCGAACTGGACCAGCGGCGTGTGCCGCTCGATGAGCTCGCGCACCGCCGCGTCGCCGCGGTGCTGGCGCAGCTCGCACGGGTCCTGGCCGTCGGGGGTGACGGCGATGTAGGTCTGGGAGACGAACCGCTGCTCCTCGTCGAAGGCCTTGAGCGCGGCCCGCTGCCCGGCCTCGTCGCCGTCGAAGGTGAAGACGATGCGCCCGTTCGCGCTCTCGGAGTCGAACAGGAACCGCCGCAGGATGCGGATGTGCTCGGCGCCGAACGCGGTGCCGCAGGTGGCGACCGCGACCGGGACTCCGGCGAGGTGGCAGGCCATGACGTCGGTGTAGCCCTCGACGATGACCACGCGCCCGGTCTTGGCGATCTCCCTGCGCGCCAGGTCGATGCCGTACAGCACTTGGGACTTCTTGTAGAGCGGCGTCTCGGGCGTGTTGAGGTACTTCGGGCCCTGGTCGTCCTCGAAGAGCTTGCGGGCGCCGAAGCCGATCGTCGAGCCGGAGGAGTCGCGGATGGGCCAGACGAGGCGGCGGCGGAAGCGGTCGATGAGGTTGCCGGTGCGGCTGGGCTTGGCCAGGCCCGCGCCGGTCAGTTCCTCGGCGGTGAAGCCTTTGGCGCGCAGGTGCTTCGTGAGGGCGTCCCAGGCGTCGGGGGCGTAGCCGCAGCCGAAGGTGGCGGCGGCGTCGCGGTCGAAGCCGCGGTCGGCGAGGAAGCGGCGGGCGATCTGCGCTTCGGGCTCGACCAGCTGGCCGGTGTAGAAGAGGGCCGCGGCGGTGTGGGCTTCGAGCAGCCGCTGCTTGAGGCCGGGCTGGCCGGAGGGGCCGCGCCGGACGCGGCCGTCGATGTCCTCATAGGTCAGTTTGAGGCCGGCGCGGGCCGCGAGGCGCTCGATGGCCTCGACGAAGGTGAGCCCGTCGAGCTCGGTGAGGAACGTGATGGCGTCACCGCCGACGCCGCAGCCGAAGCAGTGGTAGACGCCGCGCGCGGGCGTGACGTTGAAACTCGGCGAGCGCTCGTCGTGGAACGGGCACAGCCCCTTGAGATTGCCGCCACCGGCGTTGCGCAGTGTGACTCGCTCCCCGATCACCTCGGCGATGTCGACGCGTTCGCGCACCAGCTGGATGTCAGCGTCTCGGATCCGGCCCGCCACTATTCACCTCACTTCGAAGACTCCACCATTCTGCCCCCTGGCGCCGACGCTTCGGCCGCCGCCGCCGAACCGTGTGAGACTCGCGGCCGCAAGGCATGAGTGATCGTCATGTCACGGAACGCTTTCAGAGCGTCATGCGCCGTGCCGTGCCCATGACCGCATGCCGCAGAACGCTTCCGGCAGGCCGAGGCGCCCTACCATGTTCCTCAGTCGATGGTGTGCCGACCACGCCGCGCGGTTGCACAGCTCAATCCGCTAGAGTCGCCTATCATGCCGGACCCAACGCCCGAGCAGCCGCCCTCCTGGCCTCCGGCCAGCGAACCGGCGGCCACACCCACCAATCCTCCCCGCATCACCGCGCGCGGGGTGGGGCATCTGCCTTCCGCTCTGCCGGAAGACGATCCGGTGGAGGCTGCCGCTCACGAACCCGCGCCGACGTCCGGCGACTTCGCCGACCTCACCGCGGACGCGCCGCTGCCGAACCGGACTCCCGACCTCCCTCCCCCTCCCCCGCCGGTCGAACCCGAGGTGCCGCGCCAGCAGCAGTGGGGCGAGGCGCCGGACATGAGCGGCGAGTGGCCGCCGCGGGAGAACCAGGACTGGATCAGCCAGCAGGCCCGCAACGGCGGCTGGAACAGCGCCCAGAGCTCCCCGGGCGCCCCGCCGTGGCCCGGACCGGCGGTCGCCGAGCCGGAGCCCCCGGCACCGGCCGAGCAGTCGTACCAGCCGAACCCGAACGCCGCGCCGTACGGCTCCGAGCCGTACCAGGCCGCCGGGTCCGCGGCCGAGACCTTCGCGCCCGATCCGTACCAGACGGGCACCTACCAGGGCGGGCGGCAGGACCAGTACCGCGGCGCGCAGCAGGCCGACCCGTACGGGGCCGACCCGTACCAGGCGTCGCCGCAGGCCCCCGCGCCCCCGATATCCGAGCCTCCCCCGCCCGAGCCTGCCGCGGCCGAACCCGAGCCGCCGCGCTCGCAGACCAAGCCCGCGCCGCCGACGCACGCGGGCGTCCGCTACGCGATCTACGGCATCGGCGGGATCATCACCCTCGGCCTCATCATCGCCATCGTCATCATGCTCGGCGGGCCGCCCGCCAGCGAACCGTCGGATGACGGCGAGGACGACGGCGGCGGCGAGACCTCCAGCGATGGCAAGGCGAGCAGCGAGGGCCTCGACGCCGAGCGCTACGCCGAGCTGGCCGGTGCCGTGGGCACCGCCGAGTGGTTCGAGTACCGCTACGGCACGCCCGGCGAGAACGGCGCCTCCGAGGAGGTCCCGGCCGTCGAAGGCGACGCCGTCACCGCCGAGCCGCTGTTCGGCGACGCCGACCGCAGCGTCCAGGGCCAGCTCGCCTACCTCGCCGACGACGCCGAGCTCTCCGGGATCGACCACGTCTCCGTCCTGGAGTCCACCGACGACGCGCTGGGCATCGCCCCGCGCCCGGGGGGCCGGTTCTCCGAGGAGGGCGTCCCCGAGCTCGAGCTCACCGACGGCTCCACCGCGGACTGCGTCGCGGGCCTCGGCGGCGAGCTCGGCGCGCCGGTCGCCTTGGCGCGCCCCGAGCAGAGCGGCGAGATCAACGCGCACGCCGTCATCGCCTTCTCCAGCGGCATCCTCGCCACCACGGGCATCAGCGGCGCGCAGGGCGGCACCTGCCTCCAGCTGCCCGAGGGCCTGGTCCCGACCGACGTGGCCCTGACCGACGGCAACGAGCTCGCGCTCGTCACCACGTGGAACCCGGCGGACCAGACCGGCGCGCTGGTCGTGGTGGCGCTGGCCGACAAGGCCGGGTCCTACAACTCGAGCTGGTCCGAGCCCTATCCGGGGCTGCCGAACCCGGGGCACTTCGGGACGGCCGAGGTCGTCGGGCAGGTCGCGCTGCCGCTGACCGCGCCCACCTCGGTGGACGCCTGGTCGGACTCGTCCGGTTCGATGGACACCGGCCGGACCACCGTCGAGGAGGACGCGCACGCCGACACCGTGGCCACCGCCGCTTATGCGCTGATCGGCTCGCTCAGCGAGAGCGAGGCCGTCACGGTCGACCTGACCGCCGTCCTCACCGGCCTGGCCGCGAAGCACATCGAGGGCGCCGAGTTCGCCTTCGAGGCCGCCGCCTCCGAGCCCGTCGCCTTCGAGGGCGGCGTGGCGGACGTGGCCGTGAACGGCGAGACCTTCGCCGTGGCGACCGGCGACGGCGTCGTCCACGAGCTCGACGCCGCACTGTCCGAGACCGCCGCCGTCGAGGTCGGCCCGAACCCGACCTGCCTGGTGGTGGGGGCGCAGAGCGGGCAGTTCATCGCGACGAGCCGCGGGGATTCGGCGGTGCGCTGGGTCTCGGGCGGCGAGGTCGTCAATGAGCTGACCGACGCGCGCCTGACCGACGCGGTCTGCGCCTCCGAGACGCCGGCGCTCGACGTCCAGGGGTATGCGGGCAACGCCACGGTCCTGCTCGTCTCCGACTTCGAGGGCAAGGCGCTCCACACGTATCTGGTCGGGAAGGCGGCGCTCCCGAGCGGCGCCGAGGTCGGCGGCGAGGGCTTCGCCTACGGCGGCGCTTACACCGTCCAGGGGCGGCCGTTCGACGCCTCGGTGACACTCGACTTGGAGTAGGCAGCGCACACCAAGCGGAAACGAGACCGGTCGACGCCTCGATCGCCCTCGACTTGGAGCGGGCGGGGCTCGCGGGGATAATCGACCGGTGACCAAGCAGCTCTCACTCGCGGGCAAGCCCGTGGATCCGCCGGTGGTGCTGGCCCCGATGGCCGGCATCACCAACCTGCCGTTCCGCAAACTCTGCCGCGAGCAGGGCGCCGGGATCTACGTGTGCGAGATGATCACCGCCGCCGCGCTCGTCGAGCGCAACCCGAAGACGATGCGGCTCATCGAGTTCGACGCCGAGGAGGAGACGCGGAGTCTCCAGCTGTACGGCGTGGACCCGGACGGGATGCGCCGGGCCGTCGCGATGGTGGCCGAGGAGGACCTGGCCGACCACATCGACCTGAACTTCGGGTGCCCGGTGCCGAAGGTCACCCGCCGCGGCGGGGGTTCGGCGCTGCCGTGGAAGCGGGAGCTGTTCCGCCAGATCGTGACCGCCGCCGTCGACACCGCCGCGCAGGCGGGGATCCCGGTCACGGTGAAGATGCGCAAGGGCATCGACGACGAGCACCTCACGTACGTCGACGCGGGGAGGATCGCCGAGGACGCCGGGGTGGCGTGGGTGGCGCTGCACGGCCGCACGGCCGCCGAGCGGTACTCGGGCACCGCCGACTGGGAGGCCGTCGCCTCGCTGAAGGCGGCGCTGGAGATTCCGGTGCTCGGCAACGGCGACATCTGGGAGGCCGACGACGCACTGCGTCTGGTCGAGGAGTCCGGCTGCGACGGCGTCGTGGTCGGGCGCGGGTGCCTGGGGCGGCCGTGGCTGTTCGGGGACCTGGAGGCGGCCTTCAGGGGCCGTTCCGCGGCCGGCGGGCAGGGGCGTGAGGGCGGCTTCGAGCGGCGGCTGCCGACGCTCGGCGAGGTCGCGCAGGTCATGTCCAGGCACGCGGCGCTGCTGGTGGACTGGATCGCCTCTGCCGAGACGTACGAGACCAGGCGCAACATCCCGGCCGAGGAGCACGGCTGCAAGGAGTTCCGCAAGCACGTGGCGTGGTACCTCAAGGGCTTCCCGGTGGGCGGGGAGCTGCGGCGGTCGCTGGCGATGGTCTCGAGCCTGGCCGAGCTCGACGACCTGCTCGGCAAGCTCGACGCCGACGCGCCGTTCCCCGAGTCGGCGCTGGGCAAGCCGCGGGGCCGCACGAACAGCCCCGGGAAGGTGACGCTGCCGGAGGGCTGGCTGGACGACCGCGACGACTGCACCGTTCCGGAGGGAGCGGAGCTCGACACTTCCGGCGGCTAAAGAGCCTATAGGCTATAGAATATAGGGTATATTCTGCATGCAGACGCGAAAAAGGGAGCCTCCGGTGCCGGGAGGCTCCCTTCGTCCTTGTCGGCTGCGGCGCCCTACTCCTTGGGCGTCTTGCCGTACTTCTTGTAGAACTTCGCGACGCGGCCCTCGTCGTCCAGGACGCGGCTCTTGCCGGTCCAGAACGGGTGCGAGGCCGAGGAGATCTGGACGTCGACCACCGGGTAGGTGTTGCCGTCCTCCCACTCGGTCGTCTCGTCCGACGTGAGGGTCGACCTGGTCAGGAAGGAGTAGTCGGCGCCCTTGTCGCGGAAGACGACATAGCCGTAGTCCGGGTGAATGTCCTGCTTCATGGTGTCAGTTCCCCACCTTGGCGATGCTTGGACGGTCGGGCGGGCGATCGGCGAAGCGGCCCGCTTCCGGCCCTGGTTCTGGTCCTCGATCTGAGCAACCCGCCGACGCCCCGGAAAATTCCCGCCCGGCCCGCTCGGCGTCCGGCCGGAGGCTCGCGGCGGCCCCGACCCCCGCCCTGGGCGGCCCGTCCTCCGTGTCCGGTTTCCGCGCACGGAGTGCTTCGGCCCGGGATTCCCCCACCACTTACAGGTGAATCGGGGTGTCGCATGTGCGACTCAGAGAGATCGATCACATGAGTGAATTGCCGGTTATATGGAAATCCTCCTGGTAGACGGCGCCCCCAAGCGACCCCGCCGCGCAAAACGCGGTACATGACCATCGCACGGGAGCGCTACCCTGGTCGATGCGAGTGCGCTGTGAGACTGCTCTCAAGCCCGAAACCATACGAGCATCTCCTGCGTTTAGCTCGTTAAACGAACGGAGCATGACAGCTAATGGCCCAGCAAGTGGAGACCGTCTCTATCAAGACGGCAGAAGAGGACCTGCCCGGCGAGCAACCCTCGCCCGAGATTCCGACCAGCCCCGCATCGCTGTGGGCGTCGGAGAGCAAGGCTCACTACTCCATCACGCACACCGGTGAATGCGACACCCACGCCTGGATCGACTGCGACTGCGTCATTCACATCGACTGAGTGGCGCCGGCCGGCGGCCCTCATTGGGCGGCACGGGCGCGAACGGGCCGCCCGCGCCCCTCACTCGACTTCCAGCATCGCGCGGCAGGCCTGGTCCGCCTCGGACCCCCGCGTGAGGGTCACGCCGCCGTCCGCGTCGAACTCGGCATAGGTCCCCTCCATCCAGATGCCGCAGCTCAGCGTGGTCCGCCGCTCGCCGCCGTCCGCCCCGGTGACCACGGCCGCCACCTCGACCGAGCCGGGCTGCGTGGTGAACAGTGCGAAGGACTGCTCGACATCGCCCGTCGTGTAGGTGTACCTCGCGCTCACCTTCGGATACGCCGTGATCTCCCACGACGCGTCGTCCGGGATCGCGATGCGGTCGTCCTCCGGCGGCGGCCCGAACGGGCAGCCCTCGACGTGCGCATGCGGCGCGCAGTAGTCGAGGTACTCCCGGACCGCCTCGTCGAGGACCTCCCGCCCCGTCGCCGACACCTGCGGCCACGCCGCCGGAAGCCAGTGGCTCGCGTAGTCGCCGCCGAGCGCGATGAACTGGTCGCCGAGCGCCAGGACCGGGTACAGGCCGAGGTCCAGGGTCACCGGCTGCGACTCGTCCAGCTCGTACAGGCCGGGGAACAGCAGCACGTGCGTCTCAAAGCCCAAGTCGGCGGTGTACCCGTTGAGCTCGAGCTCCCGGAAGCCGCTGATGTCGTAGCTGGCGTGTCCGAGCGCGTTGACGATGACCGGGCCGCCCTCGCCGAGGGACACCTCGTATCGGTAGCCGAGCCGCGTGCCGTCGTACGCCTCGATCTCGGCGTACACCTCCGCCGTGGCGTCCGGCTCCTCACCCGATATGCCCTTTCGCGGGTGCTCGTCGTAGGCGACCTGGGCGACCTCGACGATGTCCCAGCGGCCGTCGAGGGCCTCCGGAACGAGGAACTGCTCCGAGCCGCCGGTCTCCCCGGCCAGCGCGAGCGCGGCATCCACATCGCCCGCCCGAACGGCCTCCAGAAAGGACCTGACGGCCTCCTCGCCGGCCGGTTCGCGGTCGGGCAGCCACTTGGCCGCCGCCACGCCTCCGGCGGCGAGCATGACGAGGGCGGCGGTGAAGGCCAAGGCGGCGTTGGGGATGCGGCGTCGCGGCGGAGTCCTCTCCGGTTCGATCTCACCGTCGAGGTCGATGGTGATCTCCGCATCCGGCTCGGGCACCGGGGCGTGCGACACCATGACTCCCTGGGATCAGACTGATACCGTTGAGAACACCAGTGTAGCGTTCTCACGAAGGACCCCCTCTATGCGCCCGATTCGCTGGATCGCCGACAACGCGCACTCGCTGCGCGGGTTCGCCGCTCGAGTGCACCGCCGCACCGAGCATCTCCCCCGGCTGCCGTTCGGGGTCGCCCTCGGCGCGGCGATCCTGTTGCTGGTCGTGGCGATCGAGACGGGGCCGGACCGGGACTCGGCCGTCACCGAGGTCGACGAATTGTCCCTTTTGGATGGCGATGAGGAGTCCCAGCGCTTCGAGAGCGAGTACTCCACGGTTCCCGCCTCGCTCGAGATCGTCGAGTTCGGCTTCGGGAGGGTGACCGACCCGCAGGGCGTGGAGCGCCTGGGGCTCGGGGCGGTCATCCGGAATCCGCAGGACTCCATAGTCATGCCGAGCACGCTCGCGGTGGTGGGCACCGACGAGGAGGGGGCGACGTTCACGCTCGAGCGGGTCTACCTCGATTTCATCCCGGCGGGGGCATCGGTGCCGGTGGGCTACATGCTGCTGGCGCGGGCCGGCGACATCGACGAGAGCACGCTCGACCTCGTGGCCGAGGACGTCTACATGTGGGACCCTCCGGCGGGGACCTCGAGCGCCGGGTCGAATCTGTACTCGATCGAGGAGCGGTCGCGCGGCCGCGCGGAGATCGACATGGTGGACGTCGAGCCGCTGTTCAGCCCCGAGGGGTACCGGATCACCTACCGGGTCGAGGCGGCCGAGGACTTCGGTTACCAGGAGACGCTGAAGATCGCGATCGTGTTCCGCGACGGCGAGGGCGCGATCATCGGCGGCATGCCGGGGTGGGGCGACCCGTTCGGCGGCGGCGACATGGTCGGGTACCGGTCGGTCCCTCCGGGCATCTCGATCCAGTACCTCGATCTGCCCCTGGAGTACATACCGGACGGGGCCGACCTCAATCGGATCGAGATCGGCCCCGGGGTCTAGGGCCTGTCCTGTGAATCAGGGCGAGGCGGTATCCGAGTCCATTTGTTCGCTCGCAGTGCCAATTTATGGCTCGCAAGCTTCGCCAAGGGCGCGGAGGGGCGCCCAGATCCCGGTGTTGGATCTGGGCGCCCCGACAACGCAGCCTTTATGCAGAGCGAGCACAGCGAGCGCGATCTCGGGTGGGGGCGGGCGACGGGCGGGACAAATGGGCCGGATACCGCCCGGTCTGATTCACAGGACAGGCCCTAGTTCAGCGGGACAACGCTATGCCCCTCGCGGTCGCCGTATGAGCGGCCGAGCCGCTACAGCCGCTCGAGGAGGTACCGCTCGACCTGGTCGAGGGCCACGCGCTCCTGCTTCATCGAGTCGCGGTCGCGGATGGTCACGGCCTGGTCTTCGAGCGTGTCGAAGTCGACGGTGACGCAGTACGGCGTGCCGATCTCGTCCGCGCGGCGGTAGCGGCGCCCGATCGCGCCGGCGTCGTCGAAGTCGACGTTCCAGCGGGTGCGCAGCCGCGCCGCGAGGTCCTTGGCCTTCGGCGAGAGGTTCTCGTTGCGGCTCAAGGGCAGCACGGCGGCCTTCACGGGCGCCAGGCGCGGGTCGAACCGGAGCACGGTGCGCTTGTCGACCCCGCCCTTGGTGTTCGGCGCCTCGTCGACGTCGTAGGCCTCGAGCAGGAACGCCAGCACCGAGCGGGTCAGACCGGCGGCGGGCTCGATGACGTACGGCGTCCAGCGCTCGCCCTTGGCCTGGTCGAAGTACGACAGGTCGGCGCCCGAGTGGGACGCGTGGGTCGACAGGTCGAAGTCGGTCCGGTTCGCGATGCCCTCCAGCTCGCCGAACTCGCCGCCGCCGAAGCGGAAGCGGTACTCGATGTCGACGGTGCGCTTCGAGTAGTGGCTGAGCTTGTCCTTCGGGTGCTCGTAGCGGCGCAGGTTCTCCTCGGCCAGGCCGAGGTCGACGTACCAGTTCCAGCGCTCCTGGAGCCAGTACTCGTGCCATTCCTCGTCGGTGCCCGGCTCGACGAAGAACTCCATCTCCATCTGCTCGAACTCGCGGGTGCGGAAGATGAAGTTGCCCGGCGTGATCTCGTTGCGGAACGACTTGCCGACCTGCGCGATGCCGAACGGCGGCTTCTTGCGGGCCGCGGTCATGACGTTCGTGAAGTTCACGAAGATGCCCTGGGCGGTCTCGGGGCGCAGGAAGTGCTCGTTCTCGGAGTCCTCGGTCGCGCCGAGGTAGGTCTTCATCAGGCCGTTGAACATGCGCGGCTCGGTGAAGGAGCCGCGGGCGCCGCAGTTGGGGCAGGCGAGGTCGTGCAGGCCGCCCTCGGGCTCGCGGCCGTCGTGCTTCTCCTGGTAGGCCTCGACGAGGTGGTCGGCGCGGAAGCGCTTGTGGCACGACTGGCACTCGGTGAGCGGGTCGGTGAACTCCTTGACGTGGCCGCTGGCCTCCCACACCTGGGAGTTGAGGACGACGGCCGAGTCGAGGCCGACCACGTCGTCACGCCGGCGCACCATCGCGTTCCACCATTCGCGGCGGATGTTCTCCTTGAGCTCCACGCCGAGCGGACCGTAGTCCCAAGCCGAGCGGGTGCCTCCGTAGATCTCCGAGCTGGGGAAGACGAAGCCACGGCGTTTGCACAGGCTGATGAGTGCGTCGGTGCGGTCTTGGGACACGATGATTCCTCTCGATCCGGCTGGCGGTCGGTGAGACTCGAATAAGTTCTCAGAACAGATGGTGTTCTCGGCCGATGCACGGCCGCAAGCGCTTTTGACTCGGCGGGGCCGAGAGTGCGTACGGGCCGCGGATCAGACCTGCCAAGGCTGGCCCGGTGGCCGGTTGATCCGGTTCGCAGCGGGCAAGAGCCGCCGCGGCCACCGCTGGACAAGCCTACCTCGCAGGGGCCGGGCGCCTGCTGGCTCCCCTCTCGGCAGGGCCCGGTGCGGGTCGGGCGGGCGCGGGGCGCTCCGAACCGAACCGCCTATCGATCGCCCTGCTTCAGGTCCGCCAGGTGCTGCTCGAAGCCCTCGCGGGCCTCGGTGAACTCCGGGGCGGCCAGCCAGCCGAGGGCCTCCTCCCCCACGCCGATCGCGCCGGGCACGTCGCCGAGCTCGGCGAGCAGCCACATCGTCTGGTGCGCGGTCAGACTCGCCCGCTCCAGCAGCAGCGGCCCGTCGCGGAAGACGGCGAGCGCGCGGCGCTGGAGGTCGAGCACCGGCTCGGCCTCGTCGCGGCGCAGCCCCGGTTCCCCGGCCTGGCTCTCCAGGAACTGGAAGGTCAGCTGGGCGTGCTGGCGGTAGGTCTCGCCGAGTTCGAACCGGCAGGTCTCCTTGACCTGGTCGATCACCTCGGGGTCGGAACGGACGGACTGAAGGCGCGCGGCGAGCTGGGCCATGGTCTGGAGCCCTTCGCCGAAGGCGGCGTCCCCGGCGACGGTGCGCAGCAGCCAGACCTTGGCGCGGCTCACGCGGGTCCAGGACGTGAGGTCGCCGAGCTCGTCGGCCGCGGCGGCGGCGCGCGTGTAGACCTCGAGGGCGTGGTCGTGCTCGCCGAGCTTCTCGAGCAGTTCGCCGGTGAGGAACAGCGTGTCGGCGTACAGACGGGCCGTGTAGTCGTCCTCGGCGGTCTCCATGAGCGCGAGGGCGGCCAGGCCGTGCTCGACGGCCTGCCTGGTGTCGTCGATGCGGTCGTAGGACTCGGCGAGGTTGAACCGCACGTTGCACACCCGCCACAGGTCGCTCCCGGGCAGGTCGGCGAGGGCGGCTTCGAGGACGGGCACGGCCTCGGCGCGGCGGTCCTGCTCGACGAGGGCGACGCCCATGAGGTGGCGGGCGATGGCCGCGGGGATGGTCATGCCCGCGGCGTCGCAGTGGACCGACGCCTTGAGCGCGTGCTCGTAGGTGCCGCGGTGGTCGCCCAGGCGCATGTTGAACTCGGCGGCCTGGAGGTGGAGCTTCGCGGCGATGGCGTGGCCGGGGTCGGCGTCGAGCGCGGCGATGCCTTCGCGGGTGGCCTCCAGGGCGGCCTCGAACTCGCCGGCGAGGGCGAGCTGGTCGGCCAGGTCGGCGTCGGCGCGGGCGACGGCCCATCCGGCCTCGGCGGCCTGGGCGATGCGGAGCCCGGCGCGCAGCAGCGCGGTCTTGGTCGCGGCGTCGTCGGTCAGGCGGGCGCGCAGGTCGGCGAGGTCGCAGCGGCGGATGAGCGCGTAGCGGCGCTCGGGGAAGGCGGCCAGTTCGTCGTCGAGGGCGCGGGCGCGCTCGTCGAGGCCGGCCGGGACGGGGCCGTCCCCGGCGGCGATGTGCTCCGCGCGGAGGGCGAGCACCCGGCTGGTGTGGAAGCTGCGGTCGTCGATGCGCTGCTCCTCGCGCAGGCGGCGGGCGGCGCCTTCGATGTCGGCCGCTCCGGCGCTCACGCGCTCGGGTTCGGTCTCGGCCAGGTGCAGCAGCGCGAACGCGTCGGCGACGAGGGCGCGGCCGGGCTGCCCGGCGAGGCCGAACAGCTCGGAGGCGCGCGCGAGCCCGGCGAGGATCTCGACGGTGTCGTCGGACTCGGCCGACTGGGCGTGGGCGATCTCGGCGCGGTGCTCGGCGATGAGTTCGATGCCGAGGGAGTCGGCGATGGCGCCGACGCGCAGCCAGGCCTTCCAGACGTCGGGCGAACAGCCGTCGTAGGCCGCATAGGCGGCGTCGATGGCCTTGTCGAGGTCGGGGCCCTCGACCTGCTCGGGGGCGACCGGCGGGGCGGGCTCCTTCGGCTGGAACTCCTTGAGGCCCAGGTGGACCGGCTCGGGGTAGGGCGTGGAGCCGATGACGCAGGCGGACATGCTGGAGTGGTGGTCGTTGCCGTTGCGGGCGTCGAACTTGGCGACGATGGCGGCCCGTTCGGCCTCGGCCCAGTCGTGGAGGTCGTCGGCGGTCCAGTCGCGGCCGCCGGGGCCGGGCATGGCGGTGTCGGCGAAGCCGAGGGCCCGCAGGCGGCGGCAGGTGAGGACGGTGACCTCCAGCAGCCGCTGGCGTTCGCTGACGCCGAGGTCGAGGTCGAAGAAGCGGGCGTGGTCGGCGAGGATCTCGACGGCGCGGGCCTCGTTGCCGGTGAGGGCGCAGAACTCGACGTGCAGGGCGATCATCGGGACCATGTCCTCCTTGCCCTTGCACATCATGTAGCCGCGCAGGTGGTTGGCGCGGGCCTCGTCTGGCCTGCCGAGTTCGACGAGCGGGATGAGGGACAGCGCGAGGGCGTAGTGGGGCTCGTGGGCGCAGCTGTACTCGCCGGCGAGGACGGGTTCGAGCATCTCCATCGCGGCGTCGGCGCTGTCCTCCTCGGCGTAGAAGACGATGGTGGCCAGGGAGGTGTACTGGCATGCGGCGCAGTCGGACATGTCGTCCTCCTCGGCTTCGCCGAGGGCCTCGATGGCGGTGGCGACGCGGTCGTAGTCGCCGATGTGGAAGGCCAGCTGCATGTCGTAGGCGGCGGGGGCGTGCATCGAGTAGCCGGCCTCGGCGTAGCGGGTGCGCATCTCGGAGAGCCAGTGCTCGATGGACTCCAGCGGCACGTCGGGCTGCTCGATCATCTTGTCGACGATCCACTTGAACGTCCAGTACAGCGAGCGGGTCAGGTAGGCGTCGAAGTGCTCGGGGCTGGTGTCGAAGTTGCGCAGCAGGCGCGCGAAGGGGATGAGGATGCGGGTGGAGTCGCGGGAGAACTCGTAGGCGTCGACGAGGCCGTTGAGCGCGTAGTTGACCAGTTCGGGGTCGCCGACGGCGTCGGCGGCCTCCACGGCCCGCTCCAGGGCCGCGACCTTCGCCTCACTCGCCTCTTCGAAGCGTGCCTCGTTGAGCAGTCGCCAGATCTCATCGGGGTCGGGAGTCGACATGGCCAGTCCTTAGTGACAGTGACAGTGACGTGTGCGGGAGGGTTGGTGTCCGGTCGGGTGCGGGTTCAGGGCGCCGCCGCTTCGCGGCGTGCGCGGACGGGTTCGGATCGGGTTCCCCGCTTCCTGGCGGGGAGGCTCGCGGCGGGTGCGGACGGGCTCGCGTTCAGGCCTCTACTCCTTCGTAACATGCTCGAGCAGGTTCATGAACGAGCGGTTGAGCAGCGCGGTGTCGGCCGCGCGCAGCGGGCGGTGGCTCATCAGGAGCGCCTGCCCGTAGAGCGATTCGACCGCCGTCCCGGCCAGTTCGGGGTCGCCGATGGCGCTGACGCGGCGGACGGTGGGGTTGCGGTGGTTGAGGACGAGCTGGGCGCGCGGGGCGTGCTGCTTGATGGAGGCGAGGATGCCGCCCCACAGGTCGTCGGCCTCGGCCTCGGCCTCGGCCCTCTGGCGTTCGCGGCGGGCCTCCCTGTCGTCGAGCAGGAGCGCGGGCACGGAGACGGGGTTGAACTCGCGGACCACGACGTCGACGTCGACCGCGTCGAGGTGGGCGCGGGCGGCGCCCAGGAAGGCCTGGAGGGACAGCTCGGTCTCGACCGGGAGCGCGTCGAGGGTCGCGGAGATGACGCCGGGCTGGAGGGACTCGACCTTGACCTGCGGGTCGAGGCGCGGGAGCGCCTGGACGAGCTCGGCGTCGTAGGTGTAGCCGCCGTTGACCACGCCGATGCCCTGGGCGGCGGCGATCTGGGCGACCTGGCGGTACTCGTCGACGGTGGCGGCGAGGTAGACCGGCCGGTGGGCGCGGGCGAAGTCGACGAGGTTCGCGCGGCCGTCGGTGGTCTCGAAGCGCAGCCACGGGAGCATGGCCTCCAGCAGGTCGGGGTCGTGGCGGGCGAGCGCCTTGACGCCGAGTTCGTGGACGGCGAGGAAGGCCTCCAGGCGCGCCGGGTCGGCCGAGGCGAGGCGGGCGAGCCAGTCGCGGATCTGGGCGCCGACGGCGTCGCGGGCGACGGCGAGGGCCTCGTCGTCGTAGAGGGACTCGCGGCTGGCGGTGGGGCGCAGCGCGTCGGTGTCGACGACGCAGCGGACGAAGAAGGCCCATTCGGGGACGAGGTTGTCGGCGGTGTCGGTCAGGAGCATCCGCTTGAGGTGGACGCGGTGGGCCGGGCGCGCGGACGGGGAGGTCGCGTGCGGCAGGACGAACGCGGCGCCTTTGATGCCCGCCAGGGGGACGTCGAGGTCGATGATGTCGAGCGGGGCGAAGCCGAGCGTCGCCTCGCAGTAGGCGTTGAGCGCGAGGCGGCGGGCCGTCGCGGTGGGCCAGGTGCGTTCCCACAGCGGCGGCGTGTCGGTGACTCGCACGGTCCGGCCGCCGCCTTCGACGGTGATGTCGACCGGCAGGAGCGAGCCGTATTCGCGGGCGAGCTCGGCGACCTTGCCGGGTTCGAGCCAGGCCTCGCCGGGCCGGGCGGTCAGTTCGACGACGGTGCCGGCCTCGGGCCCTTCGGCGGCGGGCAGTTCGGTGACGGTGTAGGAGCCGTCGTCGCGCGCCGACCAGCGCACGGCGGCGGCGCCGCGTTCGCGGGCCGAGCGGGAGGTGACGGTGATGACCGAGGCGACGGTGAAGCACGCGAGGAGGCCGATGCCGAACTGGCCGAGGAAGTCCCGGCGGGCCCCCTCGATCTCCTCGTCGCGTTTGGACGATCCGCCGATGGTGGCGAGCAGCTTGTGGACCTCGGCGACGGTCAGCCCCACGCCGGGGTCGGTGATCGTCAGGCGCTGCCCGTCGGTGGCGATGCGGACGGAGCCGGGGGCGTCGGGCTCGAAGGCTCGGCGCGCCGTGATGGCGTCGACGGCGTTCTGGAGGAGCTCTCGGACATACACTCTCGGAGACGAGTACAGGTGGTGGGACAGCAGGTCCACCAGGCCCCGCAGATCCACTTGGAACGTGTGGGAGGAGGTGGGCGTTATGTCAGACACGGTGCGTCCTGCTTCGCTCGGAGGTCTCTCGGCGTGAGTCAGACTAGCAAACGCGCGCACCACCGCCCGGTTGTCGACATCCGCTAGCCTGGGCATGCCGAACAGCCCGTACGCATAAGGAAACAGGGGCGAATCCGCGCCCGTGGAAGCCACGCATCGCGAGCGATCCATACACGCAAGGACACAAGTATGACGTTCCCACCCCAGCAGCCCCCGCCGCCCAACGGATACCGGCCGGGTTCTCCGCCGCCTCCGGCGATGGGCCCCGGCGGCGCCTACGGTCCGGCGGGGCAGCCGGGTTCACCGCCGCCCCAGACGATGGGGCCCGGCGGCGCCTACGGTCCGGCCGGCGGTCCGGCGGGGCAGCCGGTCCCCGGCCAGATGCCGCCGCCTTCGATGACGATGAGCAAGCCCGGCACGATCACCGGGATCCAGGCGATCCTGTGGATCTTCCTCGCGATCGGCGCGGTCGGCGACGTCTTCACGATCATCAACATGATCGACCTCTTCCAGCCGCTGATGCTGATCCCACTGGCGTACGCGCTGTACACGACGATCCAGTCGGTGCTGACGCCCGTCCACATCGCGCGCGGCAAGCGCTGGGCGTGGATCTGGAACCTGGTGTCGGCCATCCTCGGGCTGCTCTTCGCGTGCGTGGGCATCGTCTTCGGGATCATCTTCATCGACACGACGGTGATACCGCTGCTGTTCGGGCTCGTGTTCGCCGCGCTCGACGGCACACTGCTGGGGCTGCTGTGCTCCAAGTCGGCGCGGCAGTGGATCCTCATGCACCGCATACAGCGGGGCGAGGTGCAGGTGGCGGGCATGCCGGGGGCCATGGGCGGCATGCAGGGCGCGGTGGGCGCCCCGCAGCCGGAGCGCCCGGCGACCAGGCCCGGCGCCGCGACCTTCGCCGTCATCGTCGTGTGGCTGTTCGCGGCGCTGTGCGCGTGGGGCGCGTGGACGCTCATCGACCGGGCGATGGACATGGACGCCAGATACGAGTTCATGTCGCTGCCGGGGGCGTTCCTCGACCACCGGAACCTCTGGTGGGTGGGCATCCCGACCGTCATGCACGTGGTACTGCTGATCTGCGCCGTCATCTGCGCGCCCGGGTTGATGAAGGGCGCCGCCGGGGCCCGGATCTTCGGTGTCGTCTGGTCGATCGGCGCGGTCCTCATGGCGGGGTTCCTGCTCGTGCTCGTGTTCCTCGATTACCGCGACAACAGCGAATTCCTCCTGCCGTGGGCGCCGAACCCCTATCCGATGATGTTCGCCCGCCAAGGGGCCCTCCAGGTCTTGGCGATCGCCATCCTCGTGCTCATGCTGGTGCCGGGCGTCAAGAAGTGGACGCCGCGCAAGCCTCCGATGGCGATTGTCATGACCGTTCCCATGGGGCAGCCGGGCATGGGCACGCAGGCGCCGCAGGGTTACGCGCCGCAGCAGCCGCAGCAGGGCTATCCGCAGCAGCCGCAGTATTAGTAAGGAACGATTGGCGCCGCGCTCATCGCAAGGGGTGGGCGCGGTTTCGGCCGTCGTGGACTCGCGACCGCGCGAACCGCGGCACCGATCGCTATCCGTCGGTGAGGTCCCAGCCGCAGATGCTGGTGTCGACGGACTCGGTGCTCTGCTCGATGAGGATGCGGAGCTCCATAGTCGACCCGTCGGCGAGCTCGACCGGCACGTACGCCCCGCTCATCCCGTCGCGGGCATGCTGGACCTCGGCGCCGTCGGACGCCCAGGAGTCCCATTCCTCGATGTAGTCCTCGACCGGCTGCTCCTGCAACTTGGGGCACAGCAGTTCGTGGGCGTCGTCCCACTGCTCGTTGGCGACGTCGTACATGAAGGTCTGGGCCGTGTCCTCCACCTTCTCCAGGTAGGACTCGGTCAGGGTGTTGAGCGAGAGGGACAGCGCGACCACCACGGCGATGACGATGAGCAGGCCGCCGCCGATGCCGACCGACAGCTTGGCGGCGAGCCTGCCGCCGTTGCGCTCGGCGGGCGGGGCCGCGAACGGCACCGCGATGCCCTCCAGCGTCGAGCGGTGCTCGGGCTGCGAGGGCGGCGGCGGGTCCTGGCTCGTCGTGGTGGGCGGCAGCGCCAGCGTCTCCTCGGTGCGGGGCGGCTCGGTGGGCGGCCGCTCCTCGCGCGGCGGCTCGGGGGCGTCCGGTTCGCCGCGATCGGGCTCGGCCGCGCCTTCGAGGATCGGCGCGGCCCCCGGGTCGGGGGCGACCTGGATCGGGGCGGCGGGGTGGACGGGCACCGGCTCGACGACCGGTTCGGGCCCGCGCGGCTCGGGCTGCGGCACGTCCTCGGCCGGGGGGCGGTCGGGGCGGTCGCTCATCGCGAGGCCTCCTGTCGGGCGGTCTGGGGGTCGTCGGACCGGTCCGAGCCGGTCCGGGCCGGCTCGCCGCCGGGCGCGCACTCGGCGAACACCTCGAAGCCCGAGGCCTCCGGCAGGGCGCGCGACAGCAGCGGGGTGGACATCTTCACCTGGTAGCTCGACAGCGCGCGGCGGTAGGCGCCGATGCCGATCCACTCGGTCCACAGCATCCAGGTCGCGTCCTCGTCGACGGCGTGGCCGAGGCCGCCGCGGACATACCCGTCGCACGACGCCAGCGCCGCCAGTGCGGCCTCGGCGTCGCGGGAGAAGTCTTCCGTTTCGCTTTGGTCGACGGCGAAACGATACAGAACCAGCATCGCTCTAAGCCTACTTCGAGCATGTCGCGCACAGGCCGTGGAGTTCGAGCGTGTGTCCGACGTCGGTGAAGCCGTGCTCGGAGGCGACCTTGTTGGCCCAGCGCTCCACGGTCGGACCGGCGACCTCGACGGTCCTGCCGCAGCTGCGGCACACCAGGTGGTGGTGGTGTTCCTCGGCCGAGCACAGCCGGTACAGGTGGTCGCCGCCGGGCAGGCGCATGACGTCGACGACGTCGGCGTCGGCGAACGCCTGGAGGGTGCGGTAGACGGTGGTCAGCCCGATCTTGGACCCGGCGTCGCGCAGGATCGCGTGGAGGTCCTGGGCGCTGCGGAAGGCGTCGTCGGCTTCGAGCAGCTCGAGGATCGCGGTCCGCTGCTTGGTGGACCGCGCCATGTTCTCGGCCGGCGGCTTGGCTGCCACTGCGATTCCCTCCCGTGAGTGATTGACGGCGTCGGCCCGGGGCCGGCGCAGGACTCCCAAGTTACCGCTCCTCCCGGGCACGGTCGGCGGTGCCGGTCCGGAACGGATCCGGGGCTCCCGAATCACCGTTCGCTCCGGACGTGGTCGACCACACCGGTGCGGAGCGGAGCCGGGGCTTCCGGATCACCGCTCCTCCCGGGCGTGGTTGACCGCGTCCGTGACGATGTGGGCGATGTGGTCGTCGATAAGACTGTACGAGATCTCCCTGCCCGATCGGGTCCCGCGCACGATGCCCGCCCCTCGCAGGACCCGCAGGTGCTGGGAGACCAGCGGCTGGGTGACGCCGAGGACCTCCACGATCCGGTGCACGTACTTCGGCCCCTCGGCCAGCTCCATCACGATCGCGATGCGCAGCGGCGCGGCGAGCGCGCGCAGCAGCTCGCCCGCCTGCTCGTAGTCGGCGGGCGTGGACTCGGTGAGCTCGGTTTCAGTGCGCACCCCGCAAAAATATCGCGTCCCCAGTGGTCGGGGCGGTCCAGGTGTCGTCTCCCCCACGCCGCGTCATCCCTTCGGCGTCGCCTGCGGGCCGCCCGAGGCCTCGGTTCGCGGCAGCTCGACTTCGAGCGGCTCGCCTTCGGGCGGCAGGTGCCCCCGCCTGGTGCGGCGGAGGCCGCGCGCGAGCGAGGCGACGGCGGCGGTGGCGACGAAGCAGGCCACGCCGATGAGCACGATCGTGGCTCCGGGCGGGACGTCCTGGACGGCCGAGGCGAGGATGCCGGCCCCGGCGATGAGGAACCCGGCGGCCATGCCGCCGTACATGGTGGCGCGGAACGAGCGCGTGAACTGCTGGACGGTGACCACGGGGATGACGAGCAGGGCGCTGACCAGGAGCAGGCCGACCGCGCGCATCGAGACGGAGACGACGACGGCGGTGGTCATGAGCAGCAGCAGGTTGAGCCCGGCGACGGGGAGCCCGGCGACGCGGGCGTACTGCTCGTCGGTGGCGACGGCCGACATCCACGGCCTGAGCACCAGCATGAGCAGCGCGACGGCGGCGCCGCCGACCGCGATGGTCCAGACCTCGTCCCACCCGGCGGTGAGCAGGGAGCCGAACAGGTACTGCTGGAGGTTGGCGACGCCCTTGTCGGAGGCGATGCCGGTGAGGTAGACGCCCCCGGCGATGCCGCCGTAGAACATCATGGCCAGCGCGACGTCCCCGGAGGTCTTGGAGTGGCTGCGCAGCAGCTCCATGGCGATCGAGGCGACGACGGTGGTGGCGAGGGTCGTCCACATGGGCGATCCGCCGGTGAGGAAGCCGATGGCGACACCGGTCAGCGCGATGTGGCCGAGCCCGTCGCCGATGAGCGCGAGGCGCTTCTGCACGAGGAAGACGCCGACGGCGGGCGCGCACAGGCCGACGACGAGCGCGCTGATGAGGGCGCGCTGCATGAACTCGTAGCTGAAGATCGACATGTCCAGGCTCATCTGCTGCCCCAAGGATCGAGGACGGGCTTGTGGGGGCTCACTTGCCGCCCCAGAGGTCGTCGGTGCTCTCGCCGTTGGAGTGCGGATGCGCGTGCTGGTGGCGGGGGTCGGCGTGCTCGCCTACCGGGCGCGGGGGCGCGCCGTCGTGGACGAGGCGGCCGTCGGCGAGGACGACGGCGCGGTCGAGCCGGTGGGTGAGCGGGCCGAGCTCGTGGGTGACGAGCAGGACCGCGCACCCGGCGTCGATGCGGTCGGCGACGACCGCGGCGAGCGCGGCCTGGGTCTGGGCGTCGACGCCGACGGTGGGCTCGTCCATGATGAGCACGTCGGGCTCGGTGGCGAGGGCGCGGGCGATGAGGACGCGCTGCTGCTGGCCGCCGGAGAGGGTGTCAACTGCGCAGTGGGCGTGGTCGGCGAGGCCGACTTCGTCGAGGCTCTGGGCGACGGCGTCGCGGTCGCCTCGGCGCTGCGGCAGGCCGAGGAGGCGGTGGCCGAGGCGTCCTTGGGCGACGACCTCGGCGGCGGTGGCGGGGACGCCGGAGGCGGCGCCGGTGCGCTGGGGGACGTAGCCGATGCGCTTCCAGTCGCGGAAGCGGCGCTGCGGGACGCCGAACAGCTCGATCGCTCCGGAGGCGAGGGGCACCAGGCCGACGACGGCCTTGATGAGCGTGGACTTGCCTGAGCCGTTGGCGCCCATGACGGCGACGGCCTCGCCTGGTTCGACGGCGAGGTCGACGCCGCGGACGACGGCGCGGCCGCCGTAGGAGACGGTCGCGCCGCGGGTTGCTATGACGGGCATTGGTTCATTCTCGCTCAGGACGAGCCGAGCGCCACCCGCAGCGCTGCGAGGTTGTCGCGCATGACGCTGAAGTAGTCGGCGTCGGCGTCGTCTTCGGTCAGGCCTTCGATGGGGTTGAGGACGGCGGTCTGGACGCCGGTCTCGTCGGCGAGGGTCTGGGCGATGTCGGGCGAGACGAGGGTCTCGAAGAAGATCGTGGTGACCTGGTGGGTCTCGACGAATTCGGCGATCTCGGCCATGCGCTGGGTGTCGGGCTCCTGGTCGGGGCTCACGCCGGAGATGGCGATCTGGTGGAGCCCGTAGCGGTCGGCGAGGTAGCCGAAGGCGGCGTGGGAGGTGACGATGTCGTCGGAGGTGCGGTCCGCGAGCCCCTCGGTGAACTCGGCGTCGAGCTCGGTGAGCGCGGTGGTGAAGTCCTCGGCTCCGGCGGCGTAGGCGTCGGCGCCCGCCTCGTCGATGTCGGCGAGGCCGTCGGCGATGGCCTCGCCGACGGTGGCGTAGCGGAGGGGGTCGAGCCAGACGTGGGGGTCGGTGCCCTCGGTCGTGTGCTCGTGGTCGTGGTGCTCGCCCTCGGCGTGGTCCTCTTCGGCGTGCCCTTCCTCGGCGTGGTCGTGGTCTTCGAGGTTCTCGGTGTCCTCGCTGTAGTCGAGGAGGTCCACGGCGGAGCCGATTTCGAGGGCCTTGTCGGCGGCGTACTCGCTGACGGCCTGGTCGAATTCGGGCATGAAGCCTTCGAGGTAGACGATGTAGTCGGCCTCTTCGATGGCGGCGATGTCGCTGGGGGCGAGTTCGAGGTCGTGGGGCTCTTGTCCGGCGGGGGTCAGGTTGGTGACGGTGACGCCGTCGCCGCCGACCTGTTCGGCGGCGAAGGCCAGGGGGTAGAAGGCCGCGACGACGTCGAGGCCGTCTCCGGAGGAGGCGGTGTCGTCGCCGCAGGCGGCGAGGGTGGCCGCGGCGAGCAGCCCGGCTGCGGGCACTGTGAGCATTGTTCGGCGCATAGCGGAAACCTTGCCCAGAGATGACAATCATTGTCAACATCTAATGTGTGGGGGTTGCCAGTGCTCGCGGCGCTCACCAGGGCAGACGTCGGCGGCTGGACTGGGCGCGAGCGGCGCGCATGACCGGTATCACTGAAATTGATTACCAACAGCATCGATCGCGACGGTTGGCTCCGCTGCCGGGCGTCACTGATACTCGTGCTCAGGGGCCGCGATCGGCGTTGTGGATTCCACCTCGATGTACGGGATGAGCTCCCCGTTGATCGCGTCGCGGCCCTGCCGCGGCGAGTAGGCGCCGACGACCTCCACCCACTGGTCGGGCTCCAGGTCTTCCGAAAGGTCGCCATCGAGACCGATCTTGACCGGCCGGGCGTCGGCGGCGCAGCAGGAGACGACCATGCGGGCCAGCAGCGGCTCGCCGTCGCCGTAGAGGATGAATCCGCTCAGCTCGACGCGGTGGCCTTCGAGGGTGCGGCCGTCGTCGAAGATCGCGCGGGCGGCGTAGTCGAGCAGCGCCAGCGGGACGGGGTCGGCGTCGTCGGGCAGCTCGGGGTAGGCCGAGCGGTGCTCCTCGGCGCTGACGGCGGTGCCGCTGTGCTCGGCGTCGTAGGAGCCGAGCGCGCCGGGGGCCACCAGGAGCATCCCGGCGACCGGCGCGAGCAGCAGCCAGGCGACCTGGGGCTCACGATGGCCGTGGTCGGCCTCGGGACGCTCGCGCCACAGGTCCCGGACCGTCACCGCGGCGACGGCGAGCAGGGCGAGACCGGCCGGGACGATCAGCCAGAACGCGGAGGGCTTGACGTAGTCGAGGTAGTCGCCGGTGAAGGCCAGGCGGAGCAGGCCGCCGCCGAGCAGGAGCAGGACCACCGCTTGGGCGTCGCGTCTCACAGCAGCACCATCCCGGTGGCGGCGGCCGCGGCGAGGGCCGCGGCGAACACGGCGGGCGCGAACCTGGCGGCGAAGCCGCGCCCGAAGGTCGCCGCGTGCATCGCCGCGAGCTTGACGTCGATGAACGGGCCGACGACCATGAACGCCAGCTTCGCGGTCGGCGAGAACTGGGTGAGCGAGGCGGCCACGAACGCGTCGGCCTCCGAGCACATCGAGACCAGGACCGCCAGGACGGCGAGCGCGAGCACGCCGAGGACCGGGTGCTCGGCGAGCGGCGTCAGCCAGGCCTCGGGGATCAGCGTGTTCAGCGTCGCCGCGATCGCCGCCCCGATGACGAGGTAGCCGCCCGCGTGGAAGAAGTCGTGGCGCACGCCCGACCAGAACGCCGGCCACGGGCCGGCGTCGTGGTGGCGGTGGGCGGGCAGTCGCAGCCACTCGGTCCTGCCGAGCCTGACCCACAGCCAGCCGATGGCGACCGCCGCGCCGAGCGAGGCGGCGAGGCGGGCCCCGACCATCTCGGGCTGTCCGGGGAAGGCGGCGAAGGTGGAGACGACCACGATCGGGTTGACCGCCGGGGAGGCGAGCATGAACGTCAGGGCCGCGGCGGGGGCCACGCCGCGTCGCACGAGGGCCCCGGCGACGGGCACCGAGGCGCATTCGCAGCCGGGCAGGACCGCGCCGCAGACGCCCGCGACCGGCACGGCCACGGCGGTGCGGCGCGGGAGGACGCGGTGGAAGAACCCGGCGGGGACGAACGCCGCGATCGCCGAGGAGAGCACGACGCCCAGCGTCAGGAACGGGATCGCCTGGACCATGACGGCGACGAACCTGGCGATCCAGGCCCGCGCGGCGGGCTCGCCGAACAGCGCGGTGAGGCCGGGGCGGGCGGCGAGCCCGAAGACGAGGAGCAGTGCGAGGGCCTCGATGGAGGTCGGACGGCGGCGGGGCCGAGGGGGCGCGCTCTCGGCGCTGCGCTCGGCGACGTCTTGGCTCACACCGACCATTCTGCGGCATGGGGCGGGCCCGACCTCGCAGGCCGCGGGCGGGGCCGCGCTGGTGTGTCAGTTGTGATTACCCTGTCCCCGTGCAAGCTTCCTCCCCCAACTCGACGCCGTCGCCGCGGACCGGCGGCATGACCGTGCCGGGCGCCTGCCGCGCGGTGCTGCGCTCGGGCCGCTTCCAGCTCCTGTCGATGTCGGTGATCGTGCTCAACGGGGCGGTGCTGGGCGCGATGACGTTCGACGCGGCGAGAGCGGCGATCGGCCCGGCGCTCGAATGGATCGACCACGCCTGCCTGGTGTTCTTCACCTTCGAGGTGACGGTGGGACTGGTCTCGTTCGGTCGCAGGCCGTGGCGGTTCTTCCGCGAGGGCTGGAACGTGTTCGACTTCGCGATCGTGGCGGCCTCGTTCCTGCCGGGCCTGCGGGAGAACGTGACGATCCTGCGGCTGCTGCGGCTGGCCCGGGTGGTGCGGATCGTCAGGTCGATGCCGTCGCTGCGGATCATCCTGGTGGCCATGGGCAAGGCGCTGCCCAAGTCCGCCGGGGTGTTCGCGCTGACCGGCGTGTTCATGTACCTGTGGGCGATGATCGGCTGGATCGCCTTCGGCGCCGACGGCCGAGTCGGTCTGGAGCACTTCGATTCGGTGGGCACGACGCTGCTGGTGCTGCTCCAGGTGCTGACCTTCGACAACCTCGGGGACATCATCCGAGACGCCATGGTGCTCAACCCGTGGACGCTTCCCTATTTCATCGTCTTCCTGCTGTTCGCCGCGTTCGTGCTGATGAACGTCCTCATCGGCGTCGTGCTGGCCTCGATGGAGGAGGCGCAGCGGCTCGACGACGAGGACGGCCAGGTCTCGGCCGACACGGCGCTGCTGCTGCAGCGGATCGACAAGTTGCAGGCCGCAGTGGATGAGTTGGCGGAGCGGCGCGCCGAGGCCAGGGAGTTCACGCCGTTCAGGGACCGGCAGCGGCGCGCCGAGGAGGCATCGGAGCAGGAGGCCCATCAACAGGCCAAGGCCAACTGACGCGGCCCGGCGAGCCGGGGCATCCGACACCGGCCGACCGATTCATGGCCTCCCCGCTCGGAGCCCCGACACAACCTCCCCTCAGGCCACGGGGTTCGGCTCGGCTCCGCCGAAGCGGCGGTCGCGCCTGGCGTACATCTCGCAGGCCCGCCACAGGTGGCGCCGGTCGAAGTCGGGCCACAGGATGTCCATGTAGACCAGTTCGGCGTAGGCCGACTGCCAGAGCAGGAAGTTCGAGGTGCGCTGCTCCCCCGAGGGCCGCAGGAACAGGTCGACGTCGGGCAGGTCGGGGTTGTAGAGGTAGCGCGCGAACGTCTTCTCCGTCACCCGGTCGGGGTTGACCTTGCCGGCCTTGACGTCCCGTGCCAGCGCAGCCGCCGCGTCGGCGATCTCGGCCCGGCCGCCGTAGTTCACGCAGAACTGGAGCGTGATCTTGTCGTTGTGCTTCGACATCTCCTCGGCCACTTCGAGCTCGGCGATGACGCTCTTCCACAGCTTCGGGCGGCGCCCGGCCCAGCGGATGCGCACGCCCATCGCGTTCAGCTCGTCGCGGCGGCGGTGGATCACGTCGCGGTTGAAGCCCATGAGCCAACGCACCTCGTCGGGGCTGCGCCGCCAGTTCTCGGTGGAGAAGGCATAGGCCGACAGCGTCTCGACGCCCATCTCGATCGCGCCTTCGATGACATCGAACAGCGAGGCCTCGCCTCTGGCGTGGCCCTCGGTCCGCTTGAGGCCGCGTTCCTTGGCCCAGCGGCCGTTGCCGTCCATGACGATCGCGACGTGCCGCGGGACGAACTCGCGCGGCAGCGGGGGCGGGGTCGCACCGGACGGGTGCGGCTTGGGCGGCTCGTAGGTGCGGCTCACAGGTCCTCCATCGGTTCCGGCGGGACTCGATACTAATCGCGGCCCCACGGAGGGCGGCTCCCCTGTCCGGCACGCGTGACACGCCACGGCACACGAAATGATCGGAGCCATTTCAAATCTTTTGTATGCTCGGCGCATGCTAGAGAGCTATACTGCATCCATGAAGAACATACAGGTCAAAGAGGTACCGGACGACGTACACCGCGTCTGGCGGCAGCGGGCCGCCCTGGAAGGCATGTCCTTGCAGGAGTTCCTGCTGCGCAAGCTCATCGCTGAGGCGCGGCGGCCCACCGCCGCCGAGCTGTTCGAGCGGATCGAGCACCGCGGCGGCATCGACATGAGCGGCGAGGAAGCCGCCGAATTCATCCGAGAGGACCGCGACTCCCGATGATCGTCCTCGATTCCTCAGTTCTCGTCGAAATGCTGATCGGTGGGCACGAGCGCGCCTCCCTGCTGCGCCGCAAACTCATCGAGACTCCGGCCATGGCCCCCTACCACATCGACCTCGAGGTGTTCTCGGCGTTGCGCCGGTATGAGCGCCTCGGTCGGCTCAGCAAAGACCGCGGGGCCATGGCCGTCGTCGACCTTGGGGACTTCCCGATCGAGCGGGTGCCTCACCGGCAGTTCCGCCAACGAATCTGGGAGCTCCGCCACAACATGACCCCGTACGACGCGGTGTATGTCGCACTGGCCGAACTGTTCGATGCGCCGCTTTGGACCTTTGACAAGCGGCTGGCGAACGCCCCGGGTGCGCGCTGCGAGATAGTGGTGCCCTCGGTGTGAGTCAGCGCACCAGGGCCTGTTTGGGAACCCCGAACGGGCGCTAGTGCGGCACGTACTTGAGCGTCCGCAACGGGCGCTCGGAGTGCCATTGGAAGTGCGCGGCGATGAGTCCGGCCGCTTCGGCGCGCTCCCGGCCGTCGGCGCCGACCGCGTGGCTCCAGTCGCCGACCTCCAGCGCGCGCATGAGCTCGATCGACGAGGGCGCGGGCGCCGACGCGCCGCCGGGGCGGCAGTCGCGGCACACCGCGCCGCCCGCGGCGACGGCGAACGCCCGGTGGTCGCCGTCCTTCCCGCAGCTGGCGCATTCGTTCAGCGACGGCGCCCAGCCGGCGCTCTTCATGCCGCGCAGCAGGTAGGAGTCCATGATCAGCACGGCGGGCAGGTCGGTCTCGGCCAGGGCGCGGAACGCGCCGAGCGTCAGCTGGAAGACCTCCAGGTCGGCCTGGTGGTCTTCGGGCACGAGCCGCTCGGCGGCCTCGGCGATGACGCACGCGGCGGTGTAGGAGGCCCAGTCGGCGCTGATCGCGCCGCCGGAGAGGTGCATGCCGACGGCCTGGGTGACAGTGTGGAGCTCGCCGCGGCCCTCGATGAGCTGGAGGTCGACGTGCCCGAAGGGGGCGAGTCGGGCGCCGAACTTCGAGGAGGTGCGCCGCAGGCCCTTGGCGACGGCGCGGAAGCGGCCGTGGCGGCGGCCCAGGAGCGAGACGATCGAGTCGGCCTCGCCGAGTTTGAAGGTGCGCAGCACCACCGCGTCGTCGCGAAAGAGCTTCCTGGTACTGACCCCCACGCCGTAACTCTAACCGGCCCCACCGACCGTCCGCCGCGGCCGCGTGCGCGCCGAAATCGGATTGAAGCATTTGCCTCGCGCTCGCTATGCTCCCGCCCATGCGCATCCTCTCCGTCAACGTCGGCAAGCCTCGGGACAACCCGTGGAAGGACGACGCCGAGTTCACGGGCATCGACAAGCGGCCGGTCGCCGGGCCGGTCGCGGTGACCGCGCCGGGCCCGAAGGGCGACGGCAGCGTGGGGCTGGCCGGGGACCGCGTCGGCGATGTGCAGAACCACGGCGGCACCGAGCAGGCGGTGTACGCCTATTCGCGCGAGGACTACGGCCACTTCGAGGCGCTGCTCGGCTATGACCTGCGGGCCGGGATGTTCGGCGAGAACCTCACCGTCGAGGGCCATGACCTGAGCGAGGCGAGGATCGGCGAGCGCTGGAGCGGCGATGGCGGCCTGCTCTTGGAGGTCACGTGCCCGCGGATCCCATGCAACACGTTCCGCGGCTGGATGGCCGTGCGAGGCTGGTTGAAGACGTTCACGCGGGAGGCCAGGCCCGGCGCGTATCTGAGCGTGGTCGAGCCTGGGACGGTGGAGCAGGGCGGCGAGCTGGACGTGGTCGAGCGCCCGGACCACGACGTGACGGTCGCGATGTTCTTCAAGGCGGCCATGGGCGAGCGGGACCTGATCCCGAGAGTGCTGGAGGCCCCGTCCCTGGCCCCCGCGGATGCGGCCTTCCTCCGCTCCCGCGGATAACGAACGGCCCCGGCTCGGGAGCCAGGGCCGCCATGGAATCAGTTCATTCCGGGGGACGCCGTCGGGAGGCCCTGCTCCTCGGCGATCTTGAGCATGCGCCGGTCGTAACTGACCAGGACGGTCAGGTAATCAGCGATGCTGAGCGCCGTCGCGACGTGGATCGCGTCAAGGGTGCGGATGTTTCCGGGAATCTGCGCGGCGAGGTCTCTGATCTCCTCTGACAAAGTGAGTTCACCGTAGAAGGACTCGAGTTCCTCCATCAGTCTCGGGTACTGGCCGTGCTGAAGCGCGCCGCGCACCGTCTCCGTGAACCCGATGGTGCTCGTCCCGATCGGGACATTGGGATGCGACTCGATGAACTCGAGCAGTTCGTCGACCGGATCGCGCTCGACCACGAGCGAGATCAGAGCGCTCGAATCCATGTAAATCACGTTCGGGCTCCTCGCCGGCGATCTCTCGGAGGCGGGCGTCGCGCTCGGCGCCATCGTCCCGCATATCGAGGATCGTCTGGATCGGGCTGCCCTCGTGGTCGGTCTTGTGCCTCCGGATGCTGCGGATATCACTCGAGGTGAATCGCGTCAGGCGGAGCCGTCCTTCGGAGACGAGCTTCGCGTACTTCCCCATCGGTCCCGCCGCGGGCGTCACGATCGCGATCGGCTCGCCGCGTTTCGTCACTGTCATCGATTCGCCTCTTTCCGCCAACGCGAAGAACGCGCTCGGGTTACGTGAGAATTCACGTACTGTCACTTCACTCATGCTTTCCACCTCCCCAGTTCGAATCATGTACGTACAAGATCGTACCACATCGTTGTCAACGATCGACTTCAAGGGGTGATGATTCCGGTTCGCGCTTTCGGAAGTGGCGGTTGGCGCTCGGGGTGAACATCAGGGCGGTCGCCGCGAGGACCGCCGCTATGTGGGTCAGGCGGACCGCCAGGAAGGCTCCGCTGAGGTCGCCGTCGGAGCCGAAGGCCTGCGTGAAGCTCTCGCCTCCGGCCATCGCCGCCGCCGCGGACACGACCATCGAGGCCAGGCCGATCACCGACAGCAGGATCACGAGGCTGGTGCGGGCCCAGCGGCGCCCCTGGGAGAAGGCGAGGATCAGCAGCGCCGCCCCGGTGTAGACGAGGGCGCGCAGCCCGATGTTGGCCCAGACCCCGGCCTCCAGGGCGCCGTCGATCGCGATCTCGGTGACGGCCAGGCTCGTCTCGGTGACGCCCGCGGCCACCGCGACCGCCCACAGCAGTGCCGACCACTTGACAGTTGCGGATTCGTTCATGCCCTCAACGCTATGGTTGGGGCCCAAGCGGAACCATCCTGCGAGCGTCCGTCTTCGAAGTAGTGCAGGCACTACCCCGGCCGCGTCACCGCTCGGAGGCGGCCGCGAGTCTGCGGCGGCCGAGGTGGTCGGCCGCCCGGATCGGCTCGGGAAGGCGGTAGTCGGGGGCCAGTTCGAGGACGAGCTCGCGCGCGGTGTCCAATGTGCACCGGTGCCCCACCGAGACGTAGACCGGTTTGACCTCCTCGCGGGTCCGCAGCGCGCAGCCGATGACCTCCTCGCCGCCGTGGATCGGGCTCCAGTCGCCGCGCCTGGGCCCCGGCGGCGCCACCGAGACGTGCGGCGGGTTCTTCGCCACGCCGATCGAGGGCACGTCGAGGACCACGCCGAGGTGGCAGGCCAGGCCGAAGCGCCTGGGGTGGGCGAGCCCGTAGCCGTCGCAGACGAAGACGTCCGGGGCGACGCTCAGGGCCTCGACCGCCCGCAGCAGCATCGGCAGCTCGCGGAACGCCAGCAGGCCGGGGACGTACGGGAAGTCGGACCGGCCGCGCACCACCGACTGGTCGAGCACCTCCAGGTCGCCGCGGCGCAGCACGACCGCGGTCGCCACCACGTCGTCGCTGTTCTTGTCGTAGGCGATGTCGAGGCCCGCGACGGTCTCGACGGCGCCTGCTTGGTCGGCGACGACGACGCAGCTCGCCAGCTCCGCCTGCATCGACACGGCCTCGGCCTCGTCGGCCGGCGGGCGGGCATACCGCTGGACGGGATCGTGGGGTTCGTCAGCACTCACCAGGCAAGCCTAACGAAACACGGATGCGCACGTGAGACGCGCCTTCTGGGCGGCGCTGTCCCGGTCTTCCGCTCTCGGTGAACGCCCTTGCGCTCCATCGGAGCCGCGACGATCATCAGGGGATGACCGATCAGCAGCGCGTGCTCGTCCTCGGCGGCACCGTCTACCTGTCCAAGGAGATCGCCGCTCAGGCCGTCGCGCGCGGCCATGATGTCACCGTCGCCGCGCGCGGGGAGAGCGGCGAGCCTCCCGAGGGCGTGGAATTCGTCCGCATCGACCGCGGCGACGATGAGGGGGTGGAGCCGCTGCGCGGCCGGTCCTTCGACGCCGTCGTCGACGTCGCCCGCATCCCGGCGCAGGTCAGGCGGGTGCTCGACGTCCTGGGCGACTCGGCGGGCCACTGGACGTTCGTCTCTTCGATCTCGGTGTACGCCGACCACTCGCGCACCGACTCCGAGGTGCTGGAGCCGACCGATGCGGACAACGAGGACCCCGACATCGAGCTCTACGGCCGCAACAAGGTCGCCTGCGAGGACCTGGTGCGCGAGCGGCTTGGCGGCAAGGCGTTCATCCCGCGGCCGGGGCTCATCGTCGGCGCCGGGGACAATGTCGACCGCCTCGGCTACTGGCCGCTGCGGATCGCCGAGGGCGGCGAGGTGCTGGCCCCCGGCAGGCCCGAGCGGCTCGTCCAGTGGATCGACGTCGAGGACCTCGCGTCCTGGATCCTGGACGCCGCCGAGCGGGGCACGAGCGGCACGTACAACGCCATCGGGGAGCCGATCGGCATGGGGTCGTTCCTCGACGGGATCGCCGATGCGTTGATCGGCATCGGCGCCGCCGAACGCCCCGATTTCACGTGGGTGCCGCAGGAGTTCCTTCTCGAACACGGCGTCATGCCGTGGGCCGGGCCGGAGTCGCTCGGCTTCTGGCTGCCCGAGCCGGACTACGACGGGATGATCGCCCACGATCCGGGCCCGGCCGTCGGCGCGGGGCTCGCCCCGTCGCCGCTGGGGACCACGGTCGAGCGCTGGTGGCGGGCCAACGCCGCGGCGCCGCGGTTGCAGGCGGGGCTGTCGCGCGAGAAGGAGGGCGCGGTGCTCGGCGCCTGGCACGACCGCGAGCGGGGCTTCGACGTGCCGGACGAGCTTCCCGAGGCTTGAGCGCTGCTGGAGCATGCGACGGCGGCCCCGCCGCCGGGCGGGGCCGCCGTCTGCTCGGCTTACTGGCCCGGGTAGGGCGGTTGACCCGGGTTCGGGGGTCCCTGGTCGTGGGGCGGCTGGCCGGGGTTCGGCGGCTGCTGCCCGTACGGGGGCTGCTCCATGTAGAACTGCTGCTCCGGCTCGTCCTTGCGGAAGAACTCGTTCGAGGCCGGCACGGCCAGCAGGATGATGACGGCGAGCGACCCGACGATGAACAGCAGCAGCGAGATCCACTCCAGTGCGGTCACCCATGTGGGGGTGGCGTCCTCGATCGCCTTGGTGAGCTCGTCGTTGTACTCCTCGCCGTTGACCGTGTAGGTCGCGGTGCTGCCGCCGACCTGGTTGATCACGCCGCCGAGCCCGCAGCAGGCGAGCGCGATGCCCGCCAGGATCCAGCTGAGGATCCGCGCGGGCCGCTTGCCGGCGTTGTCGAGGAGGCCGAGCACGATGTAGAAGATCGCGAAGACGATGTAGACGGCGGCGACGGCGACGAAGATGACCGAGACGAGCGTGGCGATGTCGTCGGAGGTGACGCCCGCGTCGGCGAACGCCGGGTCCGACGCCACCTGGTCTTCGACGGCGTCCTTGACCGTGCCCTGCACCGAGAACGAGCCGATCGCGGTGGCGATGAGGGCGAGCGCGGTGAGGTACATGGTCCACACCGCGATCGTGACCGACATCGGCCGCTGCTTCGGCCCTTGCGGCGGCATCGGGTGCTGCGGGTACTGCGGCGGCGGTACGTAGGCCATGGCGCTCTCCGTTTTCGTTGTCTGACTGGCACCATCGTACGAATTCCAGGCGGCCCGCGCCACCGGTTGCCGCGGTAGAAGGCGATCGGAGCCGCTTCCGCGGCGGCCGGGGGCGCTCACTACGCTGGGCCAGATCACCGGTCACGGAGGCGAGATCCCATGGCGCTCCAGAAGAACCGCGGCATGCGGCTGCGCGGCATACCGGGGCCGATCCTGGCCGTGATCGCGATCCTGTGGATCTCGGCGGCCGTCGGACTGGTCGACTCGGGGCGGGAGTGGGCCGACTACACGCACCGCGGCGACTACGACCCGATCACCGGGCTCCTGCTGATCTCGTTGATCTTCGCCGACATCGTCAACGCGGTGCTCGGGTTCGCCATCCAGCTGCATCGGCGCCGGGCGCGCTCGTACGCCATCATGCTGAGCCTGGTCCGTGCCGCGGCGGCCGCGATCGCCGTGGTCACCGGCGACATGGCGGCGGCCGTCCTGATCGCGGTCTACCTGGTGATCGTGGTCCTCATGGTCATGCCGTCCTCGGCGGCGTGGTGCGACAGGTAGGACGCGGGCCTCTCAGGTCTCCAGGTTGAGGCGGTAGCCGCGTTTGATGACCGTCTCCACACAGGACCGCAGGTTCACCGCGTCCCGCAGGCGCGTCACGGCCATCTCGACGGCGTGGCCGTCGGCGCCTCTGGGCAAGTGGCCCAGCAGTTCGGCGCGTGAAAGGACCTTGCCGTCGGCGCTGGCGAGGGCGCGGATGACGGCCATCGGGGCGGGCGGGAGCTGGTACGGCTCGTCATCGAGCAGGACCATGTGGCCGCGCAGCTCGATCCGGTGGCCGGTGGCGAGCACGAGCCGGCGCGAGCGCTTCGGCAGCGCCGAGGCGACGGTGCGGACGAGGGAGCCGAGCCGGGCCCGCTGCGGCTGGGCGACCTCGACGCCCAGGCGCGTCAGGGGCGCGGCGGTCACCGGGCCCACCGCGACCGGGAGGACGCCGTTGTCCTCGGCCGGTGCGCGGAGCGCCTCCAGCATGTCCGCCGCCTGGTCTCCGGCGATGCGGAGCAGGGCGCCCGCGGCGGGCGCGGAAGTGAAGGTCACCGCGTCGATCCTGCGGGCGCAGACCGCGTCGACGAGGCGCTGGACGGGCGTGATGTCGGTCGGGAGCGTCCACCGGTAGACGGGGACGGGCACGGCCGCGCCGCCGCCCTCGCGCACGGTGCGCAGGAAGTCCTCGGCTGGGTCGCCGTGCAGCTGGATCGCGACCCGCTGCCCGGCGACGCCGCGTCCGGTGAGGTATTCGACGACCTCGGTCCCGGTCTCGGAGGGTGCGGTCCACTCCTCGGTGAGTCCGGCGGCGCGGACCGCGCCGAGGGCCTTGGGGCCGCGGCACAGGATCGTCGCGCCGTCCATGACGCGCAGCAGGTCCTCGCCCATGCCCCAGCCTTCGGCGGCCTCGAGCCAGCCGCGGAAGCCGATCCCGGTGGTCGCCACGATCACGTCGGGCGCTTCCCGGATGAGCTCCACGGTGGCGGCGCGCAGCGCCTCGTCGTCGGGCAGCGGCACGATCCGCAGGGTCGGCGCGACGACGGTGCGCGCGCCGCGGCGTTCCAGCAGCGCCGCGAGCTCGTCGGCGCGGCGCTGGGCGGTCACCGCGACGGTGTAGCCGGTGAGCGGCGCGAGGGTCGCTTCCGTGTCCGGTCGCAGCGGCAGGGCGGCGGCTCCGGCCATAACACGGCCGCTCGGACGTCCGCGCCGACGCGGACCTCGCCGTCGACCACTTCGACGGCGAAGACCTCCAGGGCGGTGCCCCCGTCGTCGAGGCACCGGCCGCTCTTGAGCGAGAAGACCTGCTTGAGCAGGGGCGAGGCGACGGTGGGTTCGCCGCCGCGGTCGCCGACGATGCCGCGGCTCATGACGTTCGCGCCGGTGAACGGGTCCCGGTTGGACAGTGCGAAGAGGCTGTCGTCGGGGAGCCGGAACACGGCGATCTGGGTGCCGTCGGCGAGCAGCGCGGCGGCGCCGCGTCCCGGGATCAGGCGGTCGAATGCGCAGATTGCTTCCATCACTGGTACTTCCTTTCGGGAATGCCGAGCAGCACCGGTCCGGTGTGCGAGCGGTCGGTGGTGGCCGCGGGGAACTGCTGCCCGCGGACGGTCTCGAACTCGATGGAGGGGTCGGGGGTGTCGGGGGCGTTGACGAAGGAGACGAACCGCTGGAGCTTCTCGGGGTCGTCCAGGACTCCTTTCCACTCGTCGGCGTAGTTCGCGACGTGCTCGGCCATGAGGGCGTCGAGTTCGCCGCAGATGCCGAGCCGGTCGTCGACGATGACCTCCCGCAGGTAGTCGATGCCGCCGTCGAGGGCCTCGACCCATTTGGAGGTGCGCTGGAGCCGGTCGGCGGTGGAGATGTAGAACATCAGGAACCGGTCGATGGTGCGCACGAGCGTCGCGGAGTCGACGTCGGCGAGCAGGAGGTCGGCGTGGCGGGGCGTGAAGCCGCCGTTGCCGCCGACGTAGAGGTTCCAGCCGTTCTCGGTGCCGATGACGCCGAAGTCCTTGCCGCGGGCCTCGGCGCATTCGCGGGCGCACCCGGAGACGGCGGACTTGAGCTTGTGGGGGCTGCGCAGGCCGCGGTAGCGCAGTTCGAGGTCGATGGCCATCTTGACCGAGTCCTGGACGCCGTAGCGGCACCAGTCGGTGCCGACGCAGGACTTGACGGTGCGCAGGGCCTTGCCGTAGGCGTGGCCGGACTCGAATCCGGCGTCGACCAGGCGCCGCCAGATGTTCGGCAGGTCGTCGACGCGGGCGCCGAACATGTCGATGCGCTGGCCGCCGGTGATCTTGGTGTAGAGGCCGAAGTCGCGGGCGACCTCGCCGATGACGATGAGCTTGTCGGGCGTGATCTCGCCGCCGGGGATGCGCGGGACGACCGAATAGGTGCCGTTGCGCTGGAGGTTGGCGAGGAAGTGGTCGTTGGTGTCCTGGAGGGCGGCCTGCTCGCCGTCGAGGATGTGGCCGCCTCCCAGGCTCGCGAGGATGGAGGCGACGGCGGGTTTGCACAGGTCGCAGCCCGCGCCGGTGCCGTAGCGGGCGATGAGCTCGGAGAAGGTGGCGATGCCGGTGACCTTGACGATGTCGAACAGTTCGGCCCTGGACTGGGTGAAGTGCTCGCACACCGAGGTGGAGACCTCGACGCCGCCTTCGGCGAGGAGCTGCCCCAGCATGGGGACGCACGAGCCGCAGCCGGTGCCCGCGCGGGTGCAGTCCTTGAGGGCGCCGACGTCGGTGCAGCCGTCGTGGATGGCGCCCATGATGTCGCCCTTGGTGACGGCGTTGCACGAGCACACCTGGGCGGCGTCGGGGAGCCCGGCCTCGACTTCGCCGGAGGAGAGGAGGTCGGCCAGCTGCGCGGGGACGGGGCCGCCGACGCTGGCTCTCAGCAGCGGGTACGGCTCGGCGTTGCCGACGAGCATGCCGCCCAGGAGGGTCTGCGCGTCGTCGGAGAGGATGAGCTTGGCGTAGAGGCCTTCGGCCGGGTCGAGGTAGGTGGTGGCGAGCGGGCCGTCCATGGCGCCGAACTGGGCGACGTCGACGCCGAGGAGCTTGAGCTTGGTGGAGAGGTCGGCGCCGGGGAAGGTGGCCTCGCCGCCCGCGAGGCGGTCGGCGACGACCTCGGCCATGGTGTAGCCGGGGGCGACCAGGCCGTAGCAGACGCCTTCCATGGCGGCGACCTCACCGATGGCGTAGACGTCGGGGTCGGAGGTCTGGCAGGCGGTGTCGGTGGTGATGCCGCCGCGCTCGCCGACCTCCAGGCCGCAGTCGCGTGCCAACTGGTCGCGGGGGCGCACGCCCGCGGCGAAGACGATGAGGTCGGTGTCGAAGGCGAGTCCTTCGACGTTGGTCTCCATGAGCAGGCGGTCGCCCGCCTGCTCGATCCTGGTGCCGCCGGTGGAGCAGGCGACGTCGATGCCGAGCTTCTCGATGTGCTGCTTGAGGACGCCGCCGCCGGCCTCGTCGAGCTGGCGGGCCATGAGCCAGGGCGCGAACTCGACGATCTGGGTCTCCAGGCCGAGCAGGCGCAGCGCGTTGGCGGCTTCGAGGCCGAGGAGGCCGCCGCCGATGACGACGCCGTGGCGGCGGCCCTCGGCTCGGGCCTTGATGGCTTCGAGGTCCTCGATGGTGCGGTAGACGAACACGCCGTCGAGGCCGGCGCCTTCGACGGGCGGGACGAACGCGGCCGAGCCGGTGGCGAGCACGAGCTTGTCGTAGGCGTATTCGCCGCGCTCGGTGCGGACGGCGCGGGCGGCGCGGTCGATCGCGGTCGCCGGTTCGCTCAGGCGGACGTCGACGCCGGGCAGCTCGGTGGCGAGGGAGAGCTCCTCGGCGCTGACGCCGTCGAAGAACGCCGAGAGGCGCACCCGGTCGTAGGCGGGCCGGGGCTCCTCGGCGAGGACGGTGACGTCCCAGGACGGGTCGCGCTCGGCGATCGCCTCCAGGAACCGGCGGCCGACCATGCCGTCGCCGACCACTACCAATCGCTTGTCGCTCATGCTGGCACCTCTTTCAAGATCGCGGCGGCCTCACCGAGGCCGGCGACGGTTCCACTCAGCCATTTGCACACGCTCGCGACGTCGTCGACGCAGGTGCCGCAGCCGGTCGACGCCTGGGTGGCGTCGGACAGCGCTTCGGGGGTGCGCGCTCCGGACCGGAACGCGTCGGTCAATGCCTTCTTGGTGACGTTGTTGCACCGGCACACCACAGCCGCCTCGGGCATGGACTCGGGTGTGGCGGGGGCGACGGACACCGATTCGCCGGGTCGTCCCATCAGGAGGGTGCGGCGGTCGTGCGGGACGGGATCGCCGGTGTCGAACAGCTGCACCACCTGGCCGACCATGGGGTTGTCGCCGAGCATGACGGCCCCGGCAAGGCGACCCTCCTCGTCGATGACGAGGCGGGCGTAGGTGCCGCGGCCGGGGTCGGCGAAGGAGACCACCTCGTCGCCGTCGACCTCGCCCATCGCGGCGAGGTCGATGCCGGTGGCCTTGAGGCGGGTGACGAGCCGCGAGCCGGTGTAGGCGGCGCCGGGGTCGGCTCCGGAGAGGAGGTCGGCGACGACGTCGGCCTGCTCCCAGGCGGGTCCGACGAGGCCGTAGGGGATGCCGCGGTGCTCGGCGCAGTCGCCGACGGCGAACACGTCGGGGTGGGAGGTGCGGCACTGGTCGTCGATGACGACGCCGCGGCCCACGTCGAGGCCCATGGCGCGGGCGAGGCCGGTCTCGGGGCGGATGCCGCAGGAGACGACCATGAGCTGGCCGGTGACGGTGCGGCCGTCGGCGAGGACGAGGCTCAGGCCGTCGTCGCCGTGGATGACGCGGGTGGTCTGGGCGTCGGTGACCGAGCGGACGCCGAGTTCGGCGTAGGTGGCGGCGAGGACCTGGGAGCCGAGCGGGTCGAGCTGGCGCTCCATGAGGTGGCCGGCGGCGTGGACGACGGTGACGTCGAGGCCGCGCCCGGCGAGGCCGCGGGCGGCTTCGAGGCCGAGGAGGCCGCCGCCGAGGACGACGGCGCTGGCGCGGTTCTCGGTCTCGGTGAGGATGCGGCGGGCGTCGTCGATGGTGCGGAGCACATAAGCGCCGGTGGGGAGCGGCAGGAGCCCGGGAATGGGCGGGACGAAGGCGTCGGCGCCGGTGGCGAGCACGAGCTTGTCGAAGGCGGTGCCGCCCACGGTCTTGGCACTGAGGTCGACGGCTTCGACGGCCTCGCCGAGGCGCAGTTCGACGTGGTCGGGGGGCGCGGGCAGGGCGATCTCGGCTTCGGACTGCTTTCCGGCGATCATGCTGGAGAGCAGGATGCGGTTGTAGGCGGCGCTGGACTCGGCGCCGAACACGGTGACCTCGAGGCCGCGGCGCCCGAGTTCTCGGGCTATGCGGGCCCCGGCCATGCCGTAGCCGACGATGGCGACCTTCACGCGCTGGACCTCCCCGGTTGTCGGCGGGTGTTGCTGGCGGCGCGGCTCGGGGCCGCGCTGTCGTGGCGACCGCGCTGTCCGGCCTCGACGGAACTCCAGGGTTGCCCGGTGCTGTTACACAGTGGCGCGGCCTTTGTTTCGCGCGTGCTAAGTAGTGCTCACTCCGGACTTTCAGGGCGCGGACAGGTGACGCGTCGGACGGGGGTGTGCGATTCGCACACAGGGTGTCTAGACGCTTTCTGCACGTGACGGTCTCGGGGGTGGCGGCGGGCGACTTCGGCTCTTACAGTGTTATTCGACGTAATCCGAAGGTTTCACCCATTTGGAGTACTATGTCTGCTGACGACCCGTTCGATCTGCCCGTGTTCTACCTGCCGTACCCGGCCCGGCTCAACCCCAACGTCGAGGGGGCCCGCACCCACGCCCGCATATGGGCCAAGGAGATGGGGATGCTCGACGCCCCGGCCGCGGACGGCGGCGTCATCTGGGACGAGGCCGAGCTGGAGCGCCACGACTACGGGCTGCTGTGCGCGTACACGCACCCCGACTGCGGCGCCGAGGCGCTCGATCTGATCACCGACTGGTACGTGTGGGTGTTCTTCTTCGACGACCACTTCCTCGACGCGTTCAAGCGCACGCGGGACACCGCCGGGGCGAAGGCGTACCTCGACCGGATCGGGCTGTTCATGCCGATCGACATGAGCGAGACTCCCGAGCCGACGAATCCGATCGAACGGGGGCTGGCGGACCTGTGGGAGCGCACCGCGCCGTCGATGTCCGTCGGGTGGCGGCGCCGCTTCACCGTCAGCACCGAGGGGCTGCTCATGGAGTCGCTGTGGGAGCTGGCGAACATCGCCGCCGACCGGGTGGCGAACCCGATCGAGTACATCGCGATGCGGCGCAAGGTCGGCGGGGCGCCGTGGTCGGCGGGTCTGGTGGAGTACGCCGTCGGCGCCGAGGTGCCGGACGCGATCGCCGCCGAGCGGCCGCTGAAGGTGCTGAGGGACACGTTCGCCGACGGCGTGCACCTGCGCAACGACCTGTTCTCGTACCGGCGGGAGGTCACCGAGGAGGGCGAGAACGCCAACGCGGTGCTCGTCTTCGAGCGCTTCCTCGGCTGCGCGACGCAGCGCGCCGCCGAGCTGGTCAACGACGTGCTGACCTCGCGGCTGCACCAGTTCGAGAGCACCGCGCTCACCGAGATGCCGCTGCTGTGCGCCGAGCGGGGCGTCACGCCGCCCGAGCAGCTGGCGGTCGCCCTGTACGCCAAGGGGCTCCAGGACTGGCAGGCGGGCGGACACGAGTGGCACATGCGTTCGAGCCGCTACATGAACGACGCGGCCGACCGGGTGCTGGGCGGGCCGAACGGCCTGGGGACCGGGGCGGCCCGCGTCGCGGTCTCGGGGCCGCGGCAGCACTCGCGGGCGCCGTTCCGGCGGGTGGGGCCGACGCGGCTGCCCGAGATCTACATGCCGTTTCCGCTCAAGCTCAGTCCGCACACCGACGCGGGGCGGCGGCACTGCTGCGAGTGGACGGCCAGGATGGGCATGACCGAGCGCGACCCGCTGGTGCCCGGCTCGGGCCTGTGGACGGCACAGCAGCTGGCGTCGTTCGACTTCCCGCTGTGTTCGGCGGGCATCGACCCGGACGGCACGGTCGAGGAGATCGAGCTGTCCTCGGACTGGTTGGCGTGGGGCACCTACGGCGACGACTACTACCCGGTGATGTTCGGGCGGTCGCGGAACCTCGCGGCGGCCGTGGCGCAGAACCGGCGGCTCGGGCGGTGCATGCCGCTCGACATGGGCCCGGTGCCCGAGGCGGCGGGTCCGCTGGAGGCGGGCCTGGCGGACCTGTGGGAGCGGACGGCGAGCGGCCTGGAGGAGACCGGGCGGGCGGAGCTCAGGCGGGCGGTGGAGGTGATGCTCGAAGGCTGGCTGTGGGAGCTGCACACCGCGGCGCAGAACCGCATCCCCGACCCGGTGGACTACGTCGAGATGCGCCGGGCGACGTTCGGCTCGGACATGACGATGAGCCTGGCGCGGCTCACCACGGGGCGGCTGGTGCCCGACGAGGTGTACGCGTCCAGGCCGGTGCGGGAGTTGGAGAACAGCGCCGTGGACGCGGCGTGCCTCATCAACGACGTCTTCTCGTATCAGAAGGAGATCGAGTTCGAGGGCGAGCTGATCAACAGCGTGGTGGTCGTCGAGGAGTTCCTCGAATGCCCCAAGGACGAGGCCGTCGCGGTGGTGTGCGACCTGATCCGCGCCAGGATCGAGCAGTTCGAGCTGATCGCGCAGGCCGAGATCCCGGTGGTGGCCGAGGAGTGCGGACTGGAGGCGGAGGCGCGTGCGGCCTTGGACGCCTATGTCGAGGAGCTGCGCAACTGGGTGCCGGCGATCCTCAACTGGCACTTCGAGACGAGCCGCTACCGCGAGGAGGAGCTCAGGCGGCTGCCGGACGTGGGCCCGGGGTCGGTCAGCGCCGGCGCCCGGCCACCGCTCCCGCTCCAGAGGCGACGGTGAACGCGAGCATGACGACCATCATGCGGCGCTTGGTCTCGACGGTGTCGTCCGCGTCGGACACCGCGACGGGGGCGGGGTCGTCGATCGCGAGGTGCTCCGGCAGTGGGCCGGGGAGGGTCGGCGACGGCGTCGGTGAGGGGGACGGGGACTCGGGCGTCGGTCCGGGTTGTGTGGGTTCCGGTTGCGGCGGCGCGGAGGAGGCCGGTTCGGTCGGCTCCGGGGCCGCCGGTGACGGGGTGGGCGATGGAGTCGGCGTCGGGGTCGGGGTCGGTGAGGGGCTCGGCGACGGCGAGGGGGACGGCGACGGGCTGGCGGAGTGCGGCGGCTCGGAGGAGGGGGGCGCGCTCGGCGTCGGCTCTGGGGACGGGCACGGCAGCAGCGGAGGGAGCAGCGGCAGGTCGAGGCACAGGCGGATCTCGATGTCGATGACGGGTCCGGCCTGCGCGGGCGCGGCGCTGGGGAAGGCCAGCGCGGCCGCGGCCGTCACGGAGGCCGCGGCGAGCACGAGCGCGATCGGGGCATATATCTGCTTCATGACTGAGATTCTGTTTTACGAACTTTAGGGCTGTCAATGGCAATCTGGTGGGAAAGTCTGGCATTCACTCTCGCGGTGGTGGCGGTGGTCAGCGTGCTCGTCGCGCTGCTCCAGCGGTTCGCCCCGCCGACCGGGCGCGAGCGCAACAACGAGATCGGCACGACGCTGTTCGAGCTGCTCACGGTGCTGTACGCGGTCGTGCTCGCCTTCGTGCTCATCACCGCCTGGGAGAACCGAAACGAGGCCGGGCACGTCACGTACCAGGAGGCCGGCGCGCTGGTCGAGGTGTACTGGGCGGCCGGGGTGCTGCCGCCGGAGGGGCGCGACGAGGTGCGGGACGCGGTGCGCGACTACACCGCGCTGGTCGTCGGCGACGAGTGGGAGGCCATGGACGAGCTGGACCCGCTCGGCTCGGAGGGACTGCTGCTCATCGACCGGATGCGAGCCCCGTTCGCGGCGGTCCCCGACGCGGACGAGGCACTCCAGGCGCAGCTCGACGACGCCAGGGACCAGGCGAGGGCGCTCGCCGAGTACCGCACCGACCGGACCCTCCAGGCGCAGCGGGGGCTGTCGGGGCCGATGTGGGCGGTGCTGCTGGCGGGGGCGCTGCTGGTGCTCGTCGTCTCGCTGACGCTCGGCACGCCGACGCGGCGGTTCCAGTTCGTCCTGGTGGGGCTGATCTCGGGCATGGTCGCGCTCATGCTGTTCGCCACCTACCAGCTGGAATACCCGTTCAGCCGGGGCGAGGCCGTGCGGGCCGACGCCTACCACAGCGCGATGGACCGCTACGACGAGATCGACGCGCATTATACGGACCTATGAGCATATTGAGGGTTGATATTTCTTTTATAGCCATATAGAACCTATAACAACTGAAGCGAACTATACGCCCTAGCGTGAGGAATCATCACCATGTCCGATTCGGTTCTCAACGACCCGACGCCGCCGACGCAGACCGACAACGGCCAGGAGCAGACGAGCCTCTCCACGGCCGCGGCCCGCAACCTCGCCTCCACCACCAAGTCGGCCCCGCAGATGCAGGAGATCACCTCCCGGTGGCTGCTGCGGATCCTGCCGTGGGTCCAGACCACCGGCGGCACCTACCGCGTCAACCGGCGGCTCACCTACACCGTGGGCGACGGACGCGTCCAGTTCACCACCGAGGGCGCAGCGGTCCGCGTCATCCCGTCCGAGCTCGGCGAGATCGCGCAGCTGCGCGGCCTCGGCGACGAGGCCGCGTTCGAGGCCATCGCCGACCGCTTCGAGCAGCGCGAGCTCTCGCCCGGCGAGCGCCTCGCCACGAGCGGCGAGCCCGTCGACGGGCTCCACCTGATCGCCCACGGGCGCGTCGACCAGCTCGTCTCGGGGCCCTACGGCGAACAGGCCACCGTGGACGTGCTCGTCGACGGCGACCACTTCGGCGCCCAGGCCCTGACCGAGGACGGGCCCGTGTGGGACGGCGACGCCGTGGCCTCCGTGCCGACCACGGTGCTCACGCTGTCGTCCGACGCGATCGCCGAGCTCACCGAGCGGATCCCGGCCCTGGCCGAGCACCTCGAGCACTACCGCTCCGAGTCGTCGGCCAGGTCCAACAAGTACGGCGAGGCCGCCATCGACATCGCCGCGGGGCACTCGGGCGAGCCCGACCTGCCGCGGACCTTCGTCGACTACGAGCGCTCGCCGAGGGAGTACGAGCTGTCGGTGGCGCAGACCGTGCTGCGGGTCCACACGCGGGTCGCCGACCTCTACAACAAGCCGATGAACCAGATGGAGCAGCAGCTCCGGCTCACCGTCGAGGCCCTCCGCGAGCAGCAGGAGGAGCAGATGGTCAACAACCGCGAGTTCGGGCTGCTGCACAACGCCGCGCTGGAGCAGCGCATCCCGACCCGCACCGGGCCGCCGACGCCGGACGACCTCGACGAGCTGATCAGCCGCCGCCGCAAGCCCGAGTACCTGCTCGCCCACCCGAAGGCGATCGCCGCGATCGGGCGCGAGTGCAACAAGCGGGGCCTCTACCCGTCGACGGTCGAGTTCGGCGGCCACCACCTCCCGGCGTGGCGGGGTCTGCCGATCCTGCCGTGCAACAAGCTCCCGATCTCGGCCAACCGCACCACCTCGATCCTGTGCATGCGGACCGGCGAGGACGAGCAGGGCGTGGTCGGCCTGCACCAGACCGGCCTGCCCGACGAGTACGAGCCGGGCCTGTCGGTCCGGTTCATGGGCATCGACGACAAAGCCGTCACGTCCTACCTGGTCAGCGCCTACTATTCGGCGGCGGTGCTGGTGCCGGACGCGCTCGGCATCCTCGAGAACGTCGAGATCGGCCGGTAGCGGAGCACCCGGGTGCCCGCGGGGTACCCGGGACTTCGCGAACCGAGCCGCGCCAGCGCCGGGCGCCCGCGGGGCACTCCCCCGGGCGCCCGGCGACCCGATCCCGAACAGCTGACCTGGGAGGCCACATGACCGTGCTGACCGACCGCTACGCCGCCGAACGCGAGGCCATCGACACCGGACTGCGGTCCGCCGTCGAGCGGCTCCCCGCCGCTGCGGCCCGCGTCGCCGCCTACCACTTCGGATGGACCGATCCCGCCGGCCGACCGGCCGCGGGCGAATCCGGCAAGGCCGTGCGGCCGCTGCTGACGCTCCTGGCGGCCAAGGCCGTCGCGGGCCAGTGGCGGTCCGCCGTCCCCGCGGCGGTGGCCGTGGAGCTGGTCCACAACTTCTCGCTCGTCCACGACGACATCATCGACCGCGACACCATGCGGCGGCACCGCCCGACCGTGTGGAAGGTCTTCGGCACGACCGACGCGATCCTCCTCGGCGACGCCATGCACGCCTTGGCGTTCGAGGTCCTCGCCGACGCGGGCGGCGCGTGGGCCGCCGAGGCCGTCGGCCGACTGGCCTCGACCGTCCGGTCGCTCATCGAGGGCCAGCTGGCCGACACCGGGTTCGAGGACCGCGAGCAGGTGGGCCTGGCCGAGTGCACCGCCATGTCCGAGGCCAAGACCGCCTCGCTCATGGGCTGCGCCACCGGCCTGGGGGCGCTGTACGCGGGCGGGAGCGCCGCGCAAGTGGCGGTGCTGCGCGACTTCGGGCTCCGGATCGGGCTGGCGTTCCAGCACGTCGACGACCTGCTGGGCATCTGGGGCGACCCGGAGGCCACCGGCAAGTCGGTGTACTCGGACCTGCGCAACCGCAAGAAGTCGCTGCCGGTGGCGGCCGCGCTCGGCTCGGACCGCCCGGAGGCGGCCGAGCTGGCGGGGCTGTACCGGCGCCCCGCGCCGCTGGAAGAGGCCGAGCTGCGCCGCGCCGCCGAACTGGTGGAGGCCTGCGGCGGCAGGCAGGCCAGCGAGTTGGCGGCGGCGACGCTGACGGCGGCGGCCTCGGCGGGGCTCGCTGGCGCACAGCTGCGCCCGGAGGCGGTCGTGGAGCTGAACGACCTGGCGGCGAGCACGGTCGGGAGGACGAGGTGAACGGACCGAGGCGGGTCCTGCTGCCGTCGCCGCGCTCGTTCTGCGCGGGTGTGGAGCGGGCGATCGACATCGTGGAGCGGCTGCTGGAGCGGCACGGGCCGCCGGTGTACGTGCGCAACCAGATCGTCCACAACGCGCAGGTGGTGGGCGACCTCGAATCTCGCGGGGCGGTGTTCGTCGGCGAGCTCGATGAGGTGCCCAAGGACGCGCTCGTGGTGTTCTCGGCGCACGGCGTGGCCCCGGCAGTGGAGGCCGAGGCGGCGCTGCGCGGGCTGGACGCGGTCGACGCGACGTGCCCGCTCGTCTCCAAGGTGCACATGGAGGCGAGGCGGGCATCGGGGGCGGGTGACACCGTGGTCCTCATCGGGCACGCCGGCCACGAGGAGGTCGTGGGCACCATGGGCGTCGCTCCGGAGCGGACGGTGCTGGTGGAGGGGGTCGAGGACGTCGAGAGGCTGGACGTCCCCGACCCCGGCCGGCTCACGTACCTGGCGCAGACGACGCTCGCGGTGGCCGAGGTCGAGCGGATCGCGGCGGCGCTGCGGCGGCGGTTCCCCGGCATCAAGGCGCCGAAGACCGACGACGTCTGCTATGCCACCACGAACCGGCAGAACGCGCTGGCGGCCGTGGTGGAGGAGGCGGACGTGGTGGTCGTGATCGGCTCGGTGAACTCCTCGAACTCGAACCGGCTCGTGGAGCTGGCGCGGAACGCGGGCACCGAGGCGCACCTGATCGACGGGGCGGGCGAGATCGAGCGGGCGTGGATCGAGGCGGCGGGGACGGTGGCGGTGACGGCGGGGGCCTCGGCGCCTCCGGCGCTGGTGGACGAGGTGGTGGAGGCGATCGCGGCGTTCGGCCCGATCGAGGTGATCGAGCGGAGCGTCGCCGAGGAGCACCTGGAGTTCCTGCTCCCCCAGCGGCTCCGCGGCCCTGGACAAAACGTGAAAAGTGAGAAATCATCATGATGCACAGATGATATGATGTATCCATGCGTACTACCGTCGATCTACCCGCCGACCTGCATCAGCAGGCACTCGCCATCGCACGGGACACCGGGACGACGCTCAGCGACGTCGTCGCCAAACTCATGCGCGAGGGGCTGGGTCGCCACACCGAACCGAACGGCACCATCTCTCACGACGAGTTGACCGGCTTCCCGCAGTTCTTCACGGGTCGAGTAATCACCTCCGAGGACGTGCGCAGTCTGGAGGATGAGGAATAGTGGCGGCGCTGCTGGACCTGAACGTGCTCATTGCGCTGGCCTTTCCCGAGCATGTTCACAACAAGGACGCCAGTGAATGGCTCACCTCGAACAAGGAGGACGGATTCGCCGTCTGCCCTATCACCGAGGGCGGCCTGGTTCGGTTCCTCCTGCGTCAAGGAGCCTCGGCGGCTATCGCGCGCCAGGGCTTGAGCGATATCTCGGCGGTCCCCGGCTATGAGTTCTGGCCGGACGACCTGCCTTACAGCGCGGTCTCGCTCACCGGAGTCGTCGGGCACCGGCAGGTGACCGACGCGTACCTGGCCGGCCTCGCCCGAGCGAGGAACGGGAAGCTCGCGACCTTCGACTCGGGGTTGTCGAGCCTGCACAGCGATGTGGCGGTGCTCATCCCAAAAGGTTGAGCAGCCGCCGCCGACCGCGCGCCGCCGGTGCCGGCAGCAGCGGCCGAAACGACGGCTCCGAACAGATCGAGGAGATCCCGGCCCGACCAGACCAGTGACCATCGCCGGCCCGCCGACGCTTTTCGTCGGCGGGCCGGCGTCTTGCGGCGCTACGGGTTGTGGAACTCGACTTCGGGCCAGTCCTCGTTCTCGCCGTCGAGGATCGGCTCGTCCTCGCCGCGCAGGTGCTCGTCGGCGAACGCGGTGACGTAGGCGCGGGTCAGCCGGTCGGCATAGAACCCGTCCAAGTCCTGGATCGGCATGCCCGCCTGGACGCCGAGCGGGGCGAAGTCGGTGAAGGAGCTGTGCGTGGTGTCCTCGACGGTGACCCAGCGCTTCCAGCCGTCCAGGTGCTTCCAGGCCTTCGTCCAGGTCTTGTCCTCGCCGGGCTGGCCGTGCTCGGCCGCGCCGACCATCATGAACGGCCGGTCGAGCTTGTGCCGGTCGAGCCCGAAGAAGGTGCCGTCGAGGTTGAACCCGGCGTCGAAGCGGTCGTCGGCGAGCATGACTCGGTGGCTGCTCGCGCCGCCGATCGAGTGGCCGCCGACCATGACGCGGTCGGCGTCGACGATTCCCGCGTCCTCCCAGGCGGCGTCGTCGCCGGTCAGTTCGTCGAGCACGAACGACAGGTCCTCGGCCCGGTTCGGGACGATCGCGTCGTAGTCGTCGGTCGTGCAGGCGAGGCATTCGGTGGTGCGGTCGGGGAAGGTGATCGGGGCCTCGTAGTTGTGGCCGACGGCCGCGACGGCGTACCCCTGGCTGGCGAGTTCCTCGGCGAGGCCGGTGAGCGTGGCGCGCGGGAAGGAGAAGCCCGGCGAGAGCACCACCAGCGGCAGCGAGCCGTCGTCGGCGAGCGGCTCGGCGCCCGGCACCGAGTTCGTCTCGACGCTCGCGAGCAGGTCCGGCGGGATTTCGAGCTGCACGGCGAACAGGGCCGACTCCTCGGCGGTCATGTACGGCGCGCTCTCGCCCTCTTCCTCAGTGGGGTACCACATCGTCACCATGAGCTCGCGATCCTCTTCGGGCGCCCACGGGTCCGCGCGGCCCTCGTCGACGAGGTGGAGCGCGGTGGTGCCGGTGGCGAAGGGGCCGGAGGGCTCGGGGATCGCGAGGGCGGGCGGGTGGATCGGCTCGGCGTCGGCGGTCTCGGCGTTGGCGCCGGTGAGCGCGAAGGCGCCGGTGGTGGCGGCCACCGCGACGGCGGTGGTCCCGAGCAGCGCCCGTTTGACGTTGCGTTTCAAGGTCGTGCTCCCATTCGGATGGAGTGTGGTCGGCCCGGCCCGTGTCAGAACCGGGCCGCACTGCCAATCTATGAGCGCACTGGGGTTGCCTCCCTGGGTAATTCGACCATTTCGCCTCCGTCTTTCTACCGAGCTGTCGGCGGCTGGGGTGATCTCGACGGCGCGGGCCCCGCCGCTCTGGCGGCGTCTCAACCCCCAGGGACCGGGGCGATCTTGACGGCGCAGACCTTGAACTCGGGCATGCGCGAGATCGGGTCGAGCACGTCGGAGACGGCGGCGTTGGCGTTGGCCGCGCCGGGGAAGTGGAACGGGGAGAACACCGTGTCCGGCCTGATGTCGGCGCTCAGGCGGGCCGGGGCGGTGTAGGAGCCGCGGCGGGAGGTCACGCGGACCTGGTCGCCGTCGGCGATGCCGTGGCGCACGGCCGTGTCCGGGTGGATCTGGAGGAACGGCTCGCCATCGAGGGAGGCGATCAGGCGGGTCTGGGCGCCGGTCTGGTACTGGGTGAGGACGCGGCCGGTCGTCAGGTACAGCGGATAGACGTCGTCGCGGCGTTCGGCGGGGTGCCGGTGGTCGACGGCGATGAATCTGGCCCGGCCGTCGGGGGTGGGGAACTTGCCGTCGGCGAACATGCGGGGCGTGCCGTCGTGGTCCGGGGAGGGCACGGGCCACTGGAAGGTCCGCTCGTCGAGCCGGTCGTAGGTGAGGCCGGAGTAGTCGGCCCGGCCACCGGCCGAGGCGCGGCCGAGCTCTTCGAAGACCGCCTGGGGGTCGGCCGAGTAGGCGCCGGGTGCGTCGAGTCGGTCGGCGAGTGCCTTGAGGACCCACAGGTCGGAGCGGGCGAGGCCGGGCGCCGGGCGCAGCGCGCGGCGCCGGATGACACGGCCTTCGAGATCGGTCATGGTGCCGTCCTCCTCGGCCCACTGCGCGACCGGGAGGACGACCTCGGCGAGCGCGGCGGTCTCGGACATGACGAAGTCGAACGAGACGAGCGAGTCGAGGGCCCGCAGGCGGTCCGAGACGCGGGCCGCGCGCGGGGCGGAGACGGCCGGGTTCGAGCCGAGCACGAACAGCATCTTGACCTCGTCGCCGCATTTGCGCAGCAGCTCGACGGCCGAGACGCCCGCGCCGGGCAGCGTGCCGGGGTCGACGCCCCAGACGGCGGCGACGTGCTCGCGATCGGCCGGGTCGTCGATCGAGCGGTAGCCGGGGAGCTGGTCGGCCTTCTGGCCGTGCTCGCGCCCGCCCTGGCCGTTGCCCTGGCCGGTGATGCAGCCGTAGCCCGAGGAGGGCTTGCCGGGCAGGCCGAGGGCGAGCGCGAGGTTGATCCAGGCGGTGACGGTGTCGACGCCCTTGGCGTGCTGCTCGGAGCCACGGGCGGTCAGGATCGCGGTCTTGGCGGGGGCCTTCGCGTCGCCGATGCGCCCGGCGAGGAGGCGGGCGGCGGCGTACAGGTCGGGGACGCCGACGCCGGTGATGCGCTCGACGAACGCGGGCCAGTAGCCCGCGGCGGTCTGGCGGACCTCGTCGAAGCCGGTGGTGTGAGCGTCGATGTAAGCGTGGTCGAGGTAGCCCTGCTCGATGCAGATGTGCAGCAGGCCGTTGGCCAGCGCGAGGTCGGTGCCGGGCTGGGGCTGGAGGTGGAGCTGGGCGGCCTCGGCGGTGGCGGTGCGGCGGGGGTCGACGACGACGAGCTCGGCGTTCTGGAGGTGGCGCATGAACGGCGGCATGGTCTCGGCGGGGTTGGCGCCGACCAGGAGCACGACGTCGGCCTCCCTGAGGTCGGCGGCGGGGAAGGGCAGGCCGCGGTCGACGCCGAGGGAGCGGTTCAGCGCGGCGGCGGCCGAGGACATGCAGAAGCGGCCGTTGTAGTCGATGTGCCTGCTGCCGAGGGCGAGGCGGGTCCACTTGCCGAGCTGGTAGGCCTTCTCGTTGGTGAGCCCGCCGCCGCCGATGGCGCCGACGGCGTCCTTGCCGTGCTCGGCCTGGACGGCGCGGATCCGGTCGGCGACGTGGTCGAGCGCGGTCGCCCAGGAGACTGGTTCGCCCCTGAGCAGCGGGGTGGTGATCCGGTCGGGGTGGTCGAGGAGCTCGGGGGCCGTCCAGCCCTTCTTGCACATGCCGCCGCCGCGCGGCGAGGCGGTGACCTCGCCGGACTCGTCCTCTTCGAGCCGCATGCCGCACTGGAGGGCGCAGTAGGGGCAGTGGGTGTCGGCGGCGCGGACCACGGGGAGGCGGGTGCGAACGGTCATGCGGCGAGTGTGCCGGGGCGCCGTTACATCGCCACGAGCCGGATGTTTCGGGGAGGCTAAGCGGCCCGCAACGCGCCGATCCGGCGATTGCCGGACGGTCAGACTTTCGCGTGGGCGAGGCTGGGGATCCGCTCGGCGAACACGGTCCGCTGGTAGCACCACCAGTTCAAGGCGAGGAGGACCGCATAGGCGGCGAGGAAGGCGACCATAGCGGCGACGACCGATCCGGTGGCCTCGTTCGCGATGCGGAAGCCCTGGTTGATGAGGAAGCCGCCGAACGCGCCGACGGCGGAGATCCAGCCGAGCGCGGCGGCGGTGAGCCGCTTGGCGCCCAGGATGTCGGCCTCGGTGGGGCGGCCGCCCGCCGCGGCGGCGGCCTCGGCTTGGAAGATCGCGGGGATCGACCGGTACGTGGAGCCGTTGGCGATCCCGCTCATGAGGAACAGGACCATGAAGGAGGCGAAGAACAGCCCGAAGGAGCCGGTGCCGATCCCGGCGACCGCGCCGGTCGCGCCGAGGCCCATGGCGCAGAGCGCCAGGCTCGTGATGGGGGCGCCGGAACGCCGGTCGGCCAGGCGGCCGCCGAGCGGCCTCGCCAGCGAGCCGACGAGCGGGCCGAGGGCGGCGAGCCACAGCGCGTCGAACGCGGGGAACTCGATCTTGATGACCAGCGGGAACGCGAACGAGTAGCCGATGAACGAGCCGAACGTGCCGACGTAGAGGGCGCTCATGATCCACGTGTGCCCGCTGGCCAGGGCGGGCAGCTGCCGCCGGAGCGGGGTGCGCGCGACGGCGAGGTCGTCCATGCCGCGCCAGGCCATGACGGCGGCGAACAGGCCGAGGACGAGCCACAGCAGCGGGATGTTGTGGAGATGGAGGGCCTCGCCTTGGGAGGCGCCGAGGCCGATCACGAGCGGGCCGGTGAACTGCATGGCCGGGACGCCGATGTTGCCTCCGGCGGCGTTGACGCCGAGCGCGGCGCCGCGGTGGCGTTCGGGAAAGAAGTAGGAGATGTTGGCCATCGAGGAGGCGAAGTTGCCGCCGCCGAACCCGGCGGCCGCTCCGGCGAGGACGAACATCCAGTAGGGCGTGCCGGGCGTCGTCAGGCAGTGGGCGAGCAGGGCGGTGGGGACGACCAGCAGCGCGGCGGAGACGGCGGTCCAGGTGCGGCCGCCGAGGAGGGCGACGGCGGCGGTGTAGGGGATGCGCAGGAGCGAGCCGACGAGGTTGGGGACGGCGGTGAGCCAGAACAGCTGGCCGACGGTGAAGTCGAATCCGGCCGCGGCGAGGTAGGGCGTGACGATGCTGAACATCACCCACACCGAGAAGCCGAGGTGTTCGACGACGACCGACCAGAGCAGATTGCGTCTGGCGGTCCTGCGGCCGGTCGAGCGCCAGAAGGCCTCGTCGTCGGGGCGCCAGTCGGTGATCCAGCCGTTCTTCGTCGTCATGTCCGCCACGATCGCCCGGCGGGGTTGCCGACGCGTGCGGCGGCCGTGCCGGTGCGGTGAAGTCCGGCGCACGGCGCCGATGAGCGGAAGGTGCGGGGCTCCGCCGGGAGGCGTACCGGTCCGCTACACCCGCAAGGCGAGAAGCCGGTCACATCGGCCGATGGCATAGCGTTGACCGTTATGGACGCCGCCATCGAGGTCAACGACCTCCAGAAGACCTACCGCGGCCGCAGGACCGGGGAGGTCCGCGCCGTCGACGGGGTGAGCTTCCGCGTCGAGGCGGGCGAGTTCTTCGGCATCCTCGGCCCCAACGGAGCCGGGAAGACGACGACGCTGGAGATCGTGGAGGGCCTGCGCAGGCCCGACGGCGGCGAGGTGCGCCTGCTCGGGCAGTCGCCGTGGCCGCATTCGCCGGCGCTGTCGCAGCGCATGGGCGTGCAGTTGCAGGCGTCGTCGTTCTTCGAGTTCCTGACGGTGCGCGAGCAGATCGAGACGTTCGCCGAGCTCTACGGCGCGAGCAGGGCCCGCGCGGCCGAGATGCTCGAGCAGGTCGGGTTGAGCGACAAGGCCCGCACGCGGTGCCAGAAGCTCTCGGGCGGGCAGCAGCAGCGCCTGTCGATCGCGTGCGCGCTGGTCGGCGACCCGGAGCTGGTGTTCCTCGACGAGCCGACCGCGGCGCTCGACCCGCAGGCGCGGCGGAACCTGTGGGACCTGATGCGCTCGATCAACGACGAGGGCCGCACCGTGGTGCTGACGACGCACTACATGGAGGAGGCCGAGGCGCTGTGCGACCGGGTGGCGATCATGGACGCCGGGAGGATCCTCGCCGTGGACTCCCCCGCCGAGCTCATCCGCGGCTTGGACGCGCCGACGCGCGTCACGGTGGCGGCCGGGCAGTTGAGCGAGGAGCGGGCCAAGGAGCTCGCCGAGGGCGAGACGGCGGCCTCCGATGACGAGGCGGTCGTGTTCGAGACGCGCGACCCGCAGCGACTGCTGACGGCGCTGGCCGCCGAGGGGGCCCTGGACGGCTTGGCGGTGCGCACGGCGAACCTCGAAGACGTGTTCTTGAACGTGACCGGACGGGAGTGGCGGGAATGAGCGTGGAGGCGCCGGTGCGGGCCGAGACCGGGACGCGCCGCCCGCGCGCGTTCGCCAGCCTGGTGAAGGCGCTGGGGATCAGCTGGGTGCGGGACCGCTCGCAGGTGTTCTTCAACCTGATCCTGCCGGGGATGTTCCTGGTGCTGCTGGTGAGCGTGTACGGCTCGAACGAGACGCCGGTGCCGAGCGTGCTCGAAGTGGGCGACGTGCCGGTGCTCGAACGGGCCGAGCCGGGCGACTTCGAGGTGAGCGGCGCGGCGGACCTGGACGCGGCGCTGGAGGCGTTGGAGGAGGGCGACGCCGACGCGGCGATCGTCCAGGACGGCGAGGCGGTGACGGTCTACTACTCGCAGACGAACGCCACGACCGGCGTGATCGCACTCGAGCAGCTGTCGGCGCTGGTCGACGACGTCAACGTCGCGGTCCTCTCCGAAGCGGCACCGGACACGCCGGTCCTGGAGCTGGAGACCGACGCCGCCGAGGACAACTCGCTGGAGCCGGTCCAGTACCTGGCTCCGGGCATCCTGGCGTGGGGTATCGCGATCTCGGGCGTGTTCGGCGCGGCCGGGACGCTCGTGGACTGGAAGCGCGACAAACTCATCCGGCGACTGCACCTGACTCCGGCGTCGGCGGGGACGTTCGTGGGCGCGCGCATCACCGTGAGCCTCTTGGTGGCGCTGCTGCAGACGGCGCTGTTCCTGGCGGTGGCGGTGGCGATGGGCATGGAGCTGTCGGCGTGGACGTGGTTCGCGGTGCCGCTGGTGCTGCTGGGCACGGCGGCGTTCCTGGCGATCGGCGTGGTGATCGGCGGCATCGCCAAGACCGGGCCTGGCGCGGCGGGCCTGAGCAACATGGTCACGATGCCGATGGCGTTCATCTCGGGGGCGTTCTTCCCGCTGACGGCCGCCCCGCAGTGGGTCCAGTGGCTGTCGGTCATCTCCCCGATGCGGTATTTGAACGACGGCCTCCAGGCGGTGGTCGTCCAGGGCGCGTCCCCGGCGGCGGTGCTCCCGGAAATAGCCTTCATGGCGGTCTTCGCCGCCGTGGTGGCCGTATTCGCATGGAAGACCTTCAAGTTCGACGAGTTGTAGGCGTGTCGCCGTCAAAACATGAACAGCATTGAAAGCTAAAATGCTTGCATGCAGAGTTACCATGATTGCATGCCGAATGTACTGATCCGTTCGATCTCGGAAGAAGAGCTCTCCCAGCTCCGGGCGATGGCCGAAGCCCGCAGCCAGTCGCTTCAGGCCTTCATGACGGACATGGTCCGCAAAACGCTCTCGGCCGATCACAACCGGAAGAAGCTGGCCGAGATCGAGGCCCGTCTCAAGAGCATGCCGTCCGCGACTTACACCACGGAAGACCTGATGGCGGCCAAGGACGCTCCCCGCCATGGAGTCGCCACGTGATCACCGTCGACGCCAGTGCCCTCATTCGCGCGCTCACCGATGATCGCGAGCTCGGCAACAAGGCCCGCGGTGCCTTGTCGATGCATGAGCAGTGGGTGGCTCCAGGACACCTCACCGCCGAGTTCTGCCATGGCCTCCGGGGCATGGTCATGGGGAACAAGATCGATCAGGAGCGCGCGGAATGGGCGCTTCGCGAGTACTTCGACCTCGATCTGCAGCTCATCATCCCCGACGCCTCCGCGGTGGAATGCGTTTGGAAGCTGCGCCACAACCTCAGCGCGTATGACGCGCTCTATGTCGCGGTGGCGGAGCAGCTCGGCACGCCGTTGCTGACCGCAGATGCCCGGATCGAGAGGTCGGGCATGGCGCAGTGCGAGGTCACGACGCTCCGGTCAGGCGAGTGATCAGTCGGTCGTATTGATCAGCGCGTTGTAGACGGTTCGGCGGGGCACGCCGAAGCGGGTCGCCACCTCCTTCATCGCGGCTTTGCGATCCGTGCCGCCGCTCGTCAGGGCGGTCACGGCCGCCGCGAGCGCCCCGGGGGTGGCGTCCTGCGGATCCGGACCAGGCCAGCCTTCGACCACGAGGGTGATCTCGCCGCGCGGCGGGTCGGTTTCGGCTTCGGCAGCGAGTTCGCCGAGGCCGCCGCGGCGGACCTCCTCGTGGGTCTTCGTCAGCTCCCGGCACAGCGCCGCGGGGCGGCTTTCGCCGAAGGTCTCGGCCATGGCGCGCAGCGTGCTCTCGACGCGCCGGGGGGATTCGAAGAAGACCATCGTGCGTCGCTCCTCGGCCAGGGAGGCGAACAGGCGGCGCCGCTCGCCGTTCTTGCGCGGCGCGAAGCCTTCGAAGCAGAACCGGTCGCACGGCAGCCCCGACAGCGCCAGCGCGGTCGTCACCGCGCTCGCCCCGGGGGCCGCGGTCACCGCGATGCCCGCGTCGATCGCCGCGCGCACCAGGCGGTATCCGGGGTCCGAGACCGACGGCATGCCGCCGTCGGTGATGACGGCGATCCGCTTGCCGTCGTACAATTGTTCGATAAGTGGCTCGGTCTTCCCCACCTCGTTGCCTTCGAAGTAGGACGTGATCGACGCCGCCGACGACACGCCGAGTTCGCTCAGCAGCCGCTGGAGCCGCCGGGTATCCTCTGCGGCGATGACGTCGGCGCGCGCCAGCTCCGACGCCACGCGAGGTGAGGCGTCCTCTGGATTTCCCAGTGGCGCACCGAGAAGCACGAGAACGCCGGTCGATGATGTTGACACACGGCCAGTATCCACTACCGTAGGCGAGGGCAACCGGGCTCGGTGAGCATGCGGCGACACGGCGCACATGCATGCTGCGGAGCCATGTTGTCGGGTACCGGACAGTGCCCTTACATATGAGCGAAGGGTAACGGATACTCGGTGTAACACCACAGGCGACATAACGCAGCTGAACGCCCTCTCGAACACAGTGGAGGCCGCCTTGTCCGTGATCCTAAGAGTGGGAGCGGGACTCGCCGTTCTCATCATCGGTTACCTCGCCATCGGTTTCGTCGCCGAATACTGGGCCTGGTTCGCGTCAGCAGCGATCCTGTTGGGGGGCACGGCACTCGCAACCTGGGTACTGCTGCGCAGCCGCGGTCACCACGACCACCTCGACCGCGTCACCACCGCCGAGCGCCAGCAGCTGCTGCGGGGCATCGACAAGATGAACATCCCGACCTACGACGCGATGGTCGCCCAGCTCCTCGTGCGCCTCGACGCCAAGCGCGTCAAGAAGTTCGGGCACCGCCAGAACGACCTCGGGTGCAACTTCGTGGTGACGTTCAACAACGGCAAGCGCATCATCGTGCGCGCCAAGAAGGACGACCACGCCATGAAGCGCCAGAACGGCACCCGCCACGTGCAGATCCTCGGCGGGGAGATCAAGGCGCGCTGGGACTGCGACGCGGGCGTGCTCATCACCAACGCCAACCTGCACTGGATGCACCACGCCGCCCGCAACGAGGCCGTGGCCGCCCAGCTCGGCGTCCTCATCGTCGACCGCGAGCACCTCGCCGAGTGGATCGACACCGGCGAGCCGCCCGCCGAACTGCGCCCGGTGCGCGCGGCGCTCCAGAGCACCGCGAACCAGTAGCGCCCTCGGAGCGTCGGAGCCCCGGCGCGTCGCGCGCCGGGGCTCCGCATTCGCGTGCTCACCTCGTGGCGAGGGTGGCCTCGGTGTCGTGCTCCGAGTTGTCCCGCACGTACGTGATGCCGATCGTGTCGCCGCTGGCCTTGCTCTGCACCGCCGCGACCACCTCGGAGGCGCTCGCGACCTGGGTGCCGTCGACCGCGGTGATGACGTCGCCCTCCTGGAGTCCGGCCTCGTCGGCCGGGGAGCCGGCCTCGACGGCGAGGACCATCGCCCCGTTGCCCTGCGTGTCGGTGACCGACACGCCGAGGTAGCCCTGCTCGACCGAGCCGTGCTCGATGAGCTGCTCGACCACGTCCTTGACGGTGTTGGACGGGATCGCGAAGCCGAGGCCGACGTTGCCCGACTCCGGGGAGAGGATCGCGGTGTTGATGCCGATCAGCTCGCCGTTGCCGTTGACGAGCGCGCCGCCGGAGTTGCCCATGTTGATCGCGGCGTCGGTCTGGATCAGGCCGCTGAGGGTGTGGCCGGACGACTGGCCCATGCTCTGCTCCTCGTTGCTGACGGACATGGAGCGGTTGAGCGCCGAGACGATGCCGGTCGTGACGGTGCCTTCCAGGCCCAGCGGGGAGCCGATGGCGACCGTGGCGTCGCCGACCTGGAGCGCGTCGGAGTCGCCGAAGGCGATCGGCTGGAGATCGTCGACGCCGGAGACCTGGACGACGGCGAGGTCCTGCGTGGGGTCGGTGGCGAGGACCTCGGCGTCGGCGACGGTGCCGTCGGGGAAGCGGACCTGCACGGCGCTGGCGCCCTCGACGACGTGGTTGTTGGTGACGATGTAACCGTCCTCGGAGTAGACCACGCCCGAGCCTTCGGCCGAGTCGGTCACGATGGTGACCACCGAGGGGCTCACGTCGTCGACGATCTCGGTGTAGGTCATGCCGCCGCCCGCGTCCATCGACACGGACTCGACGACCGTGGTCGAGGGCTCGTCGTCCGACAGGTACCACCCGACGAGGCCTCCGGCGCCGCCCGCGAGGAGGGCGAGGATCACCGCGCCCGCGAGGATCACGCCCCAGCCGCGCTTCGGCCGCCGCTGCGGGCCGGGCCCGTGCGGCCCGTAGTGGGGCGGCCGGCCGGGCGGGACGGCGCCTCCGGGGACCCAGCCGGGCGGGGCCTCGTGCGGGGCCGTCATATGCGGCGCGGCGTGGTGCTGGCCGGGCGGGAGGACCCGCGTCGGCTGCTCGTGGGAGGGCTGCTGGGCTTGGCTCGGCCGGGGCGCGTGCTCGGGCTGGGAGCCGTGGTTCGGCTCGGGCGGGAGGGCGCTGCCGGGCTGGGAGGCACTGCCGGGCTCGGGCGGGCCGGAGGGGGCCTCGGACGCGGACTGGGCCGGCCCGGGCGCGGGCGGAGTCGTCTCGGGCTGGGCGGTGGGCTCGACGCCGGGGGTCTGGGGTTTCGGATCGGCGTCCGGGGTCGTTCGAACCCGCTCCGGGCTCGGCTCCGGTCCGCCTTCGGAACGCGGGTTGCTCTCAATATTGCTCATGATTGCAGCATGCAGCCCGCAGCTCTCGCTTCGCTGCAAAAACGCCTTAAAACCCTTTAAGGATCCGAACGGCGTTCAGGGGGCGTCTCGGCAGCTAGTCGCACCGTGAAGACGGTGCCTTCGCCGGGCGCGGAGCGGACCGAGACGGTGCCGCCCTGGGCCTTGACGATCGTGGAGACGATCGCCAGGCCGAGCCCCGATCCGGGGTGATTCGCGCTGTCGGAGCGGAAGAAGCGCTCGAAGACCCGCTCGGTCGTCTCCGCGTCCATGCCGGGGCCGTCGTCGGCGACCCGCAGGACCACGCAGTCGGCGTCGGAGAGGAGCTCGACCGTGACGCGGGTGCCCGGCGGGGTGTGCCTGACGGCGTTGGACAGCAGGTTGTCGAGGACCTGCCGCATCCGGGCGCGGTCGGCCACGACCACGGTCGAGGCGCCGGGCACGGCCTTGAACTCGAATTCGTAGTCCTCGGCGACGACGGCGTGGGCCGCGACGGCCTCGTGTCCGAGAACGGCCAGGTCGACCGGTTCGACCTCGACGGGCCGCTCCTGGTCGAGCCGGGCGAGGTGGAGCAGGTCCCCCACGAGCAGGCCCATCCGCTTGGCGGCCTCCTCGATCAGTCCGATGTAGTGCTGCCGGTCGGCCTCGGGCATGCCGGGGTTGGCCCGGACCAGTTCGGCGTAGCCCCTGACGCTGGTCAGCGGGGTGCGCAGCTCGTGGGAGGCGTCGGCGATGAACTCCCGCATGCGCCGCTCGGAGTCGTGGGCGCGCTCCTCCGAGTACTCCCTGGCGCGGATCGAGCTCTCGATCTTGCCGAGCATCATGTTGATGGCGTAGCCGACGCGGCCGACCTCGGTGACGCGGTCGGGATCGGGCACGCGCTTGGCATAGCTCCCGGCCGCGATCATGGCCGCGGTGTTCTCGATCTGGCGCAGCGGCGAGAGGCTGGCGCGCACGAGGCCGACACCGAGCGCGGCGAGCCCGGCGAGGACGCCCGCACCGATGAAGATGTCGACCCACACCAGACCCGCGACGGTCTTGTCGAAGTGGGAGAGCTTATAGGACAGCGCGTAGTAGGCGGCCCGGTTGCCTGCCTCGGCCTCGGAATCGGGGTCGGGGTCGAAGTCGGGGTTCTCGGTGCCGACCTCGGTCCCGGGCAGGGCGAGGACCCGCCAGCGGGTGGTGCCGTCGGCGGCCAGCGCGGTGAAGGCCTCGCCGCCCGCCTCGCGGAGCTGCTCGAGGGTGAACACCGGCGCGTACGAGCGGTCGGGCACGTCGAAGCGGTTCCCGTTGTCGTAGACCAGGCTGAAGACGTACTGGTTGGGCCGCACACCGAGGTCGGCCGTGCCCTCGTCGTCGGGCACGGCGTTGAACGAGGCGGGGTCGCCCTTGAGGAGCACGTCCCTGAGTTCGTCGTCCACTGTGCCGAGGAAGTAGGAGTGCAGCGCGAGGATCGTGGAGACGCTGATGAGGATGAGCGATCCGGCGACGAGCGCGAGCACGGCGGAGGTCAGCCTGACCCGCAGCGGGGTCCGGTCCCATCGCCTCCTGGCGACCTCGACGAAGTGGGGCGCGCTCAACGATTCTGCTCCCGCAGGACGTAACCGATCCCGCGCAGCGTCTGGATGAGCTTGGGGTCGCCGGTGTCGACCTTGCGGCGCAGGTAGGAGACGTAGGACTCGACGATGCCGTCGTCGCCGCGGAAGTCGTAGCGCCACACGTGGTCGAGGATCTGGGCCTTGGAGAGCACCCGCCCGGCGTTGATCATGAAGTAGCGCAGCAGCTTGAACTCGGTGGGCGAGAGCTGCACGGCCTCCCCGGCGCGCCAGACCTCGTGGGTCTCCTCGTCGAGTTCGAGGTCGGCGTACTTGAGGCGCGAGGGCCTGGGGAGTTCGCCCGCGGAGCGGCGCAGGACGGCGTGGATGCGGGCGACGACCTCTTCGAGCGCGAAGGGTTTGGTGATGTAGTCGTCGCCGCCCGCGGACAGGCCGGTGACGGCGTCGGCGGTGCCGTCGCGGGCGGTGAGGAAGAGCACGGGGGTGTGGTCGGAGCCCGAGCGCAGGCGCCGCACGACTTCGAAGCCGTCGAGGTCGGGGAGGTTGACGTCGAGGACGACCAGGTCGGGGCGGTGGCGCGCGACCGAGCGCAGCGCCTCGTCGCCGGTGCCGACGGCGTGGACGGCGAAGCCCGCGTAGCGCAGGGAGGTCGCGAGCAGCTCGCAGATGTTCTCGTCGTCTTCGACGACGAGCAGTGTGGCCTCGGACTCGGTGTTCGGCTGGGGCATGGACCTCATCTTCACATGATCGTCGAGACGCGGCCGACAAGCCCTCATGGCGCGGCTTGCCCGCGGCGGTGCGGTCTCGCCGTCGGCGCGGCGCTGGTCGAGGGGTGGTGCTGTGGCGAGAATACGTCGAGGCGGCGGGCGCGCCAAGATCCCGGGATCGATCCCGGGCTCCGCAGCGATAGTGACGATTCCGATGCGGTCGGTCACAGTGGGAACGGTCACCTCCGCGCTTTCGCGGGTTGGCGGCGTGCGCGCCCTGTTTTCGGTCGCCGTAGTCGGATAGACTTTGTCTCGCAGCCGAGTACGGCAGGTGCTCGGGCCGTGACGCCCTACCAGTCTGTTAGGTGAGTTCATGACGCTGTCAATCGAGACCGGCACGACCGAGAACGGGATCGTCACCGTCGAGTTGGCCGGCGAGGTCGACTACGCGACGGCTCCGCAGATCCGCGAGACCATCACCAACGCCCTCGAGGCCGGCGGTGCCACCGCCATCCGCGTGGACGTCGCCAAGGTGACGGTGCTGGACTCGACGGGTATCGGCACGATCGTGGTGGCCTATCGCATCGCCCGCGAGATGGGCGTCGAGCTGGCCGTGGTCAACCCGAACCGGTTCATCACCCGCCTGTTCACCGTGGTCGGGGCCGAGGAACTGCTCGAAGAGCCGACGGAGACCTTCTCCGCGCAGGAGCGCAGCGCGACCCACACCGCCTAGGGAGGCCGTTCGGGCGGGCGAGGCCCGCCGATGCTCTCACCGAGCGCGGCAAGCGCGCACCGAACGCATGGACCCGGTGACGCCGACCGGGCGGGTTCGATTCCGTCCGGTCCGTGAGACGGCCTGAGCGTCGCAGCCGAGGGCCCGACGGCGCAGCGGCGCCCGGATCGGGTGGCGGTCAACGGGGCGGCGGGGCGGATAGCGCCCGCCCGGCGCTCATGGAAAGGCCCGAGGGTGGGCCACGACGCACGGGATCGACCCGGTCGGGTGACCGGCCCCGCAACGGCCTTGCCGGTACTGCACATTCCACGCCCCACGGTTACCCTTGACCGGGGGCTACTGCCTCCATCCACGCAGCGTCTGCAAAGAAGAGGCGATTAAGCTGTGTCGAGTTCGACTCAGGGCAGTCCGTTGACCGATTTCGGAGCCAATGAGTGGCTGGTCAACGAGATGTACGAGCGTTACCGCGAAAATCCCGACAGCGTCAGCGCCGGATGGCGCGAATTCTTCGGCGGCGACTCGGTGAGCGCCGCCGACGGCGAGGCCGGGGGGACCCCCGCGGCGGACGCGTCGGCGAAGGCGGCGACCGCGATCGAGGCCGAGACCACCGCGGCGGGCAAGCCCGCGGCGCAGGCGGAGAAGCCCAAGGTGGTGACCAAGCCGCCCGTCGAGGCGGCGACGAAGCCCGCAGCGCCCGCCCCCGAACCGTCCCAGAAGGCGAACCCCACCGTGAACGAGTCCGACTCCGCCGAGGCCGTCGAGGCGAAACCGCTCAAGGGCGTGGCGGCCAAGGTCGCCCAGAACATGGAGGCGTCGCTGGAGATCCCGACGGCGACCTCCGTACGGGCCGTGCCCGCGAAGCTCCTGTTCGACAACCGCGTGGTCATCAACAACCACCTCAAGCGCAGCCAGGGCGGCAAGGTCTCCTTCACGCACCTCATCGGCTACGCCCTGGTGCAGGCGATCAAGGCCCACCCGAGCATGAACGCCTCGTACAAGCTCGTCGACGGCAAGCCGCAGCTGGTCGCCCCCGAGCACGTCAACCTCGGGCTGGCGATCGACCTCGCGAAGCCGGACGGCTCGCGCACCTTGGTGGTGCCCTCGATCAAGCACACCGAGTCGATGGACTTCCGGGAGTTCTGGCACGCCTACGAGGACCTCGTCCGCAAGGCGCGCACCGGGAAGCTCACGATGGAGGACCACGCTGGGGCGACGCTGACGCTGACCAACCCCGGCGGCATCGGCACCGTCCACTCCGTGCCGCGGCTGATGAAGGGCCAGGGCCTCATCGTCGGCGTCGGCGCGATGGAGGTGCCCGCCGAGTTCGCCGGGGCCTCGGACGAGACCCTCGCCGACCTGGGCGTCTCGAAGATCATGACGGTCACCTCGACGTACGACCACCGCATCATCCAGGGCGCGGAGTCCGGCGAGTTCCTGGCGACGCTGCACCGGCTGCTGCTCGGCGGCGAGTTCTTCGACTCGGTCTTCCGCAGCCTGCTCATCCCCTACGAGCCGGTGCGCTGGGTCAGGGACGTCGCGAAGACCCACGAGGGCCAGATCGACAAGAACGCCCGCGTCATCGAGCTGATCCACGCCTACCGGGTGCGCGGCCACCTCATGGCCGACACGAACCCGCTGCACTACGAGATCCGCCACCACCCCGACCTCGACGTCCTCTCGCACGGCCTGACGCTGTGGGACCTGGACCGGACGTTCCCGGTCGGCGGCTTCGCGGGTCAGCAGCGCATGCGCCTGCGCGACATCCTCGGGGTGCTGCGCGACTCGTACTGCCGCCGCATGGGCGTGGAGTACATGCACATCCAGGACCCGGAGGAGCGGGAGTGGCTCCAGCGGCGCATCGAGGTGCCGTTCGCGAAGCCGAAGGTCGAGGCGCAGAAGCACATCCTCGGGCGCCTGAACGCCGCCGAGGCGTTCGAGACGTTCCTGCAGACCAAGTTCGTGGGGCAGAAGCGCTTCAGCCTCGAAGGCGGCGAGTCGCTCATCCCGCTGCTGGACCAGGTGCTGCACTCGGCGGCCGACGCCGAGCTCGACGAGGTCGTCATCGGCATGCCGCACCGCGGGCGCCTGAACGTGCTGGCCAACATCGTCGGCAAGAAGCTCTCGAAGATCTTCACCGAGTTCGAGGGGCACATCGACCCCAAGACCATCGGCGGCTCCGGCGACGTCAAGTACCACCTGGGCATGACCGGGCAGTTCACCACGCCGGACGGCAAGGGCGAGACGGTCGTGTCGGTGACGGCGAACCCGTCGCACCTCGAAGCGGTCAATCCGGTGCTGGAGGGCATCGTCCGGGCCAAGCAGGACCGGCTGAACCTCGGCGAGGACGGCTTCACGGTCCTGCCGGTGGCGATCCACGGCGACGCCGCGTTCGCGGGCCAGGGCGTGGTGGCCGAGACGCTGAACCTGTCGCAGCTGCGCGGCTACCGCACCGGCGGCACCGTGCACGTGGTGGTCAACAACCAGGTCGGCTTCACCACGGCTCCGGCCTACTCGCGTTCGAGCCTGTACTGCACGGACGTGGCCCGTATGATCCAGGCGCCGATCTTCCACGTCAACGGCGACGACCCCGAGGCGGTCTGCGAGGTCGCGAAGCTGGCCTTCGCCTACCGGCAGCAGTTCCGCAAGGACGTCGTCATCGACATGGTGTGCTACCGCAGGCGCGGGCACAACGAGGGCGACGACCCGAAGATGACCAACCCGCAGATGTACCAGGTGATCGACGCCAAGCAGTCGGTCCGCAAGCTCTACACGCGGGCGCTGATCGGGCGCGGCGACATCACCATGGAGGACGCCGAGGAGGCCCTCGCCGACTACCAGTCGCAGCTGGAGCGGGTCTTCCGCGAGACGAAGGAGGCCCTGGCGGGGCAGACGGGGCCGATGCCGTGGCGCCACCAGCCCGAGCCGGTGGCCGACATCGACACCTCGGTGGACGCCGAGACGATCGCGATGATCGGCAAGGCCCACACCACGCTCCCGGAGGGCTTCCGGCCGCACAAGGCGGTCCGCAGGGTCCTGGAGAAGCGCAGCGAGATGTCGACGTCGGGCAACATCGACTGGGCGTTCGCCGAGACGCTCGCGTTCGGGTCGCTGCTGATGCAGAACAAGGCGATCCGCCTGGCGGGGCAGGACTCGCGGCGCGGGACGTTCGTGCAGCGCCACGCCGTCGTCATCGACCAGGACTCGGGCGAGGAGTACACGCCGCTGGCCCACCTGGGGCAGCACACCGAGCGGTTCTTCGTCTACGACTCGCTGCTCTCGGAGTTCGCCGCCATGGGCTTCGAGTACGGCTACTCGGTGGAGAACCCGGGGATGCTCGTGGCGTGGGAGGCGCAGTTCGGGGACTTCGCCGACGGCGCCCAGACGATCGTCGACGAGTTCATCTCCTCGGGCGAGGCCAAGTGGGGCCAGCACTCCAGTCTGGCGCTGCTGCTGCCGCACGGCCACGAGGGCGCGGGCCCCGACCACACCTCGGGCCGCATCGAGCGGTTCCTGCAGCTGTGCGCGGACGAGAACATGCGCATCGTGAACTCCACGAGCCCGGCGAACTACTTCCACCTGCTGCGGCGCCAGGCGCTGGATCCGGTGAAGAAGCCGCTGGTCGTGTTCACGCCGAAGTCGCTGCTGCGGCACAAGGCGGCCGTGAGCCAGCTCGACGAGTTCACCAGCGGCCGGTTCCAGCCGGTCATGCCGGACCCGGCGATCGCCTCGGGGCAGATCCGCGCCGAGGACGTGCGCAAGGTGCTGCTGTGCTCGGGCAAGGTGTACTACGACCTGGCCGCGGCGCGGGACCAGCGGGGCGTCACCGACATCGCGATCCTGCGGGTCGAGCAGCTCTACCCGCTGCCGGCCGAGGAGCTGCGCGCGGCGCTGGGCGCGTTCGGGGCCGCCGAGGACATCGCGTGGGTGCAGGAGGAGCCGGCGAACCAGGGCGCCTGGTCGCACATCGCGCTCAACCTGCTCGAGGAGCTCGGCGGGGTGCACCTGCGGCGCATCTCGCGTCCGGCGGCCGCGGCGCCCTCGACGGGCTCGCCGAAGGTCCACGAGGTCGAGCAGCAGGCGCTCATCGACGTGGCCGTGCCGCGTCCGTAGGGGCGCGGCCCGCGCTGAGGAGCGCGACGCCGGATACGCCGCCTGCGGGCGGACGGTTCGGGCGCGCCTGAGGAGCGCGCTTCAGCATCGAAGGGGGAGGCCGTACGGCCTCCCCCTTTTTCTCGTGCATCACTTTCGCACCATGCGAATCAATCGAATCATGGATTGACAACTATAAGCGCGGACTCTCTTGACGGCTCGCGCGTTAGCGATAACAATGTTGTCATGGTCACGCGAGTAGCGCGGCCGCGACATCACATCACATTGGAGTGACACATCGATGATGAACAATCCCTCACCCCCGGGAGTCCTCCCCCGGCGGACACTCCTCGCGGGCTCGGCAGCGCTCGCGGGCCTGGGCCTGGCCGGCTGCGGCGCGGCCTCGGAAGCCTTCGGCGGCAAGACCACCGTGAAGCAGTGGAACCTCCTGGCCGGCTCCGACGGCGCGGTCATGACCGCGATGCACGAGGAGTTCACGGCCGAGACCGGCATCGACCTCCAGGCCACCACCTTCGCCTGGGGCACGCCGTTCTACACGAAGCTGGTCATGGGCGCCTCGGGCGGCAACGCCGCCGACGTCGCCACCGCCCACCTCTCACGGCTCGAAAGCCTCTCGCCGTGGACCCTGATGGAGCCCTACGGGCTCGACGAGATCGCCGAGTTCGGCCTCAAACCCGAGGACTTCCCCGCCGACGTCTGGGAGAAGTGCTTCTCCCACGACGAGCTCTACGCGCTGCCGCTCGACACCCACGCGCTGATCAACTTCTACAACCGCACCGTCTGCGAGCAGGCGGGCGTCCTCAATCCCGACCGGACGCTCCTGGAGACCCACGGCGTCGAGGAGTATTTCGACCTGCTGCGGGCCGTCAAGGAGGTCACCGGCGAATACGGCACCTCCCTGGACACCAACGCCGGCTGGCGCCAGTTCTGGGCCTGGTACCGCCAGCAGGACGGCGAGTGGATCTTCCACGAGGACGGCTACGAGCTCGACGACGACAAGGCGCTGGCGGCCATCGACGTCATGTACCGCATGGCCGACGAGGGCCTGTGCCCGCGCATCGCCGACGGCGCGCAGTGCGCGGCCAACTTCGAGAACGGCTCCGGCGGGCTCGTCCAGGTGGGGAACTGGGAGGTCACCCGCTTCCGGGCCTTCAACGAGGCGCAGGGCCTCGACTTCTCGGCCACCGAGATGCCCGACTTCTTCGGCAACCGCCGCACGCAGGGCGACAGCCACTCCTTCGTGCTGCCCCGCCACAACACCTGGTCCGCCGAGAGCCGGGCCGCCACCATCCAGTACGCCGCCTGGATGATCAAGCACAGCCTCGAATGGGGGGCCGGAGGCGGCCACACCCCGGCCTACCTGCCGGTGACGCAGAGCCAGGAGTACCAGGAGCTCGAGCCGAACGCCGAGTACTCCGGCGTGGTCGACAACGTCCAGTTCGACCCGGCGGTCTGGTTCTCCGGATCGGCGGCGCGGCTGGCCAATGAGGTCTCCCTGGTCCTCGCCGGCGTCTACGGCGGCCGCACCACCCCCGAGCAGGCGCTCGAAGACATCAAGGGGCGGACGCAGACGCTGGTCGAACTCCCCAACCCGATCGATTGAAACGATTTAAGGGACCTCTCCGATGACTACTGACATCAAGGCGCCCGACCAGGCGCCCACGGCGGAGCAGCCGCCGTCCCGCACAACGGCCCGCGCGCCGAAACGCCGCTCCTGGACCGGACTCTGGTTCGTCCTGCCGTTCACCGCCGTCTACGCGGTCTTCCTGCTGTGGCCGATGGTGCTCGGCCTCTACTACTCCTTCACCGACAAGAGCCTCACCGGCCGCCCCGTCTCCTGGATCGGCCTGGCGAACTGGGCCGAGGCCTTCGCCGACGAGAAGGCCTGGGACTCGCTGTGGAACACGGCGTGGTTCACCATCCTCAGCACCCCGCCGCTGGTGATCCTCGGCCTCGTGTTCGCCCTCCTGGCGCACCGCGCCCGCAAGATGGGCTGGTTCCTGCGCCTGTCGTTCTTCGCGCCGTTCGTCATCCCCGTGTCCGTCGTGACCATGATCTGGGTCTGGATGTACCAGCCCGACGGCGGCCTGATCAACCACTACCTCGCCGAATGGGGCCTGGGCGGCGACCGCCTGTGGATCTTCCAGGAGGACGCGATGGGCTCGGTCGTCATCACCACGGTGTGGTGGACGATGGGCTTCAACTTCCTGCTGTACCTGGCCGCGCTCCAGACCATCCCGCCCGAGGTCTACGAGGCGGCCGACATCGACGGCGCGAACTGGCTCCAGAAGCTGTGGAGCATCACGCTCCCGCTGCTCAGGCGGACCACCGTGCTGGTGATCGTGCTCCAGATGATCGCCTCGCTGCGGATCTTCGACCAGTACTACCTCATGGCCGGCGGCGGCATGAACCTCTCGCCGGAGAACGTCTTCATCCAGTACATGTACAACTCCGGCTTCGTGGGGTTCCGGGTCGGCTACGCCTCGGCCCTGTCGTACATCCTGTTCGTCTTCATCCTCCTCATCGCCTTCGTCCAACTCCGACTGCTGTCGAGAAAGGAGGACTGACGTGACCACCGTGCAGGAGAGGCCGCCGGCCTCCGAGAGCAAGCCCCGCACCATCGCCAGGAAGCGCGGGCGGATCACCGCCGGGGGCGCCCTGGTCTACTTCGCCGCCTTCTTCCTGGCCCTGCTGTGGCTCGTGCCGTTCCTGTGGGCCCTGTCGACCTCGTTCAAGGCCGAGACCGAGGCCAGCCTCGGCCAGCCGATCCACTGGCTGCCCCAGGACTGGTCCCTGGAGGGCTACCGGGTCCTGTTCGAACGCGGCGACCACGTCACGTGGATGCTCAACTCCACCGTGGTCTCCACGATCGTCACCGTCCTGACCCTGGCGCTGTGCGTCCTGGCCGCCTACGGCTTCTCGCGCCTGGACTTCCCGGGCAAGAAGGTCGTCTACGGCGTGATCGTGGCCGGGATCATGATCCCGCCGCAGGCCCTGATCATCCCGCTGTTCGACGTCGTCAGCGACCTGAAGATGGTCGACACCTACTGGGGCCTGGCGCTGCCGCAGGTCGTCGCGCCGGTGATGATCTTCATCCTCAAGCGCTTCTTCGACGCCATCCCGCGCGACTACGAGGAGGCCGCCACGCTCGACGGCGCGAACCACCTGCGCATCCTGTGGAGCGTCATCCTGCCGCTGTCCGGCCCCATCCTGGCCGCCGTCGGCATCTTCACCTTCATCGGCTCGTGGAACAACTTCCTGTGGCCGCTGCTGGTCGGCAACGATCCCTCGATCATGACCCTGCCCGTCGGGCTCGGCGTCGTGGCCGGGGGCTACGGCCTGCTCTACGCCCAGAACATGGCCGCCGCCGTCCTCGGCGCGCTGCCGCTGCTCATCGTGTTCATGCTGTTCCAGAAGCAGATCGTCAAGGGCGTCGCGGGCGTCGGCCTCAGCCGCTGACACCGACCGACGCTGTCGCGCCGGTGCGGGAGCGGGGCGTCCCGCTTCCGCACCGGCCGCAGCGTCCAGTGCCGCCGAACCGCGCCGCGCCTCCGTCCGCTCCGCCTCCGCACCGGCTCACAGCTCGCCGAGCCGCTCGAAGCACGAGACCGGACTCCAGCCCAGAGTGGTCCCCGAGCGGACCCTGATCCACTCGTGCTCCCACGACAGGCCCGAGCATCCGATCGTGTCGCCGCCGTCGTAGGCGAAGCAGGAGCCGGAGAGCTCGTCGCCCTCGTCCATGCGCGCCAGGAGCCCCGCGCTCATCTGCCGGTCGGTGAAGATCGAGACCCCGAAGGTCGCGTGGACCTCGTAGTGGCACTGCATCGCCTGCTCGCGGGCCCGCTCGACGGGCAGCACCGCCGGGATCACCTCGATGAGGTGCGGCTGGTACACGTCGGCCTCCGATCCGGGCGGTTCGGAGGCGGCGCCTTCGCCGTGCCCGATCACCGCCACGGTCAGGACCACGATCGCCGCCGCTATCGCGAGCCTGGCCACGGCCCGCTTCACGGCCGACCACGCGCTGCGGGCGCCGAATCGCACCCCGTCTCTGCACCGTCCCATGGCCCTCCCCCTCCGGACGCCTCGGACCTCGGCGCTCACGGCCGTGAGCCCGACTCATCTCCAGAGTGCGGGCCCGCGGTCCGGCCGGCGGGGAAACGGGCGACAAAGTGCGGGCCGGCGAGGGGAATCGGCGGCGATTCCGTCGTCCTGCTTACGACGCTGTGACCACGACCTTGCCGAAGGCCTCCCCCGAGGCCAGGCGCCGCAGCGCCGCCTCGACGTCGGCCAGCTCGTGGCTCGAGTCGATGACCGGCCGTATGTCGTGTTCCTCGCAGAACGCGATGAGTTCGGCCAGCTCGTCCCTGGTGCCCATGGTCGAGCCGATGATCTCCAGTTGCCTGAAGAACACGTGCCGCAGGTCGCCCTTCGGCACATGGCCGCCGGTGGTGCCGCAGATGACCAGGCGTCCGCCGGGCTTGAGGGACCGGATCGAGTGCTCCATGACCGGCTCGCCGACCGAGTCGACCACGACGTCGACGCGCTCGGGCAGGCGCGCGCCCGCCTCGACGGCCTCGGCGCCGAGCGCGGCGGCCTTCTCGCGGCGGTCGGCGGCCCGGCCGGTGGCGTAGACGCGGGCGCCCAGGGCCTTCGCCAGCACGATCGCGGCGGTGGCGACGCCGCCGCCGGTGCCTTGGACGAGGACCGCGCCGCCTTCGGGGAGGCGGCCGCGGGTGGTGAGCATCCGCCAGGCGGTCAGGTAGGCGGTGGGCAGGCAGGCGGCCTCGGCGGCGCTCCAGCCCTTCGGCTTGGGCAGGAGGTTGCGGGCCGGGACGGCGACGGTTTGCGCGAGCGTGCCGGGGTAGTACTCCGACAGGAGGGTGCGCTTCGGGTCGAGGGTCTCGTCGTCGAGGGAGGGATCGGCGATGACGGGGTAGACGACGACCTCCTCGCCGTCGGCGGTGGTGCCGACGGCGTCGGTGCCGAGGATCATCGGGCACTGGTCGGCGCGGAGACCGACCCCGGCGAGCGACCACAGTTCGTGGTGGTTGACCGAGGCGGCGGTGAGCGAGATCCTCGCCCAGTCCTCGGGGACCTCGGGCGGGTCCGTCTCGCCCACGGTGAGCGCCGAGAATGGATCGTCTGGATTCACGTTGCGGGCGTAAGCGGCGAGCATCGGGTATCGACCTCCGTCTTGGCGGATCCGGCCTGCCGCAACGCGGCTCGGGCCGGTGAACACGCTGTCCATCATGGTTGTCAGAGTGGTTGGTGTTGCGTCTCTAACTGTAGGGGTACCCACGGAATGGGCCCTGCGAGAGGTAGGGTCGGCGTTGGAATCACACCCACTGGAAAGAAGCTGGAGGGGCAATGTTGAAGCCTCTGTTCAAGCGGCTGCTGCCGCAGATCTCGGCTTCGGCTCACTGCGACCTGCCGTGCGGGGTCTACGACCCGGCCCAGGCGCGCATTGAAGCGGAGTCGGTCAAGGCGATCTGCGAGAAGTACCAGGCAAGCGATGACCCTGAATTCCGCACTCGCGCACTCATCATCAAAGAGCAGCGCGCCCAGCTGGTGAAGGAACACCTCTGGGTGCTGTGGACGGACTACTTCAAGCCGCCGCACTTCGAGAAGTACCCGCAGCTGCACACGCTGGTCAACGAGGCGACGAAGCTCGCCGGCGGTGGCGGCGGCTCCAAGGCGAGCACCGACCCGAAGGTGGCCGAGGAGCTCCTGGCGAAGATCGACCAGATCGCCGAGATCTTCTGGGAGACCAAGAAGTAGGGCGCCCACCGGTTCACCGCCAGCGCGCGTCGGCGACGCGCGCTCGCGAAACGGTGGACCGCCGGGTCCCATCCGACACGACGGAGCGCCCGTCCGGCCTGGACATCACCAGCGCGGACGGGCGCTCCGTCGTGTGCGGCGATGACGGCGGCCGGAAGGGGCCAATCGGACGGGGCGGTCCCCGTTCGTGGGACGCTCCCACTATTCTTTGCACCTGGAGGCGGATCAAGCGGTCTGCACAACGTCACAGGGAGCGGCTATGCCGGTGAGCGAAGAACGCGAGGACGTGCTGCTGCTCGATGTCCCGACGGCGGGCGACTACCTCTCGGTGCTGCCCACCGCCACCGCCGCGGTGGCGACCCGCCTCGGCTTCTCGCTCGACGCGATCGAGGACCTTCGAGCGGCGGTCAATGCCGCCGTGACCCTGCTGCTGCCCGAGTCGGGCCGCGGGCGGGCGCCGCGCAGGCGCGCGGGCGAGGACTCGCTGCACTGCCGTCTGGAGGTGCGCGATGAGGTCCTCCAGATCGTGCTCAGCCGCCCGAAGGGCGATCCGCTCCCCGAACAGGGCAACTACCAGTGGCAGGTGCTCAGGGCGCTGACCGACGAGGTGGAATCGGACATCGAGGGCGCGCTGTCGACGATCAGGATCCGCCAGCGGCGCCCGTCCTCGGAGACGGACGCCGAGACGGAGGCCTACCGCATCCGCTGAACCCGCGAACGGCGCCGTGTCCTTCCCGGCCCCGGCCGCTTCCTGCTCGCACCGCGCCACCGAAGCCCCGCCGACCTGATCGCCGGGTTCGCGACGTCTCGGGCGATATGCGTCACGCTCTCGGAGCGGCAATGCGGACCATTGCAATGACCGTTCGAGCGGCATTCGGGGTGCGCATTGCTCCCCGGACAGCTTGAAGGCCCGGCTCATGGCCGGGCCTGTCAAGCTTTTCCGTGTTCAATTCGAGGGATGGTCTGGCTTCAAGGGACTGCGAGCCGGGCGGCCCGGTGCTAGCCGGCGGCCGCCTGGGCGACCAGCGGGCGCAGGGCCCCCGAGCGGCGCTTGAGCTCGCGGCGCTCCAGCTCGCTCATTCCACCCCATACGCCGGCGTCCTGACCGGTCTCGAGCGCCCACCGCAGGCACTCCTCGGTCACAGGGCAGCGCCGGCAGACGTTCTTGGCCTGCTCGATCTGCGTCAAAGCCGGGCCGGTGTCCCCGATCGGGAAGAACAGTTCGGGGTCCTCGTCACGGCAAATGGCCTCGTGGCGCCAATCCATCAAAACTTCTCCTTGCTGAACTCAAAGCGGTTGCTTACACGGTGTTATGAACAGTTTGCGGTTCGAGTGAAATGCGGCTCGATCGCCAACGCGCGCAATCTCGTCCTGCAATGCACTGAGGACGGTTGCACCCTCGCGCGCGATCGCGTCGACCCTTCGCGGTGAGTGCCGGGAACCCGACTGGGGAACCGTTGTCACCGCGAGTGCGCGGCTGCGCTCTTGGCATCAGCGTCATTGCCAACGCCTGGGCACAGGTGGAGAGCATCCGCCGTGCACTGGGTCGGCCGGTCGACAATCGACGGCCCGCACTTTGACCCGACTACCTTGTGAATACTTTCACAAGGATGGGATTTGTCAAGAGTTCGACTCCGGAAATCAGCTCGAAGTGAGTGAACTCACCGCGCTACCTCGACGAAGACTCAACACCGTGAGCCGTGAGTGGTCGAGTTCCACCTTCCGGACGCCGCCGGGATCCCTACCGCGGATCCGCGGGGCGGCTCCCATTGCGCCTCTCAGCTCTGGCGCGGCTTGCGGGCCTGGCCGTTGACTGGGGGGCGATGACAGCGAGTCGAACCGGTTTGACACACTGGTACTCAGACTGGACGGAATCATGGCCCGCAAGCGGCGCCAAGAGTGAGCACTCGGCAAAAAGCACTCGTCCGATGTCCGGTCAGAACGCACCGAAAACACAATATTCGTTTGTGAAGTCTCACGCTACCTTCCTCGGCGAAGCCCGCGAGCCATAAATTGGCCGGGTAAGGCGGCGAAATCAACCTTGCCCGCTCCGCGTCGACTTGTCAACACCCGCGCTCAGGTTTTCCCAAGTTGTTAGCAGGCCACCCGCAATGCTCCGGGAACCGAAGTCAATTCGAGTTCCGTTCGCTCTCCGAGATAGTCGCCGTCGAGCTGGAACGCCTGCGGGAGCGATGCGCGCAGACGAATCCAAGAGAGATCGTGATGCGTGATCGCGTGCTTACCGTCCGGACCTTCCCGGCCCACTAGGAGCGAGGCGGCGGTTCGGGCTGCAGCCGACAACCCAAGTTTACGCAGAACCAGGACGTCAAGTCCAGCATTAAAGGACGCCCGCGAGTTGAGATTCACCGGAAGGGTGCCGAGATAGGTCCACGGCGCGCAGTTCTGGACCACGACCATGCCGGTCGAGGAGTCGACCTCACCCGAGGACAACTCGACTTCCATCGACTCGCCTTCCACGCCATGCTCGTTCACCTCGGCCATGACGGCCCTGGCGTAATGCGCCCCGATGTTGCGGCCGTTGCGGCGGTACGACTCGACCCGCTTGATGACCGAGGCGTCCCAGCCGAGTCCGGCGCAGAAGGTGAACAATCGCTCCTCCTTCTCGTCGGCGACGCGCCCGAGGCTCACCGTCCGGGGGCGGCGGGTCCGCAGCGCCTCGACGATCTCCTTGACGGCCTTGCGGCGGTCCCAGGGCAGTCCCAGGGCCCTGGCGAAGACGTTGGTGGACCCGCCGGGGATGGGGACGAAGACGGGCGCCTCGGCGGCGGTGCGGCCGTCGGCGAGCAGGCCGTTCACGACCTCGTTGACCGTGCCGTCGCCACCGAGGCTCAAGACCACCTCGAAGCCCTCGTCGGCGCCGCGTCTGGCGAGTTCCTCGGCGTGGCCGCGCGAGTCGGTCTTCCGGACCGTCACCTCGAGCACTTCTTCGAGCTTCTTCACAACGCGTTTGAGCCGGCGTCGAGACGTGCTCGATGCCTTCGGATTCGCTATGACCAATCCACGCTGTGGCGCCGGTTGCAGGGCGTGCATAAGCGCAGCGTAGCCCGGGATACGGTTGATGTGTGAACGAATCCGACGCGGACATGGGCGCCGTCACCGAAACGCCGGGCGACGACTACCGGCCTTGGACTGCGGTCGCGGCCGCGGGACTGTTCTGGCTCCTCGCAACCGCACTGGTGGCGGCCGGTGCCTGGGGGATCGCGCAAGTGGTCACCGGCGGGGTCGACTCGGCAAGAGCGGCAATCGGGGTGTCGGTGGTCGCCTGGCTCCTGGCCGCGTACTACTGGCTCATCGGACGGCGGTTCCTTCAGAGTCGCAACGTGATCGCCCAAGCGGTGTTCCAGTCGCTGCTGTGGCTGCCGGTCGGGTACTACTTGCGGGAGGCCGCGCATCCGGCCATGGGGCTGGCCGCGTGGGGACTGGCCGCGGTGATGCTGGCCATGATTCTGGCGCCGCCGACGCGCCGGGCCGTCGGCTTCGGTGAGGGACGCCCGTTCGGCGGGTTAGACCTCAGTGATCCTGGCCGCTATGGAGGCGAGCAGTTCGGGTGCGACACCGAGCGGATCACCCACATGGACGACACCGGCCGAGCGGGCCGAGCCGACCGCCGCGTCGCAGAGCTTGCCCGGGGCGATGAAGTAGCAGACTGCGGCGATGCGTTCGCCGCCCGCGGCCCGGAGTTCGGCCACGGCTTCGGCGCCGCTGCGTCCGGGCCCGGACGCGAAACCCGCGCGGGCGGGGACGCCGAGGCGCCTGCCGGCCTCGGCGGCGACGGCCTCGACATGGGCGCGCCCGGCGTCGACGCGGGTGCCCGCCGCGAGGACGGCGAGGCCGTCGACGCCGCCCGGAAGACCGCGGAGGAGCGCCGCCGCCAGCGACTCGTCGCCGACGGGCCGGGCCACGTCCACCGTCAGGCCGGGGCGAGCCGCGGCGGCGCGCCCGGCGACCTCGGGCAGATCGGTCCGGGAGTGGTAGGCGTCGGTCAGCAGCAGCGGCAGCGCCACGGCCCGCGTGGCGCCCTCGTCGGCCAGAGCGCACAGGACGTCGACCGGGTGGGGGTCGTTGAACTCGAGGAAGCCGACGCGGGCGCCGGCGGCCTCGGCGATCGCGCGCACGGCCGCCGCCGATCGGGGATCGGGGCTGCCATGCGCGACCAGGACCACGGCCTGGTCAGACATGCAGTCCGCACTCGGTCTTGTCGAACGCGGCCCAACGGCCCGCCCGCGGGTCCTCCCCCGGGGCGGTGCGCCGCGTGCACGGCCAGCAGCCGACGGAGCGGTAGCCGTCCTTCAGCAGCGGGTTGACCGGGATGTCGTAGCGCTCGATGTAGGCGAGCTGGTCGGCCTCGGTCCACCTGGCGATCGGGGAGACCTTGACCTTCCTGCGGGTCACGTCGAAGTCGACGACGCGGGTGCTCGCCCGGGTCGGACCCTCGTCGCGCCGCAGGCCGGTGGCCCAGGCGTCGTAGTCGGCCAGCGCGGTGTTCAGCGGCAGCACCTTGCGCAGCGCGCAGCACTCGTCGGGGGCGCGCTCGAACAGCCTGGGTCCGAACTCGCCGTCCTGGGACAGCACCGACTGGTCGGGCTGGATCGAGCGCACGTTGACGTCCATGGTCGAGGCCACGAAGTCGCGGACCTGGAGGGTCTCGGGGAAGTGCAGCCCGGTGTCGAGGAAGACCACGTCGATGCCGGGGGCGACTTTCGAGGCGAGGTGGACGACGGCGGCGTCGGCCATCGACGAGGTCACACAGAAGCGCTCGCCGAACTCGCCGACGGCCCATTCGAGAATGTCGGTCGCTGAGGCGTCTTCGAGCCGCTTGCCCGCGTCGGTGGCGAGGTCGCGGAGCTCAAAGGGGTCCCGGTTCGTCGTAACAGTCATGCTTTACTCCGGTTCGGGGTCGGGCGGCTGGTGGCCGCCTGGGTGGTGCGGGTCGGTCGCGGAGGGCGATGGCGGCGCTGCCATGGCCCGCGGTGCGGCCATTCCGCGGTATTCGAGCGTGAAGACGCGGGTGCAGCCCCGGCAGTGCCAGGCGCCGCTTACGACGTCTTCATCGCCCTCTGGTTCGTAAGGCCTGAGGTCTTCCTCGCCGCAGTAGGGGCACTGGTAGGGGACGACCCGGCCGCTCATTTCAGTTCCGCTTCTTCAGCTCGATTGGCCCAGTGCGCGAACGTCTCGCCTTCGGTCCTCCCTGCGAGGAAACGGCGGGTGATGCGCTCGATGTACTCGCCGAGGTCGGCGGAGGCCACCTTGAGGCCGCGGGGCTTGCGTCCCAGGGCCGCGTCGACGGCGTGCCCGCCGCCGAGGTGGACCTGGAAGCCCTCGACCTGGCGGCCGTCGACCATGACCAGCTGGCCCTTGAGGCCGATGTCACCGGTCTGGGTGCGGGCGCAGGCGTTGGGGCAGCCGTTGAAGTGGACCGAGATCGGCACGTCGAGTTCGGGGACGCGCTTCTCGAGCTCGGCGACGAGCTCCCGCGAGCGCTCCTTGGTGTCGACGATGGCCAGTTTGCAGAACTGGATGCCGGTGCAGGCCATGGTGGACTGGCGCCAGGGCGACGGGTTGGCGGTCAGCCCGATGCCGTCGAGGTCGGCCACGGCCTCGTCGACGCGGTCGGCGGGCACGTCGAGCAGCAGGAGCTTCTGCAGCGACGTGGTGCCGATGCGGTCGGAGCCGTACTTCTCGGCGATGTCGGCGAACTGCCCGAGGAGGGTGCCGCTGACGCGCCCGACGACCGGGGCGGTGCCGATGTAGTAGTTGCCGTCGCGCTGCTTGTGGACGCCGATGTGGTCGATGAGCTTCTCGGGCAGCGGCGGGGCGTCGAGGTCGGGGAGCTTGCGTCCGAGGTAGGCCTCGGACTCGAGGACCTCACGGAACTTCTCCACGCCCCAGTCCTGGACGAGGAACTTCAGGCGGGCGCGGTTGCGCATGCGCCGGTAGCCCCAGTCGCGGAAGATGCTCGTGACCCCGAGCCAGACGTCGACGATGTCCTCTTGCGCGACCCACACGCCGAGACGCTGGGCGAAGATCGGGTTGGTCGACAGGCCGCCGCCGACCCACAGGTCGAAGCCCGGCCCATGCTCGGGATGGTGGGCGCCGACCAGCGAGAAGTCGTTGGTCTCGTAAGGGTTGTCCGGCAGCCAGGAGATCGAGGTCTTGTACTTGCGCGGCAGGTTCGCCAGGCTCTTGTCGCCGATGTAGCGGTCGTGGAGCTCGCGGATCTGCTCGGTCGGGTCGATGACCTCGTCGGCCGAGACCCCCGCTACGGGAGAACCGATGATGACGCGCGGGCAGTCGCCGCAGGCCTCCTGGGTGTCCAGGCCGACCGCTTCGAGGCGGCGCCAGATCTCAGGGACGTCCTCGATGCGGACCCAGTGGAACTGGATGTTCTGGCGGTTGGTGAGGTCGGCGGTGTCGCGAGCGAACTCCTGGGAGATCCCGGCGATGACGCGCAGCTGCTCGGCGGTGAGCTGGCCGCCGTCGATGCGCACGCGCATCATGAAGTAGCGGTCTTCGAGCTCCTCGTCTTCGAGCATGGCGGTCCTGCCGCCCTCGATGCCGGGACGGCGCTGCGTGTACAGGCCCCACCAGCGGAAGCGGCCGCGCATGTCGGCCGGGTCGATCGAGTCGAAGCCGCCGTGTGCGTAGATGCCCTCGATGCGCTGCCGCACGTTGAGCGGGTGGTCGTCCTTTTTGGACTGCTCATTCTTGTTGAGCGGCTCCCGGTGGCCCATGGCCCATTGGCCCTGGCCTTTCGGGCGGCTGGGTTTGCGCGTTGAGGTTGGCACAGTACTCCTGAATGCAGACACGGGTGTGGCACGGTTCGACGGCGGAAAGCCGGAAGCGGTTTAAGCGCGCATCAGACAGGCGGCGCTGAACACACGGCAGAAGTCGACGTGGCGACGTGCCACCAGTCGGAGTCCGTGTGCGCGAGACATGCCTGCAAGCATGACATAGTTCCCGGCGAAGAGCACCCGCTGTCCCGGTTACTGGACACGGCGCGACGAACGGGCACCGGGCTTGTGTCCGAGGACACGCCGGTCGCGAGCACTGCGGACGCCGTGCAGTGGATAGAGAGCCGTCGATCTTGGCGTGGTGAGCTCAGCGAAGGGTGCCGCACCCGCCGCGATCTTCCCCGGGAGGGCACGGCGCCCCGATTCGTTCTTCGCCGCTGGAGGGCACTGTGCCCTCCGCTCCTCCGTCACTGGAGAGCGCCGCGCCCTCTGCTTCGCCCTCCGCTCCTTCGCCACTGGAGAGCACTGCGCCCTCTGCTTCGCCCTCCGCTCCTTCGCCACTGGAGAGCACTGCGCCCTCTGCTTCGCCCTCCGCTCCTCCGTCACTGGAGAGCGAAGTCGACGACGGCCTCAGTGCCGCCGCCGTCCGCCCTCGGATGCATGTCGATGGTGCCGCGCAACTCCCCCGTGACGAGGGTGTGGACGATCTGGAGGCCGAGGCGGTTCGAGCCCGCGATCCTGAAGCCTTCGGGCAGGCCTTTACCCTGGTCGGAGACGGTGACGCGGAAGCGGTCGCCGTCGCGGGCGACGCCGATGACGACCTCGCCCTCCTGCCCGGGCGGGTAGGCGTGCTCGACGGCGTTCTGGATGAGCTCGTTGACGACCATGACCAGCGGCGTGGCGTACTCGCTCGGCAGCACCCCGAAGGTGCCCTCGCGCCGGAGCGTGACCTTCGACTCGGCGACGGAGACCTCGACGGCCATGGACGCGACGCGGTCGACGATCTGGTCGAAGCCGACCGACTCATCGGAGGACTGGGCGAGCGTCTCGTGGACCAGTGCGATCGAGGCGACGCGGCGTACCGACTCCTCAAGGGAGACGCGCGCCTGCGGCGAGCCGACGCGGCGCGCCTGGAGGCGCAGCAGCGCGGCGACGGTCTGGAGGTTGTTCTTGACGCGGTGGTGGATCTCGCGGATCGTGGCGTCCTTGGTGACCAGCTCGCGGTCGAGGCGCCGGACCTCGGTGATGTCGCGCACGAGGACGAGCGCCCCGGCGGCCTTGCCGCCGGGGCGCAGCGGCAGGGCGCGCATGAGCACCGTCGCGCCTTTGGCCTCGATCTCCTTGCGGCGGGGCGTGCCGCCCGCGAGGGCGCCCGCGATGCGGCGGGCCGCATCCGCACCGGCCTCGGGGTCGGCCGGGAGGCTGCGGGTGAGCTCGGCGAGGTCGCGGTCCCTCAGGTGACCGGTGACGCCCATGCGGCGATACGCCGAGAGGGCGTTCGGGGAGGCGTAGCGGACCAGGCCGTCGGCGCCGATGCGGACCAGGCCGTCGCCGATGCGCGGCGCCGTGGTCGGCTCGCCGGGCAGGAGCGGCGGCGGGAAGCCGCCGTCGGTGAGCATCTGGACGAGGTAGTCGGCGGTCTTGAGGTAGTTGAGTTCGAGGTGGGAGGGGCTGCGCGTGTCGGAGAGGTTGGTGTCGCGGGCGGCGACGGCGATGATCTGGCTGCGGTCGCGGCGGCGGACCGGGATGGCCTCGTGGCGGGCGGCGACGTCGCCGCGCCAGACCGGGTCGCCTTCGCGGAAGATGCGGCCTTCGGTGAAGGCGACGTTCAGGTGCGCCGCGTCCTCGCCTTCGAGGAGGCGGCCGACCTGGTCCTCCTCGTAGGCGGTGGGGCCCGTGGTGGGCCGGACCTGGGCGAGGCAGACGAACCGGCCCGGGTGGTCCTTGACCGCGCCCCACAGCAGGAAGTCCGCGAAGGAGAGGTCGGCGAGCAGCTGCCATTCGGCCACGAGCCGCTGGAGGTGGGCGGCGGAGTTCGACGACAGGTCGGTGTGGGCACTGACGACATCACGGAGTGTTGACACCGGACAATATTAGCCGCGCACCCGGCCGAGGCCCGTAGACGGTTTTCGCCGCCGAAACGGCGCACTCCAGGAGATTATAGGATATATTTTATAATCTATAAGTTCATTCTCGCTATATCTTATAGAATATAGAGTATGTCCTATAATTATGAGTGCGATAGATATTTCCTATACAATATATCCTATAGGATTTGAAGCAGGCGCTGTTAAGGCAGCGTCATGTCCGGTTTGTCGAGTTCTTCGACGTTGACGTCCTTGAAGGTCAGGACGCGCACGTGCTTGACGAAACGGGCCGGGCGGTACATGTCCCACACCCACGCGTCGGTCATCTCGACCTCGAAGTAGGTCTCGGCGTCCGCGCCCCTGACGTTGACCTCCACCGCGTTGGCCAGGTAGAACCGCCGCTCGGTCTCGACGACGTAGGTGAACTGCCGCACGATGTCGCGGTACTCGCGGTACAGCTGGAGTTCCATGTCGGTCTCGTACTTCTCGAGGTCCTCGGCGCTCAACACTGCTCCTTCGTCTCAACGGCCATTCCCACGATAGTGCGAGCGGGAAAGCCTGTCCCCGCAGGCGTCGACATGACGGCCAAGGCATGTCCCCACGTGCGGCGACGGGCCGGCGAACGCGGGTGTCCGCAGACGGCGCCTCGGTGGTCGATGCGGGCGCGGCGACCACCTCGTTCGCGCCGCCGCCTCCGGCAACGGCCTCATTGGGCGCCGCGGTCTCGATCCGCCTCTCACGCCGCACGGTGCGCCGCCACGTTCGCATACGACATCCGGTGCTGCTCGCACGGGCCCCACCGGCGCAGCGCCGCCTCGTGCGCGGCCGTCCCGTAACCCTTGTGCACGGCGAAACCGTAGCGGGGATAACGCTCGTCCAACTCCCCCATGAGGCGATCGCGAGTGACCTTCGCGACCACCCCCGCGGCGGCGACGCACGCGGCGGTCCGGTCGCCCTTCACCACGCCGAGGCCGGCGGCGGGCATCCCGGCGACGGGGAAGCCGTCAGTGAGGACGTAACCGGGCCTCGTAGCGAGCCTCGCGACGGCCAGGCGCATCCCTTCGAGGTTGCACACCCCGACGCCGCGCCGGTCGATCTCGTCCGGGCCGTAGGCGACGACGGCGGTCTCGGCGCGGCTGCGGCGCAGCCGCTCGAAGACGCGCTCGCGGGCGGCCTCGGTCAGCAGCTTGGAATCGCCGAGCTCGGCGAGGCGCGCGTTCGGCGGCAGGCGCACCGCGGCCACCACGAGCGGGCCGGCGCAGGCGCCGCGCCCGGCCTCGTCGACGCCGGCGACGGGTCCGAGGCCGCGCCGTTCCAGGGCCGCCTCGAGCGCGTACAGGTCGCCGTCGCGGCGCATCGGGGAAGCGGTGGGGCGCAGCACGGTCAGGACGGGTCGGGGACGTCCTCGAAGGTCTCGGGGATCGTGAACCAGTTGCCGTGGTCGAACGGCCAGAACAGCAGGAAGGCCTTGCCGATCACGGCGTCCACCGAGATCGTGGAGGCCTCGACGTCGCCGCCGGTGCGGATGTAGCGCTCGCGCGAGTCCCCGGAGGCCTGCCGGTGGTCCCCCATGACCCACAGGCGCCCTTCGGGCACCACGACGTCGAAGGCGTCCTTCGAGGGCACGTCCTGCTCGCCGGTCAGCGGATTGACGTAGATGTAGCCGTCCTCGTCGAGCGGCTCGCCGTTGACGGTGATCCTTCCGGAGTCGTCGCAGCACACTATGTGATCGCCGCCGGTGGCGATGACCCGCTTGATGAACTCGTCCTCGTCGGGATCGGAGCGCCAGGACTCGGGGGCGGTGAACACGATGATCTCACCGCGCTCGGGCTCCGAGAAGTCGTAGACGAGCTTGTTGACCAGCACCCGGTCGTCGAGATCGAGCGTGGTCTCCATCGAACCCGAAGGGATGTAATAGGTCTGGATGACGAACGTCCGCACCACGACGGCCACCAGGATGGCCACGCCGAGCAGGATCGGCAGTTCTTTCCAGAACGATCCCTTCTTCTGGTCGGGCTGCTGTTCGGATGAGTCCTCGGCGTCACCGCTGTCCGCGCCGGGTGCTTGCCCTTCTTCGATCACGGTGCGAGTCTACGCGGTCGCACTGCGGCCGCCCGGACGCCCACGCGCGGTGAGACTTTCCTGCGCCGGGCCAGGACGGCCGCGGGCGTCGAGCGGTCCTGGAGCCCCAGGCCGGGCCAGTGGTCGAACGCCACGTCCGCCGCTTCGTTCCCCGTGGACTCACCGCCCCCGCCGGGGTCCTGCCCGGTGGTGCCCTGCACCGGATCGAATGACGAGGGAATCTCGAGTTCCCTTGCGCGGTCGGTCGGCCACACCAGGGCGATCGCCCTACCGATGATGTTCTCGATCGGGACCGGCCCCTGGCAGCGCGAGTCCTGCGAATTGCCGCGGTGGTCGCCCATGACCCACACGTGTCCTTCGGGGATGGTCACCGGATCGAAGCGCCTGGAATGGCAGTTGCCGGGCTCGACGTCGAGCGGCGCGTTGTCGTAGACGTACTCCTCCTCGTGCAGGGAGACGCCGTTCACCTGGACGTTGCCGTCGGCGTCGCAGCAGGAGACGGTGTCGCCGCCGATCGCGATGACCCGCTTGATGAAGTCCTTCTCGTCGGGTTCGGCCAGGCCGATCAGGTCGAGCACGGCGGTGCCGAAGTCGGACAGGAACGTGCCGCCGCTCTTGGGCCGGTACTCGGGGTCCCACTCGTCGGTGCCGCGGAAGACGACGATCTCGCCGCGCTGCGGGGTCCGCAGCGAGGCGGTGAGCTTGAGGACGAGGACCTTGTCGCCGACGTTGAGGGTGTGCTCCATCGAGCCCGAGGGGATGTAGAACGGCTGGACGGCGAAGGTGCGCAGCAGGACCGCCGCGGAGAAGGCGACCACCAGCAGCAGCGGCAGCTCGACCCACAGCGACAGGTAGTGGCGCTTGTGCGGCTGCGACAGGCGGCTCTCGGGCTCGCCGTCCTTGCCGGTGCGGCGCTTCCCGGACCGGCGCGCCGAGGCCGGGTCGACCTGCTCGTGGGCGCCGGTCACGCTGTTGTAGGCGCCGGTCACCTGCGGGTGGGAGCCGGTGCGGCCAGCTTCGGCGACGCTTGCGAGCCGTCCATTGGCACTGCCGGCGCGTGGCATGCCTCCGCGCGGGGGCGTCTCGGGGCGCTGGCCACTGTCGCGTTGCCGAGACCGTCTCGGGATGCCGCCGGAGGGCGTCGAGGCGCGTCGGGGACGGCCTCCGGCCGACGGGGCGCCGCGCCGCGGGATGCCGCCCGACGGGGTGGCGTCCCGCCTGGGGATGCCGCCGGAGGGCGTCGAGGGGCGGCCGGGCGTGCCTTCGGGCGGCGTGTCGGGGCCGCGCCGCGGGCGGCTCTGCGAGGACAGGGGCTCGTCCGAACCGTTGCCTGGACCGGGGAGTCGGCTCCAATCGATGCGACGAGGCCCTTTGGACCCGCGGTCGTCGGGGGAACCAGGACTCATGCAGCCGAGCCTAACCGAAAAGGGGAGGAAAGCGGAAGCCCCGGACCGGATCGGTCCGGGGCTGAAAGCTCTTGGCGCCGACTAGATGTCGCGCTTCTCCTTGATCTTGGTGGCCCGCTTGCCCTTGCGCTCGCGCAGGTAGTACAGCTTCGCGCGGCGGACCTTGCCTCGGGAGGCGACCTCGATCTTGTCGACCATCGGGCCGTGGACCGGGAAGGTGCGCTCGACGCCGACGCCGAAGCTCAGCTTGCGGACGGTGAAGGTCTCGCCGAGGCCCGCGCCGTGGCGGCGGATCACGACGCCCTGGAACACCTGGACGCGCGACCGGGCGCCTTCCTGCACGCGCACGTGGACGCGGACGGTGTCGCCGGGGCGGAAGTCGGGCACGTCGGCCCGCATGGAAGCAGCGTTCAGCTCATCCAGAACGTTCATGGTCTACAACCTCGTTGAATAACAGTGCTCAGCGGCTTTTCGCCGGGAGAGGTACCGGTTGAACGGACGGCACATCACGGCAACTTCACTACTCTGCCACATCTTCGTCGGGCAGTGCGACGCCGGCCTCGCGAAGTAGGCGCCGGTCACGTTCGTCGAGGTTATCGCGGCCCTCGGGCCCGAGCAAATCGGGACGGGTGCGCGCGGTGCGCAGGAGCGCCTGGTCACGGCGCCAGCGCTCGACTCTGCCGTGGTCGCCCGAAAGGAGGACCGGCGGGACGTCGTGGCCGCGCCAGGAGGCGGGCTTGGTGTACGCCGGGGCCTCCAGGAGGCCGTCGTTGTGGGACTCGTCGGCGAGCGAGGCGGCGTTGCCGAGCACGCCGGGGAGCAGTCGCGCGACGGCCTCGACGATCGCCAGGACGGCCACTTCGCCGCCGAAGAGGACGTAGTCGCCGATGGAGACCTCGGTGACCTCCATGCGCTCGGCGGCGTAGTCGACCACGCGCTGGTCGATGCCCTCGTAGCGGCCGCAGGCGAACATCAGCCACGGCTCGGCCGCGAGCTCGTGGGCCATCGCCTGCGTGAACGGCTTCCCGGCGGGGCTGGTCACCAGCAGGCGCGGCTTCGCCTCGCCCGGTCCCTGCTTGTCGAACACCAGTTCGTCGAAGCACTCGCCCCAGGGCTGTGGCTTCATGACCATGCCCGCGCCGCCCCCGGCCGGGCTGTCGTCGACGGAGTGGTGCACGTCGTGGGTCCAGCGGCGCAGGTCGTGCACGTCGAGGTCGAGCAGGCCGCGAGCGCGGGCCCGGCCGATCAGGGACAGCTCGAGGGGCTGGAGGTACTCGGGGAAGACGGTGACGATGTCGATGCGCATCACAGCTCCAACAGGCCCGAGGGCGGGTCGACGGTGATCGTCTCGGCGTCGAGGTCGACGCCCGCGATCATCTCGTCGACGAACGGGATCAGCAGCGGGTGCGTGCCGCGCCGCTTGACCACGATCGACTCGTAGGCCGGGCCGTGGTCGACCGCCGTGACCGTCCCGACCGGCTCGCCGTCAGCGGTGACGACCGCCAGGCCGATCAGGTCGGTGTCGTGGAACTCGTCGGAGTCGAGTTCCTCCTCGGGGTCCACGTCGAGGCTCAGCAGGGTGCCGCGCAGCGCCTCGGCGGCGTCGCGGCCGCGCACCCCTGCGAAGGTGAGCATGGGGCGGCCCTGGTGCCAGCGCACCGTCTCGGCGCGCAGCGCGCCTTTCGGCGTGTCGTATTCGGTGCCGGGCTGGAACCGCTCGTCGGGGTCGTCGGTGCGGACCTCGACGATCACCTCGCCGCGCACGCCGTGCGGGCGCACGATCCGGCCGACCACGACCTGTACCAATGGAACTCCCTCTCGAGTGGGGCGCGCGGAGCCGCCCGCGGCGGGCAACGCAACGGCCCCGAGGCGAACCCCGGGGCCGTGCCGTTGAACCTAATAGGAATCGACGACCTCAACGCGGATGCCGCGGCCACCGATCGAGCCGATGACCTGCCGCAGGGCGTTGACGGTCCGACCACCCCGGCCGATGACCGTCCCGAGGTCGTCGGGATTGACCCGGACCTCGAGCCGTTTACCGCGACGGGAGTCGACCAGACGGACCCGGACGTCGTCGGGGTGGTCGACGATGCCCTTCACAAGGTGTTCAAGCGCTGGCCGCAACACGGTTACTCCCCTTTGTCTTCAGAAGCGGGGGCCTCGGTGCCCTCCGCCGCGGCGGGAGCCTCGGCGGTCTCCTCGGCCTTGACCTCTTCAGTCTTAGCCGACTCGTCCTTCTTCTCGGCGGACTTCTTGGACTTCGAGGCCGTCTTCTTCGCGGACTTCTTGGCCTCGGCCTCCTCGGCGGCCTTCGCCGGGTCGATCCCGGCCTCCTTGAGCGCGCCGTTGTAGAGGTCGGCCTTGTCGGCGCGGCCCTCGGCGGTCTTCAGCGGCGCGGGGGCCGGCAGGCCCTTGAACTGCTGCCAGTCACCGGTCTTGCACAGCAGGCGCTTGACCGGCTCGGAGGGCTGGGCGCCGACCGAGAGCCAGTGCTGGACGCGCTCCGACTTGACCTCGATGCGGGACGGGTTCTCCTTCGGGTGGTAGATCCCGACGTTCTCGATGACCTTGCCGTCGCGCTTGACGCGCGAGTCGGCGACGACGATGCGGTACTGGGGGGTACGAATCTTCCCCATCCGCGTGAGTCGAATCTTTACTGCCACGTTCTTGTAACTCCTGTTGTAAGGATCACGTCGGCGCAGCCGCGTTCCAAGTGGAGAAGCTGGATTGCTGCGGCGCCAAAACCTGGCTTTGCGTCACGGTTGTTGAGAGGGCACCCGTCCCAAAGCTCATTACAGCGTCGAAGTGTATCGCACCGGGCGTTCAGTACGACCGGGCGAGGTAGGCGATGAGACCGTCCTCATCCAGCGAGTCCGGCACGGAGCCGTCGGCGCGCTGGAGGGCGCGGACCGTCACGCCCGACTCGGCGGCCTTCGTCTCGCCCTCGACGCCGCAGGCGTCCCACGGCAGGCGCCCGTAGCCGGTCTGGGCGGCCTCGACGGCCTCCTCGACGCTCGCGACGTCGGCGATGCGCTCCTCGCGGTGCCGGAGCGCCTCGTCCCACAGCTCCTGCTGGGCCGCTTCGAGCGCGGTGGCGACGGCCTCGGCGAGCATCCCGAGCGGGACGGTCTCCTTGGTGCCCTCGACGCGGCTGACGAGCGTGGCCTCGCCGTTCTTGAGGTCGCGGGGACCGATCTCGATGCGGACGGGGTAGCCCTTGAGCTCGGCGTCGACCGCGCGGCGCCCGAAGGCCACGTCGCCGCGGTGGTCGAGCTTGACGCGCAGGCCGTCGGCCTTGAGCTCCTCGTAGACCTTCCTGGCGGCGGACTGGACCTCGTCGGTGTCCTTGACGACCATGACGCAGACCTGCACGGGCGCGAGGTTCGGCGGGACGCGGAGCCCGGCGTCGTCGCCGTGGCCCATGATGAGGCCGCCGACCATGCGGGTCGAGACGCCCCACGAGGTGGTCCAGCCGAACTGCTGCTTGCCGTCCTTGCCCTGGAACTGGATGTCGAAGGCCTTGGCGAAGTTCTGGCCCAGCTCGTGCGAGGTGCCCATCTGGAGGGCCTTGCCGTCGCGCATGAGCGCTTCGCACGTGTACGTGTTCAGCGCGCCCGCGAAGCGCTCGGCCTCGGTCTTGATGCCGCGCAGGACCGGCAGGGCCAGTACGTTCTCCATGAAGTCGGCGTAGACGTCGTGGAGGATGCGCAGCGTGAACGCGTGGGCGTCCTCATAGGTCTCGTGGACGGTGTGGCCCTCCTGCCACAGGAACTCCGAGGAGCGCAGGAACAGGCGGGTGCGCAGCTCGTAGCGCAGGACGTTGCACCACTGGTTGAGCAGCAGCGGCAGGTCCCGGTAGGAGTTGACCCACTTCGACATGTACTCGCCGATGACGGTCTCGGAGGTGGGGCGGACCGCGAGGGGCTCCTCGAGCTCCTTGCCGCCGCCGTGGGTGACCATCCACAGCTCGGGGGCGAAGCCCTCGACGTGGTTGGCCTCCCGCTGGAAGTAGGACTCGGGGATGAGCAGGGGGAAGGAGGCGTTCTCGGTGCCGGTCTCCTTGATGCGCGCGTCGAGCTCGTCGACCATGCGCTCCCACAGCGCGTACCCGGACGGTCGGATCACCTGCGAGCCCTTCGCCGGGCCGTTCTCGGCCAGCTGGGCCTTGGTGATGACGTCCTGATACCAGCGAGGGAAGTCCTCGCTCTGCGGTGTGAGTACTTTGGCCATGTTCAGCAGTTTCCCACAGGATTCTCGGGGCTTTGGTTTCGGGAGGAACGCAGGCCGAGTGCTCACTCACGTCCCCAAGGAACGGACCGCGAACTGCAAGTGGTGCCTATCACTTCGGCTAGCCGGAGTCCAAGCCGAAGTTCTTGTCATACCGTGCCTCTAGCGTTGGAATCGCGGGCAAGCAGACCGTGCAGGTGAAGCTGCTACCGACGCCGGATCAGGCGCGGGCATTGGCAGCGACGCTTCGCTGCGCCAACGAAGCGGCGAACTGGGCTCATATGTCGCTTTCACTCACGAGATACCGCGTGAGTATGCGTTGCGTCAGCACACCTACACCGAGCTGAAGGACCGCGGTCTGGGCTCTCAGGTCGCGCAGCTGCTCATCAAGAAGACCTGCCATGCCTACGCCACTCTCGCCGGCCTGGTCAAGGCCGGACGACCGCAAGGCGAACGCGCAGCGAAGGCGACGGCGAAACCGGTGGTCTTCCGGCCTGATGCGGCGCAGGCATTCGACGACCGGTGCCTGTCCTGGCAGCACGACGCGGGCACGGTCTCGATCTGGACCGTCACCGGTCGTATGCGGAATCTCGCCTTCACCGGCCACCGTGACCACCTCAAGGTCGTGGAGCAGTACCGCCAGGGCGAATCCGACCTGGTCTTCCGCGACGGGAACTGGTATCTCATGGCGACCGTCGAAGTCGCCGACGCCGAGGCCAACACCGACTCGGTCGATTTTCTCGGTGTGGACATGGGCATCGTGAACATCGCCACCAGCTCCGATGGCGACAACTACTCCGGCGCCAGCCTGCGCCGCTACCGCAAACGCATGGCCAAGGTCCGTGCCGAACTCCAGGCCAAAGCCACGAAATCAGCGAAGAGGAAACTCAAGGCCCGCGCTCGCCGGGAGGCGCGTGCGGTTGAAGACGTCAACCACCGCATATCGAAACAGCCCGTCACACAGGCTGAACGCCCCCGCCCGTCTCCCACCGCCACCCGAACCGGAGGCCGCTGCGCGGCCGCAAGCCATGTGAGCGCGGCATCGGCATGGAAGACCTTGCCGGTATCCGCGACCGGGTACGGCTCCCAGCCGCCCGGCGAGGCGAGCTCAACGCATGGTCCTTCCACCAACTCCAGGCGTTCATCGCCTGCAAGGCGAAGCGGGCCGGCGTGCCGGTGGCGACCATCGATGCCCGGTACACGTCGCGGCGGTGCTCGCGGTGCGGGCGCACTGCGAAGGCCAATCGGCCCGCTCGTGATCACTTCGCCTGTGTCGGCTGCGGACTCGCTGGGCCCGCCGACCAGGTGGCCGCGGTCAACGTTCGTGCCCGCGCACGCATGATCTGGGCTGTCGCCAACCAGCCTATTGTCGCCGATACACCGCAGCCGGCGGCGGACACGAGCGACAAACCGCCGGCTGAACGCCGGTAGTAGTTGACGGATTCTACGGGCTGCCCGGCGGGGGTTTCCATGCGGTTTTCCCGGCAATTCGGCCGGGTCGAACTCGTCCGGCCGAAGGAGAGGCGACACCGCCGAACCGGTCTTACGGCGGAACTCCGGATGGGCCGCCATCGCATAAGCTGGCGGCGTGACAACACCCATGCTCGCCGGTAACCGCGGCCTGACCGCCGCCGAGGTGGCCGAGCGCGTCGAAGCAGGAGCCGTGAACCAGGCCAAGCGGCACACCAGCCGGCCGCTGTCGGCGATCCTGCGCGCGAACTTCTTCACGCCCGTCAACGGACTCATCGGCGTGCTCGCGGTCATCGCCCTCACCTTCAGCGACTTGAAGCAGACGCTGTTCGCGGGGGTCATCCTCGCGAACATCGCGATCGGGACCGTCCAGGAGCTGCGCGCCAAGCGCACCCTCGACAAGCTGTCGCTGGTCAACCAGGCGAACGCGAGGGTCATCCGCGACGGCGAGACGATCGAGATCGACCCGGCCCAGATCGTGCGCGACGACCTGGTCGCGGTCGTGCCCGGCGACCGCATCGTCGTCGACGGGCCCGTGGTGGAGTCCAGGAACCTGGAGATCGACGAGTCGCTCCTGACCGGCGAGGCCGACCCGGTGGCGAAGGCGACGGGCGACGAGGTGCAGTCGGGCTCGTTCGTCGTCGCCGGGACCGGCGTGTTCCGGGCCGACCAGATCGGCGCCGACTCCTACGCCGCCAGGCTCGTGGAGGAGGCCAGCCGGTTCAAGCGGACGAACTCGCAGCTCCAGACGGCCATCAACCGCTTCATCAAGCTCATCTCGTGGCTGATCGTCCCCGTCGCCGCCCTGCTCATCGTCAGCCAGCTGGCCGACAACGAGAACTGGCAGGACTCGATCGTCTCGACCGTGGCCGGGATCGTGCCGATGATCCCCGAGGGCCTGGTCCTGCTCACCTCCGTCGCGTTCGCCGTCGGCATCATCCGGCTCGGGCGGCGGCAGTGCCTCGTCCAGGAGCTGCCCGCCATCGAGGGCCTGGCCCGCACCGACGTGCTGTGCCTGGACAAGACCGGGACGCTCACCGAGGGCGGAATGGACGTCGAGGAGATCCGGCCGCTGAGCGAGGACGCCCACGACGCGCTCGCGGCGCTCGCCGCGGCCGACGACAGCCCGAACCCGACGATGCAGGCCGTGGCCGACCACCTCGCCGAGCGCGGCGGGGGCGACCCGGGGTGGCGGGTCATCGAGTCGATGCCGTTCTCCTCGGCCCGCAAGTGGAGCGGGGTGCGGTTCACCGACCACGGCACGTGGCTGCTGGGCGCGCCGGACGTCCTGCTCGCCTCGGAGGACCCGGTGGCGCTGGAGGCGGACATGCTCGCGGCGCAGGGCCTGCGGGTGCTGGTGCTGGCGACGGCCGAGTCCGCGTCGACGACCGGCGGCGCCGAGGGCATCGAACCGAAGGCGCTCGTGGTGCTGCGGCAGCGGCTGCGCTCGACCGCGGCGGCGACGCTGGAGTACTTCAAGGAGCAGGGCGTCGCGATCAAGATCATCTCCGGCGACTCCCCCGCCGCGGTGGGCGCGGTGGCGGCGCAGCTGGGCGTCGAGGGCGCCGGCGACACGGTCGACGCGAGGCGGCTGCCCGACGACCCGGACGCGCTCGCCGAGGTCCTGGAGAACAACACGATCTTCGGGCGGGTCAAGCCGCACCAGAAGCGGGACTTCGTCAAGGCGCTCCAGGCTCGGGGCCGCACGGTCGCGATGACCGGCGACGGCGTCAACGACGTCCTGGCGCTCAAGGACGCCGACCTCGGCATCGCGATGGGCTCGGGCTCGCCGGCGGCGCGCTCGGTGGCGCAGGTGGTGCTGCTCGACGACGAGTTCGCGACGCTGCCGCACGTGGTGGCGGAGGGCCGGCGCGTGCTGGGGAACATCGAGCGGGTCTCGAACCTGTTCTTGACCAAGACGGTGTACGCGATCTCGCTGGCGCTGCTGGTGGCCGTCGGCGCGATCATCGCGTGGATCGCCGGGGGCGACCCGCTGCCGTACCCGTTCAACCCGCTGCACCAGAGCCTGCTGAACATGTTCACGATCGGCATTCCCGCGTTCTTCCTGGCGCTGGCGCCGACGTTCGACCGGGCCAGGCCGGGCTTCATCAACCGGGTGCTGCATTTCGCGGTCCCCGCAGGGTTGGCGTGCGCGATTCCGACGTTCATCGTCTACCTCTTGTCGCTGAGCCACGGCGGGCCGCACATCGACACGCAGACGACGGCGGGGATCACGCTGTTCTCGATCGCCCTGGCGGCGCTGGCGATCGTGGCGAAGCCGTACACGCTGTGGAAGTTCGCACTGGTGGTGGCCTGCGGGGTCGCGTTCGTGACGGTCCTGTCCGTGCCGATCCTGGCCGATTTCTACGACCTGCGCCTGCCGGGCGTGTGGAACACGACCGCGGCGCTCATCGCGATCGCCTCGGGCATAGCGGCCCTGATCCTGTGGCTGGTGGTCCGCCCCAAGCGCCACGCCGTCTGAGGCGGTGTCCCCGCACCCGGTTTCGCCGCCGACCTCACGGCCGCCGCGGGCGTCCAAGCGCCACGCCGTCTGAGGCGGGGCGTTCCCGCACCGGCGGACGAGAGCCGGTGACCGAGCGGAGGCGACCTCGGCGCTCGAGCCACCGTCCGGTTTGCAACTCGGTGTCACGTATGGCGTGATAGAGCCTTAACGGGTGGTACACGCCGTATTACCCCGAGTCGTTTCGGTGAATCTCCACACGGGCCTGAGGCGGTGCATATAGTCCAGTCGGAGGAGACACCTCGGCAATGCTCGGGCGGCCGGGCCGCACGCCGCGGCCCGCACACACACGGCCGCCCCTGCGCCGGGACACCGAACACACACGGGGGAAGTCCGAATGACACAGTCCACAACGAGCAAGTCACGAAAGATCCGGCGAATCGTCCTCGCGGCGGCGGCCGCCGTCCCGATCGCGCTCGCCGCCTCTCCGGCCGTGGGGGCGGCCGAGGCGGCACCGGCCGCGAGCGCCGAGCAGCTGCCGCCCGCGCCGGGCGCTCCTGACCCGACCGCGCTGCTGGACCTCCAGACGTGCCTGACGGAGGTCCAGGAACTCGTGGGCACTCCCGCGCCCGTTCCGGGCACGCCGCCGGCTCCCGCGAGCGAGACCGAGCAGGCGCCACCGGCACCGCCGACGCAGGTGCCGGACGTCAACGCGCTGCTCGACACGTGCGAGTCGATCCTGGCCACCTTGCAGGGCACGGCACCGCCCGCACCGGGGACCCCGGCACCGGCCGGATAGACGAGACGCCGTCGCAGGCGCGCGACGGATCGGAAGGGCCCGCGGCTACGGCCGCGGGCTTTTCGCTGCGCTCAGGAGAGGCGTTTGGCGGCGCCCGCCACGGCTTCGTCGGTGGCCGTCAGCGCCACACGCACGTGCTCGGCGCCCTTCGCACCGTAGAACTCGCCCGGGGCGGCCAGGATGCCGCGCTCGGCCAGCCACGCGACCGTCGCCCAGCAGTCCTCGCCTCTGGTGGCCCACAGGTACAGGCCCGCGTGGGAGTCGTCGATGCGGAACCCGGCGGCCTCGAGCGCCCCGCGCAGGACCGCGCGCCGCGCCTCGTAGCGCGCCCGCTGTTCGATCGCGTGCTCCTCGTCCTGGAGGGCCGCGATCGTGGCCAGCTGGACCGCCCAGGGGACCATGAAGCCCGCGTGGCGGCGGATCTCGAGCAGGTCGGCGATGATCGCGGGGTCACCGGCGAGGAACGCCGAGCGGTACCCGGCGAGGTTCGACCGCTTCGAGAGCGAATGCGCGGCGAGCAGCCCGGTGAGGTCGCCGTCGTTGACCGCGGGGTCGAGGATCGACACCGGCGGGCGGGCCTGGTCCCAGCCGAGCGTGTGGTAGCACTCGTCGGAGGCGAGCACGACGCTGTTCTCACGGGCCCAGCGCACCAGGCCGCGCAGGTGCCGGGCGGTGGCGACCGCGCCGGTGGGGTTGGCCGGGTAGTTGATCCAGGCCAGGCGCAGACGGCCTGACCGCGTCGTCCCGTTCGCGAGCTTCACCGGGTCGGCGGCGTCGCGCGGGTCGGCCACCGGCAGCGCCTCGGCCCGCACCAGCAGTGCGCCGATCTCGTACGTCGGGTAGGCGATCTCGGGGAACGAGACCGCGTCGCCGGGGCCGACGCCGAGCTGGGCGGGCAGGTTCGCGACGAGCTCCTTGGAGCCGACGGTGGGCAGGACCGCCACCTCGGGGCCGACGCCGGTGTGGCGGTGCAGCCACGACCGGATCGCCTCGCGCAGTTCGGGCGGGCCCGCCACGGTCGGGTAGCCGGGCCGGGCCGCCGCCTCGCACAGCGCCCGCCGGATGGCGGGCGCGACCTCGTCGACGGGCGCGCCGACCGACAGGTCGACCAGGCCGTCGGCGCAGGCCGCCGCGCGTTCCTTGAACGGGGCCAGCCGGTCCCACGGGAACTCGGGGAGGCGCCTCGCCGGGGAGGCGCTGTGGAGACGGCGGTAGGCCAAAGCGGCTAGCCCTCGTTCTTCGGCTGCTTGGCCACGAATGGGTCGTCGCGGTCGATCTTGCCGACCTTGGAGGCCCCGCCGGGGCTGCCGAGCTCGTCGAAGAAGTCGTAGTTGGCCTTGGTGTAGCCGTCCCATTCGCTGGGGACGTCGTCTTCGTAGAAGATCGCCTCCACCGGGCACACCGGCTCGCACGCCCCGCAGTCGACGCACTCGTCGGGGTGGATGTAGAGCATCCGGTTGCCTTCGTAGATGCAGTCGACGGGGCATTCTTCGATGCAGGCCCTGTCGAGCACGTCCACGCACGGCTCAGCGATGATGTAAGTCACGAGTCGTCCTTCCTACGGCGCGCAATCGGGCGGACTGCGCTGCGATGAGCGTAAAGCGTATTCGTTGTAGTAAACCCGAAGGTAAGGGGTGCGCCAGATGCTGGGACCAGAACACGTGGGTCGTCGGGTGGTGGTCAGGGTGCGCCTGGCTGACGCCGCTCCCGGTCGCCGGTTCCGCGATGTCATCGGCGAGCTTATCGACGTCGGCGGGAACCGGCTGCGGGTGCTGCCTCCCGAGGGGACTGTCGTCACCGTGGACGCCGCGGACGTCGTGGCGGCGCGGGCCGTCGGGCCGAGGCCCACCCCCTTCTCCCAGATCCTGGAACTGGAGCGGCTGCTGGCCGCCACCTGGCCCGCCGTGGAGACGGCGGAGGCGGGCGGCTGGCTCCTACGGTACTCCGAGGGGTACTCCCGGCGCGCGAACTCGGCTCTGCCGATTTACGGCTCCGCAAGCGTCGCCGTGGGCGCTTTGACGCAGCCCGACGCGGGGCTGGACGCGGCGCTTGCCCGGGTCGAGCGCTGGTACGCCGAGCGAGGCGCCAGGGCGCTGGTATCGGTGGCGCTGCCGCTGTCCAGGCGGCTCGACAAGGCGCTCGCCGCGCGCGGCTGGAAGGCCGAGGGCGAGACCGCGGTGCTCACCAAGGACGCCGAAGGCGGCGACTACACGAGCGACGCAGTCATCACACATATCATAAGTGATGACCTGTTGGAGCAGATGGGGCGCGGGCGACCGGACGTGGCGGCGAAGGTCCTCGGCTCGGGACCGAATCGGGCATACGCCGAGATCAGGCGAGACGGCGCCTTGGTCGCACGCGGCAGGGCCGCGATCGAGGGCGGCACCGCGGCGGTCACGGGGATCGGCACGCTTCCGGCCTACCGGCGCCGCGGACTGGGCGGAGAGGTCTTGGAGGCGCTGACGGCGTGGGCCGCGGATGCGGGGGCGAGGCGGATCGCCTTGCAGGTCGAGACCGACAACGCCGCCGCGCTCGCCCTGTATGCGCGGCTCGGCTTCACCGAGCGCTACCGGTACCACTACCGCGGTCGGTGAGCCCGGTCAGGCGCGAGCGGGGTTCGCCTTCTTCTCAAAGGCGATCTTCGTGGCCTTGAGCTCGCGGCCGTAGTGGTCGACGCCGAGGGCCATGACGATGAGGTAGCCGACGAACGCGCCGACGATGAGCGACACGAAGTAGAGCAGCACCTGCGAGAAGACCGCGTCGAGCGTGGGGTAGTCGTCACGGGCGATGACCGGGTTGACCAGCACCGAGAACAGCGTGGTGGCCACGAAGACCGGCAGCAGCTCGGGCACGATCTCCTGGCGGCGGCGGCGCACGCCCCACCAGATGCCGGCCGCCAGCGCCACGGCGACCATCGACAGGTACGTGGCCGTCGCGACGAGGTCGAAGGCGTCGGTCACCACTTCGGCCTCGTCGTAGATCCGCACCGCGATGATGCGGCCGACGAGGTTCGCGGCGATGAGCGCCAGCGCGAAGCCGTAGATCGAGGGCCAGTGCGGGATGAGGAGCCGTTTGAAGAGGTTCACGGCCGGGTCTCCTTCGCGGGTTCGTCAGGGGTGTACGCCTTTGCCCGTACCGGACGAAAATACCGCCACAGCGAGACCGCGATACCGGCGGTCCCCGCCAGCAGCAGCGCGTAGCCGTTCGTGCTGCTGACGATCACCAGCGATCCGCCGTCGGAGGGCATCGAGGCGGTCAGCACGACGGCGAACCAGGCGAACGCGGTCAGCAGCACCGCCGAGCGGGCCCGCACCCACCACACGGCCAGCGCGGCCAGCGCCCAGTTGAGGGCGAAGGCGAGCGCTCCGGCGAGCGGTACGGCGGTGGCGCCGATGTAGAAGGGCACCAGGAACGACTCGATGACGGCGGCGAGCACCGCCGCGGCGACGGCGACGATCGCGCCGCCGACGCGGATGGCCGTCTCGGCTCCTCGCTCTCGCACGGATGCGATCCTACGGCAGCGCCACTCGGGCGAGCGGCGGCGGCATTGGTCGCCGCGGGCGGCGCGGCAGAGCGGGGTTCGGCCGCTCCGGCTTGGGACAATACGCCCATGACTGCGGTGCGGGCAACAACGACGGCGAGGATACGACATATAAGACAGCTGCTGCCGGACCGGGCCGACTTCGCGCCCGCGCGGCGCCACTGGCACACCGACCTGCTCGCCGGGGCCACGGTCGCGGTCGTGGCGCTGCCGCTGGCGCTCGGCTTCGGCATGGCGTCGGGACTCGGCGCCGCCGCCGGGCTCGTCTCGTCCATCGTGGCCGGCGCGCTCGCGGCGATCCTCGGCGGCTCGAACCTCCAGATCACGGGCCCGACCGGGACGATGGCGGTGGTGCTGGTGCCGGTGGCGGCCGCCCACAGCCCGGGCGCCGTCCTCATCGTCGGCTTCCTCGCCGGGATCGGACTGGTCGCGCTCGCGGTCACGGGCGCGGGCCGGTACGTGCGGTACGTGCCGGTGCCGGTGGTCGAGGGCTTCACCGCCGGAGTCGCGGTGGTGATGATCCTCCAGCAGGTCCCGGCGGTGCTCGGCGTGCACGTCTCGGGCGGGCGGGTCGTCGGCGGCGCGTGGGAGGCCGTCCGCGGCTTCGCCGCCGACCCCGACTGGGCCGCGGTCGGCGTCTCGACGGGCGTGGCGGCGGTGATCCTGCTCGGGTTCCGGCTGCGGCCGGTCATCCCGCTGCCGCTCATCGCCGTCACGATCGCCACGTTCGCGACCTGGTACCTGAGCGCGGGCGTCGACGTCATCGGGGCCCTGCCGTCGACTCCGCCCGCACCCAGCCTCGATTTCCTGGACCTGGGCGAGGTGCCGGACCTCGCGGCCGCCGCGGTGGCGATCTGCGCGCTGTGCGCGCTCGAGTCGCTCCTGTCGGCCACGGTCGCCGACAACATGACCGTCGACCAGCACCACCACCCGGACCGGGAGCTCTTCGGGCAGGGCGTGGCGAACCTGGTGGCGCCGATGGTCGGGGCGATGCCCGCCTCGGGGGCGCTGGCGCGCACCGCCGTGAACGTGCGGGCCGGGGCGGCCGGACGCCTCGCCTCCCTGTCGCACGCGGCGATCCTGGCGCTCATCATGCTCACGCTCGCGCCGGTCGTCGCCCACGTGCCGCTGGCCGCGCTGGCCGGGGTGCTCATCGCGACCTCGGTGCGCATGATCGAGGTCAGCTCGCTCTTGGCGCTGGCCCGCTCGACGAGGGCCGACGCGGCGGTCATGGCCATCACCTTGGCCGCGGCGGTGCTGTTCAACCTGGTGTGGGCCGTCGCGGTGGGCATCGCCCTGGCGGGCATGCTCGCGCTCGGGCGCATCTCCAGGGCCACCAGCGTCGAACGCGAGCCGATCGACACCGGCGACCACCACGACGAGGAGGCGGCGCTGCTGCACGAGCACATCGTGGCCTACCGGCTGGAGGGGCCGCTGTTCTTCGCGGCGGCGCACCGGTTCCTGCTCCAGCTGCTGGAGGTGGCGGACGTGCGGGTGGTGGTGCTGCGGATGAGCCGGGTGTCGACGTTGGACGCGTCGGGGGCGCTGGTGCTGGCCGACGCGATCAAGCGGCTGGAGCACCGCGGCATCGCCGTCTACCTCTCGGGCCTGGAGCCGATCCACGCCAGGCCGCTGAAGGCCCTCGGCGTGCTGGAGCCGCTGTGGCAGCAGGGCCGGCTGTTCGAGCACACCGGCGAGGCCATCGAGGCCGCGCGGCAGCGGCTCAAGGCGGACGGGCTGCTAGAGCAGCTCGAAGCGGAGCGCGCCGCCCAAGGGGAAGCGGAGCGCCCATAGCCGGTCGGGCGCGCCGTCGTGAGCGGCGGCGTCGACGTGCTCGACCGTCGCGGCCGCGGCGTCGACGCCGTGGAGGACGACGGTGCCGCGCTCGCCGGTCCAGACGGCCCTGTCGCCGTCGATCTCGGGCCTGAGGCGGCTGACGAAGGACTCGGTGATCTCCGGCCCCGAGTCGTCCAGGGCGATGCCGCCGTCGGTCCAGGTGAAGGCGCGGCCGAGCGCGCCGTCGCCGTAGGCGTCGATGGCGACCGCGACGCCGTCGCCGGTGTCGGTCAGCTCGGCCCGCGAGTCCTCCCCCGGCTGCTGCTCGGCGCCTTCGAGGACGGGCACCGAGTGCCAGGCGGCCGACGGGTGGGTCTGCTCGTAGCGCTCGGGCCCGAAGTAGGCGGCGGTGTACTCCCCCGCGCCCGGGTCGCACAGCAGCTGCTCGCCGTCGACGGCGATGATGAACGAGCCGAGGTCGAGGTGGTTGTGCGGCTCCTCGTTGTAGCCGCCCTTGACGGCGAGGGCCCACATGCGGCCGTCGATCCGGCGGCGCTCGACGAACCAGCCGACATCGGGCAGGAGGGTGCGGCCGGGTGCGATCCGCCCGCCGAGCTCCCGTCCCCATTCGAGGGTGCGGGTGAGGTGGGCCCAGCGCGCGGTGTGGTCGTCGGCGAAGGACGGCGTGCGTTCGATCGCGGGCAGCGCCACGCCGAGCCGGTCGGCCAGGCGGGCCAGGAGCCCGGGCGGGAGCACCGGGTCGGGGCCGGAGTCGCCGAAGGTCGCGAAGGAGCCCGGCGCCAGCTGGACGGCGGCCGGGAACGACGCGATCGCCTCGTTGCCGGCCAGGAGGTCCTCGCCGGTGGCGTCGCGCCAGGCCTCGGCGAAGTAGGTGAAGTAGCCGAAGCCGTAGACCCAGTAGTCGACGCCTTCGACGCAGCCGCCGTCGGGCCCGAAGGAGAACAGGTAGCTCTGGAGGGCCGGGATGATGCGGGCGCGGATCCGGTCGTGGTCGACGCCGAGGGCGAGCGCGGCCGTCCCGGCGGCGCCGGCGCACACGGCCGTCCAGTTCGAGATGCGCTCCTCCCACCAGAACGGGGACTCGGAATCGAACAGCGGCGCGATGACGCGGCCCTCGATCTCGGCGCGGACGTTGTCGCCTTCGGTGATGTCGTGGCGCAGTGCGAGGATCTCGGCGAGGGTCTGGGCGGTCTCGCAGGCGAACAGGTCGACGCAGCGCAGCGGGTCGTCTTCGCCCCAGTGGGCGGGCAGCGCCCAGGAGCGCTCGTCGCAGACTGCGGTGAGGACCTCGTCGAGGGCGCGGGCGTCCCCGGCGATGGCGACCGCCGCGAGGTGGCGGCGGCGCGCGAAGTACTGGGTCTCGTAGGGCAGGCGGCGGCCGGTGGCGGCGAAGTCGTCGGCGAGGGCGGGGTCGAAGTCGGGCAGGGGCCCGGCGGCGAGCTCGCGCAGTTCGCCCATCAATGCGATCCGGGGGTCGGTCATGGACCTGCGCCTTTCCGCGTCGGGGCCAGTGGTGGGGCGGATGGGGCATCCTGCCGTGGCTCAACGGTAACGCGCGGGCCCATTCCGTCCTAGACTCCGTCTTATGCGAATCGGGGAACTGGCGGAGCGGACGGGCGTACCTGCCGCCACGATCAAGTTCTACCTGCGCGAGCGCCTGCTCCCGCCGGGCGAGCACGGCGAGGGCAACGTCGTGGAGTACGGGCCGCTGCACGTCCACCGGCTCATGCTCATCCGCGCGCTCTCAGAGACGGCGGGCCTGTCGGTGGCCCAGATCGGCGAGGTCCTCACCGTCCTGTCGCGACACTCCGAGTCGGCGTTCCAGGCGATGGGCGCCACGCTGGCCGCCACGCACCGGGAGCCGAAGTTCTCGCTGGCCAGCGAGGACGCCGTCGAGCGGGCGGAGCGGGCCGTCGACCGGCTGCTCGCCGCCTACGACTGGGCCGAGGTCACGCCGCCCATGTACCGCGACGCGCTCATCACGTCGCTGACGGCCTACTTCCGGCTCGGGAACTCCGATCTGGGCGAGGTGCTGACCCACTGGGCCGACGCGGCCACGCAGCTCGCGTCGGCGGACATGGAGTCGATCGTCGAGGCCGCCGGAGACGGCGGCGTCGACGTCGAGCAGACCGTGGTCACCACGCTCCTGGGAGAGACCGTGGTCGCGACGCTGCGGCGCATCGCGCACATCGCCGCCTCCGCGCGGTTCCAGGCCGAGCGGGGGCCGTCGGGCACAATAGGGCCGTGAAATCCGCACTCCCCCGAACCGGGACGGCCTAGCCGTGCCGGACGCGATCCGCTTCGACGCCGACCCCGACCGCCCGAGCCTGCTGCACCTGGTGGCCGACGAGGTCGTCCAGGCCACCATCGACCTCGACGACCCCTCGCACCTCGACGCCGAGTACATGCAGCGCATCTCCTACCTCGTCGACGCGGCCGCCGAGCCGAGACGGCCGCTGCGGGTGCTGCACTTGGGGGCCGGCGCTCTGGCGATGGCCCGCTACGTCGCCGCGACGCGACCCGGGTCGTACCAGCAGGCGGTGGAGACCAACACCGAGCTGGTGGCGCTCGTGCGCGCCGAGGCGCCGCTGCCGCGGCGCGTGAAGGTCAAGATCCGCCACGCCGACGCCCGGGAGGCGCTCGAGGCCGCGCCCGATGGGAGCTACGAGCTCATCGTCACCGACGTCTACGACCGGGCCCGCGTGCCCGCGCACGTCACGACCGTCGAGTTCCTCGGCCACGCGCGGCGGGTGCTGCGCGCGGGCGGGCACTACGCGGTGAACCTGTGCGACGGGGGCCGGATGCGGTTCCTCAAGCCCGCACTGGCGGCGATGGGCTCGGTGTGGGACCACGTCGCGGTCATGGCCGAGCCCGCGGTGCTGCGCGGGCGCCGCTTCGGCAACGTCGTGGCGGTGGCGGCCGACGTGGAGCTGCCGGTCGACCGGCTGCGCCGCCGCTGCGCGGGGGCGCCGTTCCCGTGCCGCGTCCTCGAAGGCTCCGAACTCGAGGAGTACATCGGGGGCGCCGTGCCCGCCACCGACGCGAAGGCGAGCGCCTCGCCGCCGCCTCCGGCGTCGCTGCGCAGTTTCTGACCGCACCGGCCTCGCACACGGAACCGCAGGATAGAGACCCTATCCGCCAGGGCGTCCTCGCTGTCCGTTACCGGTTTATGGAACATTTCACAGGGCGCTTGGCAGTGGTGGCGCGGTCGGCTAGCGTCGTGGCCGTTCCGGACGGGACGTCAGGGCCTCCCCCAGAGGCCCACCCGACCGGACCGCCGAACTGCGCGCACGTGAGCGTCGAGCCTGCTCCCTCCGGTTCCGTCCTCGCCACTGCGCAGACCGGGAACCCACCGCGTCCGGGGGCGCGCATGACGCCGCCCCCTTCCTTCCTCTCGACGCCGGGGTGAATCCCGCCCAGGGCCCTGTCCTGGACGGGTAGGGCGCCCTTCCCAGCCCGAACCCGACAGCTAACCCGGTAGGCGGCCGAGGAAGAAAGGCCACTCGTGCATCGAGCGTGCTCAGCAATTGAACAACCTTCACGCACAAGCGCTGTCATCCGCCGCACCGCCGTCTACGCGGGCGTCAGTGTCGTCACGGCCGGAGCCGCGGCCGTCTTCGCGGCCTCACCCGCGGAGGCGGCCGAGACGGACGACATCGACCTCGACGAGGCGACCTCGGCTGAGATCGAGGACCACGTCGAGGAGCTCGAGTCCGAGCGCGACGACACCGCCGACCGCCTCGCGGTGCTCGAGCGGCGGCTCGTCTCCGCGCAGGCGGTCGTCGACGCGGCAGAGACCGAGTACGGCTCCACCGACGCGCAGCTCGACCAGGTGACCTTGGTCGTCGACGCGGCCGAGGAGAACCTGGGGGCGAAGATGTCGTCGCTGGTCGGCTTCGCCAGAGAGCAGTCCGAGTCCTTCGACCGGGCGCAGGCGGCCTCCGCGGAGGCCGAGGCGCTCGGGACCGAGATCGACGCCGCCGAGGCGGACATCGCCGAGCTCGACGAGCGGATCGGCGAGGCCGAGGACGCGGCGCAGGAGGCCGCCGAGGAAGAGGAGGCCGCCGCGGCGGCTGCCGCGGAGGCGGAGGCCGAGGCGGAAACGGATTCGAGCGGCTCCAGTGGGTCCGGCGGCTCCGCGACCGCGAACTACAGCTCCGACGCGGCCACTGCGGCCGTCGAGTTCGCCTACGACCAGCTCGGCGAGTCGTACGTCTTCGGCGCGGCGGGCCCCGACACGTGGGACTGCTCGGGCCTGGTCCAGGGCGCCTACGCCGTCTCGGGGGTGTCGGTGACCCACTCGACGTCGGCGATCTGGAGCGAGACCGCCGAGATCGGCCGCGACGACCTGCGCCCCGGCGACCTGGTGTTCTACGCCGGAATCGGCCACGTGGCCATCTACATAGGCGAGGGCCAGGTCATCCACGCCCCGCACACCGGCGACGTCGTGAAGATCTCCGACATCGACATGATGTCCATAGACGGCTACCGCAGGGTTTGACCGAGCCATATATTCTATAACTTATATCATATAATCTACAAGCAGGTATATTTTATATCCTATAAGATATACTCTACACACTTCCCCCCTTATAGGATATATAATATAAGATTGTCGCGGCACGGCGGCACGCGAACGGCGGGCCGGGGCTTTCGCCCCGGCCCGCCGTTCGCGTTTGTCGTCCCTATCGCCTACGCAGTCAAGCCGCTTCCGCCATGACTTGGTCGTTGGCCAGCTCCTTCAGGCGAGCCAGCGCCTGGATCTCCAGCTGCCGGATGCGTTCGCGCGACAGGTGGAACCGGTGGGCGACCTCGGTCAGCGAGTGCTCGCGGCCGTCTTCGAGCCCGTATCGGGCCTTGACGATCCCCGCCGAGCGCTCGTCGAGGTGGTTGAGCATCATCTCGATGCGCTGACGCTCCATACCGGCGAGCACGACGTCCTCAGGGCTCGGCTCGTCGGAATCGGCGACCAGGTCGCCGAGGTTGGTGTCGCCGTCGTCGCCGATCGGCGTGTCGAGAGAGACCGTGTCCTGGCTCCATCGGATGAGCTCGTTGACCCGCTCGACGGTGACGCCGAGTGCCTTCGCAACTTGATCGGGCTCGGGGTCGCCGCCCAGCTCACGGGTGAGCTGACGGGTGACGTTGCGCATCCGGTTGACGTCCTCGACCAGGTGGACCGGCAGGCGGACCGTCCGCTCCTGCTGCGCGATCGCGCGGCTGATGGCTTGGCGGATCCACCAGGTCGCATAGGTCGAGAACTTGAATCCGCGCTGGTAGTCGAATTTCTCGACGGCGCGGACCAGGCCGGTGTTGCCCTCCTGGATCAGGTCCAGCATGGGCATCCCGGAGCGGACGTAGCGGCGGGCGATCGACACGACCAGGCGCAGGTTCGCTTTGATGAACTGCTCCTTGGCTCGTGCGCCGTCCTCCACCAGGCGCTTCAGATCCTTCTCGCTCGCCCCCGAAATGGTCTCGCCTTCGCCGAGCAGGTGCTTGGCGAACAGGCCGGCCTCGACGGCCTTGGCCAGGTCGACCTCTGCGGCCGCGTCAAGCAACGGCGTCTTCGAGATCTCGTGCAGGTACACACCTACCAGATCTCGCTCCTCAGCGACCTCTTCGGTGGTGAGGGTGGGTGTAGTCGTAGTCTCCACGCTCAAGGTCTCCTCCAGCTTCCTCGTCCCCCGACACCGCGTGAACGGTGTACCAGTTACAACGACCGCTTCGTTGCGTGGAATTCCGTGTCCAAGTGTTCGATACACCACGGTTACAAAACCGATGCTCGCCGGAGGCCCTTGGAGGGCCGCCGCACCGACCCGGTAACCTGGCCCTCCTCAGAAGGTCTCGTTCACGGCTCCTGTTCCCGATACGGGGGTACGGACCGTTCATGATGCCTGTGAGACGCGGATCACTTTGCCTCAGGTGAGGCCGTATGGCCCTTGGCCCTGGTCACGGTATTTCCCGGCCTGCTTCATCGCAAACCTTCAATCTATAGGGGTACACGCGCGTTACCTGGAAAACGTTGAGAGATAATCTCAATGCGGTCCCTATCACTGCGATGTCGACCGCACAGGCGACGACGCTCTGATGCCTGCACCATAGCGGACCGTAGCCGTGACGAGCAACACCTTTTCGGGCCACCAGGGGTCGGATGTCCGGCACAGAGCGTTCTCCATTCGTCGCTACGAGTGTTCGACTCGTGATCCGGACACGGACCCCATGCGGGCCGGTGGGCCCCGTCTCGACGAAGATCACTATCCGGGTCGGTTGCGCGTAGAGTTGTCCTGGTGACTGGAGAACGCCTAGTGTGGGTCGACTGCGAAATGACCGGCCTCGACCCGGAGACCGAAGCCCTCATCGAAATCGCCGCACTCGTCACCGAGCCGGACCTCACCCCTCTGGACGGCGGGCTCGACATCGTCATCGGCTGCGATCCGGCCCTGCTCGACGCCATGGGACCCGTGGTGACCGACATGCACGCCAAGTCCGGGCTCACCGAAGAGGTCAGGGCCTCGAAGACGACGCTGGAGCAGGCCGAGGACGCGGTGCTGGAGTACGTCAAGCAGTATGTGCCCGAGGCGCGCACGGCACCGCTGTGCGGGAACTCGATCGCGACCGACCGGACGTTCATCACCAAGTACATGCCGCGGCTGGACGACCACCTGCACTACCGGATGATCGACGTCTCCTCGATCAAGGAGCTGGCCCGGCGGTGGTACCCGCGCGTGTACTACAACCAGCCGCCGAAGGGCCTCGCGCACCGGGCGCTGGCGGACATCAAGGAGAGCATCGGGGAACTCGAGTACTACCGCCGGACGGTGTTCGTACCGCTGCCCGGCCCGTCATCGGACGAGGCGAAGCAGGCCGCGGCGGACATCGGCGATGTCGGCGACGCGGCATAGCGGCTGAGACGGCGAACACCGAACCCGGTTGACGGAATGGGCCCGGCTCTGGCTATGATTGTCGGCGGTTGAAGGAGATTGCCTTCAGAACCGACATGGTGGTCGTAGCTCAGCTGGTAGAGCGCTTGGTTGTGGTCCAGGAGGTCGCGGGTTCAAGCCCCGTCGATCACCCCAGTGAAGGAAGCCCCGCAGGAGACTGCGGGGTTTTCTGCGTCTCCAAGCGCCTGACCGTGGTCCAGGAGGTCGCCGCGCGAAGCGCCCTTGGCAGGGCAAGCCCCGTCGACCACCCCAGTCCTCAAGGCCCCAGGGGACTCCCGTGGGCCTTCTGCATTTCCAGGCGTCCGGCGTTGAGGTCCGTTGAGCCGGCCGACCTGTCTTGTCGGAGGCGGGCAATAGTGTTGGACGCGCGACAACGCACCACTTCAAGGAGAACCATGCTGCACGGTTTCACGACCACTACGCTCATCGCCGCCGACGTGCCCGCCGCCAAGGCGTGGTACACCGAGGTCCTCGGTACCGAGCCGTACTTCGATCGCGACGGCGTCTATGTCGAGTTCCGCTTCGGCGACTACCAGCACGAGCTGGGCATCCTCGACGCCAGGTTCGCACCGCAGCTCGGTCTCGACCCCTCCCCCGACAGCCCGCCTTCCGGCCCGATCGTCTACTGCCACGTCGACGACGTCGAAGCCGCCTTCGAGCGGCTGCTCGCCTTGGGCGCGAAGGAACTCCACGCGCCGCGCGACTTCGGCGAGGGCTTCGTCGGCGCCGCCGTCCGCGACCCGTTCGGGAACGCCCTCGGCGTCATGCGCAACCCGCACTACGCCGAGGTGCTGGCTGGGCTTCGGCCCGCATAGGACTCAACACCCGTTGAGAGCCGGCGGTCGCCCGATGCGGGATCGGGCGACCGCCGATTCATTCGGCGCCCTTGGCGCCCCTATGCCTTTCGGTGTAACGGGCGATGGCCTCGCGCACGAATGCCGAACGGCTCTTGCCCGTACGAGTCGCCAGCCTCTCGGAGCGCGGCGTCGAGCTCGTCCGGTAGGTACATGCCGATCTTCTTCATGAAAGGAGCTTCATGCTCCGCTTACGGTCCGGGCCGGTGCGATCCACGGGTCACCGGCGGTACCTTTGGCGCTGCCTGCGCTCGCGGCGGCGCTTCTCTTCGGCCGGGCGCATGATCGTGCGCTCCGCCACGGTCAGCGATCCAGCGACCACCAGCAGCGGCACGATGACCCACACCGGCCAGAAGTACACCGGCCCCACGGTCCCCAGCAGGATCAGCCACACGCCGAGGTTGATGCCGATCGGGATCGAGATGCCGAACCACAGCCACTTGACCCACGGCGGCGTGCCGAGCGAATCGGGCTCGTTGGCGTCGAGGATCTGCTGGTAGGTCGGCAGGTCGTCGAGCACCTCCTCGGCGTCGCCGAGGGTCTTGGCCTCCATGAGGACGCCGACGCGCTTCTCGTACTCCTCAAGGGTCAGATAGCCGCGGTCGACGGAGGACCTGAGCAGCTCGGACAGCGCGGTGCGTTCGGCGTCGCCGATCCGCAGGCTGCGATCGCCGTAACGCTCCAGAGCGGACATGTGGGCTCCTAATTCGGGATGGGTGTCGGTCAATCGCGGCTGATGCGGTCGGACAGCCAGGAGGCGATCGTGATGGCGAGGAGGATGCCGATCGGGAACGCGGGCCAGAAGTTGCCCCATTCCGGGTCGTCGGAGGTGAGGTTCGAGACGACGTAGACCGTCATGGTGATGGTGCCGACCCAGATCAGCCAGTGGGCGATGGCCGGTGCGCCGTGTCGCTGCCCGTCGGCTTCGCGCTCCTCCGCGCTCCGCTCACCGGTGTAGGCGGCGGGCTGGGCGGCCGCCTGGGTGCGCTCCAGCGTCCGGCCGAGATCCCGGGTCACCGGGAGGTCCTCGAAGATCAGGTCGAGCTCGGCGTTGGTCTTCGCCTCGTATACCGCCTGCGAGCGGCTGTCGAACTCGGACAGATCGAGGCGTCCTTCGTCGAGGGCCTGCTTGAGGAGGGCAACCGCTTCGTCCCGATCGGCGTTCGAGATCCGAAGCTTTCCTTGGTCTTCACTCACGGAATCAGTATGTCATTCGCACTCGATCAGTAGCGGCGGCGATCCCGGCGGCGATCTCGGCGGCGGTCCCGACGTCGGGGGCGCCCGTCGTCGCCGGTCAGTCTCCGGGCCATCGTGACCCCTCCGAGGGTCAGCAGCGGCCACAGCGGCCAGAATCCCTGCGTCTCGCCCGTTTCGATCATGACGTACAACCAGACCGGGATGGTCGTGCAGGCGACCCAGATCATGGCGCGCGACAGACCGGATATGCGGTGGTCGTCGTCCTCTTCGGCGGACGCGGTGCCATCGGCGGGGGCCGGCTCGGCCTGCTGGACGGCCTTGCCGTCGTCGCGGCCGACCGGGAGGTCCTCGAAGATCAGGTCGAGTTCGGCGTTGGTCTTCGCCTCATAGGCCGTCTTGGAGCGCTCGTCGAATTCGGCGAGGTCGATGCGCCCCTCGTCGAGTGCGCTCTGGAGCTGCTCGATCGCGTTGTCGCGGTCGTCGTTCGAGATCCGCAGCCTGCCCCGGTCGTCATTCATGACGTCATTATGGCATCGTGCCGTCAACCATTGCGAGCCGCGCTCGCGGCCAGCTCACCGAGCTGCTCCACGCCGCCGTCGGGCGCCGTCAGAACCCACACGCCGTCCTCGCACAGCGCGATCGTGTGCTCAGTGTGGGCCGCGGCCGAGCCGTCGTCGGTGACGATGGTCCAGCCGTCCTCGAGTTCGGCGGTGTCCGGCTCGCCGAGGGTGATCATCGGCTCGATGGCCAGGGCCATGCCCGCGCGGAGCTTCGGCCCCTCGTTCGGGGGCCCGTAGTTGAGGATGTGCGGATCCTGGTGCATCTCGGTGCCGATGCCGTGCCCGCCGAAGCCGGTGACGATTCCGTACTCCCCCGCGGCGTCGACGGCGCGCTCGATGGCGTTGGAGACGCCGCCGAGGCGCCGGACGGTGGCCGCGGCGCGGATCCCCGCCCACATCGACGCCTCGCAGGCCTCACGGAGAGCGGTGCGTTCGGGGGCCACCTGGCCGACCTCGATGGTGATGGCCGCGTCGCCGTGCCAGCCGTCGACGATGGCGCCGACGTCCACCGAGATCAGGTCGCCTTCGGCGAGGACGGCGTCCTCGCTGGGGATGGCGTGGACGACCTGCTCGTTGACCGAGGAGCAGATCGAGGCCGGGTAGGGGCCGAAGCCGATGTCGTAGCCCTTGAACGAGGGGACCGCGCCCGAGGAGCGGATGACGTCCTCGGCGATCCGGTCGAGTTCCGCCGTCGACACCCCGGCCTTCGCGGCCTCGCGCATGGCCTGGTGGACCGCGGCGACGACCAGACCCGCCTCGCGCATCTTGGCGATCTGCTCGGGGGTCTTGTACTGGATGCTCTGGCGGCGACGGCGGAACACGGCGGCTACTCGGCGGTGCGGTCGCGGATGGCGGCCATGGCCCGATCGGTGACCGAGCCGACCTCGCCGACGGCGTCGATGCGCACGAGCTTGCCCTGCGCCTCGTAGTGGCCGATGATCGGCTCGGTCTGCTCGGCGTAGACCTTGAGGCGGTTCTTGATCGTCTCGGGCTGGTCGTCCGAGCGCTGGTACAGGTCCGGCGATTCGGGATCTTCGGGCGGGTCGAATTCGAGGTGGTAGACCTTGCCGGTGGACTTGGAGACGCGGCGGCCCGAGAGGCGGCGGACGACCTCGTCGTCGGCGACGGTCAGCTCGAGGGCGAGGTCGAGTGCGTGCCCCTGCTCGGCGAGCAGGCGGTCGAGGACTTCGGCCTGCTCGGTGTTGCGGGGGTAGCCGTCGAGCAGGAAGCCGCCCTGGGCGTCGTCCTGGGCCAGGCGGTCGGCGACCATCCTGTTGGTGACCTCGTCGGGCACGAGGTCGCCGGCGTCCATGTAGCGCTTGGCCTCCAGGCCGAGCGGCGTGCCGCCGGAGACGTTGGCGCGGAAGATGTCGCCGGTGGAGATCTTCGGGACGCCGAGCTCGTCGGCGATGACCTCCGCCTGGGTTCCCTTACCGGCCCCGGGCGGGCCAACCAGTACCAGTCGCAAGTGTGCTCCTCAGTGTTTCGCAGAGGCACTGCCCGCGTCAGCGCAGGAAGCCCTCGTAATGGCGCTGCATCAGCTGGGACTCGATCTGCTTGACCGACTCCAGTCCGACTCCGACCATGATCAGCACGGAGGTGCCGCCCAGTGGGAACTGGGCGAACAGCTGTGTGTTGCCGAACGCGATGATGGCCAGGTTGGGAAGGATAGCGATCGTGGCGAGGTAGAGCGAGCCCGGGAAGGTCAGGCGTGACAGGACTCGCGCCAGGTAGGTGGCGGTGGGCTTGCCCGGGCGCACGCCGGGGATGAAGCCGCCGGCCTTCTTCATGTTCTCGGCGACGTCGTCGACCTTGAAGGTGATCGACACGTAGAAGTAGGTGAAGAAGATGATGAGCGTGGCGTAGACGAGGATGTAGACCCACGAGCCCTGGTTGATCAGGTACCGGTCGACGAACTGCGCCCACCACGAGTCGGTGTTCTGGTTGAGCTGGAGGAACAGCGTCGGGATGTACAGCAGCGACGAGCCGAAGATGACCGGGATGATGCCGGCCTGGTTGACCTTGAGCGGGATGTAGGTGGAGGTGCCGCCGTAGGAGCGGCGCCCGATCATCTTCTTGGCGTACTGGACGGGGATGCGCCGCTGGGACTGCTCGATGAAGATGACCGCGACCATGATCGCCAGGCCGACCGCGAGGATCGCGACGAACATGAACCAGCCTTCGGACTCCTTCAGGGCCCAGAACTGGCCGGGCATCTGCGCGGCGATCGAGGCGAAGATCAGCAGGCTCATGCCGTTGCCGACGCCGTGCTCGGTGATCTGCTCGCCGAACCACATGATCATGGCGGTGCCCGCGACCATGACGGCCACGACGGTGACGACCGAGAGCCAGTACGGCGCCCCGGCCTCGCCGGTGGACAGGTCGGGCAGGATCGGCTGGGGGCATTCGGTGTTGAACAGGATGCCCGAGCGGGCGAGCGCGATGTACCCGGAGGCCTGGAGCAGCGCCAGGCCGAGCGTCAGGTAGCGGGTGTACTGGGTGATCTTGACCTGGCCGGGCTGGCCTTCCTTGCGCAACTGCTCCAGGCGCGGGATCACGACCGTCAGCAGCTGCATGATGATCGAGGCGGTGATGTAGGGCATCACGCCGAGGGCGAAGACCGACAGCTGTAGGAGCGCTCCACCGGTGAACAGGTTCAACAGGCCGAACACGCCCGAGCTGTCGTCGGGGGCGGCGTTCAGGCAGCTCTGCACCGCGGCGTAGTCGACACCGGGACTCGGCATCTGCGCACCCAGACGATACAGCGCGATGATCATCAAGGTGAACAGGATCTTCTTGCGCAGATCGGGGGTCCGAAACGCGCTTATGAAGGCGGAGAGCAAAGCAGTTCCTCCTGAACAAGCCCCTTGGAGGGGCCTCCCGGCAGGACCGCTGGAGGCGGGACCTGACGTGGTTACCAGTGGGCGTGTTGAGTTCCAAGCGAGGGTCACACGCCGAGGTAGACGGTGATCCCCGCTACGGGAGCCTAGCAGGCGGGCACGGACGCTGAGTATTCGGCATTCACCATGACGAAGCGGGCCGGAGTTCCCTCCGGCCCGCTTCACCGATCGCGTGTTCGGTCCCGATCGTATTGACCGACGTCACTGGGGCCGTATGCTCGGTCCCAGCGCAGGCTACTCGCCGAGCGCCTCACCGGTCTTCTTGTCCACGACCGTGGTCGTGCCGCCGGCGGCGGTGACCTTGGTGGTGGCCGAGGCGGAGAACGCGTGGGCCTTGAGGTCGAATTTGACCCCTTCGACCTCGCCGGAGCCGAGGACCTTGATGAGCTCCTTCTTGTTGAGCACACCGGCCTCGATGAGCCGCTCCGGGCCGATCTCGCCGCCGTCGGGGAAGAGCTCGACGAGACGGTCGAGGTTCACCACCTGGTAGACGGTCCGGTTGTGCGGCTTGAAGCCCTTGAGCTTCGGCAGTCGCACCTGGAGCGGCATCTGGCCGCCCTCGAAGCCGGGCTTGACGTTCTTGCGGGCCTTGGTGCCCTTGGTGCCGCGCCCGGCGGTCTTGCCCTTGGAGCCTTCACCGCGACCGACGCGGGTCTTGGCCTTCTTGGCGCCGGGGGCGGGCTGCAGGTCATGAATGCGGATCGCCATGACTACTCGACCTCCTCGACTTCGACCAGGTGGCGGACACTGTGGACCATGCCGCGGAACTCCGGGCGGTCGTCCTTGACGACCGTCTGGCGGATCTTGCGCAGACCGAGCGTCTGCATGGTGGCCCGGTGCTTCGGCTTGGCGCCGATCACCGACTTCACCTGGGTGATCTTCAAACGTGCCATGAGTCTTCGATCCCCCTTACGCCTGCGCGGCCTGAGCGGCCTCGGCGCGGGCGCGCAGCAGGCCCTGGGGAGCGATGTCCTCCAGCGGCATGCCGCGGCGGGCCGCGACGGCCTCCGGGCTCTCGAGCTGCTTGAGCGCGGCCACCGTCGCGTGGACGATGTTGATCGCGTTCGACGAGCCGAGCGACTTCGACAGGACGTCGTGCACGCCGGCGCACTCGAGGACGGCGCGGACGGGGCCGCCCGCGATGACGCCGGTACCGGCGGAGGCGGGCTTGAGGAGCACCTGGCCCGCGGCGTCCTCGCCGAGGACCTCGTGCGGGATGGTCCCGCCGATGCGCGGGACCTCGAAGAAGGCCTTCTTGGCCTCTTCGACGCCCTTGGCGATCGCCGCGGGGACTTCCTTGGCCTTGCCGTAGCCGACGCCGACCTTGCCTTCGCCGTCGCCGACGACGACGAGCGCGGTGAACGCGAAGCGGCGGCCGCCCTTGACGACCTTGGCCACGCGGTTGATGGTGACGACGCGCTCGATGTGCGGCGACTTCTCCGCGCGGTCGCGACCGCGACCGTCACGGCCACCGCGACCGCCGCGACCGCCACGTCCGCCGCGGTCACCGCCGTCCCTGCCGCCTTGTTGCTGTTGATCAGCCACGAGACTGATTCCTTTCACTGCTCAACGCCGGCCGCTTGGGGCCGACTCGCTTTGCATGCCCGGGTCTGAGCCCGGCAGAACGCTGCGCCTGGGCGCAACCTCTCGATTATGCCTGCTAGTGCCCGGTGCGCCCAACGGCGGGGTGGAGGTGAGGCAGCGGACACAGCGAATCGCCGCAGCGCGCGTGCGGCGAATACACGAGGCGGTGGCCGCTGCACACGGTCGAACGCTCCTGGCGGCGGCGCGCCGTCGGGCGCACGGAGGAGACCGACGGCGACTTCGATTTCGGCGCCGCGATCCCGCCGCGCGACCGGACGCGCGGAGCATGCGCACGAGCGGCGGCCACCGGCTGGCGGCCGCCGCTCATTCAGGTCGGTGACCTGAACCTTATAGGATATAGAATATAAAATATATGTTATAAGTTATATTTTATCCAGTATAGATTATATGATATAAGCTATATGCTATAGCGAGTACTTGGTTTTCATGCCGCGCGACTCACTTGATGGCTCCGGCGGTCAGTCCCGCCTGGATCTGGCGCTGGAAGATGACGTAGGCGATGAAGATCGGCACCATCGCCAGCACCGTCCCGGCGAACAGGGCTCCCTGATCGCCCTCGTAGCCCTGGCGCAGTGCCAGGTTCGCCAGGCCCTGGGAGATCACCGCGTCCTCGGGGTCGCTCATCAGCACCAGCGGCAGCAGGAACTGGTTCCACTGGCCGATGATGTTGAAGATGGTGATCGCGATCAGGCCGGGTTTGGCCATAGGCAGCATGACCTGGAAGAACAGCCGGTAGTGCCCGGCGCCGTCGATGAGGGCGGCCTCGGCCACGCCGGTGGGGAGCGTCCGGAAGAACGCGGTCAGGAAGAACACCGTGAACGGCAGCGAATAGGCGATGTAGACGAGGATCAGGCCCGGGTAGGTGTTGAGCATGCCGACGTTGTCGAGGATCTTGAACAGCGGGAACAGCGCCAGGAAGACCGGGAACATCATGCCGCCGGCGAAGGCGAAGTAGACGAGCCGGTTGCCGCGGAACTCGTAGCGCGCCAGGACGTAGGCGGCCATCGCGCCCAGCAGCATCGTGCCGCTGATGGAGAACACCATGACCTGGAGCGTGTTGATGAAGTAGGTGCCGATGTTGCCGTTCGTCCAGGCGCTGGCGTAGTTGTCCCACTGCGGCGCCGCGGGCAGGCCGAGCGGGTCGCCGGCGATCTCCCGGGTCGTCTTGAACGAGCTCAGGACGATCCACACGACGGGGATGATGACCATCAGCCCCCACAGCCACAGGAAGGCGTGGGAGAAGACGTTCATGACCGCGCCCTCGCGGCGGGGCTCGCGGGTCGGCGCGGCCGGAGCGGGGGGCTTCCGGGTCTCGATGGAGGTCTGGGTGGCCATGGGGTCGCTCCTCAGAATTCGATCCGCTCGCGGCGCCCGAACCGCAGCGAGACGACGGCCAGGGACAGGGCGGCGAAGAACAGGACGACGCCGAGCGCCGAGGCGAAGGCCTGCTCGCCGTGGGTGAACGCGTACTTCCAGATGACGCCGCCGACGACCTCGCTGGCGCCGTCGGGGCCGCCCTTCCCGGGCGTCATCATGTAGACCAGGACGAACACGTCGAGCGCGATGATCGACAGGTAGATCCAGGCGGTCTGGACCGACTCCCACAGCAGCGGCAGGGTGATCCTGAAGAACGTCTGGAAGCGCCCGGCGCCGTCGACGATGCCCGCCTCGTAGAGGTCCCTCGGGATGGAGGCCATCGCCGAGGAGAAGAACACGAGGTAGAAGCCGACGGCGCTCCACACCAGGACGGCGATGACGCTGGCGAGGACGAAGCGCTTGTCCGCCAGGAAGCCGTTGACCGGCGAGGGCAGCCCGAACGCCTCGAGCCCGCCGGTGATGAGTCCGCCGAAGTTCTCGGGCGCGTACACCTGCTTCCAGAGGATGCCGATGATCGCCAGCGACAGCACCTGCGGGAAGAAGAAGACGATCTTGTGGAAGCGCGAGCCGCGCACGCCCTCGATGCGGCCCTGCCGCGAGCGCCCGCCGATGTTGAGCATGAACGCGAAGAACAGGCCCAGCGCGATGGTGACGACCGGCAGCACCACCAGGATGATCCCGGTGTTGCGCAGGGCCGGCAGGACGAGGCGGTCGTCCTTGAACAGATTGACGTAGTTGTCGAACCCGATGTACTCGAACTGGTTCGACGATCCGCTCCAGTCGGTGAACGAGATCTGGAAGGCCTGGGCGAACGGCAGCAGCACCAGCCAGGCGTACAGCCCGACCGGCAGTGCCAGAAAGCTCAGGATGAACGGGTACTTGCCGTGTCTCATGATCGGTCCGCTCTCCTCAGGCCCTCCTCCTACGCGTCGTGGTGGAACTTCTCGATGCTGTCGTCGGCGGCGGTCTCGTCCGCGACGGTCTGCATCCGCTCGATGAACTCCTCGGGGGTGTTCTCACCGGACATGAGCGCCCCAAGCGCGGGCCGCACCTCATCGTTCATCTTCGTGTACCAGAAGCGGAACCGCGGCTGGAACAGGTCCTCGGGGTTGGAGACGAGCTCGTCGGTCATCTTCGCCGCCGGGTTGTCGAGCTCGACGCCCTTGACCACGGTCGCGGCCTGCACGGTGTCGCCGAAGATCTGCGCGCCCTCCTGGGAGAGCATGATGCGCAGGTACTCGTAGGCGCCGGGCTTGTTGGCGGCCTTCTCGGGCACCACGAACGGCTCGTCGCCGCCGGCGCTGATGAGCCCGGGCTGCGCGCTGCCTTCGAGGTAGGGCACGCCCATCGGCGCGTACTCGAAGCCGTCGGGCGCGATGCCCTTCTGCTCGTTGGGGAGCCAGGAGCCGACGGGGATGAACGCGGCCTCGTGGTTGTTGAACGCCGTCTGCGACTGGATGTGGTCGATGCCCGGCGTGCCGTCGAGGATGTAGCCGGCCTCCCAGAGCCCGTACATGGCCTCGGCGGCGGCCACGACCGAGGCGTTGTGCCACGCGTCGGGCTTGAGTTCGTCGATGTCCTTGAGGACCTGGACGCCTCCGTGGCGCCCGGCGAGCATGAGGAACATGTCGTAGAGGTACACCGGGTGCTGCCCGGCGTAGGTCCACGGCGCGATGCCCTCGGCCTGGATGTCGGGGCACAGGGCGAGCATCTGGTCCCACGTCTCGGGCGGGGTCCATCCCTTCTCGCGGAACAGGGCCGCGTCGTACCAGATCGTCCACGCGGAGAACACGTAGTTGAGCGCGTAGACCTTGCCGTTGAAGGTGCCGGCGGTCAAAACGCCGTCGCGGAGGGTGTCGAGGACGGTGACGTTCGGGTCGTCATAGGAGGGGGCCTCCAGCAGCGGGGTGAGCTCGGCGAGCTCGCCGTCGGTGACGAGGGCGTCCATCGGGATCTGCTGGGCGCCGGAGTTGTCGAGCACGTCGCAGGGCTCGCCCTGGGAGAAGCGCGGCTGCTGGGTCTCGGCGATGGCCTGCGTGGCCGTGTGCTTGATCTCGGCGTCGGGGAAGGCGCGGTTGTAGATCTCCTCGTGCTGGACGGCGTACTCGTTGCCGAAGCCGCCGTCGAAGATGACGACTTCGAGCGGTGCCGAGCCGTCGACGCCGAAGGGGTTCTCGGCGTCGTCGCCGACGCTGACGTCCTCGGTGTCGTCGTCGCCACCGCTGGTGGCGCAGGCGCCGAGCGAGGTCGCCGCCAGTCCGGCCGCGGTGGTCCCCAGGAGGCGGCGGCGGCTGACGTTGGGGGTTGTGGGTGGCTTCCTCATGGGATCTTGCTCCTCGGGCTCTCTTGTGGATCGGTGTGGTCCTGCGGAACGGCGGATCCGTGTTCCGTCAGGTTCGTGGCGCGGGCCGGTGGCCCACGACCGCCCTGGCGCGTGATTCCAGCGCCTCCATCGTCTCGGGGAACCGCAGCTGCGCGACGGCGATGTGGACCAGGTCGGCGACGAGCAGCTGCGAGTGCCGGGTGGCGAGCATGTCGGCGCGGAACCCGGTGCGGCGGGCGGCCGAGAGCAGTTCGACGTCGGCGACCTCGGCGATGGGCGAGTCGGGGCAGGCGGTGACGGCGACGGTCAAGGCGCCGCGGCTGGCGGCCTCGGTGAGCATCTCGATCGTCTCGGCGGTGGCCCCGGAGTGCGAGACGGCGATGGCGACGTCGTCGCCGCCGAGCAGGGCGGCGCTGGCGAGGGCGTCGTGGACCTCGGTCCAGGCCCAGGCGGCGACGCCGGTGCGGTAGAAGCCCATCTGGAGTTCGCGGGCGACGATGGCGCTCGAGCCGACGCCGTAGACGTCGACGCGCCGGGCCGATGCGACCTTGGCGGCGACGCGTTCGACGGCGTCGAGGTCGAGGGTGTCGACGGTGTCGCGCAGCATGGCGGCGTCGACGGTGACGAGCTGCTTGAGGACGCGGTCGAGGGAGTCGCCGGGGGCGATCTCCTGGCCGATGTTGACGTCCCAGCCGGTCTCTGAGCGGGCGGAGGCGCGGCCGGTCTCGGTGGCGATGGCGACGCGCAGGGCCGCGTAGCCGTCGTAGCCGAGGTGGCGGCAGAAGCGGGTGATGGTGCCCGGTGAGGTGCCGGAGAGTTCGGCGAGGTCCATGATGGTGGCGTGCGCCGCGGCCTCGGGGTCGGCGAGGACCTGCTCGGCGACTCTGGACAGGGCCTCGGAGAACTCGCCGGCCTGGCTGCGGATGCGGTCGAGCACACCGGCGGCCGACGGCACGAGGACGGCGTCGTCGGGCGTGTCGGCGATGCTTCGGCTCATGTGTGGTCTCCCTCACGAAGGGTATGAACAAAAACTATTATTCGAAAGACGAGAATGTCAAGGTCTCAAGAATTATTTTTACAGGCGGCCGGGCCGCGCACTCCGGCACGCCGCTCTTGGAGAGAATGGCCCCCATGCATTCACCTCTGTTCCTCGGCATCGACGCCGGAGGCACGCGCACGCGCGCGCTGCTCGCCGACTCCGGCGGCGCGGTCCTCGGCACCGGCGAGTCCGGCCCGGCCAACATGGTCGGCGTGGAGTCCGACACGGCGCTGCGGCGCATGGCCGATGCGGCCGCGGCCGCGCTCGGCCCGGTCGGGCCCGAGGCGGTCGGCGCGGTCTGCGCGGGGGCGGCCGGGATGCTGTCGATGCCCGGCGCCGCCGAGCACTTCGGCGGCGAACTGCGGGCCGCGCTCGGCGTCGGGGCGCCGGTGTCGTTCGTCTCAGACGCCGTGACCGCCTTCGCGGCGGGCACGGACGAGGCCGACGGCGCGGTCGTCGTCGCCGGGACCGGCGCGGTCGCGCTGGCGGTGCGCGGGCACACCGAGATCGCCGGGCGGTCGGACGGCTACGGGTGGCTGCTGGGCGACGAGGGCTCGGGCTTCTGGCTCGGGCGCGAGGCGGTGGCGGCGACGCTGCGGCACTTGGACGGAAACGGGCCGGGCGGCTGGATGGCGCAGGCCGTCATCGCCGCGATCGGGGCGCCGAACCGCACGTCGGCGGCGGTCATCGGGCGCTGCATGGCCGAGTCGCCGGTCCGCTTGGCGCGGTTCGCCCCGGTGGTGTGCGAGGCGGCCGAGGGCGGGGACGCGCTCGCGCGGGACATCGTGGACCGGGCGGTCGGGCACCTGGCGGCGACGGCCGGGGCCGTGGCCGAGCGGGGCCGCCCGATCGTGCTGGCCGGGAGCCTCTTGATCGAGGCGACGCCGGTGGCGCTGGGCCTGCGGGAGCGCTTGGCCGAGGACCTCCCCGGCACGCCGGTCGCGCCAGCGGCCGAGCCGGTGTGCGGCGCGGCGTGGCTGGCCGGGCGCGGCTTCGCCCGCGACGCGGCGGCGAGGCGGGAGCTGCACCGGCGGCTCACCGGCGCTTGAGCCTTGGAATCTATAGCATATAAATTATAGATATAAGTTATAGGATATAACCTCGTCAGTGTAGATGTGTGGCCGCTCAGGCGCTGTGCCGCTGCACCGAGTCGGCGGTCAGCGCGGCGGCGAGGCGGCCGTCGGCCTCGGTCAGGCGCCGGTCGGCCTCGGCCGCGTCGACGCCGAGCTCGATCATGACCACGGCGGTCTTGATGCGGTTCCCGGCCGACGCGAGCGCCGCCTGGGCGGCGGGGCGGTCGGCGCCGGTGATCTCGCCGATCATGCGCACGGCGCGGTCGGCGAGCTTGGAGTTGAGCACCCGCATGTCCACCATGTAGTTGCGGTAGACCTTGCCGAGCCTGACCATGGTGATCGTCGAGATCATGTTGAGCACGAGCTTCTGGGCCGTCCCGGACTTGAGCCGGGTCGACCCGGCGACGACCTCCGTGCCGACCCGGACCTCGATCGCGTGCTCGGCCTCGGCCGACAGGACGGTCCCCGCGTTGCACGACAGGCCGACGGTGAGGGCGCCGCGGCGGCGGGCCTCGCGGACGGCGGCCACGACGAACGGGGTGCGGCCGCTGGCGGCCAGGCCGACGACGACGTCGGCGGGCCCGATGCCGTCGGCCGCGATCGCGGCGGCCCCGGCCTCGGCGTCGTCCTCGGTGCCCTCGACGGCGCCGCCCTCGGCGGCCCTGCCGCCGGCGAGGATGGCCGCCACGAGCTCGGGCGGAGTGGAGAACGTCGGCGGGCACTCGGCGGCGTCCATGACCGCGACCCTCCCGGCGGTGCCCGCGCCGACGTAGCGCAGGCGCCCGCCGGAGGCGAGGCGCTCGACGACGGCGTCGATCGCGTCGGCCAGTTCGGGGAGGACGGCGGCGACCGCGTCGGGCACGGTAGCGTCGGCCTCGTTCATGGTCCGCGCCAATTCCAGGGTCCCGAGCCGGTCGATCGCGGCGTACCTGGGGTCGGCTCGTTCGGTCGACAGCGTCGCCAATGCGGCGTGCGCGTCGCGGTCCTCGCTCGTCTCACTCACAGTTGCGAGCCTAGCTCGGTGAAGATAAATTTCATCGCAGTCATGATTTGTGAAGAATTGTACCGTTGCTTCGGGTGTACCGTGAGCACATGCCTGCCAGCCGCACCGACACGCCGAACCTCCTGGTGCTCATCAAATCCCTCCTCCCCTCGCTGTCGAAGGCCGAGACGAAGGTCGCCCAGGAGATCATCCGCGAACCCGAGGCAACCGCGACGCGCACCATCACCGAGCTGGCGCGCGCCGCCGGGACCTCGGAGGCCACCGTCGTCCGGTTCTGCCGCTCCCTCGGGCTGGCCGGTCACCGCGAGCTGCGGATGCGGGCCGCGCAGGCCGTCATCTCGACCGACGAGGGCCCCGACCGGGAGATCGCCGGGGGCGACATCCCCACCGGCGCCGACATGGCCCGCGTCATCGCCACCGTCAGCTACGCCGACGTCGGCGCCATCACCGACACCGCCGACGCGCTCGACACCGACGCCTGCGAAGCGGCCGTCGCCGCGCTCGCCGCGGCCGGGCGCGTCGACGTCTTCGGCGTCGAGGCCTCCGGGATCGTGGGCGCGGACCTGACCAAGAAGCTCCACCGCATCGGCTGCACCGCGTTCTGCTGGCCCGACGTCCACTCGGCGCTCGTGGCCACGGCGCTCGCGGGAAGCCACGACGCGGCCGTGGGGATCTCGCACTCGGGGGCGACGACGGAGACCGTCGAGTTCCTGGAGGCGGCGCGGGCCCGCGGCTCGGCGACGGTGGCGATCACCAACCACGCCCGCTCGCCGCTGGCCTCGGTGGCCGACCACGTGCTCACCACCGCCGCGCGCGAGACGACGTACCGCTCGGGGGCGACGGTGAGCCGCATCGCCCAGCTCATGGTGGTCGACTGCCTGTTCGTCGGCGTCGCCGCGCGGCTGCGGCGGCGCAGCGTCAAGGCGCTGGCCGCCACCGCCGCGGCCGTCTCCGGCCGCCAGCGGGCGGCGCAGTAGCCGGAGACCGGACCGCGGCGGGCCCGGCCTCCGGGACGGGGACTACGTGTTGTTCGCCAGGGCCAGCAGGCGCGCCTGCGAGCCGTTGAAGTGGTCGCGGTCGACGTTGCCGGCGATGCCCGAGACCGATCCGCTCGAGGTGTACTGCCAGAACGTCCAGGTGGTGTTGCTCCAGCCGGCGGGGAGGGCCGGACTGGAGGCGCCCCAGTGGGCCACCCACAGCGGGCTCTTGGCGGCCATGCCGGTCCATGAGCCGGTACAGGAGTTCCACCATGAGGCGGTGGTGTAGATGACGACGTCGCGGCCGGTCCGGGACTTGTACGTGTTGTAGAAGTCGGAGATCCAGTTGCGCATCTGGGTGGTGGAGAGGCCGTAGCACCGCGCGCCCGAGGGCGGGGCCTCGAGGTCGACGGCGCCGGGGAGGGTCAGGTTGTCGGCCGACCAGGCCCCGCCGTTGGAGGCGAAGAAGTTCGCCTGCGTCGAGCCGGACGAGTACGAGGGCCGGGCGAAGTGGTAGGCGCCGCGGATGACGCCCGCGTAGTAGGCGCCCGGATAGTTGTCGTCGAATCGGGGGTCCCGATAGGAGGTGCCCTCGGTGGCCTTGATGTAGGCGAAGTCGATCCCGGCGTTCTTGACCGAGGTCCAGTTGATCGAGCCCTGCCAGTTCGAGACGTCGACGCCGGTCGGGCTGGACTGGGCCGAGGCCGGGCTCGCCACGGCCATGAGCGCCGCGGTGAGCGCCGCCGAGGCGAGCAGGCCGATGAGCGCCTTGAGGCCGCGGCGTCTTGGGCGGATTTCGTCGCTTGAGAAGTGGTTCACACGAGACTCCCTGCTTGTAAGGAGATCTACCGATTGGGGGAGAGTGCGAGGTATCGCACTCGGACCCAGTATGGAGAGAAGTTCCATACGGCGTCAAGCGTGTGAAAATAACTTTCTTCGACTTCTCGGGAAAATCGGGATGACCCGGCGCTACCAGCCCGAACCGGAACCGAACTCGAACAGGACGTTGCCGGAGCCGTCACCTGCGGGAACGTCCACCGGGAGGCGGCCCTGCGGCGTGATCTCACCGCGGACGGCCTCCGCCAGCGACCGCAGCGCGCCATCGGTGTAGGAGTACGTCGCCAGGTACGCGTTGACGCCGGTGAGGTGCGCGATGTCGTAGGGAGTGCCGACCGCCGCCGCGACCACCGGGACGCCCGAGTCCAAAAGGGCGTCGACGAGGTCGATCTGCGGCGAGCCCGCGGCGACCGAGAACGTCGACACCACGACGAGGTCCTTGCCGCCAGCCGCGGACACCGCCGAGGCGATGGCGTCGCCGCCCGGCTCGTCGCCGGTCAGGAGCACCTCGGCCTGGGCGCCGAGGCGGTTCAGCTCGTCGGCGATGACGGCGGTCGTGTTCTCGCCCCAGCCGGTCACGAGCACCGACGCGCCGTCGGCCGCGAGCGGGAGCACGCCGTCGTTCTGCAGCAGCGTGATGGCGCGGTCCGAGATGTCGTCGGCCGCCGCGAGGTGCTCGTCGGTGCCGACGACGTCGGGCGCGGCGCCCGCGTCGGTCATCGGACCGGTGACGATGCCGCGCCGGTACTTGAGCTCCAGGAGCCGCCGCACCGAGGCGTCGACGCGGTCCTCGGTCAGCTCGCCGGATTCGACCGCCGCCAGCACCGCGTCGCGGGCCAGCACGAAGTCCGGCGGCATGAGCAGCATGTCGACCCCGGCCAGGAGCGCCATGACCGGCACGCGCTCGTCGCCGAACTCGGTGCGCACGCCCTCCATCTCCAGGGAGTCGGTGATGACCACGCCGTCGAAGCCGAGCTCGTCGCGCAGCAGGCCGGTGAGGATCGGCTTCGAGAGCGTCGCGGGCTTGAGGGAGTCGTCGAGCGCGGGGAACTGGAGGTGCGCCGACATGATCATGTCGACGCCGGCCTCGATCGCGGCCTTGAACGGCGGCGCGTCGATCTCGGCCCACTCGTCGGCGGAGTGGGTGATCACCGGCAGGCCGACGTGGCTGTCGACGTCGGTGTCGCCGTGGCCGGGGAAGTGCTTCGCCGAGGCCGCGACGCCGCCGGTCTGGTAGCCGGTGACCTGCGCGGCCGTCAGCTCGGCGGTGAGCGCGGGGTCGGAGGAGAACGAGCGGACGCCGATGACCGGGTTCGCGGGGTTGACGTTGACGTCGGCGTCGGGGGCGAAGTTCAGGTTCAGGCCCATGGCCCGCAGCTCGGCTCCGGCGATCTCGGCGGCCCGCGAGGCGGCCTCGGCGTCCCGGGTGGCCCCGAGCGGCATGGCGCCGGGGAACTGCGTGGCGGGCTCGCCGATGCGGGCGACGACGCCGTACTCCTGGTCGACGGCGACGAACAGCGGCACGCCGTCGCCCGCGGCCTCCTGGAGGCCGTTGGAGAGTTTCGCGGTCTGCTCGGGATCGTCGACGTTGCCCGCCCACGTGAAGTAGATGATCCCGCCGGGCCGGTGGGCCTCGATGAGCTGCGCGGCGTTGTCGACGCCGAAGCGGTCCTGGTTGGCGGCGACGTCGTCGGGATCATCGGTGTCGGCGCTGGAGCCGTTGACGTACACCATGAACAGCTGGCCGACCTTCTCCTCGATGGTCATGGACGCCAGCCGGTCGGTCGCGTACTCCTTCGCTTCGTCGATGGCCTCATCCTGCCCGGTGCTCGGATCGGTCGGGTCATCGGATCCGGACTCGTCCTTGGAGCATCCGGCGGCCGCCAGGGAGGCGGCCACGCCGGAGGCGAGCACCGCCTTGCGGGTCATCTTCGGGGATCGCACCGGACCAGTCTTCCTTACGCCCATCGGGCGTTCAAGGCAGGTCGGCCGTGTCGTTCACCATCCACACCGAACCCCGGCACGAACGGAAGAGCCGGGAAGGAGCAAGGCTCCCTCCCGGCTTTCGAGCCGTGCTATGCGGTTAGAACTTCAGGCCGTTGTCGCGGGCGGCGTCGGCCAGGGCCGCGATGCGGCCGTGGTACTGGAGTCCGCCGCGGTCGAACACGACCGCTTCGACGCCGGCTTCCTTCGCGCGCTCGGCGACGAGCTTGCCGACCTCCTTGGCCTTCGCGGTCTTGTCGCCCTCGAAGGCGCGCAGGTCGGGCTCGACCGTCGACGCGGCGGCCAGCGTGTGGCCCTTCACGTCGTCGATGACCTGGGCCACGATGTGCTTCGAGGAGCGGAACACCGCCAGGCGCGGCTGCTCGGCCGTGCCGGTGACCTTCTTGCGGCCACGGAAGTGGCGCCGGTTCTTCGCGATCCGACGGCGCTGGGAGACCGACCCTGACGGGCGACGGCGCTCGAGTTTGCTCGCCATTACTTACCTGCCTTCCCGGCCTTGCGGCGGATGCGCTCGTCGACGTACTTCACGCCCTTGCCCTTGTAGGGCTCCGGCGGACGCAGTCGGCGGATGTTCGACGCGACCTGACCGACGAGCTGCTTGTCGATGCCCTCGACGTGCAGCAGGGTCGGCCGCTCGACCTGGAACGAGATGCCCTCCGGCGCGTCGACCTGGATGGTGTGGGAGAAGCCGAGGCTCATCTCCACGCCCTTGCCCTTGGCCTGCGCGCGGTAACCGGTGCCGTTGATCTCCAGGGACTTCTTGTACCCCTCGGAGACGCCGACGACCATGTTGTTGACGAGGCTGCGCGCCAGGCCGTGCAGGGCCCGCGACTTGCGCTCGTCGTTCGGGCGGGTCACCTGGAGCGAACCGTCCTCGTTCTTCTCGATGCCGATGGGCTCGGGCAGCTCGCGGACGAGCTGGCCCTTGGGGCCCTTCACGGTGACCGTCGCGCCGTCGATCTTCACGTCGACGCCGGAGGGCACCTGGATCGGCTGCTTCCCAATGCGGGACATGCTTCATACCCTCCTTGACTACCAGACGTAGGCGATGACTTCGCCGCCCACGCCGCGCTTGCGAGCCTGGCGGTCGGTCAGCAGGCCGTGGGAGGTGGACACGATGGCCACACCCAGACCGCCGAGCACGCGCGGCAGCTCAGTGGACTTGGCGTAGACCCGCAGGCCCGGCTTCGAGACACGGCGCACGCCCGCCAGGGACCGCTCGCGGTGCTCGCCGAACTTCAGGTCGACGACGAGTTTCTTGCCGACTTTGCCTTCCTCGGGGTCCTCGACGCGCCAGTCGGCGATGTAGCCCTCCTGCTTGAGGACCTCGGCGATGGAGGCCTTCATCTTGGAGTGCGGCATCGACGTGGTGTCGTGGTAGGCCTGGTTGGCGTTCCGCAGACGCGTCAGCATGTCTGCGATCGGGTCGGTCATTGTCATGCTCTTGATGTACCTTTCTCACCCCGGTTCCCCCGCGATGGAAGGGGGCCTGTGGCGATCGATATGGATTTTGAAGCCCGGCTCCAACAGCTGGTGGCTGGAGCCGTTCCAGGGCGAATCTGACAAGGTTCTCGCAGGAGCTAGTCCTTAGGCGGAGCGCCAGCGGAGCGGACTTGCGACGAGAGAACCGCAGCTCAGATTCGTTCTGGGGCGGCTCCAGTTACCAGCTGGCCTTGTGGACGCCTGGGAGTTCGCCGGCGTGGGCCATCTCGCGCACGCACACACGGCAGAGCCCGAACTTGCGGTAGACCGCCCGGGGGCGACCGCACTTCTGGCAGCGGCTGTAGGCCTGCACTGCGAACTTCGGCTTGCTCTTGGCCTTCGCGATGAGCGCTTTCTTCGCCATTAGTCGTTCTCCTTGAACGGGAAGCCGAGGTGCTTGAGCAGCGCCCGACCTTCGTCGTCGGTCTTCGCGGTGGTCACCACCGTGATGTCCATGCCGCGCACCCGGTCGATCTTGTCCTGGTCGATCTCGGGGAACACCGCCTGCTCGGTCAGGCCGAACGTGTAGTTGCCGTTCCCGTCGAACTGCCGGTCCGACAGGCCGCGGAAGTCGCGGATGCGGGGCAGCGCGATCGACAGCAGCCGGTCGAGGAACTCCCACATGCGGTCGCCGCGGAGGGTCACCTTCGCGCCGATGGCCTGGCCCTCGCGCAGCTTGAACTGCGCGATCGACTTCTTGGCGCGACGCACGATGGGCTTCTGCCCGGTGATCGTCGCCAGGTCCTCCAGAGCGCCGTTGATGAGCTTGGAGTCGCGAGCGGCCTCGCCCACACCCATGTTCACCACGATCTTCGTCAGACCGGGGACCTGGTGGAGGTTCACGTACTTGAACTCGTCGGTCAGCTTCGGCCTGATGTCGGACTTGTAGGTCTCCTTCAGGCGCGGAGCGATCTTCTCTGCAACGTCAGTCATCACAGGTCCTTACCCGTCCGCCTCGAGACGCGGACCTTGCGGCCGTCGTCGCCGACCCGGTAGCCCACGCGGGTGGGCTGGTTGTCGGCGTCGAGCACCATCACGTTGGACACGTGGATCGACGACTCCTGGGTGACGATCCCGCCGGTGCGCGAACCGCGCGCCGTCTGTCCGGCCTTGGTGTGCTTGGTGATCCGGTTGACGCCCTCCACGAGCACGCGCTCGCGGGTCGGGTACGCCTCCAGCACCAGGCCCTCGGCTCCCTTGTCCTTGCCCGCGATGACGCGGACGCGGTCGCCTTTCTTCACCTTCATCTCTACAACACCTCCGGTGCGAGGGAGATGATCTTCATGTACTGCTTGTCGCGCAGTTCACGGGCGACCGGCCCGAAGATGCGGGTCCCTCGCGGTTCGCCGTCCTTGACGAGGACCGCGGCGTTCTCGTCGAACTTGATGTACGAGCCGTCCGGGCGGCGGCGCTCCTTGACGGTGCGCACGATGACGGCCTTGACGACATCGCCCTTCTTGACACCGGCACCCGGGATGGCGTCCTTGACGGAGGCCACGATCGTGTCGCCGATACCGGCATAGCGTCGGCCCGAGCCGCCCAGCACCCGGATGCACAGGATCTCCCGCGCACCGGTGTTGTCGGCGACCTTCAGCCGCGACTCTTGCTGAATCACGTCCCGATCTCCCTACTTGGCCTTCTCAAGGATCTCCACGACGCGCCAGCGCTTCGTCTTCGACAGCGGCCGGGTCTCCATGATGGAGACGCGGTCGCCGACGCCGCACTGGTTGTTCTCGTCGTGGGCCTTGTACTTCTTGGTGGACCGGAGCACCTTGCCGTACAGCGGGTGCTTCTTGCGGTCCTCGACTTCGACCACAGCGGTCTTGTCCATCTTGTCGCCGACGATGACGCCCTCGAGCACCTTGCGCCGGCCGCGAGTCTCTACAGTCTCCTCGCTCATTCCTCATCCCCTTCCGGCGTGGCGCTGAGGCCCAACCGGCGCTCGTTCATGACGGTGTAGATCCGCGCGATCTCCTTGCGGACCAGGCCGAGCATGTGGTTGTTCTCCAGCTGCCCGGTGGCACCCCGGACGCGCAGGTTGAACAGCTCTTCCTTCTTGTCCAGGAGTTTCGCCTGGAGCTCCTTGTCGCTGAGCTCGCGGAGCTCACCGGCGTCGATACCAGTCGCCATCACTACTCACCTGCGCCTTCACGCGTCACGATGCGGCACTTCATGGGCAGCTTGTGGATCGCCCGCATGAGCGCCTCGTGGGCGATGGTCTCGGTCGGGAACGACAGTTCGAACATCACCCGGCCGGGCTTGACGTTGGCCACCCAAAACTCGGGCGAGCCCTTGCCGGAGCCCTGACGGGTCTCGGCCGGCTTCTTCGTGATGGCGCGGTCGGGGAAGATGTTGATCCAGACCTTGCCGCCACGCTTGATGTGGCGGGTCATCGCGATACGGGCCGCCTCGATCTGGCGGTTGGTCACATAGCTGTGCTCCAGCGCCTGGATGCCGTACTCGCCGAACGTCACTCGGGTGCCGCGAGTCGCCTTGCCCTTGCGCCCCGGCACGTGTGGCTTGCGGTAGCCGCGCGGCGGTTTCCGTGGCATGAGCATGTCGCTTAGCCCTCCTGCTTCTTCGTCTCGACGGGGCCGGCGGCACCGACGTCGGTCGCCGGAGCGGCCGACTCGCCCGAAGGCTGGGCGCCCTGCGGCGTGCCCGTGTTCGCGGTGCGGCCCCGGTTCCCGCGGCCACCGCGGCTGCGGCCGGGACGGCCCCCGCGGTCGCCGGTGTCGCGGCGGCGCTGCACCTGCTCGGCCTGCTCCTTGAGCGTGGCCTCGCCCTTGTAGATCCACACCTTCACGCCGATGCGGCCGAAGGTCGTGTGGGCCTCGAACAGGCCGTAGTCGATGTTCGCGCGGAGCGTGTGCAGCGGGACCTGGCCCTCGCGGTACTGCTCCGAACGGCTCATCTCGGCGCCGCCGAGGCGGCCGGCGCACTGGACCTTGATGCCCTTGACCGTCGGATTGCGCATGGCCGACTGGATGGCCTTGCGCATGGCACGGCGGAAGTTGACGCGGCTGGCGAGCTGCTCGGCCACGCCCTGGGCGACGAGCTGGGCGTCGACGTCGGGGTTCTTGACCTCGATGATGTTCAGCTGGACCTGCTTGCCGGTCAGCTTCTCCAGGCGTCCGCGAAGCCGGTCCGCCTCGGCGCCCTTGCGGCCGATGACGATGCCCGGGCGGGCGGTGTGGATGTCGACGCGGACCCGCTCGCGGGTGCGCTCGATGTCGACCTTGCTGATGCCGGCGCGCTCGAGACCCTCGGTCATGAGCTTGCGGATCTTCACGTCCTCACCGACGTAGTCGGCGTATTCCTTGTCGGCGTACCAGCGCGACGTCCAGTCACTGCTGATGCCGAGGCGGTACCCGTGCGGGTGAACCTTTTGACCCATTACTCGGTCTCCTCCTTTTCAGCGGACTCGGACTTCTCGTCGGTCTGGGCCGGCTGCTCGGTCTTGGGCTCCGCCTTGGGGGCGGCGGCCTTGGGCCGGCGGATCGAACCCGCGTCGACCGGGGCGGCCTGCACGGACTCCACCACCACGGTGATGTGGCTGGTGCGCTTGTTGATCCGGTAGGCGCGGCCGTGAGCCCGAGGGCGGTAGCGGCGCATCGTCGGGCCTTCGTCGACCTTGATCTCGGCGATCAAGAGCGACTCGGGGTCCAGACCCAGGTTGTTCTCCGCGTTGGCCGAGGCCGACGCGATGACCTTGTACACGACCTCGGCCGCGCTGTAGGGCGCGAACTCGAGGGTCGTCAGGGCCTCGTCCACGGGCAGGCCACGCACGAGGTCGACGACGCGGCGCGCCTTGCGCGGAGCGACGCGGACGTACCGCGCCACCGCGCGCGCCTGCGGAGCCTCCTGCTCCAGTGTTGCCATCGTTCTATTCCTTCGTTCGTTCTTGAAGCCCGTGGCCTAGCGGCGACGGCTCTTGCGGTCGTCCTTCTCGTGGCCGCGGAACGTGCGGGTGGGCGCGAACTCGCCGAGTTTGTGCCCCACCATGTTCTCGGTGACGTACACCGGAACGTGCTTCCGCCCGTCGTGGACCCCGAAGGTCAGCCCGATGAAGTCGGGCGTGATCGTGGAGCGACGCGACCAGGTCTTGATGACGGTCTTGGACTTGGACTCGATCGAGGCGTCCACCTTCTTCTGGAGGTGGTCGTCGACGAAGGGCCCCTTCTTCAGGCTGCGACCCATGGCTTACTTACCCCGCTTCCGGCTGGCCTTGCGACGACGGACGATGAGCCTGTCGTTCGGGTGGTTCTTCTTCCGGGTGCGACCCTCGGGCTTGCCCTGCGGGTTCACCGGGTGGCGACCACCGGAGGTCCGGCCCTCGCCGCCGCCGTGCGGGTGGTCGACCGGGTTCATGACGACACCGCGGACGGTCGGGCGCCAGCCCTTCCAGCGCATGCGGCCGGCCTTGCCCCAGTTGATGTTGCCCTGCTCGGCGTTGCCGACCTCGCCGACGGTGGCGCGGCAGGTCACCTGGACCAGGCGGATCTCACCGGAGGGCATGCGCAGGTGCGCGTACTTGCCTTCGCGGGCGAGCAGCTGGATCGAGGCGCCGGCACTGCGGCCGAGGGCCGCGCCGCCGCCGGGCTTGAGCTCCACGGCGTGGACGGTGGTACCGACCGGGATGTGGCGCAGCTCCAGCGAGTTGCCCGGCTTGATGTCGGCCTCGGGGCCGTTCTCGATCCGGTCGCCCTGCTTGACGCCCTTCGGCGCGAGGATGTAGCGCTTCTCGCCATCGGCGTAGTGCAGCAGCGCGATGTTCGCGGTGCGGTTCGGGTCGTACTCGATCTCCGCGACCTTCGCCGGCACGCCGTCCTTGTCGTGGCGGCGGAAGTCGATCACGCGGTAACGGCGCTTGTGGCCGCCGCCGCGGTGACGGGTCGAGATCTTGCCCGAGTTGTTGCGGCCGCCGGTCTTGGTGATCGGGCGGACCAGCGACTTCTCTGGCGTGGAGCGCGTGATCTCGGAGAAATCGGAGACGCTGGAACCGCGACGCCCGGGCGTCGTCGGCTTGTATTTGCGAATGGCCATTGTTACTCCCTGCGTCCCTACGAGATCTGTCCGCCGAAGATCTCACCGAGACGACCGGGGTCGCCCTCGACGGTGACGATCGCGTGCTTGACGCTCTTGCGCTGTCCCCAGCCGTCACGGGTGCGCTTGCGCTTGCCGTCCCGGTTGAGGGTGTTGACGCTCTTGACGTCCACACCGAAGATCTGCTTGACGGCGATCTTGATGTGGCTCTTGTTGGCGCGCGGGTCGACCTCGAAGGTGTACTTGCCCTCGCCGAGGAGGGTGTAGGTCTTCTCCGAGATGACCGGCTTGATGATGATGTCGCGCGGGTCGGCGACGGTCACTTCGCTCATGCCGCGACCTCCTGCTCCGTCCGGTCGGCGATGAACGCCTCGAGGGCGGCCTCGCTGAACACGATGTCCTCGTTGTTGAGCACGTCGTAGGTGTTGACCTGGCCCCAGTCGAGGATGTGGACCTGGGGGAGGTTGCGGAGGCTGAGCTTCGCGGTCTCCTCCTCGCGGGACAGCACCACGAGGACCTTGGCGGACTCGGTGGTGGCCGCGAGGGCGGTCTTGGCGTCCTTCGTCTTCGGGGTCTCCCCGTCGACGATGGCGCTGACGACGTGCAGGTTGCCGCCCCGCACCCGGTCGGTGAGGGCGCCGGCCAGGGCCGCGGCCTTCATCTTCCGGGGGGTGCGCTCGGCGAACGACCGCGGCTTGGGGCCGTGGACGACGCCGCCGCCGTTGAACTGCGGCGCGCGGATCGAGCCCTGGCGGGCGCGGCCGGTGCCCTTCTGGCGGTACGGCTTCTTGCCGCCGCCGCGGACCTCGCCGCGGGTCTTGGTGCTCGCCGTGCCGCTGCGCGCGGCGGCGAGCTGCGCGGTCACGACCTGGTGCATGAGCGGGATGTTCGGCTCGACGTCGAAGATCGACGCCGGGAGCTCGATGGTCTTCCCGGTCTCCTTGCCAGCGGCGTCTTTGACTTTGATCTCAAGGCTCATTTGGTAGCCACCTGCTTCACTGCGCTGCGGACGAGCACCAGGCCGTTCTTGGGGCCGGGGATGGCGCCGACGATGAGCAGGAGCCCGCGCTCGGCGTCGACCGCCTGGATGCGCAGGTTCTGCGTCGTGTGGCGGTTGCCGCCCATGCGGCCGGCCATGCGCATGCCCTTGAAGACGCGGCCCGGCGTGGCGCAGCCGCCGATCGAACCGGGGGCGCGGTGGACCTTGTGCGCACCGTGGCTGGCGCCGAGGCCGCCGAAGCCGTGGCGCTTCATGACGCCGGCGAAGCCCTTGCCCTTGGTCGTGCCGGTGACGTCGACGATGTCGCCGGCCTCGAAGGCCGTGGCCTCCACGGTCTGGCCGAGCTCGTAGTCGGCGGCGTCGGAAGTGCGCAGTTCGACCAGGTGGCGACGCGGAGCGACGCCGGCCTTCTCGAAGTGGCCCTGAATCGGCTTGGTGACGTTCTTGAGTTTGACGTCGCCGAAGCCCAGCTGCACGGCCGAGTAGCCGTCGACGTCCGGTTTACGAATCTGGGAGACGACGCACGGGCCGGCCTGCACCACGGTGACGGGCACGGCGCGGCCGTTCTCGTCCCAAACCTGGGTCATGCCGAGCTTGGTGCCCAGGATTCCCTTGATCTGCCTGTCCATTGGTGCCCCTACAGCTTGATCTCGATGTCGACGCCGGCCGGCAGGTCGAGGCGCATCAGCGAGTCGACCGTCTTCGGGGTCGGGTCGAGGATGTCGATGAGTCGCTTGTGCGTGCGCATCTCGAAGTGCTCGCGCGAGTCCTTGTACTTGTGCGGCGACCGGATAACACAGAAACGGTTGATCTCGGTCGGCAGCGGCACCGGCCCGGAGATGGCAGCACCGGTACGGGTGACCGTCTCCACGATCTTGCGGGCCGAGGAGTCCACGACCTCGTGGTCGTAGGCTTTCAGCCTAATGCGGATCTTCTGTCCCGCCATGTTTCCTTACCTTACGTAAATTGGCTGTTCAGACCGCTCCACGCGGTCGGGCGTGTCGCGAGCTTCAGGTACATGTGGACACAGTCGTGACCGTGCCTCGATGTCTTTTGGCTCGCCCGCCTGCCCGCCGTGAACGGTCCCTCTCGGCGCCTGGTGGTGCCTACTTGGGCCCGCGGGCCGGGCGTGAGCATCGGCGGCGCCGAGCCGCCGGGCGGCTCGCGGGCTTCACCTGGGGCGAAGGCGCGCTGATGCGAACGCAACCTGCATATTATGCCGGACCCCATGTTTCGCCAGCAAGCGGGGGCCGGGCGGCAGTGGGGCAGGTTACGCGTATGGAGCTGTCGTACCGTCCGCGGCGCGGGCGGCAGAAAAACCGGGGCGATCCCTCGGCTGTGCCAATGCAAGGCTCGCAAGCTTCACCTTGGAAGGATCGCCCCGGTGTGCGGTCTTACTTGATGACCTTGGTGACGCGGCCGGAGCCGACCGTGCGGCCACCCTCGCGGATCGCGAAGAGCAGGCCGTCGTCCATGGCGACCGGCTGGATGAGCTCGACCTTCATGGAGGTGTTGTCACCGGGCATGACCATCTCGGTGCCCTCGGGGAGGGTCACGACGCCGGTCACGTCCGTGGTGCGGAAGTAGAACTGCGGACGGTAGTTGTTGAAGAACGGCGTGTGGCGGCCACCCTCGTCCTTGGACAGGATGTACACCTCGGCCTCGAACTCCGTGTGCGGGGTGGTGGTGCCGGGCTTGGTCACGACCATGCCGCGCTCCACCTCCTCGCGCTTGGTGCCGCGGAGCAGCAGGCCGACGTTCTCACCGGCGCGCGCGTCGTCGAGGGTCTTGCGGAACATCTCGATGGCGGTGACCTTGGTGTTGATCGAGCCCTCGCGGATGCCGACGATCTCGACGTCCTCGTTGGGCAGGAGCACACCGCGCTCGACGCGGCCGGTCACGACGGTGCCGCGGCCGGTGATCGTGAAGACGTCCTCGACGGGCATGAGGAACGGCTTGTCGATCTCGCGCTCGGGCTCGGGGATCGAGTCGTCGACGGCCTGCATGAGCTCGGCGACGGCGTCGACCCACTTCTCCTCGCCCTCCAGGGCGCCGAGAGCGGAGACCTTCACGACCGGGGCGTCGTCGCCCGGGAAGTTCTGGTCGGACAGCAGCTCGCGGACCTCCATCTCGACGAGCTCGAGGATCTCCTCGTCGTCGACCATGTCGGCCTTGTTGAGCGCCACGACGATGTACGGGACACCGACCTGGCGGGCGAGCAGGACGTGCTCACGGGTCTGCGGCATCGGGCCGTCGGCGGCCGACACGACCAGGATCGCGCCGTCCATCTGGGCCGCGCCGGTGATCATGTTCTTGATGTAGTCGGCGTGGCCGGGGCAGTCGACGTGCGCGTAGTGCCGGTCCTCGGTCTGGTACTCGACGTGGGAGATCGAGATGGTGATGCCGCGCTGCTTCTCTTCGGGCGCGTTGTCGATCTCGTCGAACGGCGTGTACGGGTTGAGGTCCGGGTGCTTGTCGTGCAGCACCTTGGTGATGGCGGCCGTGAGCGTGGTCTTGCCGTGGTCGACGTGACCGAGCGTGCCGATGTTGACGTGAGGCTTAGTCCGCTCGAACTTTTCCTTAGCCACTTCGTCCTCCTGTGGACTGAATAAATCTGGTTTGACTTAACTGACCCATTGCGTCGCGGAGACCCCGCGGCAACAGGTGGGTTCACGGGCGGGAGGGCAGGCTTGCCCTCCCGGTCCGATTACTCGCCTGTCGCCTTGGCGATGATCTCCTTGGCGACGTTCGCCGGGACTTCGGCGTAGGTGTCGAACTGCATTGAGTAGTTCGCGCGGCCGGCCGTCTTCGACCTGAGGTCGCCGACGTAGCCGAACATCTCCGACAGCGGCACCTGGGCCTTGACCGTCCGGTCGTTGCCCCGCTCGCCCATCTCCTGGACGAGACCGCGCCGAGAGTTGATGTCGCCGATGACATCGCCCATGTTCTCTTCAGGGCAGATGACCTCGACGGCCATCATCGGCTCGAGCAGCACTGGCTTCGCCCGCTTCGCGGCCTCCTTCAGCACCATCTTGCCTGCGATCTTGAAGGCCATCTCCGAGGAGTCGACCTCGTGGTACTGACCGTCGGTCAGCTCCAGCTTGACGCCCACCAGCGGGTAGCCCGCCAGGACGCCGTCCGGCATCGCGTCCTCCGCGCCGGCCTTGACCGACGGGATGTACTCGCGCGGGATGCGGCCACCGGTGATCTGGTCGTCGAACTCGAAGATCGGGCTCTCGTTCGACTCCATCGGGAGCGGCTCGACGTTGACGATGACCCGCGCGAACTGACCGGAACCACCGGTCTGCTTCTTGTGCAGGTACTCGATCTTCTCGACCCGCTGGGTGATGGTCTCGCGGAACGCCACCTGCGGCTTGCCGATGTTGGCCTCGACGTTGAACTCCCGCTTCATGCGGTCGACCAGGATGTCGAGGTGCAATTCGCCCATGCCGGAGATGATCGTCTGGCCGGAGTCCTCGTCGGTCTGGACCCGGAAGGTCGGGTCCTCCTCGGCGAGGCGCTGGATCGCGGTGGCCAGCTTGTCCTGGTCGGCCTTCGACTTGGGCTCGATGGCCACGTCGATGACCGGCTCGGGGAAGATCATCGACTCCAGGATCACCTGGTTGTTCGAGTCGGTCAGCGTGTCACCCGTGGTGGTCTGCTTCAGACCCTGGATCGCGATGATGTCGCCGGCCTGGGCGTCCTTGCGCTCCTCGCGCTTGTTGGCGTGCATCTGGTAGATCTTGCCGATGCGCTCCTTGCGGCTCTTGGTCGAGTTCATGACCTGAGTGCCGGTCTCGATGGTGCCCGAGTAGATGCGGGCGTAGGTGAGACGTCCGAGGTGCTTGTCGGTCTGGATCTTGAACGCCAGGGCGCTGAAGGGCTCTTCGACGTCCGCGTGGCGCTCGGCGTGGGTCTCGTTGTCGAGCAGCGTCCCCTGAATCGCCTGGATGTCCAGCGGAGAAGGCAGGTAGTCGACCACCGCGTCGAGCAGCGGCTGCACGCCCTTGTTCTTGAAGGCCGTGCCGCACAGCACCGGGTTGATCTGGTTCGCGATGGTGCCCTTGCGGATCGCGGCCTTGACCTCGGCGGCGGTGATCTCCTCGCCCTCGAGGTACTTCTCGGCGAAGTCGTCGTCGACGTCCGCGAGGGTCTCCAGGAGCTTCTCGCGGTACTCCCCGGCCTGGTCGGCCAGGTCCGCGGGGATCTCCTCGGTCTCGTACTCCTCGCCGAGGCCGGTCTCGCCGCGCCATACCTTGGCGTTCATCTCGACCAGGTCGACGACGCCGATGAAGTCGGATTCGGCCCCGATCGGGAGCTGCAGCACCGCGGTGTTGGAGTTGAGGCGATCCTGCATCATGTCCACGCAGCGGAAGAAGTTCGCGCCGGTGCGGTCGAGCTTGTTGACGAAGCACATGCGCGGAACGCTGTACTTGTCGGCCTGGCGCCAGACGTTCTCGGTCTGGGGCTCCACGCCCGCGACACCGTCGTAGACGGCGATCGCCGAGTCCAGAACACGCAGGGACCGCTCGACCTCGACGGTGAAGTCGACGTGGCCGGGCGTGTCGATGATCTGGATGACGTGGCCGTCCCACTCGCACTTGGTGGCGGCGGAGGTGATGGTGATGCCCCGCTCCTGCTCCTGCTCCATCCAGTCCATGGTCGCGGCGCCGTCGTGGACCTCACCGATCTTGTGCGACACGCCCGTGTAGTACAGGATGCGCTCGGTGGTGGTGGTCTTGCCAGCGTCGATGTGGGCCATGATGCCGATGTTGCGGAGCTTGGCCAGGGCCTCGTTCGCTTTGTTAGCCACGTTTGCCTTCTCTTGAGGTCACTACCAGCGGTAGTGGGCGAATGCCTTGTTGGAATCGGCCATCTTGTGAGTGTCCTCGCGCTTCTTGACCGCGGCGCCGAGGCCGTTGGAGGCGTCGAGGATCTCGTTGGTGAGCCGCTCGACCATGGTCTTCTCGCGGCGGTCGCGCGCGAAGCCGACCAGCCAGCGCAGACCCAGCGTGGTGGCCCGCTGCGGACGGACGTCGACCGGCACCTGGTAGGTCGCGCCGCCGACGCGGCGGGAGCGGACCTCGAGGGTGGGCTTGACGTTGTCCAGGGCGCGCTTGAGGACGACCACCGGGTCCTGGTCGGCCTTCTGGCGGCAGTTCTCGAGGGCCTCGTAGACGATGCGCTCGGCGAGGCGGCGCTTGCCGTCCTTGAGGACCTTGTTGATCAGCTGGGTGACGAGCACCGAGTTGTAGACCGGATCGGCAGTCAGCGGCCGGCGCGGTGCGGGACCTTTACGCGGCATGTCTACTTCTCCTTCTTCGCGCCGTAGCGGCTGCGGGCCTGCTTGCGGTCGCGGACACCCTGGGTGTCGAGCGCGCCGCGGATGATCTTGTAACGGACGCCGGGCAGGTCGCGGACACGACCGCCGCGGACCAGCACGATGGAGTGCTCCTGCAGGTTGTGGCCCACACCAGGGATGTAGGCGGTGACCTCGGTGCCGTTCATGAGCCGGACGCGGGCGACCTTGCGCATGGCCGAGTTCGGCTTCTTGGGCGTCGTGGTGTACACGCGCGTGCAGACGCCGCGGGCCTGCGGGCTGCCCTTCAGCGCGGGCGTCTTGTTCTTGTTGGTCCTGGCCTTGCGGCCTTTGCGGACCAGCTGCTGGATGGTTGGCACTGAGCCGAACCCCTCTCAACACGATGGCTGGTTGCGTATTCCTGTCTTGGCGGCGTCATCTGAAAGTCCTGCTCAAAAGAGCCGGATCCCGTCCCCCGCGTTCGGGCGTGTCGCGCCTCTCCGGACCCATGCCAGCCATGCGCGCGGCGCGAAGTGCGCCGCTCAGGCTGGTTCAGACGCGTTCGTGAGTGATCTCAAGCGAGACTGACTATGCGAGTCAATATTCACGAAGCCCCCAGTACGAGGGTGTGCGTGCCGATGACGCCCGGAGACTCGGCCTAATGAGGGCCTCGCCGCCTTGCAGGCACGCAACCTGGCCTGGCTCTCACGGGGACCGAGCTGCCGGAGTAGACAGGGCCACCATGCCGCTCAAAGCGGTGTCCAGGCGCAAGGGAAAAGCCTACCTAGCCTAACGAACGGCGTCAAAGCCGTATTCGGCCCGCAAGGCGCCCGTGTTCGGAATCACGGGAAGACGGGCGGGGCGAAGGGCATTGGCGTTGTTCGCGCGGTGCGGTAGACACACCGTGGCCTATCTTATCTCGCCGAACGCAGGTCGCACGGGCGGGCCGCCGATTGGCGGGCGTATCCCGCCTCACGTCCCGAGCAGGGCGAGGGCGACGTCGCCGTCGTAGCTCGGCTCTCCTGCCGAGCGGGCCATGGAGACGACCCACACCAGCAGGAGCGCGACGACGACCGCGGCGGCGATCCCGATGGCGATCCAGGACAGGCGCCTGATCCGGGGCAGCTTCCCGGCGCCGAGGAGGAAGCCCTCGGAGGCGCGGATGTCGGCCTCGGCCTGGCGGGCGAGCATGAGCGCGACGAGCGCGGGGATGGCGCCGCCGACGAAGGGCGAGAACACGACGGCGAGGACCGCGAGGGTCAGCGCGGCCACCACCTTGGTCGACTCGACCGGATCCGGATCATCGGGATGCCGCACCCCGCCCCCCTGCTGCGCCTCGATCACGGGCCCATCCTATTCATCCGGTGCCGACGGCTCCTCCCCGGCAACCGGACGTTCACGGTTCAGGTACGCGAGGAACTCATCGGTGCTGTAGAAGATCCGCCTCGGTTCAAGACCTGCGATCTCATGCGTGACGCCGTCCGATGAACGCTGCCGCTCTGCCTGCTCATTTTCCGCCATCCGCTCATCTTATGAGCCGGACAGGACTACCGACCGATTCGACACGCCATGCTCAGCGACTTGTGGCGGTCACGGGTTCTTGAAGATGCCGTGCGTGCCGACCCGGCGCCATATCACGTGCGGTTCGCCATCGCGTCGTTCATCACCGTACTCCCATGTCGCGCGCCCATCGGGAGCCCAGGTCATCTCGTAGACGCCATCGATTCCCTGGACTCCTTTGACACGGAGACCCGGGCGCGGCTGCCGTTTTTCCCGCAAGTCCTCGATGAAGTCCTTGACCGCGCTCCGAAAGCGGGCATTCTGGTCTTCATCGAGCTTTGCAAAGTCGCGTTTGAACTTGTCGGTTCGGTCGTAGGTCGGTGACATCAGGCAGAGTTCTCACGGTCCAGGTCATCGAACATCTCGTCGATGTCGTGGTAGCGCTTGACTCTTCCGGCGGCGATGTCTTCAGACGCCTCTCGTTCACCGGCCTGCCACTCGGGAGTCCAGAACCATCGCTGGTCGGTTGGAACCACCATGAGTCCTTCCATGGTGACTCGGCCGTCCTTGTAGACGTTGAACTGGATCTGATCACCTTCTTTGACATGCAACGCTTCTTGAACTTCCTTCGGGAGCGTGATCTGCCCCTTCTGGCGGATTCGAGCCGTGTAGGAAGCGATCACCTTCCGCTCCTCATCGTGATCTTCGACCATGGACACCCTTCCCAGGATTTTCATACTTTATGATTGTACCATATTTATAATAGACGATGATTCTCACCCTGCTCCGTTCTCCTCGTCCGCCGAATCGAGCCGCTTCCGCGGTTCCGAGTTCCTTCCCCGCTGCGCCGCTTCCTTCAGCAGTGCCAGCAGGGAGGAGTGCATGGATTCGCCGCGCTCCCTCGCGGCGGCGACGAGCTCGGCCCAGGTTTCCTGCGGAACATCGCAAATATGAATGGTCGACATGACTGTGTTCTACTGTGCGGGCCGCCGCATAGCCGATGCGACACGCAGAAGAGGGGCCGGGCGCTGCGCGCCCGGCCCCTCTTCTCGTACAGCCGTCGGGAATCGGCTTGGTGTTCAGCTTCTAGTAGGTGCCCAGGTCGTAGGAGTCCTCGAGGCTCACGGCCGGGCCGGTTCCGTAGGAGAACGTCGGCGTGGCCGTGTCCTCGTAACCGCCCAGCGAGTACACCGCGGCCTTCGCCTCCTCGGTGGGCTCCACCGAGACGTTCCGGTACTTCGCGATGCCCGTGCCCGCCGGGATCAGCTTGCCGAGGATCACGTTCTCCTTCAGGCCGACGAGGCTGTCGGACTTGCCGGAGATGGCGGCCTCGGTGAGCACCCGGGTGGTCTCCTGGAAGGAGGCCGCCGAGAGCCACGACTCGGTCGCCAGACTCGCCTTCGTGATGCCCATCAGCTGCGGGCGGCCCGAGGCCGGCTCGCCGCCGTCGGCGATGATCTTGCGGTTCACCTCTTCGAACTCCAGGCGGTCCACCAGCGAACCGGGCAGGAACTCCGCCGTGCCCGAGTCGATGATCGTGATCCGCTTGAGCATCTGGCGCACGATGATCTCGATGTGCTTGTCGTGGATCATCACGCCCTGCGAGCGGTACACGTCCTGGACCTCGCCGACCAGGTGCCGCTGCACCTTCCGCGGGCCCAGCACGCGCAGCAGCTCGTGCGGGTCGATCGTGCCCTCGACGAGCTTCTCGCCGACCTCGACGTGCTCGCCGTCGACCGCCCGCAGGCGCAGACGCCTGGGCACCTTGTCGACCACGATCTCCTCGGAGCCGTCGTCCGGCGTGATGATGATCTTCCGGCTCTTCTCGGCGTCCTCGATGCGGACGGTGCCGCTCGCCTCGGCGATCGGCGCCTTCCCCTTCGGGATGCGGGCCTCGAAGACCTCCTGCACGCGCGGCAGGCCCTGCGTGATGTCGTCCCCCGCCACACCGCCGGTGTGGAAGGTCCGCATCGTCAGCTGGGTGCCGGGCTCGCCGATCGACTGGGCCGCGATGATGCCCACCGCCTCGCCCAGGTCGACCTTCTCGCCGGTCGGCATCGAGCGCCCGTAGCAGGCCGCGCACACGCCCTGGCGGGACTCGCACGTCAGCACCGAGCGGACCTTCACGGTCGTGACGCCCGCGGCGATGAGCGCGGCGATGTTGTCCGAGTTCAGCGCCGTGTTCCGCTCGAGGATGACCTTGCCGTCGACCTCGACGTCGTCGCCGAGGGTCCGGGCGTCGACCGCGGTCTCGACGATGTCGGACTCGACGAGCCGGCCGTCGATCTCGATCGCGATCGGGTAGTCCAGCGCCCGGTCGGTGCCGCAGTCCTCCTCGCGGATGATGACGTCCTGCGACACGTCCACCAGGCGCCGGGTCAGGTAACCCGAGTCGGCGGTGCGCAGCGCGGTGTCGGCCAGGCCCTTGCGGGAGCCGTGCGTGGAGATGAAGTACTCCAGCACCGTCAGGCCCTCGCGCAGCGAGGACTTGATCGGGCGCGGGATGATCTCGCCCTTCGGGTTGGCGACCAGGCCGCGCATGCCGGCGATCTGCCGGAGCTGGAGCATGTTGCCCCGCGCGCCGGAGTTGATCATCTGCCACAGCGGGTTATCCGGCTGGAGGGTGTCGTTCAGGTCCTCCATGACCTCGGCGGTGGCCTTGGTCCAGATGTCGGTCAGCTCGCCGCGGCGCTCCTCGGCGGTCATGAGGCCGCGCGCGTACTGCTTGTCGATCTTGGACGAGTCGGACTCGTACTTCTCGAGGATCTCGGCCTTGTGCGCCGGCTCGATGACGTCCTCGATGCCGATCGTGACGCCCGACCAGCCGGCCCACTTGAAGCCGGCGGACTTCAAGGCGTCCAGGCAGGCGCCCAGCTGCACCTTCGAGTGGTGCTCGGACAGGTCGTGGATGATGTCCGAGAGCTGGCCCTTGCGGACCTCGTAGTTGACGTACGGGAAGTCCGGCGGCAGGCACTCGTTGAAGAACACCCGGCCCAGCGTCGTGGAGACGAGCAGCGGCTGCCCGGGCTCCCACTCCTCGGGGGCCTCCCAGGCGTCGCCGGGGCCGTTGTCGACCGACGTGACGTCGTCGAGGCGGATCCGGATCGGCGCCTGGAGGTTGAGCTCGCGGCGGTCGTAGGCCATGATGGCCTCGCCGACGTCGGCGAACGCCCGTCCCTCGCCCGGCAGCCCGTCCTTGGTGTGGGTCAGGTAGTACAGGCCGATGATCTGGTCCTGCGTGGGCAGGGCCACCGGCTTGCCGTCGGAGGGCTTGAGGATGTTGTTCGACGCCAGCATCAGGATGCGGGCCTCGGCCTGGGCCTCGGCCGACAGCGGCACGTGGACCGCCATCTGGTCGCCGTCGAAGTCGGCGTTGAACGCGGTGCACACCAGCGGGTGCAGCTGGATGGCCTTGCCCTCGACCAGCTGCGGCTCGAACGCCTGGATGCCGAGGCGGTGCAGCGTCGGCGCGCGGTTGAGCAGCACCGGGTGCTCGGAGATGACCTCTTCGAGCACGTCCCACACCACCGGCCGGGCGCGTTCGACCATGCGCTTGGCCGACTTGATGTTCTGCGCGTGGTTGAGATCGACCAGGCGCTTCATCACGAACGGCTTGAACAGCTCCAGCGCCATCTGCTTGGGCAGGCCGCACTGGTGGAGCTTCAGGCGCGGGCCGACGACGATGACCGAGCGGCCCGAGTAGTCGACGCGCTTGCCCAGCAGGTTCTGGCGGAACCGGCCCTGCTTGCCCTTGAGCATGTCGGACAGGCTCTTGAGCGGGCGGTTGCCGGGCCCGGTGACCGGGCGGCCGCGGCGGCCGTTGTCGAACAGCGCGTCCACCGACTCCTGGAGCATCCGCTTCTCGTTGGCGACGATGATCTCGGGCGCGCCGAGGTCCATGAGCCGCTTGAGGCGGTTGTTGCGGTTGATGACGCGGCGGTACAGGTCGTTGAGGTCCGAGGTGGCGAACCGGCCGCCGTCGAGCTGCACCATCGGGCGCAGTTCCGGCGGGATGACCGGGACGCAGTCGAGGACCATGCCCAGCGGCGAGTTGCCGGTGGCCTGGAACGCGGCGACGACCTTCAGGCGCTTGAGGGCGCGCAGCTTCTTCTGGCCCTTGCCGGTGGCGATGATCTCGCGCAGGTTGATCGCCTCGGCGTCGAGGTCGAGGCCCTCGAGCAGGTTCTTGATGGCCTCGGCGCCCATGCCGCCGGTGAAGTACTCGCCGAAGCGCTGCTGGAGCTCCCGGTAGAGCATCTCGTCGCCGATGAGCTGGCGCACCTCGAGCTTGCGGAAGGTGTCCATGACCTCGTCGAGGCGGTCGATCTCCCGCTGGGCCTTGTCGCGGATCTGGCGCATCTCGCGCTCGCCGCCGTCCTTGACCTTGCGGCGGACGTCGGCGCGGGCGCCTTCGGCCTCCAGTTCGGCCAGGTCGCCTTCGAGCTTGGAGGCGCGGTCCTCGATCGCGGCGTCGCGCTGCTGCTCGAGCGTGCGCTTCTCGGCGACGATCTCGTTCTCCAGCGTCGGGATGTCCCGCTGGCGGGTCTCCTCGTCGACGCCGGTGATGACGTAGGCGGCGAAGTAGATGACCTTCTCCAGGTCCTTCGGCGCCAGGTCGAGCAGGTAGCCCAGGCGCGAGGGCACGCCCTTGAAGTACCAGATGTGCGTGACCGGGGCGGCCAGCTCGATGTGGCCCATTCGCTCGCGGCGGACCTTCGAGCGGGTCACCTCGACGCCGCAGCGCTCACAGATGATGCCCTTGAAGCGGATGCGCTTGTACTTGCCGCAGTAGCACTCCCAGTCCCGGGTCGGGCCGAAGATCTTCTCGCAGAAGAGGCCGTCCTTCTCGGGCTTGAGGGTGCGGTAGTTGATGGTCTCGGGCTTCTTCACTTCCCCGTGCGACCACTGCCGGATGTCCTCGGCGGTGGCGAGGCCGATCTTCAACTTGTCGAAGAAGTTGACGTCGAGCACTGAACTCTTCCCCTTGGATTTTCTTTAAGCTTTGGCTCATGTACGGCTCCGCAGGCGTCGCCGTCGTGGGTTGAGACGTTGGGGAGGGCGGGCGGCCGTGCGAATGCACGATATGATGCCCGCCCTCGCTCGACGTCAGGCGCTTTCGAAGTCGACGCTGTTGGGCTCCTCGTGAGACAGGTCGATCCCCAGCTCCTCGGCCGCCCGGAACACCTCGTCGTCGGTCTCGGTCATCTGGATGGCCTGCCCGTCGGCGGACAGCACCTCCACGTTGAGACACAGCGACTGGAGCTCCTTGAGCAGCACCTTGAACGATTCCGGAATGCCCGGCTCGGGGACGTTCTCGCCCTTGACGATGGCCTCGTAGACCTTCACGCGGCCGACCACGTCGTCGGACTTGATCGTCAGCAGCTCCTGCAGCGCGTAGGCCGCGCCGTAGGCCTGCATGGCCCAGCACTCCATCTCACCGAAGCGCTGGCCGCCGAACTGGGCCTTGCCGCCGAGCGGCTGCTGGGTGATCATCGAGTACGGACCGGTGGAGCGGGCGTGGATCTTGTCGTCCACCATGTGGTTCAGCTTCAGGATGTACATGTAGCCGACGCTGATCGGGTCCGGGAACGGCTCCCCGGTGCGCCCGTCGAACAGCTGGGCCTTGCCGGTGGGGGCGACCATGCGCTCCCCGTCGCGGTTCGGCAGCGCGTTCGCGAGCACGCCCTGGACCTCCTCGGGGTGGGCGCCGTCGAACACCGGCGTCCCGACCTTCGAGTCGGCCGGGGCCTGGTCGGCCCCGATATCGCGGAGCGCCTGCGCCCAGGCCTCGTCGAAGTTCTCGATCTTCCAACCGGACTTCGCCGCCCAGCCGAGGTGGACCTCGAGGACCTGGCCGATGTTCATGCGCCCGGGCACGCCCATCGGGTTGAGCAGCACGTCGATCGGCGTGCCGTCGGGCAGGAACGGCATGTCCTCCTGCGGCACGACCTTCGAGATGACGCCCTTGTTGCCGTGGCGGCCGGCGAGCTTGTCGCCCACGCCGATCTTGCGCTTCTGCGCGATGTAGACGCGGACCAGCTCGTTGACGCCCGGCGACAGCTCGTCGCCGTCCTCGCGGCTGAAGGTCCGGACGCCGATGACGGTGCCGGCCTCGCCGTGCGGGACCTTGAGCGAGGTGTCGCGGACTTCGCGGGCCTTCTCGCCGAAGATCGCCCGCAGCAGGCGCTCCTCGGGGGTCAGCTCGGTCTCGCCCTTCGGGGTGACCTTGCCGACCAGGATGTCGCCGTCCTCGACCTCGGCGCCGATGCGGATGATGCCGCGGTCGTCGAGGTCGGAGAGCATCTCCTCGCCGACGTTCGGGATGTCCCGGGTGATCTCCTCGGGGCCGAGCTTCGTGTCGCGGGCGTCCACTTCGTGCTCGTCGATGTGGATCGAGGTGAGCACGTCGTTCTCGACCAGGCGCGAGGACAGGATGATCGCGTCCTCGAAGTTCTGGCCCTCCCACGAGGTGAAGGCGACGAGCAGGTTCTTGCCCAGGGCCATCTCGCCCTTGTCGGTCGAGGGGCCGTCGGCGATCGGCTGGCCGGCCTCGACGCGCTCGCCCTCGGTGACCAGCGGCACCTGGTTGGTGCACGAGCCGGCGTTGGAGCGGCGGAACTTGTGCAGCAGGTAGGTGCGGCGCATGCCGTCGTCCTGGGCGATGGTGATGTAGTCGGCGCTGGCGTCCTCGACGAGGCCGTCGGCCTCGGCGATGACGACGTCGCCGGCGTCGACCGCGGAGCGGTACTCCATGCCGGTGCCCACCAGCGGCGAGTCGGGCTTGATGAGCGGCACGGCCTGACGCTGCATGTTCGCGCCCATGAGGGCGCGGTTGGCGTCGTCGTGCTCCAGGAACGGCACGAGCGCGGTGGCCACGGAGGTCATCTGGCGCGGCGAGACGTCCATGTAGTCGATCTGGCCGCCGGGCACCAGCTCGGCCTCGCCGCCCCGGCCTCGGGCCAGGACCTGCGAGTCGGTGAAGGTGCCGTCGGGGTCGAGCTTCGCGTTCGCCTGGGCGATCGTGAACTTGTCCTCTTCATCGGCGGTCAGGTAGTCGAGATCGTCGGTGGCCCGGCCGTCGACGACCTTGCGGTACGGCGTCTCGATGAAGCCGAACGGGTTGACGCGCGCGAAGGTCGACATGCAGCCGATGAGGCCGATGTTCGGTCCTTCGGGCGTCTCGATCGGGCACATGCGGCCGTAGTGCGAGGTGTGGACGTCGCGGACGTCCATGGCGGCGCGGTCGCGCGAGAGGCCGCCCGGGCCGAGCGCCGAGAGGCGGCGACGGTGGGTCATGCCGGCGACCGGGTTGACCTGGTCCATGAACTGCGACAGCTGGGAGGTTCCGAAGAACTCCTTGATCGCGGCCACGACCGGGCGGATGTTGATCAGCGTCTGCGGCGTGATCGCCTCGACGTCCTGCGTGGTCATGCGCTCGCGGACGACGCGCTCCATGCGGGACAGGCCCACCCGGATCTGGTTCTGGATGAGCTCGCCGACGGTGCGCACGCGGCGGTTGCCGAAGTGGTCGATGTCGTCGGGCTGGTAGCCGGGCTCGGCCGAGTGCAGGCGGAGCATGTACTCGATCGTGGCGGCCAGGTCGTCCTCGGTGAGGATGCCGGTCGAGATCGGCGAGTCGAGGTCGAACTTCTTGTTGACCTTGTAGCGGCCGACCTTGGCCAGGTCGTAGCGCTTCGGGTTGAAGAACAGGTTCTCCAGGAGCGTCTGCGCGTTGTCCTTGGTCGGCGGCTCGCCGGGACGGAGCTTGCGGTAGATGTCGAGCAGCGCCTCGTCCTGCGAGTTGATGGTGTCCTTCTCGAGGGTCGCCATCATGAGCTCGGACCAGCCGAAGCGCTCGCGGATCCGATCGGCGTCCCAGCCGATGGCCTTGAGCAGGACCGTGACGGCCTGGCGGCGCTTGCGGTCGACGCGGACGCCGACGGTCTCGCGCTTGTCGACGTCGAACTCGAGCCAGGCGCCGCGGCCGGGAATGACCTTGGCGCTGGTGAGGTCGCGGTCCGAGGTCTTGTCGGGCTGCTTGTCGAAGTAGACGCCCGGCGAGCGGACGAGCTGCGAGACGACGACGCGCTCGGTCCCGTTGATGATGAACGTGCCCTTGGAGGTCATCATCGGGAAGTCGCCCATGAACACCGTCTGGCTCTTGATCTCGCCGGTGGTGTGGTTGATGAACTCCGCGGTGACGAACAGCGGGGCGCAGTAGGTGAGGTCCTTCTCCCGGCACTCCTCGATCGGGGCCTTGACCTCGTCGAAGCGCGGGTTGGAGAAGGAGAGGCTCATGGTGCCCGAGAAGTCTTCGATCGGGCTGATCTCTTCGAGGATCTCGTCCAGACCGCACTTGGCGCCCTCACCGACTCGACTCTTGTGGGCCTCGTTGCCGATGAGCCAGTCGAAGGAGTCCGTCTGGAGCGCGAGTAGGTTCGGGACTTCCAGTATTTCTTCGATCCTGCCGAACGAGGTCCGGCTGGGTGCGTGCTTGCTCTTGCTGGAGCTGGTCTTGCCAGTGCGGGAAGCTGCCAAGATTCGTCCTTCCGAGGACCTGAGTGTTACGACGGCCGGCGCATGCCAGGGTCACGACCCGAGCGGATCGGCGAGGGCGGCCGGAGGCAGGCTTCGGAGAACATGTTCGTGCCGAGCACGAGATGTTCGAGCGTTGATAGCCTTGAATCCCCACCGTCCACGCCCCTCACCGCGTCAAGAAGGCGTGAAGGAGGCAGCGCAAATTAATAGCTTAGTGTAAGCTTCGGCAACTGTCAACCCCCCGCCGGGTCAGCGGGGTAAGTGGTGACGACGATCTCCTTGGCTGCCGAAGCCCCTCCCAACTCAGGGTCGAATCTCACCGGGCCGCCGAGGCCCGGGCCTGCCTTGCGCCGCGTCGCACCGGCGGTGTGCCGTCACCCCGCCGATGAACGTTGCGCGCGCCACGTTGTGGCGCTTGAGCCCCTAGTTTGCAGGATGAAGTCACACTTCGTCAAGTCAACCGACGCATGCGGTGGGGTGCGAACCTTCGCACCGCCATTCCCGCGGTGGGCGGAACGGCCCCGCACGGCGGGTTCGCGGTCGAGGCGAAGCGGCGATCGCCGGGCCGGTCGTGGCGGCTGACCGGCGGACCGCCGCGGGCGTGCCGGGTGCCATGGTCGAGACCCCCGCTTCCGACGATCCGGCGGGTGGACTCCCCCGGTCCGCACAGCGAGGCCGGGACCGACCGCGACCACCGTGGGCGAGCGCCGGGCCCGCACCTGCCGTCCCGCTCGTTCGGCGCCGTGTCGGCCCGTCATCGCCGCCTGCGGCGGTGCGCGGCCGTTCATGGAGTTGTGCGTGGAAAGGCCCAGCGCGTCGGGATCGCGCCGGACCGGCGTCGCCGGACTCGTGCGCGTCCCGAACCGCCCGCGCTGATACCGATGGCTTGGCATTTGCGGACGGGGGCCGTGCGCCGTCGCCCTCGAAACGGCGCGGGCTCCATGCGCTGGGTCGGCCGATGGGTATCCCGGGCGGTGAAGCGCCAAACATCGCCGTACAGGGCTGCGGTGCCGCGGCGCGGCGAGCCGTCCCCTCCTCGGCTCGCCGCGCCGCGGCAGCGCTGGGAAACCGCGCGCCGGCGTGGCCGGTGCGGTGGGCTTGTGGCACGGCCGCGGCCTGAAAGTCGTTGAGGCCTCCGGGACACGTGCGTGTCCCGGAGGCGCTCGCGAGCCTGGGCTGCTCGCGGGCGCAGTGCACCCGGGCCGACTCCGAACGCGGGGACGGGCGCCGTTGCGTCGCCAAGTTGCCTTGCGGCGCCGCGCCTTCCGCGCATCGGGCCGACCTGCGGCCGCGGCCTGCGCCGCGGACCGGATCGCTCCGCACCTCCGGCGACCACCGGGATGGCCGCCTCACCGAGTACAACGAGTCCGCGCGATGAAGGTGACGCGGGCTCAGGCGACTTTTTCACGCGGCCTCGGCGGTTTAGCGGTGCTGCCGCCATCGCCTGCGGCGGGTGCCCGCCGCTGTGGAGCGCCGGTCGGGTGATGAAGTGCCCGGGCCGCGCCCCATCTGCGCGGCCCGGGCGGTTTCCCCATGCGGTCAAGTCTCAGACGCCGTTCGGGGGCGAGGCACGCTCCGGCCGGGCGCGCGCTTCGAGCGCGGCGCGGGCGTCGACGTGGATCTCCTCGCGCGAGTCTCCTACCCAAAGACGCTGCGGGCGTTCGGAACGGTTGCCCGCGCGCGGCGGTTTTATCCCTAGGGCGGATACGGCGAAACCGGGGCCGCACCGCCTTTCGGCGGCGCGGCCCCGGTCGTACAGGGCTGGGAGTCCCCACTGTGCTTCATGCAGGACTCGCAGGCTTCACCCGTGCTCATGCAGGACTCGCAAGCTTCGTCCTGTTGTCGCTCATCCGAGGCCCGCGGAGCGCGCCTCGTGTCGCTGAGCGGTCCCTTACTTCAGGGAGACGGTGGCGCCGGCGCCTTCGAGGGCCTCCTTGGCCTTCTCGGCGTCATCCTTGTTCACGCCTTCGAGGACGGCCTTGGGCGCGCCTTCGACGAGCTCCTTGGCTTCCTTCAGACCGAGGCTGGTGATGCCGCGGACTTCCTTGATGACCTTGATCTTCGAGTCACCGGCGGACTCGATGACCACGTCGAAGGTGTCCTTCTCGGCCTCGGCCTCGCCACCGGCGGCCGGAGCACCGGCAGCGGCGACGGCGACCGGGGCGGCGGCGGTGACGTCGAACTCTTCCTCGAACGCCTTCACGAACTCGGAGACCTCGAGGAGGGTCATCTCCTTGAAAGCGTCGAGCAGCTCGGCAGTGGACAGCTTAGCCATGGTGTTTCCTTTCTAAAGTCTTCGGGCCGCGGGGCTACTCCCCACTGGCCGCCTTCTTGTCCTGCAGTGCCGCGCCGAGCCGGGCCACCTGCGCGGCAGGGGCGGCGAGGACGGCGGCGGTCTTCTGCGCGTTGGCCTTGAGCGCACCGGCCAGCTTCGCGAGGAGCACTTCGCGCGACTCGAGGTCGGCGAGCCTGGTGATCTCTTCGACGGAGAGGGACTTGCCCTCCATGAATCCGCCCTTGATCACCAGGGCTTCGTGGTCCTTGGCGAAGTTGCGCAGGCCCTTGGCGGCTTCCACCGGGTCGCCTTCGATGAAGGTGATCGCGGTGGGGCCGGTGAACAGGTCGTCCAGACCGGTGACACCGGCCTGGCTCGCGGCGCGCTTGGCGAGGGTGTTCTTGGCGACGCGGTAGCGCGCCCCCTCGCCGAGGGAACGCCGGAGCTCACGCAGCTCCTCGACGGTCAGACCGCGGTACTCGGTGAGCACGGCGGCCGACGAGTTCGAGAAGCTCTCGGTCAGCTCGGCGATGGCGGACTGCTTGTCCGCCGGGAATTCCGTTCGTTCAGCCATGTTTCCCTCCTTTCTCGGCTGATGCATCCTCAACCGTCTGGAGGCGACAGAAAAGGCGCCCTCGCGGACGCCTCAAAGGAAATTCGACACCATGGTCGTTTCGAGTCGCCCTACGTTGGTCCCGGATGGTTTACAACCGCTCAAGGCGGTGACCGACGGTCTTCGGGTTGTGGAAAACGAATGAATTCTAGCAGGTGGAAAAGGACGAGCCCCGGCGCAGGAGCCTGCGTCGGGGCTACGTCACACGTGTCCTACTTGGCGGCCTTCACGGCCGAGGGGTCGACCGGGATGCCCGGGCCCATCGTCGTGGTCAGCGTGATCTTCTTGATGTAGATGCCCTTGGAGCTGGACGGCTTGAGCCGCTGCACCTCGTCGAGGGCGGCGGCGTAGTTCTCGGCGAGCTGCTCGGCCGAGAAGCTCGTCTTGCCGATCACCAGGTGCAGGTTGGCGTGCTTGTCGACGCGGAAGGCGATCTTGCCGCCCTTGATCTCCGTGACGGCCTTGGCGACGTCCGGGGTGACCGTGCCCGTCTTCGGGTTCGGCATCAGGCCGCGCGGGCCCAGAATCCGCGCGATCCGGCCGATCTTGGCCATCTGGTCGGGCGTGGCGACGGCGGCGTCGAAGTCGAGCCAGCCTTCGGAGATCCGCTTCACGAGCTCGTCGGAGCCGACCTCGTCGGCGCCGGCCGCGATGGCGGCCTCGGCCTTGTCGCCCTCGGCGAAGGCGATGACGCGGACGGTCTTGCCGGTGCCGTTGGGGAGCGAGACGGTGCCGCGGACGAGCTGGTCGGCCTGGCGCGGGTCGACGCCGAGGCGCATGGCGACCTCAACGGTGGCGTCGAACTTCGCCGGCGAGGTCTCCTTGGCGAGCTCGGCCGCCTGCAGCGGCCCGTACAGCTGCGTCCGGTCGACCTTCTTCTGAAGGTCGGAGTATTTCTTGCTGCGCTTCATGGTCCATCCTTCGGATGTCGTGGTGAGGACGAGCGCTCGCCCTTCCACAGGGTTGGTCGGTTCTGCTGTGCCGCTACTCGGCTGTCCCGCTACTCGACAGTGATGCCCATGGAGCGGGCGGTGCCGGCGACGATCTTCGCGGCGGCGTCGAGGTCGTTGGCGTTGAGGTCGGGGAGCTTCTTCTCCGCGATCTCGCGCACCTGGGCCTCGGTGACCTTGCCGACCTTGTCGCGGTGCGGCTCACCGGAGCCCTTGGCGACACCGGCGGCCTTGAGCAGCAGCTTGGCCGCGGGCGGGGTCTTGAGGACGAACGTGAACGAACGGTCCTCGTACACCGTGATCTCAGCGGGGAGGATCTCGCCGCGCTGCGACTCGGTGGCCGCGTTGTAGGCCTTGCAGAACTCCATGATGTTGACGCCGTGCTGGCCGAGGGCGGGACCCACCGGCGGAGCCGGGGTGGCCTGGCCACCCGCGAGTTCCAGCTTGAACGTCACAACGGCCTTCTTGTTAGGAGCCATCGTGTCCTTCTCTTCCTGGGCTGATTCGCAGCTCGCAGGCTTCGCTGCGGCTGGCTTGCGACGGGGCGGACCGCCCCGTTCCTTACATGGTCCGCGCCCGCGTTCCCGGCAGCGCCGGTGAGCCGCCGAGCGGCTCGGGAGCGGGCACGCAACTTCTCCACGATACTCGTCGGCGAAGCGAGCACTGCAAGCGAGGTGTGTGAGCTGGGCCAAGTCGCCGGACCATCGGAGGTACCCGCACCGGCGGCGCTTCGCGCCGTCCGCGGAGCCGTGCCGATCGGTCCGGGCCTGCGCGTGCGTCGCCTGGGGGCCGTGTTCGCGAAGAGCCGCTGCGGAGCGGTGCCCGCGACGAGCGGGCCGAGTCGTGAGTCCGGTGACGCTCCTTCAGGCGGCCCCGCCGGCCCGGAGCCTCACTACAGCTTCGAGACCTGGTTGAAGTTCAACTCCACCGGGGTCTCGCGTCCGAAGATGGAGACGAGGACCTTGAGCTTCTGCTGCTCGGCGTTGATCTCGGCGATCGTGGCGGGCATCGAGGCGAAGGCGCCGTCGACGACGGTCACGGACTCGCCTTCGGCGAAGTCGACCTTGATCTCGGGCTCGGCCGCGGCGGACTCCTCGGCGGCGGCCTCGGTGGCGGACTTCTGCTCGGGCGGCAGCAGCCACTGGATGACCTCGTCGAGCGGGAGCGGGCTGGGCCGGTCGGTGCGGTCGACCACGCCCACGAAGCCGGTCACGCCGGGCGTGTTGCGCACGACCGAGTAGGACTCGGGGGTCATCTCCATGCGGACCAGCACGTAGCTGGGGAAGACCTTCGCCTCGACCTTGGACCGCTTGCCGTTCTTGATCTCGACTTCGGTGTGGGTGGGGACCTCGATCTGGTAGATGTAGTCCTCCTGGTCGAAGGACTGGATCCGGTTCTCCAGGTTCGAGCGCACCCGGTTCTCGAAGCCGGCGTAGGAGTGCAGCACGTACCATTCGCCGGGCGCGAAGCGCAGCTTGGCGCGCAGCGCCTCGGCCGGGTCGACCTCGGGCTCCTCGGGCTCCTCGTTCTCGGGGTCCGCGGCCTCGACCTCGGCGGTCATGGTCTCGACGGCCTCGAGGTCGGTCTCCTCGTCGGCACCCGCGCCCTTCGCCGCGGCCGCCCGGGCCTCGGCGTCGTTCTTGAAGGCTTCGTCGAACTCAGACACGCTTAGCTCACATTCCGGCTCGTCCCCGCACGGCGGGGATCCACATTTCTCTCTTGGCTGCGGTGGAACTCTCCGCAGATGGTACGACTCGGGCGGCGTCGCCGCGGGCCCGTAACAGGCACGCGCCGGCAGGACCGGCGCGCGTTATACCCCTAGGGTAACCGGTTGTCCGGTGGAGACACCTCAGGCACCTCGGAACAGGCGCAGGTCACGTGTGCGGTGCGGCGCGGGCCGCCCCTAGGCGCCGTCGGCGCCGAAGGCGCGGCGGACCAGGTCGCCGAAGAGCAGGTCGAGCCCGCCGATGAAGGCCATCATGATGGCCACGAAGACCATCACCACGATGCTGTAGGTGATCAGCTGGCGGCGCGTGGGGTAGACGACCTTGCGGAGCTGCTCGACGACCTCGCGCAGGAAGCGGCCGAGTTTCTTGAAGGGGTTGCGCTCGGACTTACCCTCGCCGCGCTTGGGCGTGGGACGACCTTTGCCCGCGGTCGTGTCGGAGCGGCTGGTGTCGTCGGCCACGTCGGCTTCCTCCAGGGTTCGTCAGCTGAGTGAATTCCAGCGGTTTCTGAACGGGGGGCTCAGACCTGCAGCATACCTAGAAGGTGTCCCGCGGGCCAGACCGGGCGTTATCCGACGCGTCCGCGGCGCCGCGCTCTTCGCGCAGTCGCCGACGGTGCTCGTTCCAGCGCTCGCGCGAGGCCGCCAGCTCGGTCTTGATGAACTCCATGTAGTCGGCGGTCTGCCGGAGGCGCTCGCGGCCCGCGCCCGCGGGGAGGGCGCGGACGCCGTCGAGGGCCACGTCTCGGTAGCGGTCGAGGATCGGGCTGCGATCGAGCATGATCGAGCCCCAGATGTCGTCGTCGTTGAGCTGGTAGACGTCGGCGCGGGTGCCGGGGCGGCGGCCCTTGAACAGCAGGCCGATGCCGGTGAGCTCCCGGACGGCGCCGGAGATGGCGGCGAGGCTGACGTCGAGGCCGTCGGCGAGTTCGGCGGCGGTGTAGGTGACGGCGTCGTCGATGAGGATGTAGCTGAAGACGCGGGCGGACATCCGCTGCATGCCGCTGGCGACGAGGATCTCGGCGAACCGCTCGACGTAATCCCGCAGATCGGCGCGGTCTCTCAGGCGGTCCGGCATCGTGTTCCCCCTCGTTAGCGGCCTCAATGGTATGCCAACCGATCATACATTTTACAAATTTATGAAAACTGTGATAGTTTTTATGCCATGACCGCTGTCATCCGAACCGAGAAACTGGTCAAGCGCTTCGGTCACGTGACCGCGCTCGACGAACTCGACCTCGAGGTCGTCGAAGGCCAGACGCACGGCTTCCTCGGCCCGAACGGGGCCGGCAAGTCCACCACCATCCGCGTCCTGCTCGGGATGCTCCGCGCCGACGGCGGCACCGCCCGACTCTTCGGCGCCGACCCCTGGAGCGAGGCCGCCGAGCTCCACCGGCGCCTCGCCTACGTGCCCGGCGACGTCGCCCTCTGGCCCGGCCTGACCGGCGGGGAGACCATCGACGTCCTCGGGCGCCTGCGGGGCGGGATCGACAAGCGCAAACGCGACGAGCTGCTCGAGCGCTTCGACCTCGACCCGCGCAAGAAGGGCCGCTCCTACTCCAAGGGCAACCGCCAGAAGGTCGCCCTCGTGGCCGCCTTCGCCGCCGACGTCGACCTGCTCCTGCTCGACGAGCCCACCTCCGGGCTCGACCCGCTCATGGCCGCCGTGTTCAACGAGTGCGTCCGCGAGGTCGCCGCCCAGGGCAGGACCGTGCTGCTGTCCAGCCACGTCATGAGCGAGGTCGAGCAGCTGTGCGACCGCGTCAGCATCATCCGCAAGGGCGTCATCGCCGAGACCGGGACGCTCGCCGAGATGCGCCACTTCACCCGCTCGCAGGTCCACGCGGTCCTCAAGAACCCCGTCAGGGGCCTGGGCGACCACGAGGGCGTCCACGACCTCAAGACCGACGGCCTGGAGGTCCGCTTCCAGGTCGACGGCACCGCGCTCGACGACGTGCTCGCGCAGCTGGCCGTCGCCGGGATCGCCAGCCTGACGTGCGAGCCGCCGTCGCTGGAGCAGATGTTCCTGCGCTACTACGGCGACGAGCTGGCCGCCAAGGGCGTCGACAACGGCGGCGAGGAGTAGCCATGGCAACCGCAACCGCCGCCCCGGCAGTGCGGGAGGACGGCCTCGGCACGCTCGCCGGGACCGGGAAGCTCCTGCGCTTCCACGCCAGGCGCACCCGCGTCTACCTGATCGGCTGGTTCGCCGGCATGGTGGGCGGGACGCTGGCGATCGCCGCCTCGTTCCCCGAGCTGTACGCGACCCCCGACGAGCGCGCCCAGTTCGCCACCACGATGGACACTCCGGCGATGCGGTCCATGACCGGTCCCGGCGAGTACATCGACGCCTACGCCGGCAGCGGCTCGGCGATGTTCGCCCACCAGATGATCCTGTGGTCGACCCTCGTCGTCGCCGTCATGTACATCCTGCTCATCACGCGCCTGACGCGGGCCGACGAGGAGACCTCGCGGCTCGAGGTGATCAGGTCCGAGCCGGTGGGGCGGCGCGCCGACCTGGCCGCCGCGCTGCTGCTGGCGTGCCTCTCGGCCGTGGCGCTCGGTGTGCTCATCGGGCTGAGCACCCTGGTCATGGGGGACGCCGACGTCGCCGGCGCGATGCTCTACGGCCTGCTGCACACCGCCGTCGCCGTCGCCTTCGCCGCGATCACCGCGGTGACCGCCCAGATCGCCGGCTACAGCTCGACTGCGAACGCGTTCGCCTTCGGCGTCCTGGCCTTCGGGGTGCTGATGAGCATGGTCGGCAACGCGCAGGAGAACGCCGCGCTCTGGCTCTCCCCGTTCGGCTGGGCTCAGGCGACCTTCGTGTTCACGCCCGAGCAGAACTGGGTCCCGATCGGCGTCGCCGCCATCGTCTCGGCGCTGTTGATCTGGCTGGCGTTCGCCTTGGTCGCCCGCCGGGACTTCGGGCAGGGGCTCATGGCCGCCCGCCCGGGGCCTTCGAGTGCGGGGGCCGGGCTGCGCTCGATCGGCTCGCTGACCTTCCGCCTCAGCCGCGGCCTGCTGTGGGCCGGGATCGTCACCATGGTCCTGCTCGGCGCCGCGTACGGCTCGGTCGTCGGCGGCGCCGACGACATATTCGACACGCTCTCGGACACGCAGCGCGAGATCTTCACGCAGCAGGGCGCCTCCATCACCGAGGGCTTCGTGGTGACCATCTCGCTGATCGACGCGTTCACCGCCACCATCTTCGGGCTGCTCGTGATCGGGCGGGCCCGGAAGGAGGAAACCGGGGGGCGCGGCGAGCTGCTCGCCGCCGCGCCCATCCCGCGGTCGGGATGGCCCGGCTCGTACCTGCCGATGGCGCTCGCCTCGGCCACCGTCGCCACCGTCTGCGGCGCGGTCTTCCTGGCGCTGACGGGGGCTGGCTCGGTCGGCGACTGGTCGTTCTTCGACGACATGCTCGTCGGCGGGCTGGTCCACCTGCCCGCGATCTGGATCATGGTGGCGCTCGCGTTCGCCTGCTTCGGCTGGCTGCCGCGGGCCGGGTGGCTGCGCTGGCTGCCGTGGGCGTACGTGTTCATCGCGGGGTACTTCGGGCCCATCCTGGAGCTTCCGGACGTGATGGTGAACCTCTCGCCGTACGAGCACGTACCGTCCTATCCGGTCGCCGACCTGGACTGGCTGCCGCTGATCGTGTTGACCGCCATAGCCGCCGCGCTCTGCGCCCTCGGCTACCTGGGGGTGCGGCGCAGGAATCTCCAATTCGCCTAGCGGCCTGCTAGCGGTCTGTCAGGCCCCTGTGATTGGGTAGGGACCCATGAGGGGAGCAGCCGAGCTTCGATACGAACTGATCGATCCGCCCGCTGCGCTCGCCGAGCCGGTGCTCGACGAGGCGCAGCGGGCGGTCGTCGCTCACACCGCCGGGCCGCTGCTGGTCCGCGGCGGGCCCGGCACCGGCAAGACCGAGGCCCTCATCCGCAGCGCCGCAGCGAAAGTCGAGGACGGCGCCGACCCGGCCTCGATCCTGGTGCTGGGGCTGCGCCGCCCCGACACCGCGTATCTGCGCGACCGGATCAACGCGCTCACGGCTCCGCACTCCGCTGCCGAGGTCGGCGTGTTCACCTTCGCGGCGCTCGCGTTCGCGGTGCTGCGCGCCGCGGCGGTGGCCGACGGCCGCGACGAGCCGCGGCTGCTCACCGGCCCCGAGGCGGACGCGCTCATCCGGTCCATGCTCGCCGCCGAGGACTTCTCGTGGCCCGAGGGCCTGTCGGAGGCGTTGGGCACCTACGCGTTCACGCAGCAGCTCCAGGACCTCATCATGCGCTGCGGTGAGCGCGGGATCACCGAGAGGGACCTGGCGCGGCTCGGCCGCGAGCACGACCGTCCCGAGTGGATAGCCGCGGCGCGGTTCTACGACCGCTACGTCACCACCCTCGCCGTCCAGTCCATGGCCAGTGGCCTGTACGACGCGGCCGAGCTCATCCGCGCCGCCTCGGCCGAACTGCGCGCCTGGCCCGATCTGGTGCCGCGCCCGGCGTGGGTGTTCGTCGACGACCTCCAGGACGCCACGCCCGCCCACGTCGAACTGCTCGAGCTCCTGGCGGGCGAGGGCGGGAACCTCGTCGCCGCCGGGTGCCCCGACGAGGCCGTGTTCGCCTACCGGGGCGGCGATCCGGAGTCCGTGCGCGACTTCCCCGACCGGTTCGCCGCGACGGGCGGCGAGGACGCGCCGACCGTGCGGCTTTCGAACACGCACACCGTCGCCCTCGCGCCGCTGTCGGCCACCATTCGGCTCTCGGGGCGGCTGCGGGGCCCCGACCGGGACCGTAGGAGGGGCACCGACTCCGAAGCGGACGGTTCGGCCGCGGTCGTGCACCTGCCCTCGCCCACCCGCGAGGCCGTCCACATCGCCGACACGCTCCGCCGCGCCCACCTGCTCGAGGGCACCCCCTACGCCGACATGGCCGTCGTCGTCAAGTCCGCCTCGGCCATCCCGCAGCTGCGCCGCGCCATGCAGCACGCGGGCGTCCCGACGCATCAGGCCTCCGACGACGTGCCGCTCCCGGCCCACCCGACCGTCCGCGACCTGCTCCGCATCGTCCTGATCGGACGGCACATGGACCGGCTCGACGAGACCACCGCCGCCGGTCTCCTGCACTCCGCGTTCGGCGGCGCCGACCCGTTCGCCGAACGGCGGCTGCGCCAGGAGCTGCGCCGCATCGCCATCGCCGCCGACGACTTCTCCCCCACCGCCGACCTCCTCGTCCAGGCCCTCGCCGACCCCGGCGAGATCGCCTCCCTGCCAGACGAGGAGTGGGCCGCGCCCGCGCGGCGGCTCTCGGCCCTGTTCGAGGCGGCCAGGGGCCCCGGCGGCATCGGCGACGTCCTGTGGCGGGTGTGGGAGACCTCCGGCATGGGCGAGCGCCTCAAGCGCCGCGCCCTGTCGGCCGACCGGCGCGCGCAGCGGGCCGACGCCGAGCTCGACGCCGTCATCGCCCTGTTCGACGTCGCCGCCGACTACGAGCGCAAGCAGCCGGGCGCCCTGGTCGACGTGTTCGCCGAGCACGTCCTCCACCAGCAGCTGCCCGGCGCCTACCGGTCGCAGGCGGCCGACGTCGGCGACGCGGTCACCCTCACCACCGCCCACGCCGCCCACGGCCGGCAGTGGGACTTCGTCGTCGTCGCCGGGGCGCAGGAGGGCCTGTGGCCGAACCTGCGCCCGCGCGGTTCGGTCATGGGCGCCGAGGCCCTGGTCGACCTCCTCGAAGGCCGCGCCGACGTCGACGCCGTCGCGCAGCTGCTCGACGAGGACCGCCGCCTGTTCTACGTCGCCTGCACCAGGGCCCGCACGCGCCTGCTGGTCACCACCGTCGACTCCGACGACCTGCAGCCCAGCCGGTTCTGCGCCGAACTCGGCATCGAGGCGAGCAGCCCGCCGCGCGGCGTGCGGCCCCTGAGCCTGGCGGCGCTGGTGGCCCGGCTGCGGGAGATCGTCGTCGACGCCGGGCATCCGGGCCGGGCCGCCGCCGCGGCGCAGTTGCAGCGGCTCGCCTCGGCCGTCGTGCCCGGCGCGAGCCCGGCCGCGTGGTGGGGCCTGGCCGAGCTGTCCGACGAGCGCGCCCTCGCGCTCGCGGGCGAGACCGTGAAGATCTCGCCCTCGCAAGTGGAGAAGACCCAGCAGTGCGGCCTGCGGTGGGTCCTCGAATCCCACGGCGGCGACTCGAGCGAGCCGCTCCCCCGCCACATGGGCACGCTGCTGCACGCCGCCGCCGAGGCCGTCGCCGAGACGCCCGACGCCGACCCCGCCGAGGTCATGCGCCACGTCGTCGACCAGCACTTCGACCGCCTCCCGTTCGAGGCGCCCTGGCAGGCCGAGCAGGAGCGGCGGCGCATCGCCGGGGCGGTGGAGCGGTTCGCCGCCTGGCTGCGGGCCAACAAGCGCGAACTGCTCGGCGCCGAGCGCTCCTTCCGCGTCAAGCTCGAACTCGGCCCGCCCGGCGTCGAGGTCGTCATGTCCGGGCAGGTCGACCGGCTCGAACGCGACGAGGACGGCCGCCTCTACGTCGTCGACCTCAAGACCGGCAAGCACACGCCCAGCCAGAGAGACGCCGAGCAGCACTCGCAGATGGGCGCCTACCAGCTCGCCGTCACCCAGGGCGCCTTCGAGGAGGGCACCGAGGCGGGCGGGGCCGAACTGGTCTACCCGAGCGTGGAGAACAAGACGAAGACGAAGGCGCTCACGCAGGGGCCGCTCGGCGACGCCGCGAACCCCGAGTGGGCCGCCGACCTGGTCGACGACACCGCCCGCCAGATGGGCGCGGCCGCGTTCGAGGCCAGGCACTCGGGCAAGTGCGCCACCTGCTCGGTCAGGAACTGCTGTCCCATCGCCGATGAGGGACGGCAGGTCACCGATGAGTGAGGGCGTCTACAGCGCGGTCGGCCTCGCGAACCGGCTCGGCGAGCACACCCCCACCGAGGAGCAGCGGGCCGTCATCGAGGCGGGGACGGCGCCGCTCCTCGTCGTGGCCGGGGCCGGGTCGGGCAAGACCACCACGATGGCCGACCGGGTGGTGTGGCTCATCGCCAACCGCGTCGTGCGGCCCGAGCGCATCCTCGGGCTCACCTTCACCCGCAAGGCCGCCGCCGAACTGGCCGCGCGGGTGCGCGAGAAGCTCCGCAAGCTCGCCGAGAGCATCCCCGAACTGTCCAAGATGCACGGCGAGCCGACCGTGTCCACCTACAACGCGTACGCCGCGAGCCTGGTCACCGAGCACGGCATCCGCATCGGCGTCGAGCCGAGCACGCGCGTGGTCACCGAGACCGGCCGCTGGCAGCTCGCCCGCGACGTGGTGACGGCCTGGGACGGGGAGATGACCGAGTTCGACGTCGGCATCGACAAGGTCACCGAGCTGGTCCTGCGCCTCGCCGGCGAACTGGCCGAGCACCTGCGCGGCGGCGAGGACCTGCGCGGCTTCGGCCGCGGCCTGGCCGCCGAGCTCGCCGAACGGCAGGCGGCGAAGGACAACGAGGACTACCGCTCGTTCGTCGGCCTGCTGCGCAAGCACCGGCAGCTGCTGCCGCTGGTCGAGGCGTGGGAGCGGCGCAAGCGCGAGCTCGGCGTCATGGACTTCGCCGACCAGCTCTCGCTCGCGGCCGACCTCGTCGCCGCCTCGCCCGAGATCGTGCGCACCGAGCGCGACCGGTGGCGGGCCGTCCTGCTCGACGAATACCAGGACACCTCGCATTCGCAGGTGACGCTGCTGCGCGACCTGTTCGGCGCCGGACACCCCGTGACGGCCGTGGGCGACCCGAACCAGTCGATCTACTCCTGGCGCGGGGCCTCGGCGGGCACCTTGCAGCGCTTCCCCGCCGACTTCCCCGGCCCCGGCGGCGAGGCGGCGTCCACGGTGTACCTCACCACGTCGTGGCGCAACCGGACCCGGATCCTCGACGTCGCCAACGCGGTCTCGGCGCCGCTGCGCGCCGGGACCGTGCCGCCCTTGACCGCGGGCGTCGACGGCGGCGGCCGCGTCGAGGCGGCCATGCACCTGACCGCCGACGACGAGGCCGAGTGGATCGCCTCTCGCCTGGTCGAGACGTGGGACCCCGAGGGCGAGGCGACCGCGGCGGTGCTCGTGCGCAAGCGGCGCCAGATCCCCGCCCTCCACCGGGCCTTGACGGCCGCCGGGCTGCCGGTGCAGGTCGTCGGCTCGCTCGGGCTGCTGTACTACCCGGAGGTCGCCGAGGTCGTGGCGATGCTGCGGGCCGCCGCCGACCCGACGAACGGCCCGGCGCTCATGCGGCTGCTCACCGGCACGCGGTGGCGCATCGGCCCCAGGGACATCGGGGCGCTGTGGAACCGGGCCAAGGAGATGGCCCCGGGCGTGCGCGGTTTCGAGCCCGACGCGGGCGTCGAGGCCGAGGCGTCCCTGGCCGACGCGCTGGCCGACCCGGGCGACGCCGAGCAGTACTCGGCGCTGGGGCTGCTGCGCTTCGCCCAGCTGCACGAGGAGCTCACGTGGATCAGGAGCCGCCTGGGCCAGAGCCTGCCCGACATCGTCGGCGACGTCATCGGCTACACCGGCCTGGACGTGGAGGTCATGCTCCACCGCGGGGACCTGGCGAACCTGGACGAGTTCACCGACATCGCCGCCTCGTACGAGAACGACACGAGCGGCGCGAGCGTCCCCGGGTTCCTGTCCTACCTGGAGTCGGCGGCCGAACGCGAACGGGGCCTGGTCATCGAGGGCGCGAAGGCCGCCGGCGGGGTGGTGCAGCTGATGACGGTGCACGCCGCGAAGGGCCTGGAATGGGACACGGTGGCCGTGCCGGGGCTGTGCGAGGGCATCCTGCCGAGCGGCGGCGCGGCCTCGACGTGGGTGACCGATCCGTCCCGGCTGCCGTACCCGCTGCGGGGCGACGCCGCGAACCTGCCCGTGCTGTACCTGGACGAGGCCCGCACGCCCGCCGAGGTCAAAAAGGCCCTGACCGCCTTCAAGGCGGACGACAAGGAGGCCCGGCTCGACGAGGAGCGGCGACTGGCCTATGTGGCGTTGACGCGGGCGAAGCACCTGCTGCTGGCGGGCGGCTACTGGTGGGACGCCGACTCCAGCCGGGCCAGGAAGCCCGCCCCGTACCTGGAGGAGGCGCGCCTCGCCGGAGCCGAGGCCGCCGTCTGGACCGAGTCGGGGCCGTCCAACCCGCTCGAGGAGCAGGGGCGCACGGCCCAGTGGCCGAAGGCCGCGCCGCTGGGGTCGCGGCAGGACTCGTTCGCCGAGGCGGCCGAGCTCGTCGCCGCCTCGGGCGAGCTGAGCGACGCCCCGGCGGCCAGGCGCTGGGCCGAGGAGGCCGCGCTGCTGCTGGCCGAGCGGGACGAGCGCGAATCCGGCGTGGTCAAGCTGCCGCGCCCGCGTCGCCTCTCGACGTCCCAGCTGATGGCGATGCGGGCGGACGAGGCGGCGTTCGCCGCCGAGCGGCGGCGCCCGATGCCGCGGCCGCCGCATCAGGCGACGCGGCGGGGCACCGAGTTCCACGCGTGGGTCGAGGAGTTCTTCGGCGGCGGGACCCTGTTCGACCCGGACGACCTGCCGGGCGCGGCCGACGAGGCGGTCGGCGACGAGGAGCTGGACCGGCTCAAGGACGCCTTCAAGCGCTCGGAGTGGGCGGGGCGCGCCGTCGTCGCCCAGGAGGTGCCGTTCGTGATCGAGTACGAGGGCACGCTGGTGCGGGGCCGGATCGACGCGGTGTTCGCCGCCGAGGACGGCGGCTTCGACCTCGTCGACTGGAAGACCGGCCGCCCGCCCGAAGGCGAGGCGGCCCAGAACGCCGCGCTGCAGCTGCGCGTCTACCGCAAGGCGTGGGCGAAGCTGCGGGGCGTCCCCGAATCGCGGGTGCGGGCCGCGTTCTACTACGTGGGCGCCGACCGCACGTGGTGGCCCGACCTGGACTGAGCAGCCCCCCGCCGCCCGCCGCGCCCGGCTCGCGCCCGAGTGGGGCCGTGCGCGCCGGACGACGCCACCGCCACAAGCATCCCGACCAGCGGCGGAGCGGGTCCCGAGCAAACAAGAGTGTGGTCCTGTGGTGCTAATGTCACGGCGGGCCTTGAAGCCGGCCGAGAACGACTGCCGGTCCGCTTCTACCCGACGGGCCCGATCCGATGCTTCCCAATTCGATTGGAACTCATGATGCACAGCAAGCTGACCCCTGTCCGCCGGGCGGCGGCCGTGGCCGGCGGCGCCCTCGCCACCGCGCTGGTACTCGCCGCCTGCGGCGGCGGCGCGGACACCCCCGAAGCGGCGGTGGAGAACTTCTACGACAACGGCGCCGAGGACTTCCTGGGCGCCTTCGCCGAGGGGGACTTCGACAAGGTCGCCGAGGTCGGCGCCGACTACTTCTGCGAGGAGGACGTCACGGACATCCAGTCGACCGCCGACGAGATGAAGTCGATGTCGGACGAGGAGATCGACGCGATGATGGGCTCGATGCCCGACTTCAGCGAGGTCGACTTCGAGTACGACATCCTCGAGACCACCGAGGACGGCGACACCGCCACCGTCGAGGTCGAGGTGACCGGCCCGGACTTCGCGACCGGCGAGGAGTCGACCGAGACCTCGACGATGAACCTGGTCAAGGAAGAAGACGAATGGAAGATCTGCGGCGGCGACTTCCTCTCCTGACCCGCAACACCATCTGACACAAGGGGCCCGGCGGCTGGCGCCGCCGGGCCTCGGCACTACGCCTGAAACGGCACGCCAGCGAACAGGCGAAATAAGTCAATACCAAGGAATATCACGCGGTATCATTACCGTATGGCCATGACGTTGAGACTCTCAGAAGAAGACGACCGCATGCTCACCGAGCGGGCCGCCAAGGAGCACCGCTCCAAGCACGAGCTCGCGGTGGAGGCCATCCACGGCTTCCTGACCGAGCGGCAGCGCCGGTTCGACGACCTGCTCGCGCGCAGCTTGGAAGAAGACAGCGAGCTGCTGGATCGGCTCGCCAAGTGATCTACTACCTCGATCTCGATGACCTGATCAAGATCGCCAAAGTGGTCACCGGAACCGAACGGCCCCCAGTGCGCGACTGGGGTCTGCTCGAGTCGGCTCTCGCCCGGCCCCGGGCCGCAGCGTTCGGTGTGGAGGCGTACACGGAACTGCACGAGAAGGCCGCCGCACTGCTGCATTCGCTCGCGCGGAACCACGCGATGGTGGACGGCAACAAGCGTCTCGCGTATCTGGGGACCAAGCTGATGTTCGGCATGAACGGGCTCCACCTCAAGGTCCCCTCGCCCGAAGAAGGCGATGACTTCATACGTGCCGTGGCTCAAGGCGACCACGAGGTCCCCGAGATCGCCAAGGTGCTCGCGGGTTGGACCGCTCCGCTCGAATAGCACGAACCCACAGCGAGGGCCCGGCGGCTGGCGCCGCCGGGCCCTCGCTGTGTCGGTCCTACCGTTTGCGGACGGCGGCCTTGACCGTTCGGCCGTCTCCGGCGTCGCCGGTGGTGGCCTCGGGCGGGAGGTCCGCGAAGGACAGCTCCAGGGCGAGCGTCTCGCCCTTCACGAAGTCGGCGTGGGTCTCCACGGCGGCGCGCACGTCGGCGTCGGCGTCGACGGTGACCGCGACGCGGTCGCTGACGTCCAGGTCGGCGTCCTTGCGGGCCTGCTGGACGACGCGGACCACGTCGCGGGCCAGGCCTTCGGCGGCCAGCTCCGGGGTGACCTCGGTGTCGAGCACCAGGACGCCGGTGTCGTTCGGCAGCGCCTCGGTGTGCTCGGCGTCGACCGCCACCAGGGTCAGCTCGTACTCGCCGTCCTCCAGGACCACGCCTCCGGCGGTGACGACGCCGTCCTCGGCGGTCCAGTCGCCGGTCTTGACGGCCTTGATGACCCGCTGCACGTCCTTGCCGAGCCGGGGCCCGAGGACCCTGGGCACGAGCTTGAGGTCCGCCTTGCAGTAGGCGTCGACGTCCGAGTCGAACTCGACGGCCTTGACGTTCAGCTCGTCCCGCAGCAGCCCCGCGAACGGTTCGAGGCGTTCGGCGTGGCCGGTGGCGACGGTGACCTTGGCCAGCGGCAGGCGCACGCGCAGTTTGCGGGCCTTGCGCATGAACAGACCGACCGAGGCGATCTCGCGCACCGCGTCCATGCCCTCGACAAGGGCGCGGTCGGAGGGCAGGTCGTCGGCCGAGGGCCAGTCGACCAGGTGCACCGAGCGCCCGCCGGTCAGGCCGCGCCAGATGTCCTCGGTGATGAGCGGCAGCAGCGGCGCGGCCACCTCGCACGCGGTCTTGAGGGCCGTGGCGAGGGTGGCGAAGCCGTCGGTGTCGCCCTCCCAGAAGCGGTCGCGGGAGCGGCGCACGTACCAGTTCGTGAGCGACTCCAGGTAGGCGCGGAACGCGGCCGTCGCACCGGCGAGGTCGTAGGCGTCCATGGCCTCGGTGGCGGTCTCGACGAGCTCGCGGGTCTTCGCGAGCAGGTACTTGTCGAGCCGGTGCTCGCTGGCGAGCGCGGCGGCGCGGGCCTGGTCGGGCGTGGCCTCGTAGCCGGCGGCGCCGGCGTAGAGCGTGTAGAAGTACCACACGTTCCACAGCGGCAGGACGACCTGGCGCACCGCGTCGCGGAAGCCGGACTCGGTGACGGGCATGTCGCCGCCGCGCAGCACCGGCGAGGCCACGAGGAACCAGCGCATCGCGTCGGAGCCGTACTCCTCGAACGACTCGCGCACGTCCGGGTAGTTCCGCAGCGACTTGGACATCTTCTGGCCGTCGGCGCCGAGCAGCGTCCCGTGGACCAGGGCGGTGCGGAACGCGGGCCGGTCGAACAGGGCGGTCGCCAGGACGTGCAGCAGGTAGAACCAGCCGCGGGTCTGGGCGGTGTACTCGACGATGAAGTCGCCCGGGTAGTGGTCCTCGAACCAGTCGGCGTTCTCGAACGGGTAGTGGACCTGCGCGAACGGCATGGAGCCGGACTCGAACCAGCAGTCGAGGACCTCGGGGACGCGGCGCATGGTCGACTTCCCGGTCGGGTCGTCCGGGTTCGGCCGGGTCAGCTCGTCGATCGCGGGCCGGTGCAGGTCGGTGACCTCGACTCCGAAGTCGCGTTCGAGTTCGGCGAGGGACCCGTAGACGTCGACGCGCGGATGGGCGGGGTCGTCGGAGACCCACACCGGGATCGGCGCGCCCCAGAAGCGGTTGCGGCTGATGTTCCAGTCGCGGGCATTGGCGAGCCACTTGCCGAACTGGCCGTCCTTGATGTGCGAGGGGGTCCAGTCGATCTCCTGGTTGAGCTCGACCATGCGGTCGCGGAACTGCGTGACGGCCACGAACCACGCCGAGAGGGCGCGCTGGATCAGCGGCGAGCCGCAGCGCCAGCAGTGCGGGTAGTTGTGGTTGTAGGTGTCGTGGCGCAGCAGGCGCTCGGTGGCCTTGAGGTCCTTGATGATCGCCTTGTTGGCGTCGAAGACGTGCATGCCGGCGTAGGGCGGGACCTCCTCGGTGAAACGGCCGGATTCGTCGACGGGCACGACCGGTTCGATCCCGGCGGCGTCGGTGACGAGCTTGTCCTCCTCGCCGAAGGCGGGGGCGATGTGGACGACGCCGGTGCCGTCCTCGGTGGTGACGTAGTCGGCGGCGAGGACGCGGTGGGCGCCTTCGCGGCCGGTGAAGAAGTCGAACGGCGGGTGGTAGCGCAGGCCGACGAGGTCGGCGCCCTTGTGGCGGCTGAGGACCTGCGGCTCGTCGCCGAGTTCGCGGGCGTAGGCGGCGAGGCGCGCCTCGGCGAGGAGGTAGCGGGCGCCTTCGGCCTCGACCACGACGTAGTCCACCTCGGGGTGGACGGCGGCGGCGAGGTTCGAGGGCAGCGTCCAGGGCGTGGTGGTCCACACCAGGAGCTTGACGCCGCCCAGCGGGCCGTCGTCTGCGACGTCGATGCCGACGGTGACGGCCGGGTCCTGCCGGTCCTTGTAGGTGTCGTCCATCTTGGTCTCGGTGGCGGCCAGCGGCGTCTCGCAGCGCCAGCAGTACCACAGGACGCGGTAGCCCTCGTAGACCAGGCCCTTGTCGTACAGGGACTTGAAGGCCCACATGACGCTCTCCATGTAGGGGAGGTCGAGGGTCTTGTAGTCGTTGCCGAAGTCGACCCAGCGGGCCTGGCGGGTGACGTAGTCCTCCCACTCGCCGGTGAACTGGAGCACCGAGGCGCGCGCGGCGGCGTTGAAGCGGTCGACGCCGTACTCCTCGATGTCGGCCTTGGACTTGAGGCCGAGCTCGCGCTCGGTGGTGACCTCGACGGGCATGCCGTGGGTGTCCCAGCCGAAGCGGCGTTCGACGCGGCGCCCGCGCATGGTCTGGTAGCGCGGCACGATGTCCTTGACGTAGCCGGTGAGGAGGTGCCCGTAGTGGGGCAGGCCGTTGGCGAACGGCGGGCCGTCGTAGAAGACGAACTCGCCCGCTCCTTTGTCGCCGGCCTCGCGGCGCTCGATGGAGGCGTTGAAGGTGTCGTCTTTGGCCCAGAAGTCGAGGACGCGGCGTTCGACCTCGGGCAGGTTCGGGCTCGCCGGCACGCCCCGTCGGGGGTCGTCGAGTGGATAGGCCATGGGCTCGGTGTCTCCGTCTCCTCGTCACACCTGATGGTTATGCGGTGTGCGAGGACGAACGCCGTGCCCGGTGAGGGCAGTGGTCCGCGGTACCACCTCGCTTGGCGCGCCGCAGGGGCGCGCCCGCTCGATTCGGCGGCGGTGACGGGCCGCGTCCGTCCGGGTCTAGTGGGGCTCCGCCAATGTACGGCTTCGCGTGCTCCGCCGTGGTGGGCCTGTTCTTCCGGAAGCTCGCCGGTGATGGCCGGGTCGGTGCTTTGCGTCCAAGTGTAACGCCGCTCGAAAGGAGGCTCCCACCGGTTTTCGCCCCGCCCTGGGGGCATGTAAGATCGGCCACGTGAATATTCACGTGCGTAGCTGGTGGTGGCGTCGCTGAGGCGGCGTCGGTGCTCCTGCGTGCAGTAAGCAAGCGACCGCCTCGATGGCGGTCGCTTCGTCGTATCCGGGGTCGGCCGCCGCGGGGCCCGAATGAGATCGAGGCCGAATGAACACCTTTGAGACCCCTTGCGGGGTGGCGATCCGGCGGTCCGTGGAGGATCTGGCCGACGGGGACCTGACCGAGGTCGTGGAGCGGGTCGAGACCCGCCGCGGCGGGGTCCTGTCCTCGGGCATGGAGTACCCGGGCCGGTATTCGCGGTTCCACCTGGCCTATGTCGACCCGCCGGTCGAGGTCGTCGCGCGCGGGCGCGACGTGGAGGTGCGCTCGCTGAACGAGCGCGGCTCGGTGCTGGTGGAGGCGCTGGGGCGGGCGCTGCGCGAGGCCGAGATCGGGGACGTGTCCGGCGGGGGCGACGCCGTGCGCGTCCGGGTACCCGAGCCCGTCGGGCGGGTGCCGGAGGAGCGGCGGTCGAAGCAGCCGACGGCGTTCACCGCGCTGCGGGTGCTACTGCGGGCGCTGGCCTGCGACGACCCGTACCTCGGGCTGTGGGGCGCGTTCGGCTACGACCTGGCCTACCAGTTCGAGCCGGTCGAGCCGGCGAAGGACCGCCCGGCCGACCAGCGGGACCTGGTGTTGCATCTGGCCGACGAGGTGTACGTCGTCGACCGGAAGCGCGAGACCGCGCAGGTGTACCGGTACGAGTTCGACTTCGGGGGCAGGTCCACCGACGAGCTGGGCAGGGAGACCGAGAAGCGCGCGTATGTGGCGGCCGGGGAGGTCCCCGCGGGGCCGGTGCCGGGCGTGTACGCGGACACGGTGCGGCGCGCGAAGCGGGAGTTCAAGGCGGGGAACCTGTTCGAGGTGGTGCCGGGCCACGAGATGTACGCGGCGTGCGATTCGCCGACGGCGTTCTACGAGCGGCTGCGGGCGGCGAATCCGGCGCCGTACGAGTTCATCTTCAATCTCGGCGAGGGCGAGTACCTGGTGGGGGCGTCGCCGGAGATGTTCGTGCGGGTGCGGGGGGACCGGGTGGAGACGTGCCCGATCTCGGGGACGGTCGCGCGCGGGGACGATCCGCTGCACGACGCGTCGCAGATCGCGGAGTTGATCGGCTCGCCGAAGGAGGAGTCGGAGCTGACGATGTGCACCGACGTGGACCGGAACGACAAGGCGCGGGTGTGCGTGCCGGGTTCGGTGAAGGTGCTGGGGCGGCGGCAGATCGAGATGTACTCGCGGCTGATCCACACGGTGGACCACGTGGAGGGGCGGCTGCGCGAGGACATGGACGCCCTGGACGCGTTCTTGACGCACATGTGGTCGGTGACGGTGACCGGGGCGCCCAAGACGTGGGCGATGCGGTTCATCGAGGAGCAGGAGACGACGCCGCGGCGCTGGTACGGGGGGGCGGTCGGGTTCGTCGGGTTCGACGGTTCGATGAACACGGGGCTGACGCTGCGCACGGCGCAGATCCGCGACGGGGTGGCGTGCGTGCGGGCGGGGGCGACGCTGCTGTACGACTCCGACCCGGACGCGGAGGAGGCCGAGACGCATCTGAAGGCGCGGGCGCTGCTGGAGACGGCCGAGGGCGGTCTGGGGGCGGCGGCGCCGGTCCCGGAGCCGATCGAGGTGGCGGGCGGTCCGGCGGGGGTCGGCCGGAAGGTGCTGCTGGTGGACCACGAGGACTCGTTCGTGAACACGCTCGGGGACTACTTCCGGCAGCACGGCTGCGAGGTGACGACGCTGCGGTTCGGGTTCGACGTCGGCGAGGTGCTCGACGAGCTCGCGCCCGACCTGGTGGTGCTGTCGCCGGGGCCGGGGCGGCCGGGCGATTTCGGGACGGCCGGGCTGCTCGACGAGGTCGAGCGGCGGGGCCTGGCGGCGTTCGGGGTGTGCCTGGGGCTCCAGGCGATGGTCGAGCACGCGGGGGGCGAGCTGTCGCTGCTGCCGGAGCCGAGCCACGGGAAGCCGGGACGGGTGAAGGTCGGCGGAGGCGGCCTGTTCGCGGGGCTGCCCGATGAGGTGACGGCGGCGCGGTACCACTCGCTGTACGCCACGGCCGACCAGGTGCGGGGCGATTTCGCGCCGACGTCGGCGATCGGCGAGGTGGTGATGTCGATCGAGGCGCCGGGGAAGCGCTGGTTCGGCGTCCAGTTCCACCCGGAGTCGATCCTGACGGCGGCCGGGGCGCACGGCCACCGGATCATCGGCAACGTGCTGCGCTTGACGGCCTGAGCGGCATCCCTGGCGCGCGGGCGTACTTCCACGGTAGTGTGGAGGTATGTCCGCGCAGTATGCCGAGATGCCGTTCTCGGAGTTCCTCCACAAGCCGGCGGCCACCGCCGAGCGCCTGAGCACGCTCGGTGCGATCAGGCTTCGCCGCCGGGGCAGTGACGACTTGACGCTGTCGCGGGCCGATCAGGCCGAGCGCGATGCGACCGTCATCGACTTCACCTCCCGGTTGCTGGCCGGACTGGCACGGTCGGGGGCGACGGACGCCATCCGCGAGGTCGTCCCCGAGGCGCTCCCATGGTCGACGTTCCTGCCCGAAGAGGACATCGACCGGATGCTCGCCGAGCTCATCGAGGTGGCGCAGGGAGCCGCGTCGCTGCGCAATCTCGCGCCGATGGCGACCTTGCTCGAACAGTGGAGGCATTCGGCCGAGATCTACGCGGACGCCGACCTGCACGCCCGGTTGACCGCCGAGCCGGAAGGCGACCTCGGCTCCGTTCGGGCGCCGGAGGAGCGGACTTGAGCCCGAAACGCGGCGACCGTGTCGCGCCGCCGCCGACCGCCGACGAGTTCGACCTCCGTTTCTCCGACACCGCGGCGATCAAGGGCTGGGAGGAGTTGGAGCGGCAGGCGGCGGGGAATCTTCGCCGCGCATGGGAGGATCTGCGCTCGGACCCGCGTTCCAAGAAGCACCCCGGTCGGCAGCACCGGCTCAAGGGGACGCTGGGGCAGGCGGAGTGGAAGGGTGCCGTGTTCGAGCGCTGGCAGTGCGAGGTCACCGGCGGCGGCCGGATCTGGTACCTCGTCGATGACGAGCGCAGGACGGTCTGGCTCGTCTACGCGGGGACCGGTCATCCCAAAGCGACCGAGTAGGCGATTCGCGGCCGCGTTCAATCGGTTCCGAACCCCTTGAGGAGTTCATCGGTTCGCGATGCGAACGGCTCTCCCGCGTCGACGCGGGGCATCTCGCAGGAACGGCCGGACGAGGCGGTCTCGGCCCATTCGGCCCAGTCGGCGAGGGCTTCGTAGAGCCGGATGCCCGCCTCGACGGTGATCCGCATGGATTTGACGTGGGGGGCGTCGCCGTAGTCGCCGCGGTCTTTGGCGGCGGCGACCTGCTTGAAGACCTCGGCCTGCTCGCGGTAGTAGGCGGCCTCGCGCTCCAGGTGCCTTTCGAGGTCGTCGGGTTCCATCAGCCAGTAGAACAGCGAGCGGAGTATCGGCTCGATCCGCATGGTGTGGTCGACCGGCTCCTCGGTGAGCCAGCGGCGCATCTCGGCGCGGCCGGCGTCGGTGATGCGGTAGACCTTGCGGCCGCGCGGCCCTTCGCTGTCGATCTCGATGGATCCGGCGTCGGCGAGTCGGGACAGCTCGCCGTAGATCTGCGGGTGCTTGGCGGGCCAGATCGTGGCGAGCTGCTGCTCGAACCGCTGCGTGAGGTCGTATCCGCTGGCCGGTTGCTCGGCCAGGAGTCCCAGCAGGGCGTACCGCAACGACATCGCTTCTCCTTCGAGGTTCGGGCTGCTCGGCGAGTGTATCCGTCGGCGGGTGGAAGGGCGCGTTGACGAGCTCCACGCTTGAATGTATCGTTCGACATGTCACTACTTACATGTTGGGTCCTACTGTTGGAGGCATCATGAACACCACTCCAGCCGTCCTCCTCACCGGAGCGAACGGCGGCATCGGCACCCCGGCGGCGCTGCGGCTGGCCGAGGCGGGCCGCATCGTCTACGCCGGGATGCGCGGCACCGACCGGCACGGCGCGTTCGACGGCGTCGAGCGGATCCGGCCGCTGCCCCTCGACGTCACCGACCCCGCCTCGGTCGCCGAGGCGCTCGGCCGCATCGCCGCCGAGCGGGGCGAGGCCGGGCTCCAGGCCGTGGTCAACAACGCGGGCGTCATCGTCCAAGGGCCGCTCGAACTCGTCCCCGACGCCGAGCTGCACCGCCAGTTCGACGTCAACGTCTTCGGCCCGGTCCGCGTCATCCGGGCCGCGCTGCCGCTGCTGCGCGCAGGCCGGGGCCGAATCGTCAACGTCGGCGCCCCGACCGCCTACGTCCCGGTCCCGTTCCACGCGCCCATCGCGGCGAGCAAGGCCGCGCTGCACGCGATGACCACGGCGCTGCGCACCGAACTGGCCGCCTGGGACCTCCCGGTCACGGCCGTCGTGCCGGGCCTGGTCGACACCCCCCTGTTCAAGAAGGCCGCGGAGGCGCGGCGGGCGGTCGCGATCGACCCGGACCGGGCCGCGCTCTACCGCGAGCAGCTCGCCGCGGTGAAGCGGGCGGAGTCGGGGCAGCGGGCCGCACCGCCGGACCGCGCCGCCGAGGCCATCGTGGAGGCGGTGACCGCCCGGCGCGTCAAGGCGCGCTACTTCGGCGGGTCCGACGCGCGCACGATGGTCACGCTCGTGGCGAAGCTGCCCGCCGGGCTGCGGGAGCGCCTGATCGCGCGCGTCCTCGGCGTGCGGGGCGTCAAGGCGCCGACGACGGTGGCGCCCGCGTCCTGACGCGGGGCGGGGCGCGTGCGTCCCGCCCCGCGCTGTCGGTGCCTCGTGTTGTCGGTGCCTCGTGTTGTCGGTGCCCTGTGGTTGGGTGGGCCGATGGCGAACACGATCTACAACACCGCGACGAGCCTCGACGGCTACATCGCCGACTCCGGCAACTCGCTCGAGTGGCTCTTCGGCGTCGAGGGCGGCCATCCGGACGATCCCGCGGCGGAGGAGGGCCCGCTGGACGAGTTCGGCGATTTCATGGCGGGCGTCGGCGCGGTCTGCATGGGCGCGACCACCTACGAGTGGATCGTCGACCACGAGCGATTGGTCGACGAGCCGGGCAAGTGGCCGTACGAGCAGCCGACGTGGGTGTTCACGCACCGCGAGCTGCCGCTCGTCCCCGGCGCCGACCTCCGCTTCGTCTCCGGCGACGTCGCGCCGGTCCACGCCGAGATGGCCGAGGCGGCGGGCGGGAAGGACCGGTGGATCGTCGGCGGCGGCGAGCTCGTCGGGCAGTTCTTCGACGCCGGGCTCCTCGACCGGATCGTGCTGAGCGCGGCGCCGGTCTTCCTCGGCGGCGGCGCGCCGCTGCTGCCCAGGCGGATCCTGTCCGACCGGCTCGAACTGGTCGAGGCCAGGGCCGCGGGGCAGTTCGCCTCGCTCACCTACCGGGTGCGGCAGGCCTGAGGCGGGGGCCGTCACCCGCGCGCGGACCATGGACGGCGGCGGAGCCCGGGAATCCTACGATGAGCCCGTGAAAGTCTGGATTTCCCACGCGGACGCCCTGCCGTTCCTCGGCGCCCTCCCCGATGGCGTCGATGTCGAGGTCTGGGACGGCGGCGAGTACCCCTCCGACCCGGCCGACGTCGAGTTCTGGGTGCCGCCCTCGCTCAGGCAGGACCCGGTCGAGGTGGTCAGAGCCATGCCCGCGCTGCGGGTGGTGCAGCTGCTCAGCGCGGGCGCCGAGGTGTGGGTGCCGCACGTGCCGGACGGCGTGGCGCTGTGCGACAACCGGGGCGCGCACACCGAGGTCACCGCCGAATGGGTCGCCGCCGCGACCCTGGCGTCGGTGCGCGAGCTGGACTTCTTCGCGCGCAAGCAGGCCGAGCACGAGTGGTCCCCGAGGCTGACCGGGACGCTGTCGGGCCGGACGGCGCTCATCGTCGGCGCCGGTTCGATCGGCGAGTCCGTCGCGCGGCGTTTCGAGGCCTGCAACGTGACCGTCGCGAAGATCGCGCGCACGGCCCGGCCCGGCGTCGGGACGCTCGCCGACCTGCCCGAGCTGCTCCCAGCGGCCGACGTCGTGGTCATCATCGTGCCGCTCACGCCCGAGACCGAGGGCATGGTGGACGCGGGCTTCCTGACGCGCATGAAGGACGGGGCGCTGCTGGTCAACGCCGCCCGCGGCAAGGTCGTCGATACCGGCGCCCTCACCGCCGAGGTCGCCTCGGGGCGGCTGCGCTGCGCGCTGGACGTCACCGAGCCCGAACCGCTGCCCGCCGAGCATCCGCTGTGGGGCCTTGAGGGCGCGCTCATCACCCCGCACGCCGGCGGCGCGGTCGAAGGGCTCCTGGAGCGGTGCTATCCGCCGGTGGGCGACCAGATCCGGCGTCTGGCGGCCGGGGAGCCGCTCGCGAACGTGGTCGAGCACGGCTACTGACCCGGGTCGGGCGGGCGCGCCGCGGCTACCATCGAGGGCATGAGCTTCCCCACGGCATCGCCGCACGACGTGCCGCCGGACGCGGCGCGCGACCGGCAGTGGGAGTGGCACGCGCCGCAGACGATGTCTGAGCGGGCGGCGCCCGAGCCGGTGGAGGCGAAGCCGGGCGGGACACCGGGGCGCGGCGCGCTGGTCGCCATCGCGGTCGTCGCGGTGCTGGCGCTGGCGGTCGCCGGACTGGTCGCCGTGCTCGGCGACGGCGGCTCGCCGGAGGGACCGGCCGCCGAAGGCTGCGAGGGCGCCGACTGCGGGCCCGAGACGGCGACGAGCCCCGGCCCGCAGACGATGGAGATCCCCGACGGCTACCTCGGGGTCGCCTCGCTCGGGGCGCTCACGCCCGCGCCGGGGCCGCCGTGGGCGCCGTACGCCGGGCCCGGCGCCGACGAACTGCTCGCCGAGGACGCGCACGCGCTGGAGATCCAGCACACGGCGACGTGGATCTCGTACCTCATGGTGGGGCGCCTCGGGGAGTTCGGGCTCGTGGCCGATCCGGAGAACCTGCGCGAGGCCGCCGCCGAGATCGTCGACACGTGGGTGTTCGACTACCCCTACAGCGGCACGACGGGGCTGGAGCGGTCGGAGCCGGTCCTGACCGACACCCGCGTCGACTCCCACCCGGCGGTGCTGCTGGAGACGCGCGTCACCTGGGACACGCTCGACGCCTCCCCCGACATGTACGAGGACGTCGCGCTGCTGCTGGTCGATCCCGGCGAGGAGGGAATCTTCCTCGGGGTGGCGGCGGTGCCCGAGTCGGGCACGGCCCACTACGCGGGGGCCGTCGACGCGCTCATGCAGACGACCTTCCGGCACAACACGTACCTGCCGTAGGCCGCCTCAGGAGACGCGCGCGCCGAGCGGGACGTCGGCGTCGGGCGCGAGGAGCACGACCTCGTCGGTGCCCGGGACGGGGACGCCGAGGACGAGGATCTCGGACATGAAGTCGGCGATCTGGCGGGGCGGGAAGTTCACGACGGCGACGACGGCGCGGCCGACCAGCTCGTCCGCGGTGTAGCGGGCGGTGATCTGGGCGCTGGAGCGCTTGACGCCCAACGGTCCGAAGTCGACCCAGAGCTTGTAGGCGGGCTTGCGGGCCTTGGCGAAGACCTCGGCGCGCACGATCCGCCCGGCGCGGATGTCGGTGCGGAAGAAGTCCTCTGCGGTGGTCGGCTCGGTGGCCGCCGTTTCGGGGATCGATGCCATCGCCACAAGATACCGCCGCCCCGGGCCCCAGGGCGCGCGCATTTCGGTCAGGGCCGCAGTGCGTTCGCGTTTCGGGAGAGCGGACCACACGAGTCTATAGCCTATAATCTTGACTTAAGGCTATAGGCTATATCCCGATATGAGATTATAGGATATAACCTATAGACGTGAATTGGACAGTGAGGAGATTCGCCCTGCGGCATGCTCTCGGCACGTCCTCCGTGATGAGTGTGACGGCGAAGGCGCCCTGCGGCACGCTCCCGGGAGCGTCGGTCGGGCGACGAGACAAGCCCCGAGCGGCGCCGTGGTCGGTGTTCGCTGTCAGGCGTTGAACCAGAGGTCGATCTCGCGCTTGGCCGAGTCCTCGGAGTCCGAGGCGTGGATGAGGTTCCGCTGGTTCGACAGCGACAGGTCGCCGCGGATCGTGCCCGCCTCGGCCTTGCGTCCGTCGGTCGCGCCCGCGAGCGCGCGCACCGCCGGGATCGCCTCGTCGCCGACCGCGATCAGCGCGACCAGCGGCCCCGAGGTCATGAAGTCCTTGAGCCCCTCGTAGTACGGCCGGCCGACGTGCTCGGCGTAGTGCGCGTCGGACAGCTCGGCGTCCATGGTGCGCAGCTCCATCCGCTCGACGCGCAGCCCCTTGCGCTCCAGGCGGGCGAGGACCTCGCCGATGAGTCCGCGCTCGACGGCGTCGGGTTTGATCAACACGAGCGTGCGCTGTTCGGCCACGGTCGCTCCTTCGGGTTCTGTCGGATTGCAGTCGGAATGCACGGCTCCGGGGCTTTGTCGCCGCAGGTGCGAGGGCACGGGGCCGCCCGTGGCGCCGTGGGAGCCATCCTAAGCGATGTTGTGCGGTTTGCCGCAGGCACGTAGCATTCACGGTGAAACCCGGTTTCCCAAGTTGTGGATGAGGTGTCGGCGATGCCTGCGAGACAACCACCCCGCCCCGCCCCCAAAGCCGCGAAGGCGCCGAAGAGCGGCGGCGGCAAGGGCGCGTCGAGAGGTGGAGCCAAGGGCGGCGCGAAAGGCGGCGCCAAATCCCGGGCCGGGACCGCGCGCAAGGTCGCGCCGCCGCCCAAGGGCACACCGAAGGGCAGGCAGCCGCTCGGCAGACCCGCCTCCGCCGAACAGCAACGCCAGCAGCGCATCATGCTCGACCAGCAGCGCCGCGAACGCGAGGCGCGGTGGTGGGCGATCAACCAGGCGGCGATGGACAGGCTCCACTCGAGCCAGCACCACTCCGCGGGCGGCGAGGCGATCGGGACGGTCCTCAACGGCGACCGGCGGATGCGCTGGCGCACCTCGCACGCGGTCGGCGCGATCACTTTACTGGTCCTCGCCGCCTTCTTCGCGTCCATGGCCCTTGGGGCCCAGAGCATCGGCGTCGGCGTGCTGGCGTTCCTGTGCCTCGCGGGCTGCATCGCGTTCATCACCGTCGAGCACTCGGCGCGGCGCTTCCCGCGGCCGGTCCCGGTGCCGCCGATCATCGGCGAGCACCGGCTGGAGGACCTCATCGTCGAGGACGACCCGCCGAAGCCGAAGGCCCCGAACGACACCGCGCCGTCCACGATGGAGGCGCTTGACGACCTGTTCGAAGAGTCCCTGCCCGCTCCGGCGGCGCCTCCGGCACCGGCGGCCCCCGAACCGGAGGCCGCCGCGCCCGAACCGGCCGAGCCCGGCCCGGCGCCCACCGTCGCGGTGACGGAGGTTCCCGCCCCACCGGCGCCGGTGCCGCCGCGGCCGCGCACCTCCCCCGAGCGGACGACGATCCCCGACGACATCGGCGAACTGCTGCTCTCCGACAAGGGCCTGGACGACACGGACGTCACCGACGTCGCCGCCACGCTGGTCGTCGCCGACCTCCAGCGCTCGGTCGAGTTCTACACCGAGGCCCTGGGGCTCCACATCGTCGACCGCACCGGCGAGGCCGCGGTGCTGGAGGCCGGGTTCGGGAAGATCCTGCTGTGGGAGCGGCACGACGCGCCGCCCGGCGAGACCGGCGTCATGCACCTGACCTTCGAGGTCGGCGACCTCGACGCCACGTTCGCGCAGATGAACGAGGCCGGCGTCGAGTTCCTGCACCTGCCGCGCACCGCGCTGCTGGGGCAGAACTACGAGCTGCGCGCCGCCTCGTTCCGCGACCCCGACGGCCACGGCCTGGCCATCACCGAGCACCGCGAGCGGTAGCGGCCCGCCGAAAGGGCCGCGGTCAAGTGCCGTGAATCTCGTAGACGCGGCAGGGGACCTCGAGGCGGGGGACGGTCGTGGTGCGCTCCAGGGTCATGCCGAGCTTCTCGGCGACGCGGACCGAGGCGGCGTTGTCGACGTGTATGCACGAGACGAGGCGGTCCATGCCGCGATCGGCGAACGCGAAGCGGATCGCCTCGCGGGCCGCCTCGGGCGCGTATCCCTTGCCCCAGTGGGCGCGGCCGATGCGCCAGCCCACCTCGACGGCGGGCAGGATCTCCGGCAGGAACTCCGGCACGGCGAGCGCGGTGAGGCCGATGAGCTCCCCCGTGCCTGCGAGGCAGACGGCGAGCGTGCCCCAGTCCTGCTCCTCCCAGCGGCGCGTCATCGTCGCGACGGCCTCGCGGGTGTGCTCGAGCGTGCGGGGACTGCCGTCGCCGATGTAGCGCATGACCTCGGGGTCGGCGTTGATCGCCGCGAAGGGTTCGACGTCGTCCTCGGTGAAGGGCCGCAGGACGAGGCGTTCGGTCCGCAGGCGCGTCATCGCTTCGGGGGCTTGCCGAGCTGGTGCTTGACGTACCAGCAGTACAGCCACACCAGGGCGAATACGAGGCCCGCGACGCCGAGCGCCCAGTGGATCGCCCAGCAGGCGATCAGCGCGGCCTGGACGACGGCCCCGGCGGGCCACACCCACGGTCGCCCCGCCATCCCCGCGAGGACGACGCAGGCGACGGTGAGCACGAGGATCACCCACGTGGCGGTGGTCGCGTCGTCGAGGAGGATCCGCATCGGGACGATGGCGAGCAGCAGCGCCAGCGCCTCGAAGACCAGCGCGATCGCGGCCAGGCCGCGCGCGGCCCGCTGCGGGTTGCGCAGGCCCGACTGTCCTGACTGGTCAGCCACGGCGCCCCACCAGCAGCCTCCTGGCGTCGGCGACGGTGAACACCGAGCCGGTGATGAGGACGCCGCCGCCGCTCTCGTAGACGTCGTCGGCCTCTTCGGCCAACTCGATGCCGCGCGCGATCGCGTCGGCCATGTGCGGCACGACGACGACGCGCTCCTCGCCGAAGACCTCCGCGGCGGTCTTCGCGAGCGTCGCCGCGGGCATGGCCCGGTCGGAGCTCGACCGCGTGATGACGATCTCGTCGACGATCGGCTCGAGCAGTTCGAGCATGTGGTCGACCTCCTTGTCGGCGAGCATGCCGACCACGGCCACGAGCTTGCGGAAGTTGAACTCCTCTTCGACGGCCTTCGTCATGGCCTCCACGCCCGCCGGGTTGTGGGCGGCGTCGAGGACGACCGTCGGCGCGGTGCGCACCACTTCGAGCCGCCCCGGCGAGGTGAAGTCGGCGAAGGCCTCGCCGACGACCCCGGCGTCGAGGGCCTTCGGCTCGCCCGCGCCGAGGAGGACCTCGACCGCGGCGAGTGCGAGCGCGGCGTTGTGGGCCTGGTATTCGCCGTGGAGGGGCAGGAACAGGTCCTCGTAGCGCGCCGCCCTGGTCTCGACGGTGACCAGTTGGCCGCCGACGGCCACGTCGCGGGAGGTCACCTCGAAGCCGCGGCCCTCGGCGACGAGCTTCGCGCCGACCGCCTTGGCGCGGCGCAGCAGCGGCTCCATCGCCGAGCGGTCCTGCGTCGAGGTCACCAGCGTCGATCCCTCGTGGACGATCCCGGCCTTCATGGTCGCGATCTCGGCGATGGTGTTCCCGAGCCACTTGGTGTGGTCGATCGCGATCGGGCTGATGACGGCGACCTCGGCGCCGAGGATGTTCGTCGAGTCGGTCTCGCCGCCGAGCCCGACCTCGACGACGCCGACGTCGATCGGCGTGTCGGCGAACGCGCTCATGGCGATCGCGACGGTCATCTCGAAGTACGTCAGGGACTCCTCGGACCGGGCGTCGACGAGGTCGGCCAGCGGCGCGACCTCGTAGTAGGCGGCGGCGAGCCGGTCGGCGGCGATCGGCTCGCCGTCGATGCAGATCCGCTCGGTGACGTCGTTGAGGTGCGGCGAGGTGAACATGCCGGTGCGCAGGTTGTGGCCGCGCAGGAGCCGCTCGATCATCCTGGTGGTCGAGGTCTTGCCGTTGGTGCCGGTGATGTGCACGGACCTGAAGGCGCGCTGCGGGTCGCCCATGAGGTCGAGCAGCGCCTTGATGCGGTCGAGCGTGAAGTCCCAGCGGGAGAACCCGCGGGCTTCGAGCGCGGCCTCGACCTGCGCCAGTTCGGCGTTCATTGTCCCCCTTTTGACAGGGCGGCCGCGTGGGCGGCCGCCCTCGCTGACGGTGTTAGGCGAGCCGTTCGAGCTGCGCGGCCAGGCGCGCGATGTCGGCCTCGGCGGTGGCCTTGCGGGCGCGGATCTTGTCGACCACGGCGTCGGGGGCCTTGGCGAGGAACGCCTCGTTGCCGAGCTTCTTGGTCGTCCCGTCCAGTTCCTTCTCGGCGGCCCCCAGGGCCTTGGCGAGGCGGGCCCGCTCGGCGGCGACGTCGATCGCGCCGGAGGTGTCGAGCGCGACCGTCACCTGGTCGGACACGGCGAGCTCGGCGGTCGGCGTGAAGTCCTCGCCGGGCTCCTCGAGGCGGACCAGGGCGCGGATGAGCGGCTCGGCGTCGGCGAGCCCGGCCGCGTCCAGGCCGGTCAGGGTCGCGGCCACGGGCCGGCTGGGCTTGACGCCCTGCCCGTCGCGGAAGCGGCGGACCTCGACCACGAGGTGCTGGAGGGCGCCCACGCGGCGCTCGGCCTCGTCGTCGCCTCCGGCCGGGACCGGCCAGGCGGCCACGGTGAGCGATTCGCCGCGCGCTTCACCTCCGGTCAGGGAGAGCCAGAGTTCCTCGGTGACGAACGGGATGACCGGGTGCAGCAGGCGCAGCAGCTGGTCGAACACGTGCCCGAGGACGCGGCGCGTCGCCTCGGCGGCAGGGCCGCCTTCGGCGAGGACGGGCTTGGTGAGTTCGAGGTACCAGTCGAACACGTCGTCCCACGCGAAGTGGTACAGCGCGTCCATGGCCTTGGCGAACTCGTACTCCTCCAGGAAGGCGTCCACGGCCTCGACGGTGCGCGACAGGCGCGAGAGGATCCACCGGTCGATCAGCGACGGCTCGGCGGGCAGCTCGCCTTCGACGGTGGCGCCGCTCATGAGCGCGAAGCGGGTGCCGTTCCACAGCTTGTTGCAGAAGTTCCGGCTGATCTCGGCCAGTTCGATCGACGCGGTGTTGTCGCTGCCGGGCTGGGCGTCGCGCGCGAGCATGAACCGCAGCGCGTCGGCCCCGTAGGTGTCGACGACCTCGAGCGGGTCGATGCCGTTGCCCGAGGACTTCGACATCTTCTTGCCCTCTTTGTCGCGGATGAGCCCGTGGAGGTAGACCTCCTTGAACGGGGCCTGCCCCATCGCGTAGGTGCCGAACATCATCATCCGCACCACCCAGAAGAAGATGATGTCCTGGCCGGTGATGAGCGTCGCGGTCGGGTAGAACTTCTCCAGCGCGGGCGTGTCCTCGGGCCAGCCGAGCGTTGAGAACGGCCACAGCGCCGAGGAGAACCACGTGTCGAGCACGTCCGGGTCCTGGACGTAGCCTTCGGGGGCCTCCTCGCCGGGGCCCACGCACACCTGCTCGCCTTCGGGTCCGTACCAGATCGGGATGCGGTGGCCCCACCACAGCTGACGCGAGATGCACCAGTCGAGCAGGTTGTCCACCCACGAGAAGTAGCGCTTCTCCATCTCCGGCGGGTAGATCTTCGTCTCGCCGTTCCGGACGGCGTCGGCCGCGAGCTTCGCGAGCCGCTCGACCCTCACGAACCACTGCTTCGACAGCCGCGGCTCCACGACGGTGTCGCAGCGCTCGCAGTGGCCGACGGCGTGCATGTACGGGCGCTTCTCGGCCGTGATGCGGCCTTCGGCCCGCAAGGCGGCGGCGATGGCGCTGCGGGCCTCGAAGCGGTCGAGGCCTTCGAACGGGCCGTGCGCGGTGATGACGCCGCGCTCGTCCATGATGAGGATCGACTCGAGGTCGTGCCGCTGCCCGATCGCGAAGTCGTTCGGGTCGTGCGCCGGGGTCACCTTGACCGCGCCGGTCCCGAACTCGGGGTCGACGTGCTCGTCGGCGACGATCGGGATGCGCCGCCCGGTGAACGGCAGCTCCACGGTCTTCCCGAGCAGGTGGGCGTAGCGCTCGTCGTCGGGGTGGACGGCCACGGCGGTGTCGCCGAGCATCGTCTCCAGCCGGGTCGTGGCGACCACGATCGAATCCTCGCCGTCGCCGTAGCGCATCGACACGAGCTCGCCCGCGTCGTCGGCGTGCTCCACCTCGATGTCCGACAGGGCGGTCATGCACCGCGGGCACCAGTTGATGATGCGCTCGGCGCGGTAGATCATCCCGTCGTCGTAGAGGCGCTTGAAGATCGTCTGCACGGCCTGGGACAGGCCCTCGTCGAGCGTGAACCGCTCGCGGGACCAGTCGACGCCGTCGCCGATCTTCTTCATCTGGTTGGAGATGCGCTCGTGGTAGGTGTCCTTCCACTCCCACACGCGCTCGACGAAGGCCTCGCGGCCCAGGTCGTGGCGGGAGACGCCCTCGGCGTCGGCGAGCTGGCGCTCCACCACGTTCTGGGTGGAGATCCCCGCGTGGTCGGTGCCGGGCAGGAACAGGGCCTCGGAGCCCCGCATGCGCTCGCGGCGCACCATCGCGTCGATGAGCGTGTGGTTCAGGGCGTGGCCGAGGTGGAGCTGGCCGGTCACGTTCGGCGGCGGGATCACGACGCAGTACGGGTCGCGGCCCGAGTCGTCGGAGGCCTTGAAGCGGCCGTCCGCTACCCACTCGGCGTAGCGTCGCGCCTCTACGTCTACGGGCGCGTACGTCTTCGACAGGTGGGTTTCACGGATCGTTGGCTGCTTCGCTGCGTCTGTCACCCCTCAAGTGTAAGTAGGCCGCCGCGACGGGGTCGACGCGGTTTCGGGGGTGTCGTCCAGCACTCGGCGGGCCGCGGCGGCGACGTCGGTGCGGCCCTCGGCGACGTCGGCCGCGAGCGCCTCGGTCACGGCGTAGCGGCGCCTGAGCTCGGCGTCGACCAGGGCGCGGATCTCGGCGGCGGCCCGGTCGCGGCGCTTGGCCGCGAGATGGTCGGCGCCCGAGAGCCAGTCGCGGTGCCCCGCGATCGCATCGACGAGCTCGTCGATGCCCTCGCCATCCTGGGCGACGGTCTTGCAGATCGGCTGGCGCCACTCGCCCGGTTCGCGCTTGACCAGGGACATCATGGCGCGCAGGTCGCGCACGGTCGCGTCGGCGCCGGGCCGGTCGGCCTTGTTGACGACGTAGACGTCGGCGATCTCGACGACCCCGGCCTTGACGGCCTGGATGGCGTCGCCCATGCCGGGGGCGAGCAGCAGCAGCGTGGTGTCGGCGAGCCCGGCGATCTCGACCTCGGCCTGGCCGACGCCGACGGTCTCGACGATGACGGCGTCGAAGCCGAGCCCTTCGAGCAGCCGCACGGCCCCGCCGGTGGTGGCGGTGAGTCCGCCGAGGTGCCCGCGCGTGGCCACCGAGCGGATGTAGACGCCGTCGTCGAGGGCGTGGTCGGCCATGCGGACGCGGTCGCCGAGGATCGCGCCGCCCGAGAACGGGCTGGACGGGTCGATGGCGAGGACGGCGACGCGCAGGCCGGCCTTGCGCCAGGCGCCGATGAGCGAGGAGACGAGGGTGGACTTGCCGACGCCGGGCGAGCCGGTGACGCCGACGACGATGGCGTCCCCTCCGGCGACGGCGGCGGCGATCGCCGGGGCGTCCTCGGTGTGGTTCTCGACGGCGGTGAGGAGGCGGGCCACGGCCCGGCGGTCGCCCGCGCGGGCCGCGGCCGTCAGAGCGGCGATGCCCATCAGGCTCCCTTGAGGACGATCGCGTCGCCTTGGCCGCCGCCGCCGCACAGCCCGGCGGCGCCGAGCCGCCCGGGCGCGAGCTGGCGGGCGAGGGACTGGACCAGGCGGGCGCCGGAGGCGCCGATCGGGTGGCCGAGGGCGATAGCGCCGCCGTCGGGGTTGACCCGGTCGAGATCGATCCCGAGAGTCGCCGCCGAGGACAGGACGACGGCGGCGAACGCCTCGTTGATCTCCACGACGTCGAGGTCGGCGACCGTGTGCCCCAAGGGGGCGAGCGCGGCGTCGATGGCGTTCGCGGGCTGGTCGAGCAGGGAGTTGTCGGGCCCGGCGACGGTGCCGTAGCCGAGGATCTCGGCGGTGTAGGCCCAGCCGTTCGCCTCGGCGACGGACTTGCGGGCGAGGACGAGCGCGGAGGCGCCGTCGGAGATCTGCGAGGCGGTGGCGGCGGTGATGGTGCCGTTCTCGGTGAACGCCGGGCGCAGCTGCGCGAGCGTCTCGGGCGTGGACTCGGGCCGGACGCCCTCGTCGGCGTCGACCAGGCCGCGCCGGGTCTCGACGGGCGTGATCTCCTCGGCGAGGCGTTCGGCGGCCTTGGCGGCCCGCTGGTGGCTGTCGGCGGCGAAGGCGTCCTGGGCGGCGCGGGTGATGTCCCTGCCGGCCAGGTGGCGCTCGGTCGACTCGCCCATGGAGATGCCGTCGTAGGCGTCGGTGAGGCCGTCGTGGGCGAGGTGGTCGACCAGGACCGCGTCGCCGTACTTGAAGCCGCGGCGCGAGCCGGGCAGCAGGTGCGGGGCGCGGGTCATCGACTCCATGCCCCCGGCGACGACGACGTCGGCGGCGCCCCCGCGCAGGAGCTGGTCGGCCAGGCCGATCGCGCTCATGCCCGAGAGGCAGACCTTGTTGACCGACAGGGACGGGACGCGCATCGGCAGTCCCGCGGCGACGGCGGCCTGGCGGGCCGGGTTCTGGCCGCACCCTGCGGACAGGACCTGCCCGAGGATGACCTGGTCGACGAGGTCGGGGCCGATGCCAGCCCGTTCGATCGCCGCCCTGATCGCGGTCCCGGCCAGATCGGTGGCGGGTACCTCGGCCAGGGCCCCGCCCAGCCGCCCGATGGGTGTGCGGGCGGCGGCGAGGATGACAGTGCTGTCGTTCATGCGGACCTCCGTTGGTCTGACTACCCTCGATCGTTTGGCCTCCCCGTCCCCGAAGGGATGGGACCGTCCGGTCGCCCAGACGGATTTCCTGCTTCGGCGACGGCCGCCTCCACGCTAAGCGCGCTTCGGTCTCACACCGTCTCCACAGGCTGCAACCGCCAGCCCGGCGGCCAGAATGTTCTTCGCCGCGTTCACATCGCGGTCCTCGGTGTGTCCGCATTCCCGTTCGGGGCATGTGAAGACCCGTTGGCGAAGCGGCATGTCCTCCTTCAGCGTCCCACAAGCCGAGCAGGTCTTCGATGAAGGCAGGAACCGGTCGACCGCGATCAGGGTACGTCCGTACCATTCCGCCTTGTACTCCAACTGCGCGCGGAAAGCCGCCCAAGCCGCATCGGCGATCGCGCGGGCGAGCCGCCCGTTGCCGAGCATCCCTCGCACGCCCAGATCCTCGACGCAGATCACTTGGTTTTCGCGAACCAGTCGAGTGGTGAGCTTGTGCAGGATGTCGTGTCGGCGATCGGCGACACGGGCGTGGGCCCGAGCGAGACGGAGCCCGGCCTTGCGCCGGTTGGATGAACCCGCCTGCTTTCGCGACAGGTCTCGCCGCAGCTTCCGAATCCTTTCCCTGTCACGGCGTTCATGGCGGGGATTGGTGATCGTCTCGCCGGTCGACAGCGTGAACAGCGAGGTCAATCCCGCATCGACACCTACCGATTCCCTACGCTCGGGAAGCGTGGGTATGTCCTGCTCGACGAGCATGGAGACGAACCAACGGCCCGCTCTGTCACGGGAGACGGTCACCGTCGACGGCTCGCTCCCCTTCGGGAGCCGGCGCGACCACCTCACTTCGAGTGGAGCCGTGTGCTTGGCGAGTTTGAGTTCACCATTAGTCCAGGTGAACGCGGACTTCGTGTACTCGGCCGCCCCTGTCAGGCGTTTTTTCTTGAACACCGGGTAGGAAGCGCGTTTCTCCCAGAAATTGACGAATGCCTTCTGCAGGTGGCGGAGCGATTGCTGCAGGGGCACGCTGGAGACATCGTTGAGGAAGGCCAAGTCCTGCCGGTGCTTCCATTTCGTCAGCAGAGCGGAAGTCTGAGCGTAGTTGATCCGCTCCCTGCGCCGGAACCATGCCTTGTGCCGGGATTCGAGGCCCTTGTTGTAGACCAGGCGGACGCAGCCCAAGGTGCGGACCAGGTTGTCCTCCTGCTCGGGCGTCGGATAGCACCGAAACCGAAACGTTCGATGCCTGGAAAGTACCGCCACGCTTAAATACTACACTTTCAGTGTGTAAGTAACTCATCCGAGGGAATCCGGGAGATGAAGGCGATGACATTTGCGGACGGAATCGGATTGCGGCGCATCGACCACGTCGGCGTGGCGGTGCCGGACCTCGACAGAGCACTCGACTTGTACACGGGGACGCTGGGCGGCGAGGCCGTCCACCGGGAGGTCAACGAGGCGCAGGGCGTGGTCGAGGTGATGGTCGCCTGGCCGGACGGGGGCGCCCAGGTGCAGCTGCTCGCGCCCACCGGGGAGGATTCGCCGATCGCGAAGTTCCTCGACAAGCGGGGCCCGGGGCTCCAGCAGCTCGCGTTCACCGTCGACGACGTCGAGGCCGCGGCCGCGGCGCTGCGCGGCAGGGGCGCGGCGCTGCTGTACGAGTCGGCCCGGCCGGGCACGGCGGGCAGCCGGATCAATTTCGTCCATCCGAGGGACGCGGGCGGGGTCCTGGTGGAGCTGGTGGAGCCCGCACGCGAAGCGGCGCAATAGGGGCGCTGTCGGGTTTCCGACGCCGGCGCGGACCGCCGCGCCGGGGGCCGTTCGGGACGCCGGTCGAGTCCTGTTCCATTTCAATGAATTCGCCCGATTTGCAACTGGAGTGACAGATGATGAGGGCTCCACAAACCCCTGACCTTGCTGTCGACAGATCGCGGTGCATCTGCAACTATTAGGCCATGTCGCAGCAGCCCTCCAGCAGTACTTTTTTCGACAACGACCAATCCGTGCCGGAATTCCCCGTGCAGTTGCGGGGTTACGACAGGCACCAAGTGGATGATTTCATCCAGAAGAACCTGGCGAAGCTGACGCAGACCGAGCAGCAGCGCACCGAGGCCGAGCAGCGGATGACCGACTCCCAGCGTCGTCTCCGCCAGGCCGAGCAGCGCATCCAGGGCCTCGAGCAGCGTCTGCAGGAGCAGACCAAGCAGCTCGAGGAGAACTCCCGTCCCACGCTCTCCGGGCTCGGCACCCGCGTCGAGCAGATCCTGCGCCTCGCCGAGGAGCAGGCCAACGAGCACCGCGCCGAGGCCAAGCGCGAGACCGAGGGCATCCTGTCGGCGGCCCGCCTGGAGTCCCGCGAGATCACCGACGCCGCCCGCGCCGAGGCCCAGGGCCACAAGCAGAGCGCCGAGCGCGAGGCGACCACCCTGCGCACCAACGTCGAGCGCGAGGTCGCCGAGCTGCGGACCAACGCCCGCCGCGAATGCGAGACGCTCCGCAGCGACGCCGAGCGCGAGACCAAGCAGCTGCGCACCGCCACCGGCCACGAGGTGGCCGAGCTGAAGGCCTCCGTCGAGCGCGAGGTCGCCACGATGCGCGCCACCGCCGACCGCGAGATCACCCAGCTGCGCGCCAAGGCCGCCCGCGAGGCCGAGGAGAAGCGCGCCGAGGCCGCGAAGCTGTTCGCCGAGGCCAAGGAGAAGCGCGACAAGGACCTCCAGGCCCTCGACTTGGAGCTGGCCGAGCGCAAGGAGAAGTCCGAGCGCGAGGAGTCCGAGCGCCACGCCCGCGCCGTCTCCGAGACGCAGAAGCTCGTCTCCGACGCCGAGAACCGCGCCCGCGACGCCGAGGAGCGCGCCAAGTCCGCCGAGACCCGCGCCGAGGAGAAGCGCAGCGAGGCCGACTCCTACGCCGAGGAGACCACGACCAAGGCCAAGCGGGACGCCACGAAGGCCGTCGCCGACGCCAAGGCCGAGGCCGAGCGGCTCCTGTCGGACGCGAAGTCCGATGCCGAGCGCATCACCAAGGAGGCCGAGGACAAGGTCACCGACCTCACCGCGAAGCGCGACGAGGTGCAGGCGACGCTGCGCAACATGACCCAGACCCTGTCGGGCATGATGGGCAATTTCCCGGGTGCGGACTTCGGAGATAAGTCCGACGACAAGTAAACCTGGCGAATCCGCGTTACCGTCGTACATCAACAACGTCAGATAAGAACCATCTGGACGTTAGGTCGACGGTGGAGGAACCACAGCTTCGGCCGCGTCCCGCCGCCCCTGGTCCCTTAGCCGGGGTGGACGGGACGCGGCTCATGTGAGGATGAGCGTATGGCGCGTGACAACAGACTCAGCGATGACTCGGAACTGCTGACCGGTTTCGATGAGGGTCAGTCCATCGACTACGGGTTCGAGACCGCGCTGCGCGGATACGACAAGCGGCAGGTCAACCGGACCCTCACCAGCATGCAGCTGCAGATCGACACGCTCGCCGGCGAGCGGGCCGAGGCGTTGGCGCAGATCGACCGGCTCGTGGTCCAGGTCCAGCAGTTGCAGGGCCAGATCCAGGAGCTGCGCAGGCGGAGCGCGGCCGGCGACAAGGCCTCGTACCGCCACTTGGGCATCCGTATCGAGCACATGCTGACCCTGGCCGAGGAGCAGGCGGCGGAGATCAAGGCCGGGGCCCACACCGAGACTGAGGAGATACACCGGCACGCCGCGAACAAGCTGCGCGAGGCCGAGGCGCAGATCGAGGAGGCCCGCAAGGACTTCGAGACGACCCTCAAGGCGCGGCGGGCCGCGGCCGAGAAGGCCGAGGCCGACCGGCGGGCGATCATCGACGCCGAGATCAACAAGCGCGCCCGCGAGGCGCAGGCGATGGTCGACCAGGCGAAGGAGCGGGCCGCCGCGCTGGTCTCGGAGGCCGAGCAGGACGCCGAGAGCAAGCGGGCCGCCGCCGACGAGCAGACCCGCCAGCTGGTCGCCCACGTGGAGCGGCTGCGGGCCGAGGCGCAGCAGATCAAGGACGAGGCGGGCGTCGCCGCCGAGCAGTCCGTCGCCGAGGCGCGCGAGAAGGCCGACCGGATCGTGGCCGAAGCCGTGGCCGAGGCCGAGCGCCAGCGGGCCGAGCACGAGGCCGAGATGGGGCGCCTGCGCACCGAGACGGTGGAGAACCTCGACCGGTTCAAGCAGGAGACCGAGACGTTCGCGCAGACCGTCCGCGTCGAGGCCGAGAACGAGGCGACGCGCCTGCGCGCCGAGGCGGCCGATCAGGCGACGCTGACGCGCACCGAGGCGGCCGACGAGGCCAAGCGGCTGCGTCAGGAGGCGCAGCGGCGCGTCGAGGAGGCCGCCGCGGAGGCCGAGGCGCTCATCAAGGACGCCGGAGAGCGGGCCGAGCGGCTCACCGCCGAGGCGGACGAGCGGGCGCGTCAGGTCACCGAGGAGTCCGAGCGGGCCGCGCTGCGGCTGTCTGAGGAGGCCGAGACCGAGGCGCAGCGGCTGCGGGCGGAGACGGAGGCCTCCACCGGCGCCGAGCGCGAGCGGGCCGCTGAGGCGGCGCGCAGGCTCACCGAGGAGACCGAGGTCCGGATCGCCGAGATGCGCGAGCGGGCGGCGGGCGAGGCCGAGCGGATCACCGCCGAGGCGAACACGCAGGCGAAGGAGCTGACCGAGGCCGCGAGCGCCGAGGCCGGGCGGCTGCGGACCGAGGCCGAGAACGACCGGCGGGAGGCGCAGGCGGCCGCCGAGCGGGCCCGCGCCGAGCTGGAGCAGATCGAGAGCGAGCGCGAGCGCCTGCTCGCCGACGCGAAGGCCCAGGCGGCCCGGCTGCTCGAAGAGGCCGAGCTGCGGGCCGAGGAGATCGAGGGACGCCAGGCGGAGATCATCGCCTCGGCCGAGAAGCGCGCCGAGACGGCGAAGCGGCGGGCCGAGGAGCTGTCCAGGGCCGCCAAGCAGACCGCTCGGCGCGACTCCGAGGCGATCCTGGCCACGGCCAGGGCGCAGGCCAAGCGGCTCTTGGAGGAGGCCCGGGGCGGCGGTCAGGACGGCGGTGCCGCCAAGGGCACGGCGTCCAAGAGCGCCGCCAAGAAGAGCGGCACCAAGGACGGCGAGTCCGAGAACCGCTCGCGTCCGCAGAACCGCCCGAACGCGGGCCGCGGCAAGAGCGCGGGCCAGGACGGGCAGTCCAGCGACGCCGAGAGCGAGACCGCCAGGGTCTCCTCGTAGCGAGGACGTGCGAGGGGCCCCGCGGCGATCGCCGCGGGGCCCCTTTCGTATCGCGTCAGCTCAATTCGGCGGCTGAGCTATTTGGCACCGGTGCTACTTGACACCGGCCGGTTCGGGCTCCTTGTCCTTGTCCTTGGAGTCGTCGCCGGAGGGTCCCGAGCCGTCCGGCCCGCCGCCCTTGCGCTTGGCCTCGCCGGAGCCGCCCGGGGTGGTGCCCACGATCGGCCCGGAGGCGCGCTTCTTGTTCCACACGTCGAAGAACACCGCGGCGAGCACGACCAGGCCGAGGATGACCTGGACGGTGTCGGTCGCGACGCCCAGGACGCGCATGCCCTGGTTCATCACGCCCATGACCAGACCGCCGATGACGGCGCCGATGATGGTGCCGACGCCGCCGGTCATCGAGGCGCCGCCGATGAACGACGAGGCGATGGCGTGCAGCTCGAACATGTTGCCCGCGTCCGGCGTCGCCGCCTGGAGGCGGGCGGTCACGATGACGCCGGCCAGGCCCGAGAGGGCGCCCATGTTGACGAACACCCAGAAGGACGTCTGCTTGGTCTTGACGCCCGAGAGCATCGCGGCCTTCTCGTTGCCGCCGCCGGCGTAGATGTGGCGGCCGAACACGGTGCGGTTGGCGACGAACGTGTAGACGACCACCAGCAGCAGGAGGATCCAGCCGATGAGCGGCAGGCCCTTGTAGGAGTAGAACGTGTACGCGGCGACGACGATGACGGCGGCGAGGATGAGGGTCTTAGCCGCCCAAGCGAGCTGCGAGGACCCGGCGATGCCGGCCTTGGCCTGGCGGGAGCGGGCGCGCACCGCCAGGGCGATGTAGAGCGCCGCCCCGAGGATGCCGATGACGAGCGTGGGCACGCGCAGGTCGAAGCCGGCGATGGTGTAGCCGGAGGCGAGCATGTTGTACGTGCCGTCGGTGCCGATGGTCTCGGCGTCGAGGACCTTGAGCGTCAGGCCGCGGAACAGCAGCATGCCGGCCAGGGTCACGATGAACGCCGGTATTCGCACGAACGCGATCCAGAACCCCTGCCAGACGCCGATGAGGGCGCCCGCGCCGACGGCGACGAGGACCGCGAGGTACCACGGCAGGCCCCAGTCGGAGAGCGCGATCGCCGACACGGCGCCGCAGAAGGCGAGCACGGAGCCGACCGACAGGTCGATGTGCCCGTTGACGATCACCAGCATCATCCCGATCGCGAGGATCAGGATGTACGAGTTCTGCAGGATCACGTTGGTGAGGTTCCGCGGCGTGATGAAGTTCGAGTCCTGCAGCACCACGTCGAGGATCTGGAACAGCACCATGATCGACACCAGGGCGATGATCATGCCGTAGGCGCGCAGGTTGATGTTGCGCACGGCCGTCCACAGGCTCGGACGGGCCGCGGTGGTCTTGATGGTCATTGGCGTTGCTCTTCTCCCCCGCTGGCGGTCTCAAGGGTCATGAGACGCATCAGCTCTTCCTGTGTGGCGTTCTCGCGGTCGACCTGCCCGGTGATGTGCCCGGCGCTCATCGCGTAGATGCGGTCGCACATGCCGAGCAGCTCGGGCAGTTCGGACGAGATCATCAGGACACCCTTGCCCTGGTCGACCAGTTCCTGGATCAGCTCGTAGATCTCGTACTTGGCGCCGACGTCGATGCCTCGGGTCGGCTCGTCGAGGATGAGCAGTTCGGGCTCGGTGAAGACCCACTTGCCGAGCACGATCTTCTGCTGGTTGCCGCCCGAGAGGTTCCCGGCGAGCTGGTACACCGAGGGGGCCTTGACCCCGAAGTCCCCGCGCAGGCGCTCGGCGACCGAGGTCACCTTGTGCAGGTCGATCACGCCGTTCTTGGAGACCTTGTCCAGCCCGGGCAGGGTGAAGTTCTCGCGCAGGTCGTAGTCGAGGTGCAGGCCGTACTGCTTGCGGTCCTCGGTGGCGTAGGCGATGCCGGCCCTGATGGCGTCGGCGACGCTGTTCAGCCGCAGCCGGCGGCCGTCGAGGGTGACCTCGCCGGAGATGTTGCCGCCCCAGGAGCGGCCGAAGACGCTCATGGCGAACTCGGTGCGCCCGGCGCCCATGAGGCCGGCGAGGCCGACGATCTCCCCGCGCGCGACGGTGAGCGCGGCGTTGTTGACGACGACGCGCTCGCGGTGCTCGGGGTGGTGGACGGTCCAGTCGCTGACCTCGAAGAAGGTCTCGCCGATGTCGGGCGTGTGCGGCGGGTAGAGGTGGGCGAGGTCGCGGCCGACCATCGACTTGATGAGGCGGTCCTCGGTGACCGCGTCGTCGACGGTGTGGAGCGTCTCGATGGTCTGGCCGTCGCGCAGCACCGTGATCTCGTCGGCGACGGCGAGGACCTCGCCGAGCTTGTGGGAGATGATGATGCAGGTGACGCCGTTCTCACGGAGCTGCTTGAGCAGTTCGAGGAGGTTCTCGGAGTCGGAGTCGTTGAGCGCGGCGGTGGGCTCGTCGAGGATGAGGAGCTTGACCTGCTTGGAGAGGGCCTTGGCGATCTCGACGAGCTGCTGCTTGCCGACGCCGATCTTCTCGACGAGCGTCTGCGGGTGCTCGTGGAGGCCGACCTGCTCCATGAGGCGGGCGGCCTCGGCGTTGGTGCGGTCCCAGGAGATGACGCCGCGCTTGGTCTGCTCGTTGCCGAGGTAGATGTTCTCGGCGATCGACAGCTCGGAGACGAGCGCGAGTTCTTGGTGGATGATGACGACGCCCGATTCCTCGGAGTCGCGGATGTTGCGGAAGCGGGCGGGCCGGCCCTCGAGTTCGATCTCGCCCTCGAAGTCGCCGTGGGCGTACACGCCGGACAGGATCTTCATGAGGGTCGACTTGCCGGCCCCGTTCTCGCCCACGAGGGCGTGGATGGAGGCCCGCTTGACCCGCATGTCGACGCCGTCGAGCGCGAGGACGCCCGGGAACCGCTTGGTGATCCCCCTCATGCGGAGGATGTCTTCAGACATGACTGGTCCTATATGGATTCACGATGCTGCTCTGGGGAGAGGTTTCGGGGGCGCCCCGGGTGGGCGGGGCGCCCCTTCGAGAGGTGGTGCGCTTGCGGGCCCCGCCCCTACTGCTCCAGCTTCGAGGCGTCGACGTACCCGGAGTCGACGACGACCTCCTGGTAGTTGGTGATGTCGACGCTGACGGGCTCCAGGAGCATCGCGGGCACGACCTTGACGCCGTTGTCGTAGGTCTCGGTGTCGTTGACCTCGGGCTTGTCGCCGTTGGCCACGGCGACGACCATGTCGACGGTGACGGCGGCCAGATCGCGGGTGTCCTTGAAGACCGTCGAGGTCTGGCGGCCGTCGATGATGTACTGGAGCGACTCGACCTCGGCGTCCTGGCCGGTCACGACCGGCAGGTCCTCAAGGGTGTAGCCGGCGCTCTCCAGCGAGGCGATGACGCCGCGGCTGATGCCGTCGAAGGGCGACAGGACGGCGTCGACCTTCTTGCTGCCGTAGTGCGTCGAGAGGATGTCGTCCATGCGGGACTGGGCGAGGGCGCCGTCCCAGCGCTCGGTCGCCACCTGCTCCATCTCGGTCTGCCCGGAGACGACGACCAGCTTGCCCTCGTCGATGTAGGGCTGGAGCTGCTCCATCGCGCCACCGAAGAAGTACTTGGTGTTGTTGTCGTCCAGCGAACCGGCGAAGAGCTCGATGTTGAACGGCCCCGCGGCGTTCTCCAGGTCGAGCGCGGTGACGATGTAGCCGCCCTGCAGCACGCCCACCTGCTGGTTGTCGAAGGAGGCGTAGTAGTCGACGTCCTCGGTGCCGAGGATGAGCCGGTCGTAGGAGATGACGGTGGTGTCCTGCTCCTTGGCCTGGGCCAGGACGCCGTTGAGCGCTTCGTTGTTGATGGCGGCGATGACCAGGAAGTCGTGCCCCTGGCTCACCATGGTCTCAATCTGGCTGACCTGCGTGTCGACCTCGTCGTTGGCGTATTGGAGGGTGACTTCGTACCCTTCGTCCTCGAATGAGGCCTTGAGGTTGTCGCCGTCGAGGATCCAGCGCTCGGAGGTCTTGGTGGGCATGGCGATGCCGACCTTCTTGGCATCGCCGTCGCCGCCGCCGTCCTCGGAGGCGCAAGCCGACGCGGTCAGAGCGACCGCGGTGGCACCGATAGAACCGGTCAGCAAATGCCGTCGGTTGACGTTCATGTGTTAGTACTCCTTCGTACCGGATGCCGCGATTGACTGTGTTACCGATAATCACAAGCATCCTGGGGTCAAGACGTCATCGATGCTTCAACGTTTTTCCACAGTCGTCAACACCAGATCGGTCTCGTGTCCGAATCGTTGCATTTCCACGGCGCCGAAACTACGACACTTGAGCCCCCGCCGACACATCGGGCATCATGATCACATGAAAAGGTGGCCGTCCGGCGCCGTTCCACCGTCCGTTCGTGCCACATCCCCTTGGCCCACTACCACTCGATCGATCGGATGGGATAGCCTCACATTTGGTGGCAAATCACGCCAGCCAGTCAGACGAGCCCTCCGAGGAGGTGACCATGTCGAGCATGACGACCGTCGGTGCCGCCACCGTCGACCGTTTACTGCATCGCGACCCGGTATGCAGCGTCTTCAGCGGGATCGTCGCCTCTGACCCCACTCACCTCCTGTGCGTGACCGTCGCCCACGAGCGCGTCGACGGATCCCGCCGCGAAGTCTTCCTCGAATGGGCCTCGAAGCTCACCGGCCTCGCCGCCCACCCCCACCTGTCGCCGTGCAGCGCCGTCGGGCTGACCGAGAACGGCCGCCCCTACCTGGCCGTCGGCGCCACCCGGCGCACCCTCGTCGACCTGCTCGTCGAGCACGGCCCCATGCCCGCCGGGCAGGTGCGCGCCCTCGGCGTGGCGCTGAGCGACGCCGTCGCCGTCTACCACCGCGCCGGCCTCATCCACGGCGCCATCCAGCCCGGCCACCTCCTCGTCGGCTCCGGCCGCCTCCTCCAGCTCACCGCCTACGACGTCACCGCCCCCGTCCTGGCCGCGCCGCTGCCGCCGAGCCCCTACACCGCCCCTGAGCACCTCGACGCCGCCGTCGCGGGCGAGGTCGCCGCCAGCCCGGCCGGGGACGTCTACGCCCTCGCCACGGTCCTCTACAGCGCCCTCGGCGGGCGCCTGCCGTGGGTGCGGTCGGGCCGCGAGGACGTCGCCGACCCGCTCCTGCGGGCCGCGCCGGTCCCCCACGTCCCGGGCGTCGCCACCGACCTGACCGACGTCATCGGCGCCGCGCTGCACCCCGACCCGCGCCGCCGCCCCACCGCCGACGCCTTCCGCGAGCAGCTCAGCGCCGTCGATCTCGGCGGGATGCGGGCCCCCGGCTACAAGGCCGTCACCGTCGCCGCCGGACTGGTGCCGCAGCGCAGGCTGCGGCCCGTCACCGTCTCGGTCTCCACCGAACTGGCCCCCTACCGGCCGGGGCGCGCCCGCACCGGCCTGCGGCCCCGGCTGCGCAAGATCGGCACCGCCAGCGCGGGCGTCGCCCTCACCGGCGCGCTGCTCGGCGGGGCCGCGCTGGCGACGTACGCGGCGACGAACCCCGCCTCCGCGTCGGTGTGCTCGGACCCGGCGGCGCTGGGCGGGCGGATCAGCGAGCAGATCGAGGGCGCCACCGTGGTCGACAGCTGGTGCGCCGGCGACGACTTCGTGGCGGCCACGGTGAACTACCAGGGCGGATCGGGCGGCGGCGACACGACGCCGCACGAGCGGCTCGTGTGGCGCATCGAGGGCGAGGACCTCGTCGCGGTCACCGACTGCGCGGACACGTCCCTGCCCGACAGCATCACCGAGTTCCTCAGCTGCGGTTAGTCCGCTTCGCGGTCCGGGGGCGGCAAGAAGCCGCCGAAGGCCGCGACGGTCTTGTTCGCGTACGCGGAGGTGTCACCGCGCTCCATCGGGCCGTCCCACTCGCGCGGCAGCGGGGCATGATCGGGCAGGATCCTGCCGACGATCCGGTCGAGGGCCTCTTCGGCCTTGCCGACCCACAGGTGGCCGCCGCCGGCGATCTCGACGACCTCGGCCTGCGGGACCGCGGCGAAGCGCTCGCGGGCCTCGGGGTACTGGAGGTAGTCGTCGTTCTCGGGGACGAGGGCCAGGAGCGGGCGGCCGTCCTCGGCCCAGCGCGCCAGGTCCTCCTCGTCGGAGTAGCGCAGGGGCGGGGACATGAGCACCGCGCCCTCCACGCCCGGCTCCAGGCCGTACTTGAGCGTCAGGTCGGTGCCGAACGACCAGCCGAGCAGCCAAGGGCGGGGCAGCTCGGCGAACTCGGCGTACTCGACGGCGGCGGCGACGTCGTAGCGCTCGCCGACGGCGCCTTCGAACTCGCCTTCGCTCTTGCCCTGCTGGGACTCGGTGCCTCGGGTGTTGAAGCGGACGACCGCCATGTTCGCGAGGGCGGGCAGCCGCCAGGCGGCCTTGCGGAACACGTGGGAGTCCATCATGCCGCCGTGGGTGGGCAGCGGGTGGACGCAGACGATCGTCGCCTCCGGTTCGGCGCTGGGGGGCAGGGCGACCTCGCCGACGAGGCTGAGCCCGTCGGCGGTCTCGAGGGTGATCGGTTCCCTGCGGGCGGGCAGCATGCTCGCCGATCTGATGACAGCCATGGCGGCATTATCGCCTCGGAAAGGGGTGCATATCCACCCGCTGTGTCAGAGCTTGCAGTGCGGCGGTGCGGGCACTATCCCGCCCCTTACCCGCTGCGCCGCTCGTTCGGATTCACTCCGTTCATCCGAAGTGGCCCGGGCGTCTGCGGTCCCGGGCGTTCCAGCAGCCGGTGTGCCAGTGGCGGCGGTCGTCGCCGTCGCCGCCGTCGGCCCAGGCCACGACGTGCGGTGTCCCCGGCCTGATCGTGAGATCGCAGCCGGGGCAGCGGTAGGTCTTCTCGGCCGCCGATCCGTTGATGCGGCGGAACTGGAAGCGGCCGTCGGGCCCTTCGACGGTGCTGGAGTCCGCGGAGACGCCCCGCCCGCGCTCAGGCGAGCGCAGGCGGCGGTTCTTTCGGGGCATCGACCCGCGCCCCTACGAGCGGTCGGTGTCGGCGCCGCTCTCGGCCGCGTCAGCGGCGTTCGCCTCCATGGCGGCCTCGCGGTCGAGGCGTTCGTTGAGGCGCCGCACGTGCTTGTTCATCCCCCTGATCAGCATGACCGTCACGATCACGAGCAACACGGTGATGAACAGGCCGAGCGGCCCCGCCAGGGCCTGCGGTCGGTCCGGTCCGAATTCTTGTGCCAGGAACTCCACGTCTACAACGGTAGCGCCGCCGCTCAGGCGTCCTGCAGCGCCGGGAGCCGCCAGTCGACCGGCTCACCGCCCTGCTCGACGAGGAGCTCGTTGGCGCGGCTGAACGGCTTGGAGCCGAAGAAGCCGCGGCGGGCGCTCAGCGGCGAGGGGTGGGCCGACTCGATGGAGGGCACGGAGCCGAGCAGCGGCTTGAGCTTGCGGGCGTCGGCGCCCCACAGGATGGCCACGGCCGGGCCGCCCCTCTCGGCGAGCGCCTTGATGGCCTGCTCGGTGACCGACTCCCAGCCCTTGCCGCGGTGGGAGGCGGGCTGCCCGGGCTGGACGCTCAGGGAGCGGTTGAGCAGCAGGACGCCCTGCTCGGCCCAGGGGGTGAGGTCGCCGTTGGCGGGCAGCGGGTAGCCGAGGTCGTCGCGGTACTCGTTGAAGATGTTGACCAGGCTCTTGGGGATGGGGCGCACGTCGGGGGCGACGGCGAAGGACAGGCCGATGGCGTGGCCGGGGGTGGGGTAGGGGTCCTGGCCGACGATGATGACCTTGACGTCGTCGAACGGCTGCTGGAAGGCGCGCAGGATGTGTTCGGCCGCGGGCAGGTAGCGCCGCCCGTCGGCGACCTCCTGGCGCAGGAACTCCCCCATCTTCGCGACGTCGTCGGCGACGGGGGCGAGGGCCTTGGCCCAGCCGGGCTCTACGAGTTCTTCAAGACTTTTCATGGCTCAGATGCTAGAACCCGCCCCCGTCAAGAAATATCCCGCGTCGCGCAGCACTGCAACGATTTCGGCCGCCTGTTCGGATCCTCGCGTTTCGATCGAAAGGTCCACTGAGACCTCGCCGATGTGCAGGCGCGGGTCGGAGCGCTGGTGGTAGACGTCGACGATGTTGCCGCCGGTGGAGCCGACGAGCTGGAGGATGGAGGCGAGGGTGCCGGGCCGGTCGTCGCAGCGCAGGTTGCAGCGCAGGAAGCGGCCGGAGGCGGCCAGGCCGTGCTCGATGAGGCGCATGAGCAGGAGCGGGTCGATGTTGCCGCCCGAGATGACGGCGACGGTGGGGCCCTCGTAGGTCACGGCGCCGCTGAGCAGGGCGGCGTAGGCGGTGGCACCGGCCGGTTCGGCGACGAGCTTGTTGCGCTCCAGCAGGGACAGCAGGGCGACGCTGATGTCCTCTTCGGTCACGGTGACGATCTCGTCGACGAGGTCGACGACGTGCGCGAAGGGCACCTCGCCGGGTTTGCCGACCGCGATGCCGTCGGCGATGGTGTGCATCGATTCGAGGCGGACGGGCTTGCCCTCGGCGAGGGACTCGGGGTAGGCGGCGGCGCCTTCGGCCTGGACGCCGACGATGCGGAGGTCGGGGCGCAGGTGCTTCGCGGCGGCGGCGATGCCGGCGACCAGGCCGCCGCCGCCGACGGCGGTGACGACGGTGGCCGCCTCGGGCAGCTGGTCGAGGATCTCCAGGGCGATGGTGCCCTGGCCGGCGACGATGTCGCGGTGGTCGAAGGGGTGGATGAGGGTCGCGCCGGTCTCGTCGGCGAAGCGGTGGGCCGCTTCGAGGGCGTCGTCGACGGTGAGGCCGCCGAGGACCACTTCGGCGCCGTAGCCCTTGGTGGCGGCGAGCTTGGGGAGGGGGGCGGCCTCGGGCATGAAGACGGTGGCCCGAATGCCGAGGGTGGAGGCGGCGAGGGCGACGCCTTGGGCGTGGTTGCCCGCGGAGGCGGCGACGACGCCGCGGGCTCGCTGCTCGGGCGAGAGGTGCGAGACGCGCATGTAGGCGCCGCGGATCTTGAACGAGCCGGCCCGCTGGAGGTTCTCGCATTTGAGGAAGACGCCGGGCAGGGCGGGGTCGCGCGAGGGTTCGAGGGGCGTGCGGCGCACGACCGCTTCGAGTTCGGCGGCCGCCGCGCGGATGTCGTCGATGGAAACGAGCTCGGTCACGCCTCGATCGTAGTCACGGGCGCGGTGGCGGGGCCGGGTGCGGAAGACGCGGCGCGCCCGTCCGTGAATCTGAACCGGTTTTCTTCTATTGTGCTTGCGGCGCAAGGAAATGACATATCAGAACGGCGCGAGTGGACGGTAATGGGAGCGATGCGCAAATGGACCATTCACAGAATCAAATATCCTATAGGATATTTTCGCGACCGATGCGCATCTGTTTGAAACCGGTTACGATACTCGGAACATCGCCCGCTCACCCTATAGTGGCGACTTGCGGCGCCATCCGCATCGCACGGAGGGAGACACCTTCCGTAACCTCGGGTTCACCCGGAGCGAGAAGGGTGGGCCCCGACACCCAGCGGCACAGCAAGGCTTAAGCTACGCCTAGTCAACCACGTCGACGCATCGGCCTCACTTGGCGAAGATGCACCTACCGGTCCCCTTTGATGAACCCCTGGAGTTTACGGTGACTGCTGTCACGCTGAAGAACGTCTCGAAGGTGTTCCCCGGCGAAACCCTGGCCGTGGACTCCTTGAACATGGAAGTCAACCACGGCGAGTTCCTGGTGCTCCTGGGACCCTCCGGCTGCGGCAAGTCCACCGTCCTCCGCATGGTCGCCGGACTCGAGGCGCCCTCCGAGGGCGAGATCATGCTCGACGGCGAATACGCGAATGACCTTCCGCCCCGCGAGCGCAATGCCGCGATGATTTTTCAGACTTTTGCACTTTATCCGCATATGTCGGTCGGCGAGAACATCGGCTTCCCCCTCAAACTCGGGAAGAAGAACGGCGGGCAGAGCGTCCCCGAAGCGGTCGGCGACATGGCGGGGGCATTGGGCATCAGCGATCTGCTCGAGCGCAAGCCCGGGCAGCTCTCCGGCGGCCAGCAGCAGCGCGTCGCAATGGGGCGCGCATTGGTGCGCAGGCCCAAGCTGTTCCTCATGGACGAGCCCCTCTCGAACCTCGACATTGGACTCAGAGCCGAGCTGCGCACCGAGATCTCCTCGCTGGTGCGCCGCCACGACGCCACCACGCTGTACGTCACGCACGACCAGACCGAGGCGCTGACGATGGCCGACCGCGTCGCCGTCCTGCGCAAGGGCGTCCTCCAGGACGTCGGCACCCCCGACGAGATCTACGAGCGGCCCGCCACGATGTACGTCGCGGCGTTCCTCGGCACGCCCCGCATGAACCTGCTCGAGGCCCGCGTCAACGTCTACCTCGACCGCTACGTCGCCCTCGACTTCGGCGACCAGGAGCTCCGGCTGCCCTGGCACGACCTCCGCGGCAGGGCCGTCGCCCGCTACCACGGCGAGAACATCGTGGTCGGCATGCGGGCCGAGGCGCTCGCCCCCGTCGCCGAGGGCCAGCCCGGCCAGTCCCTCCAGGGCCGCGTCCGCTTCTACGAGCACCACGGCCACGAGACCCTCGTCTTCCTCGACATCGGCGCCACCGCGATCGTCCCCGACGGCATCGGCGACAAGCCCGATCTCGCCCGCAACGGCTCCAAGCCGCGCAGGCGCCTGACCGGCCTGTTCTCCGGCTTCGGCGCCGGCTCCTCCGAGCGGCGCCCCGACGAGGACACCGGGCCCATTCGCAAGCCCGCCGACCTGGTGTTCCGGCTGCCCCCGCACATCCCCATCTCGGCCGGGCAGCCGATCACCGTGGCCGTGCACATGGACGCGCTGCACTACTTCGACAAGTTCGGCAAGCGCATCGACGTCGGGTGGAGCCAGCGCGCCTGAAAACGCCGGAAGCGCTTGAGGGGCCCGGCGGCCCCTCAAGCGCTTCGTGTTCTGCGGCCGCTCCGGCGGCGTTTTCGAGTGATCAGCAGCTACGGCGACGCTTCCGAGCCGTAAATCAGCCGGCCACGGCGAAGCTTGCGAGCCGTAAATCAGCCCTGAAACAGCTCGGTGCCGACGATCTTCACCGACAGCTCCGCGCCATTGGGTGTCTTGTAGGCGACCGTGTCGCCCTCCTTGTGCCCGAGGATCGCCGACCCGAGCGCCGAGTCGGGGCTGTAGACGGTCAGGTCCGTCGTCGCACCGATCTCGCGGGAGCCGAGCAGGAACTTCTCGGTGTCGTCCGGGTCGCCGTCGAAGGCGATCGTGACGACCGTGCCGATCTGGATCTCGTCGCTGGCCTTGACCTCGCCGACCTTCGCGCCCCGCAGCAGGTCCTCGAGCTGGCGGATGCGCCCCTCCTGCTTGCCCTGCTCCTCCTTGGCGGCGTGGTATCCGCCGTTCTCGCGCAGGTCGCCCTCTTCGCGCCGGGCGTTGATCTCGGCGGCCATCGCGGGTCGGTTCGCGATGAGCTCGTCCAGCTCGCCCTTGAGGCGGTCGTAGGCCTCCTGGGTCAGCCACGTGCCCTGGTTGCTGTGAGTAGCCATGGTTCCAAATCCTCCGAAATGTTGCGATCCGTGCTCTGTACGGGTCCGCTGCGTAGCGGTATGCGAGTAGCAAAATGCCCGCCGACCTGGATACGGTGCGGCGGGCCGAAGATGAAGTGGTCAGTCCGCCTGCCAACACCGCTGGACTTCGCCGGTGTTGGGCTCTCCCGTCACCGTCAGCGTGTAGGTCGTCTCGACTCGGGTCGATTCGTCCGCTGGGATCTCGACTTCAGCGGACCCGATCTCGGCGCCGTTGATGTCGCGCGACCTCACGCGGCAGACGGCGCCCTCGCCGGCCGGTTTGAACACCTCGAAGGTGACCGACACCCGGCCTTCCGCCGAATCGTCGAACGCCAAGAGGTTCGACGTGTAGTCCCCGTGCCCGTACTGGTCGTAGAGGCGCCACGACGCGGCCGCGCCCGCGGCGATCACCGCCAGGGTCAGCACCGCGACCACCACCGGGCGGGCGCGCCGACGCTCACGACGGCGACCGTAGCGACCGGCGGGGAAGGCGATGTCGTCCCGGGCGGACGCACGCCTATCCGTGGTCTTGGTCTCAGTCATTCGGCCGCTTTCTAGCGCAGATGTCGTCGGGCTGGGAAGAAACGATTATCGAGTATCGTTGCACAGAATGCCAGAGCCGACAACCTTCATGCCGGCGCGAGTCGGCTCTTCGGCCCCAGCCGCTGTACTCCGCACCCACCAGTGAGGTCATACGCCGTGTCGAACGCGTCCACCAGTCTGCGCCTGATGTGTGTCCATGCGCACCCCGACGACGAATCGAGCAAGGGCGCCGCCACGATGGCGCGCTACGTCCGCGAGGGCGTCGAGGTGCTGGTGGTCACCTGCACCGGCGGCGAGCGCGGCGACGTGCTCAATCCGAAGATGGACCGGCCCGAGGTCCAGGCGAACCTGCCGCGGATCCGCACCGAGGAGATGGACCGGGCGCGGGCGATCCTCGGCGTCGACCAGCACTGGCTCGGCTTCACCGACTCCGGGCTCCCCGACGGCTGGCTCCCCGGCTCGGGGATCCCGCTGCCCGCCGACGCCTTCTATCTCGTGCCCACCGAGAAGGCCGCCGCGCCGCTGGTGGAGATCATGCGCTCGTTCAAGCCGCACGTCGTCACCACCTACGACGAGGAGGGCGGCTACCCGCACCCCGACCACGTCAAGACCCACGAGGTGTCCGTCGCGGCCTTCCGGGCCGCCGGGGACCCGGCGCTGTACCCCGACCGGGGCGAGGCGTGGCAGCCGCTGAAGCTGTACTACGGCCACTCGTTCGGCAAGGCGCGGATCGAGGCGCTCCACCAGGGCATGGTCGACGCCGGGCTCGAATCGCCCTATGCGGACTGGATCGCGGGCGACCGCGACTGGGCGCGCGACAAGAGCGAGCGGGTCACCACGCGCGTGGAGTGCGCCGAGTGCTTCCACATCCGCGACGAGGCGCTCAAGGCGCACGCGACGCAGGTCGACCCCGACGGGTTCTGGTTCGCCGTGCCGCGCGAGATCCAGGAGAAGGCGTGGCCCACCGAGGACTACGAGCTCGTCGAGTCCCACGTCGACTCGGTCCTCCCGGAGGACGACCTCTTCGCCGGAGTGCGCTGACCCCACCGTCCCCTGTGTCCCCGTTACGCCACGGGAACCCCACCGGTCTCCACCCATCACGTTCGCGATGCCGGAACGTCCCCGCCCATGCACCCTCCGTAGGGCACGAACTGTCGGTCTCCCGACACCACGGTGTAATTCCTCGGAAAGTGCGGGAACGTTGTTGCAAGCGCGCCGCCGCGGGATACCGTGCCAAGGAGAAGGCCCGAGCCGTTCACACGGTTCGCAGGCTTCGCCATGAAGGGCCACGGGCGCGTAACGACGGCGGCGGCAGAACGGAGGTGGAGCCATGGTCAGTCGCGAAACTTCACCGGCGCCGACGGTGTCGTTCGTCGGAAGTCTCCTCGTCGCCACGCCAACGCTGCAGGACCCCAACTTCGATCGGACCGTCGTGATCGGCGTCGGGCACGAGTCCGACGGCGTCCTCGGCGTCGTCCTCAACCGGGCCACCGAGCTGCCGGTGGCGGACGTGCTCGGCGACTGGGGCGGCCTGGCGGGCGACCCGGCGGTGCTCTTCGAGGGCGGCCCGGTGCAGCCGGAGGCGGCCATCGCGCTGGGCTGGCGCAAGGCCGACGCGCCCTCCTCGGACGCGTTCCGGCCGGTCACGGGCCGCCTGGGCACCCTCGACCTGTCGCGGGACCCCGGCGAGGTCTCCGACCTGCTGGACGGGATGCGCGTGTTCGCCGGGTACGCCGGGTGGGTGCCCGGGCAGCTGGAGTCGGAGATCGACGCGGGCGCGTGGATGGTGTTCGACGCCCTCCCCACCGATCCATTCTCGACGAACCCCGAGGAGCTGTGGTCGATGGTGTGGAAGCGCCAGGGCGGCCTGCTCTCGGCGGTGGCGCACTACCCCGCCGATCCGGCCTTGAACTGAGCCGTTCACGGGCGCCAGACCATGAGGACGATGACGGCGGCGTAGAACACGAGGTTGAGGCCCGAGAGCGCCAGCAGCCGGCCGCGGTGCTGCTCGAGCGTCTCGCCGTCGAGGACGCCCTCGGAGTCCTGGAGGTCCTTGCCGATGCGGGCCAGGACGCCGGGGATGACCGCGGCGCCGTTGACGAGGGCGATGACGTACAGGGTCGAGGCGATGATGAGCCAGGGGTCCCCGAAGGAGTAGTAGTCGCCCGTGGACACCACGAGCGCGCCGAAGACGGCCGCGAGGAGCGTCAGCGCGTTGAAGGCCATGGCGCGGCGGCCCGCCGCGTGGACGGCGTCGCCGTCGCGGGCGCGCAGCGCCCGCTCGCCGAGCCACGGAACGAGCATGGCGGGACCGACGAGGACCACCACGCTCAGCACGTGGAGGACCTCCAGCAGTGTGTGCATAGGGTGATTCTACGGACGCATGAGGTCACATTCGCCCAAAACGGTGATCGCGCCGGGAACGAGCGGTTCGACGCGGGTCGAGCGCCGTCGTGGGACGGTTCCTGATCGCAAAGCCGCGTCCCGCGCCGTGGGCGGGAACTTCGGGTCGCTCCGGCGGCTTCGGGCCGACCGTGCCCGGCCGGTGGCGCGGGCCGGTCAGGAGCGGGAGCGCGATCCGATGCCGAGAGCCGTCATTGCGAGCCTTCGAAGCCGGACGCCATCGTCGTCGCGATGGCCTCGGCCTCGTCCAGCGTGTCGAAGCCGCCGATGTTGAGGACGTCATTGCGGCTGAGATCGATGGCGAGCGGCGGGAGCGGCCGACCGTCGACCAGTATGCGCACGGGCGAGTACAACGGCTCCGCCTCCACCTCGGCCTTCCAGGCCGAGACGCCTTCGTCGTCGAGCACCACGTACACCGCCGGGATCCCCGCCGTCCCGTAGTCGAAGTCGATGTACTCCACGTGCTCGCCGGTCACGACCGCCGGAGCGAGGGTCATCTCGAACGGGACGCCTTCGAACTGCGCTCCGGCGACTTCGGCGCACACGGTGGCCGGCTCGTCGGGGCCCTCGTCGACGTGCGTGGTGAGGCCGCCGCTGTCGGGGTTGAGCGCCAGGCACTCCTTCTCGTCCGAGGCGCCCTCGGCGCCCTCCGCTATCCGGAACTCCAGTTGCACGGCGTCGTCCACGGCCATCGCCGTGTCGCTGCCGAAGTCCTCTCCGGCTTCCTCACCGCCGAGGAGGCCGCACGAGGAGAGGAGGGAGGCCAGCAGGAAGGCGATGAGCGGGGTCGTCTTCTTCACAGTGTCCGTCTTTCCAGAGGGGAGGATGTCTCCCGAGGATAAGGCACGGCCCTCTCGCCCGGTGGCCGTGCGGCGCTCGACGGCGCCGGAGGCCGCGGCGACGGCGAGCGCGGCGGCGCCCAGGGCCACGCCGATCCACACCGGCGCGGTCAACCCGAGGCCGCCGTCGATCGCCAGGCCGCCGAGCCAGGCCGAGGAGGCGATGCCGACATTGAACGCCGCGGCGTTCGTCGAGGAGGCGAGCGACGGCGCGTCCTTGGCCGCGTCCATCACGCGGGTCTGGAAGACCGGGACCATCGCGAAGCAGGCGGCCCCCAGCACGAACACCATCGCCACCGCCGACGCCTGGTGGTGCACGGCGAAGGCGAAGGCGACCAGCGCGGCGATCGCCGCGGCCATGGTCCCGTACATGGCGGGTGTGAGCCCGCGGTCGGCGAGCCTGCCGCCGAGCAGGTTCCCGGCGGTGAGCCCCACGCCGAACAGCAGCATCAGCCACGGCACCGCCGCGTCGTCGAAACCGGCCACGCGCGTCAGGATCGGTTCCAGGAAGGTGATCGCGGCGTACGCCGCGCCCCAGGCGAGCATCGTGACCGCCAGCACCAGCCACACCTGGACGCGGCGGAACACCGCCAGTTCGCCGCGGAGCGTGCCGCCCGCCTCGTTCGCGCGCGAGGGCAGGAACGCGGCGATCGCGGCCAGCGCGGCGCCGCCGATGATCGCGATGGCCCAGAACGCGGCCCGCCAGCCGAGCTGCTGGCCCAGGGCCGTCCCGAACGGCACGCCGACCACGGTCGAGAGCGTCAGGCCGGTCATCATGAGCGCGATGGCGCGCGAGCGCCGCTCGGGGGCGACCAGGCTCGCGGCCATGACCGGGCCGATGCCCATGTAGGCGCCGTGGCACAGGGCCGAGACGACGCGGCCGGCCATGAGCACCCAGTACCCGGTGGCGACGGCGGCGAGGGCGTTCCCGGCGATGAACAGGCCCATGAGCACGATGAGCATGGTCTTGCGCGGCAGGCGCGTCCCGGCGGCGGTCATGATCGGCGCTCCGATCGCCACCGACGCCGCGTAGCCGGTGACCAGGAGCCCGGCGGTGGGGACCGACACGTGGAGGTCCTCGCCGATCGGCCCGAGCAGGCCGACGACGACGAACTCGGTCAGCCCGATGCCGAAGGCCCCCAATCCGAGCGCGCCGATCGCCAGCGCCCGTCGCCGCTTCGAGGACTCGGTGGCCGGGCGGCCGGGGGTGGTGAGGGTGGACATGCGTGCGGTCCTTTCGGCGGGGCGCGGGGTGCCGCCGTCGAGTATGTGCCGGAATGGCGCCGCGCGTCCAGGCGGTTCGCGGCCGCTGGGAACGCCTCAGGTCACCAGGCCGTGGCGGTAGGCGTAGACGACCGCTTGGACGCGGTCGCGCAGGCCGAGCTTGGCGAGGATGCGCGAGACGAAGGTCTTCACGGTCTCGGGGCTGATCACCAGGGCCGCGGCGATCTCGCCGTTGGAGCGGCCGTCGGCGATCAGCCGCAGGACCTCCATCTCGCGCGGGGTCAGCGGCGTCTCGTCGGCGGCGCCTTCGGCGGGCCGGATGCGGGCGGCGTACCTGCCGACGAGCTGGCGGGTGACCTCGGGGTCGAGCAGCGCCGCGCCCGTGGCGACGGTCCGGATCCCGTGCAGCAGCTGGCTCGGCGGCGCGTCCTTGAGCAGGAAGCCGCTCGCCCCGGCGCGCAGCGCCTCGTAGACGTACTCGTCGAGGTTGAACGTCGTCACCACCAGGACCTTGACCGGGTTCGCCACGGCGGCACCGGCGAGGCGGCGGGTGGCCTCGATGCCGTCGAGCACCGGCATGCGCACGTCCATCACCACGACGTCGGGGCGCAGCCGCTCGGCGAGGTCGAGCGCGGCCTGGCCGTCGCCGCACTCGCCCGCGACCTCGAGGTCGGGCTGGGCGTCGATGATCGTCACCAGGCCGGTGCGGATGAGCATCTGGTCGTCGCAGACCAGGACCCGGATCGGGGCGGTCACGACGGGCTCCCGGCGGGCAGGCGCGCCCGCACGACGAAGCCGCCGCCCGCCCGTTCGGCGCTGAAGTCGCCGCCCAGGACGTCGACGCGTTCGCGCAGGCCCGCGAGGCCGCGCCCGCTCCCGCCGCGGATCGGCGAGGACGCACCGGACCCGTCCGTGCTGACTTCCACGCTGATCTCCCTTTCGCGGTGGCGCACCCGCACCGAGGTGCGGCTGCCGTGGGCGTACTTGAGGGCGTTGGTCAACGACTCCTGCACGATCCGGTAGGCGACGAGGTCGGCGCTGCCGGTCGAGGCGGCCGGGGTGCCCTCCTCGGTGAACTCCACCGGCTGCCCGGCCCGTCGCGTCTGCTCCACGAGCGTGAGGAGCCTGCCGACCGGCGGCGTCCGGGGTTCGGTGCCGTGGTCGGGGTTGAGCAGGTCGAGCAGGTGCCGCAGGTCGGTGACGGCCAGGCGGCCGGTGTCGCTGACGGCCGTCAGGGCCTGGTCGAGGCGGTCGGGCGCGGCGGTCAGATAGCGGGCGGCCTCGGCCTGCACGACCATCGCCGTCACATGGTGGGTCACGACGTCGTGGAGTTCGCGGGCGATGCGGGCGCGCTCGGCGGTGCGGGTGGCCTCGGCGACGAGGCGGCGGCGCTCGGCCTCGGCGGCTCTGGTGCGACGCAGCCAGGCCCCCATGCACCATGCGGCGGCCATGAGGAGGTAGAACGCCGTGAAGCCGCCGACGCCCTCGTTCGAGCCCAGGTGGACGAGCGCGAACGCCACCGCCGCGTAGACCGCCGTCAGGACGGCCGCGGCCGTCCGCCGGTGGCGCTCCAGGTGGGCGCCCGCGCTCAGCAGCGCGATGGCCACTGCGGTGCCGGCCACCGTGTGGTAGCTGCCGAGCAGCGAGATGACGAAGCCGAGCGACACCAGGCCGAGGCAGACGGCGGGATACTTGCGGCGCACCGCGAGCGGGAGGCATTCGAGGACGAGCACCACGACGGTCATGGGGCCGAAGGGGCTCGCGGGCAGGTCGCCGACCTGCGTCTCGTGGCCTTGGAGCGTCGGCAGGAACGACAGGGCGGCGAGCAGCAGTCCGAGGGGGAGGTCCCGGACCGTGACGTCGAGCCTTCGCCACCGGTCCGGGATCCGCTGGAGCTTCACGCGGGCAGTGTAGCGGCGGGCTCGGCGCGGTCGGCGCGGCGGCGGGGCACCAGGTTGCCGCGTCGCTTTGCGACCCAGAGGAAGATGACCGTCAGCAGCAGGCCGAACACGACCGTGTAGAGGCTGCCTTCGGGGCCGAACTCGCCGCCGGTGATCGGGCTCGGGCCGGAGGTGGCGGCGTCGAGCAGTCCCTTCGGAGTGCCGTTGCCGGAGACCTCGGTGCTGAAGACGGCGGACGCGGCGAAGTTCCATCCGAAGTGGAGTCCGATGGGCAGCCACAGGTTGCGGGTGGCGATGTAGGCGGCGCCGAGCATGCCGCCGGCCTCGATGGCGATGGCGATGGCGCCCCACAGGCTGGCGTTCGGGTTCGCCAGGTGCGACGCTCCGAAGAGGAGGCTGATGAGCACCAGGGCGATCCAGGTGCCGGTCCACCCTTCGACGATGCGGAACAGGATGCCGCGGTACATGATCTCCTCGGTCACGGCGGCGGCGGCCATGAAGCCGAACAGCCCCACCATGCCCATCGGGTCGCCGATGCCATCCACTGTGTAGTACCCGAGGAACGCGATGTTCACGATGACGAAGCCGAACATCGCGAAGCCGATCAGCGTCCCCCAGCCGGTCTTGGCGGGAGCGCCCTCCCAGGCGAGCTCGGTGACCTCGCGACGCTCGGTGCGCCGCACCACCCATCGGTAGACGGGCACTATGAGCGCGGCCGTGGCGAGGCCGATCAGCAGGGTGAGCCATATGTTCTCTTGGAGTGCCATCGCGGCCCTGCCGCCGATGAGGGCGATCGGGGCGGTTGCCAGGAGCTGCCAGACCAGTCGCATGAAGCGTCCTTCCTCAGTTGCGCGGCGGGGGTGCCGCGGCTGAGTTGAACGCTACGGATCGGGCGGCGCGGCGTCGTCACCGTGAAGTGGGCACTTGCGCGTAGCTCGCGCGGGGGACAGCGGGCGGGGCGGCGGGCCTTCGAAGGCCCGCCGCCCCGCCCGGAGGGAGGCGTCAGTCGCAATCGGTGCAGTGGACGTCCTCGGCCTGCCCCGTCTCGACCACCTCGGCGACCCAGTCGACCAGCGCCCGGCCGTCCACGGTCTCGGCGTAGAACCGGTCGCCGTCCAATGCGAGGTGATGGGAGCCGGGGGCGACGTAGCTGAGCACGTTCACCCCCGCGTCCTCGATCATGGCCTCGTTGGCGTCGATGAGGGCCGTCAGGTCGTCCACGGGGACGCCCGCGGTCTCCAGGCGCACCGTCTGCTCCTCGTCGTGGGCGTAGTCGTGGCGGGCGAACACGATATCGGGGTCGTGCAGTCCGCTCTGGATGAACAGGCCCGGGATGCTCCACTCCTCGGCGGTCATCCCGTCGTACTCGGGCCAGTCGGGGACGGCGTCGAGGACGCCCCAGGCGGCGGTGGCCTGCTCGTTGACCACGGGCGCGTCGGGGTAGGACCCGGAGCTGTCGGCGATGACGGTGACCTCGGCGTCGGGCAGCAGGTCCGCGGCCAGGCCGCCGTACAGCGGCGCCGCGGCCGAGCCGGAGCTGGCGCCGATCACGACGACCTCGGCCGCGTCCGGGAAGGTCGCGGCGAGGTAGTCGAGGGCGGCGGTGCCGTTGGCGTAGCCGTCGTGGTGGACGGTGAGGCCGGGCTCGTACTCGGTGGTCGCGTTGCCGAGGTGGAGGTCCGCGGTGCAGTACGGGACGAAGACGAACGAGTGGTCGGCGAACGGGTTGCGCTCGTCGGCGAAGTCGAACAGGCCGTCCCCGCCCGGGTCCTCGACGCCGCTCTGGTAGCCGCCGCCCTCGCCCGCGCAGGTGGCCGCGGACCAGCAGGCGCCGCCGCCGTCGAGGTAGAGCACCACCTTCTCGGGGTCGGCCTCGCGGGCGTAGAAGCCGTAGTCGGAGCCGTCGGCGCACTGGCAGTCGCCGTCCGCTCGGACCTGCTCCCATCCGGCGGCGGCGGGGTTGATCTCGTGGCGTTCCTCGCCGCCCTCGGAGGGCGTGACGGCCTCCAGGATGTGATGGCAGGTGTCCTGCGCCGCCTCGACTTCCTCTTGCGGCGCTTCGAGTTCGGAGAGGTTGGTGAACATGACGCTGCCGTCGTCTTCGACCTGCGGGTCGGGGTAGTCGGCGATCCCTTGGCCGCGCACGCATTCGGCGTACTCGGCGGCCGCCGCCCGCACCGCTTCGAGGTCGACGGCCGCGGGCGGCTCGGTCTCGTCGCCGCCGAAGACCGCCAGGGCGGTGCCGGCGGCGATCAGGACCAGGGCTGCGGCGAGGGCGACGGCGAGGCGGCGGGGTCGCCGCTCGGGTGTTTCATCCATGAAGGAGTGTCCTGCTTTCTGTTCGGAGGGCAGATGATTCGGTTCCCGGGGTTCAGCAGGCGCGGCGGACGCGCCACAGGCAGAAGGCGGCCAGGGCGGCGGCAAGGGCGGCGTAGACGCCGGTCTCGATCCACTGGAGCGGCCAGAAGTGGTCCGCGGGCTGGTAGACCACCTCCAGCCGGTAGCCGAGCCGGTTCATCTCGGTGAAGCAGGCGTCGATCGCGGGCTGCGGGCCGCACGGCCCCGAGGCGGTGGGGACGTCGACGGCGTCGACGGGCTGCCCCGAGGGGTCCAGCAGCCGACTGGACAGCAGCCATGCGCCCGAGTCGCCCGTGTCGACGGCCACCTGGTCGGGGCCGACCCGCACCACGTCGAAGTCGGCCGCGTTGCGGTCGCTGATCTCGATGACGGCCTCGACCGGCTCGATCAGGTGGGGCCGGACCAGTTGCGGCATGGCGACCTGGACGGCGGCGAAGACCAGCAGCGTGACGGCCATGGCGGGCAGGGTCCGGCGCGCCACCAGCCCCGATGCGACGCCGAGGGCGAAGGCGAAGGCCGCGTATCCGATGGGGACGATGCCGCGGGCGGCGAACAGGAGGGGCTCCATGCGCGGGAAGTCGCCCGCGGCGGCGGTGTCGATGGGGTGGGCCCACCAGGTCACGGCGAGGGTGGCCAGTCCGGCGGTGAGCGCGGCGGCCCCGCCGACGACGCCGAGCTTGACCGCGAGCCACCGGACGCGGGTGACGCTCTGGCCCCATGCCAGGGCGCGGGTGCCCGACTCGGTCTCGCGGCTGATCAGGGGCGCTCCCCAGAACAGCCCGATGAGCGCGGGCACCAGGAGCGCGAGGCCGGTGACGAGCAGGAACTCGGCCCGGTGGTCGTGGAAGAAGGTCTGGCCGATGGCGGCGCAGGCGCCGCCGCGGCCGGTGCTCGCGGCGGTGCAGGCCGCGAAGTCGTCGGCGAGGCGGTCGGCCAGCGCCGGTCCGGTGGCGGCGAAGACGATCGCCAGGAGCGCGAGCGCCGCGGCCGCGGCGGCGGCCGACGCGCGGAACTGTCGCCAGGTGAGCCAGATCATCGCAGTACCTTCAGGTTCGGTCCGGTGGCGGGGGCGGCATGGTCATGGACGGCGCCATCGCGCATGTAGGCGATGACGAGGTCCTCGAGGCTGAGGCGGTTGACCGTCCACGACGGGTCGTGGACGGGGGCGTCGGTGCGGACGACCAGGCTGCTCTGCCGGTCGGTGTGGCTGGCGGTGACGAGCCGCTGCTCCGCGGGGAGCTCGGCCGGGTCGCGGCGCGATCCGGTGAGCAGGCGGTGGGACTCCAGCAGCTCGTCGAGCGGGCCCGCCAGGCGGACGCGGGAGTCGACCAGCACGATCAGGTAGTCGCAGACCCGCTCCACATCGGAGACGAGGTGCGAGGACAGGACCACGCTGAGCTCCGACTCGACGGCGGCCTCCATGAGCGTCTGGAGGAACTCGCGGCGGGCCAGCGGGTCCAGGGCGGCGACCGGCTCGTCGAGGAGGAGCAGCTCGGGGCGTTTGGCGATGCCGAGGGTGAGCGCGAGCTGCGCGCGCTGCCCGGCGGAGAGCTGCCGCGCCTGCATCGCGGGGTCGAGGCCGAGCCGCCGGATGCGGTCGTGCGCCATGTCGGCGTCCCAGCGCGGGTTCATTCTGGCGCCGAGCCGCAAGTGGTCGGCGACGCCCAGGGTGCCGTACGTCGGCGTCCCCTGGGCGACGAAGCCGACCTTGGCCAGGGCGGACTTCGAACCGGGTTCCTCGCCGAGCACGGTGATCTCCCCCGCCGTGGGGGTCAGCTGACCCGCGGCCAGGTTGAGCAGGGTCGTCTTGCCGGCGCCGTTGGGGCCCACCAGCCCCACGATGTGCCCGGCGGGAATGTCCAGGGTGCAGTCGCTCAATGCCGGACGGCGGCCGTAGCGCTTGGCGAGATGCTGCGTCTGTAGTGCGGTCATGCTATGTCCTCGTGCGTGTCGTCCCGAAGCGTCGTCGCGAACAGCGCTTCGATGCCCTCGTCGTCCAGTCCTTCCCGATGGGCCTCGGCCAGCCAGCGCCGCAGCTGGCCCCGCAGCCGCTCGGTCGCCTCGGGCGAGGCGACGGCGAGTGAGGCGGTCACGAAGGTCCCCACGCCGGCGCGCGCGGCGACCAGGCCCTCGTGTTCGAGCTCGCGGTACGCCTTGAGCACCGTGTTGGGGTTGATCGCCAACTGCGCCACGACCTCCTTGACGGTCGGGAGCTGCTCGCCTTCGCGCAGCAGCCCGAGCCGCAGCGCCTGGCGGACCTGGCGGACCAGTTGCCGGTACGGCGAGAGGCCGGTCTGGGGGTCCAGATGAAACTCGATCACCTCGAGCACTCCGTTCAAATAACTAGTTAGCTAGCACTATAGCAATATAATGAAAACCGGCAAGCCCCGCCGGAACCGCAGGCCGATCCGCAACAGGGAGCCCGAGAGCGCCGCCACCCAGAAATACATCCCTGGTATGCAACTCGACTCGCGCCCTACCGCGTATGCAAGGAAGAGGCCGAACGGCCTTTTTGATTGAACTGCAAAGGAAGTCAGCATGCGCAGACAACTCTCCCTCGGCTTCGCGGCGGTGGCGGCGTTCGCCGCCACCGCGCTCGCCGGAGGGGCGACCGCTCACGCCGAGACCGGCGGCGAACCGGTCGGCACCCCGATCGACACCGTGGTGCTGCCCACCGGCGACACGGTGGCCGTGCTCCCCGACGGCGGCACCGGACTGCTGCCCGCCGAAGGACGCGAGGACGTCGGATTCCTCACCATCCCCGCGCCCGACGGCTCGGGCGACACCCTCGTCATCCCCAGTGACAGGGCCGACGCAGTCAAGACGGGCCGGGAGGACCCGCGCCGCTACAACGTCACCGACCTGGCCGCGGCGGGCATCGCCGACGCCGGAACGGCAAGCGAGTCCGAACTGGACGGCATCGGCGACGCCGGGCTGACCGGCGCCGCCGTCGCCTCCGAGGCGGCTGCGGCGCAGCCGTTCACGGTGCGGATCCTCGACCGCTCCGGCGGTGTCCCCGAAGGCGACTTCGTGCTGGTGAGCCAGAACGCGACGGGGGCGTTCGGGATCCTGGAGTTCGACGCGGACGGCCGCAGCACGGTGAGCCTGGAACCGGGCGGCTACACCCTCGTGCACGGCACCTGGAATGACGACGCCGAAGGGCAGCGCACCGAGATCGTCCTCGGCATGACGCCGGTGACCATCGGCTCAGCACCGTACGAACTGGTCCTCGACGCCGCCGACGCCTCGCCGGTGACCGTCGACGTGCCGCGCCCCGACGCCCGGCTGCGGGGCGCGGAGGTCTCCATCGGAGCGACCGGGAACCTCGGGTACACCGACTACTCGGGACCGGACACCGACATCTACCTGATGCCCGGATCGACGCTCCCGGGGCGGGAGGTCGACTTCGCGTTCCGGCCGGTGCTCGACAGCCCCGAGGGGGCGGGCGAGGCGTACACCTACAACCTCGCGTTCCTCGAGCAGGGGTCGTTCCCCCACGACACCTCGTTCACCGTCACCGAGGCCGAACTGGCGGCGGTGCGGACCGAATACCACGACCTCGGGACGCCGGTGCGCGGCTTCACCTGCACCTTTGGCGACCTCATCGGCGAGGACGTCGGGGCGCAGGACTGCCGCATGGTCCCCGTCGAGTTCCCCTCAGAGCGCATCGAGTACTACAACGCCGACTCCTCTGTGGAATGGGCGACCATGGCGATGGGCGGCCGGACCGACGAGGACGGCTGGGGCATCACCGAGGGGTTCGTCAGCACCGAGACAATCGTGCTCGAAGCGGGCGAGCGGACCCACCGCGACATGGTGAACGGCCCGCTCGGCGGCGGCACGGCCGACGGCTGGCTCTTCGGCTTCGACGAGGCCGGCTCCCTCAGTCTCCAGACGAGCCTGGGCGCCGGGCACTCGGGCGAGGACCTGCGGCTCCTCGGTTACGACGCCGCCGCCTTCCTCATCAAGGACGGGGAGAAGCTCGGCGCGTGGCACGGCGACCCGATGGACGGCGTCGACCTCGCGCTGGACGGCGCGGGCCGCTACACGCTCGCCCTCAGCGGCACCCGCGACACCGGCACCGGCCTGTTCGCCACCGAGTCGCGGGCCGCGTGGACCTTCGACTTCGACCCGGCCGACCTCGGCGAGGAGGGCGTGGCGCTGCGTTCACTGCCCACGGTGTCCTTCGACGCCGAGGACGTCGAGGGCGGCTGGGCCGACGCCGGATGCCGCCAGGAGGTCACGCTCGCGCTCGAACCCGGCGACTTCGGCGATCCTGACTCGCATCTCACCGAGCTCGGCCTCGAGGTCTCCTACGACGACGGCCGGACGTGGACCGAGGTCGACCTCGACCGCGACGGCGACACGGCCGAAGCGACACTGCACCATCCCTGGAACGCCCGGTTCGTCTCCATCCGCGTGAACGCGGCCGACGACCACGGCAACGAGATCGCCTACACGACGATCCGCTCCTACGGGCTCCGCTGAGCGAACCAGAAGAGCGGCCATCCTCGCGATGGCCGCTCGATGGCTCATGTCCGATGCCGTGCGGCGTTCATTCGCAGGCCACACCGTCACCGTCTCGGTCGAGATGGGAGCCATAGCCGGGATCGCCCCTGCGGACCTGGGCGGCACCCGCGGCGCGAGCGGCGTCGCAGTGCTCGCAGCAGGCCCCTTCTTCAGTGGTGGACGCGGTTGCCCGCGGGTACGCTTCTCCCTCGGTTGGTTTGTCTGTGAAGGGAACTGTCATGTCGGGGACGGACATCCTCGTGGTCGGGGCGACGGGCAAGACCGGTCGGCGAGTGGTCGAGGGTCTGCGCCGCCTGGGTGAGCGGCCTCGGGCGGCCTCCAGGTCCGGCGCCGTGCGATTCGACTGGTACGACCCGTCCGGTTGGAGGGCCGCCCTCGACGGTGTCGATCGCGTCTATATCGCTCCTCCGACGGTGCCCGATCTGGCGGCGAAGCAGGTGGCGGCCTTCGCTCGATTGGCGGTCGACAACGGGGTTCGCAAGCTGGTGCTGCTGTCGGGCCGCAGCGCCCGCGCGGGCAGCGAGCGGATGCTGGCGCTGGAGCGTGCGGTGCGGGTGCCCGGCGCCGAGGGCATCGTGCTCCGGCCGAGCGTGTTCGACCAGAACTTCTCCGAAGGCAACCTCCGGCAGTCCGTCATCGGCGGCACCATTCGGCTGGTGGCCACCGGCAATGCCGCCGTCGACTTCATCGATGCCGCCGACATCGCCGACGTGGCCGTCGCGCTCCTCACCGCAGAGGCACGCCACGAACCGGTCTACGAGCTGTCCGGTCCCGCGGCCATGTCCTATGTCGACGCGGCCGCCTTGATCTCCAAGGCGACCGGCATGGACCTTCGTGTCGTCGAGGTGGAGCCCGAAGCATGGGCGGCCGCCGCGCTCGCCAAGGGCGCGCCCGCTGACGCGGTCGATTGGTCTCTGGAGGCCGCGGACGGCGTCCGTGCCGGGTTCTACGCCACCCCGTTCACCGGCGTCCAGGACGTCCTGGGAAGGGCGCCTGTCACCTTCGACGCGTTCGTGCGCGCCGCGGCCGCTGCCGGCGCGTGGTCTTGACGGCCCCGTTCCGCGCGTACTTCGGCAGGCGGCACTCGGCGACCTGACACTCGTGCAAGCACGCGTGCAGGCGGCCATCGTCGCCGACGTCGACCGCAGCGGTCCGTGTCGTGCGCAGTCCCGTCACCGCCGTCGAGCACCCCGCCGAGCACCCCGTCGATGACGAACACGCACTGTCGGCTATCCGACACGGCTCTGGCCGACGGGCCACGGTCCCATACGATGGAACGTTCCAGTGCCCATCGACGCCGATCGGCCCACGCCCCATGAGCGAACGGGAACCCCGCCATGTCTGAAGACCTCGGCACCCTCTGGGAGGTCGTGCGCGACGTCGTCGCCGACGTCGCCCCCGCTGAACTCGACTATGTCGAAGGGCTGCGGCTCATCGACGACCGGAACGTCACGCGTGCGATGCGCCGCCGCCGCGCCCGGACCGAACCGCTCGGCTTCGGGGCGACCGACCTGGTGCTGCTCGCGACGCCGATCGTGTGGATCGTGGTCGAGCACCTGGTGACCCGCGGCACGGACACCCTGATCGACCGGATCGTGAAGGGCACTCGGTCGCGGTTCGGGAAGCGGCAGGCCGACCGGAGGGTGCCGCGGCAGGAGCACCGGCAACTCGCCCGCCTCCGCCGCAAGGTCGAGGCCGAGGCGAAACGGCGCGGCCTGTCGGAGGAGCAGGGCAGGGCGATCGCCGACGCGCTGCTTCGCCGCCTGGAGCTGGAGGACGAACGCACCGGGCCGCCGGAGCGGTGAGCGGCCCCCGTCTCGCCGTCGACGCCGCCACGACGCTCCGGTTCGTCCAGCTCGTCGCGCTCATGCTCGTCAGCACCGGCGCGACCATCCTGGAGGCGCGCAACCTGCTCGGCGGCAACCTCGAACGGCAGGACTGCTATCGGGCCGCCGGCGTCAACGCCGAGATCGACACGGCGGCGAACTCGATGGACAGCTTGAGCCGCAACGCCGACGCGGTCGCGGCCTGCCTCGAGCGGTACCCGGCGCCGTCGATGTGGCTGGCGGCGGTGTGGATCGGGCTGCTGCTCGTCTCGACCCTCGTCCTGTTCAAGGCCATGCCGAAGTGGAAGTCGCGGCGCGGCAGGTACGTGCCGCTCGAACTCGTGCCCGGCGGCGACGCGGCTCGGGAACGACTCGACGAGCTGGCGGCCGCGTTCGGATTCGCGAGCGGGTTGCGGGTCGTGGTCGATCCCGTCGCGGCGACGGAGAGCGCGGTCATGTTCGGGAGCAACGGCCGACCGCGGATGCGGATGCACCGAGGGCTCGTCGACGCCCGGAGGACCAGGCCCGAGACGTTCGACGCGGTGGTGCTGCACGAGCTGGCGCACCTGAAGAACCGCGACCTCACCGTCACGTTCCTGGTGATCGCGATGTGGCGCGTGTTCCTGTGGCTCGTGCTCGTCCCGTACCTGGTCATACGTTCGGACCTGTTCCTCGACTCGGTACGGCACTACTCGTGGGCGACGAACCTGATCGGCATCAACCTCAAGAGCATCGCGGCCACCGGGGTCCTCGCCGTTCTCGTGTACCTGTCGCGGACGGAGGTCCTGCGGGTCAGGGAGATCCGGGCCGACCAGACCGCCAGGTCGCGCCCCGATGTCTGGCCCGCCGCGGCGGCGCGGTCCGAGCGGGGCCGCTGGGAGCGGTTCCTGCGGATCTGGCGGGTGCATCCCGACTGGGACATGCGCCGCGCCTCGCTGGAGGAGCCCGAGTCCATCCAGCGGATCAAACCGTTCGCGCTGGCGCTCACCGGGCTCGCGACCTCGATCATGCTCTACCGGCTCCAGTTCGCGTTCACCGAGATCCCCTGGTCCCCGGTCCCGTCGATGCTGGCGGCCGCGCTGATCGGCGCCCTCGCCGCGTCCGCGATCGTCGGCGTCTACATCGGCCAGGCGGCGGCGCTGGGCGACGGCGGGCAGGGGGCCGCGGCGGGATTCTGGTTCGGTCTCGGCATGATGCTCGGCCTTCCGTTCGTGGACGGCGCGTTCTCGTTCACGCGTCTGCCGCCGCACCCGGAGTTCGCGCTGGCGCTGGTCGCCATGGCGGTCCTCTTCGGATGGTGGTTCTCCGAGACCGCGCGGCAGTGGGCCGGCTCCGGTGCCTCCGTCCCGCGGCTGGCGGCGGTCATCGCGCTGTCGCTGCCGGTCCTGTCGGTCATGCTGGTGGCCTGGCGGTACTCCTCCGGATTCTTCGACGGCCTGTACCCGTACTTCGACACCGACTACGTCCAATCGGAATGGGGGGCCACCGTCGAGTCGAAGGGCGGCGATCCCGACGGCTGGGCGGTCAGAGTGTTCTACGCGCTCACTCCAGCGCTGCTGACGACCGCCGGGCCGCTCCTGTTCGCGATGGTCGCGCTGATGTGGGGTGCGGCGCTCCTGCCGCGGATCGCGCCCCCGCTGCGGCGGTGGGGATTCGAGCCGCTGCCCCGCGGCCTCAAGCCCGCGATCGCGGGCGCCGCCACGGCGCTCCTCGGGATCGTCGCGATCCGGCTGGTGCTGGGCGGACTCGGCTTCACGGACGCCGTGAACCCTTACTCGATCGAGCACTCGCTCTACTACTGGTCCAGCGCCGCGGCGCTGTTCGCCGGCGCGATCGTCGCCGCGGTCGCGGCGAACGCCGGCCGCCCGCGGCTGCGCCTGCTCGGCACGCTCGTATCGGTGTACCTGGGGATCTGGGCGGGTGTCGCCGGATTCATCGCGCTCACGGCGGCGGACGGCTGCCTCGGGCCGCTGAACGTGTACGAGACCGACTGCGGCTGGCGCACCGATCTCGCCTGGCCGGAGCTCTCCATGCCGCTCAACCTCCTGGTGGTCGGCTCGCTCGTCCTCGCGGCGATCACCGCCGCGATCGGCGCGGCGGTCCAGCGCCTCGCGCGGCGGAGGCCGGGACCCGAGAAAGCCGCCGGCGAGACGAAGCGCCTCGGTCCCGCCGCTGTCGCGGTCGCGGCGGTCCTGGCGCTGGCCCTGTTCTTCAGCGGCTGGCGCGACCGGTACTACCTGGAGATGCTGCTCACGACGAGCACCGATCCCGGGGTGCTCGAAGGCTGGATCGAACGCGAAGGCGAGCGGCCCCCCGAGCTGGTGGCCGAACAGGTCCGCGCGTGGCTGAACGGCGGCGGCATGGACCTGCTCGAGCGCTTCGCCGAACACCTCGGAACGGTGGACGAGGCCGTCGCCGAATACGCCTCGACCCCCGAGTCCGAGCGCACGCTCGACCCTCTGTACGCCGTCCCCGAGGCATGCGACCGCCTCACCGAGACGGTCCTCGACGCCGACGACTACTTCGAGATCCCCGACGCCGAGCTCCAGGCGCTGTGGAGCGACTTCCTCGATGGCGTCTACGACCGTGCCGTCACTTGCGCCGACGAGTTCCAGTCCTCGATCGACAGCGGCGACGGCACGGTCTGGGCGACGGCCGTGCGTGAGCTCAGGGAGGAGACCATCCCGGAGTACCTCGCGTTCGCCGAGGCCTTCGGCGCGGTCTTCGAATAGTGCGCCTTTCGCAACCGCAGGCTCACCGAGGACACCGTGATCGGCTTCTTTCGGGCCGCGGCGTTCGGCCTGGGGATCGTCGTCCGTCACTGTCGCGGCACTGATCGCCGGGGCTTGACCGTTCGCTCGGTGCCGGTGTGGCCGCGCAGCAGGCGGGAGGTCGTGGCGGTGTCGGCGACGAGCGCGATGACCGCGCAGCAGGCGGTGATCGCCGCGATGGCCGACCACGGTATCCGGACCGACATCGCGTCGGTGCGGCTGCCGAGCGCCACGACGACGGCGACCAGCGTGGCGCAGGTGACCAGGCCGCCGAGCGCGAGGCCGACGCCCCCGACGGTGAGGGCCTCGCGTGCGGCGAGGCGCAGTACCTGGCGCCGGGTCGCGCCGAGCCTGCGCAGCAGGATCAGTTCGTCGGCCCGGCCGGCGGCGGTCATCGCCTGCGTGTTGGCGATGGAGACGGCGGTGTAGACCAGGGCGGCGCCGAGGACCGCGAGCAGGGACATCCGGTTCAGCCGATCGAACTGCGCGTCCAGCGACCGCAAGTGGGATTCGGGGTCGGTCACGGTGGCGCCCCAGGATCCCGCCGCGGTCGCGGCGGCGGCGGGTCCGGCTTCGCCCGAGAACGCCAGGTAGAGCGTGTCGGGCAGCGGAGCCGTGGAGTGCGCGGTCGCCAGATGCCACGGAAGGAAGTAGTCCGGCAGTCCGAGCCGGTCGGTGAACACGGCGGCGATCCGGAGCTCGACGACCGCGCCGTCGCCCAGCCACAGGCGTCCGCGGTCGCCGACGCCCCAGCCGTGCGCGTCGGCGATCGAGGCGGCGACCGCGACGGTCCGGCCCTCCAGTCCGGTGAACGAGCCGTCGGCGACCGGCACGCGCAGCACGTCCGTCACCTCGGGTCCGTCCACATACCAGGCCGTGCGCTGCCGCACCGCCTCCTCGCTCGCATCGAACACGGTGGTGGTCTTGACCGGCACCGCGGCGGCGACGTCCGGGAGTGCCCGCAGTCGATCCGCCGCGACGCCGGGCAGCCGCGAACCGCTCTCCGGGACGACCATGGCCGGGGCGATGAGCTGGTGGCGCAGCGACGACGCCTCGGTGGCGGCGATGGTGGCCGTGCCGACGAGCGCGCCGCCGGCCAGGCCGATGGTGATGAGCACCGGGGCGATGGCGGCCGCGTATCGGCGGCGTCCACTCCCGACGGCGGCTCGGGACAGCTCCGCTGCCGCACTGCGCCCGCAGGTCGCCAGCCAGGCGAACGGCCGCATCAACGACGGCAGCAGCAGCGCGCACCCGCCGATCAGCAGCATCACCACCAGCAGCAGGTAGGCCGGTCCCGCCGGGCCGGACATCAACCCTGCCACGGGGATCGCACCACCGAGCACGGCGAGCCCGAGGATCCACCGGGTCGCGGACATGCCGGACCGCTCGACCGAGGACTCCCGCAGCGCCTCGACGGGGCGGATCGCGCCCGCGCTGCGGGAGGCCGCCCACGACCCCGCCGATGCCACGATCAGGCAGAGCGCGCACGCCACGACCGCGGGCCACCAGCGGTAATCGACGGTGAAGCCGGACGGCGCCAGGCCGTAGCGCGCCAACCACCAGGCGAACACGGGGGCGAGGACGGCGCCGAGGGCGGCCCCGGCCGGTCCCGCCACGAGCCCGACGAGGAGCGCCTCGCCGACGACCAGGCGGCGGACCTGCGCAGGCGTGGCACCGGCAGCGCGCAGGAGCGCGAACTCCCGCCTGCGCTGGACCACGCCGAACGCGAAGGTCCCGGCCACGACGAAGGCGGCGGCGAATCCCGCCACGCCCGCCGTCGTGCCCACAAGGGACGTAGTGCCGATGATCAGCCCGGCCTCGGGGTCGAGTTCGGCGCTCCGGCGCTCGTCGCCGGTGAGGACCCGCATGGTCGGGATGGCTTCGAGCGCCGCGGCGACGTCCTCGGCCAGCCGCTGCGTATCGGTGCCGGGGGCGGGCAGCAGCGCCACCGCCGAGATCCGGTCGTGCGCGAGCCGCGCCGCGGTGGCGTCGCTGAAGTAGAGCGCCGGTTCGGCGGGCGTGTCGATGACGCCGCTGACGGTGAAGCGCCGCGGGCCGTCGGCGGTGGCGACCGTGACGGTGTCGCCCGGCTCGGCGCCGGTCGACGCATCGAGCACCACGTGGTCGGCGTCGGTGGGCGGGGCCCCGGCCACCAGCTCGACCGGGTGCAGCGCGCTCGCCGACCACGGATGGCCCCAGGTGGCCGAGCCGAACCGGGCGTAGCCGATCCGGTCGACCACGACGGTCGCCGAGCCGGCGACGGACGACACCGACGCGGGGACCTCGGCCGGGACGAAGCCCGGTTCTCCCGCGGGCAGTGGCGGCGCCGCGAACGGTCCGTCCGGGTCGTCCGCGGCGGCGCCCGCGATGTCGGGCCCGGCCACGACGACCGACGGCTCCATGAACCAGCGGGGCGCGTCGTCCGCATCGTCGAGCGCGACCGCCAGTGTCAGTCCGGCGGTCGTGAACAAAGCCGCGCCGAGCGCGAGCGCCAGGAACGAGCCGACGAAGGTCGTCCATCGGGCGCGCAAGGTCTGCCACGCGATCGCGGTCACGGCCGCTCCTCCAGCTTCGTCATGCGCTCGGCGACGCGCCGCGGCGCGGGGTCGCGCTCCTCACCGGCCACGCGGCCGTCGGAGAGGAAGACGACCCGGTCGGCGTAGGAGGCGGCGACCGGGTCGTGGGTGACCATGACGACGGTCTGGCCGCGGTCGTCGACCAGCGACCGGAGCAGGGTGAGCACCTCCTGGCCCGTCCGGGAGTCCAGCGCGCCGGTCGGCTCGTCGGCGAAGACGACCTCCGGCTCGGTGATCAGCGCCCGGGCGATCGCCACGCGTTGGCGCTGACCGCCGGAGAGTTCGCTGGGGCGGTGCCGGATCCGGTCGGCGAGGCCGACCGCCGCCAGCGCCTCGCGGATCCGGCCGCGCTCGGGCCTGCGCCCGGCCAGGCGCAGCGGCAGGGCGACGTTCCGCTCGGCGGTCAGCGAGGGCAGCAGGTTGAACGACTGGAAGACGAATCCGATCCGTTCGCGGCGCAGCCGCGTCAGCCCGTTCTCGTCCAGATCGTCCAGGCGGACCTGTCCGATCGCGATCTCACCTTCCGAGGGGCGGTCGAGACCGGCGGCGCACTGCAGCAGCGTGCTCTTGCCCGAGCCGGAGGGGCCCATGACCGCGGTGCAGGTGCCGGCCCCGAAATCGAGCGTCACCCCGTCAAGGGCGGTGACCGCGGCCCGCCCGGCACCGAAGACCTTGCGCACCGCGTGCAGTCGAATGAGCGGCGCCGCTGTACGGCGCTCGTCGGCGAAATTCGTCATGGGAGCACCATCGCCGACACACCGGGGCCGTGTCACTGGCGCGCAGGCGAGCGACTCGGGTAGAGCCTGCCCCACCTCCGTCGGTAGCACCCGCGCGAGTGACGCGCGGGGCCGCGATCGCGTACCGTCGCAACCGAGATGACCCCCACCGATCACCCGCCCCACGGAGCGGGGCAGCAGCAGGCCCGCCGGCGGACGCCCGTCGGCGAGCCGCTGCGCCTGCTGCGGTCCGCCCGGCCGTGGCGTTCGATCGCTTGGCTGCTCACCGGCTGGGTCACCGCGTCACTGTGGATCGCCGGGACCCTCGCCCTGCTCGTCGTCCCGGCGTTGGGGGTCGTGCTCCTGCTCGGCGGCGTCCCCTTCGGCGGTGTCGAGCGATGGCGCCTGCGCATGGTCGACCCGGCGCCCGCGCCGTCACCGCACCGGCCGCCGGACCGCTCGGGGGTGTGGAGGTGGATGCACACCAGGATCGGGGAGCCCGCGACCTGGCGGTCGCTGGGATACGCGCTGGTGTTCTCGCTGGCGCTGTCCTGGGTGGATCTCGTCGTGGGCCTGCTGGTCGTCTGCGTCGCTCAGGTGATCTGCTGGCCGCTGCTCGCCGCGGTGATCCCCGAGTTCGAACCCGACGCGCTCTTCGGGCTCATACCCGGCGAAGGTCCGGCGTCGTACGCGGCGACCGTGCTCGGGCTCGCGCTGCTTCCCCCGGTGCTGTACCTGATCACCGCCTATGCCGCCGCTCGGGCGGCGCTCACCCGGTACTTCCTGGTCGACCGGGACGAGGCCGGAGCGGACCGGCGGGTGCGCGAACTGTCGCGGTCCCGGGAGCGGATACTCTCGGCCATGGACGCCGGGCGATCCCGCATCGAACGCGACCTCCACGACGGCACCCAGCAGCGCCTCACCGGCCTGATCATGACCCTCGGCATGGCCAGGCTGCGGCTCGCGGACGCCTCCGAAGAGGCCCGGGCGGCCGTCGAGGACGCCTATCGGCAGGCGCGGACGACGCTCGCTGAACTCCGCGAACTGGTGCGCGGCATCCACCCGCAGGTGCTCACCGTCCGAGGGCTCTCCCCTGCCGTGGCCGACCTCGCCGAGCGCTGCGCGGTCCCCGTCGACGTCAGGATCGACCTGCCGCAGCGCCCTCCCGAACCGATCGAGGCCGCCGCCTGGTTCGTCATCAGCGAGGCGCTCACCAATGTCGCCAAGCACAGCCGCGCCTCCCGCGCCTGGGTCCATTGCCGCCGACGCGGCTCCACACTGGTCCTGGAGATCGGCGACGACGGGATCGGCGGCGCCGACCCGGCCGGGGGCACCGGACTGCTCGGCCTGAGCGACCGCGCCTCGGTGCTGCACGGCACGATCGTCTTCGACAGCCCGAAGGGCGGGCCGACACGGGTGCGAGCGGAGCTGCCATGCGATTGGTGATCGCCGAGGACTCGGCGCTGCTGCGCGAGGGACTGGCCCTCATCCTCGCGGGGGCCGGACACGACGTCACGGCGGTCGGCGACATGGACGGGCTGCTCGGGGCCGTCGCCGCCGACCCGCCCGACGCGGTCGTCACCGACATCCGCATGCCGCCCGGATACCGCGATGAGGGCCTGCGCGCCGCCCTGCGGCTGCGCCGGGAGCACGCCGAGCTGCCCGTCCTGGTGCTGTCCCAGTATGTCGAGCACGCCTACGCCACCGAACTGGTCGAACTGGGCGGCGGTGTCGGCTACCTCCTCAAGGACCGGGTCGGCGAGGTCCCCGAGTTCCTCGCCGCGGTGGAGGAGGTCGCCGCAGGCGGCACCGTCATCGACCCCGACATCGTCCGCAAGCTCCTCGGCCGCCGCCGGATACAGACCACATTGGAACGCCTGACTGACAGAGAACGCGAAGTCCTCGCGCTGATCGCCCAGGGCCGGACCAACGCCTCCATCGCCGCGCAATTCGCGGTCACCGACGCCGCGATCGCCAAGCACATCGGCAACATCCTGACCAAGCTCGACCTCCCGCCCGAAACCGACGGCCACCGCCGCGTCCTCGCCGTCCTCGCCTACCTCCGCTACGACAGCAACGGTGAGGCTCCCTGAACGACGACCTCGCCGGCGAATCGGACCCGCCATCGGCCACGCCTCCGATACCGGGTCATCGGCAGACAGGGCTGAACCACAGTCGCCTGTGACCGAGGACCGGTCACAGGCGATCATATGGGCCCGCGAGGGGGCCGGTGGTGTGGAGCTGCAGGGAATCGAACCCTGGTCCTCCGCTGTGTCAGTGAGACTTCTCCGGGTGCAGTCCGCTGTGCCTTTTCTCGAGCCCCACCGCTCACGCGGACAAGTCGGTGAGACGGGCTCCAGCCGCTGAAAGTGTCGTGCGACGACCCAGCGACCAAGTCATCGACCTAGCGTCCTCAATGATGCCGCTGATCCGGAACGGACGCGCTTCCGGTGCGGCAACTTCACTGTCGCTTAAGCAGCGAGGGCGAAGTCAGTGCGTTTTGCGTTGGCACTTGTTGGTTTCCAACATCGGTTTACGAGACGGCGTTGGCTTCCTCGACCCGCTTCCCTCACATCAACCTACGGAGTCGAAACCGATCAGCCCCTCAGTTGAGGTGAGATACCTCTGTTCAGTTGTGCTCGGCAATTCTAACTCAATGCCGCGAGCGGGGGCCACCGTATATCGGCGGCCGCCACACGCTGCAACAAGACCCGCTCGGGGGATATTCCCGGGTTACTGGCCGCGCTTGGCGGCCCTGCCGACGGCCTTCTCGATCTCGCGGTCGGCCTCGCGCTTGGCGATGGCCTGGCGCTTGTCGTAGGTCTTGCGGCCCCTGGCCAGGCCGAGCTCCATCTTCGCCCAGCCGTTCTGGAAGTACACCGACAGCGGCACCAGCGTCAGCCCGGCCTCGTCGAGCTTCGGCCCGAGCTTGGCGATCTCGCCGCGGTGCAGCAGGAGCTTGCGGATGCGCCTCGGCGGGTGGTTCGTCCACGTCCCGTAGTCGTACTCGGGGATGTGGAAGTTGTGCACCCGCGCCTCGCCGTTGCGGACCTCCGCATAGGCGTCGACGATGTTGCCCCTCCCCTGGCGCAGCGCCTTGACCTCGGTCCCGGACAGGACCAGCCCGGCCTCATAGGTGTCCAGGATGTCGTAGTCGTGCCGCGCCTTGCGGTTCGTGGTCACGACGGTGCGTTCGGGGCCGGAGTGCTTGGCCTTCGGCTGTTTCTTCTTGGACACGGGCCAAGCTTAACGATCGAACAAATGTATGTCGACGCCAATTTACAGCTCGCAAGCTTCGCCGTGAGTGCCAATTTACAGCTCGCAAGCTTCGCCGTGAGTGCCGATTTACGGCTCCGCAGGCGTCGCCGTGGGTCCGATCAGCGGCACAGGCAGGACGGCAGGTAGTCCAAGGGCTCGACCGGTTCGCCGTCCACTCGGACCTCGAAGTGCAGGTGCGCGCCGGTCGAGGCTCCGGTGGAGCCGACCGCTCCGATCTCCTCGTCCTGGTCCACGTGCTCGCCGTTCTCCACCCAGATGCTCGACTGGTGGCCGTAGCAGGTGGTCAGGCCGTCGCCGTGGCTGATGCAGGTGAGCATCCCGTAGCCGCCGTTCCAGCCCGCCTGGACGACGGTGCCCGAGTCGGCGGCGTGGATCGCCGTGCCCTTCGCTGCGGCGAAGTCGGTGCCGCTGTGGAAGCGGGACGTGCCGTAGATCGGGTGCGTGCGCCACCCGAAGTTCGAGGACTTCCAGCCGCTGACCGGCTGCACGAACCCCGAGGACGCATCGTCGCCGGAGGATGAATCGTCGCTGGAGGAGTCGTCGCCGGAGTCCTCGTCCTCGTCGGGAGGGTCGGCCTCTCGCAGTGCGTCGGCGAGCCGCTCCGAGGCGGCCTCGAGCTCCTCGTATTCGGCCTGGGCCTGGGCCTCGGCGGCCTCGGCCACGGCCAGGGCGTCGGCGCGCTCGTCGACGAGCTCCGTGACGGTCTCGCGCGCGACCTGGGCCTCGCTGTAGCGCTCCTCGGCCGCGTCCAGGGTCGCGGCGGCCTCGGCTTCGGCCACGGCGGCCTCGGTCCGGGCGCGGGAGGCGGCCCCCTCCGCGTTGGCGGCGTTCCTGCGGGTGAGGGTGACCTCCTCGACCGCGGCGTTCTTGGCGTCGATCAGGAACTCGAGATAGGAGAGCCGGTCCATGGCCTGCAAGGTGTCGTCGGAGGCGAGGATCGCGTCGACGGTGAGCAGCTCGGCACCCCGATAGGTGGCCGTGAGCACCGTGATCCTGTTGTTCTTGGCCTCCTCGACGGCCGCGGCCGCCGCCTCCAGCTCGTCCTCGGCGGCTTCGAGCGCCTCCTGGGCGGCCTCGGCCTGCTCCTCCGCTTCCGTGGCGACGGCCTCGGCTGCGGCGACGCGTCCTTCGGCCGCCGCGACGGCCTCCTCGGCGTCCGGCAGGAGGGCCTCGGCCTCGGCGAGGGTCTGACCGGCCTCTTGGACCTCCTCGGCGGCGCCTTCGAGCTGGGCGGCCATGCGGGCCTTCTCGCGTTCGACCGCGTCGAGCTCCGCTTCGGCGGAGTGTCCCAGAACAGGGCTGCTCGCAGCCGCTCCGAGGAGCAGGGCCGCGAGCAGCAAACCGATTCGTCCATTCCACCCGTCACCCCGCCCACGGTTCCGAATCCGTGTGCACGCAGTGCTCATAGGGCCCGAAGTTAATCCACCAGTGATAGACCTTCGGCATTTCGGGGCAAGCTACCCCATTTGGGTGAATTTACACCTTTATGTTGAATCTGAGGGTGATCCATGCAGTGATCGCCGAGATGGCCGCGGAGATGCCGACCAGGATCGGCAGCAGGAGCAGCACCGAGTTCCATTCGACGGGCGGCATCAGGCTGAACAGGTTCTTGAACTGGCCTTCCATGACGAAGACCTTCGCGGCGGCCACGATGCCGAAGGCGAACAGGGCGCCGATGACGCCGGCGAAGACCGCCTCCATGACGAACGGGGCCTGCACGAACCAGTTCGGGGCGCCGACCAGCTTCATGATCGCGACCTCGCGGCGCCGCGAGTAGGCGGCGACCTGGATCGTGTTGGCGACCAGCATCAGGGCCGCGACGCCCTGGACGAGCGCGACGATGAGCGTCAGGCGCTGCCCGCCGCCCAGGATGTCGAAGACCTGCTGGAGGATCTCCTTCTGGTTCGTGGCCTGGTAGACGCCCTCGCGGTCGGCGAACTGAGCGATGAGCTCCTCGGCCTGGTCGATGTTCTTCATCTTGATGCGGAACGCGGCGGGCAGGACCTCGGCGTCCACGGAGGCGACCAGGTCCGGCGACTTCTCGAAGGTCTCCTGGAACCGTTTCCAGGCGTCCTCCTTCGACTCGTACTCGACCTGGGCGACGAGGTCGTTCGACTTCAGGTCCGACTCGATCTGCGCCGTGACCTCCTCGGTCACGTCGCGGTCCAGGTAGATGACCACTTCGAGGCTGGTCTGGTAGTACTCCTCGATGACGTCGACCTGGTTGTACAGCAGCAGGCCGAATCCCAGCATCGACAGCGACACCGTCATGGTGATGATCATCGCGACGGTCATGGAGATGTTGCGCCACAGTCCGAGGAAGACCTCGGACATCACGTACTTCGCGCGCATGTGCTCTGTTCTCTGCCTTCCGCTTAGCCGTAGACGCCGCGAGCCTGGTCGCGGACGATCTGGCCGTTCTCGATCTCGATGACGCGACGGCGCATCTGGTTCACGATGTTGGAGTCGTGGGTGACCATGACGATGGTGGTGCCGGTCCGGCTGATGCGGTCGAGGAGCCGCATGATCTCGATCGAGGTGTCCGGGTCGAGGTTACCGGTGGGCTCGTCGGCCAGCAGCAGCAGCGGCCGGTTGACGAACGCGCGGGCCACGGCCACGCGCTGCTGCTCGCCACCGGACAGCTCGTTGGGGTAGCGGTGCTCCTTGCCGCCGAGGCCGACCAGTTCGAGGACCTCGGGGACGACGCGCCTCGCCACCGAGCGGGGCTTGCCGATGACCTCCAGCGCGAACGCGACGTTCTCGGCGGCGGTGCGGTTCGGCAGGAGCCGGAAGTCCTGGAAGACGCAGCCGATGCTGCGCCGGTAGGCCGGCACCTTCCACCGCCGCAGCCTGGTCACGTCCATGTCACCGACGGAGATCTTGCCCTTGTCGGGGATCTCCTCGCGCAGCAGCAGCTTGATGATCGTGGACTTTCCCGCGCCGGTCGGACCGATGAAGAAGACGAACTCTCCCTTGTCGATGAAGACGTTGACGTCCTCCACCGACGGGCGGTTCGATCGGGGGTAGTGCTTGGTTACGCCCTCGAGCTCAATCACGAGCCGGAGTCTAGCCGCCTGAGTGGCGCGCCGCTCGGGCGGCTCCAGTACATGCGTGGCATACCGTGGCACTTACGGCCCATATGTCCCGCGTGTGGTCCAGTGACGACGCGATTTCGCCCGAACGGATGAAGCCACTATGGTCACGCGGCCCATGGTAGGCCGTCCGGGGTCGAAAATCGGGGCGTGACGCGCGTTAGGCGGCCTTCTCAGCGCTGCGGCGCCAGCGGATGCCCGCCTCGAGGAACGGGTCGATATTGCCGTCGTAGACGCCCTGGACGTCGGCGGTCTCGTGGCCGGTGCGCAGGTCCTTGACCATCTGGTAGGGGTGCTGGACGTAGGAGCGCATCTGGTCGCCCCACGAGGCGGTGGCCGAGCCGCGCAGCTCGTCGACCTTGGCCTTCTCCTCCTGGCGCTTGAGCTGGAGGAGCTTGGCCTTGAGCAGGGCCATCGCTGTGGCCTTGTTCTGGATCTGGCTCTTCTCGTTCTGGCAGGTCACGACCACCCCGGTCGGGAGGTGGGTGATGCGCACGGCGGAGTCGGTCGTGTTGACCGACTGACCGCCGGGTCCCGAGGAGCGATAGACGTCGACGCGGATCTCCTCGTCGGGGACCTCGATCGAGTCGGTCTGCTCGAAGGCGGGGACGACCTCGACGGCGGCGAAGCCGGTCTGGCGGCGCCCCTGGTTGTCGTATTTGCTGATGCGCACCACTCGGTGGGTGCCCTGCTCGACCGAGAGGTGCCCGTACGCGTAGGAGCCCTTCACCGCGAAGGTGGCCGAGCGGATTCCGGCCTCCTCGGCGTAGGAGACGTCGTAGACCTCGGTGCCGAAGCCGTGCTCCTCGGACCAGCGCAGGTACATGCGCATGAGCTGCTCGGCGAAGTCGCAGGCGTCGGCGCCGCCGGCCCCCGAGCGGACGGTCACGACGCAGTCGCGCTCGTCGTACTCGCCCGACAGAAGGGTGCGGACCTCCAGCTCGTCGACGGCCTTGCGGACGGCGGCGAGCTCGGTTTCGGCCTCGGCGGCGGCGGACGGATCGTCCTCGGCCTCCGCCAGCTCGAACAGGACCTCGACGTCGTCCATGCGCTCGTGCAGGCCCGCGAGCTTCTTCAGCTCGGCCTGGACGTAGGACAGGCGGGAGGTGATCTTCTGGGCGTGCTCGGCGTCGTCCCACAGCCCCGGGTCGGCGGCGGCGGCCTCGAGCTCGTCCTTCTCTCTCCGCAGCGACGGCAGGTCGAGGACGGCCTCGACGCTCGCTAGGGTCGTCTTCAATTCGCGCAGATCGGCGGAAACATCGACACTGGTCACAACAGATCAGGGTACGCCTGTATTCGCGCTCATACGAAACGGGACGCTGGACCAGATGTGGTCCGGCGTCCCGTTTCGCGCTTGAAGTGATCGTCTGCGGTCGAGTGCGCTGCCTCCTAGTGCTTGAAGCTAGGAGGTGCGCTTCTTGAGCCAGTTGAGCGCGGCGCGGTGGTAGCCGACGGCGAAGTCCATGGCCGTCGCGGCGCCGTTGTCCTCGCTGGCGTAGTCCTTGGCCGCGGCGCGGGCCTCGGCGAGGGCTTCCTGGTGCTGCTCGGTGGCGTCGGCGAACATGTCGTTCACGGTGTCGGCGGCCATGTAGTCGGTGAATGCGGTGCGCAGCGCGACGGGGTCGCGCAGCTGGCCGATGCGGGCCGGCTCGTTGAGCCAGCGGGTGAAGGCGCGCTTGCCGTTGGCGCTGATCGTGTACGGCACCGAAGCGCGCGGTCCCGGCTTGCCGACGCGGACGAGGCCCGCCTCGGCCAGGGCCGGGAGTTCGCGGTAGACCTGGGAGCGCGTCATGGTCCAGTACGGACCGAGGCGACGGGTCGCCTCGGCCATGAGTTGCCCACCGGTCATTGGACCTTCATGTAGCAAGCCCAGCAATGCCGCTGAGGTTGCGTTCAGTTCTTTTCCTGCCATGCCCGACAGGATGCCATGTGGATGCTGTTCTGACAAGTGGACAGCTCCAATGTGTCGATTGACCGTTACCTATACATACTCGCGTACGGTCCATCGTTTGCCTTGCAAGGCTTGTCAATCGACGGGAAGCGCATAGTTCAGTGGAACGCGTGTTTGGAGAATTTCAATCGTGTGATCCCGATCGCCTCGGCAAATCGCGAGACGGAGTGTCGCGCTCTAGTTACGGAGCATTATCGACTGTCGTTGTCGCATTCAGTTGCCTGGCATATGGGAGCCGATGATGTCGGATCCGGGGAACTGGTCCACAGGAGTGCCCTCATTGGAGTCATCGGGGGCGTCCGCGCCCTCATCTGAATCGGACAAACCGTCCGTTTCGGTTCCGGGAGTGTCGCTATCCGTCTCCGAGCCTTGCGGTCCGGGCGCCGGGGTCGTCTCGTCGGGCTCCTCCTCCGCCGGTTCGGTGGGCTCGACGCTCCCCTCCGGCTCAGCGGGTTCGGGGCTCTCACCGGGCTCGGTGGATTCGACCGTCGGGGACGGGTCGGCCACATCGGCGCCATCGTCGCCTTCGGCACCGGGGAGAGCGAAGAGGACGAACGCCGCGACGGCGAGCAGACCCAGCGCCCCCGCGCCGGCGAACGCCATGGCGCGGCGCCGGGACGGCCTCGCCGCCGAGCGCACCTCGGCGGCCGCGATCTCGGGGACCGGCGGGGTCACCGGCGAGTAGGCGATGGGCGCCGGGGCGCCGCGGTCGCGCAGCTGCGGCTCGATCGGGGCGGTCGCCCGCTCGGACAGGCCCGGGGCCAGGCGCCGCAGTTCGGCGGCGATGTCGTCGAGGTCGCCGCGCTCGGTCGGGTCGAGCGCGAGGAGCGTCTCGACGATCGCCCACAGCTCGGCGTCCACGGCGGCCGGCCTGACGGGGATCTTGGCGAGGTGGCGGTCGAGCACGTCGGTGATCGAGCCGCCCCGGTAGGCGCTGCGCCCAGTGAGCGCCTCGTACAGGACCAGGCCGAGCGCGTAGTTGTCGATGCCGGGACAGGCCGATTCTCCGGCGGCGACCTCCGGGGCGATGTACTCGGGGGTGCCGTGGGAGGGCGTCGTGGTGCGCTCGGCGGCGCGGGCGATGCCGAAGTCGATGAACTTGACCGCGTCGTCCCCGACGAGCATGAGGTTGCCGGGCTTGACGTCGCCGTGGAGGTAGCCGGCGCGGTGGACCGCGGCGAGGGTCTCGGCGGCGAAGGCGCAGCGGCGGGCGGCCTCGGCCGCCGGCAGCGGCCCGTGGAGGCGCAGGTGCTCGCGCAGGTCGGCGCCTTCGGCGAACTCGAGGACGATGGCCAGGACCGCGTCGGTGACGATGAAGTCGCGCACGCCGATGACGCCGGGGTGCTCGATGGCGTTGAGGATCTCGGCCTCGGCGAAGAAGCTCTCGACGATGTCGCCTTCGCCGCGCAGCTCCCCGCGCAGGACCTTGACGGCGACGCGCTCGCCGGTGACGCGGTCGAGCCCGCGCCACACGACGCCGACCGCGCCACGGGCGAGCTCAGTCTGGAGCTCGAAGCGGTCTGCCAGAACGGCATTCATGGCGCCTCCTCGTGGTGCGGCCGCGTCCCTTGGGCATTCCACTGTAAATCGGATGGCGACGCTGGTCAGAAGCCGGATGGAAGCGTGGCACGATCCGGGGATACACGAGTTCGCGCACGTCGGGGCGGGCGGCGGGGGCCTCGGGGAATCGACGGTCGCCTGTTGTGATCGGCGGGCCACTACACTTGCGCCCATGTCCCTCGAACGGCCATGCTTCATACGGAATGCCGAAACCCGGTGCGAACTCAGTGGTGATCGCCTGTGACCGAATTGCGTTGGCGCTACGGCGCCGCCACCGACGTGGGCAAAGTCCGCGATCTCAACGAGGACTCGCACCTCGCGTCGCGGCGCCTGCTCGCGGTCGCCGACGGCGTGGGAGGGGCCGCCGCCGGTGAGGTCGCCAGCGGGGTGACCATCGCCGAGGTGACGAAGCTGGCCCGCCGCTCGCCGGTCGAGGCCGAGGCCGAGCTGGGCGAGGTCGTCGACGCCGCGCGCGACCGGATCCGCGCGGCGGTGGCCGAGAACCCCGAGTCGGAGGGCATGGCGACGACGCTGACGGCGCTGTGGCTGGGCGACGACGCCGTCGACATAGTCCATATCGGAGACTCACGGGCGTACCAGGTGCGCGGCGAGGACTTCGTGCAGGTGACCGTCGACGACTCCTACGTCCAGCACCTGGTCGACGAGGGCGCGATCACTCCCGCTGAGGCGCAGGACCATCCGTACAAGTCGGTGGTGACCCGCGTGCTGCAGGCCAATCCCGCGCCCGCGCACTTCGAGACGCGCCCGGCCGCGCTCGGCGACCGGTACATGCTGTGCTCGGACGGGCTGAGCGACGTGGTCGGCGAGGAGGTCATCGAGGCGGCGCTGCGGGACTTCACCGATCCGCAGGCGGCCGCGGACGAGCTGGTGCGCCTGGCTCTTGAAGGCGGCGGCCCGGACAACGTGACCGTGGTGGTCGGCGACGTCTCGGAGCACAAGAAGCTCAAGCGGTGGCCGTGGGTCGCGGCGGCGATCGCGGTGGTGCTGGTGGTCGCGGCGATCGTGGTCGGCCTGTACCTGCGCGGCTGACTCCTGCCCGGGTGGCGACCGGGCCGGATCGGGGTCAGCCGGTCATTGAACGCGGCCTAGGCTTCCCTGACGAACTCGCGCTCGTAGACCGTCCCGTCGTCCCTGGTGTCGTAGACGCGGATCGCATCGGCCGGGGGGTGGTACTCCAGCTCCCAGTGCATCGCGGCGGGCGGGCTGCCGCCCGCGGTCGACACGAGTTCGAGCTGATGCCGGTGGCCGTCGCCGAGGACGATCGTGCCTTCGAACGAGCCGCCCTCACCGGTCAGGACCACGAAGCCGTCGCCCGTGACGGTGAACGAACTGCCCATCATCGGGACGTCCTCGGTCCATGCTCCGATGAACGGTTCCATGCGCGGGTCGGTCCCGTCGTCGTCGCTCGGGGCTTCGGTGGGCTCGGGCGCTTCGGTGGTCTCAGTGGTCTCGCTCGCGGTGGCTTCGGCGCTGGGCGATTCGCTCGCGGTAACCGCGGCGGTGGGCGATTCGCTCGCGGGGTCGCCGGGGTCGCCGTCGCAGGCGGCGAGGCCGACCGCGAGGGCGCAGGCGCACAGGGCGGCCGCGAGAGGGGCAATGGTTCGCACGGGGGCTCTCCGGATCTTTCGGGCTGGGCATACAGCTCGATCCTAAGTCCTGTGCGCCGTGCCGTGGGTTCGTGAGCAGGCGCTAGAGCGGGAGTCCGGCGAAGGCTCCCGAAGTCCTCGCGGCATAGTCGAAGAAACCGGCGTCGTCGGCGGTCACGCCGACCAGGTGGCCGTGGAGTTCGTAGGAGACGATGCCCACCAAGCGGTTCCACGCCAGGAGGATCCGCGCGGTCTCCTCGGCGGTGAACACGACGTCCGGCAGCAGCGTCGTCAAGTCGAGCTCGATGAGCGCGGGGTCGCAGGGCGGCGCGGGCGGCAGATCGAGGACCCCGGCCGCCTTCGCGTCGGCGACCACTCTGGCCAGTGCCAGCGGCATCCGGCCCGCTGCTGCGGCGGTCTCCTGCGGCGCGGCGTATCCGGGCACCGGCGTGCCGAAGAGCAGCGCGAACTCGTGGGGGTTGTCGAGCGCCCACGCGCGCACGCCGCGCCAGATCGCCGTCCACCGCTCGGCCGGTTCGGCCGCCGGGTCGTCGGCGCTTTCGGCGGCGTCCCCGATGTCGTTGTAGGCCGCGAGGATGAGCGCGGTGAGCAGCTCGTCGCGGCTCTTGAAGTAGCGGTAGATCGCCGAGGAGGCCATCTCGAGTTCGCGGGCGACGGCCCGCAGCGACAGGGCCGAGGGGCCGACCTCGCCGAGCTGGCGTCTCGCGGCGGCCAGGATCTCGCGGGTCAGCTCGGCTCGGGCGCGTTCGCGGGCGGTTCTCGGTGCGTTCATAGGATCAGTGTACATAAATCAGAGCACCGCTCTTGCACTTTCCCCGAACATGTGCGATCATCGTTTCACAACGAGAACACCGCTCGCGAAATTGCGAGCGGTCGACCCCCACCAGGAGCACCCATGAACCGCCACCCGTCCCGGACCCGCTTCGGCGCCATCGGCATCGCCCTCGCCGGTGTCCTCTTCGTCCTCTACGAGGCCGTCGCCCCGCGCGCCGACCAGACCACCCTCGAAGGCGCCGAGTCGTGGACCTCGGCCGGCTGGTCCTTCGCCCACATCGCCGCGATCGTCGGCCTCATCCTCATCCCCATGACCTGGAGCGCCCTGCGGGGCCACCTCGAAGGCGCCGGGAAGGCCGAGCGGACCGCCTTCCTCGCTACCGCCGTCGGCGCCGTCGGCTCGGGCCTGACCATCTCGTACTACGGCGCCGAGGTCTACGGCCTCAAGGCGATCGGCGGCCTGGCCGTGGCCGAGGGCGACGCGGCCCTGACGTCGGTCGGCGAGGACTTCCGCATGGACCCGACCGCCGTGACCGTCTTCGCCATCGGCCTGGCCCTCATCGCGGTGGCCGCGGTCCTCGCCGCGGTCGCGGTGTGGCGTTCGGGCACCATGCAGCGCTGGAGCGCGGTCCCGATGGCCGCCGCGATGGTGCTGTACCTGCCGCAGTTCTATGTGCCGCATCCGGTCCGCATCGCCTGGGGCGTGCTCGTCGCCGTCAGCGCACTGTGGATCGCCTTGGAGCTGTGGCGGACCGCCGGGAAGGCCGGGGCCGAGCGCGCGTAGGCGCCCCCGGACACGCGCATCGCGCCCGCCGATTCGGCGGGCGCGATGCCTTGCGTTTCGTCAGGCCGACAGGGCGATGCCGTCCAGGATGTCGTGCTCGCTGACGAGCACGCTGCTCAATCCGCTGCGCTCCATGATCGTCCGCAGCACCAGCGCCCCGCCGACGATCACGTCGGCCCGGCCCGGGTGCATCACCGGGATCGCCAGGCGCGCCGCGTGGTCGGCCGAGGCCAGATCGCCGGTGACCTTCGCCACCTGCTCGTAGCTCAGCTTCGTGCCGTCGATGGCGTCCGCGTCGTATGCCGCCAGGTCCAGCGCGATCCCGGCGATCGTCGTCGCCGTCCCCGCCACCGCCACGAGTTCGCCCGCCACGCGGTCGGGGTCGGCCACCGCCAGCGCAGCGTCCACGATCGAGTGGATGTCCGCCACGGCCGCCTCGATCTCGGCCGGAGCCGGAGGGTCGGAGCGCAGGTGGCGCTCGGTCATGCGCACGCAGCCCACGTCGACCGACTTCGCGGCCAGGACCTCGGCGCCCGAGCCGCGCACGAACTCGGTCGAGCCGCCGCCGATGTCGACCAGCAGGCGCTGGCCGACCAGCTCGGGCAGCGTGGCCACCGCGCCGGTGAACGAGAGGCGCGCCTCCTCGTCGCCGGTGATCACCTCGGGGGCCGTCCCGAGCACCGATTCGACCATCGCGGTGAACTCGTGGGCGTTCGCGGCGTCCCGCGACGCCGACGTCGCGACCATCCGCACCGCCTCGGCACCGTGGCCGCGGATCTGGGCGGTGTAGTCGGCCAGCGCCGCGCGGGTGCGCTCCAGCGCGGCGGCCGAGAGCCGCCCGGTGTCGTCGACGCCTTCGCCGAGGCGCACGACCTCCATGCGGCGCACCACGTCGTGCAGGCGACCGGCGTCGTCGACGTCCGCGATGAGCAGACGGATCGAGTTCGTGCCGCAGTCGATTCCCGCTACGCGCCTCATGCGCCCTCCTCTTCTGGGACGCAGCTGCCGCGCCGCCACCACTGGGGAAGCCGCTCGATCGCCTCGTCGCCGAGCGGGTCGACGCCCGGTCCGGCGGCCAGGGCGTGCCCGACGAGGGCGTGCAGGCATTTGACGCGGTCGGGCATGCCGCCCGCCGAGACGCCGTCGATCTCGGGCACGTCGCCGAGCTTCGCGCGCCTCGCCAGGTAGTCCTCGTGGGAGCGCCGGTGGGCCTCGGCGAGATGCTCGTCACCGGCCAGGCGCTCGTTCATCTCCCTCATGACCCCGCCGCCTTCGAGCCGCCCGATGGCCGAGGCGGCCTTCGGGCAGGTCAGGTAGTACGTGGTCGGGAAGGGCGTCCCGTCGCTCAGGCGCGGCTCGGTCTCGATGACGGCCGGGCGGCCGCACGGGCAGCGCCAGGCGACGGCGTGCGCGCCGCGGATCGGGCGTCCGAGCTGGGCGGAGACCGCGGCCGCGTCGGCGTCGGTCACCGGCTGCGGCTCTTGGGGCCAGGAGTCGGGCTTCAATCCTCTGCTTCCTCTTGTTCGAGCTGGTCGGCGTCTTCAAAGGTAGCGGCCAGCTCGTCGTACCAGGGGCGCTCGGCGCCCTCGGCGTCCTCGCCGCCGTCGCCGCTCTCGGAGTCCTCGGCCTCGTGGACGATGACGAGGTCCTCACCCGGCTCCACGAGCAGCAGGCTCGAGCGGATCTGGGCCTTGACGTACTCCGGGTCGTCCCATTTGGCGCGCTCGGCCTCCAGGGCCTCGATGTGGTCGCGCTGCTCGTCCTGCTCGGCCTCGAGCTGGTTGATCTCGATGCGCTGCTCGACGTAGGTCCGCAGCGGGTAGGCGTAGGCGAGGGCGAGCGCGGACAGCACGAGCGCGATGACGGCGGCGCGCCGGGAGATCCGGCGCTGCGGGCGGACGCGGACCCGCTTGACCTTGGGACGCGCCGCGTTGCCGGGGGCGGGCCTGCGACCGGCGCGGGTGCGGCCGGGTCCGGTCGATCGTCCTCCGGGGTGGCTGGGTCGTCGGCTGGCGCTCACCCGCTCAGCCTAGTCGATGGCGGCGCGGATAAGGCCCCCGCGCCGATCGCGCGGGGGCCTTCGCAGTGCGGGTCTTAAGCGGCCTTGTACTTCGACTGCGCTCACTTTCCCTCAGTGAACTTCGACTGCGCTCACTTTCCCTCAGTGAACTTCGACCGTGCTCACTTTCCCTCAGTGAACTTCGGGAATGCCGACGTGCCGGCGTAGCGGGCGGCGTCGCCGAGGCTCTCCTCGATGCGCAGGAGCTGGTTGTACTTGGCGACGCGGTCCGAGCGGGCGGGAGCGCCGGTCTTGATCTGGCCGGTGCCCATGGCGACGGCCAGGTCGGCGATCGTGGTGTCCTCGGTCTCACCGGAGCGGTGGCTCATCATGCAGCTGAAACCGGCGCGGTGGGCCATCTCGACCGCGTCGGTGGTCTCGGTGAGCGAGCCGATCTGGTTGACCTTGACGAGCAGGGCGTTGGCGGCCCGCTCCTCGATGCCGCGGCGCAGGCGCTCGGGGTTGGTGACGAACAGGTCGTCGCCGACGATCTGGACCTTGCCGCCGATCTTCGCGGTCAGCGCGGACCAGCCGGACCAGTCCTCCTCGGAGAGCGGGTCCTCGATGGACACGAGCGGGTAGGCGCCGAGCAGCTCCTCGTAGTAGGCGCTCATCTCCTCGCCGCTGCGCTTCTGGCCCTCGAAGACGTAGGCGCCGTCGGAGTGGAACTCGGTGGCGGCGACGTCCATCGCGAAGGCGATGTCGGTGCCGAGCTTGTAGCCGGCCTTCTCGACGGCGACGGCGATCAGGTCGAGCGCCTCGCGGTTGGAGCCCAGGTTCGGCGCGAAGCCGCCCTCGTCGCCGAGGCCGGTGTTCAGGCCCTTGTCCTTGAGCACCGCCTTGAGCGCGTGGTAGGTCTCGGCGCCCCAGCGCAGGGCCTCTTTGAAGGTCGGCGCGCCGATGGGCGCGATCATGAACTCCTGGACGTCGACGTTGGAGTCGGCGTGGGAGCCGCCGTTGAGGATGTTCAGGCACGGCACCGGCAGCAGGTGCGCGTTCGGGCCGCCGACGTAGCGGTAGAGCGGCAGCTCGGAGGAGTCCGCGGCGGCCTTGGCGACGGCCAGGGAGACGCCGAGGATCGCGTTGGCGCCGAGGTTCGACTTGTCGGGGGTGCCGTCGGCGTCGAGCAGGGCCTGGTCGACGAGCCGCTGCTCGGAGGCCTCAAGGCCGATCAGGGCGTCGCGGATCGGGCCGTTGACGTTGTCGACGGCCTTCTCGACGCCCTTGCCGAGGTAGCGCTTCGGGTCCTTGTCGCGCAGTTCGAGGGCCTCGAAGGCGCCGGTCGAGGCGCCCGAGGGCACGGCGGCCCGCTGGAGCGTGTCGTCGTCGAGGAGGATCTCGACCTCGACGGTGGGGTTGCCGCGGGAGTCGAGGATCTCCCGTGCCCGAATGTCTTCAATTGCAGCCACTACTGTCACTCCTGAAATAGCCGAATCTGACTTCCGGCCCGATTAGGGGCCTGCGTCGCGAGGATTTCGACCGACCCGACACTGCGCCGGCCACAGCTCCTTAGCGTACGCCCCGGGGGGTCGACGGCACGCTATAAGGTGGAGTCGAACCTCAGATCCGACACCTGTGCTAGGCGCGCCCCGCGATGCCACGCCACTGGCCTCTTCGAACGCCGGCACCACCGGGAATTGGAGTCCCATGCCCATTTGGAAGCCCATATGCCGCTGCGCTGCCCTCGGCGCGGCGGGCGTGCTCGCGCTCTCCGGCTGCATGAACGGCGCCGGCGGGGGCCCATCGGACGTCGCGGAGGACCAGGCGGCGCTGATGGAGCTCAGCGAGCGCGTGGCGAGCGCCGAGGAACACGCCTACACCGCCGAGTACCTGGTGGAGGGCACCGGCGAGTCGGTGGTCGTCGCGGTGGACCCCGAGGGCGGGACCGGCGCGGTGGTGATCGGCGAGCAGCCGCGGTTCTGGGCCGGGGAGGACACCGACGAGCTGACCGACTGGCTGAGCGGGGAACTCGCGGCGGTCCTGCCGACGGGGCGGGACGTGTCGGCCTGGCTGACGGCGACCTCGGAGGACCCCTCGGCCACGACCGAGTTCTCCGACACGACGCTGGCCGGGGAGCTGGCCGACTGCGTCAAGGTGCAGGGCGCGGCGGACTCGCCCGTGGGCGCCTACGAGGTGTGCGTGACGACGGTCGGGGTGGTCGCGAGCGTCACCGCCGACGTCGGCGACGTCGGCTATACGGCGAAGCTCGTGACCTATCACGACGGGGTGGACGACGGGTGGCTGGACGAACTCGTGGACACCGGCAGCGAGAACGAGTAGTTCGGGAGGCCCCGGACGCGTTAGAGTCTCCCGGCGGGCCGGGCTCGGCGTTACGGGGGTTCGTCCGGAAGGGCGGCAGCGCCGTCCCGGTCCGCCTCGGCGCGTATGCCGCGTCACAAGCGGTATCCCAGTGGAGGGACCGGGAAACGGTCGGGTAAGCTTGTCGACGTTGCCGCGCCGCATGGTGCGGAACAGGCCAAGCTCCCGTCGTCTAGGGGCCTAGGACGCCGCCCTCTCAAGGCGGAAACGGCGGTTCGAATCCGCTCGGGAGTACAGATGGATATTCAGGGGTCGACTTCGGTCGGCCCCTGAGTGTTTTTCCGGCGGGCCTCAATCGAAGAGCTCCGGGTCGTCGAGTTCGCCGGGTTCGAACAGGCGGATCGTGCCGAACTCGCCGTCGAAGCCGGCCTCGCGGATCACTTTGCCCTCGCGGAGGCGGGCGACGGCCTCGGCCAGCGGCGCCGAGTGGGGCTCGATGTCGCCGGTGGGAATCGATTCGAGGATCGCCAGTTCCGGCCCGAGTTCGGCGGTCAGGCGGTCGACCTCGGTGCGGACGCGCTTGGTCTTCGGGCCGGTGCCGACGATCTCGCTCACGATCTGCGGCAGCGGCACCAGGTGCTCGACGTCGCCCGCGGTGGGCGGCGGCGTCCCTTCGGGCCGGTCCGCCAGGTCCTCGGTGCGGCTGAGCACGCCGACGGTGAGGGGCCTGCCGCACACCGGGCACCGGCCGCCGAGCTTCCGGGTCTCCTCCGGGTCCAATCGCACGCCGCACTTGCGGTGGCCGTCGAGGTGGTACTTGCCGCCTTCGGGGAAGAACTCGACCGTGCCGACGTAGCCGTCGCCGGTCTCCAGCGCCCCCAGGACCGCGTCGTAGGCGAGGCCGGTGTCGAAGACGGTGGTCTCGCGGGCGACCATCGGCGGTGAGTGGGCGTCGGAGTAGCTGACCATGCGGTAGCGGTCCAGGCCGGAGACGCGCCAGTTCATCTCGGGGTCGCTCGACAGGCCGGTCTCCAGGGCGAAGACGCGGTCCGACAGGTCGCCGTAGCACTCCTCCACGCCGTCGAACCCGGACTTGGAGCCGAGCAGGCCGAACCAGGGCGTCCACACGTGCGCGGGCACGAGGCAGCCGCCGCTGTCCAGGGCGGCCGCCAGGAGGTCGCGGGAGTCCATCCCCAGGGTGGGGCGCCCGTCGGAGGCGAGGTCGGCGACGCGGCCGAGTCGGTCGTTGAAGGCCGCGGCGGTCTCGAAGTCGGGCATGTGGACCAGGTGGTGGAGCTTGCGGGTGCGGCCGTCGCGTCTGTAGACGGTGGCGACCTCCACCGAGAGCATGAACCGCACCCGCGCCTCGGCGAGGCTCGGGGCGAGGTCCCCGTCGACGTCGGCCTCGATGTCCTCCCGCAGCCGGAACAGGCCCGGCTCGTCGGCTTCGAGGCTGCCGCGGAGGTTCGCGAACCACTCGGGGTGGGTGAAGTCGCCGGTGCCCATGAGGGTGACGCCCTTGCGCTTGGCCCACCGGGTCAGCTGGACGAGGTCTGAGTCCTTGCTGCACGCCCGGGAGTATTTGGAGTGAATGTGCAGATCGGCATGGAAACGCATATGAGGAATGCTTTCACAGCCGCTCGCGGGCGTGTGCGGCTTCTCACCGCTCGAGCAGCCGGATGCCCTCGACGACGGCCTTGACGTCGGCCGCGCCGCGGCGGTCGAACGGGTCGCGGACCTCGACGGCCAGGCCCCGCTCGATGAGCACCGCCGTCTGGCCCTCGGCGCTGAAGCCGTCGTCGCCGAACGGCTCGGTGGCCCAGCCGTCGTCCTTCTCGTGGTATTCGATCAGGAAGCGGCGCATGGCGTCCTTGTCGCTCAGGCGGGCCCCGCGCATCGCCTGGACCTGGAGGTCGACGCGCCACACGCCGTCCTCGACCTCGGATTCCCACACCCGCTGGGTGAACCGCACCTCGCCCCACTCGAACTCGAAGTCCGAGGGCGCGCCGAGGCCCTCGGGCAGGTAGGTGATGGCGAGGCCGTCGATGACGTCGTCTTGCTGCCTGGTGGTCATGTCGGCATTGTACGTTCCGGCACCGATGGGAATGTTGTTCCGCGCAATCGCGTATGCCGCGAAGATGCGTATTCGCGCGGCGGTCAGATCGCGGTGAAACTGATCACGGCCGTCAGCCCCGCCAGCGAGGTGGCCACGATGCCGAGGATCAGGCCCGTGGTGGCCAGCCCCTTGCCGGAGATGCCGCCAGCGGCCTGCTTGAGCTGGCGTTTCGCGTAGCTGCCCAGGAAGATCGAGCCGATGCCGAGCAGCGCCGCCATCATGAAGAACGTCAGGCCCGCCCAGGGGCTGAACGCGGCGAACAGCAGTCCAGGCAGCGCGCCGAGGATCCCCCCGATGCCCGCCACCAGCGACCCGACCGCCGGTCCCGAGGGGATCGGCTTGAGCCGCGGCTGCACCATGTAGAAGCCGTCGACCATGACAGGTGCTGGGACTGCCATCGGCGGCCACTGGACCGGTTGCATCTGGTAGCCGTGCCAGGGGTACGCGGCGTACGGGGGGTTTCCCGGGGCGTAGGCCTGCTGCGGTCGGCCCTGCTGCGGCTGCCCCGCCGGCCCGGGGGCCGGGGGCGGCTGCATGTGGGGCTGGTAAGGGTCCTGAGCGGTCACTCCTCCAGCCTATCCATTGCGAAGCGAACGCGCGATTTCCGCGAAGTACTCGTCGACCTCCTTGGGGTCGTAGCCGCGCATGGTCAACTGAAAGCCGAGGTCGGACAGCGAGTCGGGGTGCGGGGGCGTGCCGGTCTCCATCGCCTTGCGAATGCGCGCGACGGCTCGGTCGACTTGGGCTCTGTCGTATCCGCGGAACCGGACAGAGAAGAAGGGGTTCTCCATAGGTCACAGTGTGCCAGGTCAACACCACCCGCAGAGATCGACCCACCCGTATGTCACGACCCGTTCACATATCAACCATTAACGGACACAAGCTATGTCAGGAAGCGCTTCCACCGCTTGACGCGTGTGCGGGTGGCGCGCGCGAAGCCGGTCGCGATCCGGCCGGCCGCCTCGGCGTCGGCCGCGTCCACCGAGCCGGGGGCGAACGCCGCCTGGTTCACCAGGCGCGGCAAAGCGTCGATCCCCACCTCTACCAGCACCGACACCTGCGCGGCGGCCTCTTCGGCGGTCGCGTGCGGCTCGACCTTCACGCCCGCGCGCGCGGCGGCGGCGAGCACCTCGGCCCACGCCCCGGCCACCCGCTCGGCGGGCGTCCCGCGAGCGAGCCTGCGCCGCTGCCGCAGCCGCCTGCGGGCCTTGAGCGCCAGCGGGACGCAGGCGAGGGCGAGCGCGCCGAGCGCCCACCACACCCACGCCGGGATCCGCTCGTCCTCGGCCCCCGCCGCGGTGTCGAAGTCGCCCTCGTCGTTCTCCAGCGCCGGGTCGTTGTAGTCCTCGCCCTCGCCCTCGCCGGCGGAGTCCTCGGGCTCGGTGGTGGGCTCCTCTTCGAGCTGTTCGAGGGTCTCCTGCGGCGGGATCGGCACGACGCCCTCGGCGGGCATCGGGTCGAACGGGACCCAGCCGACGCCGTCGAAGGCGATCTCCGGCCAGGCCAGTCCCTGGGCGGCGGTGACGGTGGAGGACCCGCCGGGCACGTCGAAGCCGACCACGACGCGGCTCGGCAGGCCGACGAGGCGGGCGATGATCGCGTACGCGGCGGCGAACTGCTCGCTGGTGCCCCGCTGGCCCCCGGCCTCGACGGGCGACTCCAGGAAGAATCCGAGCGCGGGATAGTCGTGGCCCGAGGGCGCCTCGGCGTCGAAGGCGTAGTGCTCGCCGAGGAACGCGGCCAGGCCCTGCGCGCGCTCGTACGGCGTGTCGTAGGTGGTGGTGATGTACTCGGCGATCATCGTCATGATCTCAGGGGCGCCGGGCGGGACGGCGACCGTGGCGGGGTCGGACAGGTCGACGCGGGCGCTCTCGGCGCTCGCCGGATCGACGGTGAGGAGGTCGGAGTCGACGCTGTAGCGGTCGCCGGTGGCCAGTCCGTCGGGCGTGAGCAGGCACCGCGTGTCGAGGTTGACCGCGATCTTCATGTCGGTGACGGTCGAGGGGTCGGCGACGGCGGGCACGAGCTTGCCGCCGAGTTCGATGATCTCGACTTCGGCCGAGAAGCCGCCCTCGCCCGAGCCGGGCAGCACCGACCCGGCGGTGCGGAAGTCGCCGCCCGCCTGCCAGGTGACGCCGTCGTACTCGTCGAGGACGGCCAGGCGCATCGTCGCGTCGCCGTCGAGGTCGGCGCGGAACAGCTCCTGCTCGGGGTATTTGGCCCACTCGGCGATGCGGACCAGCGGGTTGAGGTCGATGTCGGTCAGCTGCGGCGGCTCGACCAGCTCGCGCGGGTCGCCAGGGCTCGTGGTGACCAGCCGCGTCGCCATCGGCGCGAGCGCGGCGACGGCCGCGAGGAGGACGGTCGCGCCGATCACCGAGCCGATCATCGTCGCGCTGCGGCCGGGGACGCCGCCGTCGACCTGGGCGTCACGGTCGGGCCGCCTGCTCGGCGGCGCGGAGGTCGCGGCCAGCGCGATCCCGGCGACGACGCAGTAGGCGACGGTGACGGCGATCGCGGGCCCGGCGTTGGGGCCCACGAGGTAGAGCCCGGCGGCGTACAGCAGCGTCGGCGGCAGGCAGCCCAGCAGCGTCCGGCCGTAGCGGATCGCGAGCTCGCACGCGAGCGAGGCGGCCAGCCAGGTGAGGAAGACGGGGACGCCGACGGTGTCGGGCGCGGGCTCGACGGGGATGAGCGCGGTGAGCGTGCGCGGGACGGCGTTGACGATCGCGTCGACCACGACCTGCGGCAGCGGCTCGTTGCCGTCGCCGGTGAGCGCGAACGAGCCGAGGAGGTAGGCGGCCAGGCCCCAGAACGAGACGGCCGCCGAGAGCCAGGACGGCTTGTTGCGCAGCAGGAATCCGATGGCGAAGGCGGCGAGGGCCGCCCCGGCGGCCAGGCCGGTGAGGACCATGCCGTGGTAGACGCGGGCGGCGACGGTCCCGGCCAGGGCGCACAGGACCGTCAGGCACACGGCGACGGCGGCGACGCGGAATCGGTAGCGGTTCAGCCTCACAGGGACGTGCCTCCCCCGTCCCAGGCCGCGGCGAACTGCTCGCCGTCGGCGGCCCTGAGGAAGGGCAGGCCGCCCACGAGCGCCGCGGAGGTGGGCAGGTCCGGGGCGAGGTGCACGGCGATGACCACCGGATAGGCGCGTTTGAGGGCCGCCAGGCGCGCGGTGGGCGGCTCGGCGCCGGTGATCCACACCAGAGTGTCGCCGAAGCGGCCGGAGGTCAGGCGGGCGACGTAGGCGTCGAGGGACTCGGCCGCGTCGCAGGCGAGCTCGGCGAGCAGGTCGCCGTAGGCGTCGCGCCCGGCACCGGAGACCGCGCCGCCGGAGGCCGGGACGAGCGCGGCGTGGTACTCGGCGCGGAAGCAGGCGGTCAGGATCGAGTAGGCGGCCTCGCAGGCCGCCTCGAAGGCGTCGGGGCCGGACGCCCTCGGCGAAGCTTGCGAGCCGTCAATTTGCCAAGCTTCGGGCCGGTCGTCGAGGGCGACGACGACGGTCGGCAGCGAGGTGTCGACGTGCTCTTTGACCATGAGCTGGCCGATGCGCGCCGAGGTGCGCCAGTGGACGTGCCGCAGCTCGTCGCCGATGACGTACTCGCGGAGCGAATGGAACGTCAGCGAGCCCTGCTCGACCTTGTCGGCGGTGCCCTCCAGGGACCTGGCCAGGCCGTCGGGGGTACGGGCGAGGTTCCACAGTCGGGGGTGGACCCACAGCCGGGCGCTCGGCCCAAACGAGCCGGCGGTGGCCGCGAGCCCGAGGATGTCCCTCTTGCCGATCCCGAGCGGCCCGGCGTCGACGACGCCGCGCCGCTCGGCCGTGATCGGGTAGGTCGCGTTCGCGGACTTGCCGGGCCGCAACCGCGCCAGCGGCACCGCGACGCGCCTGGTGGCGTGGGTCGGGCCGCCGTAGGCGTCGACGGCGCGGGCGTTGACCGCCCGGAAGCGCCCGGTGTTGCGCACCTCGAGCGCGACGGTGGCGCTCTCCCCCACCGAGACGCGGTCGGGCTGGATGCTCCGGTCGACGTCGAGGCTCGGCTTGGCGGCGATGACGCTGGCCGCGGCGACGCAGGCGAGCACGGCCGCCGCGCCGATCGCGACGAGCTCGGGGTAGCCCCACTGCCAGCCCGCGAGCAGCAGCACCGCGCCCGCGGCGGCCAGGCCGACCCCCCGCGCCGTGACCGGGACGGCGCGGAGGAACTCCAGCCGGTTCATGCCGCCGATGCGGGCAGCGGGACGGGGACGGACTCGAACACGTCGGCCACGACTCCGGCCCCGGTGGCGCCGCGCATGGCCGCGTCCGGGGCCAGCTGGATGCGGTGCGAGAACACCGGTTCGGCGAGGGCCTTGACGTCCTCGGGGATGATGTAGGTGCGGCCCTGGGAGAGCGCGAAGACCGCGGCGGCCCGGGTCAGCGCGATGAGCCCGCGCGGACTGACTCCGACCGCGACCTGCGGGTGCGTGCGGGTGGCGTTCGCCAGCTGCACCAGGTAGGCGTAGAGCGGATCGGCGATGTAGACGTACTTGGCGAGCTCGGCCATCTGCGCCACCGTGTCGGTGTCGACCACGGCCGGGATGCTCTCCGGGGAGCGCTGGTGCGTGCCGCGCAGGACCTCGATCTCGGCGGCCTCCACCGGGTAGCCGACCGAGAGCTTCACCAGGAAGCGGTCGAGCTGGGCCTCGGGGAGCCGGTAGGTGCCGTCCATCTCGACCGGGTTCTGGGTGGCGACGACGACGAACGGGGACGGGACCGCGTGCGGGTGGCCGTCGACGGTCACGCGGCCTTCTTCCATGACTTCGAGGAGCGCCGACTGGGTCTTCGGGCTGGCCCGGTTGATCTCGTCGGCGATGACGATGTTGGCGAACACCGGCCCGGGGTGGAACTCGAAGCCGCCCGAGGCCTGGTTGAAGATCGTGACGCCGGAGACGTCGGAGGGCAGGAGGTCCGGGGTGAACTGGATGCGGCGCCACTGGCCCGAGACCGCCGAGGCGATCGTGCGGGCCAGCGTCGTCTTCCCGGTGCCGGGCACGTCCTCCAGGAGGATGTGGCCCTCGGCGAACATGGCCGTCAGCGCCAGGCGCACCACTTCGGGCTTGCCGAGCACGACGGTGTCCACCGCGGCGGCGAGGCGCTCGAACGTCGACGCGAACGCCTCGGCCTGCCCGGCGTTGAGCGTGACCGGCTGCTGCATGGCCCTGGGGACCTTCAGCGGGTGGGTCTGCTCGGTGTCCATCGTTGCTCCTGCTAACACTTCGGGAGATCGCCGGTCGAGTTCGCGCCCACGCCGTTGATGTCGAACCACGCGAACGGGATGTAGCTCCTGGACTCGTAGTTGATCCTGATCCACTTGTTGGTCGCGTCCTTGTGGGAGTGGTAGTCCTGGTAGCGGGTGCCACCGCCGACCACCTGCTGATCGGGTCCGCGCGGGGTGATCTTGATGCCGGTCGTCCAGCAGAGGGCCTCGAAACTGTCGCCGCTCTGTCCGTGTCCTTGCAGGTCGGTCTGCTGGGTGTTGCCGTGGATGCCGATGCCGTCCGGGTTGTTCTGGCAGTAGACGAGATCGCTGGGGCAGTCCCAGTGGACCTTGCCGCTGATGACCTTCGTCGACACGGTCCCCGCATCGGCGTTGTCCGAACCCACGGGGTTCTCGACCACCACATTGAAGTAGTCGTAGTCGTGTGATGCCAGCAGGCCGGTAGCGGTGAGGCTGTCGCACGGGCCGGAGTCGACGGGGCTCTTCGTTCCGTACAGGTAGCAGGTGGCGTCGCCGCCGCCGTCGTCGGCGACCACGTTGAACGTGATCGAGGTGGGCGTCGACGAGGTGCTCTGGATCTGGACCGAGGGCTTCTTCATGGTGTTCGAGGTGGTCGTGGACGGTTCGGACTCCCCGGCCTCGTTCACCGCGGTAACGCTGACGGTGACCTCAGCGCCGTCGGCGAAGCCGTCCAAGCGCACCTTCGTCTTGTTGGAGACTTCCTTGGTCTGCTCCCCGGCCCGCACGATGTACTTCTGGATCGCGCTGCCGTTGTCCTCAGGCTGGCTCCAGGTCACGTCGATCGACCCGGCCGCGTCCGAGGCGGTCTCGGCGAGCAGGTCGGTTGGCGCCTCGGGGACGTTGAACGGGACCACCGACTTCGACAGCTCCGACGGCGCGGACGCCGCCGCACCGGCCAGGGTCGTGACCGAGAAGGCGTATTGGACGCCGTAGGTCAGCGTGTCCTCGGGCACCACGAACGTGGTGCCGTCGGACTGGCCGACCACGCGGCGATCGCCCTCGCCGGTCACCGCTTCGACCTGGTAGCCGGTGACCTCGTTGCCCTGGCCGTCGGCCTCGTCCCAGGTGACCTCGACGGTGCCGTCGGGATTGGCGACGGCCTCGGGCTTGCCGACCGGGTCGGGGACCTCGGCCGATGGTGTGATCGACGGCGAGGTGGCCGTGTCGCCCGGTCCGTACTCGTTGTAGGCGGTCACGGTGAACGTGTAGGCCTCGCCGTTGGCGAGCCCGTCGATCTCCAGGACGCGCTGGCCCGGGGCGATCTCCCACGAGTCGTCGGCGCCTTCGATGACGTACTTGGTGAGCGCCGAGCCGTTGTTCGGGGCGGCGTCCCACGACAGGTTGATCAGGCCGTCGCCGACGGTCCCGGCCAGGTTGGTGACCGCGCCGGGCGGGCCGACCTCTTCGCCGCCCTCGCCTTCGTCGCCGTCTTCGCCCTCGTCGCCGGAGCCGTCCTCGTCGTCGTCTTCGGGCGGGGCGTTGCCGCCGAGGATGTCGTCGCGGTCCTTGGGGGCGAGGCGGGCGTCGCCGTCGGAGGAGATGACCACGGCGCTGTTGGTGTTCACGGCGTTGGCGAACAGGGTGTCGCCGGTGTGGTAGAGCTCGATCGGGCCGCCGCCCGCGTCGATCTCGATCTGGTCGAGCTCGTTGCCCTCCAGGTCGTAGACCCACACGATCCCGGCCGCGCCGTCGGGGACGTAGACGCGCTCGTGGAATTCGAGCGAGGCGCCGAGCAGCTGCGAAGAGCCCGCGGCGATGTCGAAGCGCCGGGCGTCCTCGTCGTCGACGGTGATGACCGAGGGCGGGTCGGTGACGGTCACGGCCGCGATGGTGCCGGGGCTGGTCTCGGCGGTCTCGGTCGGGCCGAGCAGTTCGACCCCGGTCTTGTGCCTGCTGCCGTCGCTGCGCAGCGTCGTCATCTCCTGCGCGGTGGAGTTGAGGACGGCGACGCCGTCGCCGAGGACGGTCAGGGCGAGTTCCTGGCGCGGTTCGGCCACGACCTCGGTGGTGACGGCCTTGGCGCCGGACTTGCGCGGCTCGATCTGGACGATGGTGCCTTCGCGGGGGACGCCGACCCACAGCTTGCCGTCGGCGTCGAAGGCGCCGCCGGTCAGGCCCGGCGGGAAGGACAGGGATTCGCCGATCTGCTCGAGGGTGGTGGGGTCGACCTGGCTGACCACGCCCTGCGTCTGGTCGACGATGAACGCGCCGTCGTCGTGGAGGGCGACGCGGACGCCTTCGCCGGGGACGGTCTCGGCCGAGCCGGTGAGCGCGAGGGTGGCGAGGTCGATGGCGCTGACCTGGCCGGTGGCGATGTTCCGCAGCAGCAGGTGGGTGTCGGTCTGCTCGATCTGGACGGCGTTGCCGGCGGCGTCCTCGACTTCGAAGCGGGCGTCGGTGGCGGCGGTGAGCCCGTTGACGCGGGCGATCTCACCGGCCGGGGTGGTCCACAGCCACAGGCTGGCGTCTTCTCCTTGGCTCTCACGGCTGAAGGCGCCGGTGCCGAGGAGGGTGGCGACCAGCGCGCCGACGAGCACGACCGGGAGTCCAACCGCGATGAGGAGGCCCTTGACGTTCAGTCGTCGGGCATCGGAGTTGAGAGTGGTCATTGTTGAGGCGGTTCCTCTGCGGGATCAGCTATGGTCAGGGCGCTTGAGCGCGGGGGCTCGGCTCCGGAGGGGTCGATCGTGTCCCAGAGCCGTCAGCACATGGGGTTGAGCCTAATTCGCCCGCGCAACCCGTACCAGGGTGCCAATGTCACAAGAAGGTCTCAGAGGCGGGTAGCCCGGAGTGGGACCTGCCTTATGCGGGCGGCGCGCTGCGCGCCGCCCGGCTGTTTCAGACGGGACAGATCTCCAGCAACGACTCGAGCGGCTCGAAGTCACGCGGATTCCTGGTGTAGAACGGCAATTGATTGCGTATCGCGATCGCTGCGATCATCATGTCCGGCACGTACTTGCGAGGTTTTCGTCCGGATTCTTGGATCAGGAGGTAGACGGAACCATAGGTTTGCGCTGAGATCTCATCGAATGGCAGCGGGTTGCGAAAGATCCGCTGAGCCCAGTTGAGCATCTGCTGTCGCTGGGCTTGTTTGAGCGCATTGTTGCGGGCGGCGCTGGGGCCGGCGTGCAGTTCGGCCAAGGTCACTGTGCTGATCGTCCGATATCGGGGCAGCAGTTCATCGCCCAGCTCTTGGTAGTCGATGACGACCGATGTGTCGAGGAGGCCGAACTCGTGCTGTGACTCGGCCTCAGGCATTGCGCTCATATGGGTCACGGAATTCGCTGTCAACGACCTCGTCAAGATCATGGCGGAACTCGTGGAAGTCGATCTTCGGCAGTCCGACCGCGCTGTTCCGCATGACCTCGGCGGAGACGAAAGGACTTTCGTCCACGAGCGGCGTCAACCGTGCGATCGGCGTGCCGTTCCTGGTCACGATGAACTCCTCGCCCTGTTCGGCGGCACGGAGGATACTTCCGCTCTCATTGCGCAGCTCTCGTTGAGTAATGGTGCGACTCATGCACTCAAGATACCACGATGTGCTCCACGATGCTACGACACGGGAAGTAGGGCGGCGCGCGTAGCACGCCGCCGCTGCTCTGTTCTTTATGCGGCCTCGCCGACTTCGAGGACGCCGGCCCGGCGGTCCCTGCTGACCTCGGCGAGGTGCAGGAGGGCCATGGCCACGTCGGCCTGCGCGAGTTCGGCGGGCGTGTAGACCGGCGCGTCCATGCCCGCGGCGGCCTCCCTGACGGCCAGGGCGGACTGGGTGAGCCGGCCACTGGCGGCGATGACGGGCAGGCCGAGGCCCCGCAGGTGCTGGGCCCCGTAGCGGGCGCCCGCGGCGTCGGCGGCGGCGAGGACGACGCCGTCGACGAGCTCGCGCAGCACCGGGTACTCCAGCAGCGCGGAGGTCTCGGTCTGGAGGATGCCGTCGGCGATCTCCATGACCACGGCGTCGACGTCGCAGGCGGCGGCGTGGTGGTAGAGCGTCTGGGCCAGCTCGGCGAGCTCGGGGACCGGGACCCCGGCGGTGGTGGCGTAGCCGCCGTCGGTGAAGTCGGCGGCCACGGCGGCCCCGGCGTCGCGGAACATCCACGGGTCGCCTCCGGCGCCGGTGCCGGTGACCTTGATTCCGGCGACGCGGCGTCCGGACCTGGTCAGGCCGCGGATGACGGAGGCGGCGGTGGTGCTCTTCCCGGCGTTCATGGAGGTGCCGACGACGGTGATGACCGGCGGGTGGTCGCCGAGGCCGAACGGGTTGAGCACGGAGTAGCGGCGCAGGTCGAGCGGGACGCCTTCGCGGTCGGCGAGGAGGCCGATCGCTTCGAGCGCGGTCGGCGGGGCCATGTCGGCGTGGCGGCCGATGACCTTCCCGGCGACGCCGCCCGCGGCGACCAGTTCGACGCCGGTGAGGTCTGCCGGGACGGCGGCCTCGTACTGGTCGGGGGCGTAGCGCTCGCCGAAGGCCAGGAGCAGTTCGTCCCCCGGGTAGATGACCGACTTGCGTCCTGATCCGAGTTCGAGCCAGTTGTGGTGGCCGATGGCGTCGACCCGGGCGGCGAGGATGTTGCCGGGGCGGGGCGCGCATCCGTCCACCAGCGTGAGCCCGGCCGCGGCCGGGTCGACGTGGCGGACGGTATAGGCGATTTTCAATCGGGACACGAGGTCGCCGGGGAATTCACTGATGCGCATGCACACTCCTAATAGGACAAAAAGGGGACGACGATCACGCCCCTGTTCACGGAAGACACAAACGGTCAGATTTCGAGACCGTGGTGGCAGGCTGCGAGCGCAGCGCTGTTGATGAGCGAATAGTACGGTCTGCGGTCGGCCTTTGTAAAGAGCGGATCAGGTGAATGTGCAAAGGCGTCTAGACGGCGCCTCGGCAAGGGGCCGGTTCCCGCCTCTGAGCTGCGGAGACTACAGCTCGCGGCGGCGCCCGGCGACGGCGCCGACGACGATCACGGCCGGGTGGTTGGTCTCGGCCCGACCGAGCGAGTCGAGCGTGCAGGCGCGCACGGTCTGGTTCTTGGTCGTGGCGTTCTCGACGATGCGCACCGGGCTGGCCGCGTCGCGCCCGCCCGCGATGAGCGCCGCGGCGATCGCGTCGCGGTTCTTGACGGCCATGAGCAGCACGAGGGTCCCGTTGGAGGCCGCGAGCGCGTCCCAGTTGACGCGGCTCTTGGGGTCGCCGGGCGGGACGTGGCCGGTGACGACGGTGAAGTCGTGGACGACGCCGCGCTCGGTGACGCTGATGCCCGCGGCGGCGGGCCCGGCGATCGAGGAGGACAGGCCGGGGACGACCTGCACGGGCACCCCGGCGTCGAGGCAGGCATCGAGCTCTTCGGCGCCGCGGCCGAAGACGAACCCGTCGCCGCCCTTGAGGCGCACGACGAACTTCCCGGCGAGGGCGCGCTCGACCATGACCGCGTTGATCTGCTCCTGCGTGGTGTGGCGCCCGTAGGGCAGCTTGGCGGCGTCGACGATCTCGACGTCGTCGGCCAGCAGGTCGAGCAGTGCTTGGGGGGCGAGCCGGTCGGAGACGACGACTTCGGCCCGGCGGAGCAGTTCGAGGCCCCGCAGCGTGATGAGGTCGGCGTCGCCGGGCCCGGCGCCGACGAGGGCGACCCCGGCCGGGCGGGAGTCGCGGGTGCGGGGCGCGTCGATCTCGCCGGAGCGCAGCCGTTCGGCGACGGCGTCGCGGACGGCGGCGGCGCGGGCGGGGTCGCCGGAGGCGGACACGGCGACGCTGACGCCGTCGAAGGCGGCGCGGGCGAGCGTCCAGGCGCCCGAGGCCTCGGCGTCGTCGGCGCGGACGCACCAGACGCGGTCGGCCTCGGCCTCGGCGGCGACGGCGGCGTTGACGGCCGGGTCGTCGGTCGCGGCGAGGACGAACCACGCGCCGGCGGTGTCACCGCTCGCCCAGGGCCGCCGTTCCCATTGGAGTTCGCCGGCGTCGGCGTAGTCGCTGAGGGTCGTGGTCACCTCGGGGGCGACGAGCCTGACGAGCGCCCCCGCGTCGAGCAGGCGGGGAATGCGCCGGGCGGCGACGGTGCCGCCGCCGACGACGAGGACCGTCTTGCCGCGCAATCGCAGGCCAACCTCGTAGATCGACACGTCTGCCTCCTCCACTCCGTGCAGCTGAGGACAAGCGTAAGCGGCATCCGTCGCTTCCATCTAACCGGCACGTTGCGGGTCTGTTACGTGTCACGAGGAATTCTCACGCCTCGCGGCGCGGCGCCCGCGCGCACCGCCATGCGCGCCTTCACGAAAGCTTCGCGGACAACCGTGAGTTTTTTCACCTTCCGTCGTCGGTGTGACCTAGGGTGGATACATGCGCGATCGATTCCGCCCGCGGCAGATGACCGGCTCAGGCACCAAAGGCGCCGGCGGTCCGAATTCGCGCGCCGAGGGTGCCTACGCCCTGCTGCGCACCAGCCTGCTGTGCGGGCTGGCGCTCGCCGCCCTGCTGTTCCCGCTGGTGGCGATGGGGGGATTGAGCGCCAAGGCCGGGTTCGACGCGATCGACGTCCTCTCCGAGGAGGTCGCCGAGACCGACCCGCCGCTCACCTCCTATGTATACGCCGCCGACGGCGAGACGCTCGTCAGCCTGTTCTACGACGAGTTCCGCCGCAAGGTGAGCCTCGACGAGATCGCGCCGGTGATGCAGCAGGCGATGGTCGCGGCCGAGGACATCCGCTTCTACGAGCACAACGGCGTCGACTACCGCGGCATCATGCGCGCCGCCGTCGCCAACCAGTCCTCCGGCGGGGTCGAGCAGGGCGCCTCGACGATCACCATGCAGTACGTCAGGGGCGCGCTGCGGCTCAACGCCGACTCGATCGACGAGGTCCTGGAGGCCACCGAGGAGACCGCCACGAGGAAGCTGCGCGAGGCCAGGCTCGCGCTGGCCGTCGAGGAGCAGCTGACCAAGGACGAGATCCTCGAGCGGTACCTCAACCAGGTCTACTTCGGGCACAACGCCTACGGGATCTTCGCGGCCTCCCAGGTGTACTTCTCCAAGGACCCCTCGGAGCTGGACGTCCAGGAGGCGGCGATGCTCGCCGGGCTCGTGCAGGCGCCCTCCGCCTACGACCCGATCACCTCCGACCAGACCCAGGCGCTCCAGCGCCGCAATTGGGTGCTCGACCAGATGGTCGAGATCGGCTACCTGTCCAGGGGCGACGCCTCGGAGGTGCGGGACCTGCCGATCGCGCTCGACACGTCCAACCCGCCGAACTCGTGCGTCGGCGGCGACGAGCCCAACCCGTACGGCTTCTTCTGCGACTACTTCCGGCGCTGGTGGCGGGCCCAGGACGCCTTCGGCGACACCCCGGCCGACCGGGAGAAGGAGCTGCGCCAGGGCGGCTACACCATCATCACCTCGCTCGACCCCGACCTCCAGGACCTGGCCGACGGCACGGTCAACGAGGCGGTGAGCAAGCACAACCCGCTCGCGCACGGCGCGGTGGTGATGGAGCCGGGCACCGGACGCATTAAGGCGCTCGGGCTGAACCGGACGTTCTCCTACGACCAGTCGAACAACGGCCCGCACTCCAACCCGAGCTTCGGCGACCGGAAGGGCAACTACCCCAACACGGTCAACCCGGTGCTCGGCGGCGGGGAGACCGGCGGCTACCAGGCCGGTTCGACGTTCAAGGTCTTCACCATGCTCGCGGCCCTCGACGCGGGCTATCCGCTCAACCACCACATCTACTCGCCGAACCGCGTCGTCACCAGCTTCGTCACCGGCGGCGGCTCGGCCAGCTGCGGCGGCCACTGGTGCCCGAAGAACGGCAACCCGTCGATGTCCGGCGACCGCACCATGTGGTCGGGCTTCGGCATGTCGGTCAACACCTACTTCGCGCAGCTGATCGACCAGGTCGGGGCGGGCAAGGCCGTGGAGATGGCCGAGCGGATGGGCCTGAAGTGGCGCAGCGAGGGCGATGCGTACTACGCCTCGGAGGAGCACCGCGACGGCTGGGGGCCGTTCACGCTCGGCGTCTCCGACGTGCAGCCGATCGAGATGACGAACGTGTTCAACACGCTCGCGGCCGAGGGCGAGTACTGCGAGCCGATACCGGTGATGCGGGTCATCGACCCGAAGGGGCAGGAGCTGGAGGTGGCCTCGCCGCGCTGCCATCAGGAGCTGGACGTGGACGTCGCGAGAGCGGCCACCGACGCGGCCCGGTGCGTGACCGAGAAGCAGCGCAAGGGCGTGGACTGCGGCGAGTGGGGCACCTCGCGCGTCGTCGGCGAGCTCGTCGGCGACCGGCCCGTGGCCGGCAAGTCCGGCACGACCGACGGCGACCGGGCCTCGTGGTTCCTGGGCTACACGCCGCAGCTGACGGTGGGCGCCTTCATGGCCGATCCGGACTACATATTCAACGCCGTGGGGCACTCGAACTCGGTGATCTCGAAGGAGACGGTCGGCACGATCCTCCACGGCGCGCTGAAGGACGAACCGGTGGAGGACTTCACGACGCCGTCGAAGGAGATCCAGTTCGGGGACGACTGACCGGCTCGGCCTCGGTATCGGGGTCGTCCTCGTCTTCGTCCTCGGGGCCGGGATCGGCCTTGTCGTCGCCGCGCAGCTCGCGGCGGACCAGGACCACCCAGCCGACCGGGATCATCACCGCGAACAGCGCCCACTGGACGGTGTAGGAGTAGTTCTGCCAGGCGCGGAACGAGGGCGTCTGAAGCGGCTGGAGGCCCTCGGGCGGTTCGAGCAGGCCGATCCAGGCGCCGCGCAGCTCGTAGCCGAGATGGGGGCCGAGCTGGTCGAGGCTGAGGCGCCTGCTGGAGAGGACGCCGTCCTCCTCGGTGACCTCGCCGCCCGAGGGCTCGCTCTCGAAGACGCGGCCGACGACGGTGGTCGCACCGGCGGGGGCGGCCGGGTGGTCGGGGACGTCGCCGGTGGCGCTCCGGGCGATGAAGCCGCGGTTCACCAGCAGCGCGGTGCCGTCGTCGAGGATGAGCGGGGTGACGATCTCGAAGCCGTTGACGCCGTCGTTGGTGCGCGCGCGCAGCACGATCTCGTTCGCGGGGTCGAAGGTGCCGGTGGCCTCGACGAGCGTCCAGCGGTCGTCGTCGTCGAGCGCGGCACCGGCGGCCAGGACGTCGTCGAGCGCGGCCGGGTCGTCGGCCGCCTCGATCCTGGCGTTGGCCTCGGCGCGCTGCTCGGCGCGACCCCACTGCCACTGCGACAGCAGCGCGCACACCACCACCGCGCAGATCGCGGCGGCGGTGAGCCCCAGCCAGCGGGCGGAGGCCAAGAACCGATATCGCTCCAACACGCCGCCGAGTCTAGTCCGGGCCTATCATTGCCTCCCATGAGCGATGTCGTGAATGCGGTGCGCGCCGCGATGCCGGGCGTGCGCGCCGACCTGGAGCAGCTGGTGCGGATCCCCGGGATCGCCTTCGACGGGTTCGACCACGAGCCGGTCCGCCGGGGCGCAGGCGAAGTGCAGCGGCTCCTGGCGGAGGCCGGGGCCGCCACGGTCAGGCAGGTGCGGCACGACGGCGGGCAGCCGAGCGTGCTGGCGCACTTCCCGGCCCCCGAAGGGCAGCCGACGGTACTGCTGTACGCCCACCAGGACGTCCAGCCCGTCGGGGACCTGGCGCTGTGGCGCCAGGACGACCCGTTCGAGCCGGTCGAGCGCGGCGGGCGCCTGTACGGGCGCGGCGTCGCCGACGACAAGGCCGGGGTCATGGCGCACCTGGCGGCGCTGCGGGCCCACGGCGGCAGGCCGCCGGTGGGCGTGAAGCTCCTCATCGAGGGCGAGGAGGAGTTCGGCTCCCCCACCTTGGAGGCGCTGCTGCGCGAGTACCGCACCGAGCTGGCCGCCGACGTCGTGGTCATCGCCGACTCGACGAACTGGCGCACCGACGTCCCGGCGCTCACCACGTCCCTGCGCGGGGTGATCAACGTCTACGTGGAGACGGCGGTGCTGACCGGCGCGGTGCACTCCGGCATCCACGGCGGGGCCGTCCCCGACGCGCTGACGGCGCTGTGTCGCCTGCTCGCGACCCTGCACGACGACGAAGGCGACGTGGCCGTCGAGGGGCTGGTCTCGGGCGAGGCCGCCGAGCTGGACTATGACGAGGAGCAGCTCCGCGCCGAGGCCGGGATGCTCGGCGGCGCCGAGTTCATCGGGAGCGGGCGGCTGACCGACCGGCTGTGGACGAAGCCGACCGCGACGGTGCTGGGCATCGACTGCCCGGGCGCGGCCGAGGCGGCGAACGCGCTCCAGCCGACGGCGCGCGCGAAGGTCTCGTTCCGGCTGGCGCCGGGCGACAGCGCCGCGAACGCGGTCAAGGCGGTCCGGGAGCACTTGGAGGCGCACGCCCCGTGGGGCGCCGAGGTGCGGATCGCGCCGGAGGCGGGCATGGGCGACCCGTGCGTGATCGACTCGACGGGCCCGGCGTTCGACGCGGCCCGTGCGGCGTTCGCCGAGGCGTGGGAGGGGACGGCGCCGGTGGAGATCGGCATCGGCGGCTCGATCCCGATGATCGCCACGTTCCAGGAGCTGTTCCCCGAGGCGGCGATTCTGGTGACCGGCGTGGAGGACCAGCTGTCGAACCCGCACGGCCCCAACGAGTCGCTCGATCTGGTCATGTTCGAGCGGGTCTGCGTCGCCGAGGCGCTGCTGTTGGAGAAGCTCAGGCGCTGAAGGGCTCCGGCGGGGCGCTGCGCCGCGGAGCCCTCAGCGTCGTCTCAGAAGCTGTCGCGGAGCTTGCGCAGCAGCTTGGCGAGCGGGTCGCCGGAGGTCTCGAAGACGTCCTTGTAGGACTTGGCGGCGGCCTTGGCCTCGGCGGAGATGGAGGCGTCGGCGTCGCCCTCGCGCCTGGGGTAGTCCCCGGCGAGGTATTCGCGGTACTCGCCCTCGTCGATCCACTGCTTGAGAGAGGCGGCGCGGGCCACCGAGAAGTCGTGGCTGCGCTGCTCGAGCAGCATGAGCTTGAGGAAGCTGTCGCGAAGGTCGCCCGAGGTCTCGAACTCCCCCGCCTGCGCCAGGAACGCGGCGGTATCCACATCGGACAGATCGCCGCCGCCGGCCATCTTGGCCATGACGCGGATGGCGGCCGCGGGGTCCTGGACGGCGAGCGCCCCGGCGCGGTCGGCCGAGAGCTCGGACTTGCGGCTCCACTCGGACAGGGCGGCGGTGATGACGCGCAGGCCGACGACGCCGACGGGGATCCACGCCACCGAGGTGGTCAGGCGCAGCAGCACCATCAAGAGCGTGCGGTACAGGCCGTGCCCGGACAGGGCGTGGCCGAGCTCGTGGGCGAGCAGGAAGCGCAGCTCGGTCTCGTCGAGGACGTCGAGGGAGCCGGAGTTGACGACGATCATCGGCTTGTCGATGCCGATGCACATCCCGCCGAGGTCGGGGTTGCGGGTGATGTAGAGCTCGGGCAGCTCGCCCTCGACGTCGAGGGTGGCGGCGACGGAGAGATAGGCCTCGTGGACGCGCGCGTACTGGTGGCGGTCGACCTTGATGGCCGAGCCGAGGAAGGTCAGGCGCAGGGCGCGCTCGGAGACCAGGCCGGAGAGCTTGCGGAGCACGATGTCGAAGCCGCGCAGCTCGCGGAGGGCGACCAGCGCTCCCCGGTCGGCCGGGTGCTCCCAGGCCCTGGTGGAGATGCCGCGCAAGACCACCGGTTCCCGGGGCGACTCGCGTGGCTCGACTGGACCGCCGCTGGGGGTGGATGGCTGCTGGTCGGACATGCCCGCTCCTAACCGATCGTCTGAGGCCAGTGTGACACAACGTCCCCACCCGGTGGCCTCGCGCCATCTCCGGCGCCCGATGCCGTTCGGCCCGAGCGGGAGCCGCAGTGGCGTCATCGTGGTCCTGTTCCGGCTCGCCAAGGGCCGCAAGCGTTTCCCGAGCGGAGGCGAGCGTCTTCCCACTTTGGCCTTGGTAACAACTTGGCGACAACACGCGGCGCGGCGCTTGACACTCGCGCGGGGGGAGACTATCCATTGACTTGGGTCAGCAATTCCGGGGCGTCGTGAAGAATCATTTGGGGTGTTCTTCCGACGCCCCGTATCCGTGTGCCCGCCGTCGGCGGGTATTCTTGCGCTGGCGCGGCGTCCGCATGAAGACCCCGCCGGGCGCCAGTAGCTCAGCTGGATAGAGCACCGGACTTCTAATCCGACGGTCGCAGGTTCGAATCCTGCCTGGCGCGCCATGCCCGCAGGTCAGAGCACCATCGGCGGGCCATTTTGCTGTCCGGGGCGGTTCGGAGCGGCGCTGGTCGCACTCCCCCTGCGGAACGCCGCCTCGCCGAGCCGGTCCGCCTCGGCTCCCGGCCCCTGCTCAGGCCTCCCGAAACCCTCGGCGGGCATCGCTGTGCGCGTCCGGCGTTTGCCGCGGGCGAATCGGGGTATCGCCCGCGTCCGCACAGGAACGATGGAGGCGCTTGCCATGCAGGACCGCGAAGCCCGCGACAGCAAAGACCGGCAACTCGACCGCGATCGGGCCGTCGATGACGACCAGGCACTGACGACGCAGCAGGGCGTCAGGGTCGACCACACCGACGACTCCCTCTCCGCGGGCGAGCGCGGCCCGACCCTGATGGAGGACTTCCACGTCCGGGAGAAGATCACCCATTTCGACCACGAGCGCATCCCCGAGCGCGTCGTCCACGCCCGCGGGGCGGCCGCCTACGGCGAGTTCAGGCCCTACGACTCCTGGCTGTCCGAGTACACGGCCGCCTCGTTCCTCACCGACCCGGGCAAGACCACGCCGGTGTTCGTCCGGTTCTCCACCGTCGCCGGGTCCCGCGGCTCGTCCGACACCGTCCGCGACGTGCGCGGCTTCGCGACGAAGTTCTACACCGAGCAGGGCAACTACGACCTCGTCGGCAACAACTTCCCGGTGTTCTTCATCCAGGACGGCGCGAAGTTCCCCGACTTCGTCCACGCCGTCAAGCCCGAGCCGAAGAACGAGATCCCGCAGGCCGCCTCCGCGCACGACACGCTGTGGGACTTCGTGTCGCTCCAGCCCGAGACGCTCCACACGATCATGTGGCTCATGTCCGACCGGGCGCTGCCGCGAAGCTACCGGATGATGCAGGGCTTCGGCGTCCACACCTTCCGCCTGGTCGACGCGGCCGGGCACGGGACCTTCGTCAAGTTCCACTGGACGCCCACGCTCGGCACCCACTCGCTGATCTGGGACGAGGTGCAGAAGGTGGCGGGCGCCGACGCCGACTACAATCGCCGCGACCTGTGGGACGCCATCGAGGCCGGGGCCTTCCCCGAATGGGAGCTGGGCGTGCAGCTCGTCCCCGAGGAGGACGAGTTCGCGTTCGACTTCGACCTGCTCGACGCCACCAAGATCATCCCCGAGGAGCAGGTGCCGGTCCGGCCGGTCGGGAAGCTGACGCTCAACCGCAACCCCGACAACTTCTTCGCCGAGACCGAGCAGGTCGCGTTCCACACCGCGAACGTCGTACCGGGCATCGACTTCACCAACGACCCGCTGCTCCAGGCCCGCAACTTCTCGTACCTGGACACGCAGCTGATCCGCCTCGGCGGCCCGAACTTCGCGCAGCTGCCGGTCAACCGGCCCCTCGCCGAGGTCCACAACGACCAGCGCGACGGCTACGGCCAGCACCGCGTCCACACCTCGGCGACCTCCTACAGCAAGAACTCGATCAGCGCCGACTACCCGCATCCGGGCGAGGCGGGCTCCTACACGCACTACACCGAGAAGGTCGAGGGGACCAAGATCCGGGCGCGCGCGGAGAGCTTCAAGGACTTCTACAGCCAGGCCACGCTGTTCTGGAACTCCATGACCAAGGTCGAGGCCGAGCACATCGTCGCCGCCTACCGGTTCGAACTCGGCAAGGTCACCGACCGCGACATCCGCGCCCGCGTCGTCGACCAGCTGCGCCACGTCGACCTCGACCTGGCCTCCAGGGTCGCCGAGGGCATCGGCGTGCCGGCCCCGACCGAGGCCGGCAGGCCCAACCACGGCCGCAGCTCCCCGGCGCTCTCGCAGCTGACCGATCCGGTCTACTCCTGCGCGACCCGCAAGGTCGCGATCCTCGCCGCCGACGGCGTCGACGGCGCAGGGCTCGCCCGCCTCGTCCACTCCCTGCGCGAGCGCGGCGCGATACCCGAGGTCATCGGCATCACCGACGGGACCATCCGGGCCGCCTCCGGCCCCGACGTCCAGGCCGACCGGGCACTGCCGACCATGGCCTCGGTCCTGTACGACGCCGTCGCGGTCCCGTGCGGGCCCGACAGCGTCGCCGCGCTCGCGCGCGACGGCCGCGCCGTCCACTTCGTGACCGAGGCCTACAAGCACGCCAAGGCCGTCGCCGCGTTCGGCGCTGGCCGCGATCTGCTGCGCGCCGCCCGCATCGACACCGACTACGCCGATGGGGCCGAGACCGTCGACGACCAGGGCGTCGTCACCGTCGCCTCGCACGGGGCCGAGCTGCCGAAGGCGTTCATCGACGCCTTCGCCGACGCGATCGCCGCTCACCGCTGCTGGTCGAGGCGCACCGAGGGCGTCGCCGCCTGAAGCGCGCGACTCCGGAGCGGCGAGCCGCTCCGGAGTCGTGTTCGCTCCCGTGGAGGTCAGAGTTCTTCGAAGGTGACGCCCACGACGCCGGTCTGCTTGCTCAGCAGGGCGGTCAAGTCGGCCATCGCGCCCCTGCCGTGCAGCGTCAGGACGGTGCTGCGCTCGTCGCTGTCGTGGTCGCGCTCGGCGCTGATCTCGGTGACGGTGAAGCCCTGCTCGGTGCAGGTGGCGAGGGCCTCGGTGAGCGCGCCGGTCGAGGTGTAGTGCAGGCGCAGCTTCCCCGAGTGCTGGGCGTGGCGGGCGATGACGCGCTCGATCGGGTTGAGGCCGGTGACGACGGCCAGCTGCAGGACCGTCACGACGGCCGCGAGCAGCGGGAGCCCGGCGGCGCAGGCCATGCCGATGGCGGTGGTCACCCAGATCGAGGCGGCCGTGGTCATGCCGAACACGAGGTTGCGCTGGATGAAGATGACGCCCGCGCCGAGGAAGCCGACGCCCGCCACCACCTGGGCGGCGATGCGGGCGGGGTCGACGCCGGGCGTCCCGGCGGGAACGTCGCCGAAGCCGAAGCGCCCGGCGGTGACGAACAGGGCCGCGCCCACGGCGATGAGCGCGTGGGTGCGCATCCCGGCGGCCTTGCCCTGGTACTCGCGCTCGGCGCCGACCAGGACGCCCAGCACCATGGCCAGCGCCATCAGGCCGAGCTGCTCCCAGAAGCCCATGTGCGTTCCCGTCTTTCCAGTCTCTCGGGCGCCGGAGAGCGCGCCCCCGCCGCTAGCCGCGGCCGGGCATCATCCCCCCGACCTTGGTCTTGGCGCCCTGGACGAACACGCGCCAGGCGTCGGGATCGCCCTTGAGCAGGGCTTCGGTGGTCGATGTGATCTGCGAGAGGGTAGCGTGCGGCGGGATCGGCGGCACGGACGGGTCGCAGCGGACGTCGAGGACGACGGGCTTGTCGGCCGCGAACGCCCGATCCCAGGCGCCCGCGAGATCGGCGGGGTCGTCGACGGCGATGCCTTCGAGGCCGATGGCGAGCGCGAAGTCCGCGTAGGAGATCTGCGGCAGCGACTGCGACTCCTCGAACTTGGGCGCGCCGCCCAGGGCCCGCAGCTCCCACGTCACCTGGTTGAGGTCGCCGTTGTTGAACACGCACACGACCAGGCGCGGGTCCTCCCACAGCTTGCGGTAGCGCCCGGCGGTGATGAGCTCGGCGAGGCCGTTCATCTGCATGGCGCCGTCGCCGACGAGGGCGACGGCCGGGCGCCTGGGGAAGGCGAACTTGGCGCCGATCGCGTACGGCACGCCGCAGCCCATGGACGCGAGCGTCCCGGACAGGGACCCGCGCATGGTGCCGCGCATCTTGAGGTTGCGGGCGTACCAGTTGGTGGAGGAGCCGGAGTCGGCGGTGACGACGGCGTCCTCGGGGATCCGCAGGGACAGCTCGTGGACCACGCGCATGGGGTTGACCGGGTGGGCGTCGAGCATGGCCTGCTTCTCGAGGGTGTCCCACCAGTCGGCGACGCCCTTCTCCACGGCCTCGGCCCAGCGGTGCCTGGAGCGGCGGTCGAGCTTGGGCAGCAGCGCGGCGAGCGTGGCCTTCGCGTCGCCGACGAGGTTGACCTCGGTGGGGTAGCGCATCCCGATCATGGCGCCGTCGCGGTCGATCTGCACGGCCCCCGCCTGCCCGAACTCGGGCAGGAACTGGCTGTAGGGCATGTTGGAACCGACGATGAGGAGCGTGTCGCAGTCGCGCATGAGCTCGTAGCTGGGGCGCGTGCCGAGCAGGCCGATCGAGCCGGTGACGTACGGCAGCTCGTCGGGCAGGACGTCCTTGCCGAGCAGGGCCTTGGCCACCCCGGCGTCGACGGCCTCGGCGACGAGCATGAGCTCCTCGGCGGCGCCGCGGGCGCCCTGGCCGGCGAGGATGGCGATCTTCTCCCCGGCGTTGAGGATCTCGGCGGCGCGGTCGAGGTCGCGCTCGTCGGGCGTGACGCGGGCGTGGTCGTGCGTGGGCTCGGAGGAGGGCACCTGCTTGAACTCGTGCTCGGGCGGGCGGTACCGTTCTTCTTGCACGTCGCCGGGGATGATGACGGCGGTCGGGGCGCGGTGGGCCTCGGCGGTGCGGAAGGCCCGGTCGAGGGCGATGGGCAGCTGCTCGGAGACGTTGACCTCGGCGAGGTACTCGGAGGCGACGTCCTTGAACAGCGCCTGGAGGTCGACCTCCTGCTGGTAGGCGCCGCCCATGGCGCTGCGGGCGGCCTGGCCGACGACGGCGACGACGGGCACGTGGTCGAGTTTGGCGTCGTAGAGCCCGTTGAGCAGGTGGATCGCGCCGGGTCCGGAGGTGGCCATGCAGACGCCGGTGCGGCCGGAGAACTTGGCGTAGCCGACGGCCTCGAACGCGGACATCTCCTCGTGGCGGGACTGGACGAACCTCGGATCGTTGCCGGCCTTGTCGAAGGCGGCGATGATGCCGTTGATGCCGTCCCCGGGGTAGCCGAAGACCTGTTCGACGCCCCATTCGCGGAGCCGTTGGAGGATGTAGTCGGCGACTGTCGCGGCCATGGCGGGCCTCCTTGGATCGCTGCGTCCGGAGCCGGTCGGTTACCCGGGCGCGGACGCGCTCAATCCTCGCGTTCAGGCCAGTAGGTCGTCCTCCCAGCCGTGGGGGCCGGTACCGGGGCCTTTGACGCCCTTGACGAGCCGGTAGTGCTCGGCGCCCATGGATTCGGCGCCGAGGCGCTCGCCGAGGACGGTGAGCCAGTCGCCCTCGGCGATCTGGGTGGGGTAGGCGCGCATGGCGGCCATCTTGCGTTCGGCGGCGGCCCGGTCGCCCCCGACGCAGGCGTCGACCTCGTCGTCGCCGACGCCGAAGGGCAGCTCGTCGACCGACGCGACGCCTTCGAAGGGGTTGTCGGTGGCGCCGGTGAACGCGTCGAAGTGCTCGGCGAGGACGCTCCTGGGAATGGTGGTCCAGTAGAGCTTCCGGACCTCGTGGGCTTCGCCGAGCTCGGGCCGCCAGGCGGGGTCGGCGGCGAGTTCGGCGGCGCGCATGGCGACGCGGTGGGCCTGGATGTGGTCGGGGTGGCCGTAGAAGCCGTCGGGGTCGTAGGTGACCAGGACTTCGGGGCGCCGGTCGCGGACGATCTCGGCCAGGAGCGCGGCGGCCTCATCGACGTCGGCGCGCCAGAACGCGCGCGGGTGGTCGTTCGAGGGCAGGCCCATCATCCCCGAGTCCCGCCAGCGGCCGACGCCGCCGAGGAAGACGGTGTCGGCGACGCCGAGCGCTTCGGTGGCGTGCCGGTACTCCCAGTAGCGGAAGCCGCCGAGCTGGTCGGCCTCGGCGGCGGCGAGCATGGCGAGCTCGGGGACGCGGACCTCGCCCTCCTCGCCGAGGGTGCAGGTGACGACGGTGACGCGGACGTCGGGCCGGGCCGCGTAGTGGGCGAGGGTGCCGCCGGTGCCGACGGTCTCGTCGTCGGGGTGGGCGTGGACGAACAGGATGCCGCGTTCGGTCATGCGCCAAGGGTAACCGCGGGCGGACACCACGAGAGGACAGACGCCTCATGAGCTGCTTTTAAACCCATGAACAATACCGATTCATTCTGAGACATGCTCGTCATTGTGATCAACCCCATGTCTTGTGCGCCTTGCGATGGCGCTATCCTGCGCTGAGCGAGCAGTCAGCCCGCATTGTCCGGCTTTCTCGCGCGAAGGGGCGCTGATGACCACCACCGACGACACGTCCGTCTCCGCACCGCCGCGCGCCGCGATCGCGGCGCGCACCTTCAGGACCGACAACTGGATGCGTCTGCCGGTGCTCACCGTCATCGGCCTCACCGCGTGGGTGGCGTACGCGACCTTCCGCGTGTTCTACCAGGGCGACTACTGGGTGGCCGACTACCACTACCTGACGCCGTTCTACTCCCCGTGCGTCTCGGAGGGCTGCGTCCCCGAATCCGCCCACTTCGGACGGTTCCTGCCGGACCACCCGCTCCTCCCCTACGCGGCGCTGAGCCTGCCGTTCCTGCTGGTGTTCCGGCTCACCTGCTACTACTACCGCAAGGCCTACTACCGCTCGTTCTGGCTCTCCCCGCCCGCCTGCGCCGTCCCCGACGGGCACGCGAAGTACACCGGCGAGACCCGCTTCCCCCTCATCGGCCAGAACCTGCACCGCTACTTCTTCTACGCCGCCTTCCTCATCTCGGTCATCAACACCTACGACGCGATCCTGGCCTTCCACTCCCCCGAGGGCTTCGGCTTCGGGCTGGGGAACCTGGTGCTGCTGGCCAACGTGGTCTTCCTGTGGTGCTACACGTTCGGGTGCCACTCGTGCCGCCACATCATGGGCGGGCGGCTGCGGCACTTCTCGAAGCACCCGGTGCGCTACCGGCTGTGGACGATCTCGAGCACGCTGAACAACCGCCACATGATGTGGGCCTGGATCACCCTCGCCTCGCTGGCGCTGACCGACTTCTACGTCATGGCGGTCGCGGCCGGCTGGTTCCCCGACCTCCGCTTCATCAACTAGAAGGACAGGCAAGCAATGAGCGAAACCGCCAACGAGGTCGAACGGCTGTCCTGCGACGTCCTCATCATCGGCGCGGGCGGCGCGGGCCTGCGGGCCGCCGTCGAGGCCCGGCTCGCCGGCAAGCGCGTCATCGTCATCTCCAAGTCGCTGTTCGGCAAGGCCCACACGGTGATGGCCGAGGGCGGCGCGGCGGCGGCGATGGGCAACGTCAACTCCCGCGACAACTGGCAGGTGCACTTCCGCGACACGCTGCGCGGCGGCAAGTTCCTCAACAACTACCGGATGGCCGAGCTGCACGCCAAGGAGGCGCCCGAGCGGGTCTGGGAGCTGGAGACCTACGGCGCGCTGTTCGACCGCACCCCCGAGGGGAAGATCAGCCAGCGCAACTTCGGCGGGCACGAGTACCCGCGCCTGGCGCACGTGGGCGACCGGACCGGCCTGGAGCTCATCCGCACCCTCCAGCAGAAGCTCGTCTCGCTCCAGCAGGACGACGCCGCCGAGACCGGCGAGTTCGAGGAGCGGCTGCGCGTCATCGACGAGACGACGATCACCGAACTGTTCACTTCGGATGGCGCGGTCCGCGGCGCCTTCGGCTACCGGCGGAACACCGGGCGGTTCCTCGCGATCGCCGCGCCAGCGATCGTCCTGGCCACCGGTGGCATCGGCCGCTCGTTCAAGGTCACCTCGAACTCCTGGGAGTACACGGGGGACGGTCACGCGCTCGCGCTCCGAGCCGGGGCGAGCCTGATCAACATGGAGTTCATCCAGTTCCACCCCACCGGGATGGTCTGGCCGCCTTCGGTGCGCGGCATCCTCGTCACCGAGTCGGTGCGCGGCGACGGCGGCATCCTCAAGAACTCCGAGGGCAAGCGGTTCATGTTCGACTACGTCCCCGAGGTGTTCAAGGGGCAGTACGCCGACAGCCCCGAGGAGGCCGACGGGTGGTACACCGACCCCGACCACAACCGCAGGCCGCCCGAGCTGCTGCCGCGCGACGAGGTGGCGCGGGCGATCAACTCGGAGGTCAAGTCCGGGCGCGGCTCAGAGCACGGCGGCGTCTACCTCGACATCGCCTCCCGGCGGGACGCCGAGTACATCATCAAGAAGCTGCCGTCGATGCACCACCAGTTCAAGGAACTGGCCGACGTCGACATCACCAGCGAGCCGATGGAAGTGGGCCCGACCTGCCACTACGTCATGGGCGGCGTCGAGGTCGACGCCGACACGGCCGCGTCCAGTGTGGCCGGACTGTTCGCCGCGGGCGAGGTCTCCGGCGGGATGCACGGCTCGAACCGCCTGGGCGGCAACTCGCTGTCGGACCTCCTCGTCTTCGGCAAGCGGGCCGGCGAGCACGCGGCCGCGCACGCCGAGCGGTCCGGCCCGGCCGAGCTCGGCGAGGACGAGATCGCGAGCGCCGCGGCGACCGCGCTGCGCCCCTTCGAGGGCGAGGGCGAGAACCCGTACGAGCTCCAGGCCGCGCTCCAGGCGGTGAACGGCCGCCTCGTCGGGATCATCAGGCGCGCGAGCGAACTGGAGGAGGCCCTGGTCGAACTCGAGGCGCTGCGCCCGCGGGTCGCGAACGTCGCGGCCACCGGCGGCCGCGCCTACAACCCCGGCTGGCACCTGGCGCTGGACCTGCGGAACATGATGCTGTGCTCGATGGCGACCGCGAAGGCCGCGCTGGAGCGCGACGAGTCCCGGGGCGGCCACACGCGTGAGGACGCGCCCGGCATGGACCCGCAGTGGCGCAAGACGATCCTGGTCTCCACGCTCGAGGACGGCGAGGTGCGGCTGCGGCGCCAGACGGCGGCGCCCATGCCCGACGAGATATTGGCGCTGTTCGAGACCAGCGAGCTGGCCAAGTACATGACCCCCGAGGAATACCAGAGTGCCGACAGGGCCGAAGCGCCCGAGGCAGGCCAGGAGGACGCCGAATGAGCACGCGAACCTTCCGAGTGTGGCGCGGCGACGACGAGGGCGGCGAACTCGCCGACTTCGACGTCGAGGTGAACGAGGGCGAGGTGGTCCTCGACGTCATCCACCGCATCCAGGCCGAGCAGGCCCCGGACCTGGCGGTGCGGTGGAACTGCAAGGCGGGCAAGTGCGGCTCGTGCTCGGCCGAGGTGAACGGGATGCCGCGGCTGATGTGCATGACGCGGATGAACCTGTTCGACGAGGGCGAGACGGTGACGGTGACGCCGCTGCGGACGTTCCCGGTCATACGGGACCTGGTGACGGACGTGTCGTTCAACTACGAGAAGGCCCGCCAGATGCCCGCGTTCGCGCCGCCGGAGGGCGTGGCGCCCGGCGAGTACCGGATGCAGCAGGTCGACGTGGAGCGCAGCCAGGAGTTCAGGAAGTGCATCGAGTGCTTCCTGTGCCAGAACACGTGCCACGTGGTGCGCGACCACGAGGAGAACAAGCCGCCGTTCTCGGGGCCGCGCCTGTTCATCAGGGCCGCCGAGCTGGCGATGCACCCGCTGGACGCGCGGACGGACCGCCGCGAGACGGCGCAGGACGAGCAGGGGCTCGGCTACTGCAACATCACCAAGTGCTGCACGGAGGTGTGCCCCGAGCACATCCACATCACCGACAACGGGATCATCCCGATGAAGGAGCGCGTGGCGGGCGACCGCTACGACCCGCTGGTGTGGCTGGGCCGCAAGATCTTCCGCAAGGACAAGAAGAGCGAGCAGGCCTGAGGCCCCCGCCGCTAGTCGTCGGCGGCGGTCACGACCTTGACCTCGACGTCGATGTTGCCGCGAGTGGCGTTGGAGTAGGGGCAGACCCGGTGTGCCTTGGCGACCAGTTCCTCGGCGGCGGCGCGCGGAGCGCCGGGGGCGGCGACTTCGAGGGCCGCCGAGAGCCCGAAGCCCTCACCGGCCTTGCCGATGCCGACGACCGCGGTGACCGCCGAGTCGCCGAGGTCCACCTTGGACGCGCGGGCGACCGCCTGCAGCGCACTGTGGAAGCAGGCGGCGTAGCCCGCGGCGAACAGCTGCTCGGGGTTGGCCTTGCCTCCAGGACCGCCGAGCTCCTTCTGGACGGCGAGGTGGAGGTCGACGAGCCCGTCGTCGGTGGCGACGTGGCCGTCGCGGCCGGCGCCCGAAGAGGTGGCGTGCGCGGTGTAGAGCGGCTCCATGGTTCTCCTTCTGCTGCGGTGCGGTGTCCCCTTGCATGATGCCAGCGAGGCGTGCCCCGCGGTTTCGGCTCGGTGCTCCGGCGTCGGACGGATCAGACCCGCAGCCACGAGCCGATGTCGCGCAGGGCGGCCTCGGGGTCGTCGCCGACCTCCGGGGCGAGGTTGCCGCCCATGAGGAGCTCGGTGAAGCCGTGCACCAGCGACCAGGCCGCGAGCGCGGCCGGGTTGTAGGTGCGCTCGGTGCCGTCGGCGTCGCGTTCACCGGTGCCGCGGTAGAGCGTCGCGCGGGACCGGGCGGCGGCCCGCACGAGCTCGGGGTCGTCCTCGTGGAGGAGCTCGGGGCGGAACATGGTCGCGAAGTAGGCCCGGTTGTCGACCGCGAAGCGCATGTACGCCACCCCCACCTCGGCGAAGTCGCCCGTGGACTCCCAGACGCGCTCCAGGGCGTCGGCGAAGCGCTCGTGGCCCTCGGCGGCCACGGCGGTCAGCAGGCCCGCCTTGTCGCCGAAGTGGTGGGCCGGGGCGGCGTGGGAGACCCCCGCCCGCTTGGCGACGGCGCGGAGGCTCAGCGAGCCGGGCCCGCCTTCGGCTATGGCTTCGACGGCGGCCTCGATCAGGGCACGGCGCAGATCGCCGTGGTGGTACGAGTCGTTCACGCCATGAACCTTAGCGCAGATCTTGACATCGTCAAGACACCGCGATATCTTGACAGTGTCAATTTTTTTCGAAAGGTGCGGTCCAATGCTGGAACTCAGCGACGACTCCCGCACGATCGCCGGGATCGTGCTCCTCACCGTCGTCACCGTCGAATTCGGCGGGACCTTCCTGCTCAAGATCGTGCGCGGCAAGGTGCCCATGACCGACTTCCAGAAGTCCTTCGCCCGCGCCGGGCACGCCCACGCGGGCATGCTCGTCACGCTCGGCCTGGTCTGCCTGATCCTGGCCGACGCCACCGGCCTGACCGGCTTCGCCGGGTGGCTCGCCCGCGCCGGGGTGCCGCTGGCGGCGATCTTCATGTCCGCCGGGTTCTTCCTGTCGTCCATCGGCAAGGACGTGACGCGGCCCAACGGGCTCATCGCGCTCCTGTGGCTCGGTGCGGCCCTCCTCGCCGCGGGCGTCGTGACCTTGGGGGTGGGCCTGCTGACCGCCTGAGCGCGCCCCTGGCCGGGCCCCGGGCGGCACCGCTAGGCTTGTATCCCGTGAAACTCAGCATCGGTATCGTCGGTCTGCCCAACGTCGGCAAGAGCACGCTGTTCAACGCGCTGACCCGCGCGGACATCCTGGCGGCGAACTATCCGTTCGCCACCATCGAGCCGAACGTCGGCGTGGTGGCCGTGCCCGACGACCGGCTGCCGAAGCTGGGCGCCATCTACGACTCCGAGAAGATCGTCCCCGCGACGGTCACCTTCGTCGACATCGCCGGGCTCGTCAAGGGCGCCTCCGAGGGCGCGGGCAAGGGCAACCAGTTCCTGTCCAACGTCCGCGAGTGCTCGGCGATCGCCCAGGTCGTGCGCGTCTTCGAGGACGGCAACGTCACCCACGTCGACGGCAAGGTCTCGCCCGTGGACGACATCGAGACGATCAACACCGAGCTGATCCTCGCCGACCTCCAGACCATCGACAACGTCCTGCCGCGCCTGGAGAAGGAATCGCGCATGGACAAGTCGAAGCAGCCGAAGGTCAAGGCCGTCAAGGAGGCCCGCGAGGTCCTCGACGCCGGGAGGACCGTCTTCGCCGCCGGACTCGACACCGAGCTGCTCTACGACCTGCACCTGCTCACCGCCAAGCCCTTCATCTACGTGTTCAACGTGGACGAGGACCAGGTGGGCGACGAGACGCTCGCGGCCAGACTGCGCGCGGTGGTCGCGCCCGCGCAGGCGGTCGTCCTCGACGCGAAGTTCGAGTCCGAGCTGGTGGACCTGGAGCCCGATGAGGCCCGGGAGCTCCTCGAGTCCACCGGCCAGACCGAGCCGGGCCTCGACCGGCTCGCCAGCGTCGGCTTCGCGACACTGGGCCTCCAGACCTACCTGACCGCCGGGCCGAAGGAGAGCCGCGCCTGGACGATCCCGCAGGGCGCCACGGCCCCCGAGGCGGCCGGGGAGATCCACACCGACTTCCAGCGCGGCTTCATCAAGGCCGAGATCGTCTCGTTCGACGACCTCATGGAGGCCGGGAGCGTGCAGGCCGCCCGCGCGGCGGGCAAGGCCCGCATGGAGGGCAAGGACTACGTCATGGCCGACGGCGACGTCGTCGAGTTCCGCTTCAACGTCTGATCGCTGATCTGGTCGCGCTGCGCCCCGGTTGTCAATGACGGCCGGGATGGGGCGAGCAGGCGGGGCCGAGTGTGACGCCGCCTCACGACTCGAGGATGCTTGACAGCCGGACAATCGGTTTCCCTTTGGATTCCGCGTAGGCGATCTCGCGGCGAGTGGACTCGCCGATATAGCTTCCGGGATCGACGACAAAGACCACATCCGCAACGTCGATCTTCTTCAGGTGGAGTTCGTCGAGCGTGCGCTTCTGATCGGTCGTGATGGCGTCTCCGCGGTGCTGAAAGACTGCTGGTGCCAGCACTATGGTCCCGGCGAGAGTGAATTTACGGTTTGCTTCTGCCATATCGTCACGAAACCTCGTGGAGCCGCAGATACAGACGATCTGCGGTGAGCCACCTGTCGCCGTGCTCAGTTCGCTGGGCACATCCCAGTCGGTCGCGTCCGGCGCGAGTTTTTCATCAGCCGTGAGTTCTGCCATCAACTGTTCCAGGGGACGAGCCGGGAGACCTTGGATCTGAGGTCGAGCACGTCGAGTTCGCAGTCCTGTCGCATATGTTCGATGTCGCGAACGAGCTCCGCATATGAATTGCCGAACGGGCGAATTGAGCTCTTGGTGTATCCAAGCTCACTGTTGTCGGTGGGGTAGAGCTCACGGGTCATCCAGCTCTGCTCGCCGGTCTCCTCAGGCACTTCAAGGCTGACTACGCACCTCCGCTTTTGCATGGCCTCAGCGTACCTGCGGGTCCGACAGTGTTGTGAGTGCGCCCTTACGCACAGCGCGGGACTCGGAACCGGTGCTGGATGACCGCTAACGCTGACGTAACGTGGTCGAGTTCCGCTTCAACGTCTGATCCGCCGGGGCGGCCCGCCCCGGTTGCGGACGGGCGCCGCGGAGGCGGAGCATTCCCGTCATGACACACGCGAACAGCGCAGGGGCCTCGACCGAGGCGCTCGAGACGCTCCGCACTCCGCTGACGCGGTACTGCTACCGGCTGCTCGGCTCGGCGGCCGACACCGACGACGCCGTGCAGGAGACGCTCATCCGGGCCTCGCGCAGGGCGGAGCAGTACGATCCGGCGCGGGCGCGGCTGACCACGTGGGTCCACCGCATCGCCACCAACGTCTGCATCGACATGCTCCGCGGCGCGAAGCGGCGCGCGCTGGCGATGGACCTGGGACCGGCCGCCGACGGCGGCGAGCTCGGCGCTCCGCTGCCGGCGGACCGCTGGGTCGAGCCCATGCCGGACCGGCGCCTGTTCGGCACGGGCGATCCGGGGGCGACCGTGCTGGAGAAGGAGACGGTGCGCCTGGCCTTCATCGCACTGCTCCAGCGGCTCGCGCCACGTCAGCGCGCAGTGCTGGTATTGCGGGACATCCTCGTCTTCTCCTCCAAGGAGACCGCCGCGATCCTCGGCACCACGGTCCCGGCGGTGAACAGCGCGCTCCAGCGGGCCCGCGCGGTGCTCGAGGCCGACCGGCCCGACGCGGCCGACGTGCTCGACCCGGGCGACGCCGAACAGCGGGAGCTGCTGCGCCGGTACGTCGCGGCCTTCGAGTCGCACGACATCGCGGCGATGACCGCGCTGCTGCGCGAGGACGCGACCGCGTCGATGCCGCCGTTCACGTGGTGGCTGCTGGGCGGCGAGCGGATCGCCGCCTTGATGACCTCCAGCGACGCGTGCGACGGAGACCGGCTCGTCCCGACCGCCGTCAACGGCGCGCCCGGTTTCGGGCAGTACCGCCCGGACGCCGAGGGGCGGCTGCGCCCGTTCGCGGTCATCCTGGTCGAGCCGCGCGGGGGCCGCATCGCCCGGATCGTGACGTTCCTGGGCACGGCGGGCCGCTTCGAGGAATTCGGGCTCTCCGAGCGCCTCGACCGGCCCACTCCCTCGGAGTGACCGGCGCGCATCGCCTCGCATTTCCGAGCGCCTCGATCGACGGTTCGAGGTCTGGGCGGGGAAGACCCCCGAAGCCCGGACTTCCCGAGCGTCTTGACCGATGAGTTTCCTCCGGCCCGGTCGTACAAGGAGTGACACACGACCGAACCAGGAAGGACCTCAGCACATGGACGGCAACGATCCCCGATTCGCCGAGCAGACCCACGCCGAGCGCGAGCGGCTCGCCGCGCTCTTCGCCGAATTCGGACCCGAGCAGTGGGCGGCGGCCTCGCTGTGCGAAGGCTGGAGCGCACGGGAGGCGCTGGCGCACATGACGATGCCGTTCCGGCTCTCGCCGCTCGGCTTCCTCGCCGGGATGGTGCGGTCGCGGTTCCGGTTCGACCGGTTCGCCGACCGGGACGCCCGCGCCGCGGCGAAGGCGATGAGCGGCCGGGAGCTGGCCGAGCTCTACGCGGCGAACATCCGCCACCCGTGGCGGCCGCCCGGGGGCGGGCAGGCGGGTGCGCTCTCGCACGACGTGATCCACGGGCTGGACATCACCGAGCCGCTGGGGCTGCCCGCGCCGCCGCCGGAGCGGATCGCCCTGGTGCTCGGCTCGGCCGGGCCGGGGAACTTCGACTACTTCGGCGTCGACCTGGCGGGCACGCGCCTGGTGGCGACCGATGCCGAGGCCACCGTGGGCGAGGGAGCACCGCGCCGCATGCCGGCCAAGGACCTCCTGCTGGTGGTCACCGGCCGCCGAGCGCTGGCCGACATCGACGACGCGTAGCGGCGGGGGAAGCCGTGGCGAAGCGATCGCGCGAGCTGGAGCAGGCGGCGGGCACGACCTGCCGGCATCGATCAGCGGCCCGGCGACGCGGGCGCTGTGCGGAGCGGGCCTGACGACGCTCGATCGGGTGGGGGCGTGGAGCGAGGTGGAACTGCTCGAGCTGCACGGCATGGGGCCGAAGGCGTTGGGAGCTATCGTCGAGGCGCTGGAGCGCCGAGGCCGCTCGCTGCGGCGGATCCGGGACGGACCGCCGGCCCGTCCCGGTGCGCTTTATTGGTTCCTTCTGCGCCAGCGGGCGAAACGGCCCTTGGAGAGGTGGGAGCCCTCCTCGGCCGCGAGCTCGCCCGCTATGGTGATGTAAGCGCTCTCGACGCGCCCGGCGAAGGTCACGTCGGTGAGGCTGACCCCGCCGTCTCTCATGAGGACGATGAGCGTGGCGTGGTCGGATCTGGTCACATCCGGACGGACGTTGAGCGTGTCGGCGAAGATCTTGATCTGCTCGGCGAGAGCGGCGTGCTGGGACTCGTCGAGCGGCAGCGTCCGCGCGAGACGGCCGTCATCCGCTTCCCAACCGTTGAGCTCTCTGAGTGCATCCAACAGCACGTTGTCGTCTTGCTCCGTTCTCCCCATATGGCACCGTCGCCATCTGTATAGGCTGTGCACATAAACGGCCCTGGCGTAACCGGGCGACAGCCGATCAGTAAAGTCGTTCTCTAACGGTTCCGACGACACGAGGGGCGTTCGTGTCTGAATTGTCGCCGTATCTTTATCGTTTCTGAACCGAGTGTTCCCCTTCGCTCAGCTTCTGTCCAGGGTGGCATAGGAGACATATCAGTAATAACGGATATTTCGGTCCAGTTCTTGCCTGTTTTAGTGCTGGCGGAGGCGATTCCTGGCTGTTCAGTCCAGCGAATATCCCCCGAAAGTATGACCTCAGCTGTGAATCTCAACAGGTCGCAGAGTGTTACATCCCGCGCCGAACAGGCTCAATTCGCAACCTCCGAGAACCCGCCATCGGCGAGACTCCACCTCTCCCGCAACCCGAAGACGGCGGCACGCTCTGGCCCGAGGGCAAGACGCCCCGCGCCACCCCTCCCGCAGCCCGAAGGCGGCCCATTGCCCCGTCCCCGCCCGACCCTGCTGACACGAACGCGACCGACCGCCAACCGCGACCCCGCCCGGGCCACCGCCACCCGGAACCCAGCGCCGGGCGCCCGACCCCAGCTGACAGGAGCGGGGGACCTCACGTGGAGTTATAGCCTGTAATCCACTGTTAGATTATAGGATATAAGATATAGGATACATATTATATCTTATAAGAAATATCGGTCCTTCACGCGCCCGCTGCGATCGGCGCGGTTAGACTGCGCGGCGTGATGGAACCCCGTGCCATAGAACCGCGTGTCGTCGTCGGCGCCGCGATCCTGGAGGGCGAGAAGGTCCTCGCCGCCGCCCGCTCCTACCCGCCCGAACTCGCCGGGCTCTGGGAGTTCCCCGGCGGCAAGGTCGAGCCCGGCGAGACCGAGACCGACGCCCTGCGGCGCGAGTGCCGCGAGGAGCTCGGGGTCGAGATCTCGGTCGGCGAACGCGTCGGCGACGATCTGATGGCCGGGGGCGGCCGCTTCCTGCTGCGGGTCTACCGCGCGAGCCTGCGCGGCGGCGAGCCCGAGGCCCTCGAACACGCGCGCCTGCGCTGGCTCGCCGCCGACGAGCTCGACGACGTCCCCTGGCTGCCGGGCAACCGCCCGGTCCTCCAGGCCCTCCGCGAACTGCTCTGAGGGCGACACCGCTCAGCCGACGGACCGATGAGGGCGATTTCAAGGGCGGCTTTACCGTCACGGCGCCTTCGGCGCGGCGTTCGGAGACCGCGAGTCCGTCCGAGAACGTAGCGCGCGGACGAAGCGACGCGGATACGGCCCGTTCCGATCGCATGGCGGCCGCGCGCCTCATCCCGGCGCCTCAGAAGAACGTCCGCACCGCGTCCACGACGCGGCCTCCGCCGTCGACGACCGGGATCAGGTTCCACTTGTCGAACGACGTGCACGGGTGCGACAGCCCGAGCTCCACCACGTCGCCCACGCCGAGGCCCGCGACGTCGCCGGTCACGAACAGGTGCTGGTCGCTGATCTGCGAGCACTGCGCGCCCTTGATCCCCAACGGCAACGGCAGACCCTGATCGAAGGGCACGTCGCGCCTTCCCGCGTCGAGGACGGCCAGCTCCGGCTCGGGCCGCGACAGGACCCGTGCCCGCGCCCGCAGCGCCGGACGCAGCTCCGGGCCCGAAGCCCCGCGTCCCGCGGGCGCGATACGGGCGTAGAAGCCGTGGTCGTGGACCAGGTACGAGCCCGCGCGCAGCACCACCTCGGCCTCGCCCGACAGTGGCGCCAGCACGGCGGCCACGCGGTCGTAATAGGCGCTGCCGCCCGCGGTCACCATCGGCCGGTCGGTCTCGAAGTCCAAGGCCGCGAACAGCCCCGCTAGGTCTTCCAGATAGGCGTCGACGGCCGCCAGCGCGGCCGGATCGGTCCCCGCGGTCACGGCGCCCTCATATCCGGCCACGCCGACCAGGCGCAGATTCGCCGCATCGCGGACCGCCGTCGCCACCGCATAGGCGTCCTCGACGCTGCGCGCCCCGCAGCGCCCGCCCACCGCGCCGAGCTCCACGGCCACCTCTATCGGCCCTCCCCCGGCGCGCGCGAGCACGTCGACGGCGGCGAGCGAATCGGCGAAGACGGTGACGCTCACGCCTTCCCGCGCCCACTCGCCGAGCCACGCCACCCCGGCCGGGCTGGTGATCTCGTTGGCGATCAGCACCCGTTCGACGCCGAAGGCGCGGGCGACGCGCGACTGCGGCAGGTTGGCCACGGTGATCCCGACGGCTCCGGCGTCAAGCTGGCGGCGCCACAGCTGCGGCGCCATCGTCGCCTTGCCGTGCGGGGCGAGGGCGAGGCCGCGATCGGCGCACCAGGCGGCCATCGCCGCGAGGTTGTGGTCGAGGGCCTCGGACGAGAGGGTCATGACGGGTGTGTCGAGTTCGTCGAGGCGAGGCCTGGAGGCCAGCCAGGAGGAGAGTGTTCGTCCGTGCGCCGAAGCGGGAACGGCCTTGTGCCGCCAGTCGAGGACCTCACCGCGCAGACTGCGGAGCTGGGAGTCGTCCATCGCACACCTCTTGAAATAGGAATGTATCTTTACTATATGACTGCGAAGTCCGCCATCCACACCACCGCCGCTCCGGCCCCCGCCCACGCCTTCCCGCAAGGCGTCCGCAAAGGACCGCTCCTCCAGGTCTCCGGGCAGGGCCCGGTCGACCCCGACAGCGGCGAATACGTCCACCGCGGGAACGTCAAAGGCCAGACCCTGCGCACCCTCGAGAACGTCCACGCCATCCTCACCGCCGGAGGCGCGAGCTTCGACGATGTCATCATGCTGCGCGTCTACCTCGCTCACCGCGAGGACTTCCACGCCATGAACGAGGCCTACGCCGAGTTCGTCGCCGCCCACACCGGCAAAGAGATACCGTTGCCGTGCCGCACCACCGTCATCTGCGCGCTCCCCAGGGAGGAAATGCTGGTGGAGATCGACGCGCTGGCGGCCGTGGACTGAAGAACCGAAGCGGACTGAAGTGGGCCGGACGAACCGCCCGAGCCCGAAGGGCTCCCGCACGGCCGAGTACGAAGGGCCCCGCATGGCTGAGCTGGACGTCGTCATCCGCGGCGCCGACATCGTCGACGGCACCGGCGCCGCCCGGTTCCGCGCCGACGTGGGCGTCAAGGACGGCCGCATCACCGCACTCGACGCTCACTCCGGCGCTCGGCTCGACGGCAAGCGCGTCATCGACGCCGGAGGGCTGGTGTGCGCGCCCGGCTTCATCGACATGCACGCCCACTCCGAGCTGGCCGTCCTCACCGACCACGACCACCTCGCCAAACTCGGCCAGGGCTGCACCCTGGAGGTGCTCGGGCAGGACGGGCTCAGCTACGCGCCGGTCGACGAGGTGACCGCGCCGCAGATGTGGGAGGCCATCGCCGCCTGGAACGGCCGCCCTGACGGCGTGGACTTCTCGTGGCGTTCGGTCGGCGGCTACCTCGACAGGGTCGACCGGGGTTCGCCGACGAACGCGGCCTATCTGGTCCCCCACGGCACCGTCCGCATGCTCGCCATGGGCTGGGACGACCGCCCGCCCACCGAGAGCGAACTGCGGACCATGCGAGCGCTCGTCGCGACCGGCATGGAGGAGGGCGCGGTGGGCCTGTCGGCCGGACTCGGCTACGCGCCGGGCATGTACGCCGACACCGCCGAGCTCATCGCGCTGTGCGAGGTCGTCGCCGGGTACGGCGGTTACTTCGGGCCGCACCAGCGCAGTTACGGCGCGGGCGCGCTCGAAGGCTACGCCGAGATGATCGCGATCGCCCGCGCCTCAAGGTGCGCGCTGCATCTGGCGCACGCCACCATGAACTACGAGGTCAACGCCGGGCGCGCCGGTGAGCTGCTGAAGCTCGTCGACGAAGGGCTGGACGAAGGTCTCGACATCGGCCTGGACACCTATCCGTATCTGCCGGGCATGACAATGCTGGCGGCGCTGCTGCCGAGCTGGTCGGTCGAGGGCGGCTACGGCGCGCTCGCCGATCGACTCGCGAACGCCACAACGCGCGCGCAGATCGTCCACGAACTCGACGAGGTCGGCACCGACGGCGCGAACGGCGTGCCGGTGGACTGGTCGCGGATCGAGATCTCCGGTGTCACCAAGCCGGAGCTGAGGAAGGTGGTCGGGTCCACGGTCGCCGACGCGGCGCGGGCATCGGGCGCCGAGGCCGCCGAGTTCTACTTGGACATCCTGGCCGAGGACGATTTCGGCACCGGGTGTCTGATGCACGTGGGCAATGAGGAGAACGTGCGGCTGATCATGCGACACGGGACGCATACCGGGTCGACCGACGGTGTGCTGCACGGCGATCGGATTCATCCGCGCGCGTGGGGCAGCTTCGCGAGGTATCTGGGGCACTACTGCCGCGAGCTTGGTCTGTTCTCGCTTGAGGAATGCGTGGCGCACCTGACGGGCCGCCCGGCGCGGCGGCTCGGCTTGGCCGACCGCGGGATCGTCGCAGAGGGGAATGCCGCCGACCTGGTGCTGTTCGACCCCGATACGGTCGCCGCGCGAGCCACGTTCGACGAACCGCGCCGCCAGGCCGCGGGGATCCCATACGTGCTCGTCAACGGCCAGATCGCGATCGACGATGGGAAGCGGACCGAAGCGCTCGCGGGGAGATCGGTGCGCCGCCGGGACCGCGCCTGAGGGATCTTCGAGGCCGGGCGCCAGAGCGCACCGGCCCTACTCGGATGGCAACGGCCCGTCCGAAGTCCGCACCGTCACCGAGCGCCCCGGCTCCGACCCAACTGGCACAGCGCCCAGATCGAACGCGAAACCCGCAAGGCCGTCACCAATCCGGCAGCCCGCCACCACCTCCCGGTCAGCACATCGCCCCGATTCTATAGGATATATCATATAGGATTTCTCTTGGGTGTTATAAGATATAAGCTTGCGAGTGACGCTCGGGTGCGACGGCGGGGCGAGCCGTTGTCACGAAGTCCCCAGGACGGCCCTCCACAGCGCCGCCGCACCCGGTCGATGCCGAGCCCCAGACGTTCCAGCCGGGGCCCAGCGGTTCAGGAGTTCCCTAGCAGTTGAGCTCCTCCAAGGTGAACGGCAGCTCGTTGGTGGTTCCGCCCTCCACCTCGACCATGTCGAAGTCGGCCGCGTACCCGTCCTTCGAGACGATCACCGTGTAAGTGCCGTCGTCCAACCAGTACGAGTACCCGCCTTCCTCATCGGTCAGCAGGTGCAGCGTCTCGCCGCCGTACTCGCGGATCTGGACCTGCACCGACTCCAGCAGCGTCTCCCCGCCGTCGCAGTCGGCGCTCTCCACCGTCCCGACGAGCTTGCCCTGCTCGTTCTTCGGAACGACCAGCATGGACACGTCGATGACCGGCTTCTCGTACGGGCTCACCACGTTCAACGACAGCGTGGCGGTGTACGTGCCCGGCTGGTCGACGCCGAACTCCTCGGTCGCGGTCGTCTTGACGTTCACCGTCACCGTCTCCCCTGCGGGCACGGTCACGGAGTCGGCCTCGACGGTCAGCCACGAGGTGTCCGACGGATTCCCGTAGCCCATGATGCTGAAGCCGCCATCGCCGACATCGAACGAGACGATCCCGTCAGCGGTGCCCGAGTTGGTGATCTTCAGCTTGTGTGTCCACGAACTGCCCTGCTGCACATAGGAGTTCAGAGCCGTGGAGCTGACGGAGATCTCGGGGGTGCCGACCTCGAAGTCCGCGGTGGTCACCCCGTCGGGAACGATCTCGACCGTCTCGACGGCGGAACCGAAGTCGTCCACGACCGCCTCGAACGCCGACTCGCCGCTACCGGCCGCGAACGTCCAATAAGCGCCGTCCGCGTCCGCGGTCCCGGAGTAGCCCGAGCCGAGGTGCGTGACGCGGGCGCCTTCGAGCGGGTCGCCGGTGGCCATGTCGGCCACCGTGCCGCGCACGAGTCCGCCCGCGACCGGCGCGCATTCGGCGGCGTCACCGACGAGGACGTTGTCGATCTGCCACCACCAGGCCCAGTCCTCGTTGTCGGTGTAGTGGAACTTGACCCGGGCCTCGGTGGCGTCGGCCCATTCGGACAGGTCGACCGAGATCGAGGTGTCGCGGGCGCTCCCGTCGGACGCCCACGCCTCGGCCCAGGTCCGGCCGCCGTCGGTCGAGACCGCGACGTCCGCTTCGGTGTCATAGGACCCCTGGTAGTAATCGGTGTCGAACGTCAGCGTCGGGTCGTCCACACTCGACAGGTCGAACACCGGCGAGATGAGGTCGGTGTCCATGAGCTTGCTGCCCGATCCCTGCGCGTCGGAGTTCGCCGTCGCGAACCCGCCCGAGCCGGGCGTGCGGTTCCCCTCGTCGCCGAAGTCGTCGAAGCGCCACGGCTCGACGCCGCGGTTGACGACGCTCCAGCCCGCCGGGGCCGCCTCGGTCTCGAAGCCGGTGCCGATGGGGCCCAAGGCGTAACCGGGGGCGATGCAGCCCTCGGCGATCGGGACCTCGATCAGCGTGTCGGCCGCCGAGACGACGCCGACCGTGACGTCCTGGTATCCGGGGTAGTCGGCCTCTACGGCCAGCTCCCACTCGCCTTCGGGGAGGGTGATCGAGAACTCGCCGGTGAGCGGGTCGGTCACCGTCGAGACCTCGCCGCCGGTGGTCGAGACGGTCGCCGCGAGCGGCCAGCCGTGCCCCGAGCCGTCGACGACGGTGCCGGTCACCGTGGTGGACGGCACGGCGGTGAGCGTGGCGTCGAACGCGGTGGTCGCGTCGACGGTCACGGTCACCGAGCCGGTGGCGTCCTCGTAGCCGAACTTCGAGACCGTCACCTCGTAGGTGCCCACCGGCAGGCGCGGCACGCTGTAGGCACCGTCGGCGCCGGTGGTGGCGGAGCGGGAGAACTCGCCGGTGAAGGCGACGGTCGCGTCCTCGATCGGCGTGCCCTCGGCGTCGGTGACGGTGCCCTCGACGGCGCCGGTGTCGCCGATCGGCGAGGCCAGCACCGCTTCGAGCGCGTCCAGTCGGCCGTGGCCGTAGACGTTGTTCAACTCCTCGGTGCCGCCGCACTGGTCGTCGGCGGTGGCGTGAGCGGTGGAGGTGAGCGCCTCGTAGACGGCGTCAAAGTCGCCTTCGAGCGCGGGAGCGGCCGACAGCATGAGCGCGATCGTCCCGGCCACGTGCGGCGCGGCCATCGAGGTGCCGTCGCCGTAGGCGTAACCGCCGCCCGGGTAGGCGGAGCGGACGTTGACGCCGGGCGCGGCCAGGTCGGGTTTGACCTGTCCGTCGCGGCCGGGGCCGCGGGCGGAGAAGTCGGCGATGACGTTGTCGACGTCGTAGGCGCCGACGCCGATCACGTTGGGGTACAGGCCCGGAGAGCCGGCGGATTCGCAGCCGAACTCCCCGTTGTTGCCCAACGAGAAGACCGGGATGATCCCGGCGGCGTGCCACAGGGCGATGACGTCCTCATAGAACGGGTCGTCGATCGAGTCGGTGGTGCCCCAGGAGTTGTTGACGATGTCGGGCGCCTTCGACGGGTCGGGGTCGTTCCCCTCGGAGTCGGTGGGCGCGGCGATCCACTCCCCGGCCGCCAGAAGCGTCTCGGCGTCGGGGCAGCAGGCGTTGACGGCGATCCACTCGGCGCCGGGGGCGACGCCGATCTGGTTGCCTTCGCCGTCGTCGCCGACCATGGTGCCCATGGTGTGGGTGCCGTGGCCGTCGTAGTCGCACGGGGCGTCGCTGTCACAGACGCCTTGGATGTCGTAGAAGTTGTAGTCGTGCGTGAAGGTGCCGTCGCCGTTGTTGCCGCGGTAGTGGTCGACGAGCGTCGGGTGGGTGTAGTCGACGCCGGTGTCGATGGAGGCGATGACGACTCCGGAGCCGTCGAAGCCCATGTCCCACACGTCGGGGACGTTGATGTTGTCCAGGCCCCATTCGGTGGTCTCGGGTTCGACCTCCATGGCCACGGGCTCGATGAGCTTGTAGTCGGGGGCCTCGACGACTTCGGCGACCTCGTCGAAGGCGACGATGTCGGCGAGGAGGTCGGCGTCACCGGTGACCTTGATGGTGGAGGAGGCCCAGAAGGACTCGTAGTCCGCTCCGGCGTCGTCGAGGGCGGCGGCCACGTCGGCCTGGGACTCCTCGGCGAATTCCCTGGCCGCCTCTACGGCGGCGGTTCCCTTGTCCGTCTTGGCGTCGGCGCTGAAGGCCGGGTGGTAGTCGGGGGCTCCTTCGAACCGTACCCAGAGTTCGGCCTCGCCTTCGGCATCGATGGCGGCGAGGAGGTCGGCGTCGACCTTCTGATCGATCAGTGCGTCGACGTCGCTCTCGGGGGCGGCCCAGGCGGCGCTACCGGCGAAGGCCGATACCAGCACACCTGTGGAGGCGATCGCGAGCGTTTGACGCCATCGTTGTGACTGTGTCACGACGGCTCCTGTTCTGTTGGGGGGCTTCGGCGCCGGGATTGCCGACGCCGCCGCTTCGGGTGTGGCGGGGAACACTTGTTTCCCCGCGAGCCACCGTGCCAGTCCACACGAGAATGCACAAGACCCCACTTTGCACACATGGGGGGAAGTTCGCGCTTCAGGGAAGTAACGGACAGGCGGCCGAAACGGAGCGCACCGCATCGAAAGATAAGAAGCTTGTCAATTTATCGACACCCCTAGCTCGCGCCATTACTGTCCGTAATGGACAAAAAGGACTCAGCGCGCGACGCGGCGAGCACGCCGCGAGACACCCTCAAGGACATTGAATAGTGATGAATATCACAATAAGGTTCAAGTATTGCGCGGGCGGCCAGACGGTCCACGATCCGCCCAGGGCGCGGAGCGCGGTATCCGAGTCCGCTTGTCCGCTCGCAGTGCCGGTGCGCGACTCACCGGCCCCCTTGGCGAGGCTTGCGAGCCCTGAATCGGCCTCGCCGCGAGGACGGAAGGGCGCCCGGATACCGGTGGCGCCTCGGGGTGCCCTGGCAACGCAGCAAGCAGGCGCGGCCTGCCGCCGCGCAGCGGCGCCCGGTTCGGGTGATGGCAGGCCGACGGGCCGGATGACCCCGTTCGGGGTTCGAGAACCGGCGTCAGAAGTCGAAACCGCCGAAGTCGCCCCCGAAGTCCCCTCCGAAATCGCCGCCGCCGTCGCCGCCGAAGTCACCACCGTCACCGGCGTCACCGGTGTCACCGCCCGCGTCGCCTCCATCGGCGCCCGCGTCGGCCGCGGCGCCCTCGACCATCCCGCCCGCATACGCCGGGGCGAGCATCGCGTCGAAGATCATCACGCCGACCAGGGCCCCGCCGACCCCCGCGAGCGCGGGCTTCCACCACGGCGTGTTGTACCAGCCGGCCGGGACGGGGCGCCCGTCCACCCTGCCACCCGGGTAGTAGTGGCGGTTCTCGTCGTCAGGGGTGGGCGAGCCGGTGTACGAGCGGCCCTCGACGTCGGCCGACACCCGCTCGGTGAGCGCGCCGGTGCCGCGCTGGCCGGGCAGCTCGGGCACCGCCGGCCCGGGGTCGATGCCCATGGCCTCGCGTCCGGCGCGGATGTAGTGGAGTCCCTCGATGGCCGTCTCGCAGGCCAGCCGGTACTGGCGGATGCTGGAGGCCGACTCGAGCTGCGACCCGGCGGCGGTGTAGCGCTCCCCCGCGTCGGCCAGCGCCTGGCTCGCGGCCGGGTTGTCCCCCGGCGCGCTCAGGTTCATGGTCTGGCCGCCGAGGCGCTCGTACAGGCGCCTGGCCTCGGCCTCGGCGTCGGCCAGCTCGCGCTCGGCGCGCCGCTTGTTGGTGTAGACCACGAAGGCGATGACCGCGATCGCGATGACGAGCAAGGTCAACCACAGTTCCATGAACCGAGCCTACCCGCGCCGGCGCCCCTAGACTGTCCCGTATGACTTGGGTCCTACTGGCAGTGGTGTGCCTGGCCGCGGGCGCGGCGGGCGGATGGTTCGCGGGGCGCTCGCGGCAGGCGGCCGAGCTGGCGGGCGCGACGGCCCGGCTCGAGGCGGCCGCCGACAACGAGGAACGGCTGGAGGCCAAGCTGAAGACCGTGGCCTACGAGGCCACCGACCACTCTAGGCACGCCGTCGGCGAAGTGCTCGCCCCGATCGCGGAGACGCTGGCGCGCTACGAGACGCGCCTGGGCGACGTGGAACGGGCGCGGCTGGACGCCTACGCGCAGTTGCGCATCCAGCTCTCGGGCGTCGCCGACATCTCCGAGGAGCTGCGTGACCAGACCGGGCGGCTGCTGGGCGCACTGCGCTCGCCGCAGGTGCGCGGCCAGTGGGGCGAGGTGCAGCTGCGGCGGCTGGTGGAGGCGGCCGGGATGGTCGAGCACTGCGACTTCTCCCAGCAGCTGTCCTCGGCCGTGGACGGGCGGGCGGTGCGCCCGGACCTGGTGGTGCGGCTGTCGGGCGGGCGGTGCGTCGTCGTGGACGCGAAGGCGCCGCTCCAGGCGTACCTGGAGGCGCTCGAGGCCGACGACGAGCACGCGCGCGAGGCGTCGCTGCGCACGCACGCCAAGCACCTGCGGCGGCACGTGGAGTCCTTGGCGGGCAAGGAGTATTGGCGGGCCTTCGACGACACGCCGGAGATGGTGGTGCTGTTCGTGCCCGCCGACGCGTTCCTCGACGGGGCGCTCAAGTCCGATCCGGCGCTGCTGGAGGACGCGTTCGCGCGCAACGTGGTGGTGGCGTCCCCGGCGACCTTGATGGTGCTGCTGCGCACCGTGGCGCACACGTGGCGGCAGGAGGCCCTCGCCGCGCACGCCAAGGAGGTCCACCAGCTCGGCCGGGAGCTCCACGAGCGACTGGCGACGGTCTCGGGCCACTTCGCGCGGCTCGGGTCGTCGCTGGAGGCCGCGGTGGGGTCGTACAACGCGGCGGTGGCCAGCGTCGAGTCGCGGCTGATGGTGACGGCGCGGCGCTTCAGCGAACTGGAGGTGGCCGCGGCGCCGCCCGAACCTATAGCGCCGGTCGTGACCCCGGCTCGCAAACCCGTCTGGGAGACTGCTCAGGAAGCCGTCGGCGACGCCTACAAGCCGTAAGTCGTCACTCTCGGCAACACCCGCGGGCCTATAACCTATAACTTCGCCCCAGCGGCCTTCAGGTCGCGGACGAGTTCGCGCGGCAGCTGGAAGGTGATCTTCTCCCTGACCGGCTCGACCTCATCGACCTCGCCGAAGCCGCGCTCGGCGAGGTGGTCCAGGACTTCCCGGACCAGGTTGTCCGGCACCGAGGCACCGGACGAGACGCCCACAGTGGCGGCGTCGTCCAACCAGGACTCCTCGATCTCGTGCGCGAAGTCGACCAGGTACCCGGCGCCGGCGCCGTGCTGGACGGCGACCTCCACGAGCCGCTTGGAGTTCGAGGAGTTCTGCGAGCCGACGACGATCACGACGTCGCAGTCGGCGGCGATGTCCTTGATGACCTGCTGGCGGTTCTGCGTGGCATAACATATGTCATCACTGGGCGGGTTCTGGAGCATCGGCAGGCGCTTCTTGAGCCGGTCGACGGTCTCCATCGTCTCGTCCACCGACAGCGTCGTCTGCGAGAGCCACACGACCTTCTCGGGGTCGCGGACCTTCACCGCGTCGACCGAGTCGGGGCCGTCGACGAGCTGGATGTGCTCGGGGGCCTCCCCGGAGGTGCCGACGACCTCCTCGTGGCCCTCGTGGCCGATGAGCAGGATGTCGTAGTCGTCGCGGGCGAAGCGGCGGGCCTCCTGGTGGACCTTCGTCACCAGCGGGCAGGTGGCGTCGATGGCCTTCAGGCTCCGCTCCTCGGCCTGCTCGTGGACCTCGGGGGCGACGCCGTGGGCCGAGAAGACGACGACCGAGCCGGGCGGCACCTCCTCGTTCTCCTCGACGAAGACCGCGCCCTTGGACTGGAGGGTCTCGACGACGTGGCGGTTGTGCACGATCTCCTTGCGGACGTACACGGGAGCGCCGTAGAGCTCCAGCGCCTTCTCGACGGTCTCCACGGCCCGGTCCACGCCCGCGCAGTAGCCGCGGGGCTTGGCCAACAACACTCGCTTGGGGTCTGCCACGCCTCGATGGTAACCGGCGACCCGGTTTTGTCCCAGGCGAACGTTAGGCTGGCGGCGTGACCGACGCAGCGCACAGGGCACCCCAACGAACCGGCACCGGACCGAACGCGCCCATGAGCGCGGAGAACCCGTGGCCGCTGCGGGTGGTCTCCAAGAAGATCGGGGACTGGGTCGCGCGATTGGGCGAGGTGTGGACCGAGGGGCAGATCACTGAGATCAGCCACCGCGGGCGCACCGTCTATCTGACGCTGCGGGACCCGTCGGCGGAGGTGTCGATGCGGGTCGTCGACTTCACCGGTGCCGCCGCGGCCGCCGATCCGCCGCTGCGGGACGGCGCCCAGGTCGTCGTGCGGGCCCAAGCGCAGTGGTGGGACAAGAACGGGTCGCTCTCGCTGCACCTGCGGGAGATCCGCCAGGTCGGGCTCGGGGAGCTGCTCGCGCGCCTGGAGCGGCTCAAGAAGCTCTTGGCCGCCGAGGGCCTGTTCTCGGCCGACCGCAAGAAGCCGCTGCCGTTCCTGCCCTATCGGATCGGGCTCATCACGGGGCGGGCCTCGGACGCGATGCGCGACGTGCTCAAGAACGCCCGCGCGCGCCTGCCCGCCGCCGACTTCGACGTCCGCGAGGTCGCCGTGCAGGGGCCAAGGGCGGTCACGGAGGTGTGCGCGGCGCTCGCCGAGCTCGACGCGGACCCGGACATCGAGGTCATCGTCATCGCCCGCGGCGGTGGCTCGATGGAGGACCTGCTGCCGTTCTCCGACGAGACGCTGTGCCGCGCCGTGGCCGACGCCGCCACGCCGGTGGTCTCGGCGATCGGGCACGAGCCGGACACGCCGATCCTCGACTACATCGCCGACTGGCGCGCCTCGACGCCCACCGAGGCGGGCAAGAAGGTCGTGCCGGACCTCGCCGAGGAGCAGCGCGGCCTCAACATCAGCCGCACAAGACTGCGCCAGAGCCTGAACGCGCTGCTCACGCGCGAGGAGGACGGGCTCGCCGCGATGCGGGCCCGGCCGGTCCTGGCCAGGCCCCGGACGATGCTCGAATCGCGAGCGGAGGCGGTCGAGAACCTCACCCACCGGATGCGCGCCCGCATCGACTCGCGCCTGGAGCGCTCGGTGGACGATCTGGGCCACCTGCGGGCGCGATTGCGGTCCCTCTCGCCGCAGTCCACACTCGACCGCGGCTATGCGATAGTCGCGGACTCGGGCACCGGCGCGATCCTGCGCGACGCCGCCGACGCGGGCGAGCGCATCCACGTCCGCCTCGCCGCGGGCAGTCTGCAAGCAGCCGTCACCGAGAAGGAAGAGGGTCCATGACCGACAGCGCGAACCGCACGGAGAACCTGACCTACGAGGAGGCCCGGGCCGAACTCATCGCCACCGTGGAGCAACTCGAAGCGGGCGGCGCCACCCTCGAAGAGTCCCTGCAGCTGTGGGAACGCGGCGAGGCCCTCGCCGACCGGTGCCAGGCCCATCTCGAAGGGGCCAGAGAACGCCTGGACGCCCGCACTGCGGCAGAGACCGACGATTGAGCTTATATTCTATAAGATATAACCTACAGGTCCCCATTGGGCGATCGCCCGATTCGCCGCCGGCGATCACGCCACCGCCTTCGACGGACAGCCCGCCGCCGCGACACCACCGGTGACGATGAGGGCGGCGGCGGCACGATCGAGGCTCGCCGCCGACGCCCAAAAACAGCGCCATGGTCAAGGTTATAGGATATTTCCTACATAGAGATTCTTATAGAGTATAAGTTATATCCTATAAAATACGTGTGGTTATAGATTATAACTTATATGGTCTAGTCGCCCGTTCACTCGGGCAGGGCCGTTGCGACGCCCTCGGCCAGTTCGGGGAGTTCACCTATGGCGTCCTGTTCGGCGGTGAGCACCACCGTCGAAGCGTCGAGCACGGTCACCCATGCCTCGCCCTCGGCGGTGTCGTAGGCGTCCCACTCCAGGCCGGCGGCCTCGATCGACTCGCTGGAACCGGTCAGCTCCTCGTCGACGTCGTCGACCGGCCCGGTGGTCTGCACCAGCTGCAGGCCGTACCCGTCCGGCGAGTACCAGCCGGTGCGCAGCGTGACCGCCTCGGCGTCCGCCGCCAGCACGCTCGAGATCGGCTTCCACTCCTCCGACAGCTCAGGGCGCACGACCTCGATGCCGAGCCCCTCGGCGGCCATGTAGTCCTCGCTCGGATCGACGACACTGACCTGCCGGTCCTCGGCCGCCCAGTCCCACGCCCAGAGGAAGATTCCCAGCGGCACGAGCAGCACCGCCAGCGACATCGCCATGTCGCGCATCCGCCGCGGCTTCACCCGCTTGCCCGGTGCACGGCCCGCGGGAGCCGCAGAGGCCGCAGGCCCCTCCGCGGCGTCGTCCGCCGCGGTCTCGGGAGCCTCCGGTGACTCGGAGGCCTCCAGATCCTCCGGAGCCTCCTGGGCGTCGGGGGCCTCCAGGGAGGTCGATGTACCGCTCGCGGGCGCCGCCGTGTCGGTCGGCTCGGCCGCGGCCTTGACGTCATCGCTGGACATGCCCCCATGGTGACCGACCGCCGGGCACCGGGCCGCACCGCCCCGCCCGCAGGGTGGCGCGCCTTTCTCCCCTCCGAGGAACGCCGCACACCGAGTTGTCCATAACCCGCCCCTACGGTCCCGAATTGCGTTGCAATAACCTCACCCTCACCGAAACTCCATATGCCCGCCCTTGACGGAAGGAGTCCCCGTTGATTCTCGTGGCAGGCGAGAACGTGATCGACCTCGTGCCCGCACCGGGGGGCCAGCTGCGCCCCACCTGCGGCGGCGGACCCGCGAACACGGCCGTGACACTGGCGAGGCGCGGAGTGCCCACGGCCCTGGTCGGGTCGGTCGGCGGCGACCACTTCGGGCGGCAGGTATGGCGCCGCCACATCGCCGCCGGGGTGCGGCGCGACTATCTGGAACGCACTGACCGGCCCTCGACGCTGGCGCTGGCGGTCGTCGACGGCGAAGGCCGGGCCGACTACGACTTCTGGACCACCGGGACGGCCGACTTCGCCTGGGAGCACCGCCGGCTGCCGTGGCCGGACCCGTCCCGCGTCGACCTGATCCACTTCGGGTCGCTCGCGGCCTACATCGAGCCGTCGGCGCAGGTGATCGAGCACTGGGTGAACCGGGCCAGGCAGGCCGTGCCGGTCACGTTCGACCCGAACCTGCACCTGTCGGCGATGGGAGAGGCCGACGAGGTGCGCAGGCGCACCGAGCGGCTCGTCGGCCTGTCGAACCTGGTGCGCGTCTCCGAAGGCGATCTGGGCCGGATCTACCCGGACACCGACGTCGACAAGATCGCCTACGAGTGGCTCGAACTGGGGCCCGAGCTGGTGGTGGTGACCCTCGGCGACGCCGGGTCGCTGGCGTTCCATCGCAAGCACGTGACGGAGGTGCCCGCGGTGCCCGTCGACGTGGTCGACACGATCGGCGCGGGCGACGCGTTCACCTCGGGACTCCTGGGCTGGCTGACCTCGGCCGGATGGATGCGCCTGGACCGGATGGCCGCGTGGGGCAACCGGACCGTGGTGGCCGCCGCGCTGCGGTACGCCGGACAGCTCGCCGCCCACGCGTGCACGGTCCCCGGCGCGCCCTGAAAGGCACGCCGCGCGCAACGTCAAAACCCCGCCGAGGGGCATAAACTCGAAGCGTGTCCGAACCAGAACTGCGCGTGTGCCTTCACGAGTCCGAATTGGATGCGGCACTGCGCTTCGACGCACGGTTGGGCCTGACGTCCGACCCGAAGCACCTGCCGATGCGGCTGCACTACGACGGCCGCGGGGCGGCCCTGTTCGGCGAGCTGACACGCCAGCCGGAGTACTACCTGACCCGGTGCGAGCGGCAGATCCTCGCCTCGCACGCCGACGAGATCGCCGAGGTGCTGGCCACCGAGTCCGGCACCGGCGGCTTCGAGAGCCCGATGGGCGCACCGGTCTCGGTGGTCGAGCTCGGCGCGGGAGCCGCCGAGAAGATCCGGGTGGTGCTGGACGCGCTGAACCGCGACGGCCTCCTGGAGTCGTTCTGGCCGTTCGATGTCGACGCCGGTTCGGTGCGCGAGGTGATCGCCGAGCTGGGGCGGGCCTACCCCGACATCCGGCTCGGCGGCATCATCGGCGACTTCACCGTGCACCTCCAGCACCTCCCCGACGACCACCACACCAGGCTGGTGGCGTTCCTGGGCGGCACGTTCGGGAACTTCAGGAGCATGGAGCGCGGCCAGTTCCTGCGGGATCTGCGGGACGCGCTGCGCCCGGGCGACTGGTTCATGGTGGGCGCCGACCTGGTGAAGGACCCCGAGGTCCTCCTGGCCGCGTACAACGACGCCGCGGGGGTCACCGCCGAGTTCGACCGCAACGTGCTGCACGTCCTCAACCACCGCCTCGGCGGCGACTTCGAGCCGGAGAACTTCGAGCACCTCGCGCTGTGGGACGAGGACGCCACGACGATCGAGATGCGGCTGCGGGCGCTGAAGCCGATGGAGGTGGACCTGCCCGCGCTCGGTCTGAGCATCGCCTTCGCCGCGGGCGAGGAGGTCCACACCGGCGTCTCGGTGAAGTTCCACGCCGAGGAGCTGGAGGACCAGTTGCGGGCGGCCGGTTTCCGGCCAGAGCACCGCTGGAGCGACCCGGGCGGCCGCTTCGGCGTCTTCCTGGCGCGGGTCGCCTGAGCGCGGAAGCCCGCGACGCGATGCAGAAGACCCCTTAGGGTGTTCGGCATGGGAGAAATCGTGCTGATCCGCCACGGCGAGACGACCTGGTCGGCCACCGGCCAACACACCTCGGTCACCGACCTCGACCTCACCGACACCGGTGTGGCCCAAGCCGAAGCACTCGCTCCGCTGCTGAAGGGCTGGAACTTCGCGGCCGTGTGGACGAGCCCCCGCAAACGGGCCGTGAGGACCGCCGAACTCGCCGGACTGCCCGTCACCGCCGTCAAGGACGAGCTGGCCGAGTGGGCGTACGGCGACTACGAGGGACTGACGATCGAACAGGTCCACGAGATCGACCCCGACTGGACGATCTGGACGAAGGGCGGCGTCGGCGAGGGCGGCGAATCGGCCGCGGCGGTCGAGGCCCGGCTCGACAGGGCCATCGATGAAGCCGCGGCGCTCCTCGACGAAGGCGACGTCGCGTTCATCGCCCACGGCCACAGCCTCCGCGTGGCCGCGGCGCGCTGGCTGGGCCGCCCGGCCCTGGACGGGCGCGACTTCACCATCGACACTGCCTCGATCGCGGCGCTCGGCTTCGAGCACGGCCGCCGCGCGATCGCCCGTTGGAACCTGACCGCCGCCTTCGCCCACCCGGAGTGAAGGCGGCTAGCGAAAGCGGCTCTCGTGAACCACGCTCATGATGTCGTACGACTACGCTGGAGAGCGGCGGGAGTTCGGAGGGGCACCAATGGAAGCGATCCTGATATCGGTCGCCGCGGCGGCGGCCGGCAAGGCGAGTGAGGCTGTGGTGAAAGGCGGCGCGGTGGCCGTCAGGAAGGCCGCGGAGCTGGTGCGCCGGCGGTTCGCGGGCACGGCCGAGCTGGAGCGGGCCGAGCGCGGCGAGATCGCGGTCGAGGACCTCGCCGAGGCGATCCAGCACGCCTGCGCGAGCGACGAGGACTTCCGCCGGAACCTCAGCGACGCGGTCGGCCAGCCGATCCGGGTCGCCAAGTTCCACAACGAGTTCCACGGCGACGTCAAGAACGTCGTCCAGGCCGACACCGTCAACGGCCTGCACCTGAGCTGAGGGAGCACGAACCCCGGCTCTGGTACGCTTCGGCGGCCATGAGCCCACTCCTCACCTCGCTCCGGTCTATGGCGTCGCGGTTCCCCGCCCGCGCCTGGACGGCCGGTTTCGCCCTCGCGCTCGTCGCCGATCTGGCGGCGGTCACGCTCGGCGCCGACGGCGCCCGCTGGGTCACCAAGCCCGCGCTCATGCTCCTGCTCATCGGCCTCCTGGCGGTGTCGGCGCCGCCGGGGCGATCGGCCCGCATGCTCGGCGCCGGTCTGGTGCTGGCGTGGGCGGCCGACATCGCCCTGCTCGTCGACGGCACTGCCGCGTTCCTGACCGGCATGGCGCTGTTCGGCCTGATGCAGCTCGACTACATGGCGGTCTTCGTCCGGGCCGGGGCGCTGGAACGCCTGCGGCGCCGGTGGCCGGTGCCCGCGGCCTACCTGGTCTTCTGGATCGGCGCGAACCTCATCCTGTGGCCGCGCCTCGACGCGCTGGCGGCGCCGATCGCGGTCTACAGCCTGCTGCTGGTGGCGATGGGCGCGGCGGCGTCGGGTCTGGGCCGCCGGGCGGCGGTGGGCGGCGCGCTGTTCGTCGTCTCGGACCTGATGCTCGGTGTCGGCGTGGCCGGGCTCGACTTCCCGCTGCGCGACCAGGCGGTCATGGCGACCTACGGGGCGGCGCAGCTGCTCATCGTCCTCGGTTGCCTGAGGAGCCCGGCGTTCGCGGCGCGGCGCTAGTCCTCCCGGGTCAGCAGGGCGATGTTGCGGCGCAGGAACGCATCCCCCATCACCGAGGCGAACCGCTCCTCGTCCGGAGGGGCGAGGTCGCGGATGCCGATGCCCTCGGCGAGCCGTCGGGGATCGCCGCCGCGCTGCAGGTAGTCGGCCGCCAGCGCGAGCCCGAACTCGGGATCGAGGGCCTCGGCGGCGCGGTCGATCGCGTCGCGGCGGGTACGCAGCAGCAGCAGGGTCATCTCGTTCAGCGCGAGCATGGCCATGACCATCCACCCGAGCATGATCTCCGGCAGATCGGCCAGGACCGCCACGGTGACCGGCAGGAACAGCACGAGCAGCAGGAACACCACCGCGACGCCGAAGTTGCTCGCCTGACTCGGCTCGTTGCCGTCCCGCCGCGCCCGGCGCCGGGCCCAGCCGACGCCCGCGATCGTCCTGACGACGCCGGCGGCGTCGATGGTGAACGAACCGGCGGTGAGCACTCCCAGGCGCTTCACCAGCGGCCTGACGGCCAGGTAGACGGCCACGGCGCCGACGTCGACCACCGCTCCGACCAGCGGCCCGGCCAGCACGAGCGACATCACCAGCGCGGCCGCGAGGCAGCCGACGCAGAACAGGAGCAGCAACGCCCGGCCCACGTCGAGTCCGGCGGGCGTCCGCGCGCGGGGCAGCGCCGCGGCCAGCAGCCGGGGATCGGACCGGACCTGGACCAGCCGCTGCAGGTCGTCGGGCCCCGGCGCCGACGAGGCGAGGCGCTGCGCCTCCATGACGAACCGCAGCTCCCGACTGCTCATCCCCTCGGCCATCTCGAGGGCCCGCTCATCGGTGACGCCCTCGGCCCGCGTCATCGCGAGGTATTCGGCCATCGTCGTCTCGTCCAGTGGATCGTTGCGCGCCATCGCCGGGCCTCCATCCTGGCCTTGCGGCCGCAAAGCCGATAAGCTCCCAGTGTATGAAACGCGTGCTGTGGATTCTCACCTTCGTGGTGGGCGGCTTCTTCGTCGTGCGGGCCTTGATGGAGCCGTTCATGATCGACTTCACGGACCCCTCGACGTACGAGACCGACTGGGGCGGCCCCAGCCTCATCGGCGTCCTGGCCGTCCACATGGGCCCCGGCATCGTCGCCGCGGTCCTGTTCATCCGCTGGCTCCGCAAGACCGACCGCCGCAAGCCCACCGAACCGACCCCCGCCGAGTGACCATTCGCAGGCGGACCCCTTGACAATACTGATCAACATCGCCGCAATAGCGGTGTTCACCCTGCTTGTCATCGGCGTGGTCTGGATAGTGCTGCGCGCCTTCCTGAACCGCGACCCCGACGCTCAGGAGACCCGCACGGCTCCGGACCCCCGACCGGTACGCACACGATGGCTGCTCGGCATCGGCGGTTTCCTTCTGTGCGGCATGTTCATCTCCTGCGCTTATACAGCGCAGATCGCATTCGGTGCGCCGATGGGCGAGCGGACCACCCCGGTCCTGGAAGTGGTCGAAGTCCGCCAATGCGGGCGCCCGATAGTCGGTTTGGGCCTGGTCCGCTTGTGCGAGCTGACGGTTTACGAATCGGAAGCACCGCTGTACAGCTTCGATTTCCCGGACGTCATCACCAGCGCAGGCGTCGTCGAGCCCGGGGACCGCGTGGCCCGTTACTCCCCCTCGGGTTGGGTGCGCGCACTGCAATTCATCGGCGGCGAGCCGCAGTGGCGGTCACTGGAGGACACCGGGAAGCCGAACCTCGTCTGGCTCCAGGCCGCCGCGCTGGTGCTCGGCCTGCTCGTATTGAAATGGCTGGACGAGCGGCTTCGGGCGCGGCATCGCACCACGCCCGAAGCGAACGAGGTCAGGTGACGTCGATCCTGGTGAGGCGCTGAGTGGCTCTCGTCAGGACCACGTAGGCGACGCCCGGACCGTGCTCGGCCGCTATGCCGTCGAGGTCGGCGGCGATGACCGCGTCCCATTCCAGGCCTTTTGATTCGAGCGGACCGACGAGCATCACGCGGTCGTCGTGGACGACCGCGGACAGCTCGCCGTGGCGGGCGTACGGCGCGATGATCCCCACCGTGCCCTCGACCGCTTCGAGCGCCTCGACGACCGCCCCGGCCACGCCGGGCAGGAGCGCGTCGGCGGCGACCGAGCGCTCCTCGACGTCCACGCCGGTCTCGCGGACCGCCTCGGGCAGGTCGATGTTCTTCAGCCGCGGCTTCGCCCACTCGGCCGCGTAGTCGAAGACCTCTTTGGAGTTGCGGTAGTTCTTCGTCAGATGGAACTCGTGGAGCCGCCCCCGCGGCACGGACCGGCGCCTGGCGTCGGCGCTCTCCTTCGGCCGCGGCCAGCTCGACTGGGCCTCGTCGCCGACGATCGTCCAACCGGCGGTGCGGCCCCTGCGGCCGAGCATCCGCCACTGCATCGGCGAGAGGTCCTGGGCCTCGTCGACGATGACGTGGGCGTAGTCCTCGTAGAAGGCGTCGCGGGCCTGGCGCTCGGCCCGGTCGTAATAGCGGTCCTGCGTCGTCGAGACCTCCTGCACGCCGCTCCAGGAGCGGATGCGGTCCCGATCGCGCGGCTCGGGCTTGACGCCGAGGAGGAGCCGCAGCTCGTCGAGCAGCGCCACGTCCTGGACCGAGAAGTCCGAGGCCCGGAACGAGGCGGCCACGGCGTCGATCGACGAGCGCTTCAAGTGGCCCTCGGCGGCCGAGGCGAGGCGGCGCTCGTCACCGGCCCACCCGAGGACCTGGGCGGGGTCGAGGTCGGGCCACCAGTGGTCGAGGAAGGTGAGGAACTCGCCGCGGGAGCCGAGGTCGCGGGAGAACTTCGCCGGTTCGGCGTCGGGCATCAGCGGTTTGACCTTGCGCCACAAGGCGACGAGCAGGGCACGGCCCGCCTCGGTCTTGGCGAGGTTCGGGCGCTGCTCCTTCTCGAAGACGCGGGCGCGGGCGGCCCCCAGCTCGGCCGCGTCGAGCCCGAACACCTCGCCGCGGTAGACGATGCGCAGCTCCGCGGGCGCGCCGGGCGGCGTCTGACGGACCAGGCGCCGGAGGATCGGCAGCATGACGGTGCCGCCCTTGACCGAGGCGACCTCGGACCGGTCCTGCCTGACGGCCTCGACGCCCGCGTACAGCTCGCCGAGGGAGTACAGGGCCGCGGTCTCCTCGCCGAGGCTCGGCAGCACCCGGCCGATGTACTTCATGAACACCGCCGACGGCCCGACGACGAGGATGCCCGCGGCCTCGTAGAGACCGCGGTCCTGGTAGAGCAGGAACGCGGCGCGGTGGAGGGCCACGACGGTCTTGCCGGTGCCGGGCCCGCCGGTGATGACGGTGGCGCCGCGCCCGGGCGCGCGGATCGCGGCGTCCTGCTCGGTCTGGATGGTGGCGACGATGTCCTTCATGCGCCCGGTCCGCTTGCGCCCCAAGGCGGCCATGAGCGCGCCGTCGCCGATGACGGGGAGGCGGTCGGCGGCGTCCTCGTTGAGCAGGTCGTCGCTGATCTCCTCCACGCTGCGTCCGAAGGAGCGGATGACGCGGCGGCGGGCCACCTCCTGGCGGTCGACGGCGGTGGCGCGGTAGAACGGCGCGGCGGCGGGGGCGCGCCAGTCCACCAGGAGGGTCCGGTACTCCTGGTCGCGGACGCCGAGACGGCCGACGTGGCGCACGCGCCCGTCGTCGAAGTCCAGGCGCCCGAACACGAGCCCCTCGTGCTGCGAGTCGAGGTCGGCGATGCGGCGGGCGGCGCGGTAGACGAACACGTCGCGCTCGTACTGGGCGCCGGGCACGGTCGTGTCGCGGTGGGCGTAGCCCGCTTCGCGGTGGCCTTCGGCGTCGGCGCGGAGCACGTCGACGCGGTCGTAGACGCGATCGGCGAACTCCTGCTCGATCGCGATCTCCTGCTCGGGGGTGTTGGACGGGTCGGGAGTGGGGACGGCGTGGGACGTGTCGACGTCCTGTGGGTGCTTGGCGTCGACCGAGTCGGGTTCCTGGGACACAGCGCTCCTCGCTCGAATTCGGGAACGCACCAGCTTAGCGTGCCGGAGTACCGGTCGTCCGCGAATCGCGGCCTATGTGCGGTCGGGCCAGCGCTTGGCCATCCACGTGGAGTCGTCGCCGTCGGTCTCGGCGAAGCCGAAGCGTCGGTAGAGTTCTTCGGCGCCTTGGGTGGCGAGGAGGACGCGCCGCAGCCCGATCCGGTCGAGGTCGTCGATGACGTGGCCGACCAGGCGTTTTCCGAGTCCTTCGCCGCGCGCGTCGCGGTCGATGTAGACGTCGCAGAGCCAGGCGAAGGAGACGGCGTCGGTGATCACTCGCGCGATTCCCGCCTGCCGACCGGAATGGTGGTAGACGCCATAGCAGAGGGAGTTCGCGACCGCCCGGTCGCTGCGTTCCCGCGAGCGCCCGGTGGCCCAGTAGGTGTCGGTCGAGAGGACGCGGTGCACCCATTCGAGGTCGAGGCGTTCGGGGTCGGTGGAGATGACGTACTGCTCGGGCTGGTCCATGCTCGTCCTTTCGCTCGCGCCGGACCGGTCCGACTCTACTGCGCGGCGCCCGCGGGCACGGTCTGGCGAACCTGCTTGCGGCGCAGGTAGATCTCGATGAACAGCCAGTTGAAGGCGAAGGAGCCGACCGCCGACGCGGTGTAGGCGACGGCGAAGAGGCGCTCGAACTCGCCGTCGTAGACCGTCTCCAGGAGCGGCATCTGGACGCCGATGAAGAGGCCGAGGTAGATGCGCAGGGTGACCGCGGCGAAGGTGAAGGCCATGTTGCGCAGCATCCAGCGCTCGTGCTCGGCGAAGTCGCGTGCGCGGACGGCCCTGTAGGCGCGGTAGGCGGAGTAGAACCAGACGATGTCGAGGGTGATGAAGGTGACCATCGCGATCGGCCCGGAGGTGGTGAGCGCCGCCACGACGATGCCGCTGAGGCTGCCGGGGAGGATGCCGCCGAGGAGGTAGGTGCGGCCGATGACCCGGTGGACCTTGGGGTGATTGCGGCGGATGCCCGCGAAGAACTGGAACGGCCCGAGCAGGAGCGCGAGGCCGGCGGTGGTGGCGTGGACGATCAGGAACGGCAGGTGGATCGCGACGTCGTCGCGGATGTCGACGCGCGGGTTGACGTCGCCGGGGACGAGGTAGGCGGGCAGCGAGTAGAGGACGATGCCGATGCTGAGGGCGGTGACGACGCCGAGGGCGACGCGGCCGCGGCGCCGGGTCGGCGTGCGGTCGGGCGGTGCGGAGAGCGAGACCATGGGGTTCCCTTAATGTGAGTGATACTATCGATAGTGAAACTATCATTAAGTCACGGCCGCGTCAAGACGGCCCCCACTGGAGTCGGGTAAGAAAGACCAATGCGAATCGGAGAGCTCAGCGCCAGAACGGGCGTTCCCACGGCCACGATCAAGTACTACGTGCGGGAAGGGCTCTTGTCCGGCGGGGAGCGAATCCGCCACAACCAGGTCAGCTACGGCGAGGGGCACGTCCGGCGACTGCGCCTGGTGCGCGCGCTCGTCGAGACCGGCTCGCTGCCGATCGCGAAGGTCCGCGAGATTCTGGCCGAAGTGGACGATCCCCGGCGCGACCTCGACAGCGCGCTCGGGGTGCTCTCGCGCGCCCTGGGCAGGACGCGCGAAGCCGCCGATCCCGAGCCTGCCGACTTGGAGGCGGCCATGGCGATCGCCGACCGGCACGGTTGGGCGGCGATGGGCGCCGAGCACCCGCAGATGAAGGCGCTCGCGGACGTCATCGGGACGCTGCGGCTGCTCGGCCTGGAGGCGCTGATCGACCGCGCCGACGACTACGCCGGGGCAGCGCGGATCGTCGCCGAGACCGACATCGAGATGCTGGCCGCCCAGACCGATCGGGACGCGGTGCTCGAGTCGATGATCATCGGCACGGTGATCGGCGACGCCTTCTTCGCGGCAATGCGGCGCCTCGCGCACATCGAACTGTCGGGAAGGCGATTCAAGGCGCACGAGAACTCACCCGATGACACGGCGGACGACTGATCCTCAAGGGACGCAATCAGAGCAGCGCATGCCGCCCCCCCTGCGCGATGGCCGCATGCGCGAATGGCAATGTCTGCACCTGTCGGGTTTTTGACTTCGCAAGCCGATTGTGCCGTTGTACGGTATTTCCATGCCGCTCGGTGATGGCTCGGCTACAACGAGGTCGCTGCTCGACAAGAGACACTGCCTCCATCACAGGAGGCCGCTCGGTGAAGTGGGGTAGACGAGCGGCCCGCGGCGGGGCTCCGATTACCTGGCCCGGAGCCCCGCCGCTCAAATCCGCCAGGATTTGCGGGGCGGGGCGGAGGGCCAGGTAATCATGGCGGCAGGGCCCTGGCCCGGAGCCTGCTGCGCAGCAGCAGCGCGAAGCGCCCGCCGCTCAAATCCGCCAGGATTTGCGGGGCGGGGCGGAGGGCCAGGTAATCAAGAAGGTGCGGCACCTGGCCTGGAGCCCCTTCGCGAAGCGAAGGCGCGAAGCGCCGCCGCTCAAATCCGCCAGGATTTGAGGACTCAGTAGGTCTTGGCGTTTCGTTCCGCCTTCGGGGCGATCACCTCGCGCGCACCGGCGCGCCGTTCGTCGACGACCTCGACGCCCGGCGCGAACCGGGCCGCCCCGGTCGCCACGTCCGCCGCGGCCCTTCCGGACAGCCGCACGCTCTGCGCCAGCATCATGTGCCCCAACCGCACCGGCACGCCGTTCTTCCGGTGGCCCTCGCTCCTGCGCTGGCGCTCGCTCGGCTCCCGCTGGCTCACCTCGTACCAGTTGCTCGACTTCTCGACGCCCAGCATCGTCGTCCGCACCGGGATGAGACCGAGCAGCTTCCCCGGGCGGCGCCACACGACGAGCCGTTCGACCTCGTCCCACGGCACGGCCACCACCGGCGCGTCCTTCCGCAGGTGCATCCCCCACCCGGCGTCGGCGAACAGTCTGATCCCCTTCCCGTCCATACCGACCGCCACCGGACCGCGCAGCAGGTTGAAGGCCTTCAAGCCCACCGACAGCACCACGGCGGCGACGAGGAGCAGCAGCCCCACCTCAGCCGGGCCCTCCTGCCACATCCCCCGCGAGTCCCGGTATTCGACCGTCTCCCCGCTCGCGTCCATCAGCATCCACGGCGTGGCCGCCACGAGCGCGGCGGTGATCGCGAACCAGACGAGGTCGGCGGTCCGCACGCGCTCGGTCACGGTGATCTCGGCGGGCGGGAATGAGGATCGCGTCATGGGGTCCTCCCGTGTGCTCGTGGGTCTGGACCACCGATTCTGTCAGCCCGATGCGCGTCCGGCCGCAGGCAGCTCAGCGAGTGGGATCTCCCGGCGTTCGGACTAGGATTGGCCGCGGACAACGGCCGCCTCGATCTAGGAGCGATTCTCTTGGCCCTCAACTCGAACATGGTCCCCCTCGGCACCCCCGCGCCGGACTTCGCCCTGCCGGACCTCGACGGCGTCGAGCGCTCGCTCGCCGATTTCGACGCCCCGGCCCTGCTGGTCGTCTTCGTCTGCAACCACTGCCCCTACGTCAAGCACATCGAGCAGGCCTTCGGCGCGTTCGCCTCCGAGCAGGCCGATCTCGACGTGGTCGCGATCTGCGCCAACGACGCCGAGAACTACCCCGACGACGCCCCCGCGGGCCTCGCCGAGCAGGCGGCGCGCGCCGCCTGGACGTTCCCGTACCTGGTCGACGAGTCGCAGGAGGTGGCCCGCGCCTACAAGGCCGCGTGCACGCCCGACTTCTTCCTCTACGGTCCCGACCGCAAGCTCGCCTACCGCGGCGCGTTCGACGGTTCCACGCCGGGCAACGGCGCCCCGGTGACCGGCGAGTACCTGGCCGCCGCCGTCGAGTCGGTCCGCAAGGGCGAGCCGGTCCCCGAGCCGCACTACCCGTCGACGGGCTGCGGCATCAAGTGGCGCGAGTAGAAATCTCGCCCGCGCAGGCTTATACCTATACTTTATATCCTATAATCTATAACATGCACCACGGCTGCGCGAGCCTGAGCTCGCGCGGCTCTCAGCGCCACAGGTCGGTCAGGGCGATCTCGAGCTCGCCGAGCATGGTGCGCAGCAACGGCATCGAGAGGCCGATGACGGTGCCCGGGTCGCCCTCGATGCGGTCGATGAACGCCGAGCCGTAGCCGTCGAGGGTGAACGATCCGGCGACGTGGAGCGGCTCGCCGGTGGCGACGTAGGCGGCGATCTCGGCGTCCGAGACCTCCGCGAAGTGCACGACGGTGCCCGAGGCGCGGATGATCTTGCGGTCGGCGGCCGTGTCGATCAGGCAATGTCCGGTATAGAGGATTCCGGAGCGGCCGCGCATCCGCTTCCACCGCGAGGCGGCCTCCTCGGGCCCGTCGGGCTTGCCGAGGATCTCGCCGTCGAAGTGCAGCACCGAGTCGCAGCCGAGGACGAGCGTTTGCGGGCTGACGAGACCGAGCACGGCTTCGGCCTTGAGTTCGGCGAGGGTGCTGGCGAGCTCGGCCGGGTCGTGGCCGATCACCCGGCTCTCGTCGACACCGGAGACGATCACCTCGGGGGTGAGGCCCGCCGCGTCGAGCAGCGCCCTGCGCGCGGGCGACTGCGAGGCCAGCACGAAGGGGCGGGTGCGGCCTTCGGTCGAGTCCGGGGTGGCGGGCAGGCGGCTCAACGGTCCAGCCCCCGGCGGGCCGGGACGGCGGTGTCGCGCCAGGAGCGGCGCACCCGCAGCCGCAGGCCGGGGTCGGCCCAGGAGACGCGGCGGCGCGCGGCGCCCTCAGTGGCCTCCTCCTCGCGCGGCAGCGCGGTGAGCACGCCGACCAGGGCGGCGAGCTCCTCGGCGGTGGGGTTGCCGTTCAGGACCTTGAGTTCAAGGCTCATCGCTGCGCTCACTCCTCGATGTCGAATTCGCGGTGGACCCTCTCCCAGAAGCCGTCGCGGACCCAGATCCGCGCTTCGGGGTGGTCGCGTAGAGAGTAGCCGAGTTCCTTCTCGGCCTCCACCAGCAGCTCCTTGTCGATGACGGTGGGCAGCTGCGGGCCCGGCAGGAGGTCGGCGATGTTGTCGGCGCCGCGGGTGAGGAGCCACTTGTGGCCGACGTACTCGCCGATGGACCTGACGGTCTCGGGGTCGAGCTTTTCACCCGTCTGGGTGGTGCGGACGAACTTGGGCCGGGCGGACTCGGCCTGAGCCAGAGCGTCGGCGGCGTTCATGGTGACGGCGACGGACTGGCGCTGCCCGAACACGGCGGCCGGACTGGGCACGACCGGCTCGGGCTCGGCCATGGGCGCGCCGACCATGCCGCGGGTCGCGGCGGCCGCGGTGCCGCTCTTGGCGAAGTAGGGCTTGAGCTCCTCGGCGTCGATGGTCTCGACGGTGTCGGACTCCCAGACGAGCCGCTCGGCCTGGTTGGTGCCGTACGGCGGCTCCACGCCCCACAGGTGGATCCGGACGCCGTAGGCCTGGGCGACCTCGACGGCGGGGACCATGTCCTCGTCGCCGGCGAGGAGGATCGCGTCGTGGATGGCGCGGTGGCGCGCGAGCAGTTCGAGGTCGGAGCGGATCTGTGCGTCGACGCCCTTCTGCTGGCCCCGCGAGTTGAGGTTGCCGAGCCGCACCTTGACGAATTCCATGTTGGCGATGACGCGCTGGTCGACGGTGGGGACGCGGTCGCGGGCGGCGTCGAACCAGTACAGGCGGAGCAGCTCGCCGTCGGGGAGGTGGCGTCCGGCGCGTTCCATGATGGTGCCGATGAGCTTCTCGGCGTCGACGCGGTAGTCGCGGCGCGATGTGGCGTCCAAGAGGAGCTCGGCGGCCGCCGCGTAGAGGTAGCCGACGTCGATCAACATGGCGTACCGCCTGGTCAGCAGCCCAGGCAGCATCCCTACAGTCTGTGTCATGGCCCACTCCCAATCTCGGGCGGGACGAAATGTCCCGCTTCCCCCGGCTCTCTAAGACGGTACCCGGATCGGGCTTCTGGGATGGGAGTGGTGGGGTCGGCCGCGCGTGCCGCGACGGACCGGCGAGACGCCGCGGCGGGCTCGGAGCGCAGGTCCCGGGCCCGCCGGGCGCGCCTCAGAGCGGGATGTTGCCGTGCTTCTTGGCGGGCAGCTCGTCGCGCTTGGAGGCGGTCATGCGCAGCCCGCGGACGAGCTGGGCGCGCGTGTCGCGCGGCTGGATGACCGCGTCGATGTAGCCGAGCTCGGCGGCGACGTACGGGTTGTTGAGCTTCTCCTCGTAGTCGGCCATGAGCTCGGCGCGCTTGGCCTGCTCGTCATCGGCCTTGGCGAGGTCGCGGCGGTAGAGGATGTTGACCGCGCCCTGGCTTCCCATGACGGCGATCTCGGCGGTGGGCCAGGCCAGGTTGAGGTCGGCGCCGACGCCCTTGGAGCCCATGACGCAGTAGGCGCCGCCGTAGTCCTTGCGGCAGACGACGGTGAGCTTGGGGACGGTGGCCTCGGCGTAGGCGAAGATGAGCTTGGCGCCGCGGCGGATGATGCCGTCGTGCTCCTGGGAGGTGCCCGGCAGGAAGCCGGGGACGTCGACGAAGGAGATGACGGGGATGTTGAACGCGTCGCAGAAGCGGATGAAGCGGGCGCCCTTCTCGGAGGCGTCGATGTCGAGGCAGCCGGCGAAGTGCATGGGCTGGTTGGCGACGATGCCGACAGGGCGGCCGTCGAGGCGCCCGAAGCCGGTGATGATGTTCTTGGCGAACAGCTCCTGCGTCTCGCAGAACTCGCCGTCGTCGAGGACGGCCTCGAGGACCTTGTGCATGTCGTAGGGCTGGTTCGCCGAGTCGGGGATGAGGCTGTCGAGCTCGACGTCGGTGCTCGTCAGGTCGAGCTCGAAGTCCTTGGACTCGTAGACCGGCGGCTCGTCGAGGTTGTTCGACGGGAAGTACGACAGCAGCTGCTTGACGTATTCGAGGGCGTCGTCCTCGTCGCTGGCGAGGTAGTGGGCGTTGCCGGCGACGGCGTTGTGGGTGCGCCCGCCGCCGAGCTCCTCCATGCCGACGTCCTCGCCGGTGACGGCGCGGACCACGTCGGGCCCGGTGATGAACATGTGGCTGGTCTGGTCGACCATGACGGTGAAGTCGGTGATGGCCGGGGAGTAGACCGCGCCGCCCGCGCAGGGCCCCATGATGAGCGAGATCTGCGGGATGACGCCGGAGGCGCGCACGTTGCGGAAGAAGATGTCGGAGTAGCCGCCGAGGCTGGCGACGCCTTCCTGGATGCGGGCGCCGCCGGAGTCGGAGATGCCGATGATGGGGCGGCCGGTGCGGAGCGCCAGGTCCTGGATCTTGGTGATCTTCTCACCGGAGACCTGGCCGAGGGAGCCGCCGAGCACGGTGAAGTCCTGCGCGAAGACGCACACTTCGCGGCCTTCGATGGTGCCGTAGCCGGTGACGACGCCGTCGCCGTAGGGCCGGTTGGCCTCCATGCCGAAGTTGGTGGAGCGGTGGCGCGCCAAGGCGTCGAGTTCGACGAACGACCCCTCGTCGAGCAGCGCCTCCAGGCGCTCGCGTGCGGTGCGCTTGCCCTTCTCATGCTGCTTCTCGATGGCGCGGGGGTTGCCGGTGGCCGCCTCGTCGAGGCGCTCGGCGTGATCGGCGAGCTTCCCGGCCGTCGTGTGGATGTCGATGTCGGTCACGACTCGGATCGTATCGGCCCCGTCTGTGGCTACGCTGGGTGCGTGAGCACACCGACGCGAACGCCACTGGACCGGGCAGCGCTGCGGGCCCTGTTGTCGGAGAAGTCCGACTTCTGGACCGAAGTAAATGTGGTAGACGTCACTGGTTCGACGAATGAGGACCTGGTGGACCTGGCGCGGCGCGGCGGCGAGCAGGGGCGGGTCCTCATCGCCGAGCAGCAGAGCGCCGGACGGGGGCGCCTGGGCCGCCAGTGGGAATGCCCGAGCGGGGCTGGGCTGATGATGTCGGTGCTGCTGCGCCCCGACCGTCCGCGGGACGAGTGGGGGACGCTGAGCCTGGCGGCCGCGGTGGCGCTGGAGGAGACCCTGCGGGCCGTCGCGGGCGTCTCGGCGAAGCTCAAGTGGCCCAACGACGTCCTCATCGGCGGGCGCAAGGTGTGCGGGATCCTCGCGGCGGTCGGCGGCGCCGGCGACGAGGGCGAGCCCATCGGGGGCGCGGTCGTGCTCGGGCTGGGCCTGAACGTGTCGCTCACCGAGGCCGAGCTGCCCGTGCCGGAGGCGACCTCGCTGCTGCTGGAGGGGGCCGCGACGCTCGAGCGGGAGGTGATCGCCGCGGCCTTCCTGGCGCATTTCGCGGCGGTGTACCGGACGTGGAACGCCTCGGGCCCGGCGCACGCCATCGAGCGGTGGCGCGAATATTCGGCCACCTTGGGGCGCCCGGTTGCGGTATCTTTCCCCAACGGCCGCAAGGTGGCGGGCGTGGCGACCGACATCGCCGCGGACGGACGCCTGGTCGTGGCGGGCCGCGACGGGGAGGGACGCGAGGAGGTGCTGACGGTCGCTGCGGGCGACATCGTCCACCTCCGGCGAGGCGACCGAGGAGTGGCGTATTGACCGACGACGTACGAGCGGAGCCCGACGACACCGCCACGGGGCTCGGCATGGACTCCGAGCGGCTCTACCGGTTCCTGCTGTCCAAGTCCGATGCCTCGGTCGCCCAGCTGGCCGCCGAGAGCGGCCTGGCCTCCGCGGACGTGCGGGAGCTGCTCGCCGAGCTCGTCGACGCCGGGTTCGCCACGATGAGCGCCGATTCGCGATACCGGGCCGTCGCCCCGGACATCGTCCTGGGCGGGCGGCTCGCCTTGCAGCTCAACACCGTCCGGTTCGGCTACGAGGCGCTGCGCGAGCTGCTGGAGATTCACCGCACCGGCCCCGGCCGGGGCGGGCGGGACGACCGCGGGCGCTGGGAGCAGGTCACCGGCGCCGTCGCCATCCAGTCGCGGCTGACGCAGCTGCGGGACGGTGCCGAGCGGTACGTCCGCACCTTCGTCAAGCCGCCGATGGTCCTGCCGACGCCCGACGGCGAGCAGCACCGGGAGCTCCAGGCGCGGGGAGTGCGGTACCGGCTGCTGTTCGACCGCTCCATCCTCGACTCCGATCCCGAAGGGGCGCATCTGCGTCAGCACCTGGACTGGAGCGACGAGATCCGCTTCGCCAAGCGGTTGCCGCTCAAGCTGCTCATCATCGACGACCGCACCGTCATCATCGAGGACCCGGGTTCGGACCGGCCGCGGGCGCTCATCACCGCGAACGAGTCGATCGTGCGGCTGGCACTGGAGCTGTTCGAACGGTTGTGGGACACGGCCATCTCGGCGCGCGCGGACGCCGAGGGCGCCGCGGGCGCCGGCATCGGCGATGACGATGCGCTGCTGCTGAGCTTGCTCATCGCCGGGCTCACCGACCAGGCGATCGCCTCGAAGCTCGGCATCGGGCTGCGCACGGTGCAGCGGCGCGTCCGCGAGCTGATGGACCTCGCCGACGTCGACACGCGGATCCAGTTGGGTTGGCACGCCGCCAAGCACGGCTGGGTGTCCTAAACGGATGGTTTGGTCCCGGCGCGCCGCGGCCGCGGCGCGGAATCTGGCGCACCCGCACGCTGACACGGTGTTGTACTGTGCAGGGGCAACGATTACCGCCCTTCACGGCGAAGCCTGCGAGCCGTACATCGGCACAGCGGCGACGCCCGCGAACCGTGAACGCACCCGGCGGCAAGCTTGCGAGCCGTGAATTTCGTACAGCCCGACGCTCACTCCTGGAGGTCACGCAGTGGGGTATCCCGATGATCAGCTTGCCCGCGGCGAGCAGGTCCAGCTTCATTCGCACCCGCACTGGAAGGAGGCCATCGGGCCCGTCCTCTGGTTCGTCGTCTTCCTCCTCATCGGTGCCATCGCCATCTACTACACGGCCGGGACCGACTGGTCGATCAAGACGTGGCTCATCCTCGCCGAGGTCGTCATCACGGTCGGCCTGCTCGTGTGGCTCTCGGTCGTCCCCTGGATCAAGTGGCAGACCACGCACTACGTCATCACCGACCAGCGCGTCATGTGGCGGACCGGCATGGTGACGCGCGAGAGCCGCCACATCCCCCTGGCCCGAGTCAACACCGTCTCCTACACGCAGTCGATCACCGAGCGCATCTTCGGCTACGGCGACTTGAAGATCGACTCGGCCACCGACGACGGGGAGATCGAACTCACCGACGTGCCCCAGGTGGACAAGGTCAAGGCCGTCATCTACCAGCTTGCCGAGGACGACCGCAACCGCCGCGCCCAGACCAGCGACGGCACCTGATCGGAAGCCCCGCGACCGCCACGGCGGATCTTATAGGGTATAACCTATAATCATCTTATAGGTTATAACTTATAGGGTCCGCCGTCTCGCTGCGCGACTCAGAGCCGTCCGGCGGGGCGGAACACCACCGGCTTCTCGGCGCAGCCTCGGATCGACCACAGGTCCGCCTCGCGCGGCGGAGCACCTGCGCGGCTTTCCGGCGACGCCCCCGAACCGACCACAGGGCCGCTCCGCGCGGGGAACGCCCCGCCCGGTTTCCCGGCGTAGTCCCCGAACCGACCGCAAGGCCCGTCCCGCGCGGCGGAGCACCCGCCTGAGCTTCTCGGTGCCGTTCCCGAACCGACCTCAGAGCCGCCCCGCGCTGCGGAACACCCAAGTGCGGTAGGCGTAGAAGCGGAACGTCGAGGCCAGGCCGACGCCGATGACGTTCGCGGCGAGGTTCTTCGCCAGCACCGTGTCGAAGTACTCGGGCCAGACCTGCGCGAGCCCGCTGTTGGCCCACAGGCAGGCGAGCGAGATGAGCAGCCCGATCCCGTTGAAGAAGAAGTACAGCAGGTACTGGCGATGGGCCGCGCTCGAACCGAGGCGGTCGCGCCATGTCCAGTACCGGTTGCCGAAGAACGCGAACGTCGTGGCGATCACGGTCGCGGTGGTCTTGGCGATCCAGTCGGGCCAGTCCAGGCCGAGCATGAGCAGGTTGAACAGCCCCACGTCGATGCAGTAGGCGGTGCCGCCGACGCCGACGAAGCGGAACAGCTCGCCGCCGTGCGACCGCAGCAGCCGCCAGCCGCGCGTGATCGGATTGCGCGGCCTTGAGCCCGAAGGCGTCTGGGGCACGGTTTCTGCGGAGGTGCTCGGCACCTCCACAGCGTAGCGTGTTCGGGGTCTCAGCCGCTCGGTGCCGCGACGGCCACGACCCCGACGATGAAGGGATCGCCGCCGCGGGCGAACCGGACCTCGCCGTCCTCGGCCAGGTCGGTGGAGCTGACGGCGACGTCGACGCCGAACGTGCGCCACTGCGGGCCGTTCGCCGCGCCGTTCGCGTGGCCGCGCCCCGGCTGCCCCATGTCCTGGCCGCCGACGGTGAGCTCGTCGCCGTCCTCGCATGCCGAGGAGCCCCACAGCGTGTAGGCGACGGTGACCTCGCCGCCGCCGCGGACGTCGATCACCGTGTCGGCCGCGGGCGCCCCGTCGTAGACGGCGACCTCCCGGGAGTCGGCGCCGGATTCGGCGTAGACGACCGTCAGGGACCACCCGGCCCATTTCGGGCCCGAGCAGTGCGGGCTGCCCCACGCGTTGCCGTGCTCGCACTGCGCGGCGGGCAGCGCGTGGTTGTCGGTGGCGAGCCAGTACTCCCCCGGCCCGGTGACCAGGCCGGTGACGTCGACGAACGCCTGCACGCCCGGATCGGTGTCGGTGACGGTGGCGGCGCTCAGCTCGCTCCAGGCGCCGCCGGGACCGGCCAGGGCGACCTCCAGCGGCAGGTCGTCGTCGACGCCCGCCCAGTACAGGCCCACCCAGCGGATCTCGGCGCCGCCCGGGACGTCGACGGCGGTGCCGCTGACGGCCTCGCCCTCCTTGCCGGTCGGGGGCTGCGGGTCACCTGGCTTCGGCTTGTACGGCTTCATCGGGCCGTTGCCATTGCCGTTGCCATTGCCATTGCCGTTCGCGTTTTCACAGGCGGGGACGTCGCAGGTGAGCCAGGTGTTGCCCGCGGCGGTGACGCCGGTGGCGTCGAGGCTGGCGTAGGCGACCTCGGTGCCCGCCGGGGCGACCGGGACGCGCAGGTCGGTGGCGCCGGAGATGTCGGGGCCGAAGATCGAGACGGCGAAGGTCTGGTAGCCGCTGACGTCCTCGGCGATGGCGATGCGGACCTCGGCGACGGCGGGGTCGGGCAGCTCGCCGATGGTGCACCGGACGAGCGGGCCGTCGCTCTCGCAGCGCCAGCCGGGTTCGGCCTCCTCGGCGGCGAGCGCGATGCCCTCGGGGAGGGTGACCTCGATGCCGACGCGATCGGTGGCGGCCTGCCCCCAAGCGGTCTGGCGCGGCAGGGCGCGCGCGGACTCGGGGGTCCGGTCGGCCTGGCGGGTGGTGGGCGCGTAGCCGCCGCCCGGCCTCCCCGGCTCCAGGCGGATCGGCAGGACGCCCTCGCCTCCGGCGATGAGGCCGGAGCTGCCGAGGCCGTGCTCGATGCCGTAGGCGGCGGGCTCGGCCGGTTCGACGGGCTCGTCCTCGGCCGGGACGAGGCCGGTGGAGTCGTCGGTGGCCGGTTCGGGGTCGTCCGGCTCGGGATCGGGCTCGGCGGGCTCCTCCTCATCGTCGGGCGACGGGGCCGCCTCCTGGGTCTCGGCGACCGGCGGCTCGGGTGCGGCCTGCGGTTCGCTCTCCTCCTCGCTGGGCAGAAGCGCGAAGACCACGACGGCGGCGACCACGGCCGCGGCGGTGCTGCCGCCGGTGGCGATGGAGCCCTTGGTGCCGAGCTGCTGGGCGACGCCCCTGATCCAGTTGCCGAAGGCGAGGAACGGCGAGAGGAGGGCGCCGAGGAGGCCGCCCGCGGCGATGCCGGCCGCGGAGGCGGCGCCGGCGGCGAGGTAGGGGGCCGCGGCGGCGCCGAGGATGACGGGGGCGAGGACGAGGCGCAGGCCCGAGTTGAGCTCGGTGAGCTCGGCGAACAGCAGATTGCAGGAGACGCAGCCTTCGAGATGGTCGTCGACGCGTTCGGCGTCGCGGACCCCGAGCTTGCCCCGGACGCGCGCGCCGAGCCGGTCGACGGTCCACCGGCACGCCTCGGGCGGGGCGTCGGCGGCGTGCTCGGTGAGGTAGTTCTGGCGCAGCTTCTCGCGGGCGCGGTAGGCGAGGGCGGCGACGCCGTTCGCGGTCATGCCGAGCATGGCGGCGATCTGGGCCGGGGTGTCCTCTTCGACCTCGGTGTGCCACAGGACCATGCGCCAGCGCTCGGGGAGTTTGCCGAAGGCGAGGGCGGCGTAGCGGCGCTCGGCGCCCGCGACGGTGCTGTCGACGGTGGGGTCGGCGACGAGCTCGCCGGCGTCGAGGGCGGCGAGGTCGTCGGTGAACTCGACGCGCTGGTCGCGCCGGACGCGGTCGTAGAAGGTGTTGCGGAGGGTGCGGAGCATGTAGGGGCGGAAGGCGAGGTCGGGGCCGCGGCCTTCGCGGAGGATGTGGAGGAGTTTCGCGAACGTCTCAGAGACGAGGTCGTCGGCTCCGGCGGCGTCCCTGGAGAGGACGCGGGCGAGGCGGCGGGCGGCGTGGACGTGGCGCTCGTACAGGACCGCGTAGGCGGCGGTGTCGCCTTCGCGGGTGGCGGCGAGGAGTTCGGGGTCGGACAGGGCGTCGGGGTCGCGGGTTTCGACGCGGCGGGGATTTCCGGCGGATACATCGTCGGGCATGGTTCGCCGGTGCTCCTTCCTTGTGGCGCCGAGCTCGTAGCATCAGGGGCTCGGGTTGTGGCTCGTCAGGGTGGCCGCTGTGCCGAACGGTCGGGGGCGGCGGGCGGCACCTTCACCGGGTTAACGAGTGACTACGGTTCGGGTTGTGCCTAGAGGGTAGGCGAAATCGAAACCATTACGAATAGGACCTTTTCCGAATTTCCAGGCGAATATCCAGCGTTATCGTGAATTGTGATTCGATTGTGACCACGAGTGACGGTATAGGTCGTGCTCAGCGGTGTTCCAGCTGACTGTCGGAAATCTGTCAGGTTATTGCGTACCGTTGAGAAACGCACGGATCTCGCGAACGACCCCGGGAGGTGAGCCATGCCCGCTTCGGTCCTGCTGGCCCTGCTGGTCGCCACCAGCCTGCTCGCACTGACCCCCGCGCTGGTGCGCCGCTACGACCCCGACGAGCGCATGATCGCCGACCGCGCCGCCTCCGACGGGCGCGTCCTCACCCGTGAGCCCCACCGCCCCGAACCGGACCGCGACGCCCCCGATGAGCCGGGCGAAACGCCCGCGCCCGGGCCGGTCGGGGTCCCCGAGGCATCGCCGGGCCGGGAGCGGCGCGGCAGCGGCCGCGGCGAGTCGGTACGGTTGGAAGTCGACCAGTCGGTGACCGGCGAGGACCCCGAGATGAGTGAGACGGCCAGGCTTCGGCAGATGCGGGCGGAATGGTGGCGGCGGCGGCACCGCCGCATCCTCTACGTACTCATCGCCCTGACGCTTCTTGAGCTGCTCGGCGTCGTCGTCGCCGGGCCCGGCTTCTGGCTCGGCGCGGGGATCGCCCTCGTCGTCCTCGGCGCCTACGTCTACTTCCTGCGCGCCCGCGCCAAGCAGCGGCGCGGCGGCCGGGCCGCCCGCCGCCCGCGCGCCATGCTCACCACCGAGCCCGACGACGAGCCCGAGGAGGGGCCGCCCACGTACGTGCCCGAGCAGCCCGGCGCCGACGACGGGTACGAGGACGAGGAGCACCGCGAGTCGTTCCTGTTCGAGAACGGCACGCTGCACGAGCCCGAGGACCCGCCGCAGCGTCCCGAGGCGCGGCGGCCGGACTCCACCGGCGGCATCAGGGGCCGCTCGTACGAGTCCCCCGCTAAGCTCGAAGGGTTATGCCTGAGCAGACCGAGCACCGCCACATCCTGACGTTCAACTTCCGCCAGGGCCGCAACAAGCCGCGCCACGACGAGGCCATGGCCCGCCTGTGGCCCCGCTACGGCGTGGAGTGGGAGCCCGAGGACGGTGAAATCGACCCCGCGGCGCTGTTCGGGCGCGAGGCCCCGCTCGTCCTCGAGATCGGCTCGGGCAACGGCGAGGCCGCCGCCGCGATGGCCGACGCCGACCGCGACCGGGACCTGCTGGCCGTCGAGGTCTACCCGCAGGGCATCGCCGACCTCATGGCCCGCGCCGAGGAGCGCGGCCTCGACAACGTGCGCGTCTACAAGGGCGATGCTCTGCCGCTGCTGTGGCACGGGATCGCGCCCGGCTCGCTCGACGAGATCCGCGTGTACTTCCCCGATCCCTGGCCAAAGAAGCGCCACCACAAGCGCCGGATCATCCAGCCCGCGCACGTCGCCACGATGCGCGGTCTGCTTCGCAGCGGCGGCGTCCTCCACTGCGCTACCGACATCGCCGACTACGCCGAGCAGATGCTCGAGGTCCTCACCACCGACGAGGGCCTGGAGAACACCGCAGGCGGCTACGCCCCGCGGCCGGAGCACCGCCCGGTGACGAAGTTCGAGCGCCGCGGCACCGCCGCGGGCCGGGAGATCTTCGACCTCGTCTTCCGCAGGCGCTGACCCCGCCGGGGAAGGCGATCCATGAGGAAGCCCGATGTATGCTTGATACAAATGTCACCAACATCGGGGGGAAGGCATGTCCGTCACGCAGATCGACCTCGACGACGAGGCACTCGCCAAGGCGATGCGCCTCATGGAGACCACGACCAAGAAGGACACCGTCAACACGGCGCTGCGTGAATACGTCGAACGCATGGAGCGACTGAAGGCCGCCGAGCGCCTGTACGAACGGGGGCGGCGCGGGGAGTTCGACGCGGCGGCCGAGGCCCACCGAGCGGCCAAGCAGGCTTGGAAAGACGCCGCCGGTGATCGGTGACCACCTGCTCGACACCTCGGCGCTCTGGTTCCTGTTCCGCGACGCCCGCGCCATGGAGGCCTGGCACGAGCACATCGCGTCGGGCGCCTTCGGGATCTGCGAGGCCACACGGGCCGAGTTCCTCTTCTCGGCGATGAGCGCCGCGCACCGCGACGAGCTCGCCGAGGACCTCGACCGCATGTGTCGGACCGTTCCGGTCCCCAAGCACGCCTGGCGCTGGGTCGAAACGGCCCAGCACCGGCTGACGCAGCGCGGGCAGCACCGGTCGGCGGGGGTGATCGATCTGCTGGTGTGCGCCACCGCGGTCCACCACGACCGCACGGTTCTGCATCTCGACAACGACTTCCGCAGCGTGGCGTCGGTCATGACCGAGCTGCGAGAGCGCGACGTGCGTCCGATGGCCTGACCGGCGGCTCGGTCACCGCCCGCCGAGGCCGAAGTGCCGGAATACGCGTTTCGTTCCCCGCCCAGGTGGTAAACCAGGTGCCAAGCCGACCGGCCACCGGGGCCACCGGCTCCTCGTGGAGGGACACGGCACATGGACGCTCGCTATGAGGGCGGAGTCCTCGCCATGCTCGTCAGCCTGCTGGACGCGAGCCACCTGGTGGCCTTCAAGGACATCCCGCAGGAGGTGAACCGGTGCGCCGCCATGGCCGACCTGGAGGACGTGGCGATCTACCTGGTCGACATGCAGCAGGAAGTGCTGCGGGAGATGACCGGCATCGGCGTCGACGCCAAGCAGGAGTCCGAGCGGGAGTACGCCGTCGAGGGCACGATGGCCGGCCGCGCCTTCCAGTACGGGCAGCCAGTGATGGGGTCCCGGGACGGCAGGGACCGGTTTCTGTGCTGGGTGCCGCTGATCAAGGGCACCGAGCGCCTCGGGGTCCTGCGCGCGGGCAGCCCCGGCGACGACCCCGACACCGTCCGGAAGATCGAGCGGCTCGCGTCGATGGTCGCACTGGTGCTGCTCGCCCGGCGCCGCACCAGCGACGCCTATCCGCGCCTGCTGCGCACCAAGCGCATGGAGGTCGCCGCCGAGCAGGAGTGGCAGCTGATGCCGCCGCGGACGTACGCGGACTCCGACGTGGTGATCAGCGGCGTCATGGAGCCCGCCTACGAGGTCGGCGGCGACGCCTTCGACTACGCGATGGCCGGCGACACGGCCCACCTGGCGGTGTTCGACTCCATGGGGCACGACACCACCGCGGGGATCGCGGTCAACCTGGCCATGTCGATCTACCGCAACCGGCGGCGCCGCGACGTCGACCTGGTCGAGACCAGCGTGGAGATCGAGCGCATCCTCATAGAGCAGTTCAACGGCGACCAGTACGTCACCGGCGTCCTCGCCACCTTGGACACCCGCGACGGCATGCTGCGGTGGATCAACCGCGGCCACCCGGCGCCGATCATCATCCGCGGCCAGCGCTGGTCGACCAGTCTGAAGTGCCCTCCCGCCCACCCGATGGGCACCGACCTGGGGCTGGATCCCACGGTATGCAGCGAGCAGTTGGAACCCGGCGACCGCGTGGTGTTCTACACCGACGGCATCACCGAGGCCCGCAACCACGACGGCCAGGAGTTCGGTCTCGACCAGTTCACCGACTTCCTCATCCGGCACCACTCCGACCAGCTCCCGACGCCCGAGACGCTGCGCCGTCTCATCCGCAGCATTCTGGACCACCACGGCGGGAAGCTGACCGACGACGCGACCGTCCTCCTGGCCGAGTGGATCAGCTCCGAGAAGACGAGCAGGCGCCGGCTCGAGCGGACCGTCGGTCTCCCGCGGTTCTGACGGCCTCACGCCGCGGGCCGAGCACCGCCGGCCGCGAGTCCGGCGTGCCAGGCGGTCGCCGAGGCGTCGGTCAGGGACGCCACCTGGTCGATCACGACGCGCAGGCGCGCGGCGTCGTCGCCCGCGCGGCGCCAGGCGGCGGCGAACATCGGCTCCAGCGCCTCGGGGCCGCGGTCGGACAGCAGCGTCACGAGGTCGGTCAGGGTCTCCCGCTGGCGCGCGTAGTACGGCTCGGCGGTCCGCGGGCGCATCACATAGCGCCAGGCGATGCCCTTGAGCAGCGCGCACTGGACCCGTTCGCGCTCGGGGACGACCAGGTCCGCGTCGTAGCGGCCGAGCGGGGCCCGGCCGTAGCGGTCCCGTGTGGCCCCGACCGCCGCGCTCACGAAGCGGCCCACCATCGTCGAGGTGAACGACTTCAAGGCCACCATCGCCGCGAAGGAGCCGTCGTAGTCGTGCAGGGCCCGCATCACCGGGTCGCGCAGGAGATCCTTCAGCGCCTCGGCCAGGGCCGCCTCGGATTCGTCCGAGTAGCGCCCGGCCACGTCGGCGCACACGCCCGCCTGCTCCTCGCGGTCGTCCATCAGCCTCGCCAGGTCGATGTAGCCGCCGTGCAGGCCGTCCTCGACGTCGTGGACCGAATAGGCCACGTCGTCCGACCAGTCCATCACCTGCGCCTCCAGGCACTGCTCCCCCGCGGGGGCGCCGGCGCGGAACCAGTCGAAGACGTCCCGGTCGTCGGCGTAGACGCCGAACTTGCGCGTGCCCTCGCGCGCCTCCCACGGGTACTTGCACGTCGCGTCCAGGGACGCGCGCGTCAGGTTCAGGCCCGCCGAGGCGCCGCCTGCGTCGAGGATCTTCGCCTCCAGGCGGGTGAGGACCCGCAGCGTCTGGGCGTTGCCTTCGAAGCCGCCGCACGGGAGCGCCGCCTCGTGCAGCGCGTCCTCGCCGTTGTGGCCGAACGGCGGGTGGCCGAGGTCGTGCGCCAGGCCCGCCACGTCCACCACGTCCGGGTCGCAGCCGAGCCTGTCGCCGGTCTCCCGGGCGATCTGGGCCACCTCCAGCGAGTGCGTCAGTCGCGTGCGGAGGAAGTCGTCCGTGCCCGCGGTGTGGACCTGCGTCTTGGACGCCAGGCGGCGGAACCCCGCCGAGTGCAGGACCCGCGCCCGGTCGCGCTGGAACGGCGAGCGGACCGACTCGGCCTCGCGCACGCGGCGCTCGGCACCGGGGGCATGCGGAACGGGATCGGTCACGCTGTCGAGCGTAGCGTGGCCGATCCCGTCGATCGCGTACTGCGGTTACTTCAGGTAGAGGCGGGCCAGTCCGGTGCCGTCGCCGTCGACCGTGCCGTGGGCCCAGGCGAACGCCGACAGCGGTTCGGCCTCCTCCGCGTAGGAGCCGACGTCGGCCAGGTCGACCCAGATGCCGAGCGCGGCGCTGTCGGGGGCGTCCGCGGCGAAGTCGCTGAAGCGGTCGTCGTCGGCGAGCGCGCCGCCCGCGACGGCGCCGCCCTCGTAGGACAGCTCCGAGCCGTCGACCTCGATGCCCTCGGGCAGTTCCTCGCCACTGGCCATCTCGGTGATGAGCGCGTCGAGGTCCTCGGCGCGGTCCTCGGCGAGCAGGACGGAGGCGAACACGCTCTCGGGGTCGAACTCCTCGCCTTCGGCGGGGAAGTCGGCGGCGAAGGACAGCTGGGCGCCGGACAGGAGGTCGATGACCTCTTCGGCCGATCCGAGGAATTCCTCGTAGCCCGCGCCGGAGTCGTCGTAGCCGCCGTCGAGGGGCTCGTCCTCGGTGCCGTAGGCCCAGTAGCGCTCCTCGAGTTCGTAGTAGCGGCCCTCGTCCTCGGGAGCCAGGGTGTCGTTCCACCACTGCTCGTCGAGCGTGAGGTACTCCTCGTACTCGGCGTCGGTGAGCGGGCCCTCGCCCTCGGCGGGCTCGGTCCCGGTCTCGGTCTCGCCGCCGAGCCCCTCGAGGTCGCTCATCCACTCTTCGGAGACCTCGGCGAGGTTGTCGGGGATGTCGGCGACGGCGACGATGTCGGAGGCGGGCATCTGGCCCATGTCGTCGAGCAGCTCCTCGGAGCCGGTCCACGGGTCGTCCTCTTCGCCGAAGAGGCGGTAGGACAGCTCGAAGCCGTCGTCGAAGGCGGACAGGCCCACGATGCCGTGACCGGAGTACATCGACTCGACACCGGTGAAGACGTCCTCGCCGCCCATGGCCGCGGCCATGTCGCCGACGGCGTCGACGTCGACCCAGTAGACGGCGAGCTGGTCGCCGTCGAGCCAGGAGCGGGCCTCCTCGTACTGGGAGGACGAGGACAGCGGTGACGAGCCGGCCTCGGATTCGGCGGCCTCCAGCGCGGCCGCGGCGCCCTCGTCGCCGGCGACCATGAGCACCGAGTCGTCGTTCACGGTGTAGGCCCACTGGTCTTCGGTGACGCCAGAGGCCTCGCGGATGTTCGCCAGGCCCGCCTCGGCGGCGCCGGAGTCGGTGCTGGCGAGGTTGACCACGGCGTACGGGGCGCCGTCGTGCTCCCACATGGCCATGCCGTGGCGCCGTCCGAGCCAGGAGGCGATGTCCTCGTCGGCGTCGACGCCTTCGAGGCCGGACTCCTCGAGGAGGTCGGCGATGATGTCGTTGGTGTCGTCGTAGTCGAGGCCCTCGAACTTGTTCAGGTGCTCGATGAGCTTCGGCGTCTGGTCGAAGGACGGGTCGAGGTTGAGCTCGAGGTACATGGACGCCGAGGCGGGGAAGCGCTCGGCCGGGTCGGGGCCCGACGTCCAGAAGAAGTTGAAGAACACGAACGCGCCGATGGCGGCCACGAGCACGACGGACAGCGTCGTGGCGACGATGACGGTGCTGCGGCGGCGGCGCGGCGGCGGGCCCGGCGGGGGCATCGGGGTGTAGCCGCCCGGGGGCTGGTAGGGCGGCTGCTGGCCGCCGTAGGCGCCGGGCGGGGGCTGCTCGACGTACGGCTGCGGGGGCTGCTGGGCAGGCGGCGGCTGCGCCCCGCCCTGGGGCGACCCGGGCTCGATGTTGTACTGCTGCGGACCGTTGAAGCTCGACATCCTTTGAAACTAGGTCGCCGGTGCAACACCGACATCCCGATTACGTGCCAAGCGGGTATCAGAACTCGTAGACCTGGCCGGGCCTGACCACTTCGACCGGTCCGGTGTAGGCGCCCTTGGCCTCGGCGAGCGTGACCTCGCGCGAGCCCCACGGCTCCACCAGGTGGGTGAGGAGGAGGCGCCCGGCACCGGCCTTGGTGGCGTAGTCGCCGGCCTCCTTGCCGGTGAGGTGGACGTCCTTCGGGTTCTCGCGGCCCTCCAGGTAGGAGGCCTCGGCCAGGAGCACGTCGCAATGGGCGGCGAGGGACTCGAAGGCCTCGCACGGCCCGGTGTCGGACGAGTACGCCAATGAGGACCCGGCGTGCTCGACGCGGACGCCGAACGTCTCGACCGGGTGCGCGACGCGGTCGACGGTGATCGTCATCGACCCCAGTTCGAACGTGCCGGGCTCGAGTTCGCGGAAGTCGTAGACGTCGCGCAGCGACGGGTGGCACAGCTCGCCCTGGCCGCCGTAGGCGGCGACGATGCGCTCGGCGACGCCGGTGGGCCCGTACAGCGGGATCGGGTGGCCGGGCGCGGCGGGCGCGTAGCGGCGCATGACGGTGTAGGCGCACGCGTCGAAGAAGTGGTCGGCGTGGAGGTGCGTGATGATGACCGCGTCGAGCAGGTGCGGGTCGAGGTACTTCTGGAGCTCGCCGAGCGAGCCGGTGCCGAAGTCGAGCAGCAGCCGCTGGCCGCCGGCCTCCACCAGGTAAGCCGAGCAGGGCGTATCGGGTGCCGGAAAGGAGCCGGCGCATCCGATCACAGTCAGTTTCATGGCAGGTCACACCTCGTCCAGTGCTGCCGTCGCGGCGTTCGGGAACAGGTTCCCCAGGAAGCGGCGTGCGGTGCGGGTGAAGGCATCCGGGTCCCCGGTGGCGTAGAAGGCGTGCTCGGCGGGCCCCTCGCGCTCGGCGAGGAGGTCGCGCTCGGTCAGCACGCGGTACAGTTCGCGGGCGCTCTCGCTCGCGGACGACACCAGCGTCACGTCCTCTCCCATCACCAGTCCTATGAGTCCCGACAGCAGCGGGTAGTGGGTGCAGCCCAACACGACCGTGTCGACGTCGGACTGCTGTAGCGGCTCAAGGTACCCCTGGGCCAGGCCCAGGAGCTGTCGGCCGGTTGTCACTCCCCGTTCCACGAAGTCGACGAACGCCGGGCAGGCCACCGCGGTCACCTTCACGTCCGGTACGGCGTTGAAGGCGTCGAGGTAGGCCCCCGAGGAGATCGTCGACACCGTCCCGATCACGCCGATCCGGCCGGTCCTGGTGGTCTTGAGCGCGCGGCGGACCGCGGGCCTGATGACCTCGACGACCGGGACGTCGTAGCGGTCCCGGATGTCGGCCAGGCTGGCCGCCGACGCCGAGTTGCAGGCGATCACCAGCGCTTTGACCTCCTGGCGGACCAGGTGGTCGCAGGCGTCGAGGGTGAGCTTCCTGACTTCGGCGATCGGTCTGGGGCCGTACGGGACGTGCTCGGTGTCGCCGACGTAGACCAGCCGTTCGGCGGGCAGCTGCTCGGCGACCGCTCGGGCGACGGTCAGGCCCCCGACACCGGAGTCGAAGATCCCGATGGGCGCGTCATTCATGGGCTCCGAGCGTACGTCCGGAAACGGGGGTCGCGCCGCTCCTCGCCACGTGAATGTCGCCAAAATGACATGGTGGCGCTCGCCACATAAAATATGCGGCGGTCTCGTGTCGGGGTCCCGCTCGGGGCGGCGGGGCCGGTCAGGCCATGGAGAGCATCGCGAACGCGGCCAGCAGCGTCACCGACGCGGCGGTCATGAACATCCACGGCACGCCCTTGAAGCGCAGGGTCGCGAACGCCATCATCGTCAGGAGCATCCCGACCACGCCGGTGGTGATGAACGCCGGGGTGAACCAAGACGGCGCGTCGCCGAAGACGTGGAACAGGCCCACGATCGCCGAGGCCGACCCGGCCAGGACCAGGGCGAGCGCCCAGACGGCGACCCCGGCCAGGCGCCGCAGCCGCACCTGGGGCCGCTCGTCCGCACGGGACGTGGGGTCCGGCGAGGCCGGTGCGCCGCCGAGCGGCGCACCCTGGCGCGGAATGTCCGCTTCCGTCCCTGACAGGAGGGTGCTGGTCTGCTCGGCGGAACTCATGCGGCCAGGCTAGCAAGATGGAGCGTCACGCCCACACCTGACCGTCCAGGACGCCCACGGCGTCGTCGAGGCCCGCGGAGTAGGCGCCGGTCGACAGGTACTTCCAGCCGCCGTCGGCCACCAGGAGCGCGATGTCGGCGCTGCGCCCGGCCCGCTCGGCCTCGCGAGCCAGCGAGAGGCCCGCGTGGAGGACCGCGCCGGTCGACAGGCCCACGAACAGGCCCTCGGCGGCGAGGACCTCCCTGGTGCGCTCCAGCGCGTCCTCGGTGCCGACGGACAGGCGCCTGGTGAGGACCTTCTCGTCGTACAGCTCGGGCACGAAGCCCTCCTCGAGGTTGCGCAGACCGTAGACGAGCTCGCCGTAGCGGGGCTCGGCGGCGACGATCTGGACGTCGGGCACGCGCTCGGTGAGGTAGCGGCCGACGCCCATGAGCGTCGCGGTGGTGCCGAGCCCGGCGACGAAGTGCGTGATGCCCGGCAGGTCGCGCAGGAGCTCGGGGCCGGTGCCCTCGTAGTGGGCGGCCTCGTTGGCGGGGTTGGCGTACTGGTTGAGCATGACCCAGTCGGGCCGCTCGGCCGCCATCTCGCGGGCCTTGGCGACGGCGGCGTTGGAGCCGCCGGCGGCCGGGGAGAACACGATCTCGGCGCCGAAGGCCGTCAGCAGCTGGCGGCGCTCGGCGGAGGTGTTCTCGGGCATGACGCACACCAGGCGGTAGCCCTTGCGGCGCGCGAGCATCGCGACGGCGATGCCGGTGTTGCCGGAGGTCGGCTCCAGGATGGTGCTGCCCTCGGTGAGGAGGCCCTCGGACTCGGCGGCCTCGATCATCTTGGCGGCCACGCGGTCCTTGACCGAGCCGGTCGGGTTGGCCCCTTCGAGCTTGGCCCACAGCCGGACGTGCGGTGAGGGCGAGAGCCTCGGCAGGCCGACCAGCGGCGTGTCGCCGAGGGTCTCGGTGATGTCGGTGTATCGAGACACAGCGTTCACTCCCGTTCGGGGGAAGGCGTCGCTTGCGGCGCCGGCTTCGCACTGCGAGCGCGAAGCGCTCTCAACATCGGGTGGCGGTGGGCGAGGGGTGGGAGCGGCTGGCGCGGGCCCACGGCGGCGCGATCGCTACATGCCGCCCGCGACGGCGGGCAGGATCGTGACCGAGTCGCCGTCGGACAGCTTCGCCTCGAGGCCGCCGATGAAGCGGACGTCCTCGTCGTTGACGTAGACGTTGACGAAGCGGTGCAGGTTGCCCTCGTCGGTGACGATGCGGGCCTTGAGGCCGCTGTGGGCGGCGTCGAGGTCGTCGAACAGCTCGGCGAGCGTCTCGCCGGAGCCGGAGACGAGCTTCTGGCCGCCGGTGTGGCTGCGCAGGATGGTGGGGACGCGGACTTCGACAGACATGGAGATTCCTTCTTCGATCATGGGAAAACGGCAGACTCGTCTCGCCGCAGGGGGCTGCGGCGGCGGTTCAGTGACAGTCGTAGACGGTCGAGTCGGGGCTGTGCGCGAACTTGTACGTCTGCACCGCGTCAGGGGCACCGAGCACCTCGATGGGCTCCTCGGCGACCTCGCCGTCGGCGATGCGGAACGACCGGACCTCGGCGACCTCGGGGTCGCGGGTGGTCACGAGCACGTAGTGCGCCTGCGGGAGGCCCATCTCGGAGGCGATCGCGGTGTCCGAGCGCGACGGGCGGGCCTCGGTGGCGGTGTGGGAGTGGTAGCTCACGACGACTTCCTCGTCGGCTTCCCACATCTCGTCGTAGACGCGCTTCCACTCTTCGGCGTCGAACTCGTAGAAGGTCGTGGAGCGGGCGGCGTTGGTCATCGGGACGTGCCTTCTCGGCTCTCCCGTGCCCTCGGGGCCGGCGATGAGTCCGCACGCCTCGTCCGGGTGGTCCGCCCGGGCGTGGGCGACCATCGCCTCGACCAGTTCATGCGCTATCCGCAACACGCCGACAAGCGTACACGCGGCACCGGCCCGTCGACCGCCCTCGCTCAGCTCGTGAGACGCGCCTCCGGTTCGCGTTCGGCGCCGTGGCGGAGGCGCGGCAGCGGGGCGATGAGCGCGGCGACCGCGACGGCGAGCGGCACCAGCGCCGACAGCCGCAGCACCAGGGAGAACGAGCCGGTCCAGGCGTAGGACAGCGAGTAGATAAGCGGCGCGAAGGCGCTGCAGGTGATGGTCACGCCGGAGACGACGCCGCGGAGGGCGCCGATGTGGGCGGTGCCGAACAGCTGCGGTGTGATCCCGTTCTCGATGGCGCGCAGGGCGTTGCCGCATCCGCCGAAGACGACGCCGAAGCACACGGCCGACCAGCCCGGCTCGGCGACGGTGCCCCAGACGAAGGCGGCGGCGAAGGCGAGCATCGCGACGGCGATGACCAGCCGCGGACTGGCCCGGTCGATGACGGAGCCGACCAGGAGGGTGGCGGCGGTCCCGGCGATCGCCTGCGGCAGGAAGTTCGCGGCGGCCTCGGTGGCCGACAGGCCGCGCTCGCCGAGGAGGGCGATGAGATGGAAGCCGATGGCGGCGTTGAAGAACCCGGCGGTGGCGAAGACGCCCACCAGGACCCAGAAGAACGGCTGGCGCACCGCCTCGGCGCGGTCGGCGCCGTGCTCGGCGCGGGACCTGCCGCCGTTGGCGGGGTCGCCGTCGACGAACTGGCCGAGGTCGGCGGGGCGGCTGCGGGCCCATATGAGGGCCGCGGGGAGCAGGACGACGATGACGACGGCGGCCTCGACGAGCATCGCGGTGCGCCAGTCGAACGCGGCGATGAGCCGTTCGAGCGGCACCGGGGAGAGCGCGATGATGCCGCCGCCGACCGCGATCTGGATGCTCACCACCTGGCCGCGGCGCTTGGCGTACCAGCGGGAGACGAGCGTGGCCGCGCACAGGCCGAGCGCGCCCTGGCCGAGCATGCGGATGCCGATGAAGCCGAGCGCGAGTTCGGCGAGGTTCTGGGCGAAGGACAGCCCGACGCAGGCCGAGCCGAAGGCGGCGACGACGACGGACATGACGCGCCGCACCCCGTACAAGTCGACTGCTCTGCCGACCCACGGCAGCGCGAACGCACCGGCGAGCGTCCCGACCATGTAGGCGGCGGAGACGGCGGTGCGGCCGATGCCGAGGTCGGCGATCATCGGGTCGATGAAGACCGAGATGGAGGCGGTCTGGCCGGGCGCGGTCAGGCCCATGGCGAGGGTCGCGATGACGACCATGCGCGGACCGGAGAACTTCGGCTCGGCGGTGCGGGCGATCACGGGGCGCTCCTTGGGGGGAGTCGGGTCGACTGGCCGGCCGGTTAGGGAAAGCCTTTTCCAGCGTAGGCCCGGCCCCGGAGCGCTCCGCCCTGGGCATGCCATGACGGGCACTCGGGCACCCTTCGGACAGGCGCGGCGATGGAAAGGCATGAGCCGCACTCGTGCATTAGGCTCGTTCGCATGTCCGTCACGCTCCCCCGCACACCCCTGTACACCGACCACTACGAGTACACGATGCTCGAGGCCTCCCTGCGCGACGGCACCGCCGACCGCCCCTGCGTGTTCGAGGTGTTCGGCCGCCGCCTGCCCACCGGCCGCCGCTACGGCGTGGTCGCCGGGATCGGGCGCCTCGGCGAGGCGATCGGCCGGTTCCGCTTCGACGAGGCGACGCTCGCCGACCTCACCTCGCATCAGGTCATCAGCGAGTCCACGGCCGCCTGGCTGGCCGACTACCGCTTCGGCGGCGACATCGACGTCTACGCCGAAGGCGAGCTGTACTTCCCCGGCTCGCCGATCGTGACCGTCACGGGCACCTTCGCCGAGTGCGTGCTCCTGGAGACGCTGACGCTGTCGATCCTCAACCACGACTCGGCCGTGGCCTCGGCCGCGGCCCGCATGGTCACCGCCGCGCGCGGACGTCCCATCCTGGAGATGGGCTCGCGGCGCACGCACGAGGCCGCCGCCATCGCCGCCTCCCGCGCGGCCTACCTCGCGGGCTTCGCCTCGACGTCCAATCTGGAGGCCGGGCGTCGCTACGGGGTGCCCACGGCGGGCACCAGCGCGCACGCCTTCACACTCCTGCACTCCTCCGAAGTGGATGCGTTCGAGGCGCAGATCGCGACGTTCGGCACCGACACGACCCTGCTGGTCGACACGTATGACATCACACAGGGCATCCGCAACGCCATCGCCGTCGCCGGTCCCCGGCTCCGGTCGATCCGGATCGACTCGGGCGATCTGGACGTCATGGCGACCAGCGCCCGCGAGCTGCTCGACGAGCTGGGCGCGGTGGACACCAAGATCGTCGTCTCCGGCGACCTCGACGAGTACTCGATCGCGGCGCTGGCCGCCGCGCCGGTGGACATCTACGGGGCCGGGACGGCGGTGGTGGTCGGCTCGGGCGCGCCGACGGCGCAGCTGGTGTACAAACTGGTCGAAGTGGAGGGTCGCCCGGTGGCGAAGCGCTCGGAGCACAAGGGCACCACGGGCGGGCGCAAGACCGCCGTCAGGCGGCACAAGCCGACCGGGACGGCCGTCGAGGAGGTCGTCGTCTCGCAGGGCGAGCCGGAGTCGATGCCCGGCGACAAGCGCCTCCAGACGCCGCTGTTCCGCGGCGGCGAGCCGGTGGAGCAGCCGAGCCTCGACGAGTCGCGGGAGCTGCTCCGCCAGCGTTTGATCTCGATCCCTTGGGAGGGACTGAAACTGTCTCCCGGCGACCCGGCGGTGCCGGTAGTGATGCGCGCTGCCAGCTAGCGCGATACGATTCAGCTACCCGATTGAGCAACTCCCCCTAATATCCTCCCGGAAAGGACTCGCCCCAGTGGTGTTCAATATTGTCAAGTCCGTCTTCGGAGTTGGAGTCTCCGTCGACACCGCTTTGACCAACCTCCACGTCACTCCCGGTGGGACGCTCCAGGGCTCGGTGTCGTTCACCGGCGGTGAGGTGGCCGGGAAGGTCGAGGGCATCGAGATCGAGTACACCGCCGTCGTCGAGGACGACTCGAAGGGCGAGGAGAAGACGTTCACCACGGACTTCTTCTCCGCGCAGGTCTCCGGCCCGTTCAATCTCGCGCCCGGGACCGGCCACTCCATCGACTTCGAGGCCGCCGTGCCGTGGGAGACGCCGCTGAGCACCGTGGCCGGGCGCCCGCTGCCGGGGATGAAACTGGGCGTGTCCACCAAGCTCGCGCTCGACAACGCCTTCGACAAGGGCGACATGGACGAGCTGACGATCGAGCCGCTGCCGGTGCAGACCGCGGTGATGGACGCGCTGGAGGGCCTGGGCTTCGTGTTCCAGTCCGCCGACTTGGAGAAGGGCACGATCGCGGGATCGCACATGCCGTTCTACCAGGAGGTCGAGTACTGGGCCACCGGCGAGTTCGCCGACAAGCTCAAGGAGGTCGAGGTGACGTTCGTGGCGAGCCAGTCGAACACCGATGTGATCCTCCAGACCGACAACCCGGGCGGCCTGCTCACCCCCGACCACAACCGCTTCGTGCGCTTCGGCATCGCCACCGACGACGGCAGCGACGCCACCGAAGCGGTCCGCGCCCAACTGGAGCAGCTCATCCAGCGCAAGGGCATCTGACCGCGAAGCCCGTGTTATAACCTATAACCTAAAAGGCAGTCATATAGGCTATAACCTATAATTGACATTGGCCGGGCGGCCACCGCGTGACGCGGTGGCCGCCCGGCCGTTTTCACGCCCCGGGACTTGCACCCGCTCAACGTATACGTATATGATATACGTATACTTATAGTGAGACGGCAGAGGAGGTTAAGATGCCGTCATGCCGAACAAGACGATCTACGTTTCCGACAAGGACCTGCCGCTCTACACCCGCGCGCAGGAGCTCGCCGGCGGCAACCTGTCCAAGGCCATCTCGACGGCCCTGCGCAAGTACGTCGACGCCGAAGAGGGGCGCCTCGCGGGCTATGACGAGATCACCCTGAAGGTCGGCTACGGCCCGGCGCGCAAACGCCGCCGCCAGCGGTTCGTCGGCGTCAAGCTCGCCGAAGGCGGCTGGAGCGACGGCAACCGCGCCGAGATCTACCGGGTCTACCGCTCGCGCACCGGCAAGTTCGTGATCCACATCGAGCGCACGCCGGACGTCAAGCACGAGGGCAGCGAGGTCGGCTGGAAGCGCAAGCTCGGCCTCGGCGAGCAGACGTGGGCCATCGGACCCGAAGAGGGCTCCCTTGAGGTCGTCGACACCCTTGAGGAGCTCAAGGAGAAGATCCCCGCCGAGCTCTACGAGATGGTCGCCGCCAGCGGCGACGCTCCTCCGGTGGAGGACCTCGACATCTAGCGCTCGCGCGGCCCCGGGGCCGCGCTCCCCGCGATACCACCGGCCACGCCGGTCGTCCGGCCTGCGCACCGCACGCGCGGGCCGCTCCGAAACGCCCTCCGCGGGCCCGCCGGGGCGGAGCCCGCGCCCAAAATCAGTCCACAAAGGCCATTCCAGCTTCGAGGAGCGATCGCGTGTTCGCACTCGGCCTGATGCTCACCCTTATCCCACCCACGAGACGAGGAACCATGTCCACCGCGAAACCACTGGCCATCGAGGCCCGCGGCCTGCGCAAGTCCTACGGCGACAACACCGTCCTCGACGGCATCGACCTCGCCGTGCCCGAAGGGACGATCTTCTCCCTGCTGGGCCCCAACGGCGCGGGCAAGACCACCACCGTCAACATCCTGTCCACGCTCATCGGCGCCGACGCAGGCAAGGCGTTCATCGCCGGTCACGACACGGCCCGCGACGCCGACCGCGTCCGCGGGGCCATCGGCGTCACCGGCCAGTTCGCCGCCGTCGACAACCTGCTCACCGGCACCGAGAACCTGCACCTCATGGGCCGACTGCACCACCTGGGGCGCAAGGAGACCCGCCGCCGGGCCGCCGAGCTCATCGAGCAGTTCGACCTCGTCGACGCCGCGAGGCGCGTGCCGTCCACCTACTCCGGCGGCATGAGGCGCCGCCTCGACATCGCGATGAGCCTCATGGGCGACCCGCGCGTCATCTTCCTCGACGAGCCGACCACCGGCCTCGACCCGAGGAGCCGACGCACCATGTGGACGATCATCCGCGAGCTCGTGGCCGGAGGCGTCACGATCCTCCTGACCACCCAGTACCTGGACGAGGCCGACCAGCTGGCCGACCGGATCGCCGTCCTCGACGGCGGCCGGATCGTCGCCGAAGGCAGCGCCGACGAGCTCAAGCGGCTCATCCCCGGCGGCCACGTCAGCCTGCGCCTGAACCGCGCCGACCAGATCGAGAAGGCCGCGAACGCCTTGGGCGCCAACGCCACCGACCCCGAGCAGCTCACGATCCAGGTGCCCGGCGACAGCTCCGTCGCCTCGCTGCGGTCCCTGATCGACGCCCTCGATCGCGAATCGATCGAGGTCGCCGACCTCACCGTCCACACCCCCGACCTCGACGACGTCTTCCTCGCCCTCACCGGGCGGCCCGAGCACACCCAGGAGTCCACGCGATGAGCACCATGACCTACGCCCTGACCGACTCGGCCACGATGCTGCGCCGCCAGCTCAAGCACATGGCCCGCTACCCCTCCCTGACCTTCATGCTCATCGCCATGCCGGTGGTCTTCCTGCTGCTGTTCGTCTACGTCTTCGGCGGGACGCTCGGCGACGGCCTCGGCGGCCCGAGCGGCGGCCGGGAGGCCTATATCGGATACGTGGTCCCCGGCATCCTGATGATGACCATCGCCGGTGCCGTGCAGGGGACCTCCATCTCGGTGGCGATGGACATGACCGAGGGCATCGTGGACCGGTTCCGCACCATGGCGATCGCGAGGGTCTCCGTTCTCACGGGGCACGTCCTCGGCAGCATGATCCAGATCCTGCTCGGCCTGGTCGTCGTCCTCGGCATCGCCCTCGCGATCGGCTACCGGCCGAACGCGGGCCCGGCCGACTGGCTCGCGCTGCTCGGCGTCTTCGCGCTGATCGCCTTCGCCCTGACCTGGCTCACCGTCGCGGCGGGCATCAGCGCCAAGAGCGCCGAGACCGCGAGCAACACGCCGATGCCACTCATGTTCATGCCGTTCATCGGCTCGGGGTTCGTGCCGACGGACTCGATGCCGGGCGCGATGCAGTGGTTCGCCGACTACCAGCCGTTCACGCCGTGGATCGAGGCCACGCGCGGCCTGCTCGACGACACCGGCACCGATGGAACCGACCTGGCGCTGACCGTCGCGTGGGCGGCCGCGATCGCCCTGCTCGGCTACCTGATCGCCCGTGCCAAGTTCAACAAGCGCTGAGCCGCAGAGAAAAACAGAGGAAACCGGAAGAGGGGCGGGTCCAGCGGGCCCGCCCCGCGTCAATGCACGGCCCGGACGCCGGGAGCGGGCCGCCTCAGTCCCCGAACATGTTCAGGTCCGGCGGGATCAGGGTGCGGGAGTGGATCAGCTCGATGATCAGGTTGTGGTTCAGCATGTTGCCGAGCGGCTCGCCGACCTCTTCCCTCGTCAGGCCCGGCACGCCGTCCTTGGACATGCGGCCGCGGACCGCGGTGACCACGCGCTCGACCTTCTTGTGCGTCCAATCGGCATCGGGCTGCAGCTCTTGCAGCTGGTCCGCGGCCTGCCGCCACGCCAGCGGCTGCGCGTACGCCTCATGGAGGAGGTAGCGCTGCGCCAGGACCACCAGCGCCAGCCGCTCGGCGTCGCTGAGCTTCCACGGCTTGTCCTTCAAGGTGTCGTCGTCGGGCGCGGGCCGCGGCAGGCGCCCGTCGTCGCCGGTCACGTACAGCTCTATCAGGTGGGGCCTCCGGGAGGTGCCCCTGATGAAGACGGGCGTGTAGCCGGTGGCGAGCGGCACCGGATCGTCCTCAGGGGACAGTATCCGCGATTCGGGCAGCTGCATCGGCCGGTACCCGATGTTGTCCAGCCACCAGTGGTCGCCGTGGCGGGTGACCCGGCCGTGGCTGCGGCTGACGCGCCGGTCGTCCTCCCCCACGCACACGTGCACCTCGGGGCGGTTCCGCCCGAAGAGGACGAACCGATCCTCCTTGGGGCGGAAGCGGATCCCTCCGGACACCGAGAGCGCGTAGATCGTGCCCGGCGTGGTCTCGGCGACGCCGAACGCCAGGCTGGCGTGCTGCGGCGGCAGCGGCTCCAAGCCCTCCAGTTGCAGGATGTCACTCATGGTCGACCTCCGAGTCGTCTCGTGCCGGCCAGCGTGACACGGTCGGCCGGGAGCCCTCCCGGACAGTCTCGGCTATAAACGGAGCTGCGGCAACCCTGCGCGATCCGAGGAGGCACCATGGCCCGCGCCGTCTCCTTCCTCGCCCTGCCCGCGGCGGCCATGCTTGCTCTGGCCGGATGCGGTGCGGGCGAGGAAGGCTCCCTCACCGATGCGCCTTCCACCGAAGCGGCGGCGACCGGCACGGCGACCCCGTCGCAGAGCGCTCCGGAGGAGACCACCGCCGCGCCGAGCCCCGACGAGACGACACCCGCGGGCGCGGTGCCGACCGACGGCACGCCCGAGGACGCGGCCGACGGCACCGACTACGGCGCCTGCTACGACGGGTCGTGCGAAGTCGTCGTCACCGAAGGCGTCGCGATCGCCTTCGACCCGGAGTTCCGCGTCGACGTGCTCACGGTGACGGGCATCGACGGGGACCTCGTCTCGCTCGCATCGGATTTCGTGGCGACCAGCACGAGCCCGGGAGGCTGCGGTTCCATCAACGGCCTCGGGCTCACCATAGGGTCGGTCAGCGGCGGCGAGGCGATCGTCACCTTCTACCCCGCCGTCGACTGCTTCTAGGCGTCCGAGAGCGCGGCGGCCAGCGGCTCGGCGAGCACCAATGCCTGGGCGCACAAGGCGTCCAAAGGCTCGTCGTCGCCCTCGATCAGGAGGCGCACCACCTCGGTCGTCGTGGTGCGGTCGGGGTCCGGACTGGGTCGCTCGTGGTCGACGATGCTCACCAGGCATGAGTCTTCGCCCCAGTGGTCGCCCTGGAGGAACGCCTGATGGCCTCCGATCGTCATCTCCTCGCCGTCGTCGGCGGTGAGCGGCTTGGTCCGCTCGAAGAGCACCCGCAGGTCCTGGCCGCTGGTCGTGGAGTGCCACTTGCAGTCCCACCCGCCGAAGGTCTCGACGGGATGGGTGGCGTCGACGCCGGGGAACAGCGCCAGGGCCTCGTTGTCGAGCAGCACACAGGCGTCGAGGTAGATCAGCGAGTCCTCGCCGGGTGCGCTCTCGCGCCTGGGGACCTGGCCCTCGTTCATCACCGACGTCGCGGTGTCCACGGCGATCTCCAGGATGCCGCACAGGTCGGCGTCGCCGCCGCGGTTCTGCTCGGCGTCCAGCGAGACGTAGTGCTCGCCGTCCGGCAGCGCCAGCGTCCGCTCGCACTCCTCGGGCTCGGGCTCGTGGCGGATGACGGCGATCCGCCCCACCTGCTCGATCTCGCCCAGTTCCGGCTCGGCGCCGGTTTGGAGGACGAGCAGCTCGATCTCGATCTCGCTGCCGCTCTGATCGGTCACGATCGCGCCGCAGCGGCTGAAGGAGCCGCGGTCGGTGGCGAGCCAGGCGTCCCCGACGTCGCCGAAGGCCTCGGGGTCGAGCAGCGCGCACGGGTCGAGCGTCAGGGGATCGCCGAGAATGTCCGTGCCGCTCGCGTGCGCGCCCGAACCGGAGGCCTCGGGCGGCCCGAAGACGGCGTCGGTCGGGCCCGCGTACCTCCAGACGGCGAGCATGGCGACGGCGAGCACGGTGACGGCCGCGACGGCGGAGACGGCCCAGGCCGCGGTGCGCATCCTGTCCGTGCCGGGATCGGCGCCGATGGGCGTCTCGCCGCTCATCGCCCCCAGTTCGAGTCGCAGCTGCCGCGGAGCGGGGCGCCGCCGCGGGTCGGCGCTGAGCATCCGGTCGAGGACGGGAGCGAGCGCGCCGGCGTCCCCCGGCGGGATCCTGTCGTCCCGCGCGGTCCGCAGGATCAGCGCGTGGTGGTTGTCGCTCCCGAACGGGGAGGTGCCCTCGACGGCGTAGTAGAGGGTGGCGCCCAGTGAGAAGACGTCGGACTCGGGCGTGGACTTGCCGCCGCGGACGACCTCGGGGGCGACGTAGCCGGGCGTGCCGGTGATCGAGCCCGTGCCGGTCAGGGTCTCGTCGGCGTGCACGTTGCGGGAGATCCCGAAGTCGGCGAGCTTGGCGAGGCCCTGGTCGGTGATCATGACGTTGGCGGGCTTGATGTCCCGGTGAAGGACGCCACTCGCGTGCACCGCCTCGAGTCCGGCGGCGAGCTGGGCGCCGATTCTGGCGGCCTCGTCGGCGGAGACGGGACGCCGGTCGGCGAGGGAGTCTCCGACCACGTACTCCATGACGATCCACGAGTCGCCGTCCTCCTGGACCGAGTCGTGCACCGTGACCACGTTGGGGTGGTTGATGTTCGCGAGGATGCCGGCCTCGCGTCTGAGCTTCGCCTCGGCGGCCGGATCGCCGCCGTGCAGGGCCCGCTTCAACGCCACGGGCCGGTTGTCCAACTCCAGGTCGGAAGCCCGCCACACCTCTCCATGGCTTCCCGACCCCAATCGCTCCTCCAGCCGATACCGTCCACCAACGATCTGCCCGGCGCGCAACTGTCTCTCCACTCGCTAGAAGTCTGAAACCGTTCCCCGTGTGATCGGGGTCAACTTTAGTGCAACCGGTCGAAGCGGCCTCAAGTGGCGAAACGGATACAGCCGGATGATCTCCGCGGGGCATCGGCCCGACCGCGGCCGGGCAGCGAGGCGCAGCCTCCAGACAAGTCCACAGTGGCGTTATAGGTCGCGCCGGCTCACTCGGGGGCGACCGTCGCCGGGGCTCCCTCCTGGGTCCGGTGCAGCACATAGCCCGACCAGGACTCGAAGAGCGCGGCCTGCCGGTCGTCGAAGGCCTTGCGGGGGACGAGCACTTGGAAGCCTTTGCGGCCGAACCACAGCCGCCAGCCGAACTCATGCTTTTTCACTCGCCGCAGTTCGTCCCACTTGAAGCTGTACGTCACCGCACCACCGGACATCGCGACGCCCTCGGCATTGACGACGTACTCCCACTGGCGCCCTCCCGCACTGACCGCCACGACCGCGTAGAGCAACACGAACAGCGGATAGATCACCAGGGTGAACAGGCCGGTGAGGCACAGGACGAGGACGATGAGGGCCGCCGTCGGCAGCGGCCCCTCGCCTTCGATCGCACCGCGGGCTCCGAACAGCGAGGCCGCCGCGGCAAGCAGCCAGATGCTCCAGAATGCAGACCGATTCCGGGCCCTCAGATACCGGAAGATCAGCCAGATTCCGCATTCCGCTCGAGCACGGATCTCCATTTCCCGCTCCTTATTCCATTGTCCAAGGGATGCGGAAGAGACTACCTCACCTGTGATTTCACCGACTCAGACGTGATTGCGCCAGGAATGGGACGGATTGTAGCCAAGTATCCTGCGGGCCTTTTCGATCGATAGGAGCGTTTCATGCCCTTCGATGGGTCGACGCAGTTCCAATTCGGGATAGTACCGCTCGACCAATTCCATTGTGGGCGTCGTCATGACCGTGTCCGGAGAGGCGATCACGAAGACCTCCCTGCCGGTGCCCTCGCGCTCCAGGCCGAAGCGGACGGCCTGGGCGCCGTCGCGGGCGTCGATGTACGACCACAGGTTCCACCGGCGCAGCTCCGGGTCGTCGTCGAAGGCCGGGAAGGCCGCGTAGTCCTCGGGGTACATGACGTTGGAGAACCGCAGGCCCGTGGCCTTCAGCTCCGGGATCCACCGGCACAGCTCCGCGACCATCGTCTCCTCGAGGTGCTTGACCAGCGAATAGGTGCTCTCGGGGCGCGCGGCGTACTCCTCGTCGACCGGCAGGTACGGCGGCGGCGTCTCGAACGGCAGCCCGAGCACGGTCTCGCTGGAGGCCCACACGACGTTCGTGATCCCGGCCAGGCGCGCGGCCTGGAAGACGTTGAACGTGGTCAGCATGTTGTTGCGGAACGTCGCCGCGTTCGCCTGCAATCCGGGCGCCGGGATCGCCGCCAGGTGGACGAGGGCGTCGACGCCGTCGTAGCGGTCGTCGATGCGCGTCAGCGCCTCCACGGCCTGCCCGTAGTCGGTGAGGTCGACCTTCGTGAACGGCGCGAGGGCGTCCGGTGAGGGGACCCGGTCGAGGTTGACCACGTCCCAGCCGTGCTCGACCAGGTCGCGCACCACCGCCCGCCCGAGCTTGCCGCTGCCGCCGGTCACCGCCACACGATTCGCCATGGGCCCTTCCCTCCGTGTCGTTCCAGGCCCGAAGCCTAAGACCTGGAGCGCGCTCCAGGTCAACCGGCCAAGTCGAGCGAGGCGCTCACCTCGCCGTGAGGAGGCGACCATGAGGCATCGGTGAGGCATTCACGAGGCATTGCCGAGCGGCGGGCCCGGCCTTGTCCGGGTCGGCCCGCCGTGGCACGATCGCGGGCATGACTCCGAGCCTCCAAATCGGATCGGCCACGATCGTCGCGCTCACCGACGGCGAAGGGCCGTTCTTCGCCGACCGCACGAAGGCGTTCCGGCACGCCACGGCCGAGCAGTGGGCCGCGGCCGACCGCTTCGACCCCGGCGCGGTGACCGGCGACGGCCGCTGGTGGCTCCAGTTCCGTGCCTTCGCCATCCGCGACGACACCGGGATCACCGTGGTGGACGCCGGGATCGGCCCGGCGGACGCCCCGGCCGCGTCGTGGGCGCCGGTGCCCGGGCGCCTGCCGGACGAGCTGGCCGCCGCGGGCATCGATCCGGCCGAAGTGGACACCGTGGTGCTCACGCACCTGCACACCGACCACGTCGGCTGGGCCGTGGTCGCCGACGGGCCGGGTCGCCGCCCGTTCTTCGACAATGCCCGGTACATCTTGCAGCGCACCGAGATCGACGCCGTCGAGGAGCTGAACCCGGGCCTGCGCGAGACGCTGCTCGACCCGCTGTGCGAGGCCGGACGGCTGGCGGCGGTCGACGGCGAGCGGGCGCTGACCCCGCGCTCGCGCGTGGTCCCGACGCCGGGGCACACGCCCGGCCACCAGAGCGTCCTGGTCGAGTCCGGCGGCGAGCTCGTCGCCGTCACCGGCGACGTCCTCGTCCACGCCCTCCAGCTCCTGCACCCCGAGACGGCATACGAGCACGAGAGCGATCCGCATCGGGCGCGGGAGAGCCGCGAGGCGCTGCTGCGCCGCGTCGCCGAGGCGAACGGCTCGCTCGCCACGCCGCACCTGACCGAGCCGTTCGCACCGGCGCGGGCCTGAACGGTGCTTCCCCGACGCGACCGGCGCGGGCGGTACCGTATCGAAGTGCACTCCCCGACGCTCCCCGCCGCAGCGCCCCGCGCGCTGAGCACCGCCGCGCGGAGGCGACGCGCATGACGAACGGACAGGGCACGGTGACCATGGGCGACGTCGCGCGTCTGGCCGGGGTGTCGAAGATGACCGTCTCGAACGTCGTCAACAACCGGCCGGGCGTCTCGGAGCCGGTGCGCCGCCGCGTCATGGAGGTCGTGCGCGAGTCCGGCTACCGCATCAACGTCTCGGCCCGGACGCTGCGCTCGGGGCGCACCGGCGTGCTCGGCCTGGCCGTGCCGCACGTCAACAGCTCCTACTTCGGGCTCCTCGCCGAGCACGTCATCGACGAGGCCGCCCGGCGCGGCTTCCACATCGCGATGGAGCAGACCGGGGCCGCCGCCGAAGGCGAGTTCGAGGTCATCGCCCGCTCCCACAAGCTCCAGTTCGACGGGCTCATCCTCTCCGCCTCCGGGCTCGACCCGGCCGACCGGCGCCTGGTCGGCGGCGGCATCCCGATGGTCATGCTCGGCGAGCGGGACTTCGCGGCGAGCTTCGACCACGTCGCGATGCCCAACGAGGAGGGCACGAAGGCCGCCACCGAGCATCTCGCCGACCGCGGGTGCCGCCGGATCGCGATCGCCACCGGGCCCGTGCGCGAGGACGGCGTCAACGTCGTGACCCGCCGCCGCCGCGGCTACCTGGCGGCGCTGGCCGAGCGCGGGATGGCGGCCGAGGAGTCGCTGCTGGTGGCGCTCGACGACATGAACGCCGAGGGCGGGCGCCGGGCGGCCCACCGGATGGTGGACGCGGGGCTCGACGTCGACGGCGTGGTGGCGGTGACCGACGGCGTCGCCCAGGGCCTGCTGCGCGGCTTCGCCGACCGCGGCGTCAGCGTCCCTGGCGACGTGCGGCTGATCGGCTTCGACGACATCCCCGAGGCCAGGATCATGGTGCCGTCGCTGTCGACCGTCTCCCCCGACCACCGCTGGATGGCCGCCAAGGCGGTCGAGCTGGTCACCGCCCGCATCGACGACCCGGACCGGCCGGCCACCGAGCACACCGCGCCGTTCACGATCGCCGAGCGCGAGTCCACCCGCTGAGCCTCGCCCACTGCGTCGGGGCGGCCCTTGCGGCCACGGCCGCCTTGCGTCATACTCATTGAAGTTCTTGCATATATTGCAGGACTGCGCAGTCGCCCCCCTCATAGCGCGACCAGGGCATTCGCCTTTCGAGCTCGTCGACACGGACAGAACACACCGTCGGCAGACGACGCTCGGTACCCTCATCGGGCACGTCGGCCCCACTCCCGAGGAGGGCACGATGTCCGGCATCCGCCGCAGACGTCCACTCATCACCGTACTGGCAGCAGTCATCGCGACGCTCGGAGCCGCCATGGCGTTCACGCTCCCCCAGACCGCCGCGAACGCGGCCGCCTGCAACGGCTACGTCGCGCTGACCTACGACGACGGACCCAACCCGAACACCACGCAGCGGCTCATCGGCGCGCTCCAGGCCGCCGGGGCCCGGGCGACGTTCTTCAACATCGGCCAGAACGCCCAGAACTACCCGTCGCTGGTGCGGGCCCAGCAGAACGCCGGCATGTGGACCGGCAACCACTCCTGGACCCACCCGCACATGACGCAGATGAGCTCCGCGCAGATGGCCTCCGAGATCTCGCGGACCCAGCAGGCCGTCCAGCAGGCCATCGGGACCGCCCCGAACCTGTTCCGCCCGCCGTACGGCGAGACCAACGCGACGCTCCGCTCCGTCGAGGCCCAGTACGGCCTCACCGAGGTCATCTGGGACGTCGACTCGCGCGACTGGGCCGGGGCCTCGACCGCGCAGATCGTCCAGGCCGCGCGCGGCCTCCAGAACGGCGGCGTCATCCTCATGCACGACAACTACCAGACCACGATCGACGCCGTCCCCCAGATCGTCGCCGACCTGGCGAGCCGGGGCCTGTGCCCGGGCATGATCTCCCCGGCGACCGGCAGGGCCGTGGCGCCCGACGGCGGCGGCAACAACCAGACCGACCCGCCGACGACCGACGAGCCGGACGACCCGACCACGCCGCCGGACGATGACGACGACACCACCCCGCCGCCCACCGGCGACGGCGACTGCACGGCCGTGGTCGACGTGGTCAACGACTGGGGCTCGGGCTGGCAGGGCAACGTCATGATCACCGGCGGCGGCAACGGCGTCAACGGCTGGACGCTGACATGGACATGGCCCTCGGGCCAGTCGATCAACAGCTCCTGGAACGCCGACGTCAGTTCCAGTGGCTCGTCGGTCACGGCCAGCGACGTGGGCTGGAACGCCGGCATCGCGGCCGGGCAGACGGTCAACGCCTGGGGCTTCGTCGCCTCGGGCTCCAGCACCTCGCCGCAGGTGACCTGCACCGCCACATGATCACCGGTCCCGAATGAGCAGCGTCGGCGCCGCCGCCCTGTTCGGCGGCGCCGGCGTTACACGCGCCCGCGCCCCATCCGGCGGACCGCGAGCTCGGCGAGCAGCGCGGCGCCGTCGGCGAGCACGCTGTCGTCGAAGGCCGCGCGCGGCGAGTGGTTCGCCGCCGCGAGCTCGTGGTCGCCTGAGGCGCAGGCGCCGAAGAACATGTAGCTGCCCGGCACCGACTGCAGCACAAGCGAGAAGTCCTCAGCGCCCATCGTCGGCTCGGGCATCTCCACATAGCGCTCGTCGCCGAACACCTCCCGAACGGTCTCGGCGACGAAGCGCGCCTCGTCGGCCCGGTTGACCGTGGCCGGGTACTCGCGGTCGTAGCGGACCTCGGCGCTCAGGCCGTGGGCGGCGGCGATGTCCTCGCACAGCTTCACGGACTGCTCGGCGACCTGGTCGGCGGCCTCGGCGGAGAAGGTCCGCACGGTGGCCTCGAAGACCGCCTCGTCGGGGATGATGTTGCGCTTGGTGCCCGCGTGGAAGCTGCCGACGGTGACCACCACCGGCTCGAAGGTGCTGAAGCGGCGCGTGACCAGCGTCTGGAGCGCGGTGACCATCTCGCAGGCGACCGGGACGGGGTCGAGCGCCCGGTGCGGGCGCGAGCCGTGCCCGCCGGAGCCGACGACGCGCACGAACAGGCCGCCGGAGGCGGCCATCATCGGGCCCGGCCGGGTGGTGAAGACGCCGCGGGGCACCATGTCGGAGGTGACGTGCAGGCCGTACGCGGCGTCGGCGGGCCGCCCGGCGGCCTCCAGGACGCCCTCGTCGATCATGTGCTCGGCGCCGTCGAAGCCCTCCTCGCCGGGCTGGAACATGAACACGACGTCGCCGTTCAGCGCCTCGCGGTGGGCGCTCAGGAGGCGGGCGGCGCCGACGAGCCCGGCGGTGTGCAGGTCGTGGCCGCAGGCGTGCATGACGCCGTCGTGGCCCGAGACGTAGTCCGCCTCGGACTCCTCGGTGACCGGCAGGGCGTCCATGTCGCCGCGCAGCAGCACCACCGGCCCCGGTCGGCCGCCGCGCAGGACGGCCGTGACCGAGGACAGGCCCTCGCCGGTGCTGATCTCCAGCGGCAGGCCGTCGAGGGCGGCCAGGACGGCGGCCTGGGTCTTCGGCAGGTCGAGTCCGATCTCGGGGATGCGGTGCAGCTCGCGCCGCAGTGCGATCAGGTCGTCTCGGATGGCCGCGGCCTCTTCGCGAAGGTTCATGCGCTCTCCTGGCGTCGATCGGTCGGCGGCCGGGGGCGCCGGGAGGCCGCACGCGGCAATACTGCCACGCTGCCGGACGCGAAGTTTTCTCCGGCGAGTTGTCGATTCGGGCGCGGCGCGTTCGACGAGGGAGTAACCAGATCGATGACGGACCGAAAGGATGCGACCGATGCCCGAGCTTCGCGTGCACAATCTGACGATCTCCCTGGACGGCTACGCCGCCGGCCCCGGCCAGAGCACCCACGATCCCATGGGCGCTGGAGGCGAGCGCCTCCACGAGTGGGCCCTGCGCACCCGCGCCGGACAGGAGCAGTTCTTCGGCCGCTGCGGCGGCGAGGACGGGATCGACGACGCGCTCTGGCGCCGCGGCGACGAGGGCATCGGGGCCACGATCATGGGCCGCAACATGTTCGGCCCCGTGCGCGGCCCCTGGCCCGACGAGTCGTGGACCGGCTGGTGGGGCGACGAGCCGCCCTACCACCACCCGGTGTTCGTCCTCACCCACCACGCGCGGCCGCCGCTCGCCATGGAGGGCGGCACCGTCTTCCACTTCGTGACCGACGGCATCGAGGCGGCGCTGGAGCGCGCGTTCGACGCCGCCGGGGGCGACGACGTGCGGCTCGGCGGCGGCCCGGCCACCGTCCAGGCCTACCTGCGGGCCGGACTCGTCGACGAGCTGCACGTGGCGATCACGCCGATCCTCCTCGGCGGCGGGGAGCGGCTCTTCGACGGGATCGGCCCGGGCCTGGGCTACGAGTGCGTCGAGCTGGTCACCTCGCCGTCGGTGGTCCACGCCCGGTTCCGCAAGGTGGCCCCGTCGGGGCCGCCGATCACGATTCCCTAGGCGCGGCCTCCCCGGCCGGGTGGCCGGGCTTGCGGGCCGCCGGGGAGGCCAGCAGCGCCACGGCGACCAGGACGAGGACGACGATGAACGCGCTGCGCAGGCCCATCTGGTCGCCGAGGAGGCCCAGCAGCGGCGGGCCGATGAGGAACGCCACGTAGCCGATGGTGGCCACGGCCGCGACGTTCGCCGTGGCCCGCTCGGGGTCGTCGGCGGCGGCCGACATGCCGACCGGGAACCCGAGCGACGCGCCGAGGCCCCACAGGACGATCCCGATGATCGCCATGACCGCGTTCGGGCCGATGATGACCAGCAGCAGGCCGACGATCGCCATGCCCGCCGAACCGGCCAGGACCGGCACCCGGCCGAAGCGGTCGAGGACCATGCCGCCGCACAGGCGCCCGGCGGTCATCGCGGTGACGAACACCGCGAAGGCGGCCGCGCCTCCGGCGTTCGAGAAGTCGTAGCCGTCGACCATCGCCAGGCCGAGCCAGTCGTTGGCGGTGCCCTCGGTGAAGGCCATGCCGAGGATGATCAGGCCGATGAGCAGGATCCGCGGGTCCCTCCACGGCTCCAGGCGCGAGCGCCAGCCGTGGGGCTCGTCGCCTTCGGCCCGCGTGCTCGGCTCCTCGGCGGGCTGGAGGAACCGGACGGTGTAGAGCCCGGCCGCGATCGCGAACGCGCCGGTGGTGATCAGGTGGGCGCCGACGGGGACGTCGAGCTTCTCGGTGAGCGCGCCGAGCCCGGCGCCGAGGATCGTGCCGATGCTGAACGCGGCGTGGAACAGCGGCATGAGGGTGCGCCCGACCTTGCGCTCGTTGGCGGCGCCGGAGAGGTTCATGGACACGTCCAGGACCGCGTTGCCCGCGCCGCACACCATGAGCGCGGCGAACAGGGCCCAGTAGTTCGGCGCGAACTCGGCGACGGCGCCCGCGGCGACGAGGCCGACGGCCGCCAACGTGAGGAACCAGCGGATCGTGCCGGTGGCGCCGAGCCGGGCGATGATGTGGCTGGAGGCGATGAGACCGAGGATCGAGCCGATCGCGCCGCCGACGATGAGCAGGCCCATCTGCTGGGTGGAGGCGCCGAGGATGTCGCGGACGTTGGGGATGCGCGCGGCCCAGTTCGCGAAGACGAAGCCCGAGAGGGCGAAGATCACGAGCACGGCGTTGCGCCAGGCGGCGAGCTCCGGGGCGAGGCGGGCGGGGCGGGGCGCCTGCACGGCGGCGTCGGTCACGGCGGTCCAATCGAACGGTGGGTGCGGGTGCTCGGCGGTTTGTTCGAGCCACGAACAAGGATGCATCCGCGGACGATCATCTGCCAAGCGGTTTCCACGCCCTAGACCCGGAAGGCCCGGAGGGTGAACAGGCCGACGCCCAGGGCCGCGGCGGCCAGCAGGAGCAGGCCGATCGTATAGGCGCCACTCGCCTGGAACACCACGCCCATCACCAGCGGCGGGAAGTAACCGCCCAGGCCCCCGGCCGCGCCGACCACGCCGGTGACGGTGCCGACGCGCGAGGGTTCGATGAGCTTCGCGACGAGCGCGAAGACGCCGCCGGAGCCGAGTCCGAGCGCGACGGCCATGAGCACGAAGCACACGCCCGCCCGGATCTCGGCGGGCGGGTCGAAGGACAGCCCGACGGCCATCGCGGCGGCGGTGAAGAACGATGCCAGGCACACCTTGACCGGCCCGATCCGGTCGGACAGGGCGCCGCCGAGCGGCCGGGCGACCACGGCGGCGAGGGAGAACCCGGCGGTGCGCACCCCGGCCTCGGTCTGGGCGAAGCCGTAGGCGGTGGTGAGCATCGTCGGCAGGTACGTGGAGAACGCGACGAAGCCGCCGAACGCCAGGGCGTACAGCATGGACAGCTGCCAGGTGTCCCCGCGCTTGAGGACCGCGGCGAAGCGCGGCAGCGCGGGCTCGCGGTTCGGCCGCCAATCCGGCGCGTCGCGCATGGCCGCCCACGCGACGGCGGCCGCGGCGATGAGCGCGGCGCACATGGCCAGGTGGGTCCAGAGCAGCCCGAGCCGATCGACCAGCGGCGGCGTCAGCAGCGCCGACAGGGCCGTGCCGCCCATGCCCGCGCCGAAGACGCCGGTGGCGAAGCCGCGCCGCTCGGGCCGGTACCAGGCGTTCGCGAACGGGACGCCGACCGCGAAGGAGGTCCCGGCGATGCCGAGGAGGAACCCGGAGACGAGCAGGGCCGCATAGGAATCGGCCGAGAAGCCGACCAAAGCGGTCGGGACGGTGCTGACCAGGCAGATCGCGGTGAACATGCGGCGGCCGCCGTAGCGGTCGGTCAGGATGCCCGCCGGGATGCGGCCCACCGCGCCGACCAGGACCGGGAAGGCCACGAGGATCGCCGTCTGCGTCGGGCCGAGGCCGAGGCGCTCGGAGTAGGTGCGCGAGAGGGGCCCGACGAGGTTCCACGCCCAGAACGTCAGCACGAACACGGCCGTCGCCAGCGCCAGGTTGACGCCCGCCGCGCCGCGCGGCGCGGCCTGCGTCTCGCCGGTGCCAGTGCTCATCGGCCGTCCTCCTCGCGGGCCCGCACCCGCGTGAGGGCCGGTCCGGGCACAGTATGACCAATGCACCGGTCTCAAGGGACAAAAGTATCTAAAGTGAGCGTGTGTTCCCCGGTCACCGGATCTGAGAGGGGGCCGACGTGGCCCAGTCCGACAGCGCCGGCGGCGCGGCCGACCTGCTGCTGCGCACCGGCGTGTTCCTCACCCGCGCGGGCGGCACCCCCGACATGCGCGCGGTGTTCAAGGAGGGCGGCCGCGCCGGTGACGTGTTCTACCGGGACCGGTGGAGCCACGACAAGGTGGTGCGCTCGACGCACGGGGTCAACTGCACCGGCTCGTGCTCGTGGAACGTCTACGTCAAGGACGGGATCATCACCTGGGAGACGCAGGCGACCGACTACCCGTCGGTGGGCCCCGACCGGCCCGAGTACGAACCGCGCGGCTGCCCGAGGGGCGCGGCGTTCTCCTGGTACACCTACTCCCCCACCAGGGTCCGCTACCCGTACGGGCGCGGCGTCCTCATCGCGATGTACCGGGAGGCCAAGGCCCGGCTCGGCGACCCGGTCCTGGCGTGGTCGGAGATCACCGAGGACCCGGTCAAGCGCCTGCGCTACCAGTCGGCTCGCGGCAAGGGCGGCCTGGTGCGCATCTCGTGGGACGAGGCGATCGAGATCGCCGCGGCGGCGCACGTCTACACGATCGCGCAGTACGGTCCCGACCGGATCGCCGGGTTCAGCCCGATCCCGGCGATGTCGCAGGTCTCGCACGGGGTCGGGGCGAGGTTCGTGAACCTGATCGGCGGCTCGATGCTGTCGTTCTACGACTGGTACGCCGACCTGCCGGTGGCCAGCCCGCAGGTGTTCGGCGACCAGACCGACGTGCCCGAGTCCGGGGACTGGTGGGACGCGGCCTATCTGGTGCTGTGGGGCTCGAACGTCCCGGTCACGCGCACCCCGGACGCGCACTGGATGGCCGAGGCCCGCTACCGGGGCCAGAAGGTCGTGGTCGTCTCCCCCGACTACTCGGACGCGGTGAAGTTCGCCGACGAGTGGGTGGCGCCGCACCCGGGCACCGACGGCGCGCTCGCGATGGCGATGGGGCACGTGATCCTCACCGAGTGCTTCGCGAACGGCAGCCGCGAGCGCTTCGAGCGCTACGTCCGCAAGTTCACCGACCTGCCGTTCCTCGTGGAGCTGTCCGAACGGGACGGGCTACTGGCGCCCGGGAAGTTCCTCATGCGCTCATCGCTGCCGGGCGAGGAGCCCTACGGGGAGTGGAAGCCGGTGTTCGTCGACGAGGCCACCGACGAGGTCGTGGCGCCCGGCGGGACGCTCGGGCACCGCTGGGACCCCGACCGGCCCGGCCGGTGGAACCTCGACCTCGAAGGGCGGGTGCCGCGCCTGAGCATGGACGGCCCCGGCGCCGAGACCGTCAAGGTCCACCTGCCGCGCTTCGATGGCGAAGCCGAGCAGGTGGTGCGGGGCGTGCCGGTCCGCCGCGTCGCGGGCCGCTGGGTCACCACCGTGTTCGACCTGCTCATGGCCCAGTACGGGGTGCACCGCCCGGGCCTGCCCGGCGAGTGGCCGAGCGGCTACGACGACGCCTCGCAGCCGTGCACGCCCGCCTGGCAGGAGGCGATCACCTCGGTCCCGGCCGCGCAGGCCGCCCGGCTGGCCCGCGAGTTCGCCGACACCGCCGACGCCAGCGGCGGGCGGGCCATGATCGTCCTCGGCGGCGGCACCAACCAGTGGTTCCACGGCGACACCATGTACCGCGCGTTCCTGACCCTGCTGCTGCTGACCGGCTGCCAGGGCGTCAACGGCGGCGGCTGGGCGCACTACGTCGGGCAGGAGAAGTGCCGGACCCTCGCCGGGTGGACCGCGTACGCCTCGGCGATGGACTGGACGCGGCCGCCCCGCTTCATGGCCGCCACCCCGTACTTCTACCTCCACACCGACCAGTGGCGCTACGACACCTACGGCGCCGACGCGCTGCTGTCGGCCACCGGGCCGCGCACGCTGGCCGGGCGGCACACCGCCGACCTGGTGGCCGCCTCGGCGCGCATGGGCTGGATGCCGTCCTACCCGACCTTCGACCGCAACCCGCTCAAGCTCGGCCGCGAGGCCGCCGTGTCGGGCAAGAGCCCCGGCGAGTACATCGCCGAGCTCCTGGCCACGCGGCAGCTGCGGTTCGCCTGCGAGGACCCCGACGCGCCCGGGAACTGGCCGAGGATCCTCACGGTGTGGCGGTCCAATCTGCTCGGATCGTCGGCGAAGGGCGACGAGTACTTCATGCGGCACCTGCTGGGCACCACCGGCTCGGTCCAGGGCGCCGAGGCCGGGATGCAGCACCGTCCGTCCGAGGTGGAATGGCACGAGCAGGCCCCCGAGGGCAAGCTCGACCTGCTCCTGTCGCTCGACTTCCGCATGACGAGCACCACGATCATGTCGGACATCGTGCTCCCGGCGGCCACCTGGTACGAGAAGCACGACCTGTCCACCACGGACATGCACCCGTTCGTGCACGCCTTCTCCCCCGCGATCGACCCGCCCTGGCAGGCCCGCACCGACTTCGACGCGTTCCATGCGCTCGCGCGGCGGTTCTCCGAGCTCGCCGAGCGCCGCCTGGGCACCGTCACCGACCTCGTCGCCGTGCCGCACCAGCACGACACGCCCGGCGAGATGGCCCAGAGCGGCGGCACCGCCCCCGACTGGCGGCGCGACGGGACCGCGCCGGTCCCCGGCCGGACGATGCCGGACATCGTCGCCGTCGAACGCGACTACACCGCCGTGGCCGCGAAGCTGGCCGCCGTCGGCCCGCTCGTGGAGACCGCCGGGGTGCCGGTCAAGGGCGTCACGTTCACCCCGGACGCGGAGATCCGCTGGCTCGGCGAGCGCAACGGCCGCGTCGCGGAAGGGCCCGCCGCGGGCAGGCCGAGCATCGACACCGACATCAAGGCGTGCGAGATGATCCTGGCGCTGTCGGGCACCAGCAACGGGCGGCTCGCCGCCCAGGGCTTCGAGCGGCTCGCCGAACGGTGCGGCACCGACATGGCCGAGCTCGTCCACGGCTCGGCCGAGCGGCGCGTGGTCTTCACCGACACGCAGCGCGGGCCGACCACGGTCGGGTCGAGCCCGGAGTGGTCGGGCAAGGAGTCGCACGACCGGCGGTACTCGCCGTTCACGATCAACACCGAGCACGACAAGCCGTGGCACACCCTCACCGGCAGACAGCAGTTCTATGTGGACCACGACTGGATGCACGAGTTCGGGGAGGCCCTGCCGGTCTACCGGCCGCCGCTGAACATGGCCGCGCTGTTCGCCGAGCCGGAGCTCGGCCGGAAGGGGAACCGCGAGGTCGTCGTCAGGTACCTCACGCCGCACTCCAAGTGGTCCATCCACTCCGAATACCAGGACAACCTGCTCATGCTCACCCTCTCGCGGGGCGGGCCGACGATCTGGATGAGCCCGGCCGACGCCCGCGTCATCGGGGCGGCGGACAACGACTGGGTGGAGGCGGTCAACCGCAACGGCGTCGTCGCCGCCAGGCTCATCGTCTCCCACCGGATGCCAGAAGGGACCGTCTACATGTACCACGCGCAGGAGCGCCTGATCGCCGTGCCGAAGACCGAGACCACCGGCAGGCGCGGCGGCATCCACAACTCGCTGACGCGCCTGATGGTCAAGCCGACCCACCTCATCGGCGGCTACGCCCAGCTCAGCTTCGGCTTCAACTACCTCGGGCCCACCGGCAACCAGCGGGACGAGGTCACGGTCGTGCGCAAGCGGACGCGGGAGGTGCGCTACTGATGGGCGGCGAGCGGATCGGGAGGGTCATGGCCCAGGTGGCCATGGTGATGAACCTCGACAAGTGCATCGGATGCCACACCTGCTCGGTCACGTGCAAGCAGGCGTGGACGAACCGCTCGGGCGTGGAGTACGTGTGGTTCAACAACGTCGAGACCCGGCCCGGGCAGGGCTACCCGCGGCGGTACGAGGACCAGGAGCGCTGGCAGGGCGGTTGGAGGCGCACCGCGGGAGGGAGACTGAAGCTGCGCGCCGGGGGCCGGGTCAAGAAGCTGTTCACGATCTTCGCCAACCCGAAGCTGCCGTCCCTTCAGGACTACTACGAGCCGTGGACGTACGACTACGAGCACCTGGTCACCGCGCCGCTGGGCGACGACATCCCCGTGGCCGAGCCGCGCTCGCTCATCTCCGGCGAGCCGATGGACATCTCCTGGAGCGCGAACTGGGACGACGACCTCGGCGGCGGCGAGGCGCTCGGCTCGGCCGACCCGATGGTGCAGCGCCTCGGCGACCAGGTGAAGTTCTCCTTCGAAGAGACGTTCATGTTCTACCTGCCGCGGATCTGCGAGCACTGCCTCAACCCCTCGTGCGTCGCCTCCTGCCCCTCGGGCGCGATGTACAAGCGCAGCGAGGACGGCATCGTCCTGGTCGACCAGGACAAGTGCCGCGGCTGGCGGATGTGCGTCACCGGCTGCCCCTACAAGAAGGTCTACTTCAACCACAAGACCGGCAAGGCCGAGAAGTGCACCCTGTGCTACCCGCGCGTCGAGGTCGGGCTGCCGACGGTGTGCTCGGAGACGTGCGTGGGGCGCCTGCGCTACCTCGGCGTCGTCCTCTACGACGTCGACCGCGTCGGCGAGGCCGCCGCCGTCGAGGACGAGCAGGACCTCTACGAGGCCCAGCTCGACGTCTTCCTCGACCCCGACGACCCCGACGTCCAGGCCGCGGCCCGCCGCGACGGCATCCCCGAGCGCTGGCTCGAATCGGCCAGGCGCAGCCCGGTCTACCTGCTGGCCAAGCGGTTCGGCGTGGCGCTGCCGCTGCATCCGGAGTACCGGACGCTGCCGATGGTGTGGTACATCCCGCCGCTCTCGCCGGTGGTGGACGCGCTGTCCTCGACCGGGCACGACGGCGAGGACGCCGGCAACCTGTTCGGCGCCATCGAGACGCTGCGCATCCCCGTCGACTACCTCGCCGAGCTGTTCACCGCGGGGGACCCTGAGCCGGTGGAGCGGACGCTGCGGCGGCTGGCGGCGATGCGCTCGTACATGCGCCGCGTCAACCTCGGCGAGGAGGCCGACGAGTCGATCGCCGAGGCCGTCGGCATGACCGGCGGCGACATCGAGCGGATGTACCGGCTGCTCGCCCTCGCCAAGTACGACGAGCGGTACGTCATCCCCACGGCGTACGGCGTGGACGAGGCCGACCGGGGCGTCATCGACGAGGTCGGGTGCTCGCTCGACTTCTCGGGCGGGCCGGGCATGGGCGGCATGGGCGGCCCGGTGCCGTTCGGCGAGGCCTCGGGGCAGCCGAGGCCCGCGTCGGTGGAGAACTTCCACGCGCTGCGCAACCGGCAGACCAGCGACGGCCGGGCCGGGCCGCCGAAGCGGTTCAACCTGCTCAACTGGGACGGCAACGGCCGCCCGCCGGGGCTGTTCCCGCACCGGCACGAAGACGAGGAGGCATCGTGACCACTGCGGACCAGCGCGCCGTCGCCAGGCAGGCCGCGGCGGTGCTCCTGTGCTACCCGGACGCCGAATGCCGCGCCAGGTTCGACCTGGTGCGCCGGGCGGCGGCGGGACTCCCGGCCTCCTGCGGCGCGCCGCTGACGAGGTTCTGCGAGCACGCATCGTCCACGCCGGAACTCGAACTCGGCGAGCACTACGTGCGGACCTTCGACCTGAAGCGGCGCCGGGCGCTGCACATGACGTACTACACCGACGGCGACACGAGGCGCCGCGGCCACGCGCTCGCGCGGATCAAAGAGGTCTACCGCGGCTGCGGCTGGCTGGTCGACGGGGCCGAGCTGCCCGATCACCTGGCCGTGCTGCTCGAGTTCGCCGCGCGCGGCGACCGCGAGTGGGGCGAGCGGCTCCTGGCGACGTTCCGGCCGGGCATCGAGCTGCTGCGCACCGCGCTCCGCGAATCCAGGACGCCGTACGCCGACGTTCTCGACGCCGTGGCCGCGACACTGCCACCGCCGGGCGACGAAGCGCTCAAGCGGGCAATACGCCTGGCCGAGACGGGCCCGCCGTCCGAGGACGTCGGATTGGAGCCCTACGGCGCGGTCCCGCCGAGCCGTGACAGCGCTGTCGCGCTGGGCATGCCGTCGAGGACCGGAGGGCCGCGATGAGCGCGAGCTCGGTCGAGTACCTGCTGTGGGGCGCGCTGCCGTACGTCGTGATCGCGGTGTTCGTCGGCGGCACGATCTGGCGCTACCGCTACGACCGGTTCGGCTGGACCACGCGCTCCTCGCAGCTGTACGAGTCGCGGCTGCTGCGCGTCGCCAGCCCGGTGTTCCACTTCGGACTCCTAGTGGTCATCGTCGGGCACGTCATCGGGCTGCTCATCCCCGAGTCGTGGACGAGCGCGACGGGCCTGAGCGAGGCGGCGTACCACGTCATGGCCCTGTCACTCGGCATCATCGCCGGGGTGGCGACGCTCGGCGGGATCGCGCTGCTGATCTACCGCCGCCGCACCACCGGCCCGGTGTTCAGCGCCACCACCGTCAACGACAAGACCATGTACCTGGTGCTGACCGCCGCCATCGTCTCGGGTCTGGCCGTGACCCTGCTGTCCGCCTATACCGGAATCACCGGCGGGCACGAGCGGGACTACCGGGAGACGGTCTCGGTGTGGTTCAGGAGCATCTGGATCCTCCAGCCCGATGTGGACGCCATGTCGGCGGCCGGGCTCGGGTTCAAGATCCACGCGCTGATCGGCCTGGCGCTGTTCGCGCTGTTCCCGTTCAGCCGCCTCGTCCACGCCTTCAGCGCTCCAGTGTGGTACCTGTTCCGGCCCTATGTGGTCTACCGCTCGCGCGACCGCGTCCCGGCGGAGGCGACGCGCCCGATCCGCCGCGGCTGGGGCTAGACGCTCACCCGCTCGAGCGCCTCGACCAGCGGCTTGAGCTCGGGGTCGGCGCTCGCCTCGTCGAGGGCCTCGCGGAGCGCGGCGTCGTTCGTGGGACGGGCGGAGGCCAGCAGGGAAGCGCCGGACGCGGTGACGTCGGTGTAGATGCCGCGGCGGTCGTCGGCGCAGATGGTGCGCTCCAGGAGGCCGCGGTCCTCCAGTCGCGTGACGAGGCGGGTGGTGGCGCTCTGGCTGAGCACGACCGCCTCGGCGACCTCGCGCATCTGGAGATGTCCGTCCTTCTGGCGGCTGAGGACGTTCAGCAGGGAGAACTCGCGGACGCTCAGCCCATGCTCGGCCTGGAGGCGGCGCTCGATGCGGGCCTCGATGCGCTCGTGCAGGGCCGAGAGAGCGCACCAGTTCTGCGCCAACGCGGTGCGCGCCTGGGGTGCGGTGGACACGGTTCCTCCTCCGGTGACGGATGACATCCCAATGGTACCGCACATCAATTACGACCGCTTGCAATATAAGGCGCTTGCAAGTATTATACGTCCCGTACACCTCATGAAGGGAACCGCCTTGTCCACCTCACTCTTCGAGCCCATTCGCCTGCGCGAACTCGACATCCCCAACCGGGTGTGGATGGCGCCGATGTGCCAGTACAGCGCCGACAGCGACGGCGAGAACATCGGCGCCCCGAACGACTGGCACCTCCAGCACTACGTCTCCCGAGCCGTCGGCGGGGCCGGGCTGGTCATGGCCGAGGCCACCGGCGTCTCCTTCGAGGGGCGCATCAGCCCGAACGACCTGGGCCTGTGGAACGACGTGCAGACGCGGGCCTTCACGCGCCTGGTCGACCAGATCCGCTCGCACGGCGCCGTCGCCGCCATCCAGCTCGCCCACGCCGGGCGCAAGGCGTCCACCGCGCCGCCGTGGGAAGGCGAGGGGCCCGTGGGCGCTTGGACGCCGCTGGGCGCCAGCCCCGTCCCATTCGACGAGGACCACGCCGTGCCGCACGAGCTGACCCGCGAAGAACTGCGCGGCATCGCCGCCCAGTTCGCCGAGTCCGCGAAGCGTTCACTCGAAGCGGGCTTCGAGGTCGTCGAGGTCCACGGCGCGCACGGCTACCTGCTGTCGAGCTTCCTCTCCCCGTTCGCCAACCGGCGCGAGGACGAGTACGGCGGCTCGTTCGAGAACCGCGTCCGGTTCCCCCTCGAAGTCGTGGACGCGGTGCGCGAGGTGTGGCCCGAGCGTCTGCCGGTGCTGTTCCGCGTCTCCGCCACCGACTGGGCGGGCGACGACGGGTGGACGCCCGACGACACGGTGCGCCTCGCGCCGCTGCTCGCCGCCCACGGCGTGGACCTGCTCGACGTCTCCAGTGGCGGGAACGTGCCGCACGCTCGCGTTGCGAGCGGACCGGGCTACCAGGTGCCCTTCGCCTCGCGCGTCAAGCACGAGACCGGCATGGCGGTCGGCGCCGTCGGCCTGATCACCGAACCGGCCCAGGCGGCGAAGATCCTCGCCGACGACGAGGCCGACGTCGTCCTGCTCGGCCGCGAGCTCCTGCGCGACCCGTACTGGCCGCGCCGGGCCGCCCGCGAACTCGGCGTCGCCGCCACCGAACGCCCGGTGGCCGCTCCGCCGCAGTACGCCCGGAGCTGACGGCATCGAGCTAAGGTCTGCCTAAGTGACCAGTTTTCTCGAAGGAGCACGATGGCAGATCCCCGCGCGCGACGGACGCCGCGCCTGACCACCGCCGAGGTGCGGCGCACCGAGCGGCTCACGCCGCACATGGTCCGCGTGGTGCTCGCCGGCCCGGAGGAGTTCGGTGCCGGCGAGTTCACCGACCACTACGTCAAACTCCAGTTCCCCAGGCCGGGCGTGGAGTACCCCGAGCCGTTCGACCTCCAGCGCATCCGCGAGGAGCTGCCGCGCGAGCAGTGGCCGGTCACGCGCACGTACACGGTGCGGCGGTGGGACGCGGACGCGCGAGAGCTGTGGCTGGACTTCGTCGTCCACGGCGACGAGGGCATAGCGGGGCCTTGGGCGGCGAACGTGAAGCCGGGCGAAGTGCTGCGCTTCGCGGGGCCGGGCGGCGGGTACGCCCCGGCGCCGGACGCCGAGTGGCACCTGCTGGCGGGAGACGAGAGCGCACTGCCCGCGATAGCGGCGGCGCTGGAGCGCCTCCCGGCAGGAGCCAAGGCCCGCGCCTTCATCGAGGTGTCGGGGCCGGAAGAAGAGCAGAAGCTGGAATCAGCGGCAGACGTGGAACTGACCTGGCTCCACCGCAGCGGCGCACGAGTAGGTGAGCGCTTGGTCGAGGCCGTGCGGAAACTCGACCTGAGCGGAGACGTCCAGGCGTTCGTGCACGGCGAAGCGGGCTTCGTGAAGGAACTGCGGCCGCTGCTGCGCAAGGAGCGCGGCCTGGCCAAGGAGCGGGTGTCGATCTCCGGCTACTGGAGACTGGGCCACAACGAGGACGCCTGGCAGGCCACGAAGCGCGAATTCGACCCGCAGGTATGAGACCGGCGGTCTTCAAGGGTTGCCGACGTCTTGGCGGTGCCCGCTCCAGCCGGTGAGCGCGACGATCGCCGTCGCGATCGCCGCGACCGATCGGCCATCGGTCGGCAAGCGGTGCACCCAAGCCGGGGCGTGGGCATCAAGGTAGGTCGCCGCATCGGCGCCGCGCTCCAGATGCGCTTCGAGTTCGCCGCCGATCTCACGACCGCGCAAGCGCTCGGCCGCGACCGCGGCCTCGGCGGTCAGCAGGACCCCGATCGGCTTGACCGCCCCGCCCATCGCGCCGGTGATCATCGCCGATTCCAGGACCGCCACGGTGTTGCAGTAGATCAGGCGCGCACACCCCAACTCGCGGTAGTTGGCCCAGATCGCGGCCAGGTTCCGGCTCGTGATCCTCGTGCGGTGCGGGTCATCTGCGGGCACGGGGTGGACCTGGTCGAGAAAATCGCCCTCGATAAAGGCATGCGCCACCGCGAGGTGCTGCAGCTGGTTGGAGACCTCCCAAGCGACCGTGCTCTTGCCGACCCCTGAACGCCCACCGATGAGCAACACCTCGCATTCGCTGTCGCCCTCGGTCGGGGTAGTGGAATCGATCACCGGTGTCCTTCGCGTGTCGATGGATGATCCGATCAGGAGCGTATCGTCCAAGGTCGCTTCGGCTGCTCACCGAGCCACCCCGATCTTTGAACACTGATATCCGTCGAACGCAGCCGCTTGTCGATTGGAGCCCTTCCCGTCTCGCCCTCATCAAGATCGCGCCTGGGGAACCCGGCAATGGTCGTTGGGACGCTGGCGGGATCAGTGTCGTGGAAGGTTACGGTGCGCTGAGGCGGCGACAAAGACGGGACATCTCGCCTCGGTCGCTCTTCGGCGGTGGGGTGGCCGTGGGTGCGGCTTCAAGCAAGCGGCGACAAAGACGAGAGTGCTCATCTCGGTCCCCCTTAGGCAGTGAGGTAATCGTGAGCCAACTTCAAGCGGACAGCGACAACGACGGGACATCTCGCCTCGGTCGCTCTTCGGCGGTGAGGTCCCTTTTGGTACGGCTTCAAGCCGGCGGGACAAAGGCGGGAGTGGAGAGGCGGGGTGGGTCGTCGAAGGCGGCACGCCGTTCCCCAAGTATCCGCAGGTGGACCACGCCATCTCGGTGAGTTGTCCACAGGCCCCGCACGCGGCCACGGGGAGTTGTCCACAGGCCCAGCGCGCCGCCGTCGGGAGTTATCCACAGGCCGAAAAACTTTTCCTTGACCGGTTTTCGGCCCTCTGTCAGGCTGGCGAGGACTTTCGTGGTGTGCAGGACGGCGGCGGGCGGGTACAGAGGGGCGGAGTAGCGCCCCCGGCGCCCCACGGGCGCCCAGCGTGGGGTTACGAGTCGAACATCGACGCTTACCAACCATCACTGCCTGGCGATCGCGGTTGCTGGCCGAACGGCGCCGTTGGCCGAACGGCCTCGTTGGTCGATCGGTGGGGGTGGCCGTTCCCGTCCCGCATGATCGGGGACGGCGCCTGGGGAGCCCGGCAATGGCCCTTCGTTCATTGGCGGGATCGGTGCCGTGGAGGGTTGCGGTGCGCTGCGGCAGCGACAAAGACGGGCGTGCTCGTTTCCGTCCCTCTTCGGCGGTGGGGTCCCTTTTGGTACGGCTTCAAGCGGGCGGCGACAAAGACGAGACCTCCACCCCTGCCCCTTCTTCGACACTGAGGCCCGCCTGTCCCCTTGCGGAGTACTTATGCGGGTCGATCTGTTGCCTTGGCGGGCATGGGGGTTGGGGCCGAAACATGAAACCTTTCGCCTCCTTCGGGTGATGACGAACCGGCCCTGACCTGGGATCATTGGTGTATAGCACGAACCAGCCGAAACGGAAGGCCTGAACGAACCGAGGAGGTGTGACATGGCCACCAGCGCAGCGAGGAAGCCCAGCCGCCAGGAGCGGACCGAGCGCTCGGCAGCCATCCATGCACACCTTGATGAGGCCGCCGCCCTGATCAACGGCGTGCATGCGAAGGTCCTGGCCGATGTCATCGAAGCCAGGGCGTGGAACATCCACCGGGATGTGGACGGGTTCTCGGCTTTGCGGGCGTGGCTGGTCGAGACCTTCGACTTCCACACCCGGGTGGCGGCCGATCTGGCGGCCATCGCCCGCCTCGCCCGCAAGTTCACCATCCTGGCCGAGGCCGCCACCTCCGGTGCCGCCCGCATCGATGCGGTCGCTGCCGCGGTCAGGCGCCTGGACGCCACCCAAGCCCTCCGCGTGTACGCCAAGACCCCCTACCGCGAGCCGGTCCCCTCCCCCTTCAACCCCTCGGTGCTGTGCGCGACCCCCGAGCACCTGATCGCCCAGTACTGCCAACACACCACCGTGCGAGACGTCCACGCCCACCTCAACGAACTCGAAGCGGCCTTGGATTCGGGTGAGGAACTGCTCGACGGGCTCGGACAAGCATCCCTCCAACGCGTGGATCTGACCGAGACCGACAACGGCATGTGGATCCTCTCGGGCCTCCTCACCGCCGACACCGGCGCCATGTTCGCCAAACTCCTGACCACCGCCACCCCACCCCCCAGGCAAGACGAGGTCGACGACGACGGCGTCCTGCCTCCGGCGGCGAACCGGCGGGCCGAAGCGCTGCACCAGATGCTGACGGTCTACGCCAACGACCCCAAGGCCCCCACCCGACACGGCGAAACCTGCCACCTCAACCTCACCGTCGACACCGACACCCTCGCCGGGCACGACACCGGCAGGGTCCCCATGCTCGAAGGCAAGCCGATCAGTGTCGCCAAGGCCCGCCTGCTCGCATGCGAGGCGAAGATCATCCCCTCGGTGTTCAACTACACCACCGGCGAAGCGATCGAACTCGGGCGGGCCGAACGCCTCCCCACCACCGCCCTCCGCCGCAAGCTCGAACTCGAACAGCCCTTCGGCTGTGCCTGGTCGGGCTGTCACCTCCCGGTCCAATGGACCGAAGCCCACCACCTCACCCACTGGGCCGACGGCGGATCCACGACAGCCGAGAACCTGATCCTCCTATGCCGATTCCACCACGGCCGCATCCACACCAATGGGTGGTCGATTGAGAAGACCGGCCCCGGGCAGGCGTTGATCGTCCACCACGACGGCCACGAGGACACCGAGACCGACCCGGATCTGCGGTGCGGGTGCAGTGATTACCGCACCGACGCCGACCTCGACCTCGACTTCCAGACCGACGCCGCGAACATCTTCCCCACCGGGCTCTACCCCGAAGAATGGGGACCAGGCATCACAGCCGACCTGGGCGAGACCGCCGAACAGATCGAACAAGCACACCTCGAAACCGACATCAAAGCCGCCCGAGCACGGGTACGCGCCCGCTTCGCCACACCAGCCGCCAGGCAGGAGGCGACCGGCACACCCGGACAGGACACAGTAGACGGAACTGAGCCGGGCACGGCAGGCGAAGACGAGCAGACCTCACCCCCAGCTGACCGGGAGACCCTGACACCAGTAGGAGTGACCGGCACCACTGGGACGGATGACCCCGTTCCCTTCTTACCCTGCCCGCCGCAGGCCACTGCGGCGGGGACAGAGCACCCATAGGCGCTCAGCTCGAATCCCCAGCGGGTTCGAGCCCTTCCCCCTGCCCAGGCCCCAAACCCCCCCCCCCAGACCCCCCCCCCCGCCGCCACACCCCAAGAAGGAAGCGAACCAGGCGGAGCCCACCGACCCACCCCCACCCCGACCGACCACCCCGGCACCCACTCACCTCTTCATCGATGACACGCCTGAAGCCCAACCGGCAACGACCCCAAGGACACTGACCGACCCAAGCCCCACTCACCTCGCGGTCGCCGATCGATTGAACCCCCACCCGAGCGCACCTCCACGCCGACAGGCCACCCCAACCCCTCCTCCACCTTCCATCGCTGATCCGCCTGAAGCCCAACCGAACACCACCCCCGAGACACCGACCGACCCCGGCTCTCTCCTACCTCGCGGTCGCTGCTGGTCTGAAGCCGGACTGAAGGCGACTCCGGAGACACCGCGACAGCCCCAGCTCTCTTCCACCCCGTGGTCGCTGACCGATTGAAGCCCGACCGAAGATGCCCCGAAGACACCGTGCCGCTCCGATCTCCTCCTCCCTCACGGTCACTGACTCGCCTGAAACCCAACCGAAGAGACAACCCCAAGACCACCGACCGACCCCTGCACCGAGACACCCGCGCGGCTCCAGGGCGCCCGGCGGGCGCCCCTGGGGGCGCTACCCCGCCCCTCTGTACCCACCCGCCGCCGTCCTGCACACCACGAAAGTCCTCGCCAGCCTGACAGACGCCCCAAAACCGGTCAAGGAAAAGTTTCTGAGCCTGTGGATAACTTCGGAAACGGCATGCCGTCTTCGAGAACCCACCCCGCCCCTCCACTCCCGTCTTTGTCGCTGCCCGCTTGAAGCGCAACCGGCAACGACCCCGAGGACACAGGGACAGCCCCAGCCCCTTCCTGCCTCGCGGTCGCTGACCGACTGAAGCCCTACCCGAGCGCGACCATGTGGACCTGCGCGTCATCCCCAACAGCTCCGGGGTCACTCCGGCGATGACCTGCTCGTTCAAGCTGCTGCGGTTCGATGTGGCCCCTGGATTCGGGGTCGTCTACCTGGAACTGATGGGCGAGGGACTATACCGCAATGACCCGGCGTTTGTCACGAAGTATGACGACGCCTATCGTCTGCTGGCGGACTCGGCATTGTCCGAGGACCGCGCCATCGAGTTCATCCGGCAGGTACAGAAGGACCACTACATTCGCGTGCGGATCTGCCGACGGCGGCACCGATTTCGGTGCCGCCGTCGGCGTTGGCGGTTGCGATTGGTGCAGTGAGGATGGAGTCGCTCAGTCGCGATCGTCCTCGCTGCCGGTCTCGGCGATGACCAGGTACCGGTCGAAGAAGGCGCGGCCACTGCGGTCGGACCGCTCCAGGTCGCCGCTGGGGGAGACGGTCGTGAACCGCTCGGCCAGGTGATCATGGACGGCCTGGGTCAGCTCGGGTGTGCCGCGGATTCTGATGCGGCTGGTCGACGTCCGGCCAGGCATGGCATTCCTATTCAGCGAGCGCTGGATCGACTTCGGGGTGCGTGAAGCGCACCGGCTTGCCGAGGGAGCGGGCGTACACGATCTCGGCGCGGGTGGAGTCGCCGATGTAGGGGCCGACCACGAGGACGTCGTCGGCGAGGCGGATCTTGGCCCGGTGCAGCGCGTCCAGCCGGGCCTTCCCCGCGTCCGCTTCGGCAGGGTCGGCCCATAGCGGGTGCGGTGCCTTCATGTCGCAGCCGGGTTTCACCACGATGCGGCCCCGCCAGGTCAGGGCCCGGTCGGCATCGGCCATGGCCTCCATGAAGCGGGTGCTGCCGCAGATGACGGTAATCGGCGGCCGGTCTTGTTCGGTCGGTGCGGTGCCTGCGGTGCTGCTCATTCGTGCTCCTGCTCCTGACCGACCGGTTCGAGGCCGGGGCAGCACAAGAGCCGCAAGATCGACTCGAAGTCGTCGGGTCCGGCCTCACGGAACAGCGTCATGACCCAAGGTTATCGATGAGGGCAAGCCCCGCCGCGAGGTGCTTCGCTGCCGCAAATGACACTCATCAAGATTACCTGGCGCACCCTCAGCGCCGATTACCAACACCGAGCATCACTCGTTCTGGTAGCGGACGGTCGATGCCAGTGGCATCTCAGTGCTGGATCAAGCCACCCACCGGGACGGGAGCGACGTGCCCGGTTACCGGGAGCGCCTGCGCCAAGGCTAGGCCGATGTCGACCAGTCCCGAACGAGGCAGACGGGCAACCTCGGGGAGGGGGGTCCAGACCGACTCGGCGATATCGCCGTCCACCTCGGGTCGGAGCTGACCACCAGTGATGGTGACCTGGTAGAAGATGCCGACATTCTGGTGCTCGATTCCGGCACGCGCGTCCGCTGCGGGGATCACCCTCGAGTCCACCCCCAGCAGCCGCTCGACCACAGCATCGCAGCCGGTCTCCTCCGCTACCTCCCGGATCACCGCATCGAACGGATCCTCCGCGTGCTCGACCTTGCCTCCTGGAAGGGTCCAGTGGTCCTCGCCGGTCGTTGGAACATATCTGGCGAGCAACACCCGCCCGTCCTCAACGCACACGGCATACGCCGCCAGCCGGAAACTCATCCCCGCACACCTCCACACCGGACCCTATCGCCCAATCTGAGCTCCACCGCTGCGGAGAGCGGATCCAACAAGAAGAGTCGTTCAAGGCGACGGACATCCTTGTTCCGTTCCGCACCAACGTGATTAGGCTGGTGTGACGGCGGTCTCTAGACGCTTTTGGACCGTTAGCGTGTCGTAAGTTGCGAGGCGCCAAATGATGTGCAAGAGTTTCAGCACGCGTGTATCCAGCACGCGCCAAACGAATACCGAAACGCGGCGGGCTGCCGTCCCTAGTCGGCAAACAAGTGTCGGCAGCCCGCCCCTCACCAGAGAGGAAACCTCCCATGGTTGGCTTCAGCCTACCCCAAGACCCGGTTCCCGCCTCGGTCAAAATCGACCTGGAACTCCACCAGCCGTACCGGACCTGGTTCGGTCTCGGCCGCTTGCGGTGCGAGTGGTGCCACCACAAGTGGGGCGCTCACGGCTGCCCGCAGCGGCGTTCGGCGGTGAAGCTGCTCGCTTCGTGCCTCAGCTCTCCTTCGCTTCGCGGCGTCCTCGCCAACCTCATCGGTTTCTCGTGGGGTGGTGCCGCATGACCAACCCTGAACGCATCGTTCTCGGGCGGTTCAACCTGGAGCATCGGCGGATCGAGGTCTACCAGGTTGTCGGGAGGTCTACCACTTCGGTGCGGCTGCGTCGCATCTCTCCTGAGCCTGTGGTGGATCTGGGGTATATCAACCGGATCGGGTCGCCGTTCTCGCGCCTGCACCTGTACCGGGCCGAGTGGTCCCCCGCGTTGCGGCGCGTGGCCAAGGAGCACGCCGCCGGGATCTGGTTGCACGCCGCGCAGCACGAGGCGGAGGTGGACGGATGAGCCTGCACTTCGTCGACAAGCTCCCGGTATTCGGCTACCGCGAGATCGACGGCTGCGACCTGGCCTTCGCCTGGATCTGGCGGCAGTCCTCCCTGCGCGTGACCTTCGTCGAGACCGAACCTGCCCTCATCGGCCGGGTCACCCACCTCGACGGCCTCCCACGCCTGGTCGCCGCACCCGACAACCTCGCCTGGCTCCACCAGGACGATCCCGCCCGCACCCTCGCCGTCCTCGACTTCGCCACCGACCTCTGGCGCCGCAAGGACTCCATCATCCGCACCTGCGACGGATGAATGGGCCGCGGGTGATCACCGAGGCAGGTAACCGCCCACGGCCGTCGTGAACTCCTAGGGCCACACCGCGCCGGGGTTGCGGCACAGGCAGAAGGGGTGGCCGATCGGGTCGGTGTAGACCTGCCAGCCGTATCCCTTGTCGTTGATGAAGTTCTGCCGCAGCGTCGCGCCCAGTTCGGTGACGCGGCGCTGCTCGGGCCCGAATTCGTCCACCTCGAAGTCGAGGTGGTACTGCTTGGGGTGCTCGCTGCTCGGCCAGGTCGGGGCGTGGTAGTCGTCTACCCGCTGGAAGGCCAGCTCGACCTCTCCGTAGGTGATGCCGGCCCAGTCGTCGTCGCTGTCCTCCTTGACCGGGCGGCCCACTACTTCGGAGTAGAACCTCGCCAGCTCCATCGGGTCCGGGCAGTCGATGATGAAATCGGTGAGTTTCAGCATCCGTCGATCCTGCCACGGGCAGGCCGAAGCCGAAAGTGTTTTCTGAACGCGGCGTCCGGCCGTTTGCACCCTCATGCGGACGGTTTCGCGCGATCACCGATCGGCGTTGGGTAAGAGCGGGGCGTTCTAGGAGCGGACGGCCGTCACCGCCACCGTCGTGTACTGGACGGTGAAGGCGCCTCCCGCCTCGTCGATCACCCTTCCAGTGGCCTCCAGCAACTGGTCGAGCTTCGGCTTCGGGAGCCTGGTGTAGATGCCGCCGGTCGGCAGCTGATCGAGCCACTCGTCCCGGGTGTACTCGTGCTCCCAGGCGGTCCGCCACTCGACCGGCTCCGTGTAGCCGCCCGCCTCCCGGATGCCGCGCACCGCGTTGTCGAACATGACCTGGTAGCCCTCCAGCGCGGACTTCTCGACGCCCGACTTCTTGAACATCTCGGCCATCTGCGGCGGCAAGACCTGGATGCTCGCCTCCGCGAAGGCCTTGCTCATGTCCAGCGGCGGCTGCGCGACGTTCCACACCGTGGCCAGGAGGCCGCCGGGGCGCAGCACCTCCGCCGCCTTCGCCGCTCCCGCCACCGGGTCGACCCAGTGCCAGGTCTGGGCGGCGACCACGGCATCGAAGGTGCGGCCCTTCGCCTCCCATTCCTCGAACTTCGCCACTTCGACCTCAAGGCCCTTGCCCCTGGCGAACTCGGCCATGCGCTCATCGACGTCGAGGCCGAGCACGCGGCAGCCCGCTTCCTGGAGCAGGCGCGAGGATATGCCGGTGCCGCAGCCGACGTCGAGCACGTCGCGCCCGGGGGCCGCGGCGGCGAGGCGGTCGATCATCTCGGCCGGGTAGGTGGGGCGCGTGCGGTCGTAGCGCGCGGCGTCGACGCCGAAGGATTCGGCGGCATCGCGGGCGCGGTGTACTTCAGGGAGCTGGTTCGATGGCCTAGTGGTCATGTGCCCACTCTAAATGGGCATCTGCCCACTTGTCAATCTGGCAGGATTGAAGAGACACGAGCAGAGGTGGTGCACGGTGCCGACAGGAGTGGCCCTCCGCGATCCGCGGACGCAGCTGTTCAACGCTGCCGAACGCCTGCTGCTCCGGGACGGCCCGAGCGCGCTGACCAGCCGTGCAGTCACCGACGAGGCGCAGGTCGCCAAGGGCGTCCTCCACCGCCACTTCACCGACTTCGACGACTTCCTCGCCGAGTTCGTCATGGACCGCGTCGAGCGGCTCGACGCGCAGGCCGCGCTGCTGCGGGAGTCGGCCGGCACGGGAACCGTGGTCGAGAACCTGACGGACGCGCTGACCGCGCTGTTCGGCTCGGTCGCGGTCGCCATCGTCCCGCTCATGACCTTCCGCCTGGGGCTGCGCGTCCGCCTGCGCAAGGTGTGGCCCGCCGGGGTCCCGGCCCTGACCGAAGGAGTCCACATGATCGCGGCCTACCTCGCGGAGGAGCGGGACCTCGGCCGCATCGCCGCCGACGCCGAGATCGACGGGCTCGCCCCGACGCTCGTCGGCGGCGCGCACCTGCTGTTCGCCGACCGCGACGCGCGGCCCGACGCCGAGGCCGTCCGCAAGGTCGTGACCACTGTGGTCGGTTCCGTGTTGCGTACGCGGTAGGAGCGGGATTGACCGCGCGGCCTCCTTCCTCAGCCCTTGATCGCGCCCGTCAGCACGCCCTTCGTGAAGTACCGCTGCAAGAACGGGTACACGAGCAGGATCGGCACGGTCGCCAGCACGATCACGGCCATCTGCAACGTGACGCCGGGCGGCGGTGGCGGCTGGTCGGCCACCGGGAGCGATCCGGGGATCGTCACGCCCGCGAGCACGTACTGCTGGAGCACCACCTGGATCGGCCACTTCTCCGCGTCGTTGATGTACAGCAGCGCATTGAAGTACGTGTTCCAGTAGCCGACGGCGTAGAACAGCGCCATCACCGCGAGCACCGGCTTGGACAGCGGCAGGACGATCCGCAGGAAGATCCTCCACTCCCCCGCCCCGTCGATCCGCGCCGCCTCGATGAGCTCCTGCGGCAGATTCATGAAGAAGTTGCGGATGACGATCATGTTGAACGCCGAGATCAGACCCGGGATGATGAGCGACCACAGCGAGTCGAGCAGGCCGAGCGCCTTGACCAGCAGGAAGTTCGGGATGATGCCCGCGCTGAAGAACATCGTGGCCAGCACCATGATCAGCACGGCCTTGGCGCCCGGCACCTGCCGCGTCCGCGCCAGGCCCCACGCGAGCATCGAGGTGAACACCAGCGACAGGGTCGTCCCGACCACGGTCAGCCACAGCGAGTTGCGCAGCCCGACGGTGACCGTCCCGCCCTCGAAGATGGTGCGGTAGGCGTCGAGCGAGTACTCCGTGGGGAAGACGACGCCCGCCCTGGCCTGCTCGGGGGCGGCGAAGCTCATCGCGATCACGTAGATCAGCGGGTAGGCCGACATCAGCACGATCAGGACGATCGCGAGCGTCTTCAGCGACCGCACCCACCAGGGCGGCGCGTTCATCCACGGCGGGAGGCCCGCGGCGCGGCGGCGCCGCACCGGCTCGGGGAGGGGCTTGCCTCCGACGGTCAATGCCGACATAAGAAGATCCCTTCCCCGCCGAGTCGCTTGGCGAACCTGTTGGCGGCCAGCACGAGCACCGTGCCGATGACGCCCTTGAGCAGTCCGGCGGCCGTCGCGATGCCCCATTCGCCGCCGAGCACGCCCCGGAAGTACACGAACGTGTCGAGCACTTCGGCGGCGTCCATGCCGACCATGGGCTGCTGGAGCAGCAGCTGCTCGAAGCCGACGGTGAGGATGGAGCCGATGTTGAGGATGAGCAGGAGCGTCGCCACCGGCACCAGGCCCGGCAGCGTCACGTGCCGCATCCGCTGCCAGGCTCCCGCCCCGTCGATCGCGGCCGCCTCGTAGCGGTCCTGGGGGATGCCCGCGATCGCGGCGAAGAAGATGATCGTGCCCCAGCCGCAGTCCTTCCAGATGGTCTGGGCGACGACCAGCAGCTTGAACGTGTCGGCGTTGGTCATCGCGTCGAAGCCGGAGACGCCGAGGCCGTCGAGGACGCCCGCGATGAGGCCGCCGCCGCCGAAGACCTGCTGCCACACCGAGATGACGATGACCCACGACAGGAAGTGCGGCAGGTAGACGACGGTCTGGACCATGCGCTTGACCCGCGCCGACATGAGCGAGTCCAGAAGCAGCGCGAGCGCGATCGGCGCGGGGAAGGCCAGGACCAGCTGGAGCACCGCGATGATGAGCGTGTTGCGCAGCGCCATGAGCACTTCGGGGTCTGAGAGCATCGCCTCGAAGTTGGCCAGGCCGACCCACGTGGAGCCGCCGAAGCCGCGGAACGGCGTGTAGTCCTGGAACGCCACGACGTTGCCGAGCATCGGCACGTAGGCGAAGACGAGGAAGAACAGCGCGCCGGGGACGATGAACGTGTACGCCCAGCGCTCGCGCCACATCCGCTGCCGCAGCGTCAGTTTGCGCCGCGCGGGCGCCGGCTTCGGCGGGGCCTCATCGGCGCGCGGTCCCGCGTCGGTCTCAGCCTGCGCGCTCACTCGCCGCGTTCCTCAAGGGCCCGCTCGTATTCGGAGCGGATCTGCTCGCCGCCCCGGCCCATGTAGTCGTCGACGAAGGACTCCAGGTCGTCCGCGCTCTCGCGGCCGGTGACGACGCCGCGCTCGAAGTCGTCCCACAGCTGCCCCAGCTGGGCGCCCTTGGTGACGAAGGTGTTCGATTCGGTCTCGAGCCCTTCGAGGGGGCGGGCGACGGAGTTCTGGGCCATGTTCTCGAGCACGGTCGAGAAGCGCTCGGCCCACGCCGCGTTCATCGGGTGCCCGTAGTAGTCGTTCGGGCCGCTGACGACGCCGACGTACTGGACGCCGAGTTCCCCGGTGTGCTCGTTGGTGCTGACCGGGATGCCGTTCTCGTCGAAGGTATAGTGACGCCCTTCGATGCCGGAGCCGACGAACAGGGCCTCTTCGGAGCCGTAGGGGGCCGAGAGGTAGTCGAGCACGTTGAGGATCTCGACCAAGCGGTCCTCGTCCTCGGCGGCGGCGGCGGAGACGCAGGTGGAGCGACCGTAGGGGATGTTCCGGACGATGACGGGGGCCGTGCCGTCGTAGCCGGGGACGTCGAAGAAGTCGACCTTGGCGCCGGGCAGGTCGGCCTCGTCCTGGGCCAGGCCCGCCGCGCCGGTGAAGGTGTTGGACACGGCGCGGTACTCGATCGCGGCCCCGGAGACGATGTCGGCCGGGTTGGTCGTCATGGCGACGGGGTCGAAGACGCCTTCGCTCCAGGCGCCCGCGAGCCAGGTGAGCATGTCCTTGTACTCGTCGGTCTGGGTGACGTGGACGAGCTTGCCGTCGTCGCCGAGCCGCCAGTCGGGGCCGGTCTTGAAGATCCAGCGCCACATGGCCGGCTCGTACTTGTTGACGCCGTAGACCTGCTGGCCGCCGGGGCCCGAGCCGAGGGCGGTGACCGCTTTGAGGGCGGCCAGGAGCTGGTCGGCGTCGGCCGGGGCGGTGCCGGTGCTCGTCTGGCCGAGCAGGTCGGTGCGCATGACGATGACGTTGGTGATGGCCCAGACGGTGGAGGGGATCTGGTAGACGCGGCCGTCCTTGAGGCTGGCGCGCCAGATGTCCTCTTTGCGGGCGGCGAGGTTGGGCCAGTCGAGGATGTTGTCGCCCGCGAGGACGTCGGAGAGGTCGGCGAAGGCGCCGTCGCGGATGCCCTGGAGGTTGACGGCGGACTGGTCGTTGACGAAGACGAGGTCGGGGACCTCGCCGGAGGCGAGCATGGTGGAGAACTTCTGGTCGAAGGTCGGCTGCGGCACGAAGGTCGGCTCGAAGCCGACGCCGAGGCGCTCGTTGAGCTCCTGCCAGTAGGGGTTCTCGTCGAGCGGGGTGGACGGCTCGCCCCAGGTGAGCTGGAAGCTGGTGACGGTGCCGCCGGAGCCGGGCCCGCGGTCGACGGACTTGAAGAAGTCCGTCACCGGCTCGGTGTAGACGTTCTGCATGCCGGGGGTCTCGCTGGCGTGGAACGGCTCGATGCCGAGGTCCGGCGCGGGTTGGTAGGTCGGCATCGCGAAGTCGGTGCCCGACTCGGCGGAGCCCGCCGGACCGCTGCACGCGGTGAGCGCTCCGCCCGTGGCGAGGCCACCTGCGCCGATGCCGATGGCGCCGAGGAGATTGCGGCGCGTCATTTCGACCATGAAGGGGTCCTCCTAGGAACGTATGGGGGGTTGAAGGCCGATGCGGAAGGATGGGGCGGCGGCCGGGGCCGGGGGTCCGGCGCGGAGGCTGCCGCGTTGGGAGAACGTTATCACCACGCTCGGAGATGGTCAACGCCTTCGGCAGATGATCGCTAACATTTCGATATCATTGAGCTTTTATCCTGCTCACGAGAGTTATGGATTGAGGCGAGTGGATCCGCAAAATAGGAAAACGACTATCCTTCGCCGGGTCTGCTGCCCGGCGGTCTCCGGGCGCCTCGTATCCTCATGACCATGACCGCCTCGAAGCCGTACCGCGCCCCAGTCCTCGCCGACGTCGCCAAGGCGGCGAAGGTGTCGGTCCCGACCGTCTCGCGCGTCCTCAACGGCTCCAAGTACGTCGCCCCCGAGCTCTCGCAGCGGGTGCACGAGGCCGTGCGGGTCCTCGGGTACCGGCCCAACAGCGCCGCCCGCTCGCTGCGCTCCAGCAAGCGCACCCTCGTGTCGGTGCTCGCGGGCGCCACCGCGAACTACGGCTACGCGCGCACGATCCAGGGCATCGAGACCGCCGCGCGCCACGCCGGGATGTCGGTCTCGATCACCGTCGTGGAGTCATCCGACGACGCGCAGCGGCAGCGGGCCATCGACCTGGCCCTGTCGCAGCCGACCGCGGGCGCGATCGTCCTCGAATTCGACCGGGCCGGGATCCAGGCGTCCAAGTCCCTGCCGGACGGGCTGCCGGTCGTCGCCGTGGGCGGCGGGTCCCGCCGCGCCGGAGGCGCCCCGGCGGCCCTCATCGACGAGCGGGCCGCGGGCCGCCAGGTCACCGAGTACCTGCTGCGCCTGGGGCACCGGACCGTGCACCACGTCGCGGGCCCCACCGAGGGCAAGCACTCCGGGCGCACCGAGGGCTGGCGGGCGGCCCTCCAGGCCGCGGAGGCCGAGGTGCCGCAGGTGATGAGCGCCGAATGGGACGCGCAGTCGGGCTACCGGTGGGGCGAGCGGATCGCCGGGAGGGACGACGTCACCGCGCTGTTCTGCGGCAACGACGAGATCGCGCTCGGCGCCATGCGGGCGCTGACCGACCGCGGCATCGACGTGCCGCGGGACATCTCGGTGGTCGGGTTCGACGACCAGCCGCTGGTCGCGCTGTGGCGGCCGTCGTTGACGACGGTCGACCAGGACTTCGAGGACCTCGGCGAGCGGGCCTTCGGGCTGCTGTCGCAATTGATCGACGGCGAGACGGACGTGCGGACGTCGGTGGCCGTGCCGCAGCTGGTCGTCCGCGAGTCGACCGCGCCGCCGCGGAGCTGACGGCATCGCGGCCGGGCCCGGCCGCGATGCCGTCCACATCAGAGCGGCCGCAGGTCGTCGGGGATGTCGTTCCAGTGCAGTCGCACGTAGGCGAGGGTGCCGAAGCCGAGCGAGTCGAAGCCGCCGGAGTTGAGGCCGTAGTCGCCGCCGCCGCCCTCGGGGCTGTGCTGACCGGCCATCGCGGCGACGTTCGGCATGGCGTAGCCCTGGCGCTGGGTGTAGTGGCCGTAGACCATCTCCCACACCGGCCGGGCCTGGCCGCGCCCGCCCTCGCCGATGACGGTCTGCTCGCGGTAGGCGCAGTTCTGACCCGTGCCCCACGAGTAGGTCGTGAACGGCACGTCGTCGTGGCCGAGGTTGTAGCGGGCGACGTACTCGGCGGCCTTGCCGAAGGCGTTGTCCCTGGCCGAGTAGAGGTCGAGGCCCTGGTTCCAGGCCATCTCCATGATCGTGGCCATCAGGCCGATGCCCATCATGGAGTGCGCCTGGTCGCGGCCGGACTCCTGCCACTGCGCGAGGCCGTCGTAGACGAACGGGATCGCGTTGCCGATCGAGCCGTTGCCCTCGCCGTTCCAGAAGTAGTCCACGGCGTAGTCGACCATGCCCTGGTCGTCGGTGAGGATCCCGATGGCCATGATGGAGGCCATGTTGCACAGGTCCCAGTTGGCCCAGTAGTTCGTGATGCACGCGTCGTTGTGGTTCACCAGGAACCAGTCGTTGAGCGGATAGAAGACGTCGACCATCATCTGCTGGAACCGGCCGAGGTCGAAGCCGGGCGCGTCGCGGACGATCTCGGCGGCGTTGGCGAACTGGTAGCCGTAAATGCCCGCCGCCAGGTACCGGTCGGCGTTGCCGGTGACGGTCTGGAGGGTGCCGGACCAGGCGTTGCAGATCTCGACGGCCTTGTCGCGGTGGGCGGTGTCGCCGCTGACCTTCCAGCGCAGGGCGTTCTGGTAGGCGGCGTGGACGTCGCGGTACAGCTGCGGGTAGTTCTGCCCGTCGCCGCCGCGGATGATCGTCTCGGTCGGGCGCGGCGACCAGCTGGTCTGCGAGTGGCCGTTGGCCACCAGCTTGTCCCAGCCCCAGGTCCACGGCTCGGTGCCCGCGGCGACCTTGGCGGCCATGCGGTCGAAGTCGGCCCGCGTGTGGAGCATGCCGGGGTGGGCGAAGGCCTGGGCCCGCGCTTGATTCGGTGCCGCCTCCTCAGCGGTGGCGGCGCGGATGCCGGCGATGCCGGTGGCCGCGAGGGCTCCCGCCGCGGCGGTCGTTCCGATGAGTTTCCTTCTGGTCATGGTTTTCGGTGACATGGTTCGAGCTCCGTTGCTCTCGAGGTGGTGCGGCGCCGCACGGCGCATGCCGGGGATCGGGTCTTGCGTAAGACGTCGTGCGGCGCCGGTGTTCTCCGGTGCCCGGCGGCCGTCCTGGTGGGGCGGCCGCCGGGCGGTTCATCAGGTCATTGAGTGGGGACCAGGGCGGCAGGACTAAGGGCAGCAATGGCTCCGGCGAGCGTGTCGGCCGCGGCGTCGACCTCTTCCTGCGTCGGTTCGGCGCCCTCGGCGCGCAGGGCGAGCCCGGCGTCTCGGGCCTCGGCGAGGGCGGCCCAGGTCTCGGCCGTCCAGTCGCCTTCGGTCAGCGCCTCGGTCTCGGTCAGGTACAGGTCGAGCCCGGTCGTGTCCACGATGCGGCTCGTGAAGCGGACCTCGGCGAGGTTGGCGTTGCCGCTGGGCGCGTAGACGCGCACGGCTCCGTACTCGACGGCCTCGGCCAGGGCGATCGTGTTCCAGCCTTCGGCGGGAGCTGCGGCGGTCGCGAACGTCTCCCACGTCTGGCCGCCGTCGTCCGAGCCTTGGAACTGGACGCCGTCGGCTCGCGAGGCGTAGCCGGAGCGGGGCATGAACTCGACGGTCTCGACGCGGAGGGCGGCCTCCTCGGTCGGGACGACCCGCACCCAGCCGGTGGACTGCTCGGTGTCGGTGAAGGTGGCGCTGTCGCCGTCGAACATCGCCCAGCCGTTGGCCGCGGCGTCGCGTTCGCCGTCCCAGGACGGCGAGCTGGCCGTCACCCACCACCGATCGATCGCGGCGGCGGCGACCGGCGGGTCTTCGAGCAGGGACCAGGCGTCGAGCAGGCGCAGCGCGAGCGCGTTCCGGTCGGCGTCCGGCTCCTCGCCCGCCGCGCGGACGGCCTCGACCTCGCGTCCGAAGAGGATGGCCGAGGCGCGGGAGTGGGCCGACAGGTCTTCGGCGTCGGCGCGGGCGAGGACGGCGTCGAGGTCGATGCCGACGGTGCCGAACAGGCGCAGCTCGGCGATGCCGATGATGTTCCCGTTGGCCACCCGCAGGTACCGGTAGCCGGTGCCGTCGTCGAGCGAGTCGAGGTTCTGCCAGTCGAGTTCGGCGGCGGTCGGGCCGGTCAGCGCCGTCCATTCGCTCAGGTCGTTGGAACCCTCGATCACCTGGTCCTTCATGCGGGTGAGGCCGTTGTCGTCCTGGCGGGCCAGGAAGTCGGCGCGGTCGAGCGCGACGGTGCCGCCCTCGCCGAAGTCCCAGATGACGTCGTACTCGCCGTCTACGGCGCCGATGTCGCTGTGCGTGCCGGTGTCGCCGTCGAGCATCGCCGCGGCCTGGGCGGCCTTCGCCGGGTCGGGGTCGCCGTTCGCGTCCACCACCTGCGCGGCGGCGGCGAGGTCGACGAGGTTCCGCTCGTCGGAGGCGTACAGCTGCGAGCCGTCGGTGGTGCCCAGGACCGTCGCGGCCCGGACGCCGTCGTCGGTGGTGTGGTCGATCGTGATCGGCACGAGGCCGCCGCCGGTCACCTCGCCCAGCTCGGTCGCGGCCGTCCACGACAGGCCGTCCTCGCTGGTGGCCTCGACGGCCTCGCCGCCGATGGTGACGGCGACGTCGTCGATCGGCGTGGCGCTGGAGAAGGCCAGGGCGACACTGTCACCGGCGGTCACGCGTTCGCGCAGCGCGTCGTCGGAGGAGAGCGACACGTCGGTGACGGTGCCGGCCACTTCGCTGCGCTCGCCGGAGATCCGGAACTCGCCGACCGACCAGATGCCCGGATAGGCCGGGTCGATCGGGATGCCCGGGTCGTCGACCTGGAGCTTGAAGTAGCGGAACGCCTCGCCGCGGTGCTCGGCGACGACTCCGATCGTCTCCATGTCGTTGGTCTCGCTGGACTCGCGCTCGGTCAGGAGCGTCCACGAGATGCCGTCGTTCGAGCCGTACACGTTCGTGCCCTGGGAGCGCATCGGGAACGAGAAGCGGGCCTGGAGGCCGAACTCGTCGGCCGCGACGCGGTACTGCGTCCCGAAGTCGAGCGTGAAGGAGGCGGCGCGCAGGTCACCGGCGTGGGAACCGGTGTCGCCGTCGGCGAGGGCGGCTACGGCGCCGTCGCCGATCACCGTCGAGGTGACCATGCCGGTGTAGTCGAGCGTCCCGTCCTCCAGCGTCGGGTTGAGCAGTTCGAGGCCGTCCATCGCGTCGAGGAGCGCGGCGAAGGCGGCCCGGAAGTCCTCGTCGGAGCCGTGCCTGGCGGCGTCCTCGGCCTCGTCGAGCGCGGCTTCGAAGCGCTCGCGGCTCACGGTCGTGTAGACCGCGTCGTCGTCGTAGCCGTCGGCGAGCGCGGCGCGGATCAGCTTCTTCTGGTCCTTGGCGACGGCCAGTTCGAAGGTCCGCACGGCGACGGTCTCGCCGTCGTCGGCGACGACCTGGACGTCGTGGCGGCCCCGGTCGCGCTTCGAGGGCTCCCACGTGAGGATCCCGGTCTCGGCGTCGAGCGAGGCGCCCTCGGGCAGGTCCGCCGCATAGGCGACCGAGCCGCCGTCGTCGGTGGCGGACAGGTCGATCGTCGCCTCGTCGCGCGCCCACAGGTAGTAGCGGTCCTCGTCCTGCTCGAAGCGCGGCGCGGTGAGTTCGGCGTCCGCCTCCAGCGTGACGGTGTCGAGGTCGACCGTGGTGCCGCCTGCGCCGGTCAGGCGGTAGAAGTGGGTGTTGAAACCGCCGGAGGGATAGGTGACGTAGCGCCACTGGCCTTCGGTGTCGGGCAGCTCCACGGAGGCGAGCGTCTCGGGTTCGGTCTCGTCAGGGTTCAGCTCGGAGGGCGCCTCCTTGTCGAGCACTTCGAGCAGCGCCGGGCCGTCGGTGCGCACGAGCAGCCCGATGGCGCTGTCGGAGAACATCATCCGGCTGATCACACTGGTGGTGCCCTCCTCGTCGACGTGCGCCCTGGCGAAGGTGCGGCCGTCCTCGGTGACCAGTTCGGTGCGGTCGTCGAGCTGAAGGCTGTAGCGGCCCATGCTCAGCTCGGTGTCCTCGATGGAGGTGGGCTCGGTGCCCGCGAGCTCCTCGGGGAAGGCCACCCAGTACTCGGGGCTCTTGTCGCCGGGGGCCCAGAAGTTCGCCGTGCCGGAGCCGTAGTGGTAGTACGGGCCGTCCATGCGCGAGTGGAGCTCGGCGAGCCAGGGGGCCTCGGCCTCGACGTCGACGCCGCTCTCGTAGGTGTACTGGTAGTACAGCTCGGAGAGCGGGTTGAACAGGCGGCCGCGGTAGGCCTGGGAGACGGTCCCGTCCCAGCCTTCGCCGCGCTTTTCGACCCACGGCGTCCAGGCGCCCATCATGAAGCCGTAGAAGGCGTTCGCGCCGTCGAGGAGCCGGTGGTCGAGGAAGTCGTAGGCGCTCACGGCGTCGTCGGCGGTCGAGACGGTCCCGGCGACCGGGTCGACCTTCGTGCCCTGGACGTCGAGCATGCGGGCCAGGGCGGTGAAGTTGTCGATGTTGGTCTCGGCGTGGGCCTGGTCGCGCGCCATCTCGCGGACCTGCACGAAGCCGTACCCGTACGGGTTGTCGGGGTCGTCGGCCTCGATGTAGGGCATCTGCGGGGCCATCGCGCCGTTGTCGTAGCCGTCGTAGGAGGCGTTGACGGTGAGCCACTCGACGCCGGTGGCGTACGCGTCGGGGTCGTCGTCGTAGATCGCGGTGGCGATGCGGCCGTAGAGGCCGAAGTTGTGCTGGTTCATCCACTTCTCGTTGGAGTACAGGAAGGTCTCCACGATCGGGTGGGCGAGGTTGTCCAGCAGGCGCTCGTCGTCTTCGGCGCTCCAGGCGACGTCGTAGCCGCCGTATTCGCCGGGGGTGTCGTCGTCGATCGGGTCGGTGGCGCGGATGATCTCGGCGGCCATGAGGAACTGGGAGAGGGGCTTGCCGGTGTGGATGTGCGCGTCGGGGAAGTAGGCGTACGCGTCGGGGTCCATGCCGGACCAGGCGCGCAGTGCCTGGATGGCGTTGCGGCGGTACACCTCGTCGCCGGTCATGACCCACATGAGGGACTGCGTCAGGGCGCCGAAGGAGTCGTTGGTCTCGCGGCTGCGCAGGCCGCCGTGGTCGAAGCTGTCGTCCAGCGGCCGGTCGGGCTCCTCGGCGGAGAGGGCGTTGGAGGCGCGGTAGGTCGTGGACGCGAAGTCCGTCGCCGTCATCGCCGCGAAGTAGGAGGCCCACGGTTCGACGCCCGCGCGTGCCTGCGCCTGGGCATTGCGGAGGTCGTCGGCGCTCAGTCCGATGCCGGGGTGGGCGAAACCGGCGTCGGAGACGGTCTCGTGGATCGCCACGACGTGGTCGGTGAGCAGGTCGGCGGCGGTCTCCTCCGCTTGGGCGGGGGCCGCGGCCGCCGCCAATGACCCCGTCGTCACCGCCAGCGCGGCGATCAGCGAGGTGAGGCGCAGTGGCCTGCGTTCCTCGGCTTGCTTCATTGGACAGTCCCTTCCAAGGGGTCTGGTCGCGACCGGGGCGAGGGCCCCGGCCGTCGATCGAGCTTCGGGATGACGAACCGGGATATCGTTATCCATCTATCGGCACCATATCTGGTAAGCGTGTGCTTAGCAAGGGGCGGAGCACGGCGAACTCTCGGGGATATGGTTTTCTACGCGGGAGTCAGCCGATCACCACCTCGAAGACCCGCGCCGAGTGCCCGGCGACGGTCCGCAACTCCAGACCGCCCGCACCGGCCTCGACGGCCCAGGGCTCGAGCCGCTTCGGGAACACCTGCGCCGCAGTGCCATGCAGACCGGGAACGGCAATGTGCGACGGCTCGGAGGCGCGGTCCCAGACGACGAGCAGTGCCCGGCCGTCGCCGGTGTCGAGGCCCAGGCAGACGACCGGCGCGTCCCACTCGGGCAGGCCGAGCGGCCAGAACGGCACCGCTCGCGGCAGCCGCTCGCGAAGGCCCTTGTGGACCTCGACCGCCTCGTGGACGAGCGCGGTCTGCCCCGGGCGCAGCTCGTGGAGGAAACCGGACAGGTACAGGCGCCCGGACAGGCCCGTGGCCAGGGTGAACGCGCTCTCCTCGTCGGTCATGTCGGCGTGCGGGTAGGCCCAGTTGCCGCACCGCTCGGGCGGGATCGTCGCCGGGGCGGCGGCCGCGACCGGCGGGTAGCGGCGGAAGTCCTGCTGGTCGCTCGTCGACTGGAGGTGCGTCACCGCCACCAGCGAGTGGTCCGCGCGCATCGCGCCCGAGGCGCAGTTCTCGACGAGCAGTTGCGGGTGGCGCCCTTGCACTTCGACGAGCCAGTCGCGGAAGGCGCGGGCGTGGGCGAGCAGGCCGTCCCCGGCCGCCGCCGCGCGCCACTCGGTCCCGGGGCCGGGGTTGATGTTGTAGTCGAGCTTGAGGTAGCCGATGCCGTAGTCGGCCACGAGGCAGTCGACCGCAGCGTCGAGGTGGGCGCGGGCCGCGGGGTGGCGGAAGTCCAGGTGGTAGCGCTCGTGCTCTTGGACGCGGCGGCCGAAGCGGTGGAAGAACGCCTCCTCGGGGAGCGCCTCGGCCATGGGGCTGCGCGCGCCGACGACCTCGGGTTCGAGCCACAGGCCGCTGCGCATGCCGCGCGCGTGGATGTGGTCGACGATCGCCTTCAGCCCGCCCGAGAAGCGGCCGGGGGCCTCGCGCCACTCGCCGACGGTCGCCCACCAGTCGCCGATCGCGGGGTCGGCGAACCAGCCCGCGTCGATGCAGAAGCACTCCGCGCCCGCCTCGGCGGCGGCGTCGACCAGCGGCTTGAGGGCCTCGGTGGACGGCTGGCCCATGAGCGTGTTCATGAAGTCGTTGTAGACGATCGGGAGCGCCTCGTCGGCCTCCCTGACCGGGCGCGAGCGACGGCGGTAGCGGGTGAGCTCGGCGATCGCGGCGTCCGGGCCGCCGTCCGCGACGGCGATGGCCGCCGGGACGGTCGTGAAGCGGCCGCCCGGTTCGAGTTCGTGGGCGAAGTGGTGTTCGAGGTCGGCCGGGCCGAGGAGGCTGACGATGCCGCCGCTCCCGGCCTGCGCGAGGTCGCAGTGCCAGGCGGTGCCGGTCTCCAGCTGCCAGGCGAGGGCCTCGCCGGTGGCGGCGTCGGCGAGGACCCCGGCGGCGAGGTGCTCGCCGGTGGACCAGGCGCCGTGGCTGCCGAAGCCGAAGTGGCCGCGGCCGTCCTGCCCGTGGAAGGCGAGGTCGACGCCGGGGAGCAGGTCGCGCACCGGTTCGGTGCGCCAGCGGTTCTCGGCGAGCCACTCGCTGCGGGCATAGGCGAGCGTGAAGCCGTCGAGGTCCGCTTCGGACCGTCCGAAGCCGAATGTGGCGGTGGAGACGGCCGTGAGCAGCACCGGCGATGAGCCGGTGTTCTCGATCTCGCTCTGGAGGCGCACGGCCCGCGTGCCGTGCGGCCTGGTGAGAGTGGTGCGCACGGCGAGGCCGGTGCGGTCGTCGCGCTGGGCGACGGTGACGCGGTCGCCTTCGGGGCCGCCCGACACCTGGTGGCCGGTGTAGCGCAATCGGGCGCCGACGGCGGAGCGGAAGTACGCCTGGCTGGTGCGTTCGCGCTGCTCTTCGGCGGTGAAGAGCTCGACGAGCGGGACGTCGGCGCGCCCGAACGAGGCCGAGGGGCCGATGCCGACGAGCGAGACGGGCCGGTCGGCGTCCCCGCCGAGGTCGACGAATGAGAGCGGTGGCGCGGGCGGGCGCCCGGCTTCGAGTCCGATGGCGATGGCTGGCTCCTTGGTCGGGTGTTCGCGCCGGAACGGGGGCGCTCGATGTGGGATATCGTTATCCCACACGATACACATCTACCCCACCCGACACGAGCGCCCATCGGCGCTCAGCCGGGGGCGACCTGGCCGGTCGACCACGCCCAGGCGGCGACGCCGACGCGGTTGGCGACGCCGAGCTTGCGCTGGACGCTCGCCAGGTGGTTCTTCACCGTCCCGGCGCTGATGAACAGCTCCGCGCCGATCTCGGCGTTGGTGAGCCCCCGCGCCGCCAGCCGCGCCACCTCCAGCTCCCGGTCGCTGAGCGTCCCGCCGACGGCGGTCGGCGGCTTCGGCGGCACCATCCTCCGCAGCAGCCTGACCGTGATCTGCGGGCTGATCAGCGTGTCGCCGGACATCGCGGCCCGGATCGCCTCGATCAGGAGCGTCGGGCCCGAACGCTTCAGCAGGTAGCCGCAGGCGCCGTCCCGCAGTGCCGTGTAGACGTACTCGTCGAGGTCGAAGGTGGTCACCACGATCACCCTCATCGGATCGGCGGCCTCGGGGCCGGCCAGCGACCGCGTCAGCTCCAGCCCGTCGAGGCCGGGCATGCGGATGTCGGCCAGCACCACGTCGGGCCGCAGGTGCCGCGCCTGCTCCAGGGCACCGCGCCCGTCGGCCGCCTCGGCCACCACCCGCATGTCCGGCTGGGCGTCCAGCACCATGCGGAACGCGTCGCGGATGCCCTCCTGGTCGTCGGCGATCAGGATCCGGATCGTCACGTCGTCACTCCATGCATGTCGTCGTCGGGCAAGGGAAGCCTGACCGTCACCAGCCAGCCGTGCGGGCGGCGCGGACCGGCCTCCGCGGTGCCGCCGAGGCTCGCCGCGCGCTCGGCCATGCCCGGCAGGCCCAGGCCAGCCGAGGACCGCGGTCCCGACCGGGGCTCGCCCGGCCCGTCGTCGGCGACCGAGACCCGCAGCCATCCGTCGGCGTCGGTCAGCTCGATCGCGACCGACCGGGCCGCGGGGGCGTGGCGGCGGACGTTGGTCAGCGCCTCCACCACCGCGCGGTAGGCGACGGCGCCGTTCTCGCGTCCGACGTCGGCCGACAGCCGCCGGTCGACGACGACCTCGGTCCTCCCCGACTCGGCGAACCGCCGGGCGAGCTCGTCGATGTCGTCGAGGCCGCCGACCGGCGAGCGCGCGCCCGCCTCGTCGCGCAGCATGTGCACGGTGCGGTCCATCGACCCGAGGGCCCGGACCCCGGCGGTCTCGATCTGCTCGAGCAGCTTGGCCATCTTCGGGTCGCCCACGGCCAGGACCATTCTCCCGGCCTGGGCTCGGGCCACGATCTCGCTCACGTCGTGCGCGACGAAATCGTGCAGTTCACCGGCCAGCCGCAGCCGCTGCTCGCGCCGCGCCTCGAGCGCGGCGCGCTCGCGTTCGGCCGCCGTCCACCGCAGGTACCAGGCCAGGGCGGCGGCTCCCAGCGAGGGGACCAGCCACAGCGCGCTCGCCGCCAGGTCGGCCCAGAACGGGTCACCGGGCAGGAAGCGCTGCACGACCAGCGCCGAGGCCGCACCGGCCGCCGACGCCGCCGCGGCGGCGACCCCGGGCGGGGACCACCGCACCGGCACGTAGACCAGCGCCAGGAACAACGCCGGTTCCAGCAGGATCCACAGGCCGGTCACGGCCCCCGGCTCCGCACCGGTGCCGACGGCCGTCCGCATCAGCACGGTCACCGCGATCGAGGCCGCACCGGCCGCGATCACCACCGCGGGGACGAGCCGCGGGCTCGCGCTTCGGACCGCGAGGAGCACCGCGACGGCGAGGCCCGCGGCGATCGGCCCGGCCATGAGCACGGCGGGGTCGGCGGGCAGCCGCACCGCCCCGATCACCAAGGCGAGCGTCCCCGCCGCCGCCGCTGTTCGTCGTCCGATCACACCGCCGAGCTTAAGCGCACAAGCGTACGGATGCGATATGCCGTTCGGGCCATCGGACGCCGCCCTCGGCCGCAGGAAGCGCCGATCGGCACATGGCCTCCCTGCTCGTGCGCTCAGAGACTGGAAGGCATGAGAAGCACATGGCATCGATGGATCGGGTACGCCACGGCCGCTTGGACGCTGGCGTACGGACTGCTCGGCCTCTATTGGACTCTCGGCGGCGCCGGGTTCCCCTTCGGCACCGGCGACGCCGAACTCATGGCCGAGCCGGACATGGCCTTCAAGGTCTCGCTCCTGGGGCGGGCCACGCCCGAGGCGGCCGGGCCCGTCATCGCCGTCCTCGGCCTGGTGGGCGCTGTCGCGGCCGTGCTCATGGCGCGCGGCTACGCCAGAGGGGCGTTCCGGTGGCTGCTCCCCGGTTTCGGCTGGGTCGTCGCGGTCGGGCTCACGGTCGCCGTCCAGGACTACCGCACGCTGATCGTGGTCGCCTACACGCCGGTCATGCTCGTCGCCAAGCCGCTCACCGACTGGGCCGACGCGTTCGCCTGGGGCGATCTGTACCTCATGCCGCGGCTGAACCTGCTCATGTGCCTGCTGGCGGGGATCGCGTGGGCGCTCACGGCCGTCGCCTACCGGCGCAAGGTCACCGGCGGTTGCGCCTCGTGCGGGCGGAGCGAGGGCGAGGGCCCGTCGGCGCTGGACCGGTGGGGAAAGCCCGCAACGTGGATCGCCTTCGCGACCCCGCTGCTGTACTGCGCCACCCGGTGGGCCTGGGCACTGGGCTTCAGCCTCGGCATCGACCCCGATTTCTACCGCGAAGGCCGAGAAGAGGGCCTGTGGCTCGCCGGGGCGTCGCTCGCCACCCTCGGCGCGGTGGGGGCCGTGCTCACGCTCGGGCTGATCCAGCGCTGGGGCGAGGTGTTCCCGCGCTGGATGATCGGCCTGCGGGGGCGGCGGGTCCCGCCGATGCTGGCCGTGGCCCCGGCGGTGCTGGTGTCGGCGCTGGTCACCTCGGCGGCCGGCATGTACCTGCGGCTGGTGGCGATCGACGGCGTCACGGCGAGCACCTGGCCGCTGACGCTGCCCGAGGTGTTCTGGGTGGTGTGGGGCGGCGCGCTGTTCACGGCGGCCATGGCCTACCACCGGCGGCGCCGCGGCGCCTGCGCCGTGTGCGACCGGGCCCGGCTAGGCTGAACGCCGCGCGCAGGGCGCGCGCGAACCGAACACGGATTGGGCGTCATGGAACACAGGACAGTGCTCGGCCGCACCGGGCTCGAGGTCAGCCGCCTCTGCGTCGGGACGAGCCCGATCGCGAACATGGCGCCGCTCTATGGCTACGACGTCGCCGAAGCGCAGGCTCTCGCCACCGTCGAGGCGGTGTTCGACAGCCCGGTCAACTTCCTCGACACCTCCAACGGCTACGGCGCCGACGGGCTCGCCGAGCGCCGCGTCGGCCAGGCGATCCGGCGGCGCGGCGGCCTGCCGGAGGGCTTCGTCCTCCAGACGAAGGTCGACCCCGACCCGGTCACCGGGGACTACTCGGGGGCGCGGGTGCGGGCCTCGGTCGAGGAGAGCCTTGCGCGGCTCGGCGTGGACCGCCTGCCGATCCTGGCGCTGCACGACCCCGAGTTCATGTCGCAGGACGGCTTCGCTCCCGGCGGGGCGCTCGAAGCGCTCGTCGCCCTGCGCGACAGCGGCGTCGCGGGCCACTTGGCGGTGGCGTCCGGTTCGATCGAGGTCTCCGAGCGGTACCTGGAGACGGGCGAGTTCGACGCGGTGCTCATCCACAACCGGTACACCCTGCTCAACCGGTCCGCCGAGGCGCTGTTCGCCAAGGCGCGCGCCGACGGCGTCGGCGTGCTGAACGCCGCCCCCTACGGCGGCGGCATGCTCGCGAAGGGGCCGCGGGCGCAGCCGAGGTACATGTACCGCGAACGCGGCGACGCCTTCGGCGCGAGCGCCGCGACGATGGCGCAGGCGTGCGAGCGGGCCGGGGTGCCCTTGGCCGCGGCGGCGCTCCAGTTCTCGGTGCGGTCCCCGCTCGTCGACTCGACCGTCGTGGGCGTCTCGCGACCCGAGCGCGTCCAGCAGACCCTCGACCTGCTGGCCGTCGACATCCCCGAGGCGCTGTGGGAGGAACTCGACGCCCTCGTCCCGGCGGCCGACCTCTGAGCCGGGAAAACCACTTCACCCGGCGATCGGCCCCCGCTACAGTCCGGGCATGGAGATCCGCGAGGAACGGGCCGCCGACGCAGCGGCCGTGCGAGGCGTGCACGAGACGGCCTTCGGCGGCGACGGCGCGAAAGTGGCCGACCTGAACGACGCGCTGCGGGCGACGCTCGCCGAATCGGCGGGGCTCTCGCTGGTGGCCATCGAGGGCGGCGAGGTCGTCGGCCACGTCCTGTTCACCACGTCATTGCTCGACGCGCCGCGGCGGCTCGCCGAGGTGCAGGTGCTCAGCCCGGTCGGCGTGCGGCCCGAGAAGCAGCGGCGCGGGGTCGGCTCGGCGCTGATCCGGCGCGGGCTGGAGATCCTCGACGAGCGCTCGGTGCCGCTGGTGTTCCTCGAAGGCGACCCCGCGTATTACCGGCGGCTCGGATTCCGGCCGGGCGGCGGCCTCGGCTTCCGCAAGCCGTCGCTGCGCATCCCCGACGCCGCGTTCCAGGTCTACCCGCTCGCCGCGCACGAGCCGTGGATGACCGGCACACTGGTGTACTCGCCGGTCTTCTGGCAGCACGACTGCGTCGGCCTGCGCGACCCCGAACCCTAGATGATTGATTCCTAATGGTCGTAGGCCGTGAGGGAGCGGAGGACCGGTTGTCCGGTCCTCCAGTTGTTCCAGATGGCGGCGGTCAGGGCGAGGATGCGGGCGGCAACGCGAGCGAAGACGCCTTCGGTGGTGCGCCCGCCGTGGTCTTCGAGGGTGAGCTGGTCTTTCAATGTGTCGATGATCGCCTCGATGCGTTGTCGGACACCGCCGAGGCTGCCGTGTTTGAACGGTTCGTTCTTCTTGTCGGGGCGGGCGAAGACGATCTTCAGCTC
>NZ_AXWO01000001.1 GCF_000482705.1 Glycomyces arizonensis DSM 44726 | reverse complement strand
AGGGCCGGTTCGTCATCACCCGAAGGATGCGAAAGGTTTCATGTTTCGGGACCGAACCCCAACCCCGCCAAGGCAACAGGCAACAGGCAACCCCCCGTAATCACTCCACAAGGGAATAAGACGGGCCTCGGCGTCGAAGAGGGGCCCGGGGAGGAGGTCCCGTCTTTGTCGCCGCCGGCTTGAAGCCGCACCCACGGCCACCCCACCGCCGAAAGCAGAGCAGAGCCAGGCTGCTTCGTCTTTGTCGCTGCCTCAGCGCACCGTAACCACGCACACGACCAACCCCGCCCGCGAACGAAGGGCCATTGCCGGGCTCCCCAGGCGCCGCCCCGATCATGCGAGACGGGACCGGTCGACCCTGCCGAGCGACAAGCGGTGGCCTTCGATAGGCATCGATGTTCGGCGATCGATAGTTCGCACGCGAGCGGTGGTGTCCGAGCGGCGGCAGCGGAGCTCTACGGAACGCAGTACCGGAACATGGTCGGCACCACGGCGGCGACCTCGAACTGCGAGAAGGGACTTCGGTGATCACCCTCGCCGAGAGCGATCCCGACCGGGTCGACGCCCCCAGGCGGGCACGGTGGATATCGACTGAGTCGACGGCGAACTCGTCCACTGGCAAAGGCCGACGAAGACCACATTGCGCGGATATGGACGGGCGCCAGGCCGCACGGCCCGCGCCCGTCAACGCCGCGAGGCGGCCTCCGCGCGCACATCGGCGATCATCCTGTGCCCCTGCGCCTCGAAGTCCCGATCGCCGATCCGGTGGGCCCAGCACGCCGTGCCGATCGCCGAGCGGACACGCTGTCGGAACCAGACGTCGGGCTCGCGCGGGTCCGTGCCGTAGCCGGACAGGAACGCCTCCTCCGCGCCGGGATGCCAGACGAACTCCTGCACGGCCAGGCGCTCGAAGTCCTCGGCCGCCGGTCGCAGGCCCGCCCGCCCGAAGTCGATCACTCGCAGCACCCCATCGTCGAGAAGCCAGTTCCGGCACTGCCAGTCGCCATGCGTCGGCACACACGTGACCGTGGCCGACGGCCACGACCGGACCATGGACCGGAGCTCCTCGGCGGCCTCTGGCGCGATCCGATGCGGCCCGTCCAGCCACGCCAGCGCTCTGGCGTTCATCCGCGGCTCGTAGTCGCCGTCCTCGATCGCCGCCTGCGCGTGGCATGCGCGCAGCAGCTCACCGGCCTGCACGTACGTGTCCATCGCGGCGGCCGCCGCCGTGCCCTGGACCAGCGCCCCGGGAAGGTATTCGGTCACCAGGACCTTGGCCTCGACATCGGCATGGAGCATCCGGGCGGCCCGGCCGCACCGCACCCACGGCCCGGTCCATTCGCGGTGCGCGCGGATCTCCCGCTCGATGTGATGATCCGAGGCACCGCCCGCCTTGACGACGACGGCCTGCTCGCCCACCCTGGCCCGCAGGACGGTGGTCTCGACCAGTCCCCAACTCATGTCGGCTTCGATCTCGACACCGGGCAACCAGGCTTCGATCAGCGCACGCTGATGAGGAGCGAGCGTGCCGATCGGGTGGGCCATCGGGGCAAGCATAGTCGCGGTCGCCTGTCCCTCAGGCGGCCAGGCGGTCGCGAGACCGGCGGTGGGTCGTCGGGGTGACGCCGCGGACGCGCTTGAAGGCCACGGACAGCGCAAAGGCGTTCGCGTAGCCGACGCGGCGGGCGATCGCCTCGATGGTGTCGTCGGTGGCCCGCAACAGATCCGCGGCCAAGGTGATCCGCCAGGCGGTCAGGTACGCCATCGGCGCCTCGCCGACCAGGGCGGTGAAGCGCCGCGACAGGGTGGCGCGGGAGACGTTGGCGCGGTCGGCCAGCTCGCCGATGCTCCACGGATGCGCCGGATCGTCGTGCAGCAGACGGAGTGCCGGACCGACGACCGGGTCGCTCTGCGCCCGGTACCACCCCGGCGCGTGCGATTCCGGGCGCGCGAACCAGGCCCGCAGTGTGGTGATCAGCGCCAGGTCGAGCCACCGGTCGAGCACGCTCTGCTGGCCGGGTTCGTCGCTCTGGATCTCGGCGAGCATCGTCTCCATCACGTGCCCGGCCACGTCGGCGGCCGGGACCACCAGCACCGACGGCAGGGCCGCGAGCAGTCGGCCGCTGATGTCGCCGTCGAGCCGGTAGGTGCCGCTGATCACCATGGCGGCGCCTTCGGGACGGCCGCCGTACGTCCGGACCCCGAGCCGCGCGCTGTAGTCGACAGGGGCGCCGGGCAGCGGCTCGCAGCGTCCGCCCGGATGGATCCGCAGCTGCGGCGCGGTCTCCGGTTCGTCGCCCACGATGTATGGTTCGGGGCCGCGCACGATGGCGACGTCGCCCTCCTCCATCCGGACCGGCTCGATGCCGTCTCTGACGATCCAGGCCGACCCGCGGACGAGTGAGGCGAGCGCCAGCGGTGCCTGCTCCACGATGTGCAGTGCCCACGGCGGGTCCATGATGGTCAGGTTGAAGACGCCGTCGCTCGCCTTGGCACCGGCCAGCAGATCATCGAGCACATCCATACCGGAAGCATATCTGAGACGATCAGACATGGAAGTGCGCCTCTCAACCATGGTTTGTCTCACCTCTCCGCGATGTACTTGAGTACATGATCAACGAAACGATGCTCATCCTGGGCGGCAAGGGCAAGACCGGCCGCCACATCACCGAGCGGCTCGAGGCGCGCGGCGTCCCGACCCGACCGGCCTCGCGGTCGAGCGCGCAGCGCTTCGACTGGTACGACGAAAGCACCTGGGCGCCGACGGTGGCCGGGATCGACACGGCCTATATGGCCCCGCCGGTCGACCCGCAGGGCCTCGAACAGGCCGGACGGTTCATCAGGCAGGCGGCGGTGGACGGACTGCGCCGGCTGGTGCTGCTGTCCGGCCGCGGCGTCGGCAGCCCCGGCCGCGAGTTCGCGGTCTACGAAAAGGGACTCGAACTGGAGAACGCGGTCAAGGACAGCGGCGTCGACTGGACCATCGTCCGGCCCTCGTGGTTCATGCAGAACTTCAGCGAGGACTTCTTCTACGACTCGGTGATGGCGGGCGAACTCCGAGCCTCGGCGGGCACGGGCGCCGAGCCGTGGATCGACACCGAGGACATCGCCGAGGTGATGGTGGCCGCGCTGCTGGACCCGAAGCACATCGGCGAGACCTACTCGCTGTCCGGCCCGCGCACGCTCACCCTGGCCGAGGTCGCCTCCGAGCTGACCGCGGCGACCGGGCGGCCGATCCGCTACGTCGAGCTCGAACCCGAGGAGCACGTCGCCGAACTCGTCGGTTACGGCGTGCCGCAAGAGGTGGCCGATTCGCTCCGCGACCTGCTCGCGGTGATCCGCAACCACCGCTCCGAGTACGTCTCCGACGGTGTGCGGCAGGTGCTCGGCCGGGAGCCGCGCGACTTCACCGACTGGGCGCGAAGCACGGCGCAGGCCGGGGCGTGGTCGGCCTGACCGAGGCCGGTCGACTCACGAGCGGTCACCATGCCCGGTGGGGCGCAACGGGGTGGCGGGCATGGTCGAACGCCGATGCCGTTCGCTCCGGGACAGACGAGGGCCGGTCGATCCCCACCGATCGACCGGCCCCGGTGCCCCGCGATGTTGTTGCCGTCGTCCTGGGAAGGCGCGCATCGCGGAGCGGTGGTCGGGCACGGCGGTGCTGTGACGGCCATGAGCGCGACAACGGTTCGGCCGGCCGCCGTGCCCGAGCTTTCGGTAATGAGCGTTCGGTGACCTTGCGGGCTTCGAGTTCGATCCAGGCGCACCACTCATCGCCGTTCCAGGCGCCGTGCCATTTCGGACCGGAGCCGGGACGGTCGGTGAAGGTGCACACTTCGGACGGGCCGTTGCCGTCTGAGCAGTCGACGCGGAAGGCGCGCGGGGCGAGGGCCGTTTGGAAGACGGTGAAGATCGCCGGACCGCGCCGGAACTCGCCGAGATAGGTGCCCTCGGGTTCAACCATTGCAAACTCGCACATTGGCGGTCGAAGGCTGTTCGCCGTTGTAGAAGACCATGAAGGCTTGGGCCTCGGCCCATTCGCGCCAGGATTCGGAGGCGGTGCGCCAGCCCGGTCCCCAGGTGGCGTGGAGTTCGCCGGTGTTGAGCCCGGAGATGACCAGGACGATGTCGCGGGCATCGCCGGTGTGGACCTGGAAGGAGTCAGGCGCGGTCTGACTGGAGGCGCGGACGGTGTAGGTGCGGACGCTGTCGGCGAAGGAACCGCGTTCCAGCTCGGCGCCGCGTGGCGGATTGGGTTTGGTCTTGACGGTCGCGTGGGCGACAATGGGTGCTGACACGGTGTGCAACCTCCGTGTTGTTTAAGACCGGGGCGGGACTTGGTTGCTAGGCCGTTTGACCCGCCCCGGTCGGTTTCTGTGGAGGGCATGAAATGTCTGCTCTCGTGAACCCTGTCGCCAGAATCCCGTGATGGACCTCTCACGCTTGATTGGTATCAAGGCACATGAACCTGAACTGTGCAAGTCTGCATAGATCTGGTTCTTAAAAATCTGCGATACCTGTTGGAGGAAGCCGTGACAAAGTCGCGTCCTCAGCCGAACCTTCGCTCGCAATGGCTGGGCGAGAAGATGCGTGACCTGCGGAAAGAGCGTGGAATCTCGCAGGCGGACGCTGCTGATTACATCCAGCGCGATGCCACGATGCTAGGACGATATGAGAGCGGCTTGTTTCCGTTTCGGCGTGTCGATGTCATCGGGCTGCTGACCCTCTACGGAGTTGAGGACGAGCGCACCCGCAACAGTCTTCAGCAAGTCTGCGATGAAGCGTGGCAACGCAACTGGTGGGACGACCACCAGAATGATCTGGGAGCCGACTTCATCAATGTTCCCTGGTTGGAAAGCAGGGCGGAGCGCATCTGCACCTACCAGCACCTCCTGGTGTACGGGCTGTTCCAGACACGCGGTTACGCCGAAGCGGTGATCAACCGGCTCGAACGAAGCAAGGCGTCTGCGGCGCAGATCGAGCGTTGGGTCGACCTGCGCATCGAGAGGCAGCAGATCCTGGCCGCTGATCGGGTACCGTGCATCGATGCCGTGCTGGAGCAATCGGTACTCGATCGCACCACTGGATCAGAGCCCGTCATGCGTGAGCAGCTTCAGCACCTGCTTGAGATCGGAAGGCGAAGCGGCATCACGATCCGAATCATCCCGACCGAGGCGGGACCCCACGCAGGTCTCAACGGCAGCTTCAACCTCTATGAGATGCCGGAACCATACCCGGCCATCGCATATGTCGAGACGACTGCGGGCGCCCTGTACGTCGAGGAACCGAAGGTGAGTAGTTTTGAAAGCGTATGGCAAGACCTCGACCGATCGGCGTTGACTGCGAAGGAGTCCGCCGCTCTGATCGCCAAGCGCTTGAAGGAGATCGAATGAGCACCGAGCAGCGGCTCTCTTCCGACGAGCTGGCTGGAATCCGTTGGCGCATCAGTTCCCGCAGTGACAGCGGAGGCGGCCAGTGCGTCGAGGCCGGTCCGCTCTCCGACGGCTCGGGGCGGGTCGCCGTCCGGCACTCTCACCACCCCGAGGGCTCGCTCATCGTCTACACCCGCGCCGAGTGGGACGCCTTCCTCGCCGGAGCCAAAGACGGCGAGTTCGACTTCTCTTGATCGAAGGGATACCGATGAGCACCGAACAGCAGCTTTCCTCCGAAGAACTGGCTGGGATCCGCTGGAGGACCAGCACCCGCAGCTCCAGCAACGGTGGCCAGTGCGTCGAGGCCGGTCCGCTCTCCGACGGCTCGGGGCGGGTCGCCGTCCGTCACTCCCACCACCCCGAGGGCTCGGTCATCGTCTACCCCCGTGCCGAGTGGGACGCCTTCCTCGCCGGAGCCAAAGACGGCGAGTTCGACTTCTAGCCCTGCGATTTCTCGCCCTCCAGCGCCGCGACCATGGCTCTGACCAGACCCCTCGTCTGCTCGAACGAGGCCCTTGACAGCTCCGGCGAGCCGATCACCGACCGCATGAGCCCCATGCCGATCAGCAGCGCCCCCACCAGCTCGGCGCGCAGTTCGGCGTCATCGCCCCCCAACCGCTCGGCGAAGTCGGCCAGATAGCCCTCGCACACCTCCTCGCGCAGCCGCGCGCGGACCTCGGGCCGTCCCGCCGAGCGGAGCATGACCAGCAGCGGATGCTCACCGCCGTGCTCGGGCCGGTCAGCGAAAACGACCTCGCGCACCAGCGCCTCGGCCAGCGCCTCGGGCGATGCGGCCTGTTCATCGCCCACCTGCCGCCCGAGGCCCTCCGGCACTTCAACGCGGACGGCCGCCTCGAACAGCGCCTGCTTGGAGCCGAAATACCGGAAGATCAGCGTCGCGTCGACCCCGGCGTCGGCGGCGATGTCGCGCACGCCGGTGCCGTCGAATCCATGCTCGGCGAAGCGGCGGCGGGCCGCCTCCAGCAGGGCCGCTCGGGTCGCCGCCTTGTCGCGGCGTTTGGGTTCGCTCATGAAGTCAGCATAAGTCATCACTTGTTGACTTATCGAGCGCCTTCGGCTAACCTTTGTCATCGATCGATGACTTATGTGGAAAGGCACGAACCCTCATGCGCACCTACCTGATCACCGGCGGCACCGACGGCATCGGCAAAGGACTGGGCCTGCACTTCCTGGCCCGCGGCGACCGTCTCATCGCCGTCGGCACCAACCCCGCCAAAGGCAAGGCGCTCCTGGCCGAAGCCGAGCGGCTCGGCGCGGCCGATCGCGCCCACTTCCTACGGGCTGACCTGAGCACCCTCGACGGCATGCGCTCCGTCATCGCCGAAACCGAGGCCACGGTCGAGCGCCTCGACGGGCTCGTCTTCGCCACCCAGCGCTTCCGCCCCCACCGCGAGGAGACCCCCGACGGCTTCGAGTACACCTTCGCCCTGTCCTACCTCAGCCGCTTCGTCATCGGCCACGCCCTGACCGGTCTGCTCGACCGGTCCGAGACCCCGGTCGTCTTCAACCTGGCCGGTCCCGGCGGCCTGCCCGGCCAGATCTACTGGGACGACCCGCAACTCCACCACGGCTACACCGGCAAGAACGCCTCCATGCAGGCCTCGCGCTGCAACGACCTGCTCGGCGTCGACTTTCCGCGGCGCCACTCGGGCACGCGGATCCGCTATGTCCTGTACAACCCGATGTTCGTCAAGACCGGCATGGCCGATCCGCTGCCGCAACCGCAGCGGGCGCTGACCAAGACCCTGGCCTGGCTCCTGGCCCAGCGAGTCGACAAGGCGGTCGTGCCGATGGTCGACCGCATCGACCACCCGCCGACCGAGCCGGTCGCCGCCTTCCGCCGCCGCACGCCTATACCGCTGACCGGCAAGGACTTCGACCTCGAATCGGCCGACCGGCTCCACGGACTCACCCGCGAACTCCTCGACGGCCGGTGACCACGGGTCGAAGCGGCATCGAGCCACCGGTGAATGAGCGGGGGACCGGCGCCCCGTTCATGAGCGGAATTCGACGAGCTCGCGCTTGACCCGCTCGATGCGGGCCTCGTCCCATTCGATCTCCGGGTCCGCTTCGAGGAACGTCAGGATCACCGCGCCCGCCGCCAGCCCCGGGAGCGACCACTCGGCTTCTGCACCACCGAATGCGGCACTGCGCACCCGCTCCTTCTCGATCATCGGGATCGTCGGCTCCATCAGCGCCATCCCGCGCAGTGCCGCACTCGCCATCGCCGCCAGCTGCTCGAAGGTGACGCCGCTTCCGGCTCGGATCCGGTAGCCGAACAGCCCGGTCAACTCCCGGTAGCTCTCCGAGATCCGCTCGACGAACCCCGCCTCCGACTCCTCCAGGATCGCCCCCACGTCCTCGCGCAGCGGCCCCTCCTCCAAGCTCAAAAACGTCGCGTGCAGCGCCAGATAAGTCCGCCACGCACTCGAACGCCGCAGCGTCTCGAAGTCCCGTGCCCCGCGGATGAGCTCGGCGATCAGCCGCTCTCGCCCCTCCGGCGTCTCGACCCAATCGGCATGCTCGGCGACGGCTTGCGCTATGCCGCGCTTCGACTCCAGCTCGCCGATGGTCGCCGCGTCGGCTCCCCGCGCGAGTTCGCGCAGCAGATCGGCGAAGAACAGGTCCTTGTACGGCCACCGCCTGTACACCGCGCTCCGGGCGACTCCGGCGGCGCGGATGACGTCCTCAAGCCGCAGGTGCTCCAAACTGACGGTCAACCCCGTCTCGTTGATCATCTCGACGGCCGTGGCCAGCATTCGTTCCTCGGTCTCGGTGTCCGAAATGCGCCGCCTGCGGCGGCCGAGGCCGGTTTCCTGCGGTTGCTGTGGCACGGCTCATCCTTTCAATATGAAACATCATGTCTCAAGTTTGGTACCTTGGGTCCAATACTGGCACCCCCACGAGGCTACCAGCGCACCACCGCCAGACACCCTTATGAAGGAGACCCACATGGCACGCCGACCGCACCGCCCGCACCGCGCCCTCGCCATCACCGGCGAGTCCCTCCTGCTGCTGCTCGCGCTGATCGTCCTGTCGGTCGCCGTCACCGTGCAGGCCATGACCGACGACCAAGGCCGCCTCCAAATCGACGGCGCCGACTACGCAACCGACGCCTACGCCGTGGTCGGCGACTCCTGGGACGGATCCGACTACACCGACCTCGGGTTCGCCGATGCCGTCTACATCGAGGTCACCTCGGAGAAGGACCAGTTCGTCGGCTTCGCGAACCCCGAGGACGCGGCCGCGTTCCTCGACGGCGTCGAGCACACCGCCATCCACCGCGCCACCGGCACCGAAGGCCCCACCGAAGAGCACATCGACGGCGGCGCACCGCAGACGCCCGGCGCCGAAGCCGACATCTGGGCGTTCACGCTCGAAGGCGACGGCACCCGGACCTATGAATGGGACGCCGAAAGTTCCGGCGAACTCACGCCGATTGCCATGAACGCCGACGGCTCGGCGAACGTCGAAGGCCGCCTCGACATCGCCTACGACGTGCCCGGCCTCGGCGGCATCGTCGCCGGGCTCTACATCGTCGGCGTCCTCCTGGCGGTGCTGGCAGTGTGGCTCATGGTCCGCACGATCAGAAAGCCCCACAAGGCCGCCCAGTCGGCCGCATAGCGAGACCGGGGGCGGGCGCCTGGGCGTACGGACCCGGCGTCCGCGCATGCTCCAGATGCGACACAATCGAACATGTGGACCAACAATCGATACGGGTGCGGTATTCGATGTGGCGGCTCGTCGTGGGAAACGCGGGTGCCTTCGTGTTCCCCGTCTTCGGGACCGTCGGCGGCTTCCTCACCGGCCATGCGGTGATCTGGTACGTCGTGATGGGCGCTGTGAGCCTGTACCTGGGGGTCCATGCCTGGCGGGCGTGGACCGGCCGCGCGCATTACTACATCCTGGTCGCCCCTCGGTATATGACCTACCGAGGCGGTATCGGCAACGGCGAGCAGGAGGTGCGCCTGAATCCGGCCGACCGGCTCGTGGCCTCCGGCGACACGCTGACGGTATGGCGGCGCGACGGCACCCACGAATCCCTTCCCGTACATCCGAGCATCGCGAACCGTGCGGACTGGGAGCAGATGCGGGCGTGGATCGGGGCCAGGTGGCCGACCCCGTAACGAGCCGCTCAGCGCCACCACCAGCGGGCTCGGCATTCTGAAGGAGAGGTTCTCGTCGCTGACGGGGGCCGCTACCACTTCGCAGCGGCGCAATAGGGGAGCCAGTTCGGACACCACTACCTCCGCTTCCATTCTCGACAGCTGGCTGCCCAGACACCTGTGCGCCCCCGCGCCGAAGGCCAGGTGGCGCCTTGAGCCTCGTTGACCTGGTTTCATTCGGTGCGGGCACTCGGCCACGCCCTCGTCCGCTCCCGCCGCCGCCAACCACACCAGGATCGACTCGTCCTTGTTCACCGGCATCCCGCCGATCTCGGTGTCTCTGGCGGCCAATCGTCGCCACGACACCAGCGGCGGCAGCAGCCGCAGTCCCTCCTCGACCACCGCCGCCGCGGGCGCGTCCAGCAGCTTGGGCTCCTCGATCAGCTTGTGGAGCAGCAGCGTCAGGAACTGCGACGTCGTCTCCTGGCCTGCTACGAGGAGGAAGAACAGCGCCGCCGTCGCCGCGTCCTCGCCGTGCTCCTTCAGCACCTGCCGCGTCGCGCCGGTTGATTTCGCCGCCCATCCGCGCAGTACCGCGTGGTAGGGGCCCACAATCTTCGCCAATTCCAGTTGGCGGTCCAGATCCGGCCTGCCCCAGAACAGTTCCAGTGCCGCCCTGGAGAAGCGTTTCACCTCCGCCGCCTCGTCCACGTCCAGTTCGAGCAGCCTTGCCAGCGCTGCCAGCGGGACCTCCGAAGACACCGCCTTGTCCAGGTCCACCGCCTTGCCTTCGCGCAGTCGCAGCGCCACCTTCAGCGCCGCCCTGCGCGTCAGGCCCCTCAGCCACGGCCTCAGCGCCTCCACTCGATGCGGCGCGAACGTCTCCGCGAACGCTGATCTGATAGAGGAGTGCGTCCCGGTGTCGTTGTTCGCCAACGTCGCCGGAAGCCGGAACCGGTGCCTCGCCAGCTCCCGCAGCACCGCCGCGGGCAGCGGCGTGACCGCGTCCAGCGCGTTCGCCGGGGAGAACCGCCCCCCGTCGAGGAGCACCTCCCTCGCCAACCGGTGCGAGGACACTACGACCTGCCCTTCCCCACGGAACACGCCGGCCCCGTCCGGGGAATGTTTCCACAGCTCGAACAGCACGCGCGCAGCCTACCTCCCCCGAACGTATGAACCCCGCTCACGGTAATCTGCTTGCAGTCTCCCGGCGCCTCCGCCGTATGCGAAGGGGCGCCGAGCCGGTCCCATCAGTCGCCCCCAGCAGAAGGAGCAAGCCCCTTGCAGGAGTACTCCTCCCAAGCCGCCTACGACCGTGGCGAGGCCGTCTGCGTCATCGGAGCCGGAGCCGCCGGCCTGATCGCGGTCAAGAACCTCCGCGAGAACGGCTTCGAAGTGGACTGCTACGAACGCGACACCGTGCTCGGCGGCCTGTGGAACCCAGAGAACCAGCACAGCCCCCTCTACCCCCACACCCATCTCGTCACCTCGCGCTCGCAGACCGAGATCCCCGACTTCCCCATGCCCGACGACTGGCCCGACTACCCCTCGGCCGCGCAGATGCTCGACTACCTCAAGCGCTACGCCGCCCACTTCGGCCTCGCCGAGCACATCTGGTACGGCTCCGAGATCTCCCACATCGAACCCGTCGAGGGCTCCCGCTTCGAGATCGTCGTCAAGCCCGCCGCCGGGTCGGCCGCCCGCCGCCTGCGCTACGGCGCCGTCATCATCGCCACCGGCCACCACTGGGTCCCCAACCTGCCCTCGTATCCGGGCCAAGACGGATTCCGCGGCACCATCCTGCACTCCTCGCAGCTCAAGGACGGCTCCCGCCTGCGCGGCAAGACCGTCCTCGTCGTCGGCGGCGGCAACTCCGGCATCGACATCGCCTGCGAAGCCGCCGTCAACGCCGCCGAATGCGTCCACTCTGTGCGCCGCGGCTACTGGTACCTGCCGAAATACCTCGGCGGCGAACCGGCCGACTACGCCCTCGCCCGGCTCCAGCGCCGCCCGCGCTGGCTCCGCGGCTTCCTGACCGACCGCCTCCTCAAGGGCCACCGCGAGCTCTCGGCCCGCATGGGCATGGAGGCCCCCGACCACAAGCACACCGACGAGGAGCCCATCCGCAACGGCCGCTACCTCGAACACGTCGGCGACGGCTCCATCCAGCACCGAGGCGAAGTCACCCGCTTCGACGGCGGCGAGGTGGCCTTCACCGACGGCACCACCGTCCGCCCCGACGTCGTCGTCCTCGCCACCGGCTACAAGCCCAAGATCGGCTGCTGCCCACCCGGGCTCCTCGGCGTCGACGGCGACTCGCCGTACCCCAAGCTCCTGGCCCGCATGTTCTCCCCGCGCGTCGAGACGCTCGCGGTGGCGGGCCTCGTCGAACCTGGCGTCGGCGCGCTGCCCATCTTCCACTGGCAGACCCACGCGATCGCCCACTGGCTCCACATCCGCAAGGGCGACCCCGAGCGGGCCGCGAACTTCCGCCAGCAGGTCGTCAGCGAATCCGCCCAGTACGCCGTCGACTCGACCGGGGTCTCCCCGCGCCACCACCTGGCCGTCGATGCCGAGGAGTACCTCGCCGGGCTGGGCCGCATCATCGACACACTCGAACAGGAGCCCGCGAAGTGAGTCTGCAAGTCTGGGTCCGGCGCACCCGCACCCCCGAGCCCGCCTCCGTCAAGCGCGAGATCGCCGTCATCGAGCCCTCGGACCTGCTTGAGATCGAAGCCAGGGACGATCCCGACGCCTCGCCGGTCCTGTGCTGCACCGGTGAGAGCGCGGGCGCCGCGGCCTTCGGCGGCCTGTGGCTCAAGCGCATCGCCGGGGCGGGCCGCTACGCCGCCGCCGTCAGCGTCCGGGGCCAGGGCAGCACGCCAGCCGCTCCGGGCGGCCTTGAGGCCTGCGCTCACGACGTCGTCCAGGCCGCTATCGGCCTCCCGCGCCAGGCCGTCCTGGTCGGCCACGGCTCCGGTGCGGCCTGGGCCGCGCTGGCCGCGGGCCGCTATCCGGCCGCCGCGCTCGTCCTGGTGTCGCCGCAGAAGATGCCGAAGCAGCCGCCGAGACCGGTCGGGGAGCCGAAGGTGCTCCTGGCCGTCGGCGAGGCCGAGGCCCAGTCGAAAGAGGCGCAGGCGACCGCCGAGGCCTACGGCGTCGCGCCGCTGACGTTCGCGGGCAACTCGGGGGACGTCTTCACCGGGGCAGGCGCCGAAGGGCTGCTCGACGCGGTCCTCTCCTGGCTGGGCAGCAAGGACTGAGTCAGACTACGGCGCCGTCGTCCTTGTCGTCGTCCGAGGAGTCGTCGCGCAGCCGGTTGACCAGCAGCCACACGCCCAGCACGAACACCAGGAACCCGACCACGCGGCCCGGGTTCGTGCCCAGCGGCGCGATGCTCGGCCGCACCAGGAGCAACAGGCCGCCGAGGACGCACAGGACGCCGCCGATCGCGGGCAGGCTCGGCCACGGCATCGGCGGCGGGTCGGGCGGGACGTAGTCGTCCTCCTCGTCGTCGGGCAGCTCCGTGTCCCACAGCTCCAGGAGCGTCGGCTCCTCGTCCTCGGGAGGCGGGGGCGGCGTCGGCGGGGTCGGTGGCGCGGGCGGCTCGGCGGAGTGGTCGACGTCGACGTCGAGGTCGCGGATGAGCTCGTTGAACCGCCGGTCGACGTCCTCGGGGCGCAGCTCGCCGCCTGGCTCCGGTTCCTCTTCGCGGTCAGTCATGGGCACCTCGCGTCTTGGCCAACTGCCTGGTCATGAACTCGACGGTTCCGGAGAAGATCGTCTCCGCGTCGTAGTCGAGGGTCGCCACATGGTAGCTGCGCGGCAGGACGGTCGACTCGACGTCCTTCGAACGCACCCCCGCCTTGACGACGGCGCTGTTGCGCGGATGGACGACGTGGTCGACGGCGCTGGTGAAGATGCGGACCGGGACGGTGACGCGGGGCAGCTCGGCGCGGGTGACCTTCCACAGCCGCCGCACCGACGCGAACGCCGCCAGCGGCGTCCGGTCGCTGGCCTTCTCGCGCACGTCGGGTCTGGCCACGTCGGAGCCGATCGCGCCGACGCTGGGCATGACATAGCGCAGCACCGGCGCCAGGAAACCGTGCGGCTTGTCGTCGTAGATGGCCGGGTTGACCAGCACCAGGCCGCTGAGCTCGCCGCCGCGGTGCTCGGCGAGGCGCAGCGCCAGCGTCCCGCCCATCGACAGGCCCCCGGCGAAGACGGGCCGCCCGAAACCGCGCGCCGCGTCCAGGCCCCGCTCGATCGCGCCGTACCACTCGGGCCAGCGCGTCTTGGCCAGCTCGCGCCAGGGGAGCGCGTGCCCCGGGAGCAGCGGGCAGACGACGTTGAACCCCGCGTCGCGCAGGTGTTCGCCCCACGGGCGCAGGCTCGACGGGTCCCCGGTGAAGCCGTGGCACAGCAGCATCGTGGCCTCGGCGCTCGGGCCCGCGTCGAACGTGAACGCCTCGGATTCGGTTGACACGCCGCCGCCTCCAGGAGAATCAGATGCTTCATGCCGCCCGCCCATTCTCGCACGGACCGGACAGAAGCGGCCACTGCGCAGGTGCGCGCCCCGGCGGCGCGGACGCGGGGCGGCCTTCGATTGATCGGTACCTATACGCTTGGGTCCGTGATCTACCGGGTGTTGAAGGCGCTGCTGGGGCCGATCCTATGGGCGATATGGCGTCCGCAGACCGAAGGGCTCCACCATGTGCCCGAATCGGGGGCCGCCATCCTGGCGAGCAACCATCTGGCGGTGTTCGACTCCGTCTTCCTGCCGTTGGTGGTCAAACGGCACATCACGTTCATCGCGAAGTCGGACTACTTCACCGGCCGCGGGGTCGGCGGCCTGCTCACCCGTACGTTCATGCGGGCGGTGGGCGCGATCCCGGTGGACCGCGCGGGCGGCGACGCCGCCCAGGCCTCGCTCGGCACGGGGAAGCGGGTGCTGTCGGAGGGGCAGCTGTTCGGGATCTACCCCGAGGGGACGCGCTCGCCGGACGGGCGCCTGTACCGCGGGAAGACCGGGGTGGCGCGGCTGGCGCTGGAGACCGGGGCATGCGTGGTGCCGGTGGCGATGATGAACACCGGTGAGCTGCAACCGATCGGGAGGCGGCTGCCGCGCTTCGGACGGGCGCGCCTCAAGATCGGGCCGCCGCTGGACTTCAGCCGCTATTCGGGTCTGGTGGGCGACCGGACCGTCGAGCGGGCGGTGACCGACGAGGTCATGGACGCGCTGCGGGAGCTGTCGGGCCAGGACTACGTCGATGAGTACGCCGCGAACGTCAAGAAGAAGGACAAGGGCGCCTGAGCTCGGGCCCGCTACGACCCTTCTGATTTGCCCTCCATCCACGCCCCCGTGTTCCTTCTACGGTGCTTCGCCTTTCCGCTCCGCCGCCGCGCTCTGCCCTTTACTTTCACCGTGGCGCAGCACGCTTCGGCTCTGCCTTTGCGCTCCGCCCTTCGGTTCCGGCTCTGTGCTTGACTCTTCGGTTCCGCCTCTGTGCTTCACTGTTCGGTTCCGGCTCTGTGCTTGACTCTTCGGTTCCGCCTCTGTGCTTCACCCTTCGCCGCCGCCGCTCTGCTTCATCCTTCGGCTCCTCCGAAGCCAGCCCTGCGCCGCAGCGCCGGGAGGTCCACGACGACGATCTTGCGGCCCTCCGTCCGCAACCAGCCTCGGTTGGCGAAGATCCCGATCGCCTGGTTGACGCTCTGCCGCGAACCGCCGGCCATCTCGGCCAGCTGGGTCTGGTTCAACTCGATGGTCGTCATGGGGGAGGAGTGCTGCTCGGCCAGGCGCACCAGCGTCTTCGCCACTCGCCCGGGGAGGTCGAGGAACACGTGGTCGGAAGACTGCTCGGTGAGGCGGCGGACGATCATTCCCATCGACCGCAGCACCGCGTCCAGCATCTTGGGGCTGCCGTGGACCAGTTCGAGGAACGACGAGCGGGCCAGCGCCAGCGCCGCGGTGTCCTCCAGCGCCTCCGCCGAGGCGGAGCGGGGCGACCCGTCCAGCAGCGACACCTCGCCGAGGACTTCGGGGGCGCGGGCGACGTGCAGCATGGCGCGCTCACCCGTTGCGGCGGTGCGGAAGACGCTCACCGCCCCGGACCGGATCATGATCAAAGACTCGCCTGCCTCACCTTCGAAGAACAGCAGACGCCCTCGGCGATAGTGGCGGGGTACCGCCACATCGGCGATCTTGCGCCGGGCCTGCGGGTCGAGGCCGGCGAACATGGCGACGCCTGCTAGCGGGTCTTCAGATGGGCTGACACCCATAGTTCTTCCCCCTTCGGTGGGACCGGTCCGCGGGTTCCCTCCGATGATCGCTGTCTTTTCCGTAGTTGTACAGGGCCTAGTGTCTGAAACTTCACGCTCCGTTGGGTCGTGTGTTCAGGCGGCGCAGTTGTCGCTCGGCCGAATGTACGATCAACTCTACGTATTTTAGCGTCTAATGTCCGGTATCCGGGTTCTCACATGCGGATTGCGAGGTCAGATACCGGTCACCAGATCGTATGGCGTAGCGTCGACGCCAGTCCGGCGACATACGGGCGGGGGCCGGGAGGTCCGCGGATGCCGCCCGAGAGCGTATGAAAGGCCGATGTGTGGCGTACCGATACTTCTACGACTGCGAATTCATCGAGGACGGTCGCACCATCGAACTGGTCTCCATCGGAGTCGTGGATGAACTCGGTCGCGAGTATTACGCCGTCTCAACGGAATTCGATCCATCTAGGGCAATAGAGTGGGTGCGGCGCAACGTGCTCGACAAGCTGCCCGGACCGGCGAGCTCGCTGTGGAAGGACCGCGCGACGATCCGCGACGAGCTGTACGAATTCCTGGTCTCGCCGGTGCGCAAGAAGACCGGTTCGCATCCGGGGGAGCGCATCGAGCTGTGGGCCTGGTACGGCGCTTACGATCATGTGGTGTTCGCGCAGCTGTGGGGCGCCATGCCGGAGCTGCCGCGGGCGCTGCCGCGGATGACCAAGGACCTGCGCCAGCGCTGGGACGACCTGGGGCGCCCGGAACTGCCGGTCGCGCCCGACTCCGAACTCCACGACGCGCTGACGGACGCCAAACTCAACCTCGACCGCTGGGCCGCTTTGGAGGCGGCCCGCAAGGGTCGCTCCGAGGATTCTTATAGCCTGTAATCTACATCGGGTGAGGTTATATGTTATAAGATATAACCTTTGTATGCTCGGGTGTGATACTTCGGGTGAGTCCGGCGGAAGGCACGGCGCACCCGACCGGACTTACGGAGTGAACAGTGCGGGGCGAGGGGCGGAGTCAAGCGCGGCGTCGCCGTTTCGCCCGGGCGCCGGGCCGTGCGTTCGCCCGCCCGGGGCGGGCTCGAGTTCATCGAGTTCACGCTCTTCGGCTACCGCTCGCCCGCGCGCGGGGCCGGGCGGGGCCGGGCGGTGCCGGGCGGTTGCGAGCTCGACTGAGACGGCACCGCTCGCCCGCGCGCGGGGGCCGGGCGCGACGTCTCCGTGCCGCTTGAGGGCCGGGTCGTGTGGCCGACCGGGTTTGCGGCCCCGGGCCGGGGCCGCGAAGTGCCGAGATAGGCTGAGCGGAGTTTTCGGCAATGAAGCCGCCCAGTTGACAGAATCTCACTCTAGGGAGTACGACGCATGCGCATTGGCGTGCTCACCGGCGGCGGTGACTGCCCCGGTCTCAACGCGGTCATCCGTGCCGCGGTCCGCAAAGGCACCAAGGAATACGGCCACGAGTTCGTGGGCTTCCGCTACGGCTGGAAGGGCCCGATCGAAGGCATCACGCAGCCTCTGGACTGGGACACCGTCGAGAACATCCTCGACCAGGGCGGCACGATCCTGCACTCCTCCCGCACCAACCCCTACAAGATCGAGGGGGGCGTCGAGGCGATCAAGAAGAACATGGCCGCGCTCGACGTCGACGCGCTGATCGCCATCGGCGGCGAGGACACGCTGGGCGTCGCCACGAAGCTGACCGCCGACGGCGTCAACTGCGTCGGCGTCCCGAAGACCATCGACAACGACCTCTCGGGCACCGACTACACCTTCGGCTTCGACACCGCCGTCAACATCGCCACCGAGGCGATCGACCGGCTGTGGACCACCGCCGAGTCGCACGACCGCTGCATCGTCGTCGAGGTCATGGGCCGCCACGCCGGCTGGATGACCCTGCACGCGGGCATCGCGGGCGGCGCCAACGCCGTGCTCATCCCCGAGGTCGAGTTCGACATGCAGCAGGTGGCCGACTTCGTCAAGGAACGCATGGACGCCGGCAAGGCCACCATCGTCGCCGTCTCCGAAGGCGCCACGGCCAAGGGCGGCGAGATGCAGCTCAAGGACGCCGAGGTCGACGCCTTCGGGCACGTCAAGCTCGGCGGCGTGGGCGACTGGGTCGCCGGTGAGATCAAGAAGCGCACCGGCTCCGAGACTCGCGCGATCATCCTCGGCCACCTCCAGCGCGGCGGCACCCCGACCGCGTTCGACCGGGTCCTGGCGACCCGCCTCGGCCTGGAGGCCGCCGCCGCGGTCAACGACGGCGACTTCGGCAAGATGATGGCGCTCCAGGGCACGAACATCGTCCGCATCCCGATCCACGAGGGCACCGACGTCCTCAAGACCGTTCCGGTCGAGCGTTACAAGGACGCCGAGGTCTTCTTCGGCGCCTAGGGCCGAGGTCTGTTGCGGTTCCGCAGGGCGCGGGCCCGCACTGATATCCCCGTGCGAAGCACAACCACTGGCACGTCCGGTTCGTTAGACCGGGCGTGCCAGTGGCTTTCTCAGGGGATACCGGCGAGCTCCCGCAGCTCACCGATTTCACGTTTCACAAGACCCTGCTCGACGTCGACTTCGAGGGCGTCCCGATCACGGGACTCGACGCCGACTTCTACCGCCGTCCGGTCGCGGGCCGCCTGCTCAGCGTCGGCGTGTACCGGTTCGCCGGAGCAGAGACCCACCGGGCCTGGGGATGGGTCGGCGAGGAGCACTGCTCCTGGCACGCCTACCGCAGTGCCGACGGCTTCGACGGCCCCTTCCGCGGCTGCCCCGACCTGCGCGTGCTCTCGGCCCGGGGACGGGCGTTCGGGTTCGAGCTAGGTTCCGGCGGCCTGTGCCGCCGCTTTCTTCTCGGCGCGCGCCGCGCGCCTGGTGTAGACGATCGCGGCGATCGTGATCGCCAGGCCGATCCCGAGGCCGGCGCCCTGGAGAGCGTGTGACACCGCGGGCACGAACGCCAGGACCGCCACCGGCACCTGCACGATGAGGACGATCCCCGCCAGGAGCCACCTGCTGCGCCCGGCGCCCCACAGCAGCGCCGTCCAGATCGGAGCGATGACGATCGCGAGGCTCGCGATGTCGAGGAATCCGTGGAGCCACGGGTTGTGCACCCGGTCGTGTTGGAAGGCCATCGCGGGACTCGCGACGGCGACGAGCATGCCGGCGACGGTCGCCACGAAGGCAAGACGACGTGTCATACCAGACCTCCTACGTGTAACGAATCCTTGACGTTACGCGCGGTAGTCTCCCATGTCTGTCGGGAATCTTCCACTTTGCGCAGCTCGGGCCTTTCGTCTTCGCTGCGAGGCCGGTTCACGGCCTCGCGGAGCGAGCGAACGGACCGCTTCCCGCAGCCGGACCCGTCGGCCAGGCCCACACGGCCTCGCGAGCGAGCGGACTCGGGTGTCGCCCCCGAGCCCTCAGCGGTGCGGATGCCGCGGATCCGGATCTCCGGTGCGGCCTTGTGCCGTCCCCGAGCCCTCAGCGGTGCGTCTTCGCCAGCTCGGCCGCCTCGACCGTGTGGCGCAGCAGCAGCATCGTCGTCACCGGGCCGACGCCACCGGGCACCGGCGTGATCGCGCTTGCCAGCGGCGCGACCGCCTTGTAGTCCACATCGCCGACCAGACCCCCGTCCGGCGTCGGGTTCGTGCCGACGTCGATCACGACCGCGCCGGGCTTGACGAACTCCGCGCCGATCATCTGCGCGCGGCCCACCGCCGCCACCAGCACGTCCGCCTCCCGGCACACCGCCGCGAGGTCCTTGGTCCGCGAGTGGCACACGGTCACCGTCGCCGACTCGTTCACCAGCAGCAGCGCCGCGGGCTTGCCGACCACCGTCGAGCGCCCCACCACGACCGCCCGCGTGCCCTCAAGCTCCACGCCCTCGTGCTTCAGCAGCTCCAGCACGGCCGCGCTCGTCGCCGGGGCGAACGTGCGCCGCCCCTGCGCCAGGCGGCCCAGGCTCTCCGAGTTCGCGCCGTCGACATCCTTGAACGGGCTGATGTGCCAGCCCACCTCCGCGAGGGTCACGCCCTCGGGCAGCGGCGTCTGGCAGATGACGCCGTGCACGGCCGGGTCGGCCGAGAGCTCCTGGAGCTTCGCCACGATCTCGTCGCGGCCGGGGTTCTCCAACTGCTCGATCCGGCAGTCCAGTCCGACCTTCCCGGCGGTCTTCGCGATCGACCGCACGTACCAGGCCGTGCCCTCGTCGTCGGTCGGCACGACCACCGCCAGCGTCGGCACGACGCCCTCGCCGCGCAGCCGCTCGGCCGCCGCGGTCACTTCCTCGCGCAGCGCCTTCGCGACCGCGCGCCCGTCGATGTCCTTCACGCCCTGATCCTCTTCGCCACGGCCTGCATGATCGCCTCGGCCTGCACCTTCGCCTGGAGTGACTCGTTGAGCGCGCTTGCCAGCCGCTCGCGCACCTCGGCGTCCTTGATCGACACCAGGTTGATGTCGACGTTCAGCGCCGCCGACTCCAGCGCCGACTTCGCGCTCGACGCGGCCACGGCCACGTCCGAGAGCACGTTCGGGTTCGAGCCGTCCAGGATCCGTCCCGAGAGGCGGATGACCTGCGCCGACACCTTCGCCACGGCGAGCGGCACCTCGGCGGCCTCGGCCAGCCCGGCCTGGATCGCCGCGGTGCGGGCCGCCTTCTCCTCGTCGGTGCCCTTCGGCAGCTTGTAGGCCGCCACCACGCCCGAGAAGGCCTCGGCGTCGTCCTCGGCGAGCTGGAGGGCCTCGGCGCGGAGCCGCTCGGCCTCGGCCAGCGCCTCGCGCATGACCTCCTCATGCTCGGCGAACTTCGGCTTCCCGATCGTCAGGTTGCACACCATCGACACCAGGGCCGCTCCGGTCGCCGCGTTCATGCCCGCCGCCGCGCCGCCGCCGGGCGCGGGCAGCTCCGACGCCAGGTCGGTCAGCCAGTCTTCAATCGTCGTCTTGCGCACCAGGCCAGCGTAGACGCGTTCCGAGAGGTGGGATGTCTGCGATCGACCGAATGTGGCGTGTCGGCGTGTCAGTGCCGGAGGCGATGAGCGCTCGCGTGTGCCGGTTCACCCACTGGGAAGGCCGAAACGGCTTTGTACCCGGCCGAAACACCCAAGTACGATTGCCGCGTGAACCGCCAATGGCATGATCTGCGAAACCCTGGTCTCGTCCCCGTCGTAGCCGACGCGGAGGAAGCCGAGCGCTATCAGCTCGACGCCTGGCGGAGCTTGCCCAGGGAGCAGACTCCGCCGTGGCCTGACTACGCCGAGGTCGAGGACGTGGCCGGGGTGCTCGCGGGCGTCCCGCCGATCGTCGCCCCCTATGAGGTCGACCACCTGCGCAACCAGCTCGCCGAGGTCTGCGAGGGACGCGCCTTCCTCCTCCAGGGCGGCGACTGCGCCGAGACGTTCCTGGACAACACCGAGCACCACGTGCTCGCGAACATGCGCACGCTCCTGCAGATGGCGGTCGTGCTCACCTACGGGGCGTCGCTGCCGGTCATCAAGGTCGGCCGCGTCGCCGGCCAGTACTCCAAGCCGCGCTCCAAGGCCACCGACGCGCTCGGCCTGCCGGTCTACCGCGGCGACATGTTCAACTCGCTCGAGGCCAACGCCGAGGCGCGCGTGTGCGACCCGCAGCGGATGATCCGCGCCTACGCCAACGCCGCCGCCGCGATGAACATGCTCCGCGCCTACCTCAAGGGCGGCCTCGCCGACCTCCAGGCCGTCCACGACTGGAACAAGGACTTCGTCCGCAACTCGGCCGCGGGCGAGCGCTACGAGGCGATCGGCCGCGAGATCGACCGCGCCGTCGCCTTCATGGCCGCCTGCGGCGTCGAGGACGACGCCCTCCACACCGCCGACGTGTACGCCTCCCACGAGATGCTCGCCATCGAGTACGACCGGGCCCTGACCCGCATCTTCGACGGCAAGGCCTACGGCCTGTCGGGGCACATGCTGTGGAACGGCGAGCGCACCCGCCAGCTGGGCGGCGCCCACATCGACTTCCTGTCGCGCGTGGCCAACCCCGTCGGCTGCAAGATCGGCCCGACCGCCACGCCCGAGCAGGTCGTGGAGATGTGCCAGAAGCTCAATCCGGACAACGTCCCGGGCAAGCTCGTGATCATCACGCGCATGGGCCACAAGAACGTCCGCACGGTCCTGCCCCCGATCGTCGAGAAGGTCGAGGCGGCGGGCTGCAAGGTCGTGTGGCAGTGCGACCCGATGCACGGCAACACCTACGAGGCCGCCTCCGGCTACAAGACCCGCGCGTTCGACCAGGTCGTCGACGAGGTCCTCGGCTTCTTCGAGGTGCACCGCCAGGTGGGCAGCCACCCCGGCGGCATCCACATCGAGCTGACCGGCGAGGACGTCACCGAATGCGTCGGCGGCGCCCAGGAGATCCGCGACGACCAGCTGTCCTCCCGCTACGAGACGGCCTGCGACCCGCGCCTGAACACGCAGCAGTCGCTGGAGCTGGCGTTCCTCGTGGCCGAGATGCTGCGCCACTGACAAGTACCGCGTGGCAGGGGCGTCCCCGCCCGGGGACGCCCCTGCCACGTCTCAGTCGCCCGACCGCAGCCGCTCCGCCAGCTCCCCGTACGTCGGGCCCAGCTCCCGCAGCGCCGCCGCGGCTCGCTCGGCCCGCCCGGTGGTCACCTCGTACTGGAGACTCCCGACGAGCTCGGACTGCCGCGAGACGAGCGCGGCCGCCGAGCGCCTGTCGATCCCCGAGAGGCACACCGCGGCGTCGGCGAGCCGCCGCGCCCCGACGTGGATGGCGAAGTGCGTCAGGTGGCCATGCGTCTCCTCCGGCAGCCCCTCCTCGATCAGCGCCGCCAGGCGCTCGGCGGCCTCCCCGTTGCGCAGCGTCCCGGGCGGCACCGGGTGCCCGTGCTCGCCGGTGAGCCACGCGACCGCGGCGCCGATCGTGCGCTCGACCGCGTCGGCGACCTCGACCTCCCGCGCCTTCGCGAAGCCGGTCCTCGCCGTGTACGACTCGCCGTAGCCGAGGGTGTCGGTGCGCCAGGCGTCCAGGAACCGCTCGACGGGCAGGGTCGCGAACGGGTGCCCCGCGGGGTCGTGGAAGCGGACCATGCCGCCGGTGACGCCGAGTGCCACGACGCAGTGGTCGGCGCCGATCGGCTCGCCGAGCCCCGGCCGGTGGTCGTGCAGGCCCATCTCGACCGGCCCGACCAGGACCGGATCGGCCGTCTCCGCCTCGCGCAGCAGCCGCTCGGCCTCCTCGCGGTCGCCGGAGGTCCGGCGGCACTCCCAGCCGAGCGCGGCCAAGGCCGCGTCGATCCCGATGTCGCCGTCCCACCCGGCCGGGTCGAAGAACGGCGTGGTCCCGCCGAGCAGCTGCATGCCGAACGGCGAGCCGGTCAGCACCTCGATCACGGCCGGACCGGGCGAGGCGTCCCCCAGGCACATGTCGAGCGCATTCGCGTAGCAGTAGGAGCCGGAACCGGTGTAGGGAAAGAACATCGTGCCTCCATTGGCGCTTGTCCGCGACGGTCCGGTATGGAACCGTTGAGGATCACCGGGCATCGCGACGACGATCCCGGATCTGGACAGACGGTACAATTTTGAATTTTCCCCCGCAAGTTCGATGGAGCACCCGTGATCGCACACGACCTGTTCCTGCTCGGAGGCGTCTTCCCCGGCACCACCCCCGCCGAGACCCTGCGGCACCTGGTCGGCCACGCACAGGCCGCCGAGGCCGCGGGCCTGGCCGGGGCCTGGGTCGCCGAGCACCACTTCATCGAGTACGGCGCGAACCCCTCGGCCACGCTCATGGCCGCGCACCTGCTCGCCGCCACCGAGCGGATCCAGATCGGGACCGCCGTGGCGGTCCTGTCGAACCGCCACCCGGTCGCCCTCGGGGAAGAGGCCGCGACCCTCGACGCGCTGGCCCCCGGCCGGTTCCGCCTCGGCGTCGGCCGCGGCGGCCCGTGGATCGACCTCGACGTCTTCGGCACCGGCCTCGACCGGTTCGAGCACGGCTTCGAGGAGGGCCTGCGGCTGCTGGCGCGCTGGCTGTCCGGAGAAGAGGAGATCGCCCACGCCGGGGAGTTCTTCGACGTGCTGCCGGTGCGGGCCATGCCTCCCGGAAGCGGCGGGCCGCTGTGGGTGGCGGCGACGAGCGAGCGCACCGCCCGCCTCGCCGCCAGGCTCGGGCTGCCGCTGCTGCTCGGCATGCACGCCGCCGACGAGGACCACGCGGTCCTCATCGGCGCGTGGCGGCGCGAGGCCGAGGCGCACGGGTTCGACCCCGAGAAGGCCGAGCACGTCTCGACGCACCTGGCGCAGGTCGGCGGCGCGGCGGAGACCGAACGGCTGCGGCGCTCGCTCACCGAGCTGCTGGAGCGCGGCGTCGGCCAGTACGTGAGCCTCAGACCGGGCCGCACCGCGCGCGACCACGCGTCTTATGTGGACTGGATGATCGAGCGGCACGCGGTCGGCTCCGCCGGGCACGTCGCCGAGCGGCTGGCCGCCTCCGCCGAGAAGACCGGCGTGTCGCGGCAGCTCCTGCTCGCCGAGGGGCTCGGCGAGACCGCGGCCGTGCGCGACAACATCGCCGCGCTCGGCGAGGCCCTCAGCGGTACGGCGGCGCCATCGGCGGATACACCGGCTGGTACCGCGGCCACGCGTCCCGCCCGCCCTGCCTGAACCACTGGTTCGCCGAGCCGGTGCACAGGCACAGCAGCGTCACGATCGGCAGCGCCAGCGCCAGCAGCGTCCCCACCACCTCGGAGCCGTCCACGGGCGTGCCCGCGTAGTCCTCCACCTCGAACTGCGTGTAGAGGCCGACGAAGCCGAACACGATGATCCCGAGCATGACGACGACCGTCATGACCTGCGCCGAACGGCGTCCGGCGCCGAGCTTCGCGGCGAGCACTCCGAACAGGATCGCGGCGGCCACGACGCCCGCGAACACGGCCGCCGTCAGGACCACGAGGTTCTCGGCGCCTTCGAGCACGTCCTCGTCGATGCCGAGCTCGTTGACGATGCCGGTCATGAACAAGACCGCGAACGTCCCTCCGAAACCGCAGCAGACGAGGAACGAGAACTGGATCCACATGAGCACCTGCGCCGCGGTGATGGTGCCGGGCTTGCGGTACAGCACTTCGAGCGAGTCGTTCGGCGGCGGTGTCACGGGCGCTCCCTCCGAGGCAGGGACGGTTTTCGAGTCTACGGCTCTTCCGCCAACTGGTCCTCGACGCGATACCGGAACCACGCGTTCGCCTCCGGTGAGCACAGGCAGGCCAATGTCACGGCCTGCAATCCCAAGAACGGCGCCGTGGTGATGAACGTGGCCGAGGGAGCGTACGAGACCAGGACTGCGGCGACGGTGCCCGCCGCGAGCAGTGCGGTGGAGACGAGGGCCGCGATCCGCGCCCGGCGGTCCGCGTCGTTGATGCGCCGGTTGAGCGCGGAGGTGTAGGCGGCCGCGACCGGAATGCAGAGGAGCAGCAGCCAGAACTGCCAGTCGGCGTAAGAGGGGCTGACGGCGTCCAAGAGCACCACGGCGAAGGCGGGCCACCAGAAGACGGCCGGGGCGATGCCTCCGCAGAAGAAGTAGACGACCTGGAGCCAGAGCGCGACCTGCGCGGCGGTGACCGTCCCCGGCTTGTCGGGGCCGGGGTCGATATCGGAGAGGTCCATGCGCCAAGTCTGCCCTGCGCGGCAGGTGGAGACGGTCCTCAGCGGCCGAGCGACCACTCCAGAGCGTCCAGGACGGTCCGGTCGCGGTACTCGAAGCCCTTGGACTCCAAGACGGCCGGGATGATCTTGGTGCTGCGCAGCATCTCGGTCGCGGCCTCGCCCGCGACCAGTTTCACCGCCCAGCCGGGGATGACCCACGGCGCGGGCCGGTGCGTGACCGCCGCGAGCGCCTGGACGAAGCCGCGGTTCGTCACCGGCGTCGGACCGACCATGTTGACCGGTCCGTCCACGTCGCTGTCCAGCAGGAACTCCACGGCGCTCACCCAGTCGCGCCGCGAGATCCACGGCATGTACTGGCGGCCGCCGCCGAACCTGCCGCCGAGGAACCACCGGTAGGTGGGCAGCATCCGCTTCAGCACCTCGTTGCGCCGGTCAAGGACGTGGCCGCTGCGCAGCCGGACCACCCGCGTCCCCGCCTCCTGCGCCGGGACCGTGGCCCGCTCCCACGCCAGGGCCGTCTTGCCGAGGAAGTCGGCCGACGCCGGAGTCCGCTCGTCGACCGGCACGTCGGCCCTGTCGCCGTACCAGCCCGCCGCCGAGGCGTTGACCAGGACCGGCACCTCGGCGCGCGCCACGGCTTCGGAGAGGACCTTCGTGGGGATGACGCGGCTGGCGCGCAGGTGCCGCTTGTAGGCCGCGTTCCAGCGCCGCCCGCCGACCGGGGCGCCGCACAGGTTCACCACCGCGTCGACGCCGTCCAGGACGGCGGTGTCCAACTCGTTCCGATAGGGGTCCCACTGGATCTCGTCGTCGTCGCGAGGCGTCCGGCGCACCAGACGGACGATGTCGTTGCCTTCCAGCGCGCCTCGTAGCGCGGTGCCGAGGGAGCCGCTCGATCCGGCCATGACGATCCGCATGGGACCACCTTATGGCGTGTGCGCCGGGTAGTGCTCGGCATACCAGTCTTGCACCTGCCTGCGCAGGTAGGGGGCCTGGAGTTCCGCGTCGGTCTGGACGGAGGCCAGCGTCCGCGCGGCGAGGGCGCGGCGCCACTCCAGTTCGGCGGCGCGCATCGCGGCGTCGATGGCGCACGGCGCGCGGAAGGCCGACTCCGGCAGGTCGGCCCAGACACCGTTCTGGCGGATCTCGTCGCACCGGAAGGCCTCCTCGGGGCCTTCGATGGCGGTGAGGACGTCCATGAGCGTGATGTCCTCCAGGCTCCGGGCGAGCCGGAAGCCGCCGCGCTTGCCGGGCGTGGAGGTGAGGATGCCGGCGCGGACGAGCGGCTGCAGCTGCTTGTTGAGGTAGGCGGGCGGCAGGCCGTACCCGGCGGCGAGGCGGGCGGTGGAGACCGGTTCGTCGACGCCCATCCAGTCCAGCAGCAGGCAGCAGTGCGCGGCCCATTCGACGCCTTCGCTGATACGCATAACCAGAGATTACACATCCGGGTTCGATGCTCACCGGGGTTGTGTGACGTGGCTCAAGGCGCTTGTGAAATGATTCCTGGACATATAATATCTAGATAAGAAACATCCAGGAACGACAGGAGCGATCCGAATGAACACGCCCACCGCCGCCCAGCCGCTCGTCACCCGCGCCGCCGCCGCCGAGCGGCTCGACCACGCCCAGCGGTCGGTCATGACGCTGCTGGCCGACTCCTCGCAGACCGCCGGGGCACTGTCCGTCACCCGCTCGACCTTCCCGGCGGGAGGCGACGGCGCGCCGCCCCACTTCCACGGCGACGCGAGCGAGTCGCTGTTCGTCATCGACGGCGCGCTCCAGGTCCTCGCGGGCGAGGAGATCGTCGTCCTCGAAGCGGGCGACTTCATCAGCCTGCCGCCGGGCCTGCCGCACGCCTTCGGCGCGGCTCCGGGCGCCGACGCCGACGTGCTGGCGGTCTTCACCCCGGCCGCCGACCGGTTCGACTACTACCGCCTCCTCGCGCGAGTGGCGGCGGGCGAGGCCGATCCGGCCGAGATCGCCGCCTCGGGCGAGCGCTTCGACAACCACTACGTCGACAGCCCCGCCTGGCAGACGGCCAGGTCCTAATCGAGAGCCGGGCTCACAGGCCGAGGCGCTTCCGGTTCAGACCGCCGAGGCGGGTCTGGTAGCCGACGCCCGCCTTGAGCCCGGCCATCACCGACTTCTGGAGGGTGTTCTCGGTCGGCAGCTCCTCCATCGGCGTGTCCGGCGTCCTGGCGAACACGAAACGCCAGATGTCGTCGTGCCCGCCCGCGTTCGCGTACGTCTCGGGGCCCACCAGGTCGAACAGCGCCCCGAACTTGAGGATGTTCGACCGCTCGGGCAGCCAGTCGCGCAGCTGCGGGTCGAGCAGCCACGACGAGCACATGAACGTCATCGGCCGCTCCGGTCCGAACAGCTCGGGGAACTTCGCAGGGAAGAACTCGAGCGCCCGCTCCACCGAGTCCCGGACCGACTCCGGACCGAGCGGGCCGCCCTCGCCGCGGATGTGCAGCCCCATGCGCGGCGCCGCCTTCGTCCCCTCCATGCAGAACTGGAGCCGCCCGAGCTGGTAGATCGTGCCGCGCACGTGCGCGGTGAACCAGAACGCCACGTCGAGCCCGGGGCGGCCGTACATCTGGCGGTTGAGCCGCAGCTTCTCGCCGATGTCCTGGAGCACGAGCCGGGACTCGGCCTCGTCCACACCGATGCCGCGGTGGAAGTCGATCATGAGCGGCACGGCCTCCAGCAGCGGATAGAGGCCGACGAAGCGCTCGGCGTCGCCCGCGTCGGCCGGGGGCTTCGGCCAGCGCAGCCACATCCGCCCGCCCATGTCGTCGGCGATCGAGCGGTACATCCGGCCCGCCAGGTCGAGCAGGCCGTCGTCGAGGCCGCGGGCGGCCTCGGCCGCGGCGAGGGCGTCTTCTGGGTCGGCCCCGCACCATTCGAGCAGCAGTTCCCGCACCCGGTCGGGGTCGGGCTTCGGCAGCGGAGGGACGGTTCCTGACGGCGGTAGGTCATCGGTCACCGGCCTATGTCACCACGGGCCGCCCCCGCGCGGCAACTCCGGGTCGGCCCCCATAGTCTGGCCGGGTGCGACGGTTGTTGACGCCCCCATGGCTCGTCCTGCACTTCTTCGCCGTGGTGCTGACGACCGGATTCGGCGTGCTCGGCTGGTGGCAGCTGACCCGCGCCCAGCACGGGAACGCCATCAGCTGGGGCTACGCGTTCGAGTGGCCGCTGTTCGCGCTGTTCACCGTCGCGCTGTGGGTGCGGCAGATGCGCGTGGAGCTGAGCAAGGACCGCCCCGCGGCGCCGCGGCGCCGCGAGGAGCCGCCCCCGATGACCTCGCCGTTCGAGGGAGGCATCCTGGAGGCTCGCCTGGATGACGCCGAGTTCAGCATGAACGCCCGACGCAGTGATGCCGAGCTCAGCCTGCACGCCCGGCAGTCCGAATTCGACCCGAACCGGGGGAGTACCGCATGAACGCCGCTCTGAAGCGATTCCGCATCGTCGCCTGGATCGTCGGCACGTTCCTCATCGCGCTCATGTTCGTGGCCATGCCGATGAAGTACTTCGCGGACAACGACGTGCTCGTGACGGCCATCAGCCCGATCCACGGCCTGTGCTACATGATCTACCTGGTGCTCGGCTTCCACCTGGCCCAGCAGGCCGGATGGAAGCTCTGGCCGCACACCATAGGGCTGCTGCTGGGCGGCACCGTCCCGATCGGCTCGTTCTTCGTCGAGCGCTGGGCGCACAACCGGATCCTCGAGGAGCACCCGCAGGCCGCCGACCCGAAGGTCCGCGAGCCCGCCGCTTAGCCGTCCTCGCCGGTGCCCTGCTCGAGGTAGGAGCCGCCCACGACGGTCTCCCAGTCGAGGTCCCACGTGGTGAACCCATCGCCCTGCGGCAGCGTGCGCCCCGTGTTGAGCACCACGACCGGGTCGCCCCAGCGCACGAAGTTGTAGATCCACTCGCCCATCTCGTTGGTGACGTTGATGCAGCCGTGGGAGATGTTCTCCTTGCCGAGCGCGTCCGCCGCCCACGGCGCGCCGTGGATGAACTGGCCGCTGAACGTCAGCCGCATCGCCCATTTGACCGGGGTCTCGTAGTCGTAGAGGTCGGAGACGAACGTCGACTCCTCCTCGCGGCTCATGATGGTCATGTGGCCTTCGAACGAGCGCGTGTCGTTGCCGTCGGTCTCGTCGGCGCCCAGCGCGATCGGGATCGTCTGGACGATCACACCGTCCTGGTAGGCGCGCAGCTGCTTGGTGTCGTTGTCGGCTTCGAGCTTGCGGGCCTCGGAGTCGATGTCGAAGACCGTCTCGGCGTCGTACTCGCCGTACTTGTCGTTGCCGATCGGCAGGCCGCCGATCGCGAGCCGCACCGTGACCTGCGTGTTCGGCTGCCAGTACTCCTTGGGCCGGTATTCGAGCGCGCGGCCGGTGATCCAGTGCCACGAGCCCTCCTGCGCGGGCTCGGAGCTGACGAACAGGCGCCGCTCGACCCCCTTGCGCAGGTCCTCGGGGATCTCGTAGTCGATGAAGCGGAAGGCCAGGATCGCGGCCTGGCCGACGGTGGAGTCCTGGGCCGGCAGGTAGTTCTCGATCGAGACGCGGTTGCCCGGCGAGGCGATGGTGGTGAACGTCGAGGTCGCCGTGACGGCGATCCCGGCGTCGTCCTCGGCACTGACCGAGGCGGTGTAGGTGGTCTCCCACTCCAGCGGGGCGGCCGGGATCCACGTGGCCCCGTCGGGGTGCATGTCGCCTTCGACGGCGTTCCCGGCGGCGTCGGTCAGCTTGAACTCGGTGAAGGTGCCCTTCTCGACGGTCCAGGCGATCTCGGCGGCGGCCGTGGCGTCGGTGGCGCCGTCGGCGGGGGTGATGGTGACGGTTGCGGCGCTGACGGGCTCCTCAGGTTCCTCGTCGTCCGAGCCGCTGATGGTGCCGGTCTCGTCAGAGCAGGCGGTCAGGGTGACGGCGGCGACGCCGGCGGTGAGGGCGCCGCGCCTGGTGATAGAGGAGCGTCCGATCGTCATGCCCCCACAGTACACATTGTGAACGAGGCTCATTCAGGGTCGATCGCCGAACGTGATCTCAGCGGATGCTCAGGTGGACGTGGTTGGTGTGGTCCGAGGACGGGTCCCCGTTCCCGCCGTTGTAGGACCGCCACCCCGAGGAGGGGAACCAGATCTGGCGGTACCAGATGACGTACTGCACACCCAGTTCGTGAGCGTTCTCGGTGAACCACGCGGCGAGGTTCTGGCCGTAGTCGTAGTCGTCGCCGCCCGCGTCGCCGCCGAAGCCGCCGGGCTGGGCGGAGAAGTCGCAGGCGCGGCCCTTCGGGTGCTCGCCCGAGCCGCTGGGCCGGTAGCAGCTGACGTACCTGGTGAAGCCCGCGATCTGGGCCTGCTCCAAGGCGTGGAGCGTGCGCGGGGTCACGCAGCCGTCGGCCGGGGTCGGGTCGTCCTCGGTGCAGCCCTGGTAGGGCAGCGTCCCGTCGGCGTTGCGCGGCGCGGGCTCGGCCGCGGGGGCGTCGCTGGCGCTGGGGCCGTCCGACGCGTCGCCGCCGGAGGCGGCCAGCTCGCGGGCGGCCTCGTCCCGGGCGTCCTCCATCTCGTCGGTGACGTCCTCCTGCTCGGCGATGGTGTCGGCGAGGGTCTGCTGCGTCGCCTCGATCTCGGACAGGCGCGTGGTGAGCTGGTGCAGGCGGTCGGCGCGCGATTCGCCGAGGAACTCGAGCATGGTCATCGCGTTGAGCGCCTGCGTCGGGTCGCCCGAGGCCATGATCGCCGACATCGACTGCATGTCCGAGGTGGTGTACGCGATGTAGGCGTACTCGTCGAGCTCGGCGGTGAGCTCCTCGACCTCGGTCCGGGAGTCCGCCAGCTCCGCTTCGAGGTCCTCCTGCTGCTGTTCGAGCGAGGCCAGCTCGTCCTGGGCGTTGAGGTAGTCCTCGATGGCCTGGCTGAGGCCCGAGGAGGCCCCTTCCTCCTGCGCGGAGGACTGGGAGGCGGGTGCGACCAGGAGGACGACGGCGACGACGGCGACGATCGGGAAGGAGAGGAGGCGCCGCGCCGCGGACGTGGCGGCGGGGCGTGCGTCGGTACCGTTCAAAGCGGGAGGGTCCTTCGGGTGCTTGAGGCCGAGTGGACGTGTCGCCGTACAGCGTAGAACGCGAATACGGCTCGGCGTATACCGGGTCGCGGGCGCGACCGGGCGACTCAGGGCCTGGTCTGTCCACCGGGCCGGGTGGTATCCGGCCCACCGGTCCCCGCCCGCTCCGCATGAAGGCCGCGTTGCCGGGCGCCCCGATGCGACACCGGTTCACGGCGCTGCCCCTTGCACTATGGCCTCGGTAACTCGGTCCCCTGTGAACGCCCCACCAAAGGGTAGGATGGTTCGAAATTGAACCGGTGAGGGCCAGGGAAGGGAGGCCGGTGATGAGCGCGGGAGACTTCGAGAGCCGCTGGCTCGCCCCCGAGGTGAACGCCGTCTGGACCCAGTTCCTGACCGTCACCCACCGGCTGGAGCAACAGATCGAGCGGCGCCTCCAGGACTACCACGGCATCTCCCACACCCAGTACGAGGTCTTGGTGCGCCTCGCCGACGCCGACGGTGCCCGCCTGCGCATGAGCGAGCTCGCCGAGCGCATCGTCACCGCCAAGAGCGCCGCCACCTACCAGGTCAAACGCCTCGCCGACATGGGCCTGGCCGAGACCTTCAAATGCGAGGAGGACAACCGGGCCACCTGGGTCGTCCTCACCGACGCCGGACGCGAGCGCCTGGAGGAGACCGCGCCGTGCATCCTCTCGCTCGTGCGCGAGCTGTTCCTCGACTCCCTCGACTGCCACCAGGCCGCCGAGCTCACCGAACTCCTCACCACATGGTCGGCCAACCTCGACGACACCGAACGGCCCGTCAAGACGCAGTGATCATTTCCCGGCCGCCCCATCGGTGTAGGGTCAGGCCGTGTCAACCTTTCCGCGACCCGAGGTCACGGCGCCCTACCGGGTCGCCGGCCTCGCCGACCTGGTCCCCGCAGCGAAGGACTCCGAGCTCACCGTCACCGGCGTGAGCCTCGCCGCCGCCCTCGTCGAACCGGGGGACCTCTTCGCGGCGCTGCCCGGCGCCAGGCGCCACGGCGCCGAGTTCGCCGAGCAGGCCGCCGAGCGCGGCGCCTCCTGCGTCCTCACCGACGCCCGCGGCGCCGAACTCGTCGCCGGGCGCCTGCCCGTCCTGGTCGCGGACGAGCCCCGCTCGCTCACCGGCGCCGTCGCCGCCCGCGTCTGGGGCGAGCCGTCGCACCACCTCAACCTCATCGGCATCACCGGCACCAACGGCAAGACCTCCACGGCCTACCTCGTCGAGGCCGGGCTCGCCCGCGCCGGGCGCACCACCGGCATCATCGGCACCGTCGAGACCCGCATCGCCGACCAGGTCATCCGCTCCGAGCGCACCACCCCCGAGGCCCCCGAGCTCCAGGCGCTCCTGGCCGTCGCACTCGAACGCGGCGTCACCGACGTGGTCATGGAGGTCTCCAGCCACGCCCTCGCCCTCGGCAGGGTCGCCGGATGCCGCTTCGCCGCCGCCGGGTTCACCATGTTCGGCACCGACCACCTCGACTTCCACGCCGACCTCGACGACTACTTCAACGCCAAGGCGAAGCTGTTCGACGGCCGCGCCGAGACGGCGATCCTCAACGCCGACGACGCGCGCGTCGCCACCCTCGCCGACGAGAAGACCCTCCTGTTCTCCCTGGAAGACCCGCGCGCCGACTACTACGCCTCGGACATCGCCGCCGACGGCTTCACCCAGACCTTCACGCTGCGCAGTCCCCGCGGCAAGGCCGAAGGCCGCGTCAACATGCCCGGGCGCCACAACGTCGCCAACGCCGCGCTCGCCGCGGCCCTCCTCGAAGCCGTCGGCGTCGACCTCGCCGAAGGACTCGACGGCATCGCCTCCTGCCGCGGCGTGCCCGGCCGCATGGAACTCGTCTCCGGGACGGCCCCCGTCCGCGGCGTGGTCGACTACGCCCACAAGCCGGAGGCCATCACCGCCGTCCTCGGCTCGCTGCGCGAGTCGACCCCCGGCAAGGTCATCGCCATCCTCGGCGCCGGAGGCGACCGCGACCGCTCCAAGCGGCCACTCATGGGCGCCGCGGCCGCCACGGGCGCCGACGCCGTCATCGTCACCGACGACAATCCGCGCACTGAGGACCCCGCGCGCATACGCGACGAGGTGGCCGCCGCCGTGCGAGGCGTGCCCTGTCGTAATATTCCGGGGCGGGAGCTCGCCGTCCGGGAGGCCGTGGGCCTGGCCGCCCCGGGCGACACCATCGCCCTGCTCGGCAAGGGCCACGAGACGGTCATCGAGACCGCCGAGGGCCCGGTGGAAAGCGACGACCGCGAGCTGCTCGCCAGAGCGCTGCTCGAAGTCGGCTGGGTCGAGTCACCCGCATAAGAGCACTCACCAATCGAACAGGAGGAGCCGCCGCGTGATCCCCATGAGCCTGGCCGACATCGCCACCGCCGTCGAAGGCAGACTGAACGAGACGGCAGACCCCGAGGCGATCGTCACCGGGGGGATCGAGCACGACTCCCGCAAGGTCGGCCCCGGCGGGCTGTTCCTGGCGATCCCCGGCGCCAAGGTCGACGGGCACGACTTCGCGCCGAAAGCCGCCGCCGAAGGCGCGGCGGCCACCATCGCGAGCCGCCCGATCGACTCGCCGGCGGTCTACGTCGACGACACCCTCCGCGCCCTTGCCGCCCTCGCCCGCGAAGTGGCCCGCCGCAGCGAGGCCACCGTCGTGGGCGTCACCGGCTCCAACGGCAAGACCTCCACCAAGGACCTCATGGGGCAGCTGTGCGCGAGCCTCGGCCCCACCGTCGCCACCCAGGGCAACTTCAACAACGAGCTGGGCCACCCCTACACCGTCTGCCGCGTCGAACCCGAGACGCGCTACCTCGTGCTCGAACTCGCCGCCCGCGGCGTCGGGCACATCACCGACCTGTGCGAGATCGCCCCGCCGGACATCGGGGCCGTCCTCAACGTCGGCATCTCCCACCTCGACGGCTTCGGCGACATCGAGACCACCGCGCGGGCCAAGAGCGAACTGCCGCGCTTCCTCGCGCCAGAAGGCACCGCCGTCCTCAACGCCGACGACCCGCGCGTCGCGGCCATGGCCGCGAAGACCCGCGCCCAGGTGCTCACCTTCGGCGTCACCGAATCCGCCGACATCGCCGCGATCGGCCTCGATCCCGGCGACGGCCGCCACCGCTTCACCCTCCGCACCCCCGACGGCGACGCCCCCGTCCAACTGCGGCTGTGGGGCGGCCACCACGTCTACAACGCGCTCGCCGCCGCCGGGGTCGCCTGGCGGCTCGGCGCGAGCCCCGACCACATCGCCGACCAGCTCTCCCGCGCCGGACGCCAGTCCGAGCGCCGGATGGACGTCTTCACCCTCCCCGACGGCACCACCGTCATCGACGACTCATACAACGCCAATCCCGCCTCGATGGGCGCCGCCATCCGCGCCCTCGGCCAGGTCCCCACGGCCGGACGCCGCATCGCGGTCCTCGGCCTCATGGCCGACCTCGAGGAACTCAGCGACCAATGCCACCGCCGCGCGGGCGAGCAGGCCGCCGAAGCCGGCGTCGACGAACTCATCGCGGTCGGCGACGGCACCGAACCCATCATCGACGGCGCCGACGGAGTCGCCGCCGCAACCCACGTACCCGACCAGACCGCGGCCATCGAACTGCTGCGGAACCGGCTGCGCCCCGGCGACACCGTCCTGGTGAAAGGCTCCCGCTACCGCACCTGGGAAGTCGCCGACCACTTGCGCGCCAAGGAGGACAACGACAAGTGAGAGCAGTAATCATCGCCGCGTTCGTGGCGTTCGCGCTCACCATGGCGCTCACCCCCGTCGCGGCCAACGCCTTCCGCAGGCTCAAGGCCGGGCAGCCCATCCGCACCGACGGACCCCAGACCCACCTCGCGAAGGCCGGCACCCCCACCATGGGCGGCGTCGTCTTCATCGTCACCACCGTCGTCGCCTACATCGTCGGCCACCTCGTCCTCATGGCCCTCCCCGAGGCCGAGACCCACCAGTTCTCCCGGCCGACCAACTTCACCGCCACCGGCATCGTCCTCATCGGCCTGTTCGTGGCCTGCGGCTTCGTCGGCTTCATCGACGACTGGCTCAAGATCCGCAAGAAGCACTCGGGCGGCATCTCCGGCAGGATGAAGATGCTCGGCCTCACCATCGCCGCCGCCGTCTTCGGCATCATCGCCCTCTACTACACCGGCTCGGTCGACGACCCCGACATCTCCGACACCGTCGCCACCCCGTACCTCTCCTTCACCCAGGACATCGACTGGCTGCCGCTGACCAAGATCGGCGCCGTCATCGTCTTCGTCTTCATCGTCAACGCCACCGCCAACGGCGTCAACCTCACCGACGGCCTCGACGGCCTCGCCACCGGCGCGTCCATGATGGCCTTCGCCGCCTACCTCATCATCGGCTTCTGGCAGTACCGCCACTGGTGCGGCGGCGCGGGCGGGAGCCTCTCTCCGAACTACTGCTACGACGTCCGCGACCCCCTCGAGATCGCGCTCATCGCCGGAGCCGCCGCCGGAGCCATGTTCGGCTTCCTGTGGTGGAACACCTCGCCCGCGAAGATCTTCATGGGCGACTCGGGTGCCCTGGGCCTCGGCGGCCTCATCGGCGGACTCGCGCTCGCCTCCAAGACGATCCTGCTGCTGCCGATCATCGGCGGCCTGTTCGTCATCATCACCTTCTCGGTGATCATCCAGACGATCTCCTACAAGACCACCCGCCGCCGCGTCTTCCGCATGGCGCCGCTCCAGCACCACTTCGAACTCGCCGGATGGTCCGAGGTCAACATCGTCGTCCGCTTCTGGATCATCGCCGGCATCGGCATGGGGATCGGCCTCGGCTTCTTCTTCGCCGACTTCCTCAGAGTCGCCGGGTAGATAGAGTATGGACATGGCCGACCGCTTCCTCGTCGCCGGCGCACGGGTCGCCGGAGCCGCGTGCGCCGAGGCGCTGCTGATGCGCGGCAAGACCGTCACCGTCTACGACCGCGACGACTCCGAGCGGATCGCCGCGCTCGCCGCCCTCGGCGCCCGCACCGTCGTCGCCGACGGCTTCGACACCGCACTGCTCGATGACGTCGAGGAGGTCGTCCTCTCGCCGGGCTTCCCGCCCCACCACCCGATCGCCGTCGCCGCCCGCGAACGCGGGCTCGACACCTACTCCGAGCCCGAGCTCGCCTGGCGCCTGCGCGGCCCCGGCGCCCCGCCCTGGCTCGCCGTCACCGGCACCAACGGCAAGACCACCACGGTCACCATGCTCGCCGCCATGCTCCGGGCGGGCGGCCTGCGCAGCGCCGCCCTCGGCAACATCGGCGAACCGCTCGTCCACGCCGCGAACGGTCCCTACGACGTGCTCGCCGTCGAGCTGTCCAGCTACCAGCTGCACTGGTCGGCCGAACTCACGCCCGCCGCCGGGGCGATCATCAACCTCGCCCCCGACCACCTCGACTGGCACGGCGGCTTCGACGCCTACGCCGAGGCCAAGACCGCCGTCTGGCGCGGGGGAGCGGCCGTGGTCAACCTCGACGACACTGCCGTGACCGCCCTCGCCAAGAACACGAACGCCGAGACCACCGGCTTCACGCTCGACGAGCCCGCCCCAGGCCAGTTCGGCGTCGCCCTCGGCTTCCTCGTCGACTACACCGGCGGCGAACCCGTCCGGATCTGCTCGGCCGACGAGGTGCACCCGCCCGGCGCCCACAACGTCGCCAACGCGCTCGCCGCCGCCGCCCTCGCCCGCGGCGTCGGCGTCTCCTGCGAGGACATCGGCCGGGCCCTGCGCGAGTACACCCCCGAGCCGCACCGCAACGCCACCGTCGCCGAGACCGGCGGCATCCGCTGGGTCGACGACTCCAAGGCCACCAACCCGCACGCCGCCGCCGCCGCGCTCGCCGCCTACGACCCGATCGTGTGGATCGCCGGAGGCCAGCTCAAAGGCGTCGACGTCGGCGACCTCGTCGCCCGCTTCGCGCCGCGCATGCGGGGGGCGGTCCTCCTCGGACAGGACCGGGCCCTCATCGCCGACGCGCTGGCGCGACACGCCCCGGACCTCCCCGTCACCGTGCTCGACGGCGACGACGATGCGGTCATGACCGATGTCGTCGCCCACGCCGCCGCCTACGCCAGCCCCGGTGACACCGTCCTGCTCTCGCCCGCCGCGGGCTCCTACGACATGTTCCAGAACTACGCCCACCGCGGGGACGCCTTCGCCGCCGCCGTCGAACGCCATCCGTCCGCGGCGGCCCCGTCGGAAGAGCCGAGCGAGACGTCGTGAGGTCCGGGCTCGCCGAGATGCTCCGGGGCCTGCTCGACCGACCGCTGGCCTCGTACTACCTGCTGCTGTCCTCCAGCGCGCTCCTGCTCACCATCGGCCTGGTCATGGTCTTCTCCGCCACCATGGTCGAGTCCTACTCCGAGAACGGCGACGCCTTCGCCATCGTCGTCAGGCAGGCCATGTGGGCGCTCATCGGCCTGATCGGCTTCTGGATCGCCCAGCGGCTCCCCTCCCGCACCTACCGCGGCGTCGCCCGGCCGCTGTTGATCCTGTCGGTGGTCCTCGGCCTGGTCCTCCTCGCCCCGAACTTCGGGAACGACGCCTTCGGCACCGACGACCTGTGGATCCACCTCGGCCCCGTGCAGTTCCAGCCCGCCGAGCTCGCCAAGTTCGCGCTGCTGCTGTGGGTCGCCGACTCGCTCGTGCGCCTCGGCCCGCGCATCGCCTCCTGGCGGGACCTCGCCATCCCGCTGTTCCCCATCGCGGGCCTGTCGATGCTCGTCATCGGCTACTCCGACCTGGGCACCATGCTCATCATCGTCGCCATGTTCATCGGCCTGCTGTGGTCCTCGGGCGTCCCGATGCGCGTCCTCGGCGTCCTGTGCGCCGTCGCCCTCGCCGGTTCGGCGCTCCTGGTCGCCTTCGAGGGCTACCGCATGGAGCGCATCCTCTCGTTCAACCGGCCCGAGGACTTCGCCGACTCGTGGGGCTACCAGGCCATCCAGGGCTACTACGCGATCGCCGACGGCGGCTGGTTCGGCGTCGGCCTCGGCGAGAGCCGCCAGAAATGGGAATGGCTCCCCAACGGGCACAACGACTTCATCTTCGCGCTCATCGCCGAGGAACTCGGCGTCGTCGGCTGCCTGGTGATCCTGGCGCTGTTCGGCGTCCTCGTCTACACCGGCTTCCGCATCGCCCGCCGCTCGGCGGACCCGTTCCGCAAGCTGGTGGCGGCCGGCGTCACGATCTGGCTGGCCGGCCAGGCGTTCATCAACATCGGCGGCGTCCTCGGACTCATCCCCATCACCGGGGTGCCGCTGCCGTTCATCTCCGACGGCGGCACGGCGCTGGTCGTGGTGCTCGCCGCGGTCGGCATGCTCGCCGGATTCGCGCGTGCCGAACCCGACGCCGCCACCGCGCTGCGGGCGCGCAACCCGTCCCGCCTCGTACGATTCCTGTGGGCACCCCTGCCTCCGGCGCCCGCCGGCGCCCCGCCGCAGACCAGCGAGAGCAAGACGCCCTCCACCTGACGGAGCGAACCCCGAAGTCCGACACCCGTCCCTTCGAACCAGAAAGCCTTGAAGTTGCCTCAGCTACGATCGGCCGTCCTCGCCGGAGGCGGCACCGGCGGCCACATCTACCCGCTCCTGGCGTACGCCGACTGCCTGCGCCGCCACGACCCCGGCATCCGCATCACCTGCCTCGGCACCGAGAAGGGCCTGGAGAACGAGCTCATCCCGAAGGCCGGATACGACCTGCGCAACGTCCCCGCGCACCAGCTGCCGCGCAAGGTCAACCTCGACCTCCTCCTGACCGCGCCGCGCATGCTCAAGGCCATGAAGGCGACCCGCGCGGTCCTCGACGAGGTGCAGGCCGACGTCGTGGTCGGCTTCGGCGGCTACGTCGCCGTCCCCGCCTACCTCGCCGCCTGGCGCCGCAAGACCCCCATGGTCATCTTCGAGTTCAACGACCCGCCGGGGGTCGCCAACAAGATGGCCCTGAAGTTCAGCGACAACCTCGCGCTCGGCTTCCCCCACCTGCCGCAGACGTCGCCGCTGCTGGCCGACGGCACCATCACCGGCGTGCCGCTGCGCCCGGCGATCTCGCAGCTCGACCGGTTCGCGCGCCGCGCCGAGGCCTGCGCCCGCTTCGGCCTCGACCCGAACCGGCCCGTCCTGTTCGTGTACGGCGGCTCCCAGGGCGCCAACTCCATCAACCAGGCCGTCTCGGGGGCCGCCCAGGTGCTCACCCACCGCGGCATCCAGGTCCTCCACATCATCGGCGCCCGCCGCGACGAGCCCGTCCACGTGCCCGACGGCCTGCCCGTCGCCTACCGGACGCTGCCCTACCTCAACGAGATGGAGCTCGGCTACGCCGCCGCCGACATGGTCATGGGCCGCGGCGGCTCCATGACCGTCGCCGAGGTGACGGCGCTGGGGCTGCCGACCGTGTTCGTGCCCATGCCGTGGGGCAACAAGGAGCAGTACCGCACCGCCGGGCCCGTCGTGGCCGCCGGAGGGGCGATCTTCTGCGACGACGAGAACCTCAATCCGTCCTGGATCGAGGCCAACCTGGTCCCGCTCATCAGCGATCGTGCGAAACTGGCGGCTATGGCCCAGGCCTCGGCGGGCTTCGGACGCCGCGACGGCGACGAGGCGCTGCGGCAGTTCACGCTGAAAGCCGTGAATTCATGAAATACAGCATTGTGAAGGCGGTTGAGCGATGACGAAGGACCCGAACGACCTGACGTCCCCGATCGACGAGGGCATCCGCGCCGAGGATCTCGGACACACGCTGTTCATAGGCGTCGGCGGCGTCGGCATGAACGGCCTGACCCGCCTGTACGCCACCCGCGGCCTGGAGGTGTCCGGCTCCGAGCTCAAGGACTGGCCGAACCTGCCCGAGCTCGAACGGCTCGGCGTCACGCTGCACCGCGAGCACGCCGAGTCGAACCTCGACGGCGTCGACACCGTCGTCCGCTCCACCGCGCACAACGACGAGCACCTCGAAGTCGCCGAGGCCCGCCGCCGCGGCATCCGCGTCTACCACCGCTCCGAGGCGCTCGCCGCGGCGATGACCGGGCTCCAGTCCGTGGTCGTCACCGGCACCCACGGCAAGACCACCACCACCGCGATCATCGTCCAGATGCTCGAGCACGCCGGGAAGGCCCCGTCGTACGTCAACGGCGGCGAGATCATCGGCGCGTTCAACGGCGCCCACGGCGCGGGCGAGCTCTTCGTGGCCGAGGCCGACGAGTCCGACCGCTCGTTCCTGCGCTACCGGCCCGAGATCGGCGTGGTCACCAACATCGACCTCGACCACCTGAACACCTATGGCGACATGGACTCGCTGACCGAGGCGTTCGAGCGGTTCTGCGCCAACACGAGCAAGGACGGCCTGCTGGTGCTGTGCGCCGACGACGAGCGCACCGCCGCTCTGGCCGAGCGGTTCCGCGCCGAGGGCCGCACCGTCGCCACCTACGGCTTCGCGGACGAAGCCGACATCCAGATCGGCGAGGTCGAGTCCCACAAGGACGGCGTGGACTACACGGTCCTGCTCCACGGCCAGGAACTCGGCCGCTTCCACCTGCCGATGCCGGGCTCGCACATCGCGCTGAACTCGGCCGCGGCGATCGCCGTCGGCCTGCACGTCGGCCTCGACGCCGACGAGATCGCCAAGGGACTCGCCGCGTTCGGCGGCGTCAGGCGCCGCTTCGAGAAGCGCGGCGAGGTGGACGGCTACGCGGTCTTCGACGAGTACGCCTACCACCCGACGGCGATGACCGCGGCGATCAGGACCCTCAAGGAGGTGGCCGCGCCCGGCCGCCTGATCGTGGTGTTCATGCCGCTGCGGGTCTACCGCACCATCGAGCTGCGGGCCGAGCTCGCCGAGGCCCTGTCGCTGGCCGACAAGGCGGTCGTCATGGAGATCTTCGCCCCCGGCGAGCCGATCCCCGAAGGCGAGGGCGGCGAGAGGCTCGCCGAGGCGATCGACCTGCCCGAGGGGGACAAGGTCTTCGTCGCCGAATGGGACGACGTCCCGGCCGCGGTGAAGGCCCTCGCCGCCGAAGGCGACGTGGTGGTGACGATGGGCGCCCCGCCGATCTCCCTGATGCCGGACGACCTCCTCCGCTGAGACGCAACGGGCCCGCGCCGGACGCGCGGGCCCGATCGTCGCATGAGCACGGCAGGTGCGTGCCGGTCGCAACTCGCCTATAGTTGGCATAGGTCAACATGGTGATCACGACTCGAACCAGCCGAGGAGGCGACGATGGTCATGAACCTCCAGAAACGGGACAATGAGGCACTCTCCTATGATGAACGGAGCGAAGGCTTCGGTTACATGGTGGAGACTGCCAGTGAGCTGGACCTTCCAGATGGACTCAACGCCGAGGTCTTCGGAAGGAACATTGTCGTGTCACCATGGTCTAAGGCCTATTACGGCACGGGCATGATGTCATTGCTGGATCAGTTGAATGCTCATGCGCCTGATGGCCATAAAGCTCGTGAGGCTCCCTTCCTGTTCGTGTTTCCCGAATGGGGCGCTCTCGGGCCGGATGTCTACGTGCTCGAGACCGACATGATGAACATCGACTCCAACCAGATCCCAGGCGAGGCGCTGTCGCTCGTCGCGGAGCTGACGTCGACTGCGACCCGTGACAATGACAGGAACCAGAAGAAGGACATCTATGGTCGATCGGGTGTTCCGGTCTACCTGCTCTTCGACATGAAGGAGCGAGCGCTGACGGTCTACTCTGACCCGTCACGCAAACGGGGCTACCAGGCTCAGGTCACGGTGGATTTCGGTAAATCCGCGTATGTACCGGAGCCCTTCGACTTCGAGCTCGATACCTCGGCGTTCAAGTCGCAACCTTAGTCGGCGTCCTTGCCCAGGCGCCAGTAGCCCATGAAGGCGCCGCACTCCTTCGGGAGTCCGAGGTCCTGGCGGATGGTGCGGCGCAGGGCCTTCACCACGCCGGCCTCGGCGGCGATCCACACGTACGACTCGCACGCCCCGGTCTGCTCGGGCGCGTCCCACAGGGTCTCGGTGTCGACGTCGACGTCTTCGACCTCGTCGAGCGTCGCCCGGATCTTCAGTCCCGCGGCGGCCTCGGTGACGGCCGGGACGAGCCGCTCGCCCCATCCGGCGCCGTCGCGCGGCAGCCAGTGCACCTCGACCTCCGGCGGCGCGTCCAGCTCCAGTGCGTCGGCGGCCTCGGGCACCTCGATGAAGACGTCGCCGTGGGCGGTGATCGGCAGGCGCTCCAGGATCGAGGCGATCGCCGGTGCGGCCGTCTCGTCGCCGCCCAGAAGCAGTTTCGCGTTCTCCGGCGGGCGAAAGTCGATGCCGCCGTGGGGGCCGTCGTAGCGCGCGTCCGGGCCGAGCAGCACGAGCTCGCTGCCGACCTCGGCGTGCAGCGCCCAGTGCAGGGCCGGGGCCTCGCGGCCGCCGTGCGGCGCGTGGACGACCATGTCGACGTCGACCTCGCCGGCCTCGCCGCGCACCGCGCGGACGGTGTAGGTCCGCACCCGGCACTGCTCCTCGTCCGGCAGCGCCCGCAGGTCGGAGTACCACCGGTCGCTGTCGGGGAACTTCGCGAAGCCGCACGCCGGGGCGGGGAAGATGAGCTTGAAGCGCTGGTCGTAGCCGTTGTCGGCGAAGTGCCGCAGCTCCTCTGACGCGAAGGTGACGCGCAGGAACGACGGGCTGAGCCGCCGCAGCGCCTTGACGTGGCAGGTGAAGGGCCTCCACGGCCGGACGGTGTTGAGGGTGAGGCCCACGGTCTGCGTCGTCACGCGCTGCTCCTCCTAGCGAATAAGGTTTGCCTTACCTTATACGAGCGCCCGGGCATGTCGCCACCCCGTCCGGGCGCCGACATGGCATCATCGAGCGATGCGCGGTCCACGCGAAGACCCAGGCCCGTGGCGGCTCGTCCACGTCGTGCGGCGCCGCCTGCCGGGACGACGCCTGTGGCCTTGGAGCGTCGCCGTGGTGGCCGTGGCGGTACTCGCTTTTGTACTGCTCTGGGCCACACCGCTGTTGGCCGTCAAGGACGTCCGCGTCGCCGGTACCAGCGTCCTCGACCCCGCCGAAGTGGCCTCCGCCGCAGACGATTACCTCGATCAGTCGATCCTCCGCGCCGACCTCGACGCGATCGCCGCCGAAGTCGCCTCGTTGCCCCCGGTGAAATCCGTCGAGGTATCGCGCTCGTGGCCCACTGCGATCCGCATCGAGGTGACCGAGCGCGAGCCATATCTCGCCGTGCCGTCGGGCGGGGAGACTTTTCTCATGGTCGATTCCGAAGGCGTCGTCTTCGACGAAGTCGCCGAAATCCCCGCGTCCACTTGGAACGCCGAACTCGACTCACCGGGCCCCGAGGACTTGGCCACCGCCGAGACCATCGCAGTCCTGCAAGCACTCCCGTCCGACCTCGCTGACGAGGTCGAACACGTCGCGACGCCCTCCCCGGCGGCGGTGACCCTGTACCTCGAAGATGGACGGACGCTCACGTGGGGCGACGGTTCGAAGAACGACGAGAAAGCGCTCGTGGCGCTTCGATTGCTGGAGAGCGGGTACGAACATGTCGATGTCAGCGCACCAGATGCACCCTCTGTGAGTTAGCGTTAGGGGGAACAGGCGGGTTCGCACCTCCCGTTTGTCGCACATGGGGCCGGTCAGGGAAGGAAGGCAGCAGCGATGACACCACCGCACAACTACCTCGCCGTCATCAAAGTCGTTGGAGTCGGAGGCGGCGGCGTCAATGCTGTCAATCGGATGATCGAGGCGGGGCTCAAGGGCGTCGAGTTCATCGCGATCAACACCGACGCGCAGGCGCTCTTGATGAGCGACGCCGACGTCAAGCTCGACGTGGGCCGCGAGCTCACCCGCGGCCTCGGCGCCGGGGCCAACCCGGAGGTCGGCGCGAAGGCCTGCGAAGACCACCGCGACGAGATCGAAGAGGTCCTCAAGGGCGCCGACATGGTGTTCGTCACCTGCGGCGAGGGCGGCGGCACCGGCACCGGCGGCGCGCCCGTCATCGCCAACATCGCCCGCAAGCTCGGGGCCCTGACCATCGGCGTGGTCACCCGCCCGTTCGCCTTCGAAGGCAAGCGGCGCCAGACTCAGGCGGTCTCGGGAATAGAGGATCTCCGCAACGAGTGCGACACGCTCATCGTCATCCCCAATGACCGGCTGCTCCACCTCGGCGACCGCACCATCTCCATGATGGACGCCTTCCGCCTGGCCGACCAGGTGCTGCTCTCCGGTGTCCAGGGCATCACCGACCTGATCACCACGCCGGGCCTGATCAACCTCGACTTCGCCGACGTCAAGAGCGTCATGAGCGGCGCCGGATCGGCCCTGATGGGCATCGGCTCGGCGCGCGGCGAGAACCGGGCCGTCGAGGCCGCCCGCGCCGCGATCGAATCGCCATTGCTGGAGCAGAGCATGGAGGGGGCGCGCGGGGTGCTCCTGTCCATCGCCGGCGGCTCCGACCTCGGCCTGTTCGAGATCAACGACGCCGCCGAGCTCGTCTCCGACTGCGCGCACACCGACGCCAACATCATCTTCGGCGCGGTGATCGACGACGCCCTCGGCGAGGAGGCCCGCGTGACGGTCATAGCCGCCGGGTTCGACACCAACGAGGCCGAGTTCGAGCTGGCCCAGCCCAGCCGGATCACCAGCAGCGTCCCCGAGCCCGAGCACCGGCCCGAGCCGGCGGCCGAACCCGAGCCGCCGCGCGAGAGCTCGGTCCCCGAGCCGCGCAAGGTCCTGTTCGACGACGTGGACGTCCCGGACTTCCTCAAGAATGGCTCCTGACGCCCGGCGCCGAGAGCAGCTGCGGGACAACCTGGCCCGCGCCCGCGACGCCGTGGCGTCGGCGTGCCGCGAGGCCGGGCGCGAGCCGGAGACGGTGCGGCTCATCGTGGTCACCAAGCACTTCCCCGCCGATGACGCCGCGGCGCTCGTCGAACTCGGCCAGTCCGACCTGGGGGAGAACCGCGACCAGGAGGCCGCGCCGAAGGCCGCCGAGCTCGCCGGGCGCGGGCTCGAACCGGCCTGGCACTTCGTGGGCCAGTTGCAGCGCAACAAGGCCCGCTCGGTCGCGGGGTACGCCGACTGGGTGCATTCGGTCGACCGCGTCCGGCTCGTCGAGGCACTCGACAGGGCCGCGGCCGCCGAGCGTCCGATCAACGCGCTGCTCCAGGTCAGCCTCGACGGTGACACCTCGCGCGGCGGCGCCGCGATCGGCGACCTCCCGGCCCTCGCCGACAAGGTCGCCGAGGCGTCCTCCCTGCGGCTGCGCGGCGTCATGGCCGTCGCCCCGCTCGGATGGGCGCCGTCCAAGGCCTTTGACCTGCTTGCGAAGTGCTCCGAGAGGGTGCGGACGGTGGAGCCGGCCGCCACCGAGATCTCGGCGGGCATGAGCGGCGACTTCGCCGCCGCCGTCGCCGCTGGGGCCACAATGGTCAGACTGGGCAGAAACGTCCTCGGCGAACGTGAGCCGATGGCGTAATGTATGTGGCAATCGATGCCGGTGATCTCGCCGCCGTCGAGGCAGGGGATCTTTTGCCGCCTCCGGCGGTCGGCTGGATCAAAAACACATCCGTGTAAGGAGTCGGCGCTAGGATGAGACCGCGTACCTGACTCAAGCAGGGGCGGCCCGAGGAGGGAGCACGATCGATGGGCGCGATGCGGAAGGCAGGCGTGTGGCTCGGCCTCATCGAAGACGAGGAGGACCGCGGCTACAACGCGTACGACGACAACGACGAGTTCGCTGAGGAACCCGCGGCGCGCACCGGCCGCCGCACCCAGCACACCACCGCCCGGCTCGGTCGGAGCGGCGACGACCGCGGCACCGTCCGGCAGCTCAATCGCAGCTCCGGCTCGGTCACCCCGCTGACTCGCGACAACCTCGCGCTGGCCGACCCCGCGCCGGTGCGCCCCGTCCCCGCCGAGGAGGAGTCCCGCACGAACTACCGGATCACCACGCTCCACCCCACCACGTACAACGAGGCGCGCACCATCGGCGAGCGCTACCGGGACGGCACCCCGGTCATCATGAACCTCTCGGAGATGGAGGAGGCGGACGCCAAGCGGCTCGTCGACTTCGCCGCCGGGCTGATCTTCGGCACCAGGGGCTCGTTCGAACGGGTCACCAACCGAGTGTTCTTGCTCTCGCCTCCGCAGGTGCAGGTGACCGCCGAAGACAAGGCGAAGATCGCCGAGGGCGGCTTCTTCAACCAGTCGTGATTGAGAGATACTGGCGACCGTGTGGAATATCGTGCTGCAGCTGATCTATCTGGCGCTCTTCGCCTTCTATCTGTTCCTACTGGCACGTTTGGTCGGCGGCGTAGTGATCCGTTTCTCACGCAGATGGGAGCCGGGGCCCAAGGCCGCGGCGCTGCTGGAGACCGTGTTCAGCGTGACCGACCCTCCCCTGAAAGGGTTGAGGAGAGTCATCCCGCCCCTCAGGCTTGGTACTGTATCGATTGATCTGGCGTTCCTGGCGCTGCTCTTGATCGTGTGGATCCTGATGGACTTCGTCGTCGGGAACGCGATCGCGTAGCAGTGGCGGGGGTGTGGTGCGAGACCCGGTTATGGTGTCGAGTGGCCCTGGCCGCCAGGCGAATAGCTGAGAAGGAGTTTCGAATGCCGCTGACCCCAGCAGACGTTCACAACGTCACGTTCAAGAAACCCATGCTCGGAAAGCGCGGATACGACGAGGACGAGGTCGACGGTTTCCTCGACGAGGTGGAGCGTGAACTCGCCCGCCTCAGCGATGAGAACGGCGAACTTCGCGCCCAGATCGAGAGCCTCCGCGCCGGTGCTCCCCCCGGGGCCGCCGACCACGCCGAGATGGCCGCCGCACTCGACCGAGTGCAGCGGGAGAAGCACGCCGCCGAGCAGCAGATGCAAGAGCTCGAGGCCGAGATGCACGAGACCCACCAGCAGATGGTGGCCTCGCAGCAGCAGATCCAGCAGCTCCAGCAGCAGTTGCAGCAACAGCAGCAGCGCGCCCCACAGGGCGGCGGCGAAGGAGGCCCCGGCCAGGGCGGCGAGCAGGAGGCCCTGCGGCTGCTCATGGTCGCGCAGCGCACCGCCGACGAGCACCTGGAGGACTCCCGCAAGGAGGCCGACAACATGGTGAGCGAGGCGCAGCGCGAGGCCAGCGCGATGATGACCGAGGCCCAGCGCGAGTCCCAGACGATGGTCACCAAGGCCCAGCGCGAATCGAAGACCATGGTCGTCGAGGCGCAGCGCGAGTCCGAGACGATGGTCACCGAGGCCCGGGCGCAAGCCGAGGACCTGGTGGGGCAGGCCCGCGACAAGGCCGAGCGACTCGAGATCGAGGCCGAGCAGGAGCGCCAGAAGGTCATGGGCGCCCTGGAGAACAAGCGCTCCTCGCTGCTCAAGCACATCGAAGAGCTCAAGACCTTCGAGCGCGAGTACCGCACCCGCCTGAAGCTCTACCTCGAGAGCCAGCTGCGCGACCTCAACGGCCAGCAGGCCGCCCCCGAGGACGAGGCCTTCGAGCAGGCCGCCGCGGAAGCGGTCGAGAACGAGCGGACCGGCAGCAAGGGCGCCGCCGCCCGGAACGGCGGTTTCGCCAGCAGCCTCCCCGGCCCGCGCGGATAACCCCGCGGCCCGGGAAGTCCGCCAGTGCGGGCAGCGGGCCTGTCCGGCCCGCGCGGACGATCCACCCCTCGCATGGTCCGCCCTCAGGCCATAACCTGAACGGGCATCGCCTCGTTAGACATGAGTGAGCAGGTGAGGGCGCCAGGACGGCTCCCGGCCGCGCCGAAGGCGCCCTCACCGCCACGCATGCGTTCACTGGTCGCGGCCGTCGGGCCGCGAGGGACCGCGCGGGGGTGGAGACCTCTCGCGCCTGGGAGGCGACTCGTCGTGATCGTCAGCAGCCTGCTGATCCTCGTCACTGCGGCGGTCTTGTTGACCATCGGTTTGATCACCGGCAACGACCCCCTGCTCATCTCGTCGATCGCGACGAGCCTGGCGGCGGGCGTCGCCCTCTACATCGGGGCCCGCGGTCGCGCACCGCGCCCGGACACCCCGCGCCGCCCCGCGGCCGACGACACCCAGGAGCTCACCCGCATCGGGCTCGACGACACCCCCACCACCGAGCTCCCCGTCGTCGCCGGGCGCGTCTTCGAATCCACGGACTACGCGGTCGACCGCGAGCCCGAGATCAGGTTCGAGACCCCGCCGCGGCGCCGCGGCGGCGGCGGCCGCGCCGCGCACGCCGCCGAAGAACCCCTCGACCTGGCCGACGAGCCCGCCGAGCAGCGCATGAGCAGCGTCGACGCGGCCGCGCTCATGCGCTTGGACGCCGAGGTCGCCGTCGTCGACGGCCGCCCCCGCTTCCACCACGCCACCTGCGTCCACCTGGTGGGCCGCGACCACGAGCCGCTCGCCATCGCCGAGGCCCTCGAACTGGGATTCTCCCCCTGCTCGCTGTGCGAGCCGGCCTCCCGCCTGCTCATGGCCCCGATGGCGGGGCGCTGACCCGCACGCACAGTCCGGACACAAGTTCCCGAAGTAATTGACCTAGTTGCAGGTCTTGCGTATCCTGTGTGCTTAATTGCGCGGCGTGCGCCCACTCCAAGGGTCCCACCGCGCATTGTCCTCGTCTTGACGAGGTGTCATGAGGTACACGAACTGGGAGCCATGATGCCGAACGCCGCCACCCTGAACCCGTCCGGGGAGGGCCCGCGTCCGTACGCGTGGACCGCCCGGTGCCGACCGGAACCGACTCCGACACACCCCTCCAGAGGCCCGTCATGAGTGCAGCCAAGAAGACCGAACCCAAGGCCGCGAAGAAGGCGGCCAAGAAAGCGGCGAAGAAGACCGCCAAGAAGGCCACCGAGCACCTCCCCGCCAAGAAAGCGGTGAAGAAGACCGTGAAGCAGACGACCCCGCCTTCCGCTCCGGCCGCCAAGGCCGGTGACCAGCCCGTCCGCACCGAGGCCGAGCAGGCCGAACTGCGCGCCGCCCTCCAGGAGCGCCTCGACGAGCTCCTTGAGGAGCAGCAGCGCTTCGTCAGCTCCATCGCCGTCGCGCAGCGCGAGCGCCTCTCCGACACCGCGGGCGACGACCAGATCGACTCCGGCTCCAAGACCGTCGAGCACGAGCACGAGGTGGCGGTCGCGGGCGCCATCTCCGAGCGCATCCGGCAGGTCAGCCACGCCCTCGACCGCGTCGACGCCGGCGACTACGGCATCTGTGAGAAGTGCGGTAAACCCATCCCGGCGGCTCGCCTCGCCGCCTTCCCGTCGGCTACCCTCTGCGTCAGTTGCAAACAGCTGGAGGAACGACGCTGAGCGAGGACACGCAGCCCGACACCGCCATGGCCGGCAAACCGGAGCGAGACGACGACACCCCCGAGCGCGCCTCCAGGCGCCGACCGGGCCTGATGCTGGCCTGCTACCTGATCGCGGCCGCCGCCATCGGTCTCGACCAGCTCACGAAGGCCCTCATCCTCGACGGCGTCGAGCCCGGCGAGCCGGTCCGCGTCCTCGGCGGCCTGGCGTACCTGAGCCTGACGTTCAACTCGGGCGCGGCGTTCAGCATGTTCACCGACTACACGTGGGTCCTGGCGATCGTGGCCACCTGCGTCGTGGTCTTCCTGGTCTACCTGGCCCGCAGGATCGTCTACCCCGCCTGGGCGATCGCGCTGGGCCTGGTCCTCGGCGGCGCCGCCGGGAACCTCGTGGACCGGTACCTCCGCGCCCCGTCGCACCCCGGCGACCCGCTCGACGGCAACTTCGCCCAAGGCCACGTCGTCGACTTCATCAGCGTGTTCGAGCCCCGCGGCGAGGTCTTCGCGATCTTCAACCTCGCCGACTCCGCCCTCGTGTGCGGCGTGATCCTCATCGTGCTGCTCGAACTGACCGGACGCGGCTTCTCGCCGCAGTCCCGGCGCCCCAAGGGCGAGCCGGAGCCCGAGCGGTGAGCGCCGCTTCCACGATGCGCCAGACGCGCTCGCTCCCGGTCCCCGAAGGCTTCGAAGGCCAGCGGGTCGACCAGGCCGTCTCCCGCCTGCTCGGGCTCTCGCGCACCGTCGCGGCCGAGCTGGTGGCCTCCGGCGACGTCACCGTCGACGGTCGCGCCTGCGCGACCAAGTCCGAGCGCCTCAGCGCCGGAGCCTGGCTCGAAGTGCTCCTGCCGCCCCCGCCGGAAGACGTCCGCGCCGCCGCGGCCGAGCCGGTCGAGGGGCTCGACGTCATCCATTCCGACGACGACATCGTCGTGGTGAACAAGCCCGTCGGCGTCGCCGCCCACCCCAGCCCCGGCTGGAGCGGCCCGACCGTCACCGGCGGCCTCGCCGCCGCCGGGTACCGCCTCTCCAGCCACGGCCCCGAGGAGCGCCAGGGCATCGTGCACCGCCTCGACGTCGGCACCTCCGGCCTGATGGTCGTCGCCAAGAGCGAACGGGCCTACTCCGAGCTCAAACGGGCCTTCAAGGAGCGCCGCGTCTCCAAGCGCTACCGCGCCATCGCCCAAGGCCACCCCGACCCGCTCTCGGGCACCGTCGACGCGCCGATCGGGCGCCACCCGAGGCACGACTACAAGTGGGCGGTCGTCGCCGGAGGCAAGCCCAGCGTCACCCACTACGACACCATCGAGGTCTTCCCCGGCGCCTCGCTGACGGACATCGTCCTGGAGACCGGCCGCACCCACCAGATCCGCGTCCACTTCTCCGCCCTCGGCCACCCGCTCGTCGGCGACGCCACCTACGGCGCCGACCCCACCATGACCGAGCGACTCGGCCTGACCAGGCAATGGCTGCACGCCTACCGGCTCGAGTTCACCCACCCCGGGAGCGGACAAACCGTCACCTTCGAGAGTGAATACCCCGAGGATCTCGAGACCGCCCTGGCGCGGTTGCGGGCCGAGCAATGAGGAGCCACTAGACTGGCCACTACCGACCGCCCGGCGCAACGCCGCACTGGGCGGCGGCGGGTGTCACGGGGCCGAAGCGGCCCCCGCTGCCGCCCGCCGCACCGGCGAAGGAGTAACGAACGTCTCCCCGAGCCGGGCCGCGCGCCCGCGATTCACGAGCGGCCTTGAGGAATCGTTGTGTTCTAATAGTCGCGGGTGGTAGTCGTCAGGCTGGGAAGACACGGCATTTCAGCTTGGCCGAGAGGAGGTTGCGCGTGGGTTCACCCGAAGCTTGGAGCGAACGCCCCGATTCGGGGTCGAAGTGGCGGAACTTGCTGGGACGGGGGCGCGGCCGCAGTGGCGCGCAGCAGACGCCCACACCGCCGCCCCGCGAGACCTACGCCTCCCCGCCGGTGGCGCCTCCGGCGCCGCCCCCGCAGCGGCAGCATTCCGTGCCCTCGGCAGGGCGACGGCCCGTGCCGCAGCAGCTCCCGCCCCAGACCCCGCCGCAGATGCCCCGCGGCCTCCCGCCCGCCTCCGTCAGGCACCAGCCGCCCCCCGCCGCCGGACCGAGCCCCGCGACGATGGAGCGGCTGCGCCGCGACCTCGGCCGCAGCCAGGTCATCGCGTTCATCAACCCCAAGGGCGGCGTCCACAAGACCACCGCCACCGTGCTCTCGGCGGCCGCGATCGGCACCGCCCGCGACGGCGGCGTGATCGCCTGGGACGACAACGAACTGCGCGGCACGCTGGGCCTGCGAGCCGGTTCGGCCCGGCACGGGCGCACCATCCGCCACCTCGTCGAGCACCTGAACGACGTCGAAGCGGCCGGGGTGCACCTGCCCGAGCATCTCGACGAGTTCCTCCGCCACTCCGCGGACGGCTCCTTCGACGTCCTCGCGGGCGACGAGGACCCCAAGCTCCAGCGCCAGCTCGACCCGACCACGGTCCTGCGGGTGCTCGACATCCTCACCCGCACCCACCAGGTCGTCTGCATCGACACCGGGAACAACGTCGAGTCCGCGAACTGGCGCACCGTCGTCTCCTCGGTCGACCGCCTCGTCGTCACCACCGTCCCCCGCGAGGACGCCGCGTTCTCCGCGGACTGGATGCTCGACCTGCTCGCGGAGAACGGCTACGGCCACCTCGTCGAGAACGCCGTGACGCTCCTGTCGATGCCCACGCCGAACTCCGGGCCGCTGCTGGACGACCTGCGCCAGCACTTCTCGTCGCGCACCCGCGCCGTCGCCGTCGTGCCCTACGACCCCGCGCTGGAGCCCGGCGCCAAGATCGAGTTCTCCGCGCTGCGCCCCGCCACCCGCACCGCCTGGTTCGAGGCCGCCGCGACCATCGTCGACGGGCTCTAGTGCTCGCCCGAGGCCCCCGAGCAGGGGCCTGGGACTTCGGCGGGCGGTAGCACCGCTGTGGCAGGATCGTCGGCGTGACAGACGACGCCGAGCGCACCGCCGAACTCCGTCCCGCCGAGGCCCTCCCCGACGACGTCCAGAACGCCGACGCCGGCCTGCCGGGGGCCGCCGTGGCCGGAACGTCCCCGGACGACGGGCCCGCCGAGCGGCGCGGCCGCCGCTCGGGCCGGACCCTCGGGCGCGACCTGCTGGCCTCCGGGGCGCTCGCCGTGATCCTCACCGCCCTCGGCTTCCCCTTCGCGATGCTGTGGCAGGTCATCACCCCCAGAGTCGAATTCGTCACCGTCGAAGGCGGCTGGTACGCCGTCGACACCTACTCCGACGGCTACGTCCGCGCCGACCTGTACTTCGCGGGCATGGGCCTGGCGCTCGGCATCCTCGCCGCGATCGTCGCCTGGTACGCCATGCGCGGGCGGCGCGGCCCGATCGTCCTGCTCGGCCTCGTCATCGGCTCCATCGCCTGCCAGGTCGTCGCCTGGCGCATCGGCCGCGCCGAATGGGAGGCGTTCTGGGACGCCGCCAGGGCCGCCGCGCCCGGCATGCACATGTGGCGCCCGCCCTCGGTCCTGTTCGTCTCGCTCGACCCCGGCACCGCCTGGGACGAGCTCAAGGTCGGGCATGTCACAGCCGCGCTCGACTCGTTCCAGCTCGGCGCGCTCGGCGTCATGGCCCTGGCCGCGGTCTTCACTTACACCGTCTGCGCAGGTTGGTCACGATGGCCCAGTCTTCGGCCCAGCCTTCGGGCGCGCGTTCCCGAATAGCGGTATGCCTTTCCCTCGCCGATTCGCGCCAACTACCCTTGTAGCGTGCTCAGACGCATCGACCTTTCAGGAGAAGTAGCCGCCCAGTCGGCCCGCGCCCTGCGCGGCCTGCTGCCGCGCGCCGCCTTCGACGTGAACGCGGCCCTGCGGCAGATCCAGCCGCTCCTCGACGACATCGCCGACCGCGGCAAGCCCGCCGTCGTCGAGACCGTCGAGCGCTTCGACGGCGTGCATCTGGAGCACCTGCGCGTCCCCGAGGCCGCGATCAAGGACGCCGCGGGCGGCCTCGACGCCGACCTGCGCCGCGCCTACCTGACCTCCATCGACCGCGTCCGCGCCGCCCACCGGGCCCAGCGCCTCCCCGAGGTCGTCACCGAGGTCGCCCCCGGCGGCACCGTCACCGAACGCTACGTCCCGGTCGGCCGCGTCGGCCTGTACGCGCCCGGCGGGCTCGCCGTGCTCGCCTCCAGCGTCATCATGAACGCCGTCCCCGCGCAGATCGCGGGCGTCGAGTCCATCGCGCTGGCCTCCCCGGCCCAGAAGTCGAACGGCGGCCTGCCCGACGCGGGCATCCTCGCCGTCGCCGGACTGCTCGGCATCGACGAGGTGTACGCCGTCGGCGGCCCCGCCGCCATCGGCATGTTCGCCTACGGCGCCGGAGAGTGCGAACCGGTGGACATGATCACCGGCCCGGGCAACATCTACGTCACCGCCGCCAAGCGGGCCGTCAAGGGCCTGGTCGGCATCGACGCCGAGGCCGGGACCACCGAGATCGCCGTCATCGCCGACGCCGGGGCCGACCCGGCCCACGTCGCGGTCGACCTCATCAGCCAGGCCGAGCACGACCCGGCCGCCGCCTCGGTCCTCATCACCACCTCGCCCGAGCTGGCGGACGCCGTCGACGCCGAGCTCGCCGCCCGCGTCCCCGCCACGCGCCACTCAGGGCGCATCGCCACCGCGCTGGCGGGGGAGCAGTCCGGGACGATCCTCGTCGCCGACATCGACGAGGCCGTCGCGGTCGCCGACGCCTACGCCGCCGAGCACCTCGAGATCCAGTGCGCCGACGCCCGCGCCGTCGCGGGCCGCGTCCGCAACGCCGGGGCGATCTTCGTCGGCGCCCACTCGCCGGTCTCCCTCGGCGACTACTGCGCCGGATCGAACCACGTGCTCCCGACCGGCGGGTGCGCCCGCCACTCGGCGGGGCTGAGCGTCCACACCTTCCTGCGCGGCGTCCACATCGTCGACTACTCGCGCGAGGCCCTGGCGGCCGTCGCCGACGACGTGGTGGCGTTCGCGAACTCCGAAGACCTCCCGAGCCACGGCGAGGCCGTCACGGCGAGGTTCGCCCGATGACCGAGGAACTCGAGAACCTGCTGCGCCCCGACCTGCGCGGCCAGACGCCCTACGGCGCGCCGCAGCTCGACGTGCCGGTGCAGCTGAACACCAACGAGAACGCCTACGCGATCCCCGCCGACGTCGCCGCCGTCATCGAGGAGCACCTGTCGCGGGAGGTCCGCGGCCTCAACCGCTACCCCGACCGCGACGCCACCGCACTGCGCGCCGACTTCGCCGCCTACCTCGGCCACGGCCTGACCGCCGACCACGTGTGGGCCGCCAACGGCTCCAACGAGATCCTCCAGCAGCTGCTCCAGGCCTTCGGCGGCCCCGGCCGCACCGTCCTCGGCTTCATGCCGTCGTACTCGATGCACCCGCTGCTCGCGCGCGGCACCGGCACCGCCTTCATCGACGCCGGACGCGAAGACGACTACACGCTCAGTGCCGACCACGTGCGGCGCGCGATCACCGAGCACGACCCGGACCTGGTCTTCCTCGTCAGCCCGAACAACCCGACCGGGACCGCGCTCGATGCCGACGTCATCGAGGCCGCCTACGAGGCCGCCCGCGGCATCGTCATCGTCGACGAGGCGTACGTCGAGTTCGCCCGCGACCCGAACTCGACCGCCCTGAACCGCCTGGAGGGCCGCAGGCGCCTCGTGGTCAGCCGCACCATGAGCAAGGCCTTCGCGTTCGCCGGAGCCCGCGTCGGCTACCTCGCGGCCGACCCCGAGCTCGTCGAGAAGCTGCTCCTGGTGCGCCTGCCGTACCACCTGTCGAGCCTGACGCAGGCCGCCGCCCGCGGCGCTCTGGCCTGCGCCGCCCAGCTCCAGGCCGAGGTGGACGAGCTCAAGCACCAACGCGACCGCATCGTCAAGAACCTGCGCGCCAAGGGCCTGCCCGTGGCCGATTCCGACGCCAACTTCGTGCTCTTCGGCGGCCTCGCCGACGCCGCCGCGGTCTGGCGGGCCGTCCTCGACCAGGGTGTCCTCATCCGCGACGTCGGCCTGCCGGGGTGCCTGCGCATCACCGCGGGCACCGAGGAGGAGACCACCGCCTTCCTCGACGCCGTCGAGACCGTCATGGCGCGACGACCCGAACTGTTCAGCACCGATTCATGACCCGCAAGCCTCGCCGAGAAGGGCCGATCCGCGGCCCGCGAGCTTCGCCCGAGAAGGAGAACCAGCAGTGAGCCGCACCGCGCACATCACGCGCACGACCGGTGAGACCGGCGTCGACGTCTACGTCGACCTGGACGGCACCGAGAAGACCGTGGAGATCGCCACCGGCGTCGGCTTCTACGACCACATGCTCCACCAGCTCGGCAAGCACGGCGGCTTCGACCTCAAGATCAACGTCAAGGGCGACCTCCACATCGACGCCCACCACACCATGGAGGACACCGCGATCGCCCTCGGCCAGGCCTTCGCCGAGGCTCTCGGCGACAAGGCCGGCGTGGTCCGCTTCGCCGACGCGTCCGTGCCGCTCGACGAGGTCCTCGCCCGCGCCGTCGTCGACCTGTCCGGGCGGCCCTACATGGTCCACGAGGAGCCGGTCGACATCGCGCCGATGATCAACACCGACTACCCGACCTCGATGACCCGCCACATCCTCGAGTCCTTCGCCTACCACGCGAGGATCTGCCTGCACGTCACCGTGCTGCGCGCGTCGAACCCGGGCCAGAAGCCCGACGCGCACCACGTCATCGAGGCCCAGTTCAAGGCCCTCGCCCGCGCGCTCAAGGCCGCGACGCGCATCGACGGGGACGACATCCCCTCCACCAAGGGCGTCCTGTGAACGAGTACGCCGGCCCGCTGCTGCTCATGGCGCTCGCCGGGATCCTCCTCGGCGGCGCCCAGAGCCTGCGCACCGGCGGCAGGCGCGCCGCCGCGATCGTCTGCCTCGTCATCGCCGTCCTCGCGTTCGCGGGCGGCGTCTACCTCATCTACGGCTAGGAGGCACGCGGTGCCGAAACCGACAGTGGCCCTGTTCGACTACGGCTCGGGCAACCTCCGCTCCGCGCACCGCGCGCTGGAGCGGGCCGGGGCCGACGTCGAGCTCACCAGCGACCTCGACGCCGCCCGCCGCGCCGACGGCCTCGTCGTGCCCGGCGTGGGCGCCTTCGCCGCCTGCATGGCCGGGGTCGCCGAGCACGGCCTCGACGCGGTCGTCCGCGAGCGGGCCGAAGCCGAGGCGCCCATTCTCGGCATCTGCGTCGGTGAGCAGATCCTCTTCGCCGAAGGCGTCGAGCACGGCATCGAGACCGCGGGGCTCGGCGTCTTCGAGGGCCGCGTGGACCGCATCGAGGCCGACCGCGTCCCGCACATGGGCTGGAACACCGTCGACGCGCCCGCCGGGATGCGCCTGTTCGCCGGGATCGACCCCGGCGAGCGCTTCTACTTCGTCCACTCCTACGCCGCCAAGGCCGCCCCGCCCGGCGCGCTCACGGCCACCGCCGTCCACGGCGAGCCGTTCGTCGCCGCCGTCGAGCGAGGCTCGGTCTCGGCCACCCAGTTCCACCCGGAGAAGTCCGGCGACGCGGGCGCCGCCCTCCTCGCCAACTGGATCAAAGGATTGCAGTAATGAGCACGCTTGAACTTCTGCCCGCCGTCGACGTCACCGGCGGCAAGGCCGTCCAGCTCGTCCAGGGGATCGCCGGTTCCGGCAAGCAGTACGGCGACCCGCTGGAGGCCGCCCTCGAATGGCAGCGCCAAGGCTCGGACTGGCTCCACCTGGTCGACCTCGACGCCGCCTTCGGGCGCGGCACCAACCACGAGCTGCTCGCCCAGGTCGTCTCCCAGGTCGACATGCAGGTCGAGATCTCCGGCGGCATCAGGGACGACGAGACGCTGAAGCGGGCCCTGGACTCGGGGGCCCGGCGCGTCAACATCGGCACCGCGGCGCTGGAGCACGCCGAGTGGTGCGACCGGATCTGCGGCGAGTACGGCGACCGCGTCGCCATCGGCCTCGACGTCAAGGGCGGGCGCCTGGCCGCGCGCGGCTGGACCCGCGAGGGCGGCGAGCTGTTCGCGACCCTGGAGCGCCTGGAGCGGGCCGGGTGCGCCCGCTACGTCGTCACCGACGTCAAGAGCGACGGCATGCTCTCAGGACCGAACCTGGACCTGCTGCGCAGCGTCTGCGAGGCCACCGACAAGCCGGTCATCGCCTCCGGCGGCGTCTCGTCGCTGGACGACCTGCGCGCGCTGGCGACCCTCACGGACGTCGGCGTGGAGGGCGCGATCGTCGGAACGGCGCTGTACGAGCGTAACTTCACGGTCGCTGAGGCGTTGAACCTCCTGAAGGAGCTCTAGCCGACTGGGAGGCACGCATGGCTCTGGTGAAGCGCGTCGAGGAATCAGGGCCGTGGGCGCAGCTGTACGGGTATTCGCGCGCCGTGGCGGTGGGGCCGCTGGTGGTGACCAGCGCCTGCACCGCCGACGTCGAGGGCCGTCCGAGCCTGCTCGACGACCCCGGCGCCCAGGCGAAGGAGGCGTTCCGCACCGCGCTCGACGCGCTCGTCCACGCGGGCGCGAGCGTGGCCGACGTCGTGCGCTCGCGGCTGTACGTGACCGACCCGGCCCACGCCGACCCGGTGGGCCGCGTCCACGGCGAGTTCTTCGGCGTCGTGAAGCCGACGGCCACGGTCGTGACCGTCGCGCAGCTCCTCCACCCCGGCCAACTGGTCGCGGTCGAACTCGAGGCGTTTCGAGCGTGGCCAGATTTACGGCTCGCAAGCTTCGCCGCGAGTGAGGGACATCGACTGGCGGAACCGACCTGAACGAGCGTTCAGTTGCCTCGTAGTATTGGGCAGGACGGAAGGCGCGGCCCACAAGGCCGACCATGACGGGAAGGTGTCGACGTGGACCCTGAGGAGATCGCCGAAGCCCGCGAACGCTGGGCGAAGCGCTACGCATCCGCCCCCAAGCGCGATGCCGACTTCACGACGCTGTCGGGCATGGAGGTCGATCCGGTCTACGGCCCGCCCGAAGGAACCGCCGATCCCCGCATGGAGCGCATCGGTTGGCCCGGCGAGTACCCCTACACGCGCGGGCTCTACCCGACCGGCTACCGCGGCCGCGCGTGGACGATCCGGCAGTTTTCCGGCTTCGGCAACGCCGAGCAGACCAACGAGCGCTACAAGATGCTCCTCGGCGCCGGAGGAGGCGGCCTCAGCGTCGCCTTCGACATGCCCACGCTCATGGGCCGCGACTCCGACGAGCCCGCCGCCGTGGGCGAGGTCGGCCACTGCGGCGTCGCCGTCGACTCCACCGCCGACATGGAGACCCTCTTCGACGGCATCGACCTCGGCTCGACCACCACGTCGATGACGATCTCGGGCCCGGCGGTCCCGATCTTCTGCATGTACCTGGCCGCCGCCGAACGCCAGGGCGTCGACCTGTCGACCCTCGACGGCACGCTCCAGACCGACATCCACAAGGAGTACATCGCCCAGAAGGAGTGGCTGTTCCCGCCCGAGCCGCACCTGCGGCTCATCGGCGACCTCATGGCCTACTGCGAGGCCAACATCCCCCGCTACAAGCCCCTGTCGGTCTCGGGCTACCACATCCGCGAGGCCGGGTCGACCGCCGCGCAGGAGCTCGCCTTCACGCTCGCCGACGGGTTCTCGTACGTCGAGCTGGGGCTCTCGCGCGGGCTCGACGTCGACCGCTTCGCGCCGGGCCTGTCGTTCTTCTTCGACGCCCACGTCGACTTCTTCGAGGAGATCGCGAAGTTCCGCGCCGCCCGCCGCATCTGGGCCAAGTGGATGCGCACCGTCTACGGAGCGCGGACCGAGCGCGCGCAGTGGCTCCGCTTCCACACCCAGACCGCGGGGGTCTCCCTGACGGCCCAGCAGCCGTACAACAACGTGGTGCGCACCGCCGTCGAGGCGCTCGCCGCCGTCCTGGGCGGCACGAACTCCCTGCACACCAACGCCCTCGACGAGACGCTGGCGCTGCCGACCGACCAGGCCGCCGAGATCGCGCTGCGCACCCAGGCCGTGCTGCGCGACGAGACCGGCGTGACGAGCGTGGCCGACCCGCTCGGCGGGTCCTGGTACGTCGAGGCGCTCACCGACAAGATCGAGGCGGCCGCCGAGGAGCTGTTCGTCCAGATCCTCGCCCTCGGCGGCGAGTCCGGGGACGACCCGGCGGCGACCGCGAGGGATGCGGCAGAACGCCATGAGATCGGCCCCGTGACGAGCGGGATCCTGCGCGGCATCGAGGAGGGCTGGTTCAACGCCCAGATCGCCGAGGCCGCCTTCGCCTATCAGCAGCAGCTCGAGGCGGGCGACAAGCACGTCGTGGGCGTCACCGAGCTGACCGAGACCGTCACGCCCGAGCTGGAGATCCTGCGCATCTCCGGCGAGGTCGAGCGCGAGCAGCGCTCGGCGCTCGAGCGCCGCCGCGCCGGACGCGACGACGCGGCCGTGCGCCGCGCCCTCGGGGAGGTCGTCACCGCCGCGCGCGGCTCGGCGAACCTCATCGAGCCGATCCTGGACGCCGCCCGCGCCGAGGCGACCCTCGGCGAGATCTGCGGGGCGCTGCGCGAGGAGTGGGGCGAGTACCGCGAACCGGCCCGCATTTAGCGCCCGCCTCTAGGGCCTGCTCAGGGCTCCGGATGGGCGGCGTCCGGGCCGCCCGCCGCCCGAACCGCGCGCCGCGGCGCGGCGGCAGACCGTGCGCGGATGAAATCGGACGGACAATGCCCGTGCGGGATGCTTCAGCAGGGATGCTAAGGGCGCCCTTTCCTCTATGGTCGAAGCTGGCGCCGTCTCGCGACGCTTTGCCGTGTTGCGCGAAAATGAGACAGAACGTCCCGCTGAATGGAAGCGCCTGCCATTGGTGGCATCCTCACAATAATTTGTATAGGGATCGTGAATAGTTATTCGAACATGCGCGCCGATATGTCGGATAGCATTGAAATTGAGGATTCAGTGGTCGCTGTGAATATTTATCGCGTGGTTGCCTATGTTGCAAAAGCAAATTATTGAGCTGTAAAGTACCTGTTTATGGCCCTTTATTTCCGTATTGTCCGACGCTGTACTCCTGGGTAATTGCTGACATGATCGGCATCACAGTTTAATTGGAGGAAAAACTTCCTCGCGATGGCCGTGACGAGATGATCTTGATGTAGTAGTCTGATCGAATGATGCATGCTGAGCGAGTCGCATACCCCGGAGGTGATCGACCGACACGTGAATCAGGCGGCGCCCGCGGAGACCGCCCCAGGGGTGAGGCCATCGAGAACTACGGCCTCTGAAAACAAAGCTTCTGAAAAGGATTCATCGGCTCAGCTCCGAGCACACCGCATTCCCCCGGATGCATCCGAGAAGGCCGCGCCCGCGGCAGTGCCCATGAAGTACGAGCCGGCCCAGCGCCGGTACCGCGCCAACACGACAGGCAAGGTGGTATTCCCATGGCGGACAAGCAGACGAAGGAAAGAAGAAGCACTTCCAACGAGTACGGTCATTTGGCGCCGTTGTTCGTGGAGTTGGCGGGGTTGGAGGCGGGTGATCCGCGGCATGCGGAGGTGCGGGATCGGTTGGTGACGGGGTATCTGCCGTTGGCCGAGCATATTGCGCAGCGGTTCTCGGGGAAGGGGATCGCGAAGGATGATCTGGTGCAGGTGGCGTCGGTGGGGTTGATTCATGCGGTGGATCGGTTCGATCCGGCGCAGGGGGCGGATTTTCTGTCGTATGCGGTGCCGACGGTGATGGGGGAGGTGCGGCGGCATTTCCGGGATACGTCGTGGCCGATGCGGGTGCCGAGGCGTTTGCAGGAGTTGCGGTTGGCGATCAATCAGGGGAATGCGGAGTTGGCGCAGGAGTTGGGTCGTCCGGCGTCGGCTGAGGAGTTGGCGCGGCATTTGGGGATCAGTGTCGCTGAGGTGGCCGAGGGGTATGAGGCGCGGCAGGCGTATCGGGCGGTGTCGTTGGATGAGCCGCCGTTTGAGGATGCGGAGCGGGCGTCGTTGGCGGAGTCGGTGGGGTCGGAGGATGCGGCGTTGGAGTTTGTGGAGAATCATGAGTCTTTGGTGCCTTTGTTGCAGGGGTTGCCGGAGCGTGAGCGTCGGATTTTGGCGTTGCGGTATTTCGGGGATATGACGCAGACGCAGATTGCTGAGGAGGTGGGGATCTCGCAGATGCATGTGTCGCGGTTGCTCAACCGGATGCTCAACGACCTGCGCGAAGGCCTTACCAACGCCCCGACCTAGCGGCAAAGGTCGCACCCGACTCGAGCAAAGAGACAGGCCCACACAAGCAAAGGCTGTGCCCACACAAGCGAAGATCACGCAAGCACGCCGCCTCGCCGCGGCGTGCTTCGTGCGTTGCGGCCGCCCCCGTTCAGTCTTCGAGCTGCTGGGCGGGCAGCCGCAGGTAGATCCGCACCGTGGTGCCGTCCGGGCAGGTGTGCATCCGGACGAGGTCGACGATCTGGTTGACCAGCAGCAGCCCGCGGCCGTAGTGCTGGGCATCGTCGGCCGAACGCCGCCCCACCAGCGGATCGGTGATCTGCCCCGTATCACTGACCTCGCAGATCAGATGCCTGCTGTCGGTCCAGATCCGGAAGGTGCCGAGCCCGCCGCCGTGGCTGATGCTGTTGGTGAGCAGCTCGGTGACCGCGATCTCCAGATCGATGAGCTGCATCGCCGACAGTCCCACGGTCCGCCCGTACGCGGTGACGAACCAGCGCGCGTTGTCGAGCGTGGCGTAGTCGGCGGCGCGCTCGATGGCCGACCTCGGCGGGCGCTCGAGCGGCCGGTTGTAATCGGTGAGGATGCGGTCGGGGTCGTACCGGTCGCTGGGGCGCCGTCCGGTGCGGTCGATCAGGACCGGGTGGGTGGCCCTGGCGTCGTCGAGGACCCGCTGACCGAGCTCCCCGGCGTCGTAGGGGCACAGCTTGGTGACGGCGCGGCCGTTGAACGCGAGGTTGAGCAGCGCCTCGTGCTGCACGCACGCGGGGTACTCCAGCTCGCTGCGGCCAGGCCACACCGGCTCGCCGATGATCCGCACCCGGCGCCCGGGGTGGGCGTCGGCGAAGGTGCGCACCACGCTGGGGATGATCCGCCCCGGGTTGGCGCCCGCCTCGCCCATGTCGACCAGGAGGACGCGCTCGGCGGAGGCGCCCAGGGCCCGCCGCACCGACTCCAGGTTGTGCTCCGGCACGGCTACTGCCACCGGTTCGCCGGCGGTGAGTCCCCCCTCGATGAACGGGATCGTGCCGTTCAGGTACTCGTCGCCGCTGGAGTAGAACAGCGCCGGATGCTCGAAACGCTCCTCGGTCTCCAGTACGATCGCAGAGTTCATTGCGCTCCTTCGAACGTGATCGCGGCCGTCCCGTCCGGCCACAGGACCTGAATCACCCGGTGCAGCGCGGGCGGCGCTCCGTACACCACGACCCGGTGCCCGTCGGGCAGCGCGGCCGCAGCGTCCACCAGCAGCGTGGTGCCGCGGACGTCGATGAAGGCCACCCCGGACAGGTCCAGGTGGACCTCCTCGCCCAGGCGCGCCACGCGGCGCAGCGCCAGTGCCCATGCCTCGTGGCTGTTCAGGTCGATCTCGCCGGCGGCCCGCAGGCCGATCCGTCTGTCGCCGTATTCGGTGATGCGCAGGGGTTCGTGCAAGTCGTGCTCCTCGGCTGGGGGCGGGTACGGCGCTCGCTCAGAAGGCGTGCGGACACCGTGCCACTCGCTGACTGCGTGCTCTGCCATCACTCCACTTCCATGTGAGGCACTGCCGTGTGAGGCACTGCCATGTAGGGCCGCAGCGCTCCGATGGTGCTCCCGGAAAACGACGCTGCTCCGGCTTCCGTGCTATGGGTTCCACGAATGGCGGAGCCAATGCGTCAGTGGTGTGCTCCCGATGGATCCGGGCATATCGAGCCAGGGGCGGAGGCGGCTCATTGTGGCCATGAATTTTACCACCGGCGACTGACAGGGCTCCCCGCTCGCATTCGGTCCTGGACGCCGTGCGGTGCCCGTGCGAGCCGGGATCAGGAGATCCAGGCGTCGCACGAGACGTAGAACGCGTCGAGCGCGTCCTGCTCTTCCTGGGAGTCGACCGGGGTGTCGTAGTAGGTTTCGAGATCGTCGAGGCACGCCTGCATCGCCTCGGTGTCCGCGGCCTGCCCCTCCAGCTCGTCCACCTGCCCTTGCAGGTCCTCCAACTGCGCCTGGGCGTCGTCGAGCTGTCCTTGGAGCTCGTCGACGCTGGCGGCCCGGTCGTCGGCGAGGGCCTCGGCGTCGCCCGCCTTCCCGTGCGCCTGGAACCACAGGATCCCGAACAGCACGACGCCGACGAAGCACAGCGCTGCCCCGATGCCCAGCGCATGCACGACCGGCGACGGCTTCTGTTGGACCGGGGGCAGCGGCGGCCCGGCCATCGTCGGGAGTCCCATCGGCTGCTGCTGGTACGTCGGCTGCGGCGAGTAGGCCGGCCCGCCGCTCATCGGCTGCTGCGGCGGCTGGCTGTCGCCGGGATCGCCGAAGCTGTAGTGGGGCGGCTGCGAATAGGACATGGCGGGGGCTCCAAAACTATGAGGGCACTTCAGTGGCATTTTAGTGCGGTATCGCTCATCAGACGCCCCGCACGCCGCTGCGGTTCCCGCCCCCGGCGCGGCCCCGCCCGTGGAGAGCTGCGCCGGTTCCGCCGCCAGTGCCGGATACGGTGTCTGTACGGCCGACCGCGTGGCGTCAGGCCGTGCGGATCCGGCTGCGCCACAGCAGCCAGATGAAGTACGGCGTCCCGATCAGCGCGCACACCAGCCCGGCCGGGATCTGCGCCGGAGCGATCACCGTGCGGCCCACCGTGTCGGCGACGCTCACCAGGAGCATTCCCAGCAGGACCGCCACCGGCAGCACCCGCGTGTGGCGCGAGCCGACCAGGCCCCGCGCCAGGTGCGGGGCGACCAGACCGACGAACGCGATCACGCCGACCACGGCCACGGCCGCGGCCGTCAGGACCGCCGCGGCGGTGAGCAGCAGCAGCCGCGTGCGCTCCAGCCGGACGCCGAGGACCCGCGGTGTGTCGTCGTCCAGCGACAGCAGATCGATCTCGCGGCGGTGCGCGACCAGGAACGGCACGATCAGCGCGAGCGCGAGAGCGAGCGGGAGGAGCCGGTCCGCGGTGCGCCCGTACGTGGTGCCCGAGAGCCAGGTCATCGCCTTCGGCGTGTTCCACGGGTCGGAGTACAGGATGATGAGCGTGCAGGCCGCCATGCCGATCGCGGCGGCGCCGATGCCGACCAGCACGAGCCGCGCGGTGTCCAGGCCGCCCTTCCAGGCGAGCCGGTACACGATCGCGAACGCGGCGAGGCCGCCCGCTGCGGCGGCGCCGGTGATCGTCCACGTGCCCGCGTCCGGCACGAGCGTGATGAACGCGACCGCGCCGACCCCGGCCCCGGCGGTGACGCCGATGATGCCCGGCTCGGCGAGCGGGTTGCGGCACACGCCCTGCGTGACCGCCCCGGCCGCGGCCAGGGCCGCGCCCGCGAGCAGCGCCGCGAGCACGCGCGGGTAGCGCTGGTCGATGATCCACGTGTAGGCCGAGCCGGTGCGGCCCTGCACCCAGTTCCAGATGTCGCCGCCCAGGAGCAGCTGGTCGCCCATGAGCATTCCGGCGATCAGCGCCGCGGCGACGGCCGCCGACAGTCCCGCGACGATGAGGCCGAACGCGAGCCGCCCGCGGTTCGCCGCGCCGTGGAGCATCGCCGGGCGGTCGTCGGCTCCCGCGCCGGTCATCCGGCGCGCCAGCCACACCATGACGCCCGCGCCGAGGATCGTGGTCGCGACGCCGACCGGGATGAACACGCTGTGCTCGGCGCCGACCAGCGCCCGCAGCGCCACGTCGGCGCCGACGATGACGATCGCGCCGCACAGGCCGCTGAAGAGCAGCAGCGCGCGGTGGGGCAGGAGCTCGGGCACCTTCTGGGCGATCAGGCGCGCCGCGACCGGCGCGGCCAGGCCCGCGAAGCCGATCGGCCCGGCCACGGTCACCGCGCAGGCGGCCAGGAGCAGGGCGATCACGACCGCGGACAGGCGGGTGCGCCGCACGTGGACGCCGAGGCCGGCGGCGGTGTCGTCGCCCAGGCGCATGACGTCGAGCCTGGAGGCGAGCGCGATCGCGCCCGCGACGGCCAGGGCCACCAGCGGCCCGGTCTGGAGGAGCGGCGCGAAACCCGTGAGCGTGAGGTTGCCCGAGCCCCAAGCGAACAGGCCCATCGTCTCCTGCTGGAACACGATGAGCAGGAGCGAGACCACCGAGTTCGCGGCCATCGCGGTCGCCGAACCGGCGAGGATGAGCCTGGTGGTGGCCGAGCCGCCTCCCGAGGCCATGGCGAGCACGAGCGCCGCGGTGGCGATCGCGCCGAGGAAGGCCACGCCGACGCCCGAGAGCAGCGGCAGCGTGATGCCGAACGCGGCGACGACGGTGACGGCCAGATACGCCCCGGCGTTCACCGCGAGCGTGTCGGGGCTGGCCAGGGGGTTGCGGGCGATCGACTGGAGCAGGCTCCCCGAGACGCCCAGGGCGATGCCGACGAGGACGGCCGCGGCCAGGCGCGGCAATCGGGCCCCTGACAGGACGTTCCACACGCCCGGCTCGGCCGAGCCGGTGGCCAGGCGCAGCAGGTCACCCGCGTCGACCGTCGACGTGCCCTGCGTGAGGTGGAGTGCCGCCAGCGCGACCAGGACCCCGGCGGTGACGGTGAACATCGTCGCCGCCGGAAGGAAGCGGGGGTTCGCGGCCCCGTCCTCCGGTCGCACCGGCGGTGTCAGGGTGCGGCTCAACTCGCGTAGACCTCGGCGTAGAAGTCGAGGAAGAGCTCGCAGGAGCGGGGGCCGCCGAAGGTCCAGGCGCCGTGCGGCAGCTCGTACATCTCGCCGTCCTCGACGAACTTCAGGTCGTCCCAGATGGCGTTGCCCATGAGCTTCTCGTTGAAGATGTCGTCGTCGAACGAGTTGTTGTAGACGAACTTGAGCTCGGTGTCGGTGAACTGGGCCATGCCCTCGACGTCGGTGGCGCCCAGGCCCCACAGCTCGTCGGTCTCGCCGGTCCAGGCGTTGGCCAATCCGACGGCCCCGGCGAGCGCGCCGGGCAGGGACCCGGCGCCGAAGGGCCGGATGGAGATCGTCGAGCCGTCGTCCCAGCCGTCGGCGAACAGGTACGGCACGTCGGCGGTCCCGGCGGCCTCGATCGCGGTGGCGACCTCCTCGACCTTCGCGTCGAAGTCGGCCAGGAGCGCCTCGGCCTCGTCGTCCTTGCCGAGCAGATCGGCGATCATGGTGACGTCGGACTTCATGCGGCCGATGTTGTCGGCGGCGTCGGAGCCCTGGGTGACCAGGACGGCGGTGAACTCCTCGAGCTGGGGGATGAGCTTCTCGTCGTCGGTCTCCATGACGACCAGGTCGGGAGCCAGTCCGGCGATGGCGTCGATGGACGGCTCGGAGCGGGTGCCGACGTCGGTGACGGTGTCGTCGAGCGGCACGGCCGCGCCCGCCCACGTCTGGTAGCCCTCCAGGTCGGCCGCGCCCGCGGGCATGGTGCCGAGGCTGGCGACGATCTCGGTCTCGGCCCATTCGAGGGTCACGACGGTCTCGGCGGGGGCGTCGAGCTCGACGGTCTCGCCGCGGGCGTCCACGGTGGAGACCGGCCCGGCCGCGTCGTCGGTCTCGTCGCCGCCGCCGGTGTCCTCGGTGGTGCCGCAGGCGGCGGTGGCCAGGAGGGCGGCCGCGGCGAGCGAGGCGGGCACGGCGGCGCGCAGGTGGTGGTGCTGCATCGGGTTCCTTCGTTATTCGGCGGCGCTGGACGCGAGCCGCCGGCTGTGCTTGCCGATGGGCCGGGTCGTGAGCAGGCCGGTGGCGGGATCGGTGTCGACTTCGATGTCGATGCCGTAGGCGGGGGTGAGGTTCTCGGGGGTGAGGACCTCGGCGGGCGTGCCGGAGGCCGCCACGCGCCCGCCGTGGAGCAGGACGGCGCGGTCGGCGACGGCGGCGGCCTGGTCGAGGTCGTGGAGGACGACGCCGACGGCGGTGCCGTGGTCGTCGGCCAGGTCGCGGATGAGGTCGAGGATCTCCACCTGGTACCGCAGGTCGAGGTAGGTGGTGGGCTCGTCGAGGAGGAGCACGCCGGTGTCCTGGGCGAGGCAGGAGGCGAGCCAGACCCGCTGGCGCTCGCCGCCGGAGAGGGTCTCGACGCCGCGCTCGGCCATGCCTGAGACGCCGCAGATGCCCATGGCGCGTTCGACGGCGGCGGGGCCGTCCTCGTCGCCGGAGCGCCAGCGGCCGCGGTAGGGGTGGCGGCCGTAGCCGACGACGTCGACGACGCGGACGCCGCCGGGGACGGGCCTGGACTGGGCGAGCAGGGAGACGCGCCGGGCGAAGTCCTTGGGGGCCAGGGCGGCGGCGGGCGTGCCGTCGTCGAAGGCGATCTCCCCGGCGCTCGGCCGGTGGAGCCGGGCCAGGGAGCGCAGCAGGGTGGACTTGCCGCTGCCGTTGGGGCCGAGGAGCGCGGTGACCTCGCCGCAGCGCAGTTCGATGTCGGCGCCGTGCACGACCGTCTCGCCGAAGTAGGCGAGTTCCAGGGAGCGGCCGCTCAGACCGGCGTCATCAGACATGTAGGTAAGGCTAACCTACATTCTTCCGGCGGTCGAGAGGGGTGGACGCCCGGAGGCGAAGATGACACGCGAGCGGGTGAATCCCGTGCCGCGCTATGGACTTGCCGTGCCATATGGGGTCGACTTATCCGAGACGGCGGTGCACCGGCGCACCCCGTGCCGGTGCGGGCGCGTTCGCGCGCCCCACCGACCGCCGCGGAAGAAAGGACGAGCATGACACCGGATGTGAAGGTGGGACCTTCGAGTGTCGCCATTGACGAGGAGACCTGGACCCTCGAGCGCGTCAAGGCGCTCGGGGTGATGACCAACGTCGAGACGGCCGCCCAGATCCTCGGGATCGGCCGGACCGTGGCCTACCGGCTGGCCAAGGACGGGGACTTCCCCGTCCAGGTCCTCAGGATCGGGCACAGCTACCGGGTGCCGGTGCTGCGCCTGCTCGAACTGCTCGGCGCCGAAGAGTAGCGGCCCGGCAGCCCTCGGTGCCGCGAGGGGGCGCGGCACCGGGCGCACCGTCACTGACGCTTCTTGTGCTTGAAGTGCACGAACAGGCGGCCGAAGTTCTTCGAGTCCTTGTCGACGCGGTGGTACAGCGCCTTGACGTCCTTCTGGTCGAGGAAGCGCAGCACCTTCTTCTTGAGCTGGCCCGAGCCCTTGCCCGGGATGATCTCGACCGTGTCGATCCTCTTCGCGATCGCCTCGTCGATCACCTCCCGCAGCGCGCGGTCGATCCGGTCGCCCTTGTTGTAGATGTCGTGCAGGTCCAGCACCAGTTTCGCCATGCGACGAGCTTGACACAGGCCCTACGCGGCGGCCACGCGGCGCAGGTCCGGCTCCAGGTAGATCGCCGTCGCGATCGGCACCGCCTCGCGCACGCGCGCCTCGGCGGCGTTGATCTCCGCGGCGATCTCCTCGCCCGTCTCGGAGTTTTGGATGCCGATCTTGGCGGCCACCAGCAGCTCGTCCGGGCCGATGTGCAGCGTCTTGAGGTGGATGATGTCGGTGATGTCACCGCCCGCGAGGATCGCCTCCTCGATCGCGGCGATGTGCTCCAGCGAGGCGGACTCGCCGATGAGCAGGCTCTTGATCTCGATGGCCAGCACCACCGCGATGGTCACCAGCAGCAGGCCGATGACGACCGTGCCGAGCGCGTCGAAGAGCGGGTTGCCGGTGATGACGGCCAGCCCGACGCCGAGCAGGGCCGCGACCAGGCCGATGAGCGCGCCGACGTCCTCGAGCAGCACCACCGGCAGCTCGGGGGACTTCGCCCCGCGCACGAACTTGACCCACGACTTGCGCCCGCGCAGCGTGTTCGACTCCTTGACGGCCGTGCGCAGCGAGAACGACTCCAAGACGATCGCGATCACGAGCACGACGATCGCGACCAGCTCGTTCGACAGCTCGTGCGGGTTCGTGATCTTGTGGTAGCCCTCGTAGAGCGCGTACAGGCCGCCGACGCTGAACAGCACGATCGCGACGATGAACGCGTAGATGTACCGCTCGCGCCCGTACCCGAACGGGTGGGCCGGGCTCGCGGCCCGCTTGGCGCGTTTGCCGCCGAGCAGCAGCAGCCCCTGGTTGGAGGCGTCGGCCACCGAGTGGACGCCCTCGGCCAGCATGGAGCCGGATCCGGTGATGCCGGCCGCGACGAACTTGCTGATCGCGATGCCCGTGTTCGCTAGCAGGGCCGCGACGACCGCCTTGGTACCGCCTTCTGCTGACATGTGCCCGTCATTCCTTCCGTCCGGGGGTGCGCGCAGAACGAGTGTGTCATGGCATGGCAACAGACACCACGACAGTCGGCGCCGCGCCGCCTGGCGGGACGCGCGAGCGGCCTCGCCGCCGCCCCGCGATGCTAACCTTGAGCCAGTGGCCACGCCCCGGACGCCGAGCGTCCGGACAGGGTGCGGGCACTGCGCACCGCCAAGGGGCACCCGCCCCGGCCGGCCCCCGATCGAGGAGCCCGGCCCCTGCGCAGACCCCCGCCCGCGTCGCCACCGCACGGACCGAGTGGTGGACCGGTTCCGGCATATGAGACCCAGCCGGGTCGTGCCGAGAACCGACACCGAAAGGCCGTGCCGTGACCACCCTCGAACGGGTCCAGCCCGTCTCCTCCGCCGCCGTGGAGCGGCCCACCCTCAGGCAGTGGCTGTCCGTGGCCGCCGTCGCCCTCGGCGTCTTCACCGTCATGACCGCCGAGATGCTCCCGGTGGGCCTGCTCACGCCCATCGGCGCCGAACTGGGCGTCAGCACCGGCACCGCCGGGCTCATGGTCGCCGTCCCCGGATTGGTGGCCGCCGTCGCCGCGCCGGTGAGCACCGTCCTGACCGGCCGCGCCGACCGCCGCCGCGTCCTGCTCGGCCTCGCCGCGCTCGTGGCCGCCGCGAACTTCGGCGCCGCACTGGCCACCGGCTTCGGCCTCATGCTCGCCGCCCGCGTCCTCGTGGGCCTCAGCATCGGCGCGTTCTGGTCGGTCGCCGGAGGCATCGCCCTGCGCCTGGTGCCCGCCTCGGCCGTGCCGAGGGCCACCGCCGCCGTCTACGGCGGCATCGGCGCCGCGACCGTCCTCGGCGTCCCGGCGGGCACGTTCATCGGCGGCCACCTCGGATGGCGGGCCGCGCTCGCCGTCCTCGGCGGCCTGAGCCTGGCCGCCTTCGCCGCGATCGCCGCCCTGGTCCCGAAGCTGCCTTCGACCGGCGCCGTCCGCTTCGCCTCGCTCGCGCGCATGGCGCGGGCCAACGCGGGCGTGCGGACCGGCCTGGCACTGACGTTCCTCATCGTCGCCGGCCACTTCGTCGCCTACACCTACGTCAGGGAGATCCTGGAGGCGAGCGGCATCGCGGGCGGCGCCGTCAGCGGCCTGCTCATGGCCTTCGGCGCGGCCGCGCTCGGCGCCACGGCCGCCTCCGGCGCGCTCATCGGCACCCGGTTGCGGGCGACGCTCGTCGCCCTCGCCGCCGCGATGTCCCTGGCCATGGCGCTCATGGCCCTGGCCGTGGGCGACGTGTTCTCCGCCGCGGCCGTCCTGGTCCTGTGGGGCGCGGGCTACGGCCTGGTCTCCCCGGCCGTCCAGACCTGGTACCTGCGGGCCGCCCCCGATGAAGCCGAGGCCGCGACCTCGCTGAACACGATGATGTTCAACCTGTCGATCGCGGCGGGCTCCTTCGCGGGCGGCCTGGTCGTCGACGCCTCGGCCGCGCGGGCCGTGCTGTGGATCGGGGCGCTCCTGCTCGTGCCGGTCGCGCTGCTCGCCCGCCGCCGCTAGGCGCCGCCGCCGAGCGGTGGAAGAATAGGCCCAGCGCCGACGGAGGGAAGGGCCGATGACCGTACTGCTGGTGTTCGCCACCGCGATCCTGGTGGCCTCGATCGTGCCCGGCCCCGACTTCGTCATGGTGACGCGCAACGCCATGCTCAGCGGCCGGGCGAGCGGGATGTGGACGGCTCTGGGCATCGCGCTGGGCGTCAGCGTCTGGGTGGTGGCCACCGCCGCCGGACTGGCGGCGCTGCTCGCCGCCTCGGCCGCGGCGTTCACGATCGTTAAGATCGCCGGTGCCGCCTACCTCGTCTACCTCGGCGTGCGCTCGATCATCGCGGCCTTCAAGGACCGCTCGAAACCGGTCGTCGAGGTCGACCTGGAGCGGCGGATGAGCCGGTGGGCGGCGTTCCGCTCGGGGCTGCTGTGCAACCTGCTCAACCCGAAGGCGGCCGTGTTCTTCACGGCGCTGATGCCGCAGTTCATCGGCGGCGGCGCGCACTGGGCGTACGTGGGGGAGCTGGCGGCGGTGGCGATGGCCGCGAACGGGCTGTGGTTCCTGGTGCTGGCCAACCTCGTCGGCCTCATGCGCCGGTTCCTCACCCGGCCGAGGGTGCGCGCGTGGCTCAACGGGATCACCGGCGGCATCATGGTGGCGTTGGGCCTGCGGGTGGCTTCCAACTAGAGGGGGGGCCCGCCCGTCGCCCACCTCCACCCGAACCAGTCGCCGCTGCGCGGCGGCAAGCCATGTGCCCGTCGCCCACCTCCACCCGAACCAGTCGCCGCTGCGCGGCGGCAAGCCATGTGCCCGTCGCCCACCCCCACCCGAACCAGTCGCCGCTGCGCGGCGGCAAGCCATGTGCCCGTCGCGGGCGGCAAACTATGCTTCCGCGGGCCCCCACGACTCGATGAGCGGCTCGCCGTGCTCGCTTCGCCCCCACGCCTCGTCGACGCGACCGAGCCTGGACTTGGAGGCCAGGCCGTGCACGACCGCGATCCTGTCGCCGCGCACCTCCAGGACCACCATGCCCACCACCCGGCCGTCGAGGACGGCGACCACGGCGGGCTCGCCGTTGACCACGGCGGCGTGGAGGGCCGGAGCGCCGCCGACCAGCCGCAGCTTCGCCGGAGTCGGCTTGAAGGCGCCGCGCAGCGCGGCGGCGATCCGCTCGGGGGCGGCGAGCCGCACCAGCTTCTCCGACAGCCCGGCGCCGTCGGTGATCGCGGTCGCGTCGTCGGTCAGCAGCGCCACCAGCCGCTCGGTGCGGCCCGAGGCGGCGGCGTCGACGAACGCCTCGACGATGCGGCGCGCCGAGGCGCGGTCGGTCGCGCCGGCGCCGCGCCCGGCGGCACGGTGCCCATAAGAACGGTGCTCATAAGTGATGCGGCGCCGGGCCCGGTGGGCGTGCTGCTGGCTCGCCGACTCGGTGATGTCGAGGATCTCGGCGATCTCGGCGTGCGAGTGCGAGAACGCCTCGCGAAGGACGTAGACGGCCCGCTCCACCGGCGAGAGGCGCTCCATGAGCGTCAGCACCGCCAGCGTCACCGACTCACGCTGCTCGGCGGTGTCGGCCGGACCGAGCATCGGGTCGCCCTCCAGCAGCGGCTCGGGCAGCCAGTCGCCGACCGCGCGCTCGCGCCGAGCCTGCGCCGAGCGGAGCCGGTCGAGCGAGAGGTTGGCGACGACCTTGGTCAGCCACGCCTCGGGCACCTCGATGCGCCCGACCTCGGCCGCCTGCCAGCGCAGGAACGCGTCCTGCACGACGTCCTCGGCGTCGGCGGCCGAGCCGAGCAGGCGGTACGCCAGCGAGGCCAACCGGTCCCGGTTGGCCTCGAAACGCTCGACGGTGGCCGTGTCCATGCGGGCGATGCTAGGCGGTGGCGGCCTCGGCGGAGCGGTCGGCCGCGGCCGACCGGCGGTGCCTGCGGGCCGGCATGCCGAAGGTCGGGTGGGCGACGCTCCACGCGGCGCCCTTGAGGATCCCGTTCTTGACGCGCGCGGCCGTCCGGCCGCCCACGACGGCCCAGGACTTCGACCGCGCGTCACCGTCGACCACTTGGAGGATCGCGTCCTTGCGTCCGAGGCTGATGTGGTTGCCGTAGTACACCATCGGCGAACCCGCGGCGTTGCGGCCGGTCAGCTCCCTGATGATCGCGGCCATCGCCTGCTTGCCGGTGAACCCCGCCGAAGCGCAGCTCATCGGCAGCGGCAGACCGTTCTCGGCGACGGCGTGGACGCTGTCCCCGGCGGCGTAGACCTCCGGATGGGAGACCGACCGCATCGACTTGTCGACCGTGATCCGGCCGTCGCCGCCGACGGCGAGGCCGCTGGCGGCGGCGATGGGATGGGCGGCGAAGCCCGCCGCCCACACGGTCGCGTCGGCGTCGAAGGCGGTGCCGTCGGCGGCGACGGCGCCCGCCGCGGTGACCTGAGCGATGGGCGTGTGCTCGTGGACCGCGATGCCGAGCCGGTCGAAGGCCCCCAGCAGGTGGCGGCGGGCCTTGGGGGCCAGCCAGCCGCCCAGCTCGCCTTCGGTGGCGAGGGCGATCCGGAGCCCGGGCCGGGACTCGGCGAGTTCGGTGGCGCCCTCGATCGCGGTCAGGTTGCCGCCGACGACCAGCACCGACCCCGCGCCGTCCAGCTCGTCCAGGCGGGCGCGCAGACGCAGCGCCGCCGGGCGCCCGGCGATGTGGAAGGCGTGCTCGGCCACGCCCGGGACGCCGTGCTCGGCGATGGTGCTGCCGAGCGTGTAGACGAGGGTGTCGTATTCGAGCCGGTCGGCGCCGCTGCCGTCGTCGACGGTGACGGTCCGGCGGTCGGCGTCGACGGCGGTGACGCGCGCCAGCCGCAGCCGGACGCCGGTGCCGGCGAAGATCGCCGCCAGGTCGCGGCGGGGCAGGTCCTGCCCGGCGGCGAGCTGGTGCAGTCGGAGCCGTTCGACGAAGTCGGGCTCGGCGTTGACGACGGTGATCTCGAAGTCGGCCGGGTGGAGTCGGCGGGCGAGGCATCCGGCGACATAGGTCCCGCCGTATCCGGCCCCGAGGACGATGATGCGGTGCTGCATGTCCCTCTCCTGTCTGTTCGCTTGCACTCTGAACGAGACGGCGCCCGGATTCATGACAGCTTCGGCTATGCCGTGCATCACGTGAACCGCGCGGCGGGTGTCGCGGGGCATGCGGTGAGATGTTCGCGGCGGCGGTCGGTCCGGCGCGCTTGCGGGAGCACGCCGACAGGGATCGACCGCCGCCGGGAAAACCGCTGGCGGCCGCGCCCGTCCATGGGCGACGATCGGCGCCATGAGTCAGTGGGAACTCGAACCCGAGATCGAGGCGTACTACGAGCGCGGCGGCGAGCGCGACCGCCTGACGAGGAAGGCGCGCGGCCGCCTGGAGTTCACGCGGATGCAGGACCTGCTGCGCCGCGTCCTGCCCGGCCCGGGGCTCGACGTGCTCGACGTCGGGGGCGCCACCGGCGTCCACTCCGCCTGGCTGGCCGCCGACGGCCACAAGGTGACCCTCGTCGACCCCGTGGCGAGCCAGGTGGCCGTGGCCGCCGAACTGCCCGGCGTCGAAGCGGTCGTGGGCGACGCCCGCGACCTGCCGTGCGAGGACGAATCCCGCGACGCGGTCCTGCTCATGGGCCCGCTGTACCACCTGACCGACCGCGAGCAGCGCGTCCGGGCGCTGCGCGAGGCGCGCCGCGTCGCCCGCCCCGGCGGCGTGGTCGCCGCCGTGACGATCAACCGCACGGCGGGCTGGAACGACTGGCTCCTGTGGAACTCCGCCGACTACACGATCCAATCGCTCTCATCGGACGAGAGCCTCCGCGCCCTCAAGGAAGGCCACCTGCGCTACTTCGACCGGGACATCTTCACCACGGCCTACCTCCACCACCCCGGCGAGATCGCGAGCGAGTTCGCCGACGCGGCCATGGCGGCGCCCGCCCAGTACGCGGTGCAGGGCTTCCCCGGCTACATCCCGCAGCTGGAGGCGATCATCGACAACGACGAGGTGCGCGAGCACCTCCTCGAAGGCCTGCGCGTGATCGAGACCGAACCGTCCCTCCTGGGCGCGAGCAACCACCTGCTGACGGTCGCAACCCTCCCCGGCTGAACGGCCTTCGCCGAAGTCAGGCGACCGGCCGCGGGGCGCGGTCGGTGATGCAGTATTCGAGGCCGGTCGGGTCGTGGAGCACCTGCCAGTGCTCGAACCGCTCGATCGGCACGGCGCCGAGTTCGCTGTGGCGCAGGGTCTCGGCTTCGAGGTCCGAGGTGGCCAGGTCGATGTGGGCGCTGACCGGATCGTCGAACTCGGCCTCGTCGCGGCGCTGGAGCAGGATCTCCAGCGGCATGCCCGGCGGCCGTTCGAGCCGCTCGAACTCGGGGGAATCGCTCGGCCGGGGGCGGCGCCCGCTGAACGCCACCCAGAAGTCCCGTTCGCTCCCGTAGACCTGGGCCGGGATGTCGATGCAGATCTGGTCGGCGATGCTCCGCTGCCCGCCCGGCCATGTGACCGGCGCGGGTATCGCCGTCTCTCCGTCGTAGGCCACGATGCAGAAGGGGAACCCGCCGGGGGAGCGGAGGGCTATGAGTCCCTCTCCCTTGCGCACGACGCCGGCTCCGAGGGACTCGGCCCGCGCGGCCTCGGCCGCAACGTCGTCGGCGTGCAGGTCGAGGTGGTTGCCGCCCTCGCCCGACTGGAGGCGCTGCACCCACAGGCACGAGTGGCCCTCCCGGGGGGTCAGGGCCGCGAACTCGTTGTTCACGCCGCGCGGCTCCGACAGGTTCGCGTCGGTCACCTCCAGCCAGAACGTGGTGCCGGCCTCGAAGGCATCGGCCGGGAAGTCCCAGAACGCGCTCATCCATCGAATCGCCATACCCCGGAGTCTAAGGGCGCGGTGCGGCTCGTTCAGGGACTTGAAGAACCCTCAGGTGCCAGAAGCCGCCGCATCGCCTCCAACTGGGCGTCCGCCAGGAGGATCAGCTCGTCCTCGGTGAGGTGGTCCATATTGGTCACCGACCATTCGTCCATCGCCCACAGCACCGCCCTGACCAGCTGCCGTTGCAGTGAGACCGGCAGCTCCTCACCCACCGCGCCCACCGAGCGGCCCGCCTCCAGTGCCCGGTCGATCCAGGCGTCGATGCGACTTCTGCTCGCGTCGAGCGAGGCCGGGGCGTCGGGGAGATAGAACAGCCTCGCCAGCGCCGTGAAGCCCGGGCGCTCCTGGGAGGCCTGCGCCAGGCGGTCGGTCAGCGCCCTGACGCGGCCCCAGAAGTCGCCTTCGGCGAGCTCGGCCGGGTCGGGCAGGCCCAGGGCCGCGGCCAGGTCGCCCCCGATGTCGGCCACCACCGCGCCGAACAGGGCCTCCTTCGAGCCGAAGTAGTGGTAGAACGAGCTCTTGCTCATGCCCTGGCCGCGGATGATGCGGTTGAGGGAGGCGCGCTCGTAGCCCGCCTCGGCGAACTCCACCGCCGCCGCCTCCAGCAGCGCGCGCCGCCGCTCCGGCGGCAGCACCCCCGTCTCGCGTCTGGTCATGGCCGCCAGCATACCCAACGGATTGGACCGGGTGGTCCAATCGTGTGGTACCTTGGAGTGGACCGGGTGGTCCAAAAGTGAGGGGAATGACCATGCTGCAGGAAACTCCAGTGCGGGCGCAGATCGACGCCTCCCGCGACGACCGGCTCCGCGTGCTCGTCGTCGGTGCGGGCGTCGCCGGGCTCACGCTCGCCCAGCTGCTGCGGCGGCGCGGCCTCAACCCCGTCCTGATCGAACGGGCCGGCCCCGACGCCCCCAGCGGCTACATGCTCGCCCTCATGCCCCTGGTCGACCCCGTGCTGGAGGCCCTCGACGTCGTCGACGACTACGTCGCCGCCAGCGTCGGCATGGACCGCTACCGCATCCGCGGCCGCCACGGCGCCCTCATCAACCAGTACTCCATGGGCGGCCTGCTCAACGCCTACGGCGACTACCGCGGCATCGGCCGCGGCGAGCTCATGGACGTGCTCGCCGCCCGCGGCGGCGCCGTCAGCCACGAGACGACCGTCACCGCCCTCGAGCAGCGCGGTCCCGTCGTGGCCGCCGCCATCGGCGGCACCGAGGCCGAGTTCGACGTGGTGATCGCCGCCGACGGCCTCCACTCCGCCACCCGCGGGCTCGTGCTCCGCTCCGAGCAGGTGAGCACCTACGACACCGACTGGGGCGGCTGGGTCGTCTGGACCGGCCCCGACGCCGACATGGACCTCGGCGAAGAGCTCTGGGGCACCGGCTCCTTCGTCGGCACCTACCCCGTCAAGGACCAGATCGGCACCATCGTCTGCGGCCCCCGCGAGACCAGGGCCGCGGGGCTCGAGGCGTTCGTCGCGCGCCTGCGCACCGAGATCCGCGACCCCGGCGAGCGCATCGACCGAGTCCTCACCGAGGCCGTCGACGGACGCCCCTCCTACTACTGGTCCCTGACCGACTGCCGCAGCGACGCCTGGTCGATCGGCAGGATCGGCCTGGTCGGCGACGCGGCCGCCGGGTTCCTGCCCACCGCCGGGATCGGAGCGGGCATGGCCATGGAGTCGGCCTGGGTCCTGGCCGACCGCCTCGCCGAGGCCGACGCGGGCGGCGCCGAGGCGGCCCTGGCCGACTTCGAGCGGACCCAGCGCCCCAGAGTCGAAGCCGCCCAGAAGAACTCGCGGCAGCTCGCGCCCCTGCTGTTCAACGAGAGCGGCGCCGGGGCGGTCCTGCGCGACGTCGCCACCCGCTTCATCCCGCTCTCGGTGGCCCTGAAGCCCATCCGCGGCCTCCTCGAGACCAGGCCCGCGGGGCTTTCCTGATCCCGGTCGCGGTGCGACACTGAGGCATGCGCTGGATCCGGGTCGGCATCGTGGCCGTGTTCCTCCTGGCCGCCTCGGCCGCCGGACTCGCGGGCGGCCTCGCCCGCGGCGGCGAGCAGGCCGCGCCGCACGAGGTGACGCCGTCGCCGCCGCCCGAGCTGACCGCCACCGCCGAGATCCGGCGCTCGTTCATCGAACCCGGCGTCGTCGCCATCGCCGTCACCAACCACGGCCCGGCGCCGGTCCGCGTCCTCGGCGTCGAACTGCTCAGCGACTCCTTCGCGCCGCTCGGCCCCCAGCCGTTCGACGCCACTGTTCCCCCCAGCGCCAACCCGCGCGACCTGCTCACCGACTACGGTGCGGCCCGATGCCCCCACGGCGTCGACTCCACCGCCGCGCCGTCGTCGGTCGTGCTCGACGTCGCGACCGACGACGGCGCCGTCCACGAGGTCGCCGCCGAACTGCCCCACCCCAACGGCACCCTCGACCGGCTCCTCAAAGAGGCGTGCACCGCCCAGTTCCTCACCCGCACCGTCGAAGTCGAACTCGGCGAACTCACCCCCGCCGAGGACGGGACGCTCGACGGCACACTGATCGCCCGGCCCGTCGGCGGCGCCGCGGTCGAGGTCACCGAGGTGCGCGGCTCGGTCCTGTTCGACATCACCGCCGCCGAGCTGCCCGGCCGCACCGTCGGGCTCCACTTCGACGCCCACCGCTGCGAAGGCCACGCCGTCGGCGACGCCAAGCAGCCGTTCGCGTTCACCGCCTGGATCGCCGTCGACGGCGCCGAACCGGCGGCGGCGCCCATTCCGGTCGGCGAGGCGCACCGCCGGGCCCTCTACGCCATGCTCGACGAACGATGCGGACACACCGGGGACTGATCTGCATGAGGCGCCCGCGCGTCGGCGGACGTACGCTTGAGCACGTGGGTGATCGCACGGATACCGTTTGTCAGGAGGCCCGCTGGCGGCGGGCGAGCCTGGTCGACAAGCTGCGCGAACGCGGATCGATACGGTCCGCCGCAGTCGGGGACGCGATGCTGGCCGTGCCCAGGCACCGCTTCGTCCCCGAGGCCCCGCTCAGAGCCGCCTACGCCGACGACGTGTTCGTCACCAAGCGCAACAACGAGGGCGACGCCCTCAGCTCGGCCTCGCAGCCGGCGATCGTGGCCGAGATGCTCGAGCAGCTCGACGTGGCACCCGGCCACCGCGTGCTCGAGATCGGCGCGGGGACCGGCTACAACGCCGCGCTCCTGGACGCCCTGGTCGGCCCGCGCGGCTCGGTGACCGCCGTCGACCTCGACGCCGACACCGTCAAACGGGCGCGCGAGGCCCTCGACGCCGTCGGGTGCGAGCGTGTCCGCGTCGTCCAGGCCGACGGCGAGGCCGGCTTCGCCGAGGGCGCCCCGTACGACCGCATCATCGTCACCGTCGGCACCTGGGACCTCCCGCCCGCCTGGTGGGATCAGCTCGCCGAGGGCGGCAGGCTCGTCGCGCCGCTCCAGATCCGCGGCTCCGAGCACTCCGTCGCCTTCGACTACACCGGCGGCGTCCTGCGCAGCCGATCCGTCATCACCTGCGGGTTCATGCCGATGCGCGGCATCGGTTCCCACGAGAGCCAGGCCGTGGAGCTCTCCGAGGGACGCATCATCGCCTTCCACGCCGACAAGGAGGTCGAGGCCGCCGGGGCCCGCGGCGTGCTCGACGAGCGCGGCACCACCGTCTGGACCGGCGTCCGCATCGCCCCAGGCGAGGACACCGCCCAGCTGTCGCTGTGGCTGGCCTGCGCGTTCAGCGGCTGCGGGCGCATGAGCGCGCCCTTCGGCGACCACGGGAAGCTCCGCCTCATGCTCCGCTGGGCCAACCCGGCCGTGGTCGACGGCGGCGCGTTCGCGTACGTGGCCTGCAGGCGCGACGGGGACGCGGACGACGTTCGTGGGAGCGGTATCGAGGTCGGCGTGCGCGGCCACGGGCCCGGCGGCGAGGCCCTCGCCGAGCGCGTCGCCGCCCAAGTGGCCGTCTGGAACCGCGAATGCCGCGGCGACGTCCGCCTCCAGATCGAGGCGTACCGGTCCGGCGTCGGCCCCACCGTCGAAGGCCGCTTCGTCGTTCCCAAGCGGCACAGCCGACTCGCGATCCGGCTCGCCCGGAGTTCGTAGACAGGCCCCAGCCCCGGTCGACCGTCGGCCCCGCCGGGTATCGTGAGCGCTTCGGCGGCCCCGGCCCGCCGGTGTGATCTCGGTCCTGAACGCCGCCGGCCGGACCCCGCCGCCTGCGCGCTGACCGGGGACTTCGAAAAAGACGGGTTGATAGCCGGGGTTATCTTCGCTGCTACCGACATTGTCGGGCACTTCGCCACGGCCGACCCCTTGCGCGAAACCCTCCGGCATCCGCGCGGGCCCCGAACCGCGCACCCGAGAAAGGACTCCCCCGATGACCGACCCCACTTTCCGGCAGCGTGCGCGCTATTGGTTCGACAACACCATGTCGAAGGGCACCAAGGCCCTCATCGGGTGGCTGACCGTCATCACAATGGCGCTCACCGCGATCGGCGCCGCCCTGCTCGTCGCCACCGCCTCTGGCGAGGGCGGCGTCATGGAAACACTGTGGACGTCGTTCACCCACATCCTCGACGCCGGCACGATCACCGGGGACGCCGATGTCGGCACCCCCTTCATGGTCATCATGTTCGTCACCACCATCGGCGGACTGGTGATCCTCTCCTCACTCGTCGGTGTGCTCACCACCGGTCTCGACGCGAAACTCGAGGACCTGAGAAAAGGGCGCTCATTCGTCGTCGAGAAGGACCACACCGTCATTCTCGGATGGTCCGACCAAGTGTTCATCGTCATATCGGAATTGGTGGAGGCCAACGAGAGCGAGAAGCACGCCTGCATCGCCGTGCTCGCCGACCGCGACAAGGTCGAAATGGAGGACGAGATCCGGACCAAGCTCGGCGACCTGAAGTCCACCAAGGTCGTCTGCCGCACCGGCGACCCCGCCGACCCCGACGACATCGCCCTCGTCAACCCCGGCCAGGCCAAGAGCATCGTGCTGCTCACCTCCGATGAGGACGACCCCGACGCCCAGCTCGTGCGCAGCCTCCTCGCCGTCACCCAGGGCGGGCAGAGCGAGCAGATCCGCTGCCACGTCGTCGGCGCCGTCGCCGAGAGCCGCAACCTGCCCGCGGCGCGCCTCGCCGGGGGCCGCATGGCCCACGTCGTCGATGCCAACGACCTCATGGCCCGCCTGATGGTCCAGACCTGCCGCCAGTCCGGCCTGTCGGTCGTCTACACCGACCTGCTCGACTTCGGCGGCGACGAGATCTACATGGTCGACGAGCCCGCCCTCGTCGGGCGGCCCCTCGGCCAGGCCATGCACTCCTACCGCACGTCCTCGCTCATCGGCGTCCTCACCAGTGAGGGCGTGTGCCACATCAACCCGCCCTCGAGCGCGCAGCTCCAGGCGGGGGACAAGCTCATCCTCATCGCCGCCGACGACAGCGCCATCGTCCTGGACGGCTCGCGCCCGGCCATCGACGAGAGCGCCATCGTCGCCCGCGGCGAGGCCGGGAAGCGCGCCGAGCGGACCCTCGTCCTCGGCTGGAACGCCCGCTCGGGCACGATCCTGGAGCAGCTCGACCAGTACGTCGCCACCGGCTCGATCACCGACGTCGTCACCGACCACCCCGACGCGGCCGAGGCCGTGCGCCGGATCGGGCCCGCCATGCGCGTCCAGGGCCTGAACTTCAAGGAGGACGACCCGACCGACCGGCGGCTCCTCGAATCGCTGGCGCCCGGCTCGTACAACCACATCATCGCGCTGTGCTCGGACCACGTCGATCCCAAGCTGGCCGACTCCAAGACCCTGGTGACCCTGCTCCACCTGCGCGACATGGCGCAGCGGGCGGGGACCCGCTTCAAGGTCGTCTCCGAGATGGCCGACGACCGCAACCGCAGCCTCGCCCAGGTCACGCAGGCCGACGACTTCATCGTCAGCGACAAGCTCATCAGCCTGCTGCTGACCCAGACCGCCGAGAACCCGCACCTGTCGGCCGTGTTCGCGCAGCTGTTCAGCCCCGAGGGCTCCGAGATCTACCTCAAGCCGTGCGAGCACTACGTCCGCACCGGCGTGCCGGTGAACTTCTACACCGTCGCCGAGAGCGCCAGGCGCCGCGGCGAGCTCGCGATCGGCTACCGGCAGGCCGCGCTCGCCCAGCGGGCCCCGGACTACGGCGTGGTGCTCAACCCCGACAAGGCCGCGCAGGCGGTGCTCCAGCCCGGCGACAAGATCATCGTCCTGGCCGAGGACTGAGGTCCTACGACTCCGGGAGGAGTTCCGATTGCGACTCGCGGCCGACGCCGTTGTCGCACCGCACGGGTAGCGTCGAAGCCGACCGCCAGCACCCAGCGGAGGAAACCACCGATGTCCGACACCACCACAGCGGGAACCGCCACGGCGACCGCCGAACCACCGCCCCCCGAACGCCCGGCGGCCGAACCCGCCGGGCCCGAGGCCGAACCGGCCGCCGCCGAGGCGCCGGAGAAGGCCCCGATCACGCGGCTGTGGGCGTACGCCCGCCAGCACCTGCGCCTGCTCGTCATCGGCGGGGCGCTCTCGTTCCTGGGCGGGCTCACCGGTCTCGTCCAGCCCCTCATCGCCATGGACGTCATCGACGCGCTCGCCGACGACACCTCCATGCGCGACCCGCTGCTCATGCTCGCCGCCGTCGTCATCGTCGGCGCGGCCCTGGGCGCGCTCGGCCCCTACCTGATGCAGGTCGCCGGCCAGAACGTGGTCCTGAGCGTGCGCAAGCGCCTCATCGGCACGCTCGTGCGCCTCAAGGTCGCCGAGGTCGACCGGCTGCGCCCGGGGGACCTGGTCTCCCGGCTCACCTCCGACACGAACCTCCTGCGCACCGTCGCCAGCACCACCGTCATCGGCGGCGTCACCGACTCGTTCATGCTCGTCGGCGGCATCGCCCTCATGGCCTGGCTCGACCTGGCCCTGTTCGGCACCACGATGGCGATGGTGGTGCTGGTGACCGTGATGATGCTGTTCATCATGCCCCGCATTCGCAACGCCACCGTGGACTCCCAGAAGGCCCTGGGCGACATGGGGTCCCTGCTGGAGCGCGTCTTCACCGCGTTCCGCACCGTCAAGGCCTCCAGCGCCGAGGAGCACGAGATCGCTCGCCTCGATGATGCCGCGACGACCGCCCGCGACAAGGGCGTCAAGGCCTCGCTGTGGGAGGGCCTGGCCGGGGTGGCCGCGTTCCTGCCGGTGAACATCGCCTTCTTGATGGTGCTCGGCGTCGGCGGCGCCCGCGTGGCGGCCGGCTCGATGGAGGTCGGCACGCTCATCGGCTTCCTGCTGCTGCTGTTCTACCTCATGGGCCCGGTCAACGGCCTGATCGCGTCGCTCTCGCAGCTCCAGACCGGCCTGGCCGCCGTCAAGCGGATCGAGGACGTGGCCGAGCTCGACGCCGAGGAGGCCGCGAACGGGACCGCCGCCGACGTCGGCGAGGGCCCGGCGCGCGTGGCCTTCCGCGACGTCACCTTCCGCTACGGCGAGGACCTCCCGTACGTCCACCACGGCATCACGTTCTCCTCCAGCGGGAAGGGCCTGACCGCGCTCGTCGGCCCCTCGGGCGCGGGCAAGACCACGGTGTTCTCGCTCATCGAGCGGTTCTACCCGGCCACCAGCGGCTCGGTGACCGTGGACGGCCGCGAGGTCTCGGAGTGGCCGCTGGCCGCGTTGCGCCGCATGATCGGCTATGTGGAGCAGGACGCGCCGGTCCTGCACGGAACGCTGCGCGAGAACCTCGTCATGGCCGCTCCCGAGGCCACCGACGCGGAGGTCGAGGACGTCGTCAAGGCCGCGCGTCTGAGCGAGCTGGTGGAGCGGCTGCCCGAGGGCCTCGACTCGCCGATCGGCTACCGGGGCATGACGATCTCGGGCGGCGAGCGCCAGCGGGTGGCGATCGCCCGCGCGCTGCTGCGCAAGCCGCGGCTGCTGCTGCTCGACGAGGCCACCTCGCAGCTCGACGCCGCCAACGAGGCCGCGCTCAAGCAGGTCATGCTCGACGCCGCCGAGCGCACGAACGTGCTCGTGGTGGCGCACCGGCTGTCGACGGTGACCAGCGCCGACCAGATCGTGGTGTTCGACGCGGGGAGGGTACGGGCCGTGGGCTCGCACGCCGAACTGGTCGAGACCGACGAGCTGTACCGAGACCTGGCCGCCTCCCAACTCCTCACCGCCGACCAATGACACCGCAGCCACCACCACACGGCTGAGGACTCCGCCCCCGGCGGGGTCCGCCGAGCTTCCGGTGCCGCTTCTTCACGGTCGGGCCGCCGCGCATTCGCGCGGCGGCCCGACCGTTTTCGTATCCGTGATCTCCGGGCCTTGACTCGCGGGCGATATCGCGACAAGATGTCTTATGGTAAGCGGTTCCCGTCGTGATCTGGGCACGTATATAGAGGTATTCACGTTGAAATCTCGCGCAGCGATGGCACACGATAGAAACCGGTATCATAACTTCATGAAGAGAAGCTCGACATGAGCGGAAGACCGCCGTCTCGGCGCCCGCACCGGCAGCCGGGTGAGGCACGCCGGAACGGCGGTCCTCCGCGAGGCGCGTGCCGCGCACCGGCACGCCCGGCGGATCGGCGGCGGCACTCGGCCGCCGACCCGGCGACCCCGAACCCCGACCAGCCACGGCGATGCTTGCGAGCCGTCAGTTGGCACAGAGAGGAACGACATGAACGGCAACACCAGCGGACTGCGGCGGCGCACCCTCGCCAAGGCCGGTCTCGGCACGGCGGCGGCAGCGCCGCTGCTCGCCGCCTGCGGGGGCGGTGACGACGAAGGCGGGGGCTCCGGCCCGATCACCCTCAAGCTGTGGAGCGACAAGGCGGGCATGTCCGACGCCGTCGCGGCGTTCAACGAGGCCCACGACACCGACGACATCCAGATCGAGTACATCGAGGTGCCCGCCGCCGAGATGGTCAACCAGGTCAACCAGGCCGTCGAGGCCGGCGACCCGTCGGGCGCCCCCGACCTGTTCCAGAGCGACAACCGCAACGGCGCCGAACTGCTGGCCCAGCAGCAGATCATCGACATCGGCGCGATGCTGGAGCCGCACGGCGAGCTGCTCGACCCGTCGGCGGTCCAGGCGCTCACGATCGGCGACATCGTCTACGGCGTCCCCAACACGCGCAACCCGAACTTCGTCATGGTGTGGCAGCCCGCCTTCGACGAGGCCGGCCTCGCGGTGCCGACGACGTGGGAGGAGGTCGTCGCGACCGGCAAGGAGCTCAAGAAGGACGGCCGCCACATCTTCAACTTCGCCGGCGAGGACCCCTCGACGTGGATGTACATGGCCTGGCAGGCGGGCGCGCGCTGGTACCGGATCGAGGGCGAGGCCTGGAGGATCGCGATCGACTCCGAGGAGAGCCGCTACGCGGCCGACATCGTGCAGCAGCTGTTCGACAACGACCTGGTCGAGAAGATCTCCTATGCCGACTACGCCGCGATGATGCAGGAGTACGACCAGGGCGACATCGTGCTGCGCCAGACCTCCACCTGGCAGCTGGCGGGCCACCAGGCCAACATGAACGCCACCCTCGGGCAGTGGGCCTTCGCGCCGAACCTCGGCATCATGGGCGGCGAGCCGATCTCGGCGGGCGACACGTCCGGGCTCATGGTCACCTCGCTGTGCGAGCACCCCGAGCGGGCCGTCGAGGCCGCCGCGTGGCTGTCCACCGACGAGGAACCGGTGTCCATCATGGCCGCGCCCGACACCGGCTCGGGCTGGTACCCGGCGGTCGAGGACACCGAGCCGTATCTGGACGCCGTGATCCCCAAGGAACTGCTGGGCGACCACGCCGACGACGCCGTCTCGGTCATCCTGGAGTCGGCCGTGTTCGCCGACGACTGGATCTACGGCCCGAACTCGACCTCGATGTACGAGGAGCTGGCCGACCAGTGGGGCCAGGCGATGGCCGGGGACATCAAGTTCGCGGACATCGCGCCCCACATGCAGGAATGGACGGTGTCCGACCTGAAAGACCGGGGCATCAACGTGGCCGAGTAGCGGAACGGCCGCTATAGCATTGGTTATAGGCTATAATCATCTTATATTCTATAGGGTATAAGATATATCGCGACTATAGAATATAAGCTATAAGCACGCTAGTGCCGCCGCGGTGTCGCAGGTGGCTGCCACGATGGGCGGATGGACGAGCAGGCATTCCCCATCCTCCGAGTCGAAGACGCCGCGGCGGCGGTGCGGTGGTACGAGCGGCTGGGCTTCACCCACCTGTGGGAGCACCGCTTCGAGCCGGAGTTCCCCGCATTCGTCCAAGTGGCCCGCGGGGAGGCGATGCTCTTCCTGTCCGAACACGAGGGTGACGCCCGCCCGGACGGCCTGGTGTATCTGCGGCTGCGCGACGTGGACGACATCGCGGCCAGGTTCGGGACGCGGGCGCGGGACACCGAGTGGGGCACCGGTGAATGCGAGCTGCGGGACCCGGACGGGAACCGGCTGCGCATCGGCATGGAGCGGTGACCCGAAGACCGGACGGACCGGGACGCGCCATGGTTCCAGAGGGAGTCGGCCCCTCGCGCTGCTGCCGCCTGAAGGGGCTGTGAAGCGCCGCCTCGGCCGAACTCGAGTACGCGGCCGACTCGTGTCTGATGCCGCCGCCCGGAGGATTTATGAAGCGTCGGCCATGACGCCGAAGACGGCTCCGCCCGGCGACCTGATGTCGGCGATGCGCACCATCGACGTCTCGACGGGCGGACCGACGACGTCGCCGCCGAGATCCTCGGCCATGGCGCACGCCTCGTCGGTGTTGTCGACCGCGAACATCACCACCCATTGCGAGGACAGCTCCCGTTCGGCGCCCTCGGCGGCGTGGCAGCCCCCGAACTCCTCGAAGCGGTCCTTGGGACTCAGCGCCGCATACGGCCGCGGGTCCTTCGAGTCCGTCCACGGCGGGACGTGGACGTCCCAGCCGAGCAGGTCGGCGTAGAACCGCATGGCCTCGGAGGGGACGCCGTCGTAGCCGTACTCGAACCAGGCCGGGGCGTGCAGCTCCTTGCCCGCACCGAGCCCCGTGTTGTCGTCGAGCGGCTCGAAGAGCCCGAACATCGCGCCGTTCGGGTCGAAGACCATCGAATACACCAGGTTGTCCGCCACCGGCGTGGGCGGTATGTGGACGGCGCCGCCGAGCTTCTCGGCGCGCTTGGTCGCCTTGGCGCAGTCCGCGACGTAGAACTGCACCGTCCAGCGGCTCGACGCGTTGAGGTAGTTCGGCGACTCGGGGACGATGCCGCCCACGGTCCGCCCCGAACGCTCGCTCTCGCCGATGCGGAGGTCGGTGTAGTGCCCGAACTCCTTGCCCGAGTCGACCGCCTTCCACCCGAACAGCTCGGTGTAGAACTCGAGGTCCCGGTCGAAGTCGGGGGAGTTGGTGTCGACCCAGATCGGGGCACCCAGCGGAATGGACGTCGGCATGGCGAACCGCTCCTTCGCAAGCATTGGTCTGCGGACAAGGACACGGTGGCACGCGGCCCGGCCGCCCGCAGGAATTCCGCCGTTTCGGCGGTCGGGCGGTGTTGTGTCTCCCGAGCCCGCGACAACGCGGTGTTCACAGGCCGTCATCGACGGTCCAGGGCTCCGACCGCGCCGCTGCCGCGGCAGCGCCTCAGGCGGCCTCGGAGACGACGCCGAACAGCGCCCCGCCGGGCGAGGACAGCGTCGCGGTGCGCATGCCCGCGTCGTCGCCCGGCGGCATCAGCACCGAGCCGCCCATCCCGACCGCCGACGCCGCCACCCGGTCGACCGAGTCGACCGCGAAGCACACGATCCACTGGGGAGGCAGACCCGCCTCCGGTCCCACCGCGGCGCGGCAGCCGCCGAACTCGATCCCCGACTCGCGCACCCGCAGCTCCACCGGCGGCGCGGCGTCGTCCGGGTCCTCGGACCCCGTCACCACCACCGACCAGTCGAACAGCTCCGCGTAGAACTGCATCGCCTCGACCGGGGCGCCGTCGTACACGTACTCGAACCACGCGGTGGCGCCCGGCTCGCCGTACGCCATGAACCCCATGTCGTCGTTCAGCGGCTCGAACAGCCCGAACGTCCCCCCGTCGGGGTCCCGCATGCTGGCGAAGACGAGATCGTCGCCGATGCGCATGGGATTGGTGATCGCGGCGGCCCCGAGCTTCTCGGCCTCCGAGGCGGCCGTGACGCAGTCGCGCACGTGGAACGACACGCCCCAACTCGCCGACCGGTCCGGCTGGTCGGACTGGTTCGGGGCGATCCCGGCGACGGCGCGGGCGTTCGCGGCGCTGGTGCCCAGGCAGAACTCGGTGTAGTGCCCGAACTCCTCGCCGCTGTCGAAGGTCTTCCAGCCGAACAGGCGGGTGTAGAACTCCAGCTCGGTGGGGAGGTCGGGCGCGTTGGCGTCCACCCAGATCGGGGCGCCGAGGGGTATCGAGGTCGGCATGTGCACCGCTCCTTCGCGGGTCGGGGTCGCAATGCCATCACGGTCCCATGCGGACGGGGCCGCCGCAAGGGTTTCGGTCCGCCGTTCCGGTCCGTGCGACTCGGAGGACGGCGACCGGTGGGAAAAGCCCGTTGCTCCGGTCCGAGCGGTGCGGGCGCAGCCCGAGGAACGGCGACCGGTGCGAAGGCCCGCCGTCCCAGTCCGGGGACGCGGCGGGGAATGGCGATGGTGCGAAAGTCCGCCGTTCCGGTCCGCCGGGCGCGAGTCGCGAATCCGTCGCCTCCGCCCGCCGTTCCGGTCCGCGGAGCCCTCCGCCCCGCGGACCGGTGTCGATTACGGGCGAGGGCGCTGCTTGAGCAGCGCGTCGCGGCTATCCCTCTCGATCCGCTCGCAGCGCGTCGCGGCTATCCCTCTCGATCCGCTCGCAGAGCATCGCGGCTATGCCTCTCGATCCGCTCGCAGCGCGTCGCGGATCTGCTCCAGAAGCACGATCTGCTCCTCGCGCTCCACCTTCTCCTCTTCCTTGTCGGTCACGAAGCGCTCGCGCAGCTTGTTGAACGGCACCACGATCACGAAGTACACCGCCAGGGCGGTCAGGAAGAACACCAGCAGGCCGTTGATGAACAGGCCGTAGGGGAACTCGACGCCGTTGATCGTGAAGCTGCCGCCGATGTCGGCGCCGCCGGTGACCAGGGTGATGAGCGGGTTGAGGAACGCGTCGCCGAACGAGCCGACCAGCGCGGTCAGGGCCGCGCCCATCACCACCGCCACCGCCAGCTCGACGACGTTGCCACGCATCAGGAAGTCTTTGAAACCTTGGATCATGCCCAGAGTGTCGCATCCGCGTGCGGCAGAACACCTGTCGCGCGCCCTGGTGTCGGAGGGAACCGACCGTCCGGGGGAGCCGCGCACGGCACCGCCGCCGGCGGCGAGCGTTAGCGGCTCGGCGGCGGCGCCGACGTCTCGCGCACGATGAGCTCGGGCGCCCGCCACGCCGGGGCCGGCTTCGGCACCGAGCTGTCGAGGCGGTGCCTGAGCAGCTCGAACGCGCCCCTGCCGACGTTCTCGAAGTCCTGGTTCACCGTCGTCAGCGCGGGCGTGGTGTACGCCGAGAACGGCGAGTTGTCGAAGCCGACGATGCTCAGGTCCCCGGGCACGTCCCGCCCGGCCAACCGTGCGGCGCGGAGCGTGGCCAGCGCGAGGTCGTCGTTGCCGCACAGGATCGCGGTCACCGAGCGGTCCGCCACCAGCGGCTTCACGGCCTCGAACGCCTCGGCGATCGTCCACCCCGACTGGATCATCGGCGGCGGGACCCGCCCGGCCTCGCGCAGCGCCCCCGCCCAGCCGTCGGCGCGGTGCGACTTGCGGTCCGCCTCGGTGCCCATCGCGGTGGGGATCGCGAGGTGGTGGACGGTCTGGTGGCCGAGGTCGAGCAGGTAGCGGGTGGCCTCGGCGGCGATCTGGCCGTCGTCGAGGCCGATCAGCCACGGCTCGTCCTTGCCGGTGTACTCGCCGATGGCCACCAGCGCCTGCGGCTGGGCGTTCAGCAGCGTGCGCCTGGCGCGCATGCCCGGCTCGTCGTGGGCGACGATGATGGTCGGCTCCCCGGCCCTGGGCAGGCGGGCGATGATGCTCGCGTCCGAGTGGGTCTCCTCGGGGTCGAGCACGGAGATCGAGACGCTCCAGCCCGCCGCGCGGGCGGCCTTCTCGATGCCGCGCAGGGACGCCTCGGAGCCGTAGAGCGAGGTGTCGGCGGTCAGGACGGTGACCGACTGCGCCGCGCCGCCCGCGAGGGTCCGCGCCAGCCGGTTGGGACGGTATCCCAACTCGTCGATGGCCGCCAGCACCTTGTCGCGGGTGGCAGGGGCCACGCGTGGCGAGCTGTTGACGACCCGTGAGACGGTCTGGTGCGAGACGCCCGCCAGTTTGGCCACGTCCCAGATGCTGGCTGCCTTCTTCGGCTCAACGCTCATTGCGTTCGGTCACCTTCTGCCTACTTTGAGATTGTCCGCCATCCGGCCATCGGACACCGCAGCGGCCCGAACCGGGACGCTGGACCACAGCCCGGCCGGATGCACGCTTGCCAGCGTAGATCGCATCGGCCCGCCCGTCGGCCGCGGTGCCCATTCCGCCTCGACTCATATGGACACAATCGGGTAACGACCGGATCATGGCGCGGTAAAAGCCCCGAGTCCCCGGATCGCCGTCCCGAAGGGCCCACCTGCCACTCCAGTGCCTGCGGTCGCGCCCCCGGCGGGCGTCGTGAGCGCGAGTTCACACATTGGAAATCTTTCGCGACAACTTCTTAACACGACGAGGCGAGCCGCGTAACACGTCGCGGTGAAGCTGGCAGGACTCCGGTAGGTAGGAGATCACGCGCCGGCCGCTCGCCGCCGAGCCGATCGGCGGCCCGACGGGCCATGACGGCCCTCGGCCGGCGCGTGATGACCGCCGCCGAGCAGCGTCGCTCCCCTCGAAGCCGGAACCGCACGAAGCCCGACACATACCCACTCTCTGGAGAGGAGGCGGCCATGCCCGAGCTCGACACCGGCAACAACGCCTGGATCCTGATCTCCGCCGCCCTTGTTCTGCTCATGACGCCCGGCCTCGCCCTGTTCTACGGCGGCCTGACGCGGGCCAAGAGCGTCATCAACATGATGATGAAGTGCCTGGTCGCCCTCGGCATCGTCTCGATCGTCTGGGTCCTGGTCGGCGAGTCGATCGCCGTCGGCGACGGCACCGGCGACAACCCGCTCTTCGGCGACCTGAGCACCGCGTTCGGCCTGAACTACGTCGCCGACCTCGGCACGGTCTCCGGCGGCGTCTCCGCCGGGGCCATGTCCGCCTTCGGCATGATGTTCGCGATCATCACCGTCGCCCTCATCGCCGGGGCCGTGGCCGACCGCATGAAGTTCAGCGCCTGGGTCGTCTTCGCCACCGCCTGGGTCGTCCTGGTCTACGCCCCCGTCGCCTACTGGGTGTGGGGCTCGGGCTGGATCGAGGACCAGGGCGTCCTCGACTTCGCCGGAGGCACCGCGGTCCACGCCAACGCCGGAGCCGCCGCCCTCGGCCTCGCGCTGGTCGTCGGCCGCCGCATCGGCTGGAAGGACGGCAACTTCGCGCCGCACAACCTGCCGCTGGTCGTCATCGGCACCGGCCTGCTGTGGTTCGGCTGGTTCGGCTTCAACGCCGGATCGGCGTTCGTCTCCGACGAGATCGCCGGCCTGGCCCTGCTCAACACGCAGGTCGCCACCGCCGCGGCGATCCTCGGCTGGCTCCTGGTCGACCGCGTCCGCGGCATCAAGCCCTCGGTCCTCGGCGCCTGCTCCGGCGTCATCGCCGGGCTCGTCGCCATCACCCCGGCCGCGGGCTACGTGACCCCGCTCGGCGCGATCGCCGTCGGCGGCGTCGCGGGCGTCATCTGCCCCTTCGCCATCGGCCTGAAGCATCGGTTCGGCTACGACGACGCGCTCGACGTGGTCGGCCTCCACATGGTCGCGGGCATCTGGGGCTCGGTCTCGGTCGGCCTGTTCGCCTACGGCGGCGTCACCGGCGGCACCGACGGCCTCTTCTACGGCGGCAGCTTCGGCTTCCTCGGCTGGCAGGCCCTGGCGGTCCTGTCCGTGGTCGTCTACTCCTTCGCCGTGGCGGCCCTCATCGGCCTGGTCCTGAAGTTCACCATGGGCGTGCGGATCAGCGAGGAGGAGGAGCTGGCGGGCATCGACGCGGCCCAGCACGGCGAGAGCGGCTACGACCTGCCGGTCAACGGCGAGGCCCTCGGCGCCGCCATCGGCTCGCCGGTGCCCGAGGTCCCCGAGAAGGTCCAGGCGTAAACCCCCGCATTGGCGCCGCCCCCGCGGACGGCCGCCCGGTCCCCCACGGCCGGGCGGCCGTCCTGTCGTCTTTCGCGACACGGCCGTTAAGCTCGTAGGGATACCTGCACTGACACCACCGAGAGGTTCGCCCGTGTTCGACGCCCTGTCAGAACGACTGTCGGGAATCTTCGAGTCCATCCGCGGCAAGGGCCGCCTGACCGAAGCCGACATCGACGCCACCGCCCGCGAGATCCGCCTGGCGCTGCTCGAGGCGGACGTCGCGCTCCCCGTGGTGCGGACCTTCATAGCCCAGGTCAAGGAGCGGTGCAAGGGCGCGGAGGTCTCCAAGGCGCTCAATCCCACCCAGCAGATCGTCAAGATCGTCGACGAGGAGCTCGTGGCGGTCCTCGGCGGCGAGACCAGGCGGTTGAACTACGCCAAGCAGCCCCCGACGGTCATCATGCTCGCCGGCCTCCAGGGCGCGGGCAAGACCACCCTCGCCGGGAAGCTCGCCAAGCACCTCAAGGCCGACGGCCACTCGCCGCTGCTCGTCGCCGCCGACCTCCAGCGGCCGAACGCGGTCGGGCAGCTCGAGATCATCGCCGAGCGGGCCGGGGCCGCGATCTACGCGCCCGAGCCCGGCTCGGGCGTCGGCGACCCGGTCAAGGTCGCCACCGACTCGATCGACGAGGCCAAGCGGGCCGGGCGCGACGTGGTCATCATCGACACCGCCGGTCGCCTCGGCATCGACGAGGAGATGATGGCCCAGGCCCGCGACATCCGCGACGCCACCGAGCCCGACGAGACCCTCTTCGTCATCGACGCCATGATCGGCCAGGACGCGGTCAACACCGCCGAGGCCTTCCGCGACGGCGTCGGCATCACCGGCGTGGTCCTCTCCAAGCTCGACGGCGACGCCCGCGGCGGCGCCGCCCTGTCGGTGCGCCACGTCACCGGCCAGCCGATCCTGTTCGCCTCCACCGGCGAGAAGCTCGATGACTTCGACGTCTTCCACCCCGACCGGATGGCCTCGCGCATCCTCGGCATGGGCGACATGCTCACCCTCATCGAGCAGGCCGAGGCCGCCTTCGAAGACGAGCAGAAGGAGGAGATGACCCAGAAGCTCCTCCAGGGCGAGGACTTCACCCTCGAGGACTTCCTCGAGCAGATGCAGGCCATCCGCAAGATGGGGCCGATCGGCAACATCCTCAAGATGATGCCGGGCATGGGCCAGATGAAGGAGCAGATCGAGTCGATCGACGACAAGCAGATCGACCGCACCACCGCGATCATCCGCTCGATGACGCCCGAGGAGCGCCGCAACTCCAAGCTCATCAACGGCTCGCGGCGCCTGCGCATCGCAGGCGGCTCGGGCGTGACCGTCTCCGAGGTCAACCAGCTGCTCACCCGGTTCAAGGACGCGCAGAAGATGATGCGCCAGATGGGCGGCGCGATGGGCCTGCCCGGCGGCGGGGGCACCAAGGCCACCAAGTCGCCCTACGGCAAGCGCAAGGGCAAGAAGGGCAAGAAGAAGGTCGTGCGCCGCGGCGGCGGCCGCCCCGGCGGGGCCCCGCAGCTGCCCGGCGGCGCGCCCGGCGAGATGCCCGACCTCTCGAAGCTGAACCAGGGCGACGTGCCCGACATCGACATCAACGAGTTCCTCAAGCAGCAGAAGAAGCAGCAGTAAGCGGACACCGACGCGAGCGCGAGGCGACATGACCGACAGCCGTACGAGCGCGGGCGCGGCGCGCCCGCTCCACATGCGGGTGGTCTGGCTGCCCGACGACACCGTCCGCGACCTCTACGTCGACGGCGACCGGATCACCTCCGAGCCGGTGCCCGGCGCCGAGACCGTCGCCACCGGCGGCTACGCCCTGCCGGGCCTGGTCGACGCCCACTGCCACATCGGCATCAGGCGCGGGGCCGCGCCGATCGAGAGCCTCGACGAGGCCCGCTCGCTGGCCCACACCGACCGCGACGCGGGCGTCCTGGCGATCCGCGACGCCGGTTCGCCGTTCCCCTACCCCGAGCTCGTGGGCGAGGACGGCATGCCGCGCCTGGTCCGCGCCGGGCACCACGTCGCCGCCTCCAGGCGCTATCTGCGGGACATCGCGATCGAGTGCGAGCCCGACGAGGCCGCGGCCGAGCTGGCGCGGCAGGCGAAGCTCGGCGACGGCTGGGTCAAGCTCGTCGGCGACTGGATCGACCGGTCCAAGGGCGACCTCGCCCCGAGTTTCGAGCCCGAGGTGCTCACCGCCGCGATCGCCGCCGCCCACGCCGAGGGCGCGAAGGTCGCCGTTCACACCTTCTCCGAGGAGGCCGTCGCCTGCGTCGTGGAGGCCGGGGCCGACTCGATCGAGCACGGCACGGGCCTGTCGACCGCCCTGCTCGACCGCATGGCCGCCCAGGGCACCGCGCTCGTGCCGACGATGGTCAACATCGAGACCTTCGACGACATCGCGGCCGGGGCCGAGGCCAAGTTCCCCGCCTACGCCGACCACATGCGGCGCCTGGGGGCCGGCTTCGCCGACGTCGTGCGCGAGGCCTGGGAGGCGGGCGTGCCGGTCTACCTCGGCACCGACGCGGGCGGCGGCATCGACCACGGCCTGGCCGCCGAGGAGATGCACCTACTGCACACCCGCGCCGGGATCCCCGCCGCCGAGGTGCTCGCCGTCGCCTCCTGGCAGGGCCGCCACTGGCTCGGGCTGCCGCCCGACCTCGGCGACGTCGTCGTCTACGACTCGGACCCGCGATCCGACCTCGCGGCCGTCCGCGAACCCGAGCTGATCGTCCTGCGCGGCCGCGTGGTCCACCGCCGCTCCTGAAGAGCGTCCCGACGGGTGGACGCCGGGAATCGGGTCCCCCACTGAGCGCACCGCTCGGCTAGGCTGAACGCCACCACATACCCCTAGGGGGGCCAATCCATTGAGCAACCCTTGCAATTCCGTAGTGGTGCGGGTTGGATATGGTGAACGCCCGCGCCGTAGTAGCCCGAGCAGAGAGTGTTGAAGCGATGTCATATCCTCCGCCTCCGGACCAGTCCGGCCAGGGCGGTTTCCAGTACGACCCGTACGGCAACCAGCCCGGATCCCAGCCCCCCAGTCCCCAAGGTGGAGGCTACAGCCCCCAGCAGCCCGGCTACCCGCCGCCGCAGCCCCAGCAGCCCGGTTACGGGGCCCCGCAGATGCCGCCGCAGTACGTCGGCGTGCCGGTCCAGGGCCCGAAGAACGGCATGGGCACCAGCGCGCTCGTGCTCGGCATCGTCGGCCTCGTCACCAGCTGGATCCCGTACGTCGCCTGCTTCGGCTGGGTGATGTGCATCCTCGCCATCATCTTCGGCGGGATCGGGCTCTCCCGCGCCAACAAGGGCGAGGCCACCAACAAGGGCGCCGCCGTCACCGGCCTCGTCCTCGGCGTCCTCGCCTTCGCCCTCGGCATCATCATCACGATCGCCGTGTGGGGATCCGTCATGGGCGCCATGTCGACGACCAGCACCTACTGACCCGTCGCCACCCGACATCGTTCAGCGGCGCGAGCGGATGCTCGCGCCGCTGCTGTGTCCGCTGATCACATCGTGACCAGGCAGAACGGGTGCCCGACCGGGTCGGCGAAGACCCGGAAGGTCTCGCCGCCGCCCTCCAGGCGCCGCGCGCCCAGCTCCAGGACCCGCCGCTCGCTCTCGTCGAGGTCGTTCACCCGCACGTCGAGGTGCATCTGCTGGTGGACCTCCGGGTCGGGCCACGTGGGCGCCCGGTAGACCTCCGCCTGCTGGAAGGCGATCCCGGGCCGGTCGACGGCGTCGCCGATGACCACCCAGTCGCCGTCGTCCTGCACCTGCACCATGCCGAGCAGCTCCCGGTAGAACTGGGAGAGCTCCTGCGGGTCAGGGCAGTCGATGATGAGTCCGTGCCATGTTCCGATCATCCCGGCAGTGTGGCAGACCGGTCCGACATGCGGGGCCCATGCGGCGAGAACGGCGCCGCTCAGGTCGCGTCGTCGTAGCGGCTCGCGGCGCGCCCGCCGCCCGTCTCGGACGCACCGCCCGCGGCGGTGTCGCCGGTGACGGCCCTTGAAGCGCTCCCGCGGGGGCGGCGGCCGTTCACGGCGCGCCTGGTGTCCTCGATCCCGCGGGTGGCCTCGTCGAGGTCCTCCTTGAGCGGCTTGGTGCCCTCCTGGAGGTCCTTCATCGTGGCCTTGAGCGGGTTGGTCAGCATCTCCTGGTCCTCTTCGCTCAGGATGTGCTTGCGGACGAAGGTCTTGGGGTTGAGGTCCTCGGGCTTGATGTCGGTGCCGATCTCGCGGCTGAGGTCGGCGGCGGCGTTCGAGGCCATGTTGCGGGCCTTGGAGATGAACCGGCGGAGATTGCGCAGCGCCTCGGGGAGCTTGTCGGGGCCCCACAGGAAGATGGCGATGAGGATGATGACGAGGAACTCGAGCCCTCCGAAACCTCCGAACACCCTGACCTCCCTGACGCCGACGAATCTTCGCCAAGAGTATTCGCTTGCCGGACCGAATGCCAAGGCGGCCCGCCCCGGGTCTCGACGAGGTCACGGCTCGTCAGGCCCGCGCCCGTTCGCCGCCGCCCGTCAGTCGCTCGCGGCCCCCAGCGTCACCTGGGCGCTGTCCTCCTGCCCGTCGCGCTCGTAGACCACGGTCACCGTGGTGCCCGGCGCGAGCTTGCGGATGAGGGCGACCAGCTCGGTGTTCTCGGTGACGGTCTGGCCGTCGAAGCTGGTCAGCACGTCCCCGTCCTGGAGCCCGGCCTGCTCGGCGGGGGAGTCGGGCAGGATCCGGCTCAAGGTCACCCCGACGCCCAGGTCCGACTCGCCCAGCTCGGCGCCGATCACCGAGTGCGAGGCCGAACCGGTCTCGATGATCTCGTCGGCGATGCGTTTGGCCTGGTTGATCGGGATGGCGAAGCCGATGCCGATGTTCCCGGCCTGCTCGCCCTCGGCGGCGGTCGAGGCGATCGCCGTGTTGATGCCGATGACCTGCCCGCCGATGTCGGTGAGCGGCCCGCCGGAGTTGCCGGGGTTGATCGCCGCGTCGGTCTGGATCGCGGCCATGACCGCCTCGACCTCGCCCGAGGAGTTCTGCGTCAGGACCGGCCGGTCGATCGCCGAGACGATCCCCTCGGTGACGGTCGAGGACAGCCCGAGCGGCGCGCCGATCGCGAGCACCGGGTCGCCCACCGCCATCTGGTCGGAGTCGGCCAGGACCATCGCCGGGTGGTCCTCGTCGCTGTCGATCTTCAGGACGGCGACGTCCGAGTCGGGGTCGGAGCCGATGACGTCGGCGGTGACGATCTCGCCGTCGTTGAAGATCACCTGGAGCTGCTCGGCGGGCTCGCTGCCGCCGCCGACGACGACGTGGTGGTTGGTCATGATGTAGCCGTCGTCGCTGACGACGAAGCCCGAGCCGTTGCCGCCGCCCGCGGTGAGCACCGTGACCACCGAGGGCATGATGCTCGCGACGACCCCGGCCACCGAGTCCGGGTCGCGGTCGACGTCCGGCTCGGCGCCGGTGATGGTGCCGCCGAGGGAGTCCGAGCGGGTGGCCCAGATGCCGATCGCGGCCCCGAGGGTCCCGGCGACGAGCGCCACGACCGCCGAGACGGCGACGACCAGGCCGAGGCCGACGCGCTGCGGGGCCTGCGGGCGTGGCGCGAGCGGCTCGATCGCGGGCGCGGCCGGGACCGGGTGGGTCTGGATGACGGCGTGGCTGCCGGGGTCGCGCCACGGGTCGGCGGGAGCGTCCGGGTTCCACCAGGCCGAGTGCTGCGGCGCGGCCGACTGTGATGCCGACTGCGGTGCCGTCGGCGGGGCGCCGATGGCGGCGTGGGGCTGGTCGGTGCCGTAGCTCATGCGTTGTCCCCTCGTGGGTACGGCGTTCTCGTCGATGTCGGCGGAGCGGTGGACCGGCCTGCGCCGTTAGGGGTCCGTTCCATTGGTCCCATTGTCGCCCACGCGCGCAAGAATGGCACACGGATCCTCATCGGCGTGACGCCCGCCCGCCCGAGCGCCGGGGGCGGCAGGGCGGCGCGCGACGAAGGCTCGCCTCGGACGCCGGTCCGAGGCGAGCCTTCAGTGTCGATATCGGCGGCGGGGTGACCGCCATGGGGTGCTTGGCGCTGACTACTCGAGGGCCCCTTGGAGCTCTTTGTTGAGCGTCTCGGCTTCCTCCGGAGTCATTTCGACCACGAGCCGGCCCCCGCCTTCCAGCGGGACCCGCATGATGACTCCGCGGCCCTCTTGCGTCACTTCCAGCGGGCCATCACCGGTCCGCGGCTTCATGGCCGCCATATTCGTCTCCCCTCGATCCAATGTCGCAGGTTGCGACTCGACGTTGCTAGATCAAGTTTCCCCGATGACATGGGCGAGAGCCAACTCGCCCCTCCGAGTATGTGACAAAGTTCCGGAGAAATCGCCCATAAGGGTCAAACCGCACTTACGGAATCGTCCCTGGATAGCGGGGTTAATCCTCGGGATCCTGTTCGTGCTCGGCACCGAGGAGGAACGCGGTGCCCTCGATCTCGCGGCCGTACGGGGCGACGAACGTCGGCAGCTCGGTCGGGCCCAGCGAGCGCACGTAGGACCAGAACAGGCGCACGGCCTCGGCCCGGTCGGCCGCCTCCACCGGGATCGAGAGCGCCACCAGCCAGTCGCTGCGGCGCTCGGCCGTCGGCAGGGCGCCGACCAGCACCTCCCACGCCTGCGGGTCCAGCGCGCTCCAGCCCTCCTCGGCCGACCCGTCGGCCGCCTCGGCGAACACGGCCGGCGCCGACGGCTCATCGAAGCGGCGGCGGTAGGCGACGGCCCCGCCGTCGACCTCGCCCAGCGCGAAGACCCCGCCCGGCCCTGCCAGGGCGACCTCGTCGCCGTCCGCGGCGCCCGCGGGGACGTCCGCGACGGGCTTCACCGAGTCGGCCTCATAGGCCTGTTGCTCGGTGAAGTCGTCCTCGTTCAGCACCAGCAGCCAGTAACGCATCGTCCAATCCCATCACGTCGCGCCGCGGCACCGGCGCCGTACCTCGGCCCGCGCGCCGTGCCTCACTGCTCGGCTTCGGCGTCTTCGGGCGCGGCCTCGATCGCGTCGAGACCGGCACCGGGACGCTCGACGCCGGCCAGCTCCTTCTCCAGCTCCGCGAGCCGCTCGTCGCGGCGCCCGATCTCCCAGGCGAGGCGGTTCATCGCCGCGTCCACCTGGGCGGTGCGGTAGCCGCGCAGGCCCGTGTCGAAGCGCAGCGCGCCCACGCCCGACTCGGTCACCGGCCCCTCCTCGCCCAGGCCCGCGGGCGCATCCTCGGGGCTGTTGTCCCGCAGGCCGTCCTGGCCGGTGGCCCAGACGACGATCGAGAAGGCGATCCACACGCCGATGGCCGCGACCACGACCGGCAGCACCAAGCTCACAGGATCCTCCAAAGGCTCTACGCGAAGAACGCGACATAGGCGAACAGCGCCATTGTGACGACCGCGAGCGTCACGCCGAGACGCGGGTTGCGGGGCACGACCGGCTTGATCGGTTTCCCGGCCCGGTCGACCATCGGCACGCGGGGCCGGTTGGCCGACCCCACCAGCAGATATCCCACCAGAGCGGCCAGGACGGGCGGCAGGAACGCGACCCACCACGACGAGTCCCCGCCGCCGGTGGCGCGCAGCCAGACCACCTGGGCGAGCAGGCAGGCGGCCATGACGCCGCCGTAGATGATGAGCTCGCGCACGACGTGGTGGGCGCGCGGCAGGAACGTGGGCCGCTGCGCCGCCCGCATCGTCGCCAGGCGGGCGTCGCCGGCCTCGCGCAGCCGCACCCGCGCGTCGCGCAGGACGGTCTCGACGTCGGCGCCCTCATCCGGCGCCGGGGAAGGCGCGAGGTCGGGGACCGGGCGCCGCAGCGCCGCGCAGCCCTCGGCGAGCGAGGCGACCTCCTCGTCGAGGTCGGTGCGCAGCGCCTCCAGGGCCTGGCGCCGCCGCGCGAGCCGCTTGCGGCCCCGCTCGGCGCCCGCCGCGGTGTCGGCGTCCAGCTTCGCCAGCTCGTGGACGAGGTCGTTGTAGGCGTGCAGCGCGTTCATCATGCCGTCCCGTACTCGTCGAGGCGGCCGGGCCTGACGTACGGCACCGCGAGCCGCTCGGTGCCCGCGTGCCGGTCGATGACCAGGCAGCGGTTCGCGCGCGGGTCCCAGCCGATGTTCGGGTCGCCGGTGACCGCGCCCAGGTCCGAGGCGGCGACGTTGAGCGCCACCAATCCCGCGCAGTGCTCGCGGTTCGCCGCGCCGCCGATGTCGTCGAGGAAGCGCCTGGCCCCGCGCCACCAGCCGAGCAGGTGCAGGCCCTCGGCCGGGCCGTGCAGCAGGAGCTCGCGCAGCGCGGGCGGCGAGCCGTCGGCCCCGTCGGCGCCGAACCACACGACGTAGGCCGGTCCGGTGCGGTCGGCGAGGATCTCGCCGGGCGCGAGACTGCGGCAGCGGTGCCCGCCCGCCTCCAGGGCCGCCAGCGCCGCGGCGGCGACGTCCTCGGCCCCGGCGGCCGTGGCCGCGATCCGGAACTCCACGCTCCCGGGCTCGTGCTGGCGCCCCAGGGAGGCCGCGGCGGCGGCCAGGACGTCGGCGGCGACCGGCGAGGTGCCCAAGACCGCCAGGTGGCGCCCGGGGCTGCGGTCGAAGTGGTAGCCGACGGTCGAGACGTGCACGTCCACGGCCCGGCCGAGCAGCGCCCGCGGCGTCGGGTTCGGCTTCAGGGCCGCATAGCTCGGGTCGTCGGCCAGGTGCTGCTCGTCGAAGCCGCGGAAGACGACCGGCTGGACGTCGGACTCGCGCCGCTCCCACAGGCTCCGGCGCAGCGCGGCCAGGAGCGGCTCGGCCGAGGAGGCGTCGGGGAAGGCCAGGGTCCGGTTGCGGCCCTTGGTGCCGCCGGAATCGTTGACGACGGCGTGGCCGACGGTGAGGGACTCGGCGGCGTCGTTGTCGTCGGCCAACAAGTGCCTGGCGCCCGGCAGCGCCACGCGCAGCGGGAACTGCCCGAAGATCGAGTCCTTCTTGGCGTACAGCGCCTCGATGCCGGAGATCGTCTGCGAGGCGAGCACCAGGTGGACGCCGTAGGAGCGGCCCTTGCGGGCCAGTTCCTCCAGGTGCGCCACCGCCTCGCGCGCGAGGCGGTCGTTGCCGGAGAACAGGACGTGGAACTCGTCGACGACGGCGACGATGCGCGGCAGGGGCACGTCCGGGCGCAGCTCGCGCAGCCGCGCCAGGCGGGTGGCCCCGGCCCGCTTCATGAGCCCGGCGCGCCGGGACAGCTCGGTGCGCAGCGCGCCGAGCACCGCGACGCCGTACTCGCGGTCGGACTCGACGCCGACCGCTCTGACATGCGGGATCCACGACTCGTCGATCGCCGAGGGCGTGAACTCGGTGAACGAGACGCCCTCCTTGAAGTCGAGCAGGTACAGCTCCAGCTCGTCGGGGGAGTAGCGGGTGGCCAGGCCGTAGAGCACGTCGAGCAGGAACACGGTCTTGCCGCCGCCGGTACGCCCGCCGATGAGCCAGTGCGGCGTGGCGTCGTCGAAGGAGACGGTGACGTCGCCGCCGGGGTCGCGCCCGATGACGGTGGTCAGGCCCGCCCGGCTCGACGCGGTCCAGATCTCCTCCGGCACGATGTCGGCGACGGTGAGGGTCGAGGCCGCCCGGCGCTGGTCGGCGCGCGCGTCGAACACGGCCCGCGTCAGGCTCGGCGACGGCGTCTGGTCGAGGCGGACCGGCAGCGGCAGCTCGCCGAGCCGGACCTCGTCGGTGCACGTCAGGTGCACGGCGTGTTCGAGCGCGGGGAGCGTCTCGCCCTGGAGTCCGGCGCGCCAGCCGCACAGCACCAGGTGGGTGCGGGCGGCCGGGCCCGCGTGGGCGAGGGCGGCGAGGCGCTCGCGCAGGCTCCTGCCGACCTGCGGGGGCATCCCGGCGACCACGATGAGGTGGAAGGGCCGGTTCGCGATCGACTGGCCGCGCGCGGCGATGTCGCGGATCTCCTGGAGGCGCTTCTCGGCGGTGGTGAGGACCCGGCCGAGCGCGAGGTGGTCGGTGGCGACCGGTTCGGCGAGCCCGGCGTCGACCAGCGGTGTGGCGGCGGCGAAGACCTGGCCGAGCGTGACGCCGTCGACGAGGCTGACCTCCAGGCCCGGGTAGGCCGCCACCAGGCGCACCAGGAGGCTCTGGAGGAGCCCGGCGACGCGGGGATCGGCGGCGTCGGCGTCGACGGCGAGGTGGCCGCGGCCGAGCAGGTCGACCAGTGCGGGGAAGGCCGGGTCGCCGTCGAGTTCGGCGGTGCCGAGTCGCACTGCGCCCGAAGCGGGCTCGTCCGTCCACACCGGAGTGCTGTTCGCGACGGTGTGGAGCTCCGCCCCGAGCCAGCCGCCGGTGGCCGCCTCGGCGGCCTCGCGCAGTCTGGCCGACAGCTCGCGGCGCCGCCGCGTCGTGTCGGTGACCGTCAGGTGCGACTCCTCTTCGGCCAGTAGGCGTTCGGCGCGGTCAGCGGACCCGGCCACGTCGCGCAGCGCCTGCGCCGCACGCTCCAATTCGGTCCGCCAACTCAACACTGCCTCCCGGGGGTCGCACGGATGCGACTCACCTTACCGGGAGCGGCTCACCCGTGTGGTGACCGAGTGCCGGGCCGTCCACGGGGAGTCAGGGGCACGTGTAGTGGCCGAGCGCCAGGTCCGCCAGGTAGGCCGGGTCGTCGGCGCCGCACAGCTCCCGCGATGAGTGCATCGACAGGATCGGCGCCCCGACGTCCACAGTCAGCACTCCCAGCTGGGCGCCCGAGAGCGGCCCGATCGTGGTGCCGCCGGGGATGTCGTTGCGGTTGACGTAGTGCTGCCAGGGGATTCCGGCGTGCTCGGCGGCCTTGACGAACACGGCCTGCTCCTCGGCGCCGGTGGCGTAGCGCTGGTTCGCGCTCACCTTGATCATCGGGCCGCCGTTGGGCATCGGGTGGTGGCCCGGCTCGTGCTTCTCGGCGTAGTTGGGGTGCAGGGCGTTGCCGGTGTCGGCCGACATCATCCGCGAGGCGGCCGTGATCCGTGCGAAGCGCTCGAAGCCGCCGCCCGCGACGCGGCGCAGCACGCTCTCCAGGAACGGGCTCTGCGCGGCCGCGTAGGTCATCGAGCCGGTCTCCTCGTAGTTGAAGGCGACGAGCACCGGGGTCTCGGCGGCGTCCTCGGCGGCGATGAGCGCGGCGAGCCCGGCGTGCGTGCTCAGCAGGTTGTCCAGGCGCCAGGCGGCGAACAGCTCGCCGTCCTTGCCGAGGTAGGAGGGCCGGTCGCAGGCCGCGGTGAACAGGTCGAACCCGAGGACGTCGGCCGCGTCGACCCCCGCCTCGGCGGCGACGAACTCCAGGAACTCGCCCTCGCGCGGCTCGCCGAGCCCCCACACGGGCGTGAACTGCGTCTGCGCATTGACCTTCTGGCCCTCCTCGTTGACCTTCCGGTCGAGGTGGATCGCGAGCCTCGGGATGCGCAGCACCGGCCGGTCGACGTGGGCGAGCACGTGCGAGCCGTCGCGCATGACCAGCCGCCCGGCCACGCCGAGGTCCCGGTCGAGCCAGGCGTCGCGCTGGACGCCGCCGTAGACCTCGCACGCCACCTGCTTCCAGCCGCCCGAGCCGGTGTCCGGCCGGGGCTTGACCTTCAACGTCGGGGTGTCGGTGTGCGCGCCGAAGACGCGGAAGGCGTCCACCTCCCCGTCCTGGCGCCAGGCGACGATCGAGCCGTCGCGCACGACGTAGTAGCCGCCGCTCTCGCCCGGCCACGCGTCGGTCTCGCGCAACTGCCGGAATCCGGCGGCCTCCAGCCTGGCCCCCGCGACGGCGCAGGCGTGGTACGGCGTGGGCGACAGCCGGATGAATTCGGCGAGGTCATCGGTGTGCGACCGGTCGAACCGAGGCATCGGGGCTCCTTCATTGGCGGGAATCGGGCGCGGCTGACAGCATAGACGAATGCGTGCGTTGAAACTGGGGAGAAGGACGTTCGGTGAGGGCGACTACGCGGTCATGGCCATCGTGAACCGCACCCCCGACTCCTTCTACGATGCCGGGGCCACCTTCGAGTTCGAGGCGGCCCTGGCCGCCGTCGCGAACGCGGTGGCGAGCGGCGCCGACATCGTCGACATCGGCGGCGTCAAGGCCGGGGACGGGCCCGAGGTGACCGTCGCCGAGGAGATCGAGCGGGTCGTGCCGTTCGTCGCCGCGGTCCACGACGCCCACCCCGAGCTGGTCGTCTCCGTCGACACGTGGCGCGGCGAGGTGGCCCGCGAGGCCGTCGGGGCCGGAGCCGAGCTCATCAACGACACCTGGGCGGGCTGGGACGCAGGCGTGGTCAAGGTCGCCGCCGACACCGGCGCCGGGCTCGTCTGCTCACACACCGGCGGGCTGGAGCCGCGGACGGTCGCCGCCAAGGCGGCCTACGGCGACGTCGTCGCCGAAGTGCGGGCCGAACTGGTGGCCCGCGCCGATGCGGCCGTGGACGCGGGCGTCCGCGCCGACGGGATCCTCATCGACCCCACCCACGACTTCGGCAAGACCACCTACCACTCCCTCGAACTGACCCGACGCCTCGACGAGCTGACCGGCACCGGCTGGCCGACCCTCGTCGCCCTGTCCCGCAAGGACTTCGTCGGCGAGACCCTCGACCTGCCGGTGGACCGGCGCCTGAACGGCACCCTCGCGGCCACGGCGGTCTCGGCCTGGCTGGGCGCCCGCGTCTTCCGCGCCCACGACGTGGCCGCCACCCGCGAGGTCCTCGACATGGTCGCCTCCGTCAAGGGCCACCGCCCCCCGACGAACCCGCACAGGAGCCTGTGAGGCGAGCGGGGTCGGGAACCGTCCGCCTCCCTGCTCCCACACTGCCGAACATCCGAGGGCTGGTCCAGCCGCGAAGCGGCTGGACCAGCCCTCGAGTAAGACCTGTGTGGCCGAACTATTCCTCAGTGAACTCGGAAGTGTCGATTTCGATGTCGAATGGTTCGGGCAGCCACAATTTGGTTCCGAACCCGACTGTCTGGTGCAGCTTGTACTTACCGTCGCCGTCTGGTTCGTGGTACACGGTGACAGTGCCGTCGCCGTCAAGGCGGTCCACTATCACATAGATCGGGATCTGCGCTTTCCCATAACTTTCCAACTTCCAAGTAAGGTCGCGGTCTCGCGTGGAAGCCGAGGTGATCTCTACGACCAGTTCCACCTCATCGGCGTTGAGCAGCCACTCTTTGCCGCTGTAGAGGGCTTTTTTGGGCGCCGCCACCAAGTCGGGAATCACCGCCTCACCGGTGCTGTGAAGTCTGATCGACTCGGTGTTGGTGATGGCCCATCCAAGCTTCTTTGCTTTCGGCACCAACTGCTCAACCAGTAGCGCGAACAACAGGTTATGCAAGTTCATTGGGCTCGGTGACACGACGATCGCTCCTCGCAGAATTTCCGCGCGAGAGCCAGGCGGCAACTTCAGGTGCTCCCAGGTCTCCCAGAGACGGTCGTCTTCGGGATCGATCCCCGATCGCTCCTCGATTATCGGCTCTACCGGTTCGACAGCCACCATCGTCAGACCTCCCATGTCGGCCCCCTTTCCTGATCTCTCTATCCGTTCATGACCAGGACGGGGCGGCGTCTCCAGTATGCGACAACATGAGAGGCCACGCCACCGTCCCGGACAGTCCAACGAATGGGGGACGAGAAGGTGATGAACCCCAGTCACATTGTCGAAAACCCGACAATGACGATCAGCGGGCGGTGCCCATGTGCTCCACGGCCTCGTCGACGTCGTCGGTCACGAGCACCAGCTCCACGTCGTCGGGGTGGATCTTGCGCTGCTCGACCATGCTGGTGCGCAGCCAGTCCACCAGACCGCCCCAGTACGCCGTGCCGATCAGCGCGATGGGGAACTTCCCGACCTTCTCGGTCTGGACGAGCGTGAGCGACTCGAACAGCTCGTCCATCGTCCCGTAGCCGCCCGGCAGGGCGCAGAACCCGCACGAGTACTTCAGGAACATGACCTTGCGGACGAAGAAGTAGTGGAAGTCCAGCTGGATGTCCACGTAGTCGTTGACCCCCTGCTCGAACGGCAGCTCGATGCCGAGGCCGACCGATTTGACGCCCGCCTCGGCCGCGCCCCGGTTGGCCGCCTCCATCGCGCCCGGCCCGCCGCCGGTGAGGATCGAGAACCCGGCCTTGCCGAGCTTGCGGCCCAGTTCCACGCCGAGCCGGTACTCCTCGGAGCCGACCGGAGTGCGGGCCGAGCCGTAGACGCCGATGGCGTCGCCCAGCTCCGCCTCCTCCAGCTTGTCGAAGCCCTCGACGAACTCGGCCTGGATCTTCATGACCCGCCAGGACGCCTTCCGCTTCCACTCGTCGCTGCGGCGCGAGTCCAACAGGTGCTCGTCGGCCGTGACGCGGCGCTTGATCGTCATGATTCCTCCGTGACGTAGGCGAGCAGCGAGTCCGCGCACGCGCGGATGCGGGGGAGCTCGACGCGCTCGTCCTGCTTGTGGGCGAGGTTCGGGTCGCCCGGCCCGAAGTTGACGGCGGGGATCCCGAGCGTGGCGAAGCGGGCCACGTCGGTCCAGCCGAGCTTGGCGCGGAACTCGCCGCCCGCGGCGGCGACGAACTCGGCCGCCTCGGGTCGGTCCAGGCCGGGGCGGCACGACGGCGCCGAGTCGGTGACCGCGAAGTCGAACCCGTCGAAGACCTCCCGCAGGTGCGCCTCGGCCGCGGCCTCGTCCCGGTCGGGCGCGAAGCGGTAGTTCACCTCCACCCAGCACTCGTCGGGGACGACGTTCCCGGCCACCCCGCCGCCGATGAAGACCGCGTTCAGGCCCTCCCGGTAGGCGCAGCCGTCGACGACGACCTCCCTGGCGTCGTAGGCGTTCAGCCGGTCCAGGAGAGCAGCTGCCTTGTGGATGGCGTTCTCGCCCTTCCACGACCGCGCCGAGTGCGCCCGCCTGCCCCGCGTGGTGACGCGCGCCCGCATCGTCCCCTGGCAGCCGGCCTCCACTAGGCCGTAGGTGGGCTCCAGGAGGATCGCGAAGTCGGCGGCCAGCAGTTCGGGCCGGGACTTCGCGAGCCGGTTGAGCCCGTTGCGCTCGGCCTCGATCTCCTCGCAGTCGTAGAACGCGAAGCTCAGGTCGAACTTCGGCTCGGCGACGGTGGCGGCGATCCACAGCGCCAGCGCCGTCCCCGACTTCATGTCCGAGGTCCCCAGCCCCCACAGCACGTCGCCGTCCAGGCGGGTGGGGAAGTTGTCGTTCACCGGGACGGTGTCGAGGTGTCCGGCGAGCATGACGCGCCGCTCGCGGCCCAGCTCCGTGCGGGCGACGAGGGTGTTGCCGACGCGCTCGACCTTGAGCCGCTCGATGCGCCCCAGCGCCGCCTCCACGGCGTCGCAGATCGCCGCCTCGTCCCCCGAGACCGACGGAATGTCGCACAGCGCCCTGGTGAGCGCCACCGGATCGGCGAGTACCGCCTCACTCAAAACTGTCACACTCGCAGACGATACCCGCCGCGCCGATAGGCTCTCAGCGTGAATGCATTCCTGACTGACGCAGCATGGGGCACCGGCGTGGCGACCGTCGCCGCCGACGGGACCGTCCTCGACGTGTGGTTCAACGAGCTCGGCCTCGGCGCGGCCCCGGACGGCCTGAAGGCCCCCGACGTCGACACCGAGAACCCCACCGGCACCGCGTCCAAGGGCATCGCGGTGTCCGTGGTCTCCCTGGCCGAGGCGCCGGCCGACACCGCCGACGTGTACCTGCGCCTGCACCTGCTCTCGCACCGGATCGTCACCCCCCACTCGGTCGACCTGTCCGGGCAGTTCGGGCTGCTGCCCAACAACGCCTGGACGAACTTCGGGCCGGTCCCGGCCGATGCGGTGAATGAGGCGCGGCTGCGGCTGCGCCGGGCCGGGCAGGTGCTGGCGGTGAAGTCGGTGGACAAGTTCCCGCCGATGGTCGACTACGTGACCCCGCGCGGGGTGCGCATCGCCGACGCCTCGCGGGTGCGCCTCGGCGCGCACCTGGCCGAGGGCACCACCGTCATGCACGAGGGCTTCGTGAACTTCAACGCCGGGACGCTCGGCAACTCGATGGTCGAGGGCCGCATCTCGGCGGGCGTCGTCGTCGGCGACGGCTCGGACATCGGCGGCGGCTCCTCGATCATGGGCACCCTCTCGGGCGGCGGCAAGGAGGTCGTCTCGATCGGCGAGCGCTGCCTGCTCGGCGCGAACGCCGGAATCGGGATCTCCTTGGGCGACAACTGCGTCGTGGCCGCCGGGTGCTACGTCACCGCCGGCTCGAAGGTGACGCTGCCGGACGGGACCGTGGTCAAGGCCGCGACGCTGTCGGGCAAGGACGACCTCCAGTTCTGGACCAACACCCAGACCGGCGTGCTGGAGGTGCGGCCGCGCTCGGGCTCGTGGGGCGAGCTCAACGAGGCCCTGCACAGCGCCCAGTAGCGAAGGCGGCCCGCCCGAGACGGCTCGGGCGGGCCGGTCAGGTCAGGAGGTCGGCGTCAGGCCGAGCTGCTTGCCCGCCAGCGACACCTTGCGGACGGCGAGCTGGTCGGCCACCGCGCGGATCGCCCGAGACGCCTCGGCGTCGGGGTCCGACAGGACCAGCGGCACCCCCGCGTCGCCGCCCTCGCGCAGCCGCGGGTCGAGCGGCACCTGGCCTAGAAGCGGCACCTCGGCGCCGACGTCCCTGGTGAGCGCCTCGGCGACGGTCTTGCCGCCGCCGGAGCCGAACGGCTCCATGTGCGAGCCGTCGGGCAGCTCCATCCACGACATGTTCTCGACCACGCCCGCGAGCTTCTGGTGGGTCTGGGTGACGATCGCCCCGGCCCGCTCGGCCACCTCCGCGGCGGCCTGCTGCGGGGTGGTCACCACGACCAGCTCCGCGGTCGGCAGCAGCTGGGCCACCGAGATCGCGATGTCGCCGGTGCCGGGCGGCAGGTCCAGCAGCAGCACGTCCAGATCGCCCCAGTAGACGTCGGCGAGGAACTGCTGGAGCGCGCGGTGCAGCATCGGACCGCGCCACACCACGGCGGTGTTGCCCGGGGTGAACATCCCGATCGAGATCACCTTCATGCCGTGCGACTGCGGCGGCATGATCATGTCCTCGACCTGCGTCGGCGCGCCCTCGACGCCGAGCATGCGGGGCACCGAGTGGCCGTAGATGTCGGCGTCCACGACGCCGACCGACAGGCCCTTCCGCGCGAGCGCGGCGGCCAGGTTCACCGTGATCGACGACTTGCCGACCCCGCCCTTGCCGGAGGCGACGGCGAACACGCGGGTGCGCGACTGCGGCAGGTTGAACGGGATGACCGGCTCGGCCTGGCCGGGGCCGCGCAGCTTGGCCTGGAGGCCCTTGCGCTGCTCCTCGCTCATGACGCCGAACTCGACCTCGGCCGCATCGACGCCCTCGACGCCGAGCGCCGCCTCGCGCACGTCGCGCTGGAGCGTGTCGCGCAGCGGGCAGGCGGCGACCGTGAGCAGGATCTTCACGCGCAGGCGGCCGCCGTCGGCCTCGATGGCGTCGACCATCCCCAGCTCGGTGATGGGGCGGCGGATCTCGGGGTCGTTGACCTGCGAAAGCGCTTCGCGTACGGCCTCGACTACAGCGGCGGTATCAGACATGCCCCAATCGTAGCCACGTGGACGCGAATCGCCATTCGGCAGTACGCTGCCGCACATGCTTCCCTTCGCGATCGTCGACGTCTTCGCCCTCCCGTCGCCCACTCCCGCCCCAGGCGGAGCGGGCGCCGCGCCGATGCCCTATACCGGCAACCAACTGGCCGTCGTCTACGAGGCCGAAGCCCTGACCACGGAGCAGATGCAGGCGATCGCGGTCGAGTTCGGCTACTCCGAGACCGTGTTCGTCCTGCCGCCGACCACCGGCGAGGCCGACTACCGCGCCCGGATCTTCACTCCGACGGAGGAACTGCCGTTCGCCGGGCACCCCACGGTCGGCGCGGCCCTCGCCGCGGTCGGCTCCGGGCGGGTCGAGCCGAGGGGCGCCACGGTGGTCCAGGAGTGCGCGGCCGGTCTCATGACCCTCGAACTCGACGGGAGCGCCGCGAAGCTCACCTCCACCGCCATCGAGGTCGGCCTCGCCCTCGACCCGGCGGCCGCCGCCGCGGCCTGCGGCCTGGACGCCTCCCGCGTCATCGGCACGCCGCAGACGGCCGGCGCCGGGTACGCCCACAACTTCGTGCGCCTCGCCGACGCCGACGTGGCCGCGGCCGTCGACACCCCCGGCCACCTCGAGAAGGTCTACCTCTTCAGCTTCGACCCCGAGACGAACGCCGTCCACGGCCGCCTCTTCCACCTCGGCGTCGGCGAGGACCCGGCCACCGGATCGGCGGCCCTCGCCCTCGGCGTCCACCTCGTCGATCAGGGCCTCGTCAGCGGCGACGGCACCCACACCTACGCGATCGCCCAGGGCGCCGAGATGGGCCGCCCCTCGGCCATGCTCGGCGAGGTCGTCGTCGAGGGCGGCAAGGCCGTCTCGGTCTCGGTCACCGGCTCGGTCGCCATGGTCGCGAAGGGCGAGCTTGTCACACTGCCCAGCGGGCGGTGAACGATTCGGCCGTATAGCGTTCGGCCGCGAGGTCCTCGGGCCACATCGCCGCGCGCAGATCGGCCGTCCACAGTGCCTGCGGCCAGCCGCCCTTGCGCAGCAGCGCCGCCACGAACCGCTCCGGTTCGGCCAGCGAGCGCCACACCGACGGCAGGAACGTGGCCCTGCGGCGCTCGGGTCCGAGCAGCGTCAGCCCGTCCGTGCCCGGCCGCAGGTGCTCGAGCAGCGCGGCGAAGGAGGACACCGCCAGCGGCCGCGCCGTCGACAGGACCGCCACGGTCACCGTCAGCTCCGGCAGCTCGGCGGCCTCGACCGGCGCCGTGCGCGGGTCGCGCGCGGCCAGGCGCGCGTTGCGCACGACGTCGAACCCCAAGGGCCGCAGCGCCGCCAGCGTCCCGATGCACCCGCGCAGCCGCGAGCCGCGCTCCAGGGTGACGAACGTCGCCCCCGGCTCGTCCAGGACCGCGGTCCTCGGCGCGGGCGCGAGGCGCTCGACCAGCTCGGCCGGGTGCGGCGGGCGGCGCGCGAAGCTCGTCTCGACGGCGCTGCGGGCCAACGCCGTCAGCGTCTCGCCGAACTCGGGCTCCATCGTTCGATGATGACACGGCGCCGCATCCGCTCCGGACCCCGATTCACTTGATCGGGGCCCGGCGGTGCTGTGTTTCGTCATCGGTACATGAGAGACTCGCCGCATGAACTCACCGCGACCGAGGCAAGCGCCATACGACCGAGACGGCGATCTCGCCGAGGTGATCGACCTGCCCGCGAACGAACTCGGGGGCGACCAGGCGAGCCAGCTCGGCCGAATCCAAGAACTCGACTCCCTCGCAGGCAAGATCGCGCTCGTGACCGGCGCCGGCGCCCCCGACGGCATCGGCTACGCCATCGCCACCCGGCTGCGCCTGCTCGGCGCCGCCGTGGCGGTCGTCTCCACCACCAAGCGCATCCACGAGCGGGCCGGGGAGATCGACGCGGTCGGCTTCGTCGCCGACCTCACCGACGAGGCCGAGGTCGGCGGGCTGGCCGACGCGGTCACCGACGCCGTCGGCGAGGTCGACATCGTCGTCAACAACGCCGGGCTCACCTCGAAGACCGATCCGGCCGTGGTCAAGCCCGTCGCCCAGCTGTCCTATGCGGACTGGCAGACGGAGCTGGCCCGGAACCTCGACACCTCCTTCCTCGTCTCGCGCGCGTTCGTGCAGGGCATGGCCGAGCGCGGCTGGGGCCGCATCGTCAACGTCGCCGCCGCCATCGGCGTCGTCAACGCCGTCCCCGCCGAGGCCGCCTACGCCGCCGCGAAGGCGGGCGTCACCGGCCTGACGAAGGCGCTGGCCACCGAGGTCGTCGCCGACGGCGTGACGGTCAACGCGGTGGCGCCGGGCCTGATCCGCACCGGCTCCTCGACCGTCCCCGAGCTCCAGCGCGGCCTCGACGGCCCGATGGGCCGCCCCGGCACGCCCGAAGAGGTGGCCGCGGCGGCGGCGTTCTTCTGCGCCCCGTCGGCCTCCTATGTGACGGGCCAGACACTCGTGGTCGACGGGGGAACCGGAATCCGCGGTTAGCCGTCTAAGCCCCGGATCGACGACCGCAACCTCGATGTCGGTGCGGTCGTTAGTCCGGGCATGACCATGACTTCGGAACGGACACGGACGGCGATGGACGAGGCATTCGGGCGGGAGGCCAGGGCGGCCAGAGGACGGGTGACCACGGGCCTGGTCCTGCTGATAGGCGGGCTCGTCGGCCTCGCGGCCGCGTTCGACCTCACCTATGAGCGCATCGCCTCGCTGATCGACCCGGGCCACGTCATCTCGTGCGACTTCAACCCGGTCCTGTCGTGCGGCACCGTCATGGCGACGCCGCAGGCGTCGGTGTTCGGCTTCTCGAACCCGGTCATCGGGCTCATGGCCTTCCCGTTCGTCCTCTTCACGGGCGTGCTGCTGCTGTCGCGGGTCGCTCTGCCGCGGTGGGTGCGCCTGACCTTCAACCTCGGCACGCTCGCGGGCCTCGTCTTCGTCGGCTGGCTGATCTTCCAGTCGGTCTACGAGATCGGCGTGCTCTGCCCGTGGTGCATGGCCGTGTGGGCGGCGGTCCTGGCGATCTTCTGGTTCACCACCGTCCACAACCTCCGCAGCGGCGCCATCCCCGTCGGCGAGGGCTGGCGCGAGCCCGTCGACGACCTGCTCCGCTACCACTGGATCGGCCTGGCCGTCCTGTACGGCGTCGTCGTGGCGATCGTCGGCATGGGCTTCTGGGACTACTGGTCCACCCTGCTCTAGGCGAGCAGTTCGCCGTTGACCGGCACCTCGAGCACCTCGGGCCAGCTGCGCCGGATCAGCTCCAGGAACACCGTTCCGGCGATCCGGTCCTCCAGCGGCGCCGAGAGCAGCAGCCGGTAGACGAGCCTGGAGTTGACCAGGATGAACGTGTCGAAGGCGACGTCGCTCTCGGTCAGATGCGCGTTGAGCCACATCCCCGAGCGGTGCTCCCAATAGAACAGGTCGATCGGGTCGTACAGCCGCTGCGCGCGGTCGAAGTCGGTGGCCTCCACGTACTCGGCGAACGCCGCCCGTATCTCGGGGCTCTGCGAGGTCTTCTTGGTCAGCAGCTTCGCCATGTGGCCGGGCTTGAGCACCTGCGGCTGCTCGCGCCGGGCGCGGTAGAAGGCCCGGCCGATCTCGTACAGGTTCGAGCGCAGGTGCAGGCCCCGCTCGGGCTCGTAGCCGCGGTGCGCGGCCGCCAGGCCCGGGTGGCTGCGCCGCGGCGAGTTGCGCTCCATGACCGAGCGCAGCGGCTCGGCCGGCGTGCGGCCCTTGACCTCGATGCGGTGGTGGTCGAGCCCGAAGCGCCCCGCGAGCTCGACGGCGACCGCGACGTCGTGCTCGACGCCGCGCCTGGACGGGCCGCCCGATCCGACCGTGTCGTACGTGAAGTACATGAGCCTGTCGGCGAACGGCCGGGTGAGCGCGAGGGTGGTGCGGCTGTCGAGCCCGGCGGTGAGCGAGACCTCCAGGCGCTCGGTCGCGGTCAGCGCGGCGAGCTGGCCTCCGAGCAGCGGGAGCACCGCATCGACCACCTCGCCCGCGGTGCGCTGCTCCTGGGGCTCGCGCGGGAAGCAGCGCCCCACCCGCCCCCTGACGAGGTCGAGCTCGGTGTTCGGCGTCAGCATGACCACGCCCGCGAAGGTCGTGGCCCGGCCCGGCAGGGCGTACGCCCGCTCGGTGGCGCGCAGCAGCTCCGGGTCGGGGAACACCGACGGCCCGGCGCCGATGTGCTCGGCGACGAGCCCGGCGTGGGAGGCGGCGCACGGCGCGGAGGCGCCCGTCTCGTAGAACACCGCGCGCATCCCGGCGGCGTCGGTCTGGACGAACGCCGAGCGCTCGTCGCCGTCGAAGACGGCGTAGCGGCCCGAGAGCGCGTCGAGGCGGCCCTGCAGCGCGTCGCGCCCGCGCAGGCGCGATCGCAGGAGCTCGGCGGCGATCGCGGCGGTGTCGGTCGACCAGCTCTCGAGGTCGATCGCGCGTCCGAGAACGGCCACCCAGGCCGCACCGGCGCTCGCCACGGCGATCGGCGTCCGCGGGTCCCACGACAGCCACCGGTCGCCGAGCCGCTCCTGGCGCCAGTGCGCGACCGGCGGCCGGTGCGCCTCGGCGGTGAGCAGGAACCCGCGAGCCCACAGCAGGTCGGCGCAGTCGCCGTCCTGCGGCACGTCGTCTTCGCTTGCCGCGCGCGATGACCAGGTGTCGACGTCGAGTGGTGCGGACGGTCCTGATCGGATCCAGGACAGCAGCCGGTCGCGGACGGGACGGGGCATCGTCGGCCTTCCAATGGGCAATTGGCGAGGAGCTCTCGCGCCAATCGTAGAGCGTCGGCGCCGGTCGCGCTGCCCACCTCCGCGGATGGCCCGTCAGGCGATCTTGAGGCCGATCGGCTCCAGCCAGCCGCCGTCGGAGAGGTATTCGATGACCTGCTCCACGGCCTCGCCGACGGTGATGTCGCTCGTGTCGATCGTCAGCTCGGCGTTCGGCGGCTCCTCGTACGGGTCGGAGATCCCGGTGAACTCGGGGATCTGCCCGGCCCGGGCCTTGGCGTACAGGCCCTTGCGGTCCCGCGCCTCGCACACCTCCAGCGGCGTCGCGACGTGGACGAGCACGAAGTCGGCCCCCGCGGCCTCGGCCATGCGCTTGGCCTCGGCCCGGTCGGCCTCGTAGGGCGCGATCGGCGCGGCCATCCCGATGCCGCCGTGGCGCGCCACCTCGGAGGCCACGTAGCCGATGCGCCGGATGTTCATCGACCGGTCGGCCTTGGAGAAGCCGAGCCCGGCCGAGAGCACGCGCCGCACCACGTCGCCGTCGAACAGCGAGACGGTGCGCGTGCCCTCCTCCAGGAGCGCCTCGTAGACCCCGCGCGAGATCGTCGACTTGCCCGAGCCCGACAGCCCGGTGAAGAACAGCACCAGGCCCCGCTGGCGCCTTGGCGGGCGGGCCTTGCGCAGCTCGGCGGCGACGCTGGGCGGCGTGTGCCACTCCGGCAGCCCGAAGCCGCGGTCGAGCATGTCGGCGATCTCGGCGTCGCTCATCGCCGCGCGCCGGAACGGCGGCTCGATGTCCTCGACCGGCCGCCACTGGCCGTCGCGCGTGTCGTAGGCCAGCTCGCGCGGCACCATCGAGCGGACGCCGTCGCCGCCGCCGAGCCCGTCGGGGCCGGTCATGATGTGCGTGGCCCCGTAGGCGGCGGCGACCTTCGCGGTCAGCAGGCCGTCGCGGAGGCGGTCGCCGCGCTTGGACAGCGGCACCGTCAGCACCGTCGCGGTCGGCAGCCGGTCCTTGGCCGCCAGGACGCTGCGCACCAGCGCCGCCGTCGGCAGCCTGAGCGCGGTGTCGCCGTTGATCTCGTCGCCGGTGGGGATCATGACCAGGACGTGCGCGGCGAGGTTGTGGGCGGCGCGGACCAGCTGCGCGAGCTGCGGGCGGTGCAGCGGCCGGTCGGCGACCAGCGCCAGCACCCGCGACTTCGTGTAGGTGGTCTTCGCCTGCTCGGGGGTGGCCCGCAGGCCGATGAACACGCCGTGGGCGGCGTCGGCGATGCGCCGGACCGGCCCGCCGACGCGGACGATGTCGGGCCCGAGCGGGTCGAGCGAGTGGCACTCGACGGCCGCCACCGGCGCGCCCTCGGGGTCGGTGATGCGCAGCACCCGGCGCTTGCGGTCGGGGTTGTCGAGCTGCTCGGCGAGTTCGACGGGCACGTCGAGCGTCACCGGCACCGGCCAGGCCGTGCCGTCGCTCAGCATGCCGGTCCGCGTGACGTGGCGGGCCTCGGCCTCGCTCATGAAGCCGCGGAGGGGGGCGTAGGCGCCGTAGAGCAGCAGTTCGAGGTCGGCCAGTTCATGGGGCAGCGGAGTGTGGCTCGGCGCCTCGGCGAGGACCTCGTCGGGCAGTACCCAGTCAGACATCGTTGGTCGCGATCCCTTCGAGTGCTCGGGCGGTTGTGCACTGTCGGCCGGTTCGGTGGTGGCACCAGGGTATTCCACGGCTCCGTCACGCGCCTCACCCGCTGTGCGGGAGTGCGGACGATCTCGGCGGCCCGACCGGCGCCGATGCCGCGGCCGTCCCGCATCGCGGGCCGAGCGAGTGACGCGACCGTCGCCGGTAAGTTACGCTGGCAGCGCTGATTTACGGCTCGCAAGCATCGCCGAGGGTGCCTATCCACGGCTCTGAAAGCGTCGTCATCGGGAGCGAGACCGCCTCGCGGACGCGGCCCCGGCAGCCGTGCGATCGGCAGTAGTGCAGCAGTGACCGCGGACATCGGCGTCGGCGCGAGCGGCCCCAGGACCGGGGTTTGCCCAACCCACCTACGGAGAACTCCATGGACTACTACGACACGCCCGGCGAAGGAGACGACAAGCAGCTCCGCCGGGACATACGCCGCCTCGGCAACCTCCTCGGCCAGGCGCTGGTCCGCCAGGAGGGGCCGCAGCTGCTCGAACTCGTCGAGGAGGTCCGCGGCCTGGTCCGCGACAAGCCCGCGGCCGTCGCCGCCCGCCTCTCCAAGCTCGACGTCACCGAAGAGGTCGACCTGGCGCGCGCGTTCGCCACCTACTTCCACCTCGCGAACATCACCGAGCAGGTCCACCGCGCCCGCGACATGCGCCGCTCCCGCGCCGAGAACGGCGGCTGGCTCGAGCAGGCCCGCGCCGAGATCACCGCCGAGGACATCCCGGCCGACCAGATCGCCGCCGCCGCCGACCGCCTCGAGGTCCGGCCCGTCTTCACCGCCCACCCCACCGAGGCCGCGCGCCGCTCCATCCTCGTCAAACTGCGGAACATCGCCGACCTGCTCGACGCCGAGACCGCCGAGCGCGCCGTCCTCGGCTCGGCCGACGTCGACGCCGTCAACTCGCGCCTCGCCGAGATCATCGACCTGCTGTGGCAGACCGACGAGCTGCGCGTCGAGCGGCCCGAGCCCACCGACGAGGCCCGGAACGCGATCTACTACCTCACCGACCTGTACCGCGACGCCGCGGCCCGCGTCCTGACCGACCTCAACGCCACCCTCACCGACCTCGGCGGATCGCCCCGGCCCGGCTCCGCCCCGCTCAAGTTCGGCACCTGGATCGGCGGCGACCGGGACGGCAACCCCTTCGTGACCCCCGAGGTCACCAAACAGGTGCTCTTGATGCAGCACGAGCACGGCATCGCCGCCGCGGAAGGCGCCGTCGCGGAACTCATCAACGAGCTGTCGGTCTCCCAGGCCGTGCGCCCCGCCGCCCAGGAGCTCGTCGACTCGGTGGCCGCCGACCTCGACCGGCTCGACAACATCCCGGCCCGCTACCGGCGCATCCACGCCGAGGAGCCCTACCGGCTCAAGGCCCGCGCCATCGAGGCGAAGCTCGCCAACACCCGCACCCGCCACGCGAAGGGCCTGGCCCACCGGCCGGGCATCGACTACGCCGACGGGCGCGAGCTGATCGCCGACCTCCAGGTCATGCGCGACTCGCTCGCCCGCCACCGCGGCCAGCTCGCCGCCAAGGGCGTCCTCGACCGCGTCATCCGCACCGTCGCCGCCTTCGGCCTGCAACTGGCCACGATGGACGTCCGCGAGCACTCCGAGGCCCACCACGCGGTCCTCGCCGAGCTGTACGACACCGCCGGGGAACTCGACAAGCCCTATGCCGAGCTGACCGACGCCGAGCGCGACGAGCTGCTCGCGCGCGAACTGTCGGGCCACCGCCCGCTCGCGCCCGCCGACGTCGCGCTCTCCGAGGCCAACCGCAAGACCTTCGGCGTCTTCCGCGCCATCAAGGACGCCCAGGAGGAGTTCGGCGAGTCCATCGTGGAGTCCTACATCATCTCGATGACCCACGAGCCCGCCGACGTCCTCGCCCCGGCGATCCTCGCCCGCGACGCCGGACTGGTCGACGTCGCCCGCGGCAGGGCCGACGTCGGCTTCGTGCCGCTGCTCGAAGAGGTCCGCGAGCTCGCGGGCGCCGAGGCCCTCATGGACCGGCTGCTGAGTCTGCCCGCCTACCGGGCGATCGTCGCCGCGCGCGGCGACGTCCAGGAGGTCATGCTCGGCTACTCCGACTCCAACAAGGACGCGGGGATCACCACGAGCCAGTGGTCCATCCAGGCCGCCCAGCGCCAGCTGCGGGACGTCGCCGCCAAGCACGGCGTGCGCCTGCGCCTGTTCCACGGCCGCGGCGGCACCATCGGCCGCGGCGGCGGCCCCACCCACGAGGCCATCCTCGCCCAGCCCTCGGGCACGCTCGACGGCGCCATCAAGATCACCGAGCAGGGCGAGGTGCTCTCCGACAAGTACACGCTCCCGGCGCTGGCCCGCGAGAACCTCGAGCTGACCGTGGCCGCCTCGCTGAAGGCGACGCTGCTGCACACCGAGCCCAGGCACCAGCCGGACGTGCTGCACCGCTGGTTCGACGTCATGGAGCAGACCTCGGGGGCCGCCAAGGCCGCCTACCGGGAGCTGACCGCCATGCCGGGCCTGTCGGACTACTTCTGGGCCGTCAGCCCCACCGAGCTGCTCGGCGCGCTCAACATCGGCTCGCGTCCCTCCAAGCGTCCCAACACGAGCGCGGGACTGGAGGGCCTGCGGGCGATCCCGTGGGTGTTCGGCTGGACCCAGTCGCGGCAGATCGTGCCCGGCTGGTTCGGCGTCGGCTCGGGCCTGGCCGCGGCTCGCGAGGCGGGACTGGGCGACGAGATCGCCGAGATGCACGGCAAGTGGCACTTCTTCTCCAACTTCATCTCGAATGTGGAGATGACGCTGGCGAAGACCGATCTCGACATCGCCGCGCAGTACGTGGCGGCGCTCGTCCCCGAGAAGCTGCATCCGGTCTTCGAGGCCATCAAGGTCGAGCACGCGCGCACCGTCGCCGAGATCCTCGCGCTCACCGGCGAGGAGCGGCTCCTGGACGCCAATCCGCAGCTCGCACGCACCCTGGAGGTCCGCGACCGCTACCTGGCGCCGCTGCACCACCTGCAGGTCTCGCTGCTCAAGCGCTACCGCGCCGAGGGCGGCGCCGAAGGCGGCGTGGACCCGCAGCTCAAGCGGGCCCTGCTCATCACCGTCAACGGCATCGCCGCCGGGCTGCGCAACACCGGCTGAGCCGCAAGGGCACTCAGCTCGCCGAGGGCGCCTTCTCCGCGTCCTCGGCGAGTCGCCGCTCGTGCTGCTCGCAGGCCCGCTCCCACAGCACTTCCATGTCCTCTTCGGACAACGCCAGGCCGAACCGGCCGCCGAGCAGCTCGGCGAACTCGCCGTGGTCCTCGACCAGGTGCACCGACTTCCCTTCGGGGAGCGTCGGATCGAAGACGGTGAGCGTGCGCGCCCGCAGCACCGTCGTCGCCGCCGAGCCCGGCCGCTGGACGGTCAGCGTCTTGACGAACGGCGAGTCCGGCGAGGTCGACAGCTCGCGGCACTTCGGCGCGAACTCCTCGACGGACCTGGCCGACGTCTCGAAGTCGAACGAGAGGTCCTGCACGCGCGGGTCGATCGAGCAGCGCCACAGACCCGCGTCGTCGTCGATGCGCCACAGCCCGAAGTTGAACGCCCCCACCCGGTGGCTGCCCTCCCGCAGCGGCAGGGGGTCGCGGAAGCCCACGCCGAGGCCGGCGTCCACGAGGTATTCCCCGCGCCCGGCGCGCACGATCAGCGGCAGGTGGTTGAACCAGTTGCCGTCGCCCTCGACGGCGCGGGCGACCCCGCCCAGGACGCGGCGCACCTCGAAGCCGACGGCCTCCAGCGCCAGCGCCAGCGTGTGGTTCTGCTCGTAGCAGAAGCCGCCGCGCCGCCCGGCGACGATCTTCTCGAACAGCGCGCCCTTCTCCAGGCGGATCGGCCGCCCGAGCTGGATCTCGAGGTTCTCGTACGGGACGGTGTCGATGTGCGCGCGGTGGATCCGGGCCAGCGCGTCCGCCGTCAGTCGCTTCGGCCTTGCGAGCCCGATCCGCTCCAGGTAGGCGTCGAGCTGGGAGGTGCTGAACACCCTCTGACCCTATCGCGGGCGTGTCGCACCATCGACATAGATTGGGAATGCGCCCGCCGCCGTGACCGCACTCCTTGCGGTGGTATGGCATAGTCGCATCGTCCTCCCCCGGAACCGCCCTGTTTGAAGGAGACCTCAACCATGGTCATGGGCCCCACCCACGCCATGTCCGGAGCCGCCCTCTGGCTCGCCGGATCGGCCATCGCCTCCTTGGCGTTCGACATCGACCAGTCCTCAGCCGAACTCATCGTCGGCACCATCGCCGTCTCCGGCGCCTCCCTGTACCCCGACATCGACTGCGCGGGCAAGGTCACCGAGAACAAGGGAGGGTCCACAGTGGCCCGCTCCTTCGGCGTCGTCTCGCTGTTCTTCGCCGAGTGCGTCGAGCGGCTGTGCTACTGGTTCTACCTGCTCACCAAGTCTAAAAAGGACAAAAAACGCAAGAACGGGCACCGGACCTTCACCCACACCGCCGTCCACGCCGCGCTCGTCGGCACCGGCGTCGGCTACCTCGGCGCCTACTTCGGCAAACCGGCGGTCATCGCCGTCCTGTTCGTCCTCACCGGACTCGCCGTCCGCGGGCTGCTCCCCTCGGCGGTGAACAAGAAGGGCTGGATCGTCACCACCGCCGTCGCCCTCGCCGGTGCCTACGGCATGTACCGCCTGCTGCCGCCCGACCGCTCCTACTGGATCGTCGGCCTCGCCATGGGCATCGGCTGCTTCATCCACATCCTCGGCGACATGATCACCAAGATGGGCTCGCCCCTGCTGTTCCCCATCCCGATCAAGAAGCGCCGCTGGGCCGACCTCGGCCTGCCCAACAACATCGCCCTGCGTGCCGGAGGCAAGGCCGAGAACCGGATCCTCCTGCCGGTCCTCACCTTCATCGTCGTCCTCGGCATGTTCTACAACCTCCCCGAAGTCCAGGAGTTCCTCTTCGGCGGCTCCGTCGACGGCACGGCCATGGGCAGCCTCCTCGGGCGATGAAGCCCGCAGAGCGGACGCCGAGCGCGAGGTAGACTCGACCGGTTGCCGGTTCCGCGCCTCTCCCAGTCGCGGCACCGGCCCGTCCGCGTGCCCAGAACACGGGTTGGGAGTCCCCGAATGTCCGAAGGCAAGGCCGCCTCCAAGCTCACGAGCCTGCTCGACGCCGCGTCCGCCTCCGCGAAGCTCGCCCGCGTCGCCGAGCTCGCGCGCGCCTCCGACCGGGCGGTGGACGTGATCGCCGTGCCCGGCGCCCGCCCGCTCGCCCTCGCCCAGGCCGCCCGGCACGCGCCAGGACCGCTCCTGGCCGTCACCGCCACCTCCCGCGAGGCCGAAGAGCTCGCCGAGGCCCTCGCCTCCTTCATCCCCGAAGACGACATCGCGCTCTACCCCGCCTGGGAGACCCTCCCGCACGAGCGCCTCTCGCCCCGCTCCGACACCGTCGGCACCAGACTCGAACTGCTGCACCGCATCCACGGCGGCGACGTGCCCCGCGTCATCGTCACCCCGGTCCGCGGCGCCCTCCAGCCCCAACTCAAGGGCCTGGGCGCGCTCGAACCGATCCACCTGCGCCGCGGCGACGAGACCGACCTGCCCGAATTGTCCGAACGCCTCCTCGGCCTCGCCTACGAGCGCGTCGACCTCGTCGAGAAGCGCGGCGAGTTCGCCGTGCGCGGCGGCATCCTCGACGTCTTCCCGCCCACCGCGCAGCACCCGCTGCGCCTGGAGTTCTTCGGCGACGAGGTCGACGCGATCCGCGAGTTCTCCGTCGCCGACCAGCGCTCGCTCGACCCGGCCGACGAGCTCCGCGCCACGGCCTGCCGCGAGCTGCTGCTGACCGACGACGTCCGCGCCAAGGCCGCCGCGCTCGCCGACTCGCACCCGGGCATCGCCGAGATGTGCGCCAAGCTCGCCGAGGGCATCCCCGTCGAAGGCATGGAATCGCTCATGCCCTCCCTGGTCGGCCCCGAGAACCTCGAACTGTTCAGCGAGACGCTGCCCGCCGACGCCCTGGTGGTCGCGATCGAGCCCGAGCGCATCCGCACCCGCGCCACCGACCTGGTCGCCACGTCGAACGAGTTCCTGGAGGCCTCCTGGGCCGCCGCGGCGGCCGGGGCCCAGGCCCCCGTGGACCTCGGCGCCGGGATCTTCCGCGACCTGGCCGACGCCCGCACCGTCGCGCTCGGCGCCGGGCAGCGCTGGTGGACCGTCTCCCCGTTCGCCGCCGCCCCCGAAGAGGACGCGCTCGCCGCCGAACTGGCGGCGATCACCGGCGAAGGCCCGTCAGGCGATGTTGCCGATGACTCGATCACCATCGACCTCGGCATCACCGAGGCCCCGCGCTACCACGGCGACGCGGCCAAGCTCACGGCCGACATGAAGGCGTGGACGCAGTCGGGCCGCGCCGTGGCCGTGGTCTACCCGGCCCTCGGCGGCGCCGAGCGGGCCGCCGAGCAGCTCCGCGGCGCCGGAGTCGGCGCCCACCTGGCCGCCTCGCCCGCATCGTTCGCCCCCGGCGAGGTGACCGCCTGCGTCGGCACCCTCGCCGTCGGCTTCATCGACGAGGCCGCGGGACTGGTGGCCGTGACGGCCGCCGACATCGCCGGAGGCAAGGCCCTCGCCGCGCAGCGCCCCCGCAAGGGCAAGGCCGTGGGGCGCCGCGGCACCATCAATCCGCTCGAACTCTCGCCCGGCGACTACGTCGTCCACGACTCGCACGGCGTCGGCAAGTACCTGGAGATGGTGCGCCGCAGCATCGGCGGCGCCGAGCGCGAGTACCTCGTCATCGAGTACGCGGCCTCCAAGCGCGGCCAGCCCGGCGACCGCCTCTTCGTGCCCACCGACTCGCTCGACCAGCTCACCCGCTACGTCGGCGGCGAGCAGCCGTCCGTGCACAAGCTCGGCGGCACCGACTGGCAGAAGACGAAGCGGCGCGCCCGCAAGGCCGTGCGCGAGATCGCCGCCGAGCTCATCCAGCTGTACGCGGCCCGCCAGGCCGCCGAGGGCCACGCGTTCGCCCCGGACACGCCGTGGCAGCGCGAGATGGAGGACGCCTTCCCCTACATCGAGACGCCGGACCAGATGTCGGCGATCGTCGACACCAAGGCGGACATGGAGGCCCGAGTGCCGATGGACCGCCTGGTGATGGGCGACGTCGGCTACGGCAAGACCGAGGTGGCCGTCCGCGCCGCGTTCAAGGCCGTCCAGGACGGCAAGCAGGTGGCGGTCCTGGTGCCCACCACGCTCCTGGCGAGCCAGCACTACACGACCTTCATCGAGCGCATGGCCCAGTTCCCGGTGCGCATCAAGCAGCTCTCGCGCTTCCAGTCGGCGCGCGAGGCCGCCGAGATCCAGAAGGGCATCGCGAACGGCGACGTCGACATCCTCGTGGGCACCCACCGCCTCCTCCAGGCCGAGACCCGCTTCAAGGACCTCGGCCTCATCATCGTGGACGAGGAGCAGCGCTTCGGCGTGGAGCACAAGGAGAAGCTCAAGGCCCTGCGCACCGCCGTCGACGTGCTCACCATGTCCGCCACGCCGATCCCGCGCACGCTGGAGATGGCCGTGACCGGCATCCGCGAGATGTCCACGATCGCCACGCCCCCCGAGGAGCGCCACCCGGTGCTGACCTATGTGGGGGCCTGGGAGTCCAAACAGGTCGCCGCGGCGGTCCGCCGCGAACTCCTGCGCGACGGGCAGGTCTTCTACCTCCACAACAGGGTCGAGTCGATCGACCGCGCCGCCACCCGGCTGCGGGAGCTCGTCCCCGAGGCCCGCGTCGCCGTCGCCCACGGCAAGATGGGCGAGGGCCAGCTCGAGAAGATCATGCAGGGCTTCTGGGAGGGCGAGTTCGACGTGCTCGTCTCCACGACGATCATCGAGTCGGGCATCGACATCCCCAACGCCAACACGTTGATCGTCGAGCGCGCCGACCTGCTCGGCCTGTCCCAGCTCCACCAGATCAGGGGCCGCGTCGGCCGCAGCCGCGACCGGGCGTACGCCTACTTCCTCTACCCGAGCGAGCAGCCGCTGTCCGAGACCGCCCACGAGCGGTTGGCGACGATCGCCCAGCACTCCGAGCTCGGCGCGGGCATGTACGTGGCGATGAAGGACCTGGAGATCCGCGGCGCGGGCAACCTGCTCGGCGCCGAGCAGTCGGGCCACATCGCCGACGTCGGCTTCGACCTCTACCTCCGCATGGTCGGCGAGGCGGTGACGGCCTTCAAGGGCGGCGGCGAGGAGCCCCCCGCGCCGGTCAAGGTCGAACTGCCGCTGGACGCCAACGTCCCGGTCGACTACATCGAGGTCGAGCGGCTGCGCCTGGAGATGTACCGCAAGATCTCCGAGGTCCACGACGAGGCCGAGCTCGAGGAGGTCCGCGAGGAGATGGAGGACCGCTACGGTCCCGCGCCCGAGCAGGTCCAGACCCTGTTCCACCTGGCCCGCTTCCGCCTCCTGGCCCGAGCCCACGGCCTGACGGACATCACCTTGCAGGGCAAGAACCTCCGCTTCTCCACCGTCGAGCTGCCCGACTCGAAGCAGATGCGCCTGCGCCGCCACTACCCGGAGGCCCACTACAAGGCCCAGGCCGGCCTGATCAGCGTCCCGCGCCCCACGACCTCCCGCATCGGCGGCAAGCCGATCGAGGGCCTCGCCCTCCTCCAGTGGTGCGCCGACCTCATCACCGACACCGTCCCCGAAGCCGCATGAGCGCCTGGCGGCGCCGTGGCATCGTGGAGTGATGGCGAAGGGCAGGGCAGTGCGGCCTCGCGCCGCCGACGAGGCGTTCGGGCAGCGGCTGGCTCGGCGGTACCTCCGCGCCGATTTCCGCGGCGGAGAGAACGCCGTCCCTCATCCGGCCGGGGGCCTCGCCGCGCGGCACTCGCTGAACTCCTACCTCGAATCGTCCCGGACCTCACGCTGGTTCGAACGGTGGTTCTGGTCGTTCGTCCTGCTGTGCTGCCTCGTCGCGCTCTTCTTCACCGGGCTCGCGTTCTTCATCGACCAGGCGCCCACGGGCGGCGCCGCCGTCGTGCTGGTCGCCTTCGGCCTGCTGATCCTCGTCTTCGCCGTGCGGTTGCAGGCGGGCGTGCGATGCATGTTCCGCCACCGCCACGACAAGCGGAAGTCGAGGCGCTGACCGCCCGGCGGCACTCGAACCGGTGGCCGGATAGGGACCGGCATCGCGCTGCGACTAACCTCACAGAGGCAATCGCATGAGCGGAAGGGTATGACCGTGCGCACATTGAAACTGGCCGGACTGGCGGCAGTCGGAGTGGCGGCGCTGACGGCGTGCAGCAACGTGCAGGGCGCCGCGCTGTACGTCGGCGAGGAGCGGGTCTCCGAGGCCTCGCTCGACGGCTACGTCGACGACACCGTCACCTCCTACCTCGACCAAGGCGCCGCGCCCGCCGACATCGACTACGCCGCGAGCCGCGAGCAGGCGGTCCTGTGCCTGATGTTCGACGAGCTCGGCCGGGCCCTCGACCTGCCCGAACCCGACACCGGGCAGGCCGTGAGCGACCTCGACGAGCGCTGCATCGCGGCGCAGGGGTACCTGAACACGATCGCCGCCGACGCCGAGCCGAGGGAGCTCACCGAGCCCGAGCTCGCCAAGCTGCGCGAGATCGGCTTCGAGTTCGCGCAGCTCCCCGACCAGAACAAGGCCGACCTGAAGTTCTCGGCGGGCTTCTCCGATCTCCTGGGCGGGTACATCGAGGAGTACGACATCCGCGTCAACCCCCGCTACGGCGTCGACGCCTTCAGCGTCATGCCCGAGGAGCTCCAGGGCCTGTTCGACGTGGAGATCCCGCAGCGTTGAGCGCCGCAGAGGCGAGCACTGTCGTCTGGCTCCTGACCTCCCCGCGCATCCCCGCGGGCCTGCTCACGGTGGAGGCCTGGGACGCCCTGCACGAGGCCGAGGCCGTCGCCGCGTTCGACTCCTCGCCCACCGTCGAGGCGGTCCGCGACGCCGGGATCGAGGTGCTGCTCGTCGACGACGCCGCCGCCTTCCTCGAAGAAGGCGGCGTCTGGATCGTCGGCGAGGACGGCGACGAGGAGCTCCGCGAGGCCCTCGCCGAGTACGTCGCGGGCGGGGAGCTCGAACTGGAGGTCGTCTACGGCTCGTGGGACCCGCCGGGGGCCAGGCTGCTGGACCTCGTGGCGGCCGTCGAGCAGCTCCACGCCGATGAGGGCGGCTGCCCCTGGCACCGCTCGCAGACGCACGAGAGCCTGGCGCCGTTTTTGATGGAGGAGTCCTACGAGGTCCTCGACGCGATCGCCGACGGCGACGCGGCCGATCTCGAAGAGGAGCTCGGCGACCTGCTGTTCCAGCCGGTCCTGCACGCGCGGCTCGCGGCCGGGCGCGGCGAGTTCGACATCGACGACGTCGCCGGGGCCGTGGTCGACAAGATCATCCGCCGCCACCCGCACGTGTGGGGCGACGCCGACCCCGACGAGCTCTATGAGCATTGGCACAGCGCCAAGGCCGCCGAGAAGCCGCACCGTGACCACCCGGCCGACGGCGTCTCCCGCCGCCTGCCGTCGCTGGCGTTCGCCTCCAAGGTCATCGATCGCTTCGCCGACGCCGGGGCCCCGCTCGACCTCCCCGAGCTGCCCGGCGGGGCGAAGGTCGACGCCGATGACGTGGGGGAGTTCCTGCTCGCCGCGGTGGTCGCGGCCAGGGCCGCCGGGGTCGATCCCGAGCTCGCCCTCAGGCGCGCCGTGGTCGTGAAGGCGGGAATCGAGGAGTAGCACCGCGCGTCTGGCTTCACAATACCGTTCGGCTGGGCTTAACAGTCGGGCCCGTTTTTTGCTACCCTAGTTCCCATGCCACCCGGTGACGCAAGTGAATCAGCCCATATCGGGCAAGACACCCAGGTCCGAGGCAACCAGGCCCGCGGGTCAGCCGAACTGACCTTCGATGCGCCACGCATCGACGACGGGCCGCGACTGTGGGAGCTCGCCGCGAACGCGGGGGCCCTTGACGTCAACAGCAGGTATGCCTACCTGCTGTGGTGCCGCGATTTCGCCGGCACCAGCGTCGTCGCCCGCGACGCCGACCGTCTGGCGGGCTTCATCACCGGTTACCGGCGGCCGCAGGCGCCTGACACGTACTTCGTGTGGCAGGTCGCGGTCGGACAGGACCACCGTCGCCGTGGTTTGGCGCGGCGCATGCTCGACCACGTGGTCGAGCGCCTGCGCCCGCAAGGAGTTCGCTTCGTGGAAGCGACAGTGACTCCGGACAATAAAGCGTCCATCCGCCTGTTCGAGTCGTTCGCCGAGGCGAACGGTGCGACCATGGGGGTGGACGTGCTGTTCTCTGAGCGGGAACTCGGATCCGGCCATGAGCCGGAGCTGCTCCACCGCATCGGTCCACTGGACTGAGCCGGAGGGCGGCGGTCGCGAGGCCGCCGCGAGTTCTGGGTCCCTTCGGGCCGCCGCGCAGCGGAGGCCCGGCCGCGGGCCCGCCACCCGTCCTACCCGGGCATCGAGGATGCCGGCCCGGGTAAGCGCCTGGCGGTCACACCGCCCGGGAAGCAGAGGCAGCTCATCAGGCCGACCAAAAGAGACAATGCAGGTTTTCGAAAAGGTCGAATCAGAAGTCCGTTCCTACTGCCGCAGCTGGCCGGCGGTGTTCACCACCGCGCGGGGCAGCAGGCTCAACGCCGAAGACGGGAAGTCGTACATCGACTTCTTCGCCGGGGCGGGGTCGCTCAACTACGGCCACAACCACCCCGTGCTCAAGGAGGCGCTCCTCTCCTATCTCGCCGACGACAACGTCATCCACTCTCTGGACACCTATACGGCCGCGAAGCGGACGTTCCTCCAGACGTTCGACGATGTCGTCCTCAAGCCCAGAGGTCTCGACTACAAGGTCCAGTTCCCCGGCCCGGCCGGGAACAACGCCGTCGAGGCCGCCCTCAAGCTCGCCCGCAAGTACACCGGCCGCGAGACGATCGTCTCGTTCACCAACGGCTTCCACGGCATGACGCTGGGGGCCCTGGCCGTCACGGGCAACTCGATGAAGCGCGGCGGCGCGGGCGTGCCGCTCAACAACGCCGCCACCATGCCCTACGACAACTACATGGACGGGCAGACGCCCGACTTCCTGTGGCTGCGGAGCCTCCTGGAGGACTCCGGCTCCGGGCTCGACCAGCCCGCCGCGGTCATCGTGGAGACCGTCCAGGGCGAGGGCGGCATCAACGTCGCCTCCGATGAGTGGCTCCGCGGCCTCCAGGAGGTGTGCCGCGAGCACGACATGCTGTTCATCGTCGACGACATCCAGATGGGGTGCGGGCGCACCGGCCCGTTCTTCTCCTTCGAGCGCGCCGGGATCACGCCCGACATCGTGACGCTCTCGAAGTCCCTCTCGGGCCTGGGCCTGCCGTTCGCGGTCACGCTCATGCGCCCCGAGCTCGACGTGTGGGAGCCCGGCGAGCACAACGGGACCTTCCGCGGGTTCGCGCCCGCGTTCGTCACCGCCGCCGCCGCGCTGGAGACGTTCTGGCGCGACGACGAGTTCACCAAGGCGGTCGACGTCAAGGCCGAGTGGCTCGACGCCGAGCTCGGCAAGATCGCCGAGTCCTACCCCGAGCTGGAGCTGTCGACGCGCGGCCGCGGGCTCGCCCGCGGCCTGGTGTTCGCCGAGGCCGAGCTGGCGGGCCGCACCTGCAAGGAGGCCTTCCGGAACGGCCTGCTCATGGAGACGTCGGGCGCGGAGGACGAGGTCGTCAAGTTCCTCCCGCCGCTGAATACGTCCTATGAGGACTTCGAAGAGGGCGTGGCGATCCTGCGCGACGCCGTCACCGCGATCGCGAAGGAGCAAGCATGATCGTCCGCCGCCTCGCCGACCTGATCGGCACCGACCGCGACGTCGAGGGCAACGACCGAGACAAGGCCAAGGGCACGTGGCGCTCACGCCGCCTGATGCTGGCCAATGACAAGGTCGGATTCTCCCTGCACGACACGGTCCTGTTCGCCGGGACCTCCACCACGATGCACTACGCCAACCACGTTGAGGCGGTCTACGTCATCGAGGGCACGGGGAAGCTCCACGATCACGACAACGGCGATGTCCACGAGCTCGCGCCCGGGACCATGTACCTCCTCAACGGCCACGAGCGGCACACGCTCGTGGCCGAGACCGACGTGCGCACCGTCTGCGTCTTCAACCCGCCGGTGACGGGGAAGGAGGTCCACGACGAGCACGGTGTCTATCCGCTGTTGACCGAAGACGACTGATCACCATGAAGGAGTGACCCATCATGAACACCCGCGACAACTACCCGACGCGGGTCGCCAAGGAGCCGCGGCTGATCTACCGCAACGAGGACCCGGCCGTCTGGGGACGACCCGGCGACGGCCCTCTCGACGCGGGACAGCTCGACGCTCACGAGGCCAACGGATTCACCGCGATCGACCAGCTGCTGGAGCCCGATCAGCTCCAGGCGGCGCAGGACGAGCTGCAGCGCATGCTGCACGACTCCTCGCTCGACGGCGACGAGCGCGTGATCCGCGAGAAGGACTCCAAAGAGGTCCGCTCGGTGTTCGACGTCCACAAGATATCGGAACTGTTCGCCGATCTGCTGCGCGATGAGCGCATCGCGGGCACGGCCCGCCAGATCCTCGGCTCGGACGTCTACGTCCACCAGAGCCGGGTCAACTACAAGCCCGGGTTCGGCGGCAACCCGTTCTACTGGCACTCGGACTTCGAGACCTGGCACGCCGAGGACGGTATGCCGCGGATGCGGGCGGTCAGCCTCTCGCTGGCGCTCACCGCGAACTACCACTTCAACGGCTCGCTGATGATCATGCCCGGCTCGCACAAGACGTTCGTCTCGTGCGTGGGCGAGACGCCCGACGACTACTACAAGGCGTCGCTGACCGAGCAGGAGATCGGCACGCCCGATCAGACCTCGCTGCGGCTGCTCGCCGACAAGCACGGCATCGAGCAGTTCACCGGCGACGCCGGCTCGGCGATCTGGTTCGACTGCAACTGCATGCACGGCTCGAACGGCAACATCACGCCGTTCCCGCGCTCGAACCTGTTCATCGTGTTCAACAGCGTCGACAACGCGCTGACCGACCCGTTCGCGGCGAAGGAGCCGAGGCCCGAGTTCCTCGGCTCCCGCGACTGGCAGGTCCTGCGCTAGCGCACCGACCGCGCAGTGCGGCGGCCCCGACTCGGTTTCGAGTCGGGGCCGCCGCGCTTCTTGGTGTGCAACAGTCTCGCTGCGAGCGTCAGTCGCCCGCGGGGACGGCGTCCTCGTCGTAGACCGGGGCGGGCATCGCCGCCGCCAGCTCGGTGAACTCATCGAGCGTGAGGTCGAACTCGCCTTCGAAGGTCATGAACAGGTTCACCGCCCAGCCGTCCTCGTCGAAGACGGTCACCTCGTAGATGCCGGCCTCGGGGTTGGACTCGAGGACGGCGGTGCGGCCGTCGACCTCGACCTGCTCGCACGCGGCGTCGACCTTCCCGTCGCAGTCGGGCAGCTGCCCGGCGTCGAGGTTCTCATCGTCGGGGCTCCAGGCGGACCAGCCGCCCGGCAGCGTGTAGGTGACGTTGACGTCGGCGTCGCCCTCGCCCGCGAACGCCTCGTAGGGCAGCTCCACCGCCATGCCGTACTGGTGCAGGGCCGTCGTGTCCCCCTGGTCCAGGGTCATGGCGCCGACCGACTCCTCGATCAGGCCGGCCTCCGGGTAGAGCGCGGTGAGCGCCTCCTCGACGGCCTCGCCGGTCGCGACCGCGTCGGCCTGGGCCTTCCCGTCCCAGTCGTCGTCGGTGGGCCAATCGGAGGGGTCGACCACCGCCTCCACCGGCGCGAGTCCGGCGGTGTCGAAGTCGAACTCCGGCATCGACAGGACGGCGTCGGTGAGCGCGTCCAGGTCCACCGGGCGCTCGCCCTCGCAGCCGGTGTCCCACGAGACGCGCAGGCCCGACTCGTTCGGGTAGACCACGGCCAGGTCGTAGCCGCACTCGCCGTCGGCGATCGTGAGCGTCCGGCCGTCGTCCAGCTCCTCGCTGGTGAGCTCGGCGCCCTCGCCGTCGATGAGGTGCTGCGGGAACGCCTGCCCGCCGACGGGGCCCGGCTCGGCGGTCCAGCCGCCCGGCAGCAGCGCCTCGGCCGTGAACGCGGGGGACTCCGCCTCCTCGTTGCCGTCGGCGAGCCAGTAGCTGCGCAGGTAGACCTCGCCGCCGTTGGCCGGCGTCTGGTTCGCCTGGTACGCCAGGCCGAGCGGCTTGCCGAGGCACTCCTCGTAGACCTCGGGCGTCTCGGCGAACATGGAGCAGTCGTCCTCGGTCGCGGTGCGCTGCGCGTCGTTCCAGATGCCGGCGTCCGCCAGCAGCTGCCCGAACGCCTCGGTGGCCGCGTCCTTGACCTCCCTCGCCTCGCCGCGGGGCTCGGCGGTCTCCTCCTCGTCCTGCGCGGCGCCCCAGTCCTCGTCGTAGGGGTAGCCGGCCATGGCCGGGTCGAAGTCGAATCCGTCGGCGGCCGCGGGACCGCCGCCCCCACCGGGGTTCAGGCCGATGACCAGCGCCATCGCTCCGGCGAAGGCCGCGACTCCGGCGGTGGCGGCGCCGCCGAGGACGGCGCGGTGGCGGCGCCTGGCCCGGTAGCCGTCGCTCACGGCCCGGTCGAGGTCGAAGCGCGCCGGAGGCGGAGCGTCGGGCAGCGCCCTTCCGATGATGTCTGTGGGATCATGATCGTTCATAGTGGTTCCTTTTCTGCCGCTATGCCTGGACCGGGACGGAGGAGTGGGCCAGGAGCTCCTTCAGCTTTCGCAGGGCCTTGGAGGTCTGGCTCTTCACCGTCCCGGTCGAGCAGCCCATCGCCGTAGCGGTCTCGTCGACGGACAGCTGCTCCCAATACCGCAGGATGAGCGTCGCGCGTTGCCTGGAGGGCAACTGATTCAGCGCCGCGAGCACTTCGAGTCGCACCTCGACCGCCTCCTGCGGGTGGCTGAAGGCGTGGTCGGGGAGGTCGGCGGAGGCGCGTTCGCGCCGCACCCACGCCAGGCGCCGGTGGGAGAGGAAGACGTTGGTGACGATCTTGCGCACGTACGCGCCGGCGCCCCCGGGGTCGACGCGGTTCCAGGCGCTGAAGAGCTTCGTCAGCGCCTTCTGGACGATGTCGTCGGCCTCGTACCAGTCCCCGCACAGCAGGAACGCGTATCTTCGCAGGCTGTCGCGCTGGGCGACGGCGAAGGCCCGGAACTCGGCCTCCTGTTGTTCGTTCGGCTTCACAGGGCTCTCTCTCGACGGGTCGGATCTCGAGGCCGACCGGCGCCGCGGGTTGACTCGGTGCGGTCGGCATAGCTGGATACGGTGCCGGGGCCGCGCGGGTTGCCCGCGAGCGAAGCAGTTCTTCGGAGCATTGGGCAGGGTCGTTCAAAGGCAGAGTCGTTCAAAGGCAGAGCCGTCAAAGATAGCGCCGCGGCCCCGACTCGGCTCGGAGTCGGGGCCGCGGCGTGAGCGGGGGGACTACTCGGTGGGGACCTCCGGGACCGCCTCGGCGTCGTAGGGCGGCGCGGGGAGAGCCAGCACCAGGTCCACGATCTCGTCCATCGTCAGGCCCGCGTCCGCGGCGGATTCGATCCAGATCGAGGCGGCCCAGCCGTCGGGGTGGTGGACGGTCACGCTGTAGTTGCCGTCGAGCCCCTCCTCTTGCTCGGTGACGACCGTCCGGCCGTCCCGCTCGAACCGATTGCACGTGGCGCCCTCAGCGCCCTCGTCGTCCCGGCAGACCGCCAGGTACGGCTCGCCGACGTAGCCGTCTCCCAGCCCGGGGAGCCAGCCGCCGGGCAGGAAGTAGTGCATCTCGTAGCCCACCGGGAACACCTCGCCGTCGATGTCGGTCGTCATCGGCAGCGTGCCGCTGAACCGGTAGACGCGGAGGTGCGTGGCGCCGCGGTATTCGACGCCGTTCTGCGTCGGCGTCGCGCTGCCCACGGTGGCGCCCGGGTAACGCTCGTCGAGGACCGCCAGCGCCGCCTCGCCCGCGGCGGCGGCGTCGCCCGCCGCCTCGGACTCCCACGACGGGTCCCACAGCCAGCCGGTCGGGATGTCCCAGAGCTCGTCGACCGGTTGCAGCTCTGGGGATTCGTAGTCGAGTTCGGGCATCGTCAGGGCCGCGTCCACCAGTGATTCCAGTTCCACCGGGTACATCCCCTCGGTGCCGGGCTCGCAGCCGATCTCCCACGACAGCCGCAGCGCGGTGCCGGTCGGGTAGGCGATCAGGACGTCGTAGGCGCAGCCGTGGTCGGCGGTCGACACCGTCCGGCCGTCGTCGAGCGTCGTGGACTCGAACACGGGCGCCTCGTCGGTGTAGTAGGCGGCCCTGCTGATCAGGTGCTGGGGAAAGACCTGCCCGGTGACCGGCCCGGGTTCGGCCGTCCACCCGCCGGGCAGGTAGAGGTCCATGTTGAACACCGGATGCTCGATCGCGTACTGGTCGCCCCACACCTCGGCGTGGTATTCGCGCAGGAACACCTGCCCGTAGTTGCCGGGGCGCTGCTCCGCGTTGAGCAGGAAGTCGACGTCGCCGAAATCGCAGCCCTCGCCGGTCATGGCGGGGTCCCCGCTGAGCAGGTCGCATTCGGCGGTGGGCTCGGGGATCGCCGACTCGTCCCAGAGGCCGCCCTCGACCAGCAGTCCGGCGAACGCGGCGGCGGTGGCCGCCTTGAGATCGAGGTCGAGGCCCCCGGGGGAGCCGTAGCTCCACGCCTCCGTCCACGGGTACCCGGCCATGGCCGCGTCCGTCGGGTCGACGGCGGGCGCCTCCTCCTCTTCGGCCGCCGTGGTCTGCGGCGCGGGGTCGGCGGTGTCGACCGGGGCGCTCTCCGGTGACATCGTCAGGACCAGCGCGATCGCGCTCACCGCGGCGACCACGCCCGCCGCGGAGGCGCCGCCGAGCGCGAGCCGATTGCGGCGGCGCAGGCGGCGGCCGTCCGCCATGATCCGGTCGACGTCGAACTCGACCGGTGGCACGAGCTCGGGTCGGGCGTTGCGGAGCGACTCGACGATGTGCGAATCGTCGTGCATGGCGGTCTCACCTTCCGTGGTACTCGGGTTGCGGCGTCGCGGGAAGCAGCCTGCGCAGCGCCTGTATGGCCTTGGAGGACTGGCTCTTCACCGTCCCGATCGAGCACCGCATGGCGTCGGCGGTCTCCTCGAGCGTCAACTGCTCGCAGTACCGCAGGACGACGGTGGCGCGCTGCCTCGGCGGCAGGCGCTCCAGCGCGGTGAGGATCTCCATCCTGGTGTCGACCGCCTCCTGCGGGCTGCCGTGGGCCACGGGCTCGGGCAGCTCGGTGGTCGCCCGCTCCCGGCGCACCCACTCGCGGCGCAGGTGCGAGAAGTAGGTGTTGGTGACGATCCTGCGCGTGTACGCGGCGGCGCCGCCGGGCTCGATCCGCCGCCAGGCCGCGAACAGCTTCGTCAGCGACTTCTGGACGATGTCGTCGGCCTCGTACCAGTCCCCGCACAGCAGGTACGCGTATTTGTGGAGGCTGTCGCGCTGGGCGGCGGCGAAAGTGCGGAACTCGGCCTCATGCTGTTCACGGTCCACGGGGCTTCTCTCACGTCGAGGGGGCGGGCCGGTAGAGCGAAAAGACCCGTCGCGCTTAATACGCGGCCGAATCGAGGAAGGTTGCCTCCGCTACGCGCCGTTTTCAGTCTTCGAGCCGGACGCCGAGCAGCGCGTCCACGGCCTCGTCGTAGCCGTCGGTGGCGCCGTGGTGGGCGGTGACGGTGCAGCGGGCGGGCGCCCGGGCGCCGCGGTCGATGTAGAGGTAGGCCTGGGCGCGGGTGTAGTCGACCGCGGTCGGGCCCGCCTCGGGGTCGTCCCACTGCGTCCAGTGGTACTGGATCTCGACGAGGAAGGCCTGGCGGCCGTCGATGATGTAGTCGCTGTACTCGGGCCCGGCGGTGATGGCGTACTCGTCGCCGTCGCCGCGGCGCTCGTGGTCGCGGGACTCCTCGGCGGCGAACCAGGCCTCGTGGTCGGTGAAGCCCGTCGGGTAGCTCCCGAGGCGGTCGCGGATGTCGCCGCAGATGAGGATGACCGTGTCCTCGGCGGCGTCCTTGTCGAAGGTGGCGCTGGTGTCGCCCGTGTCCTGGAGCGACCAGTGCTGTCCCTGCGGGGTGGGGAGCCAGGCGTCCTGCTCGAGGGTGAACGGGTGGTAATCGGCCTGGTCGGGGTCGAACGGCCCGAGGTCCTCGGTGAGGTCGGTGCCGACCGGAGTGAAGCCGGGGGCCTCCGGCTCGTCGCCGAGGAGCACGAACGCGGTGGTGCCGCCGCCGAGCACGAGGGCGGCGAGGAGGCCGATCGTCACGGCCAGCGTGGTGCGGCGAGACCGCCGCGGCTTCCGGCGCGGGGGTGGGGGCGGGGCGAACTGCGGCTCGGGGGCGAACATGTCGGGGGCGCCCGGCGGCGGATCCTCGCCCAGGCGCCGGTGTTCGCGCGGAGTGTCGTCTTCGGAGGGCATGGAACCGCCTCACCTGACTCGGGGAATGACCTACGCATTCTAAGTCCGGCGCCTGACCGCACCGACGAGCAGCGCCCGCAGGGCCGAGGCGGACACCCACACCGTCCCGGCCGCCGAGGCGAGCACCAGGAACGGCAGTGCGGACGGGGTGTCGGACGGCTCGGCGAGGGCGGCGATGGCGGCCGAGCAGCCGAGGGCGACGCCTATGGCGCAGAAGCCGAGCGCGCCGCACGCCGAGGCGGCCCGGCGTTCCAGGCGGCCGGTCAGGACGAGGGCGGCGGCGGTGAACGCGGCGGCGGAGGCCGCGTCGGTCAGGCGCGCGAGCACCGTGACGGCGAGGCCGGGGTCGCCGTCGCCGCCGAGGAGATCCCACAGGATCGTCATGGCCGGGAGTGCGACCACCAGCGTCCAGGCCGTGCGGCGGGCCTGGGCGGTCTCCAGCTCCCGCTGCATCGCCGCGGCGACGATGTCGGGGGAGCCGAAGTCGGCCGACGCCCGCTCGACGGCCTGCTCGCGGCTGAGGCCGTGCTCGACGCCGTCGGCCACGGCCTCTTCGAAGCCGTCGCCGAGCTCGGCGAGCATGTCCTCGCGCAGCCGCCGGGGACCGCGCAGCGGCGCGGCCACCTCCTCGAGGTAGCTCATGCGTCCAGGACCGCCGTCATGACCCGGCGGAGCGCGAGCCAGTCCTCGCGGCCCTTCTCGAGCGCGCTGCGGCCCTGCTCGGTGAGCTCGTAGACGCGGCGGCGGCGCCCCCCGGCCTGCGTCCACTTGCCGGCGACGTGCCCGGCCCGCTCGAGGCGGCGCAGGGCCGGGTAGACGGTGCCGCTGGGGAGGTCGAGCTGCTCGCCGCTGCGCTCACGAAGCGCCCCGATGATGGCGTAGCCGTGGGCCTCGCCGCGCCGGAGTGTGGCGAGGATGAGCGTGTCGAGTTGGCCGTGAATGCCGTCTGCGTCCATGGCATACCAGCGTACGTCATAGATAGGCGGGCTTGTTATGTAGAACAACTACATGTAACCTGTCTACATGATCAGATACATGCGTTTCACTTCACTCATCGCCGGCCCGCTCCTGATGGCGGTCTCGACCTTCCTGTGGGACGGCGAGCGCTACGGGGTCACCGCCGGCGTCGTCATCATGATCGCCAACACGCTGTGGATATACGGCCTGATCGGCGTCTGGGAGCGGATCGCCGAGGTCAAGCCGCTGACCGGCGCCGTCGGCCTCGTCCTGGCCCTGGTCGGCTGCATCGGCGGCGTCGCCTTCGGCCTCCAGGCGTTCTTCGAGGGCATCTTCGAGGTCTCCGGCGCCGAGTCCCTCGCCGCCGCGGAGGCCTACCCGACCGCCTCGACGATCGTGCTGTGGCTGCCGGGCTCGATGATGCCGATCAGCCTGGTCGCCCTCGGCATCGCCCTGGCCTGGTCCAGGCTCGCCCCCCTCTGGCTCGGGGCTCTGCTGTTCGCCAGCGGCGCGGCCTTCCCGCTCAGCCGCATCACCCGCACCGAGTCGATCGCCCACCTGGCCGACGCCTTCATCCTCGCCGCCTTCGCGGTCCTCCTCGTCCACTACCTGCGAGAACGAACGAACGCGGTGCGCGCGCCGCAACCCGCCTGAAGTAATCTCCGTCACGGGAACCCGTTTGCGCGCGCGCAAACGGGTCCGGTACAGTTGTTCCGCGTCGGCGCGATGAACTTCGGAGCGCTCGAACACCATTGGGGTATGGTGTAATTGGCAACACGGCTGATTCTGGTTCAGTTGTTCTTGGTTCGAGTCCAGGTACCCCAGCAAAGCGAGGCCGCCTTCGGGCGGCCTTTTCGTTTGCGTGGTGGGTGCCGTGCGGGGGCAACACGGCTGCTGTGCCGTTGGGCGCACTCCGTGCGCGTGGTTCAGTTGTTCTTGGTTCGAGTCCAGGTACTCCAGCAAAGCGAGGCCGCCTTCGGGCGGCCTTTTTGTTTGCGTGGTGGGTGCCGTGCGGGGGCAACACGGCTGCTGTGCCGTTGGGCGCACTCCGTGCGCGTGGTTCAGTTGTTCTTGGTTCGAGTCCAGGTACTCCAGCATGTGAAAGGCCGTCCTAAGACGGCCCTTTTATTGTCGGGGCAGCCGATCCCGATCCTGGACGGTGCAGATTTGAGTATTCCCGTCGCAAATGTGTGAAGTCAGCGGTTTGCGTTATCGTCTGTGATTGCCCTGGCCAGGCCCCCGAAGTATCGCTCGGCGGCTTCCGACGACTCGAACAGGTATCCGGACGTGTCGCTGTAGCCGAGGCTGACCGCCTCGAGCCACTCGTTGAGGAGCCACAGGTGCTCGCATTCTGGGTAGGCGGCCTCGGGTCGGTTGTCGAAACTGAGGTACTCCTCGTCAAGGAGCAGCTGGGTCAACCGCATGGCGGCAAGGGGGAATCGAAGTGAGCCTGAGAGGTAGGCGCTGGCGGTTTCGCGAGCTCGAGTGAACACAGCCTCCGGTAGGGGAGCCAGGTCGAGCGCCAGCTCTTCGATGACCGACGGTACGAGTTCGCGGACTTCGTATGCCGCGTCGCGTGGCTGCCCCGCCAATTCAGCCAGCGCCCGTGAATCGAGCCCGCGAGTCAAAGCATGGGCGGCCTCCATCGGCAGGTCAAGCGCGGAGTCGAGGTCGTAGAGGTAGTCCTCCAAGGCACGTCTCAGCTGTTGCACTTGACCATCATTTCGCATGCCCATGCTGGGAGCCAAGTGTTTTGCCTGGCTGCTCGCACGGAGGCTGATCTGGGAAGTCATGGGCACCGAGTCGGTCGTACAGAGCCATTACCTGCGAATATAGATCGTATTCGCTTCCGGAAGGCCAGCCGACATGAGGCCGCCTTCGGGCGGTCTTTTTCCTCGTTCCGGCCATGCGGGTCGTAGGCGACGGGCGGGACGGCGAAGACGCCGTGGACGCCCGCGGTGGCGGCGGTGAGGGTGCCGGGTTCGTCGAAGTCGCCTCGGACGAGGGCGGCTCCGGCCTCGGCCAGGGCGCGTGCCGCTGGGGCGTCGAGGTCGCGAACCAGGGCGCGGACCTTCCATCCGCGGTGGAGCAGGTGCCGGGTGGCCGCGCCGTCCTGCTGGCCGGTGGCGCCGGTGATGAGAACGGATCGGGCTCTCGACCAGTCCAGCTCCCGAATGGAGGATTCGTAACGTGCAGCGCTCCACCGCTTCGTCTATACGGCCCGGAACGCGGCAACGCTCGTCGGTGCCTACAACAGTCCGATCGACCTCGGCTCCATCGCCACCGGTGTGCGGCCCGAACCGCTTGAGGACCAGGAGCGGGCGGTCGCATGGTCGAACGCTGAGCTGCAGGTCATGCTCGCCTGCGTGGGCGCGGCTCATCGCGCGGGCCTGGACTCGCACACCTGGAAGCTCGCGCTGTTCATGTTCAACATGCTGCTGCGCGGCGGTGGTATGCGGGAGGGTCTGGAGGTCATGAAGCTCGGGCTGCGGGCCGCCGAGCGCGACGGAGCGAGCATCGGGCAGATCCGGCTCCTTCGGCACGTCGCGATCATGAGCCTCCATCTGGGACTGGAAGAAGACGCCGTCGCCGAGCTCGGACGGGCGCTGGCCCTCAGCGCTGAACTCGACGATCCGGCGCTCCTGGCCCAGGCGCACCGCAGTATGGCACTGGTGTGCGGCAGGTTGGGACGCTACGGCGAGGCATTGGAGCATGGGCAGGTGGCGCTGCGGAGGTTCGAGGAGCTCGGCAACGCGACGGCCACGGTCATGACGCGCAACAGCGTCGGCTGGTACTTCGCCCATCTCGGGCGATTCACGGAGGCCATGGAGCATTGCCGGCGAGCGCTCGAAGGCTCCCGAAGCATCGGCGACCGCTTCCATACGGCCTCGGCGCTGGACAGCATCGGCTACATCCACCACTGCCAAGGCGATCACCGCACCGCGGTCACGTACTTCCGGGAGGTGCTGGACGACTTCGCCCTCCTCACCAGCCGACACGTGCTCTCCGTCAGTGCCGAACACCTGGGCGACGCCTACCACGCCCTGGGTGAACTCGACGCCGCCCGCGAGGCCTGGCAGCGGGCCCTCGCGATTCCCGAAGGGCCGACACCGGCCGAGTCCGACCGCATTCGAGGAAAACTCCGGGGCGTGCGGCATTGAGGGCGATGGCGCGACAGGCCGTTCGCGATCGCGTCGGTATCCGCCCTCGCGGCGGCTTCAGCGGGTGTCGAGATCGGACAGCAGATCGGTGAGGAGGGATTCCTCCACGACGGACCGGCCGCGTCCGGCCATCGCGTCGGCGAGCGCGGGGTCCCATGGGGTCTCGGCCGGGGGGCCGTCCAGCGTGATGCCCGCCTGGGCGCCGCGGTAGTCGGCGGTGGACATCCTCCACGGCCGGGCGTTCGCGTAGCGGCCGAGCGCGGCGGCGGTGTGGCGGACACCGGCCCAGTCGAAGTCGTTCCGCCACAGGATCTCCGCATCGGAAGCGGAGGACAGGAGCCGGTGGGCGGCGGCCGAGGCGGTGCCTTCGGCGCAGACCAGCGGGGCGCCGGACGCGCCGAGCCCATCGGCGGCGGCGCGCAGCACGGCGGGGTTCTCGCAGACGAAGATCCTCGCGGCCTTCACGGACATTTCGGCGAGGCGGAGCTGGTGGAGGGTGAGCCGCAGGGGGATGCCGTGCGCGGCGGCCTCGGTCATCCACGACCCCACCGGTCCGCCCGCGGCCGGCACGTTCAGGACCAATACCTGGCTGTCCAGGTCGTCGGGGGTCAGGCCGGCCCATTCGAGCAGCTTCCGCTCGGCTTCGGCGGTGGCCGGCTCCTCGGTGCCGGCCCATGCGGCGAGTGCCGCCAGCAGCAGCGTGCGGTGGCGTTCGGTGTTCAGCGCCTTGGCGTCGGCCAGGACGCGTTCGGCGAACGCGGGCAGCGGTTCGCCCCGAGCGGGGAGCGCGTCGAGCGCGGCGCGGACGGCGATGAAGTCGCTGCCGTCGATGGCGATGCGGGCGATCGAACCGAACCGGACGAGCTGGTCGACCCACCGCTCGAACCAGCGCTCGCCGCGGTGGCGGCAGGCGCGGGCCTGTTCGAGGACGATGCGGCGGCGCCGCTCGCGGGCGGCGCGTTCGGCGTGGCGGTCCCGAGGAGGCGAGCCGGTGACCTGTGCGATGGCGTCGTTCAGCGCGAGCCCGTAGGCGAATTCGAGGTATTCGGCGAGGTCGTCCAGTTCGAGCACGGTCAGGCCGGTCGTCGAGCGCCGGTAGGCCCCGGTGACGGCGATGATGAGCTTCCGCTCATCGTCGTCGGGGCGCCGCAGGGAGATCCGCTGCTGGTGCTGTTCAACGCCGCGCTTGGCGGCCTGGAGGAGGCGAGTCCATTCGGGTCCGAATTCGGTCACACCGCCGCTCCTTCGGGTGCGTGCCGGTGCTCGGCGGTCGCTCGGCCGGAGACGTCCGGCCCGCATCCTGATGAAGCGTCTTGGGTCACACCAGATTTCCTCCATGCGGCAATGTCGACATCGAGATTAACGGCGCGATCCGACATCCGCGGGTCCGCCGTCACCCGGTCGGGGGACCCGTATCCGAGCGCAGCCTGTGATGTCCAACTCACGCAAGGGGTTCAGAGGCGTCCTTGCTCGGCCGCGCGCCTGCGCAGGCTCCGGCCGAGACCGCCCATCAGCTCGATGAGCCGGTCGACTGCGGCCTCGTCCATCTCCGCGACGGTGTAGTCGGCGAGCTCGCAGTACAGCTCCTTGAGCGAGGGGATCACCGCCCGCCCCTTGTCGCTGAGGTCGACGATCTGGGCGCGGGCGTCGTGCGGGGACGGGCGCCGGACGATGAAGCCGCCGGATTCCAGCTTGCGGAGCATGACCGTCATGGTCGGGGGTTCGACGTCCGCCGCGGCGGCCAGGCTGCGCTGGTTCTGCGGCCCGTCGGCGTCGAGCGAGAGCAGCACGACCTCGTGCCCGAGGTGGAGATCGAACTTCGCCAGCGCCTGTGCCGCCCGGGCGCGGTGCCTGGCGGCCACGATCCGGATCGAGGAGTTGACGGCGTTGGCTCGGTCGTAGATCACAGAAGGGGCTCCTTGTCGGTGGATGGTTAGTATACTAATATTTAGTGTGCTAACCGATTCTAGCGCTTCAGAAAGGCGACCGCCATGAACCTCCACGAACACGAGACCGAGTTCGAGCGCGCCGCGGCCGACCCCGCCAACCTCCGGGTCGACCTGCCGCCGATCGACGTCAACGCCGTCCTCGCGGCGCACTACGACCTCGACGAGCCGCTCGAATTCACCCGCACCATGCTGTGGGACATGGAGCTCCGCAAGGCCCGCCGGCCCGATCTCTACCTTCCCGGCGGCGTCGCGCCCGGTTCGGCCCGGACCTGGACGACACCGGCGCTCGAAGCCACCGGCGACGACGTCTTCGTCCGCGTCAGCGAACAGCGGAATCTGGAAGACCCGACCGACTCCGGCCCGGTCATCGAGCAGGTCGGCATCGACCACGAGGCCCGGACGGTGACGTTCATCGGCACCGCCGAGCACGTCGGCCCCGACGGCGGCGTCCTCCGCGCCGCAGAGGGCCGGTCGCTGTTCCACGTCGAGCACGGCGCGGGCGGCACCGAGTCGCGGCCGCTGAACACCATGCGGTGGGTGTTCCTCGCGCCGGAGGACCGCGACGGCACCGAGGCGCGCCTCAGGGGCATCATCGGCCAGCCCGCGCGCCTGCCGGAGTTCATCGAGATCTACATCCGCGACGTGCTCGGCGTCGGACTGCGCCGCCGAGCCGCGTGAGCGCGGCGCGGCCGGTCCCGCCTTCGGGACCGGCCGCGGCGTCAGGAGAGCTCGTCGACCACCAGGCGGGCCGTCTTCGCCGCCGAGGCGGGGTTCTGGCCCGACACGAGGCGGCCGTCGGCTATCGCGTACTCGCCGAACGCCCTGCCGCCCTCCCATCGCGCGCCGCGATCCTCCAAGCGGCTCTGGAGCAGGAACGGGACGACGTCGTCGCGCTTGACGGCGGCCTCCTCCTCGTTGGTGAACGAGTTGAACCGCTTGCCGTCCACGAGATAGGAGCCGTCGGAGAGCTTCGCGTTCACCAGCGCCGACGGGCCGTGGCAGACCGAGGCGACCACGCCGCCGCGCTCGTAGATGTCGACGGCGGCGCGCGCGAGGGCCGTCGCGTCCGGGAAGTCCCACATGGTGCCGTGCCCGCCGACGAAGAAGATCGCGTCGTACCGGCTCGGATCGACCTCGCTCGCCTTCGGCGTCGACCGCAGCCGCTCGCGCTCCAGGTCGAGGAACTCCCGCTCGACCGGGTCGTCCTCGTCGACGCCCTCGTGCGGCGGCTCGCCGCCCTCGACCGACACGAAGTCGACGTCGACGCCCGCGTCGCGGAAGACCTGCCACGGGCGCGCGGCCTCCGGCACGGTGTACCCCGTCCGCTCCCCGGTGCCGTCGAGCTCGGCGTGGCTGGTGAGCGCCATCAAGACCTTCTTGCTCATCGATTCGTCCCCTCTGATCCCTCGTGCGTGCGGCCGGGGGAGTACCCATGGGCCCGCGATTGATTCCGGCGCCCGAACGGCGAGGACAATTCGCGAATGCCGCATGCTGCGGCCGCCGGGCTCCTAGCATCCGCATATGGCAACCGGGGAGATCGTCGCGCAGGGCCTCAAGATCGACTGGGCCCACATGCCGACCTACAACACCGTCATGGCCGTCGCGGCGGGCGCGGGCCTGCTCATGGTCGTCGGCTTCATGCGCCGCCTCGGCGACCCCGAGCGGCCGCTGGGCGCCGAGGGCTGGGCGATGGGCTTCGGCACCGTCGGCACCATCCTCGCCCTGACCGGCCTGCACATGACCCTGACGTGGCCGCTCGCGGCGGGCGGGTTCCCGTTCGACAACGTCATCTTCGGCGAGCCGAGCCTCGCCTTCGGCGTGCTGCTCGTCTTCGCCGCGTTCTACCTGTGGCGGCGCGCCGAAGTGCTCGACGCCGCCGGTGACCGCTTCGCGCCGCTCGCCTCCGCGGCGCACCCGGTGTCGGTGTTCGTGCTGGGCATGGGCCTGGCGTGCTTCGGCATCGCCGCCGCCGGGGTGGGCTACGAGCTGTTCGCCGCCCCGCCCGAGGAGCCGATATCCGGCGAGTTCGCCGACTACCCGATGGTCGAGGCCGTCTTCATCTCCGGCCTGTACGCCCTGGTCGGCATCGGCGCGGTCCTGTTCCCGTTCGCGCTCAAGCCGGGACGGCGGGCGGTGACGGGGGTGATCCTCGTCGTCTGGTTCCTCGCCGGGCTCGCGTTCCTGCTGTTCGGGGCCCTGAACTACTTCACGCACATCGGTTTGATCGTCAACACCATGTAGGCGCCCTCAGGCCTCGGCGCCCGCGGTGACCGCCTCGGCCTCCTTCTGAGCGGCCAGGTGCGGGCGGGCGAGGTGGGCGAGCGTGCCGCTGCCGATGGCGAGCGCCACGATCGAGGCGACCAGTGAGGCGACGCCGAACCAGTAGGGCGCGCCCTCGCCCATCGCCTCCGCGATGCCGCCCGAGACCGCCGGGGCGACGGCCCCGCCGAGGAACCGCACGCCCGAGTACGTCGACGACGCCACGTTCCGGGGCAGGTCGGTCGCCTCCATCACGGTCTGGGTCAGGGCCGTGTTCAGCACGCCCAGGAACAGGCCGGAGACGACGACCACGGTGATGAGCACCGGCACCGAGTTCACGCCGACCGCCATGACCGCGAGCCCGACTCCGAGCAGCGACAGCATCGTGAACAGCACCGGCAGCAGCCCGAACCGCCGCGTCAGGATCGGCGCGACGAAGACCGAAGTGATGGCCAGGGCCGTGCCCCAGCCGAAGAAGACCAGGCCGAGCTCGTGCGCTCCGAAGTCGAGGCCCGCCTGCGACGCGGCCTCCTCCAGCGGATACGGCGTGTAGGCCAGCAGTGTGAAGAAGCCGTAGTTGTAGAACAGCGCGGTGATGGCCAGGGCCAGCAGCGCCGGGTTGCGGACGGCCGACAGCCCCGCCGTGAACGGGACCGGTTCCGGCTTCGCGCCGGAGTCGCGCAGGAGGACGACGATGGCGAGGAGGGCCACGGCCATCAGCACGGCGGTGCCGAAGAAGGGCCCGCGCCAGGAGATCTCGCCGAGCGCGCCGCCCAGCAGCGGACCGGCGGCCATCCCGATGCCGAGCGCCGCCTCGTACAGGATCACCGCTCGGGCGCTGCCGCCGGTGGCCGCGCCGACGATCGCGGCGAGGGCGGTGGAGATGAACAGGGCGTTGCCGAGGCCCCAGCCCGCCCGGAAGCCGATGATCTGGCCGACGGTGTCGGAGGCGCCGGCCAGCGCGGCGAATACCACGATGAAGACCAGGCCCGCCAGCAGTGTGCGCTTGACGCCGAGGCGGCTGGAGATGAAGCCGCTGAAGAACATCGCGACCGCGGTGATGAGCAGGTAGCTCGTGAAGAGCAGCATCGTCTGCGACGGCGAGGCGTGCAGCTCCTCGCTGATCGCGGGCAGGATCGGGTCCACGAGTCCGATGCCCATGAACGACACCGCGCAGGCGAACGCGATCGCCCACACGGCCGTCGGCTGCCGCAGGATCGAGCCTGCCTGTGCACCTTCTTTGCTCTTGTGGGCGCGGTCTTTGCTCATCTGAGTGCTTCCTCGTTCCTTGTTCGCGGGACCGGCGGGCGGCACCGGCCCAGGGTGTTCAGCGTTCGTTCAGCCGGTCGGCGAGGTGCTCGAGCAGCTCCGCGGCCCGGTTCAGGACGGCGAGGTCGTCCTCGCCGAGGGCTTCGAGGTCGCGGTGCACCCCGGCGGCGGCCCGCATGCGGAACGCCTCGAGCTTGGCGGCGCCGGCGTCGGTGAGCCGTACTACGGAGGCGCGCGCGTCGGCCGGGTCCGAGCGGCGGGCGACGAGCCCGTCGGCTTCGAGCCGGTTCACGGTCGCGGTCATCGCGGGCTGCGTGATGGTCTCGCGCAGCGCGAGCTCGCCGACGCGGAGGTCGCCTTCGAACTGGAGGTTCGCGAGCACGCGCAGGGCGATGAGGGAGCGCTGCTCGCCGGACTTCCGCGATGCGGTCCGGGCGAACCGGCTCCCCTGGGAGATCAGGCGCGCGGCGAGCTCGTCGATGCCCTCGGGACTCCGTGAAACCATAGAACAAGTATATACATTCTTTATATAAATCGTCGAGGCCGCCTTGCGAGGCGTGGGTAAGGTACGGCTCATGGCCGCGAACACCGCCCTCCCCGCTCACCGCCCGGACCGCCGATGAGACGCATCCGTGGATCGGACTGGTGGATCGAGCTGGGCCTGGTGCCGCTCGCGCTCGCGTCGGTGTTCTGGGCGCTCTGGCACAGCGCGTTCCTGGCCGCGTCGGGAGGCGATTACGGCGTGGGCGCACTCGTGCTGAGCGTGTTCTGGCTCCTCGTCCTCTTCGTAATCGACATTCAGCGCTTCCGGCACCGCGCCGCGATCCTGCTGGCGGTGGCTCCCGCGCTGGCGGTCGTCATCGCGTGGTCCGCCGTCGCCGACACGGCCATGGCCTACCGCGGTGTCGTCGAGGAGTGCCCCGTCTCCGGCTCGTCCACGTACGAGGTCCACCCCGCGCGCGGCGCGGCCTATTGGGAGACGAAGTACACCCTCGCCTGCGAGCAGCGCGAGGTCGAGGTGGCGTTCGCCGCCTCCGCGCCCGAGGCGACGAGCGAGGAGGACGACTACGGATTCGGCGACGATTTCGGCGGCGGCGACGACTACGGATTCGACGACGATTTCGGCGGCGGCGACGATTTCGGCGACGACTTCGACAGCATGTGGGACGACGAGCCGAAGTCGATCGAAGTCGAGTACGACCCTCGCGGCCTGGTCGGCCCCAACACCGACCACTTCGTGACCGAGAGCGACCAGAACCCCGTCGGACTGCTCTGGTTCGCGGGCGTCGTCGCCGCAGCCGGGATCGGTGCTCGCCTTGTCGCCGCCCGCTCCCGGGCGGAGTAGACGCGCTGCGGCGGCTCGCGCAGCGCGTCAGGCGGCCCGCCCGCAAGCGAAGTCGTTCCGCGGCGAGCGGTGCCGCGGCCTCACACGCCGGGATCGCGGTTCCACGTCCAGGCGTACTCCGTGTCCTCGCAGTCCAGGGCCGCCTCGCACAGTTCGAGCGGGCGGAACGTGTCGACCATGACCGCCAGTTCGTCGAAGTAGTCCGCGCCGATCGACCGCTCCGGGGCGCCCGGCTGCGGGCCGTGGGTGAAACCCGACGGGTGCAGCGAGATCGAGCCCTGCTCGATCCCCGAGCCGCGCCTGGCCTCGTAATTCCCGCCGCAGTAGAACATGACCTCGTCCGAGTCCACGTTGTGGTGGTTGTACGGCACGGGGATCGCGTCCGGGTGGTAATCGACCTTGCGGGGGACGAAGTTGCAGATCACGAAGTTCGAGCCCTGGAAGACCTGGTGGGCCGGCGGCGGCTGGTGGATGCGCCCGGTGATCGGCTCGAAGTCGTGGATCGAGAACACCCACGGGTACAGGCATCCGTCCCAGCCGACCACGTCGAACGGGTGGTGCGCGTACGTGAACCTCGTCCAGATCGTCGACGAGCCCCGGCCGCGGTGCTGGACGTAGACGTCCACGTCCTCGCCGTCCACGAGCAGGGGCTCATCAGGGCTGCGCAGGTCCCGTTCGCAGTACGGCGAGTGCTCCAGGAACTGGCCGCGCACCGAGAGGTAGCGCTTCGGCGGGGTGATGTGCCCGGTCGACTCGACCACGAGGGTGCGCAGCGGCTCGTCGCCGGTGGGCACGATCCGGTAGATCGTCGACATCGGCATGATCAGGTAGTCGCCCTGCGCGATGTCGATCGCGCCGAACGAGGTCTCGACGCGCGCCGCGCCGTCCTCGACGTAGAGGCACTCGTCGCCGATCGCGTTGCGGTACAGCGGGGACGGCTCCGTGGCGACCGAATAGGAGATGCGGCAGTCGGCGTTCGAGAGCAGATGGTCGCGGCCGAGGACGGCGTCGCCCGCGCCGTCGAGCTTGTGCGTGCGCATGTGGCGCGGCTTGAGCGGGTGGTTCGGCACCGGCTCGGCCCTCTCGGGCCGGTGCTCGGTGCTGGAGCTGATCGCGGTGGGCCGGTACTTGTGGTACAGCAGCGAGGAGTCCGAGGAGAAGCCCTCCTGACCCATGAGCTCCTCGGAGTACAGGCTCCCGTCGCTTTGACGGAACTGCGTGTGTCGTTTGTCGGGGATCTGCCCGACCGAACGGTAGAACGGCACGACGACTCCTTTGTCGGTGCGCGGGCTCCTGACCGGACGCACGGCTCGCAAGCGTCGCCGCTCTGCCAATTTACGGCTCGCAAGCTTCGCCGTGGTGCCAATTCACGGCTCGCAAGCTTCGCCGTGGTGCCAATTCACAGCTCGCAAGCGTCGCCGCTGTGCTCATCCACGGCTCGCAAGCTTCGCCGTGGTGGTCACGAGCCCGCTACGGGTGGCTATGCCCACGACAATAACGCCCCGGACCGGTTGGCGGCCCGCAAGTTCGGCCGAGACCGCGTTGCTTGTCGACATCGCGGTCCCGCCGCCGTACCCTCAGGGCATGTCCGATGCCATCCCTGCGGTGCTGCAGAACCTCATCGATGACGCGGCGGTCTTCCCGCCCGGGAACGCGGCGCTCGAGGACGCCGTCCCGGCGCACCGGGGCCACCGGCAGTCCTGGTACGAGCCGATGGTGGGCCCGCTCCTGGTGCCGGCCAGCAGGCTGGGGGAGCTGCGGCCCGGCCGCACCGAGCTGCGGATCGGCGTCATCGTCGACGTCGAACCGGAACAGGTAGCCGAGCTCGTGGACGCGCTCGACGGCTCGGTGACCGTGGCGCAGTACGAGTCGCGCGCCGCGCTGCACCACCTCGTCGGCGCCGCGAAGGAATGGGAGGCGCCGGTCTTCGCCGAGCTGCCGTTCGGCGAGGACGGCCTGGACGCGGTCGTCGGCACCGGCCTCGTCCCGAAGTTCCGCACCGGCGGGCCGAGCGCGGAGTTCTTCCCGCCGCCGGAGGTCCTGGCCGCCGTGATGGTCGGCTGTGCGCGGCGCGGTCTGCGGTTCAAGCTCACCGCCGGGCTGCACCGGGCGGTCCGCCACCGCGACGCCGAGACCGGGTTCGTCCACCACGGCTTCCTCAACGTGCTCGCCGCCTCGGCCGAGGCCTCGGGTGGCGCGGACGAGGCAGCGGTGGCCGCGATCCTGGCCTCGACGGACGCCGAGGAACTCGCGGACCGCGTCCGCGCGATCGCCGACCGGCCCAGACTGCTGTGGAGCGGCTTCGGCTCGTGCAGCATCATGGAGCCGCTCGAAGACCTGATGGCATTGTCACTGCTGCGGAGAGGCGGAGCTGAATCGTGAGCTGGGTCGAAGGCGCCGACGGGAGCCCGTACGGCATCAACCACCTCCCGTACGGGATCTTCTCCACCGCGGAGGATCCGACGCCGCGCGTCGGCGTCCGCATCGCCGACCGGGTGCTCGATCTGCGCAAGCTTGCGACCGGCACGTTCTTCCTGCCGTGGATCCGCCCGGCGTTCCAGGAGCACTCGCTGAACGCGTTCATGGCGATGGGGCGGCCCGCGTGGCGCCTGGTGCGCCTCCAGCTGACCGAGCTGCTCAGCGACGCCCGCTACCGCGAGCAGTCCGCGACGCTGTTCACGCCAGTCCACAAGACCCGGATGCACCTGCCGTTCGACGTGGCCGACTATGTGGACTTCTACGCCTCGGAGCACCACGCCGCCAACCTCGGTCGGCTCTTCCGGCCGGACGGCGATGCGCTGCTGCCGAACTGGAAGCGCCTGCCGGTGGGATACCACGGCCGCGCCGGGACCGTCGTCGCCTCCGGCACGCCGATCGTGCGGCCCAGCGGCCAGCGCAAGGGAACCGGCGGCGACATCGAGTTCGGGCCGAGCCTGCGGCTCGACATCGAAGCCGAGGTCGGCTTCGTCGTCGGCGCGCCCACGCAGCTGGGCTCGCCGGTGGCCGCGGACGACTTCGCCGAGCACGTCTTCGGGGTGGTCCTGGTCAACGACTGGTCGGCCCGGGACATCCAGGCGTGGGAGTACCAGCCGCTCGGGCCGTTCCTGGGCAAGTCGTTCGCGACCTCGATCGGCCAGTGGGTGACGCCGCTGGAGGCGCTGGAGGCGGCGAAGACGGCCGCGCCCGAGCAGGACCCGGCGCCGCTGGCGTACCTCAAGGAGTCCGACCGCTTCGGCTACGACCTGTCGCTCGCGGTGTCCTGGAACGGCGTCGAAGTCTCGCGGCCGCCGTTCGCGCAGCTGTACTGGACGCCCGCGCAGCAGTTGGCGCACATGACCGTGAACGGCGCGAGCCTGCGCACCGGTGACCTGTTCGCCTCCGGGACGGTCTCCGGCCCCGGCCAGGACCAGCGCGGCAGCTTCATCGAGCTGACGTGGGGCGGCTCCGAACCGGTCCGTCTCGGCGACGGCGCCGAGCGGACCTTCCTGGAGGACGGCGACACCGTGACGATCACCGCCACCGCTCCCGGTCCGGACGGCGAGACCATCGGCCTGGGCGAAGTCACGGGAACCATCGTCGGTGCCGCCCACTGAGCATCGTTCTTATAGCCTATAACTTTATGGAAGCTATAGGCTATAACTTATTCCTCCCGTGTAAGAGCGGCCGTGGTTCCATGACGTCGCGCCCGCTCCCGCCCACTTGCTCTTCGCGCGGAAAAGTGGCCACTACGCAGGTTATAACTTATATGATCTAAAGACGATATAGGGTATAAGTTATAACCTGTTTATGACAGTGTCGACGCTCAGAGACTTTATAGCCTATAAGATATAGGTCTTATGGGTGCGGCCTGTGGTTGGCGGCCTCGGTTACCAGCGGAAGGGTCCGGTGGGGGATCTGCTCGGCCAGGGCTATCACCGTTGAGGCTCGCAGCACGCCCTCGCAGGCCAGCACGCGGTCGATCACGCCTTGGAGGCCGGCGTTGGTGCGGGCGACGATGCGGCACAGCATGTCGCCGGTTCCCGTGACGGTGTGGGCCTCGAGCACTTCGGGCACGCGCGCGAGGTTCCGCGCCACGGAGTCGTGGCCGACGGCCTGACGCAGCTCCAAGGTTACGAATGCCATCACGGGGTAGCCGAGCGATGCGGGGTCCACGTGGGGCCCGTAGCCGCGGATGACGCCGCGCGCGGCGAGCTTGTCCATGCGCGCCTGCACGGTCCCGCGCGCCACGCCGAGGCGCCGGGAGCATTCGAGGACGCCGATGCGCGGCTCGTCCTCCAGCAGGGCGATGAGCCGGGCGTCGAGTGCGTCGATCGATGATTCGGTGGTCATACTGTCCAGTCTATGGCCCGAACAACAGGGCCATATGTACAAGATGACCACCGTTTTCCCGGCGACTTGCCCAAAGGCGGGGCACCGGTGATGATCGAGGCCACAGCACCGGTTCAGTGAGATCCGCGAGCCGCGAGCGCGTTCAGAGACTTGAGGAGACGGCCATGGTCGACATCGCAGGCAACACCCGAACCCACGACTCCGCAAGCGTCGCCGAGGATGACGCCCGACTGGTGGGTGCCGTCGAGCACGACATCAACGCCGACGACTTCCCCATCAAGGGCTGGGACCACGTCAGGTTCTACGTGGGCAACGCCAAGCAGGCCGCCCACTACTACTCCACCGCGTTCGGCATGACCTGCACTGCCTACCGCGGCCCCGAGCAGGGCTTCCGCGAGCACGCCGAGTACGTGCTCCGCTCGGGCGGCGCCACGTTCGTGCTAGTCGGGGGCGTCACCGCCGATTCGGCCGCCACCAAGCACTACGCCGCCCACGGCGACGGCGTCATCGAAGTCGCCCTCGAAGTGCCCGATGTGGACAAGAATTATCGGTACGCCGTGGAGCAGGGCGCCGTCGCCCTCGAAGAGCCGCACGACCTCGCCGACGAGCACGGCACCGTCCGCGTCGCCGCCATCGGCACCTACGGCGAGACCCGCAACGTCCTCATCGACCGCTCGGGCTACACCGGGCCGTTCCTGCCCGGCTTCGTCGCCCGCGAACCCATTGTGGACCGTTCGTCCGCCGTGGCCGCCGGCCTTGAGCCCAAGCGCTTCTTCCAGGCGATCGACCACATCGTCGGCAACGTCGAACTCGGCCGCATGCGCGAATGGGTCGAGTACTACGAGAAGGTCATGGGCTTCTCCAACATCGTCGAGTTCGTCGAGGACGCCATCGCCACCGAGTACTCGGCACTGATGAGCAAGGTCGTCGCCAACGGCACCCGCAAGGTCAAGTTCCCGATCAACGAGCCCGCGCCGGGCAAGAAGAAGTCCCAGATCGACGAGTACCTGGAGTTCTACGGCAGCCCCGGCGTCCAGCACATCGCCTTGGCCACCAACGACATCCTCGCCGCGGTCGACGCGATGCGCGCCAACGGTGTGGAGTTCCTCGAAGCGCCCGACGCCTATTACGACGACCCGGAGATGCGCGATCGCATCGGCGAGGTCCGCGTCCCGATCGAGGAGCTCAAGGAGCGCCGCGTCCTGGTCGACCGCGACGAGGACGGCTACATGCTCCAGATCTTCACCAAGCCGCAGCAGGACCGCCCGACGGTCTTCTACGAGATCATCGAGCGCCACGGTTCGCTCAGTTTCGGCAAGGGGAACTTCAAGGCGCTGTTCGAGGCGCTCGAGAAGGAGCAGGAGCGGCGCGGCAACCTCTGAGCCACGCCGCCGCCGTCCGGGCGCGGCCCTCCGCGCCCGGACGAGATCTCGTATCGGGCGAATCGGGGCCTACGGTCAGGCGGGGTCGTCCGCATCTGACTGCGGCCTTATTTCCTATAGATTATATCCTATAAGATTGATGGTCGCCTTGTTCACTCGACCACGTGTCGCCAAGCGGCGAACGGGAATTCTGCAAGACTGGCATCACCTCACAGCGAAGGCGGACCGGATGCGCGCACCACACGGCACCACCCTGCACTGCCGCGACTGGCAGGCCGAGGCGGCCTGGCGGATGCTCCAGAACAACCTCGACCCCGACGTGGCCGAGCGTCCCGAGGACCTCGTGGTCTACGGCGGCACCGGCAAGGCCGCCCGCAGCCGGGACGACCTGGAGGCGATCCTGCGGACGCTCCAGACGCTCGAAGCCGACGAGACGATGCTCGTCCAGTCGGGCCGCGCCGTCGGCGTCATGCGCACCCACGAGTGGGCGCCCAAGGTCCTGCTGGCGAACTCGAACCTCGTCGGCGACTGGGCCACCTGGCCCGAGTTCCGTCGCCTCGAAGCGCTCGGGCTGACCATGTTCGGGCAGATGACCGCCGGGTCGTGGATCTACATCGGCACCCAGGGCATCCTCCAGGGCACCTACGAGACGTTCGCGGCCATCGCCGCGAAGCGTTTCGGCGGCACGCTGAAGGGCACGCTGACCGTGACGGCCGGGTGCGGCGGCATGGGCGGGGCGCAGCCGCTGGCGGTCACCATGAACGACGGCGTGTGCCTCATCGTCGACGTCGACCCCGAAAGACTGCGCAGAAGAGTCGAGCAGCGCTACCTGGACACGGTCGCCGACGACCTCGACGACGCGCTCAAGCGGGCCCTGGCGGCCCGCAAGACCGGTGAGGCGACCTCGATCGGCCTGGTCGGCAACGCCGCCGCCGTCATCCCCGAGCTCCTCGCCCGCGGCGTCCCCGTCGACATCGTCACCGACCAGACCTCGGCCCACGACCCGCTCGCCTACGTCCCCGAAGGCGTCGACCACCGGGACGCTCCGGCGCTCGCCCGCGAGGACCCCGCCTCGTTCACCGAACGCGCCCGCGCCTCCATGGCGAAGCACGTCGAGGCGATGGTCGGCTTCCAGGACGCCGGCGCCGAGGTCTTCGACTACGGCAACTCGATCCGCGGCGAGGCCCTCGAAGGCGGCTTCGAGCGCGCCTTCGCGTTCCCCGGCTTCGTGCCCGCCTACATCCGGCCGCTGTTCTGCGAGGGCAAGGGCCCCTTCCGGTGGGCCGCGCTCTCGGGCGACCCGGCCGACATCGCCCGCACCGACGAGGCGATCCTCGACCTGTTCGGCGACAACGAGTCCCTGCATCGCTGGATCTCCCTGGCCCGCGAGCGCGTCGCCTTCCAGGGCCTGCCCGCCCGCATCTGCTGGCTCGGCCACGGCGAGCGCGACCGGGCCGGGGCCCGATTCAACGAGATGGTCGCCGACGGCACCCTCAAGGCCCCGATCGTCATCGGCCGCGACCACCTCGACTGCGGCTCGGTCGCCAGCCCGTACCGCGAGACCGAGGCCATGCTCGACGGCTCCGACGCCATCGCCGACTGGCCGCTGCTCAACGCCCTGGTCAACACCGCCTCGGGCGCCAGCTGGGTCTCGATCCACCACGGCGGCGGCGTCGGCATGGGACGATCCCTCCACGCCGGGCAGGTCACCGTCGCCGACGGCACCCGCCTCGCCGCCGAGAAGATCGAGCGGGTCCTGTCCAACGACCCCGCCATGGGCGTCATCCGCCACGTCGACGCCGGATACGACGCCGCCGAACGGGTAGCCGAGGACCACGGGATCAGGATCCCGACCAAGGAAGCGTGACGAAGCAGCAGAGGGAGAGCAGATGGACGCCGCCGAGTTCAGAGCGCTATGGGACGGGCTGTCGCCGATCGGGCGGTCCAAGCGCGGCTACGAGCGCTACTCGTGGACCGACGCCGACCAGCAATGCCGCAACTGGTTCCGCACCCAGGCCGACAAGCGCGGCATGGAGGTCGAGACGGGCAGGAGCGGCAACATCTTCGCCTGGTGGGGCTCGCTGAGCGACGGGGACGCCGTCCTGACCGGCAGCCACTTCGACTCGGTGCCGCACGGCGGCGCCTTCGACGGCCCGCTCGGCATCGTCTCGGCGTTCCTCGCGATCGACGTCCTGCGCCGGACCGGCGCAAAGCCCCGCAGGCCCATCGGCATCGTCGCCTTCACCGAAGAGGAGGGCGGCCGGTTCGGCGTGCCGTGCGTCGGCTCCCGCCTCATGACCGGCGCCCTCGACCCCGACGTGGCCCGGAACCTCACCGACCGCGATGGCATCACCCTCGCCGAGGCCATGGAGGCCTCGGCCGCCGACCCGAGCATCCTCGGCGTCGACCGCGACCGCCTCGCGAACCTCGGCGCGTTCGTCGAGCTCCACATCGAGCAGGGCCGCGCCCTCGACGCCGAGGACGCGCCCGTCGGCGTCGCGAGCGCGATCTGGCCGCACGGGCGCTGGCGCTTCACCTTCACCGGCGAGGCCAACCACGCCGGGACCACGGTCATGGCCGACCGCCACGACCCGATGCTGACGGCCGCGTTCATGGTCCTGGCCGCCCGCAAGGAGGCCCGCATCGTCGGCGGCATCGCCACCGTAGGGCGCCTCGATGCCGAGCCCGGAGCGGCCAACGTGATCCCCGGGACGGTCCGCGCCTGGCTCGACGCGCGCGCCCCCGACGAGGCCGTCCTGGGCCAGATCGTCGACGGCATCGAGTCCAAAGTGGTGGACCGGGCCGAGCGGGACCGCACCCGCGTCGCCATCGAGGCCGAGTCCGAGACGCCCCTGGTCGAGTTCGACGCCGGGCTCCGCGACCGGATCGCCGAGCTGCTGGGCGGCGTCCCGATCCTGCCCACCGGCGCCGGACACGACGCGGCCGTCCTCGCCCAGCACGTGCCCACCGCGATGCTGTTCGTCCGCAACCGCACCGGCGTCTCCCACGCCCCCGGCGAGAAGGCCGACTACGAGGACTGCGCCGCGGGCGCCGACGCCCTCGCGGCAGTGCTGCGGGAGCTGGCGTGCTGACCTACTGGGCCGAACGGGCCTGGCTGGAGGCGGGCGTCGCCGAAGGCGTCGCGATCGAGACCGCCGAAGGCCGCATCACCTCGGTCGTGGCCGGCGTCGAGCCCGCCGGAGCCGAGGTCCTGCGCGGCCTCGTCATGCCCGGCCTGGCCAACGCCCACTCGCACGCGTTCCACCGGGCCCTGCGCGGCCGCACCCACGGCGAAGGCGGCACCTTCTGGACGTGGAGAGACCAGATGTACGCCCTTGCCGAGCGCATCGACCCCGACGCGTACTTCCGTCTCGCCAGGGCCGTCTACGCCGAGATGGCCCTCGCGGGGATCACGTGCGTGGGGGAGTTCCACTACCTGCACCACGCCCCCGGCGGCCGCCCCTACACCGACCCGAACGCGATGGGCCAGGCCCTCATCGCCGCCGCGGCCGACGCCGGGATCCGCATCACCCTCCTCGACGCGCTCTACCTCGCCGGCGGGTTCGGCGAGCCCCTCGACGGCGTCCAGCGCCGCTTCGGCGACGGCGGACTCGAATCGTGGATGAACCGCGTCGACAAGCTCGAAGCGGCCCCCCACGCCCTCGTCGGCACCGCCGTCCACTCGGTCAGGGCCGTTCCCGAGACGGCGATCGAGGCGTTCGCCTGCTCCACAGAGGGCCGCCCCGTCCACGTCCACGTCTCCGAGCAGCGCGCCGAGAACGAGGCCTGCCGCGCCGAGCACGGGTGCAGCCCCACCGAACTGCTCGAGCGGTGCGGGCTGCTCGGCCCCGACCTGACCGCCGTCCACGCCACCCACCCGGCGGGCGGCGACCTCGAACTGCTGCGCCGCTCGGGCGCCACCGTGTGCCTGTGCCCCACCACCGAACGGGACCTCGCCGACGGCATCGGCCCGGCCCGCGCCATGGCCGAGGCGGGCATACCGCTGTCGCTGGGCACCGACTCGGGCGCCGTCATCGACATGTTCGAGGAGGCCCGCGCCCTCGAGATGCACGAGCGCCTCGTCTCCGAGCGGCGCGGCCACTTCGCGCCCGGCGAGCTGCTGGGCGCCGCCACCCGCCACGACAGCCTCGGCTGGGGTGACGCGGGGGCCATCGCCCCCGGGCGCCGCGCCGACCTGGTGGCCGTCGATCTGGACTCGCCGCGCACCGCCGGGATCGCGCCCGAAGGGATCCTCTACGCCGCCACCGCGGCCGATGTCACCGACGTCGTGGTCGACGGGCGCCGCGTCGTCGCGGACGGGCGCCACACCGCGGTCGACGCCGCGGCCGAACTCGCCGAGTCGATAGGGGAGCTGTGGCGATGAGCCTCCTGGTCGACAACATCGGCGAGCTGTTCACCGCCGACGACGAGCACCGTGTTCGCAGCGGTGCCGCCCTCGTCGCCGACGGCGGCACCGTCGCCTGGATCGGCCCGGCCGCCGAGGCGCCCGAGGCCGACGAACGGCTCGACGCCCGCGGCGGCGCCGTCATCCCCGGCTTCGTCGACAGCCACGCCCACCTCGTCTTCGCCGGGGACCGCACCGCCGAGTTCGCCGCCCGCATGAGCGGCGAGCCCTACACCGGCGGCGGCATCCGCACCACGGTCACCGCCACCCGAGCCGCGAGCGACGACGAACTGCGCGCCACCTGCGCCCGCCTCACCGCCGAGATGCTCCGCCAGGGCACCACCGCCGTGGAGATCAAATCCGGCTACGGCCTCACTGTCGCGGACGAGGAGCGGCAGCTGCGCATCGCCGGGGAGTTCACCGCCGAGACCACCTTCCTCGGCGCCCACACCGTCCCGGCCGACACCGATCCCGACGAGTACGTCGACCTCGTGTGCGGCGAGATGCTCACCGCCTGCGCCCCGCACGCCAAGTGGGTCGACGTGTTCTGCGAGCGCGGCGCCTTCGACGGCGACCAGGCCCGCCGGGTCCTCATGGCGGGCATCGAGGCGGGGCTCGCCCCCCGCGTCCACGCGAACCAGCTCACCGCCGGGCCCGGCGTGCGGCTCGCCGTCGAACTCGGCGCCGCCTCGGCCGACCACTGCACGCACCTGACCGACGCCGACGTCGACGCGCTCGCCTCGGGCGCCACGGTCGCCACGCTCCTGCCGGGCGCGGAGTTCTCCACACGTTCGCCGTACCCGGACGCGCGCAGGCTCATCGACGCGGGCGCTGCCGTCGCCCTCGCCACCGACTGCAACCCCGGCTCGTCCTTCACCAGCAGCATGGCCTTCTGCGTCGCGCTGGCCGTCCGCGAGATGGGCATGAGCCCCACCGAAGCCGTCGCCGCCGCCACCGCGGGCGGCGCGAAGGCACTGCGCCGAAGCGACATCGGCCGCCTCACTGTCGGCGCCCGGGCCGACCTGGCCGTGCTCGACGCGCCCAGCCACGTGCACCTGGCCTACCGGCCGGGCACGCCGCTCGTCAGCGCCGTCGTACGCGGCGGCATCGTATTCGACAGCACTGCCGCGCACACCCGTCTCCGACCACCCGAACCGGAGTGAACACCGTGCCGAGGAGCCGCCGAATGAACACCGTCCACATCAAGCAGCACGGCGTGAGCGCCGCCGACGTCATCGCCGTGGCCCGCCGCAGTGCCAGTGTCGTCATCGACCCGGGCGCCGTGGCGGCGATGGAGCGCAGCCGCGCCGTCGTCGACGGCATCGAGCGCGAGGGCCGCCCCGTCTACGGCGTCTCCACCGGCTTCGGCGCCCTGGCGGGCACGTTCATCGAGCCCGAGCGCCGGGCCGAACTCCAGCACGCGCTCATCCGCTCGCACGCCGCGGGCGTCGGCGAACCGATGCCGAAGGAAGTGGTGCGCGCGATGATGCTGCTGCGGCTGCGCTCCCTGGCGATGGGCCATTCGGGCGTCCGCCCCGAGACGGCGGCGGCGATAGGGGCCCTGCTGAACGCCGACGTCACCCCGTGGGTGCCGAAGTTCGGCTCGCTCGGCGCCTCCGGCGACCTCGCGCCGCTGGCGCACTGCGCGCTCGTGATGCTCGGCGAGGGCTGGGTCCTCGGCGACGACGGCGCCCGCGTCGACGCCCCGAGCGCCCTGGACGCGGCCGGATTGGCACCGGTCACGCTGTCGTCCAAGGAGGGCCTGTCGCTCATCAACGGCACCGACGGGATGCTCGGCATGCTGATCCTGGCCGGGGCCGACGCCGCGCACCTGCTCGCCATGGCCGACGTGTGCGCCGCGCTGTCGATCGAGGCGATGCTGGGCTCCGACCGGCCGTTCATGCCCGAGCTCCACGAGATCCGCCCGCAGCCTGGCCAGGCGGCGAGCGCGGCCAACATCCACATGCTGCTGCAGGACTCCGAGATCATGGACTCCCACCGCGACAATCTGACGCACGCGGTGCAGGACGCCTATTCGATGCGCTGCGCCCCGCAGGTCGCCGGGGCCGCCAGGGACGTGCTCGCCTACGCCGCGGCCGCCGCCGACCGCGAACTGCGCTCCGTGGTGGACAACCCGGTGGTGCTGAGCGACGGCCGCGTCGAGTCCACCGGGAACTTCCACGGCGCGCCGCTGGGGTACGCGGCCGACTTCCTGGCGATAGCCGCGGCCGACGTCGGCTCGATCGCCGAGCGCCGCGTGGACCGGCTGCTCGACGTCACGCGCTCGCGGGGCCTCCCGGCGTTCCTCAGCCCCGACCCGGGGGTGAACTCGGGGCTCATGATCGCCCAGTACACGGCGGCGGGGATCGTCGCGGAGAACCGGCGCCTCGCGCAGCCCGCCTCGGTCGACTCGGTGCCGACCTCCGGCATGCAGGAGGACCACGTCTCGATGGGCTGGTCGGCGGGCTGCAAACTGCGCGAGGTCCTCGACAATCTCGGCAGTCTGCTGGCGGTGGAGCTCTTGAGCGCCGTGCGCGCGCTCCAGTTGCGCGAGCCGATGCGGCCCTCCCCGGCCGCGCGTGCCGCGATCGCCGCGGTCGAGCGGATCGCGGACAAGCCCGGCCCCGACCAGTTCATGGCCCCGGTCATCGAGCAGGTCAAGGATCTGGTCACCGGACCGCACCTCAAAGCCGACATCGAAGCGGCCGTCGGCCCGCTCCGCTTATCCGCCGGGGCACCGGGTGTCGCCGCCGCTGCGTTCGATGCACACGTTCGAGTGCGACGGCTCCGAATCGACCGGCGTGGGCGCCGTCGCCGATGCATACACCGAGTACATGAGCGCGAGGATCCCCAGCACGATGGCGATGAGCACATAGGCCCAGCCGGTGTTGCGCATGCGCAGGACGAAGGCCACGATCGCGATGACCACGGGGCCGACCAGGAACGCGGTGACGGTCAGCTGCTCCAACTGGTCCTGGCGCGCCAGTTCTTCGTCGCTGCACGGCAGTGCCAGGCCGCACAGGCCCGCACTGACCGCCGACATGAACAGGATCCCGACGGTGAGCAGCCACAGGAAGGTCACGGCGGCGATCGCGAAGGCACACGTCAGAGCGCTGTCGTATCGGACCCGGTCGAACCGCTGCGGGCGGCTCGGCGTCCGTTCATCGGGCGGGGGAGGGGGAGGCGCATCCATGCATCCAGTGTGGTGACTCTGTCAATTCGCGAAGCGGGCGAAGCGGACACGTTTTGTAGCGGTCGGACAACGGCTCGGCCCCTGCGGGTGCTCGTCCCCGCGGAAAACTGTGGATTCCTCTAAGCGGGCCGGGTCCTGGAGCAGTTTGGCAATGGCGCTCGCATATTATAGCGCATACGCTATAATCGCTTCGTGAACAGACTTTCGTCGACGGTGGTCGAGCGCTTGCGGGCGGCTCGGATCGAGTTGAGGCTGTCGCAGGCCGACATCGCCGAGAGGATCGGTACGACCCAGTCCGCCATCGCCCGCCTCGAATCCGGTCGCTCCGATCCGCGGCTCAGCACGCTGGAGCGGTACGCCCGAGCCGTCGGCGTCGAGCCGACATTCGCTGCCGGGCGCCCGGCAGCGCCGTCGCTGGAGCGAACGGCCGACGAAGTCCGGGCCTCGCTGAAGGCGGGGGATGCCAGTGAGGCGCTCCGCCACGTCATTCAGTTCCTCGACGACATCGACGGTGCCGACCGGGCCGTAGTGCGACGGGCCGTGCGCGTCGAGCCCGACGGCACCGGAGACGAGCGCTGGGACGCGCTCTTGGCCGGGATAGCCGAGTATGTCAGCCGCCGTGCGGGCCTTTCCGTTCCTGGGTGGGCAAGCGCGCCGGGCCGGTTTCTTCGGCGGTTCTGGTTCGTGATCGAAGAACTGATGGGCAGGCCGATGCCCGGACTCGCCGCGCTGTCCGCCGGATCCGCTCAGCAGGAACTGGCCAGCCGCGGCGTGTTCCTCGACCATGCGTCGCTGGAGAGCGTATGAGCCTGCTCGACCGAGACGCCATCCTGGAGTTGCTGACGGATCTAGGGGTGACGCTCGCCGAGGCCGATGAGCGGGCGGAGCTCTTCCTCGTCGGCGGGGCGGTGATGGCCTTGGCCTACAACACCAGGCGCGCCACCCGCGATCTCGATGCGGTCTTCGAGCCGAAGCAGGTCGTCTACGAGGCGGCCAGGGAAGTCGGGGAGCGCCATGGCCTTCGCGATGACTGGCTCAATGACGCGGTGAAAGGCTTCCTTCCCGGCATGGACGCGAACGCGACGGTTCTGTTCGACGCGCCCGGGATCGCGGTGCGAGTGGCCTCACCTCGATACCTGTTCGCCATGAAGGCGATCGCCGCCAGGGTTGAGCGGGACGCCGAAGATCTTCTGACGCTGTACCGCCTATGCGGATTCGCCTCCGTCGATGAGGCCCTCGCCTGTGTCGTGGAGACCTATCCGCCGCATCTGCTCCCACCTAAGACCGAGTTTCTGGTGCGGGAGCTCCTTGGCTGAGGGAGTCCGAATCCAGGTCGGCCTCGCGCGGCAGCTCGCGGCGGAGGTCGGTGGTGTCGGGGAAGTCGTCGATGCAGGGCGGTTCGCGAAGCAATGTCTTGAAGGACGGCGTTTCGTCGCGTGACATAGCCGCTTCCCCGGTCAGAGGCCGGAGAGCTTCTGGCCGGCGCGGATGACGGCCATGCCGAGGCGGTCGCCGGGGCGGCGGCCGAGGCGCTCCAAGGGACCCGAGACCGAGATCGCGGCCACCACGCGGCCGGTCTTGTCCCGCACGGGCGCCGAGACGCTGACCACGCCCGCCTCGCGCTCGGCCACCGACTGGGCGAAGCCCCGGCGGCGCACCTCGGCGAGGGTCTTGGACGAGAAGCGGCACTTCGGCAGCAGCGGCAGGATGCCCTCCGGCGGCTCCCAGGCGAGGAGCACCTGCGCGCCCGAACCGGCCGTCATCGGCAGCGTCGCGCCCACCGGGACGGTGTCCCGCAGTCCGGAGGCCCGCTCGGCGGCGGCCACGCAGATGCGCTCGTCGGCGCGGCGGCGGTACAGCTGCGTCGACTCCCCGGTCTGGTCCCGCAGGAGGTTCAGGACCGGCTCGGCGGCGCTGAGGAGGACGTCGGCGGTGGACCCGGCGAGCTCGCCGAGCTTGGGGCCGGGCCGCCAGCGCCCTTCGTGGTCGCGCTGGAGCATCTCGTGGGCTTCGAGGGCCTGCGCGAGGCGGTGGGCCGTGGCCCTGGGCAGTCCCGTCTCGTGCACGAGTTCAGCCAGGCTGGCGCCGTTGGTGCAAGCAGTGAGGATGAGCACCGCCTTGTCGAGGACGCCCACTCCGCTGATAGTATTCGTTCTCACGAGCTGAACATTACCTCCCATTATTCGAGAAGTCCAACGACTGGGATAGAAGATGTCACGTACACCACAAGGAACCGAGGCGACGCGGCCGCGAACCTTGGCCGAGAAGGTCTGGGACGACCACGTAGTGCGATCCGACGGCGAACAGCCCGATCTGCTCTACATCGACCTGCACCTGCTCCACGAGGTCACCAGCCCGCAGGCGTTCGACGGCCTGCGCCAGGCCGGGCGCAAGGTGCGCCGCACCGACCTCACCCTCGCCACCGAGGACCACAACACGCCCACCGACAACCTGTTCACCATCGCCGACCCGACCTCGCGCAAGCAGATCGAGACGCTGCGGGCGAACTGCGAGGAGTTCGGGGTGCGGATCCACTCCCTGGGCGACGCCGAGCAGGGCGTGGTCCACGTGGTGGGCCCGCAGCTGGGACTCACCCAGCCGGGCATGACCGTCGTCTGCGGTGACTCCCACACCTCCACGCACGGCGCGTTCGGCTCGATCGCGTTCGGCATCGGCACCAGCGAGGTCGAGCACGTGCTCGCCACCCAGACGCTGCCGCAGTCCAAGCCGAAGACCATGGCCGTCACCGTCAACGGCTCGCTGCCCGAAGGCGTCAGCGCCAAGGACCTCATCCTGAAGGTCATCTCGATCACCGGCACCGGCGGCGGCAAGGGCCACATCGTCGAATACCGCGGCCAGGCCGTCGAGGAGCTCTCCATGGAGGGCCGCATGACGGTGTGCAACATGTCCATCGAGTGGGGCGCCAAGGCGGGCATGATCGCCCCCGACGAGAAGACCTTCGCCTACGTCAAGGGCCGCGACCACGCGCCCACCGGCGAGGACTGGGACGCCGCCGTCGCGTACTGGCGCGGCCTCAAGACCGACGAGGGCGCCGTCTTCGACCGCGAGATCGTCATCGACGCGGCCGAACTGAGCCCGTTCGTCACCTGGGGCACCAACCCCGGCCAGGGCGTCGAGCTCTCCGGCGCCGTGCCGGACCCGGCCGCCTACGAGGACCCGATCGAGCGCTCGACCGCCGAGAACGCCCTGGCCTACATGGGCCTGGAGGCGGGCACGCCGATGCGCGAGGTCGGCGTCGACGTCGTCTTCCTCGGCTCGTGCACCAACGGCCGCATCGAGGACCTCCGGGCCGCCGCCGAGGTCATCAAGGGCCGCAAGGTCGCCGACGGCGTCAACATGATGGTCGTGCCCGGCTCGGCCCGCGTGCGGGAGCAGGCCATGGCCGAAGGGCTCGACAAGGTCTTCACCGAGGCCGGCGCCGACTGGCGCTTCGCGGGCTGCTCGATGTGCCTGGGCATGAACCCGGACCAGCTGACGCCCGGCCAGCGGGCCGCCTCGACCTCGAACCGCAACTTCGAGGGCCGCCAGGGCAAGGGCGGGCGCACGCACCTCGTGAGCCCGGCCGTCGCCGCCGCCACCGCCGTCGCCGGGCGCCTCGCCGGCCCGGCCGACCTGTGAGAGAGGACAGGGACATGGAGAAAGTCACGACGCACACCGGCACCGCGCTCCCGCTGCGGCGCTCGAACGTCGACACCGACCAGATCATCCCCGCCGTCTACCTCAAGCGGGTCACCAAGACCGGCTTCGAGGACGGCCTGTTCGCCGAGTGGCGCGACGACCCGAAGTTCGTCCTGAACCAGGACGACTTCCGCGACGCCACCATCCTGATCGCCGGAACCGAGTTCGGCACCGGATCCTCGCGCGAGCACGCGGTCTGGGCGCTGAAGGACTACGGGTTCAAGGCCGTCGTCGCCCCCCGATTCGGTGACATCTTCCGCGGCAACTCGCTCAAGAACGGTCTGTTGACTGTGGAACTGCCGAGCGAGGCGGTCGAGGAGCTGTGGGGGGCCGTCGAGGCCGACCCGACCGTGGAGGTCACGGTCGACCTGGTCGAGAAGGAAGTCCGCGCGCAGGGCCGCAGCTGGGCCTTCGAGTTCGACGACTTCGCCCGCTGGCGCCTGATGGAGGGCCTCGACGACGTCGCCCTGACCCTCCGCGACGAGGCCCGGATCGCGGCCTTCGAATCGAATCGGGACGCTTGGCGGCCTAGGACTCTGCCCAGTGCCGCCTAGCGGCGGGCGCCGATAATCGCATTGTTCACGTCTGGAGCCGGTGGGACGCCCACCGGCTCCAGACGTGTTTCGGCCCGTCCCAACGGGGTTGTGAGCGTCGATTTCGGGCGTCCAAATAAAAAAGCCCTGCGACACAAGGGGTTTTTTCCCCGAAACAGTTGCGTTCGCTTTCGAAACGTCATACCGTGCGCTTAACGGCTGGTTTAGCTAGACAACCTTATCGGGAGGGAAGGACTCGTGAACAAGGCAGAGTTCGTAGACCGGATAGCCGCTCGCACCGGTGACCGTCAGGCCGCGAAGGAAGTCGTGGATGTGGCGATCGACGAGATTCAGCGGGCTGTGGTGAAAGGAGAGAAGGTCTCCTTCGCCGGATTCGGCGTCTTCGAGAAGCGCCAGCGGGCCGCGCGCATGGCGCGCAACCCGCGCACCGGTGAAGCGGTGAAGGTCAAGAAGACGGTAATCCCGGCGTTCCGGCCCGGTACTGGTTTCAAAGAACTGGTGACGGGAAAGCGGAAGATGTCGAGGGCGTCCACCGCGAAGAAGAGCGCCTCGTCCGCCACGAAGTCGACGGCGAAGAAGACCGCCAAGAAGGCGGCCAAGAAGACCACGCGGGCCGCCAGTTCCGGCACCCGCTCCGTCGCCACGGGCAGGGTCGGGGGCGCCAAACGGGCCGCCGCCAAGAAGACCGCCGCACCCAAGAAGGCCACGCGCAAGGCGGCCACGAAGACCACCGCGAAGAAGACCGCGGCGAAGAAGACGTCGGGGCGCGGCACCGCCGCCAAGCGCAGCGGGCGCCGCTGAAGATCTACGGCCCGGTGGCATTCCGGGTCTCCGCGGCGCATCAACATTGCACTCGCACGGGGACAGAGGGCATTCAGGATCCACCTGAATGCCCTCGGCTATGCCCGCGTCCTCGTACCGTCGGATAGGCCGACACTACGCGTAATCGGGCGCTTCCCCCGAGCAGTTCCGCGCAGAAGTCGTTCACGAACTTCCCCTCTGGATCGGTGCGGTCCCGCAGTTTTTCGAAGTCCCCCATTCGGGGATATTGCGAGCGGATTTCGGGAATGGGAATCGTGAACAATTTCCCCCAATGGGGCCGCGGAGCGAACGGAGCGAGCACTTCCTCCACCACTCCCATGACGGGCCGAACCGAGGCATAGTCGCGCACCCACGTGAAGTGGAGGCCCACAGTGTCCCGTCCATAGGCCGGCGAAAGCCACAGATCATCGGCCGCCATCGTGCGCACCTCACTGATCTGCACCACCGGCGCCAGCCGCTCCGAGACCGCCCGCAGCGCCTCCAGCGCCGCCGGGGCGTCGGCCCGGTCCACCAGGTACTCCGACTGGAGTTCCTCGCCCGCGCTGGGTGTGAACTCGGGCCGGAAGTGCGGCAGCCGCTCGTGCGCCGGACCGGTCCGCCCCTGCTGCTCGGTGCACGCCGCCGGATCGACGCCCGGAATCGGGTGGCGCGGCCCGTCGGCCAGCGGCGCGCCGAACCGCTGCGAGGCCGGGAACGGCTGCGTCTGGTCGGCCACGCGCTGCTTGGTCCAGAACTGGAACGACGGATCGGCGCCCCACGGCGTGAACATGCTCGTGCTGTACGCCGAGGAGGTCAGCTCGTCGAAATGGGCCACCGCCGCGTCGAACGACAGGCCGTCGTAGACGTACTGGCGCATCTCGAACGCCGGCAGCAGGTCCAGCGTCACGGCCGTGATCACCCCCAAGGCCCCCAGATGGACCACGGCGCCCGCGAAATCGGGCTCGCCGCGCCTGAGGGTGCGGACCTCGCCGTCGGCGCCGATGAACTCCAAGGCCGCCACGGCGGTCGCGAGGTTGCCGCTGCCGTCGCCCGAGCCGTGCGTGCCGGTGGCGATCGACCCGGCCACCGAGATGTGGGGGAGCGAGGCGAAGTTGTGCAGCGCGAACCCGGCCTCGTGGACGGCCCGGCCCAGGGCCGCGTACGTGATCCACCCCGAGGCCCGCACCTCGCGCGCCTCGGCGTCGATCGTCACCTCCGGCTCGATCCCGCTGAGCGAGAGCAGGACGGCGGAGGAGTCCGCGATGGCGTTGAAGGAGTGGCCCGAGCCGAGCACCCGCAGCCGCGGCGCCGCGGCCACGATCTCGCGGGCGGCCTCGATGCTCGAGGCCGGTTCGAAGCGTTCGGGGGCGAACGCGACGTTGCCCGCCCAGTTGGTGAGCGGCGCGTCCCCCGGACCCCCGGGGGCGCTCGATCCCGTCGGCGACGCTGGCGAGCCGTAACCTGGCACGATGTCCTCCTTATGCTGACTGGCGGAGGCAACGGTACCGCGGCGCCCGCCCGCTACCGGTTCCAAGGGATCGGCGGTCGCGGAGCCGCAGTTCCGGACTGTCGGATATCAGCAGCCGCGCCATTCCCGGTTTCGTCCCTGGATTCCGATAATGCTGGAAACATCGTCGGTGCGGAGATTCCGCCGCACACCGATGAATCAAGGAGCGAAACATGAGAAGCACAAGGCTGTTCGGTTCGGTCGCGGCCCTCGGCGGCGCCTTGGCGCTGACGTTCGCCGCCGCCTCGCCGGCCTCGGCCGAGACCGTCGAGGAGCAGATGCGCCCCCAGGGCTCGGTCTCGCCCTCCGACGTCGATGTCGACCAGGACGCCGACGACACCGAGCAGACGACCTGCGCGGTCTACACCGACCGCACGGAGGTGCGCGTCAGGGTGGAGCCGACGACCGACAGCGAGTACTTCGACTACCTTGAGCCGGGCGAGTACTACGAGGCGTCCTGCGACTCGACGCCCGGCGGGGAGTACGGGGACCCGTGCGGCGAGGGCTTCCACTGGGTGGAGGTCTACATCGGCGACACCGTCGGATACGCGGCGCTCATGTGCCTCGACGGCTGGGTCCAGGTCGACGTCTGAGCGCGGACGCCGGACCAGGTGCGAAAGGCGGCCGCTGAGCGGCCGCCTCTTTTCGTGATCCTCGAACAGATTCTTATATCGTATAAGCTATAAGCTGCGATCTTAACCTATATCTTATATTCTATAATCTATAGCCGTTCGACGCCTATGAGGCGCTGCCCCGACAGCGACAGGACCCACCCCTCGCCCGCGCGCGTGGAGACGTCGGCGACCGCCAGCTCGTCCTCGTCGGCCAGGATCGCCACCGTGTCGCTGACGACCTCCGGTCCGGCGCACACGATCGCGCACCCGCCCGGCCCCGCCAGTTCCCGCAGTCGCATCCCCGAACGAGCCGGGTTGCGCTCGTGCGCATCGGCGTCGAACGCCGAGTCGCCGCCCAATTCGCATCCCACCGCCGCCGCCACCGGCTCAAGCGTCTGCACGCTCGCCCTGCCGGTCGCGCTCAGCGCCCGCTCGGGCTGGTACAGCGCCGCCAAGGCCGCCAGGCGCACCGCCTGCTCGCGGCCGACCGAGCTGAGCGGCCGCGTCACGTCCGGACCGTCGAAGCCGCCCTCGAGTTCGGCGGGGGCCACCAGGAGCACAGTGGCGGTGACCGGCGGCAGTGCCGAGAACGCCTTGAGCGCCTGCTGGTCGCGCGGCCTGGAGAGCCGATCGCGCGCCTCGGCCAGGGAGAGCCAGCGCCGCTCGCCGATCTCCTCGTCGGCCACGAAGCCCGCGTCGGGCTTCTCGGTGCGCATCGACCAGAAGTCGACGGTCTTGTACACGTCCCCGGCCGGGTTGGGCAGCACGTACGCGGCCCGGCACAGCCACATCTGCGGGATGACCGGCACGCCGGTCTCCTCCTCGACCTCGCGGCACGCGGCCGTCAAGGGGTGCTCCCCGTCGTCGAGCTTGCCCTTGGGCAGCGACCAGTTGCCGACCTTGGGCCGCCACACGGCGACCACTTCCATGCGCCCGCCCTCGACCGTGCGCCACAGCACGCCGCCGGCCGCCGCCACCCGCTTCCGTGTCCCGCTCACGCCTCATACCGTACTGGGATCGGACGAGGAAAGGGAACCCCTGACACTCCTACGCGCGCATGGTGGGAATGCGGATCGCGACCACCGATCCCGCTGTGTCGACATCGAGCTGGACGCGCTGACCCGGGCGCAGGAAGCGCAGCCCTGAGACGGCGAAGGCCGCCGCGCCGAATGCGACGCGGCGGCCCGCCTCAGCGGCACTGTCGAGGACGACCTCGCCGGAGCCGTCCTCATTGAAGCGTGCGACGGTACCCTGCAAGTGGGGCTACCTGCGGAGCTGCTTGCGGTCGGAGCCGCCGATGGCGTTCTTGGCCTTCCAGCCGAGGAACACCAGGCCGCCGACGACGCCGACGATGAGGGCGATCTTGATGAGGGCCCCGATGGCTCCGAAGATCCATCCGATCACGGTGGCGACGAGCCAGATCGCGACGATCGCGCCGCCGAACAGGGCAACGAGCCATCCGAGGAGACGCCAGTTCATGTTCATTCACTCCGGTCGGGTTCGAGGACATTGCCGCCACAACGTGTCGGCAGGATCGATGTCATTGTGACTCTATGATGACATCATTCGATTATCGGCGCAAGGCGCCATACGGATATGGCACACCGCACCGGGCGCGCACCGCCCCGTACCGGCGGCATCACGTCACGTGTCGGCAGGTGGCGGACCCTGAGGCAGACCCCACGGCCCGCTTCCCGTCTCCCTCCCCGGGCGGGAAGGGCTATAGAGTGCTCACACACAGACGATCCCACAAGTCGCGCCGACAGTGGGCACACAGGCCGCCCCTCCGGGCGGAGCCCGCGAGCCACGAGCCGGCGCCGCGGTATCCGCGGGCCGCGCGTCGGCATCATCCAGAAGGAGCAATCAGGTGACCAAGGAGACGGCCGAGGCGCACTACGCCTGGCGCCGGCCCGGAGGCGACCGGCTCAGCGGCATCGTCCACGCCGCGGGCGGCATCGTCAAAGGCGGCCTGGTGCTCCTCACCAAGCGCAAGTGGGCCGGCATGCACCACATCCCCCTGACCGGCCCGGTCATCCTCGTGTGGAACCACTACTCCGACTTCGATCCGCTCCCGGTCGCCCACTTCGTCTACAACTCCGGACGCCACCCCCGCTTCCTGCTCAAGCACTCCCTCGTCAAGATCCCCGTCCTCGGCCCCGTCATCAAGGCCACCGAGCAGATCCCGGTCTACCGCGGACGCAGCGACGCCGCCGACTCTCTGCGCAAAGCCATCGAGGTCCTCACCGCGGGCGGCTCGGTCGTCATCTCGCCCGAAGGCACCGTCACCAAGGAGCCGGACCGCTGGCCGATGCGCGGCAAGACCGGCGTCGCCCGCCTCGCCCTCACCACCGGCGCCCCCGTCATCCCCATCGCCCAATGGGGATCGCTGGCGATCCACGACCGCCACCGCAAGCCCAAGTTCAAGCTCGGCCGCCGCAAACTCGTCACCGTCGTCGCCGGGCCCCCCGTCGACCTCTCCGAATGGGAAGGCGCCGAGCCGACCCGCGAGCGCCTCACCGCCGCCACGGACAAGATCATGGAGGCGCTGCGCGAGGGCGTCGCCGAGCTTCGCGGCGAACAGCCCCCGCCGCTGTTCGACCTCCGCGAATATAAGAAGCATCAGCGCGAAGAAAGCGAGCCGACCGAGTGAGAGCAGCCGTCATGGGAGCCGGATCGTGGGGAACCGTGTTCGCCAAGATCCTCGCCGACGCGGGCACGCCTGTCACACTCTGGGCCCGGCGACCGGACGTCGCCGACGCGGTCAACCGCCAGCGCCGCAACCCCGACTACTTCCCGGACGTCACTCTCCCGGGCGGCGTCTCGGCCACCGGCGACCCGGCCGAGGCCCTGCGCGGCGCCGCGATCGTCGTGCTCGCCGTCCCCAGCCAGACCCTCCGCGAGAACCTCGCCGCCTGGTCGGCCCACCTCCACCCCGACGCGACCCTGCTCAGCCTGATGAAGGGCATCGAACTGGGCACCACCGCGCGCATGACCGAAGTCGTCGCCGAGGTGACCGGCGCCGACGAGAAGCACGTCGCGGTCCTGTCCGGCCCCAACCTCGCGCGCGAGATCGCCGAGGAGCAGCCGACTGCCTCCGTCGTCGCCTGCGCCGACCACGACCGCGCCGTCGCCGTCCAGCGCGCGGTCACCACCGCCTACTTCCGCCCCTACACCAACACCGACGTGGTCGGCTGCGAGCTCGGCGGGGCGACCAAGAACGTCATCGCGCTCGCCTACGGCATGGCCGCCGGGATGGGCCTGGGCGACAACACCAAGGCCACGCTCATCACCCGCGGCCTCGCCGAGACCACGCGCCTGGGCATCCGCCTCGGCGCCGACCCGGCGACCTTCGCCGGGCTCGCCGGGCTCGGCGACCTCGTCGCCACCTGCTCCTCCCCGCTGTCGCGCAACCACACCTTCGGCGAGCAGCTCGGCCTCGGCGCCACCTTGGACGAGGCCGCCCGCATCACCAGGCAGACCGCCGAAGGCGTCAAGAGCTGCCGGTCGATCACCGACCTGGCCCGCAAGGTCGGCGTCGAGATGCCCATCTGCGACGCGGTCGAACGCGTCTGCCACGAGGGACTCGACCCCAGGGCCGCCGTCGCCGAGCTGATGGGCCGCGAGACCAAACCGGAAACCGACACTTTGAGGTCACACCATGACTAAGCCAACCGTCGCCGTGTTCTTCGGCGGCCGCAGCGTCGAACAGCCCGTCTCATGCGCCTCCGGCTCGGGAGTGGCCCAGGCGCTGCGAGAACGGGGCTACGACGTCACCGCCATCGGCATCACCCGCTCCGGCGAGTGGGTGCGGCTCCCGCGGGACGCCGCCTTCGCGATCGACGGCGCCGCGCCGCTGCCGGAGATCACCGCCGACTCGGGCAAGGCCGTCGCCGTCGAGCTCGGCCCCGGTGCCTCGCCCATGGCCGACATCGCCTTCCCGGTCCTCCACGGCCCCTACGGCGAGGACGGTACCCTCCAGGGACTGTTCGAGATGGCCGACCTGCCTTACGTCGGATCCGGGGTGCTGGCCAGCTCGGTGAGCATGGACAAGGAGTTCACCAAGCGCCTGCTCGACGCCGAGGGCGTCCCGCAGGGCAAATGGGCGGTCCTCAAGCCCGGCGAGGAACTCGACGCGCAGGCCGTCGTCGACGAGCTCGGCCTGCCCGTCTTCGTCAAGCCCGCCCGCGCCGGATCGAGCCTGGGCATCAGCAGGGCCAAGTCGGGCGCCGAGCTGGCCGAGGCCGTCGCCAAGGCCCGCGAGGTGGACGACAAGGTGGTCTTCGAGGCCGCGTTCATGGACGTCCGCGAGATCGAGATGGGCGTTCTGGCCACCCTCGACGGCGAGCTGGAGGTCACCTATCCGCTCGAGGTGCTCGCGATGGGCGAGGACGGCTGGTTCGACTTCGACGCGAAGTACCTCGACAACCCCGAGCCGTTCAACCTCAAGCCGGACTTCCCCGAGGGCGTCGCCGAGCAGGCGCAGGAGCTGGCCAGGAAGGTCTTCCGGCTCCTCGATTGCCGCGATCTGGCTCGCGTCGACTGCTTCCTGGCCCCGGACGGCACCGTCTACCTCAACGAGCTGAACACCATGCCCGGGCTCACCCCGATGAGCGGCGTCCCGCAGGCGTTCGCCGCCGCGGGGACCTCGTATGAGGAGCTGGTGGAGCGCCTGGTCACTCTCGCGGCGGCCCGCGCTGGCCGCGCCTGACCTGGCCGCGTACCCTGGTCCAGTGGTCGCATCGCCAATGGTGGTGGGACCGAGCCGTATATCCGTGTGCGCGCCGCACGAGCGCGCGACACTTCCGCGTTTCTGCACGTCAGAGACGACTTGTGCCCCGAATCGGGGCTCGTTCATGAATTACTGGAGATTGCATTGCAAGCGAAGGCGAAAGTCAAGCTTTCCCGTTCCCTCGGCGTCGCGCTGACGCCGAAGGCCGCCAAGTACATGGAGCGCCGTCCGTACCCTCCGGGGCAGCACGGCCGCGGCCGCAAGAAGGAATCGGACTACAAAAACCAGCTCGTCGAGAAGCAGCGTCTGCGCGCGCAGTACAACATCAGCGAGCGTCAGCTGCGCAACGCCTACCAGGAGGCCGTGCGCAAGCAGGGCAAGACCGGTGAGGTCCTGATCAGCATCCTGGAGTCCCGCCTCGACGCCTTCGTGCTGCGGGCCGGATTCGCGCGCACCATCTACCAGGCGCGCCAGTTCGTCAACCACGGTCACTTCATCGTGAACGGCCGCAAGGTCGACATCCCGTCGTACCGGCTCAAGGCGAACGACTTCGTGCAGGTGCGCAAGAAGTCCCGCACGATGACACCGTTCCAGCTGGCCGCGGCCGGCGCGTGGGCGGGCGAGCAGACCCCCGCCTACATCGAGGCCCACCTCGACGGCCTGGTGGCCCGCTTCATCCAGGTGCCCGAGCGCAAGCAGGTCCCCGTGATCTGCGATGAGGCGCTCGTCGTCGAGTACTACTCGAAGTAGGAGCTCAGCCGAGTACTGCTCGAAGTAAGAGCTCAGCCGGGTACCGCTCGAAGCAGCGACTCAGCCGAGCGCCGCTCCGAGTAAGCGCTCAGCGAGTATCACTCGAAGTACGCGTTGTGACGAGGCGGCCCCCGCTCCGGCGGCGGGCCGCCTCGTACGCGCGACAGTGCCGTCCGTCACGGTCTCCCCGCTGGTAGCCGCCTCGCAGGCGCGAGTAGACTTACCCCGCGGTGCAGTCCGTTCTGTCCTGAGTCCGCCCGCGCTCCGGCGAACTGGGACAGTGATCAAGGCGAACTGCACCGATGCGACCGGCACGTGGCCCAGTGCCGCACAGCGGTCGCTCACGGTTCCGGCGCGGTGCGAATTCACTGCTCGCAAGCTTCGCAGAGAGTGCGAATGCCTTGCTCGCAGGTTTCGCGGCAACCGAACCGTGGAATACGCCCGATCAACGTCAGCGGACCCCGCCAGGGGCTCCTCGGCGTCGTGCGGGCTGACAGTTGCTCCGGACCCGGACGGGTGCGGAGTTTCGGACCGAGTTGTCACGGTAGCGGAGGACATGCCTAAAAAAGACGGTGCCATCGAGATCGAAGGCAAGGTCACCGAGTCCCTCCCGAACGCTATGTTCCGGGTGGAACTCACCAACGGCCACAAAGTACTCGCTCACATCAGCGGCAAGATGCGGCAGAACTACATCCGGATCCTCCCAGAGGACCGGGTCGTCGTCGAGCTCTCGCCGTACGACCTGTCGCGCGGGCGGATTGTCTACCGCTACCGCTGACCTGACGACTACACGTAAGTAGGACTCGTGAAAGTCAAACCGAGCGTCAAGAAGATCTGCAAGAACTGCCGCGTGATCCGCAGGCACGGACGGGTGATGGTCATCTGCTCGTCCGACCCGCGTCACAAGCAGCGTCAGGGCTAGAACTTCACACGCAACGAGCAAGGCCCCACGCTTGATGAGATGGGGAACCGCCGCCAGTGCGCACGAGCGCACAACCCCCGGTTCGGAGGCCGGGGCTCGCATCGCCCGATCAGGGCGGGGAGATCGACTCCTGGCGGGACGGCAGCGGTCAGACCTCCGAGAACACTAGGAGAACGCCTAGATGGCACGCCTGGTCGGAGTGGACCTCCCGCGCGACAAGCGCCTGGAGATCGCACTCACCTACATCTACGGTGTCGGCCGCACGCGCTCGATCGAGACGATCGAGGCCACCGGCCTCGACCGTGACAAGCGCGTCAAGGACCTCACCGACGACGAGCTGGTGAAGCTCCGCGACCACATCGAAGAGCACTACCAAGTCGAGGGCGACCTGCGCCGCGAAGTGCAGGCCGACATCCGCCGCAAGATCGAGATCGGCTGCTACCAGGGCCTGCGTCACCGCTTCGGCCTCCCGGTCCACGGTCAGCGCACCAAGACCAACGCTCGGACCCGCAAGGGCCCGAAGAAGACTGTCGCCGGAAAGAAGAAGGCCCGCTAGGGCTGAGGAGCGCAAGAGATGCCACCGAAGACTCGCGGCGGTTCGAAGAACCCGCGCGCAAAGAAGAAGAACGTCCCCCAGGGGCAGGCTCACATCAAGAGCACCTTCAACAACACCATCGTGTCGATCACCGACCCGACCGGTGCCGTCGTCTCCTGGTCCTCCGCCGGCCAGGTGGGCTTCAAGGGCTCCAGGAAGTCGACCCCCTACGCCGCGCAGATGTGCGCCGAGGCCGCCGCCCGCAAGGCGATGGACAACGGCATGCGCAAGGTCGACGTCTACGTCAAGGGTCCCGGCTCCGGCCGCGAGACCGCGATCCGCTCCCTCCAGGCCGTCGGCCTCGAGGTCGGCTCGATCAACGACGTGACCCCGCAGCCGCACAACGGCTGCCGGCCGCCGAAGCGGCGCCGGGTCTGACCGGCCGCGCGTCCCGAGTGCCAGCACCCGGGACGCCGGCGGTCCGCCGTCACAACTGAATCCGTCAGGGAGGCACCTGGGCGACGCAGCCTCGGTGTGCTCACCATTTCTCGGCGCCATATAGCGGGCGCCCTGAACCGAAGGAATCGATTCACGTGCTTATCACTCAGCGGCCTTCGCTCTCTGAGCAGCAGATCAGCCCGACCCGCTCGAAGTTCACCATCGAACCGCTCGAGCCGGGCTTCGGCTACACGCTCGGCAACTCGCTGCGGCGCACGCTGCTGTCGTCCATCCCGGGCGCGGCGGTCACCTCGATCAAGATCGACGGCGTGCTGCACGAGTTCTCCACCATTCCCGGCGTCAAGGAGGACGTCGTGGAACTGGTGCTGAACGTCAAGCAGATCTGCGTCTCCTCGGAGAACGACGAGCCGGCCACCATGTACCTGCGCAAGGAAGGCCCCGGCGAGGTCCTCGCCGGCGACATCCAGCCGCCCGCCGGCGTGCAGGTCCACAACCCCGAGCTCAAGCTCGCGACCCTCAACTCGAAGGGCCGCCTGGACATGGAGTTCGTGGTCGAGCGCGGCCGAGGCTACGTCTCGGCCCCGCAGAACAAGGCCGACACGAACGAGATCGGCCGCGTCCCGGTCGACTCGATCTACTCGCCGGTCCTGAAGGTGGCCTACTCGGTCGACGCGACCCGCGTCGAGCAGCGCACCGACTTCGACAAGCTCACGGTCGACGTCGAGACCAAGGCCTCGACCTCGCCGCGCACCGCTCTGGCCTCCGCCGGCTCGACCCTGGTCGAGCTGTTCGGGCTCTACCGCGAGCTCGACACCGAGGCCGAGGGCATCGACGTCGGGCCCAGCCCGGCCGACCAGCAGCTGGCCGCCGACCTGGCGCTCCCGATCGAGGACCTGGACATGACCGTCCGGTCGTACAACTGCCTCAAGCGGGAGGGCGTCAACACCGTCGGAGAGCTCATCAACCGCACCGAGGCCGACCTGCTCGACATCCGCAACTTCGGGCAGAAGTCGATCGACGAGGTCAAGATGAAGCTCGCCGGCATGGGCCTGAGCCTGAAGGACTCGCCGGGCACCTTCGACCCGTCCGAGGCCGCCGCGGCCTTCGGGTCCGAGGAGAGCCCCGAGCCCGAGGAGTACGAGGACGACGGTGAGGACCTCCGCGAGACCGAGCAGCTCTAGCGTCTAGCGCTGCCCGACAAGTGGCGGTCGGTTCCGTAAGACGGCCGGCCGCGCCAAACCCAGAGGAGCAAGACAATGCCTAAGCCTTCCAAGGGCCCGCGCCTGGGCGGTTCCCCAGCACACGAGAAGCTGATGCTGGCGAACCTCGCGGCGTCGCTGTTCGAGCACGGCAGCATCACCACGACGGTGACCAAGGCCCGCCGCCTGCGCCCTTACGCCGAGCGTCTGATCACGTACGGCAAGAAGGGCAGCCTGCACCACCGCCGCCTGGCGCTGGCCAAGCTGCGCAACAAGGACGCCACGCACGACCTGTTCGAGCAGGTCGCCCCGCGCTTCGCCGCCCGCGAGGGCGGCTACACCCGGATCATCAAGGCCGGGAACCGCAAGGGCGACAACGCGCCGATGGCGATCATCGAACTGGTCGACTAGCGACCGCCTCGAGGCGCCGACGGCGCCTTCGGGCCGGTGACGGCAAGACGTGCGACCGCGCGCAGAGTTCTGCTCTGCGCGCGGTCGTCTGTTTCTTATAGAATATAGGAAATAACTTATATTCTATAACCTATATCAAGGGTATAGCCTATAAGATCCTCAGTGGGAGGGCGCGTGGAGGACAAGACCAGACTGCGGCTCGGCGTCGCCTACGACGGGGCCGACTTCTCCGGCTGGGCACTGCAACCAGGACTGCGGACCGTCGCCGCCGAGGTGATGCGCGCCTGCGAGCTGCTGTTCGGGCACATCGAGGCATTCACCGTCGCCGGGCGCACCGACGCCGGGGTCCACGCCGTCGGGCAGGTCGTCCACGTCGACGTCCCCACCGCGAAATGGGAGGAGCTGGCCGAGAAGCTGCTGTGGCGCATGCGGGGCATCCTCCCGCCGGACGTGCGCGTCACCTCAGCCGAGGCCGTCGACCCCTCGTTCAACGCCCGCTTCGCCGCCAGGTGGCGCCGCTACACCTACCGCGTGGCCGACGCGATGTGGGGCGTCGACCCGCTGCGCCGATCCGACACTCTCGCCTGGCCCAGGCCCCTCGACGTCGAACGCATGCACACCGCCTGCCAGCGCCTGGTCGGCGAGCACGACTTCATCGGCTTCTGCAAGCAGCGCGAAGGCGCCACGACGATCCGCGAACTGCTCCAGTACGACTGGACCCGCGACGAGGCCGGCGTCGCGGTGGCGACGGTCCGCGCCGACGCGTTCTGCCACTCGATGGTCCGCAGCCTCGTCGGCGCCGCGCTCGCCGTGGGCGACGGCCGCCGAGACGAGGAGTGGCTGGCCTCGATCCTCCACCTCGGCGAGCGCGCGAACGACGTCCACGTCGTCGGCCCCCACGGCCTCGCCCTCGTCGAGGTCGACTACTCGGACGACCCCGCGGACTGGCGCTCCCGCATCGACCTCACTCGCAGAGTCAGGACCCGCCAGGACCCGGCGGCGGCCTGAGCCGCGAGCCCGCCCGGCGAGCCCACGGCGCAGACCCTTCGGACGGATCCGCGGCCCGCGTCACTGAGCGGTGAAGCCGCCGTCGATCGACATGGCCGCGCCGGTGATGAACGAGGCCTCGTCGCTCAGCAGGTGGCACACCGTCGCCGCGATCTCCTCCGGCCTCGCTATGCGCCCCAGCGGATGCAGGCCCTTGACCATCTCGCGTCCCTCGGCGGTCGCGCCGGTGGTCGCCCCGAACAGCGGTGTGTCGACCCCGCCGGGCAGCACCGCGTTCACGCGCACACCCTGCTCGGCGGTCTCCAGTGCGGCGGCCTTCGTCAGGCCGACCACGCCGTGCTTGGCGGCCACGTACGGCGCGACCGTGCCCATGCCGACCATGCCGAGATTCGAGGCGTTGTTGACGATCGAACCGCCCCCGGAGGCCGCGATGGCCGGGATCTGGTGCTTCAGGCCAAAGAACACGCTGGTGAGGCTCTGGGAGATGTCGGCGTGCCACGCCTCCGTCTCCACTTGTGAGATCGGGCCGAACGCGTTCATGCCGCCGGCGTTGTTGAAGGCGCCGTGGAGGCCGCCGTGCTCTTCGACCGCGACGGCCACGAGCCGCTCCATGTCGGCCTCGACGGTGACGTCGGTCGGGACATAGGCGGCCTGGCCGCCCTTGGCGGTGATGGAGGCGACGGCCACCTCGCCGACGTCCTTCCGCCTGGAGGCGATGAGCGCCGTGCCGCCCTCGGCGGCGACGCGCTCGGCGACGGCCAGCCCCATGCCGGTCGCGCCACCGGTGACGATGACCACTTTAGACTTGAATCGCTGGGACATGACTGCTCCTGCCTGCGTTTCCTGCTGGATTTCCTGAACTGTTGACACGTCGCAAGTCTCACCGGCGGTCGCGGCGCGCGCTGGCATGAAACCGACATGGAGTTTCGTCCCCGAATGCGGCGAAGCCGCCGCGTTTCGCGGCGGCTCCTCACGGTATCGCTAGAGGTCGATCGACCAGCCGTTCAGCGTGCCGGTCGAGCCCCCGTCGTACGTGTCGGCCAGCGAGGTCGCCGCCAGTGCCGTCGCGCCCTGTCGCGTGAAGCACTTTGCCGATGTTGCTCGGATGATGCCTTGTCCTTTAGGGCGGGGAGGAATCCGGGGTGATTGTCTGCTCGCTGTCCCGCGTGGCGGGACTGGGAGCGCTGGGATTGTCGGAACCGGCCGATAGGGTTCGTCTCGTGCATCTTCGTTACCGGTTTCGCGTCTATCCGACCGTGCCGCAGCGCTCTGCGCTCGCGCGCACGTTCGGGTGTGTGCGGACGGTGTTCAACGACGCCGTGGCCGCGAGAAAAGCAGCGCACCGGGAGGGGCTTGCGTACCCGTCGACGGCCGTCCTCGACAAGCTGCTGATAACCGAGGCGAAGCGGACCCCGGAGCGGGCCTGGCTGGCCGAGGTCTCGACGGTGCCGTTGCAGCAGGCCCTGCGGGACTGCCACGCGGCGTGGCGGAACTTCTTCGACTCGGTCTCGGGTAAGCGTGCCGGGGGGCGGGTCGGTCCGCCCAGGTTCAAGCGCCGCTCGCACACGCAGGCCGCCCGGTACACCCGGCGCGGGTTCTCGGTGAAAGCGAACGGGCGGCTGTATGTCGCGAAAGTCGGTGACCTCCGCGTCGCCTGGTCCAGGGAGTTGTCTGCCGATCCGTCCTCGGTGACGATCATCAAGACCGCCACCGGCAAGTACTACGCGTCGTTCGTCGTCGCCGTCGATGATGGCGCGGACCTGCTCGAACCGGTGGCCGACCCCGACACCGAAACCGGCATCGACCTCGGACTCAAAGCCTTCGCCGTGCTCCGAGGCGGCAAGACCATCGAGAACCCGAAGTTCTTCGCTCAGATGGAGCGGCGGCTCAAGAAGGCGCAGCGTGCGCTCTCGCGCAAACAGCGAGGATCGGCGAACCGGGTCGGGGCGCGCCTGAAGGTCGCGAAGATCCACGAGCGGATCAGGAACCGCAGGGATGATTGGCTGCACAAGCAGGTGGCGGCGTTGGTGGGCGAGAACCAAGCCCTCTACGTCGAAGACCTGTGCGTGCAGGGCCTGTCCCGGGGCCGAGCCGCGAAATCCATACAGGATGCCGCGCTCGGCCGGTTCCTGACCTTGCTCGAATCGAAAGCCGCCCGTGCGGGCCGGACCTTCGCCAAGGTCGACCGGCTCTTTCCCTCCACCCGGTTGTGCTCGGCCTGCGGAGCGCTGACCGGTCCGAAGGGCCTCGAAGGGCTCGGGGTGCGCGTCTGGGAGTGCGGGTGCGGTGCGGTCCACGACCGGGACGGCAACGCCGAGATCAATATCAGACGTGAAGGCAAGCGTCTGGTGGCCGCCGGGCTGGCGGACACCTAAAACGCCTGCGGAGTCTGTGTCAGACCTGGGAGACCGGGCAGTGGACGTTGAACCAGGAACCCTTCCGTAGACCGTTCCCGACCAGGAACGGCAAGCCGGAAATCCCCTCCCCTAGGGAGGAGAGGAAGTCAAGATGTGCATCTGATGCTCCTGTGAGGGTCGGTGAGGGGACCGGACGGCATGGCACGAGCCGCGGCCGGGGTCGAGCTCATCGACTCCCATCGATCAAAACAGAGGATGATGGGCTGAAGCAAGAGACAAAGCAAAGCGTTAACGACATTGACACGCGTTTCTCACGGAACCGTCTCGCACCGGACATTCCGGATCACGGACGCGCTCACCCGCGACGGCGTCTTCCCTTGCCGATCGCGAAGGCGGCACTGAGAGCCGGGGCCCGGCTCGTCCGAGTCCGGCCTGAGGACCACTGCGCCGACTGGGCGGCTACTCGACCGCGCGGCGCGGGAGGAGCTGATCCACCAGCCACACGTCGACGATGTCGTTCACCACCGTCAAGACCGCCTCGTCGGCGTCCTCCAGGGCTTCGCCGTCGGCGCGGCCGATGACCACGTACATCAGGTAGTGCCCGTAGGTGTTGTAGCCGACCATCGTCGGGGCCCGGCCGAGCTCGGCGCCCGCGCCGTCGGCGCGCAGCGCGGCGAACCCGCCCTCCAGTCCCGCCTCGACGGCCCCGCGCAGCTGCTCGGCCTCGTCGGCGTCCTCGAGATTGAGCACGCCGGCGGTGGCCGCGTACTCGCCGTCGGGACTGGCCAGCGTCGCGCGCACCGTCTGCGTGCAGCCCGAATCGGCCAGCAGCTCGGCGAGCTCGTCGAGGCCCGCCTCCGAGCAGTCGGCGAGTTCCTCGGTCGCCAGGACCTCGTACGGCCCGGCCGCGCCGGACGGGGTGATCGCGGCCGAACCGAACAGCTCGGCGACCGAGACCGGCTCGGGATCGGTCGCGCGCCGCTCGATCGGGTCGACGACCTCGGGCGGCGCCGACGACGCGTCCGCGGAAGACTCCTGCTCACCGGTCGCCGCGTCGCCCTGCGCCGCCGGAGAGGTCTCCCCCTCCCGCAGCACGATGAACGCCCCTGCACCGCAGGCGGCCACGACGGCGATGCCGCTGATCACCGCGAGCACGACGAGCCACCAGCGGGTGCGGCGCCGGGCGCGCTGAGCGGCGCGGCGGAGCGGACGCGAGGCGTGGATGCGCTCCAGGTGCTCCTGCATCTCCTCTTCCGAGGAGCGCTGCGCCGGCATCGGCGGCAGCGACGTCTGCTCGGGACTGAGCCGCATCGTCGGCGCAGTCTGTCGTGCGCGGTCGATGTGTTCAGCCCGGTTGAGATCCTCAACGGTGCGCTCGTGCCGCTGCTCTCGCTGCGGGACACCGAAGGGGGACGGGCCGTGTGCCATGAGGGGAGCATAGCCCCGGGAAGGGCCCGATCCGGGGGACGTTCCCCCTGGGGGAGTAAGCCGCGCGCGCCTTCGTGCCAGTGGGCGAAACGCGAAACACTGTGCGCCTCTGGCGTCACTCTGGCGACGGTCCATGGCCGAGCTTACGACGCGATCCGCCTCGGGCGCGGGCCGCGGAAGGGTGACAATGGGAGTGTGTCCGAGCAGCCAGAGCACTACTTCAGCGAGCAGCCCGCCGTCGACGACCGCGAGCGCACCGTCACCTTCGAACTGGACGGCGTGGCCTACGAGCTGGCCAGCTCGACCGGCGTCTTCTCCGGCAACCGCCTCGACCCGGGGACGAGCGTGCTGCTGGGCAAGGTGGTCCCGCCCGAGGAGGGCGGGACGTTCCTGGATCTGGGGTGCGGGTACGGGCCGATCAGCGCGGTGCTGGCGCGGCGGGAGGACGCGGAGGTGTGGGCGGTGGACGTGAACCGGCGCGCGCTCGACCTGGCGCGGCGCAACACCGAGCAGTCGCCGGGCACGGTGCGCGCCGCGACCCCCGAGGAGGTGCCGGGGGAGGTGGCGTTCGACGAGATCTGGTCGAACCCGCCGATCAAGGTGGGCAAGGAGGCCCTGCACCGGCTGCTGGAGACGTGGCTGCCGCGCCTGAAGCCCGGCGGCGTGGCGTGGCTGGTGGTCTCGAAGCACCTGGGCGCCGACTCCCTGGCGCGCTGGCTCGCCGAATCGGGCTGGGCGGTGGACAAGCACGCCAGTGCCAAGGGCTACCGAGTGCTCAAGGTCGAGCGGCCGTAAGTGTCCGCTTCGTGACACCGGTCTTGCCTACGGTGCTCGTTATGACGTAGCGTGGGCCGCGTAAGCGAATAAACCCACGGGAGTCCGATGCATCGGGCTGAGAGGGGACTTGGTAGTCCCGACCGTCGAACCTGATCCAGATCATGCTGGCGCAGGGAGAAGGAGCCATGCACGCTACTCGTCTACCCCGGCTGCACCTCATCACCGACACTCGCGAGGATCCCGGACCGAGGTCCGGCTCGCAAGCACCGCCGAGAGGGCCGCTGGCCGTCGCCGCCGCGGCGCTGAAGGCGGGCGCGCGGCTCGTCCAAGTGCGACCCGAAGACCACTACACCGATCGGGCCGCCCTCGATCTCGCTGCCGCCCTTGCCGAACTGTGCGCCGAGCATGACGCGTTGTGCATCGTCAACGATCGCGTCCACATCGCGCAAGCGGTCGGCGCCCACGGTGTCCACCTCGGCGCCGACGATCTCCCCGTCGACGTCGCCCGCCGCATCCTCCCCGCGGCCGCCGTCATCGGCGGCACCTGCCGCGAACCCGAGGCCGCCCGCGCCGCGCGCCGCGCCGGGGCCACCTACCTGGGCGTCGGTCCCGTGTGGTCTACCGGCACCAAGACCGGTCTGCCCGACCCCATCGGACTCGACGGCCTCGCCGCCGTCTGCGAGGCCGTCGACCTCCCCGTCATCGCCATCGGCGGCATCACCGCCGCACGCGTGGCCGCCTGCCGCGAGGCCGGCGCCCACGGCGTCGCCGTCGTCGGCGCGGTCTCCGGCGCGGACGATCCGGGGCGGGCCACCGCCGAAATCCTTGAGGCCGTGGGGGAATGGTGATGCGGCTCGCCGTCGTCGGTGCCGGATCGATCGGGCTCGCCGTCGCCTGGCGGGCCGCCGGGCGCGGCGCCGACGTCACCGTCTACGACCCCGATCCCGGATCGGGCGCCTCCCGCGTCGCCGCCGGGATGCTCGCCGCCGTCACCGAAGCCCAGTTCGGCGAGGAAGAGCTGCTGCCGCTCATGGCCGAGTCGGTCGACGCCTGGCCCGCCTTCGCCGAGAAGCTGGAGGACGCCTCGGGGGCGGCGGTCGGCTACCGCGACGTCCCCACGCTCATGGTCGGGCTCGACGACGGCGACCGCGCCGAGATCGACCGGCAGGCCTCGCTCTACCGGTCGAGCGGCCGCGCCTTCGAGGCGCTGAACGGCCGCGCCTCCCGCAAGGCCGAACCGCTGCTCACCCACCGGACGAGAGGCGGCGTCCTGGTCCCCGGCGACCACGCCGTCGACCCGCGCGCCCTCCACGCCGCCCTGCTCGCGGCGGTCGAGCGCGCCGGCGTGCGGATCCGGGCCGAGCGGGTGGACGACCCGGCCTCGCTCGACGCCGACCAGGTCGTCCTCGCCGCCGGATGCGGCTCGGCCGCCTTCGGACTCCCGATCCGCCCCGTCCGCGGCGCCGTCCTGCGCCTGAGAGCCGCCCCCGGCCAGCCGGTCCCGCGCACCACCGTCCGCGGGTGGGTCCAGGGCCATCCCGTGTACGTCGTCGCCCGCGACAACGGCGAGGTCGTCGTCGGCGCCACCAGCGACGAGCGCGGCTTCGACCCCACCACCGGCACCGCCGGCGCCGTCCATGACCTGCTGCGACGGTCCATCGACCTCGTCCCCGAAATCGCCGAGTACCACCTCGACGAGGTCACGGTCGGCTTCCGGCCCGCCGCTCCCGACAATCTCCCGCTGCTCGGCCGCCTCGACGAGCGGACGATCGCGGCCACCGGCCACTACCGGCACGGCATCGCGCTCGTCCCCGCCACGGCAGAGCACATCGCCGCGCTGACTGCGGGAGAGGCGAGCGCCGTTCACGAAGCGTTCGATCCGCTGCGATTCGAGGAAGGCTCATGAAGTTCGAACTCAACGGGCGCGAGCACGACGGCCCCGCCACCGTCGCCGACGCCGTCCGCGCCGCGCTCGGCGCGGGCGACGGCGCCGCTGCGCCGAATTACGGCTCCGCAAGCGCCGCCGAGCTCGGGCGCGGCACCGCCGTCGCCGTCAACGGCGAAGTCGTCCCGCGCTCCGAATGGGACCGCCCGCTCGCCGAGGGCGACGCCGTCGAGGTCCTCACCGCCACCCAAGGAGGCTGACCCATGGACAAGTTGCAGATCGCGGACAAGGCCTTCGGCTCCCGGCTCATCCTCGGCACCGGCGGCGCCGCCAACCACGCCCAGCTCGCCGACGCCATCACCGCCTCCGGCACCGAACTGGTCACCGTCGCCCTCCGCCGTGTGAATCCGGGCGCCGAAGGATCCATCGTGGACGTCATCGAGCGCTGCGGCGTCGACGTCCTGCCCAACACCGCCGGGTGCTTCACCGCCGAGCAGGCCGTGCGCACCGCCCGCCTCGCCCGCGAGGCCTTCGGCACCGGCTGGGTCAAACTCGAGGTCATCGGCGACGAGGACTCCCTCCTGCCCGACCCGGTCGAACTCCTCGACGCCGCCGAGACCCTCGTCGGCGACGGCTTCACCGTCCTGCCCTACACCAACGACGATCCGATCCTGGCCCGCCGTCTCGAAGAGGCCGGATGCGCCGCCGTCATGCCGCTGGCCGCGCCCATCGGCACCGGCCTGGGCATCCGCAACCCGCACAACCTCGCGCTCATCTGCGAGCAGGCGGGCGTCCCGGTCATCTGCGACGCGGGCATCGGCACCGCCTCCGACGCCGCGCAGGCCATGGAACTCGGCTGCGCGGCCGTCCTGCTCGCCACCGCCGTCACCCGCGCCGCCGACCCCGTGCTCATGGCCGGGGCCATGCGCGACGCCGTCAGCGCCGGACGCGCCGCCCGCCTCGCCGGGCGCATCCCCAAACGCCGCCTCGCGCACGCCTCCACCAGCTTCGAAGGGATCGCGGACCTGTGAGACCAGCACACCGGCAGCCGCCCGTCGCGCTCACCATCGCCGGATCCGACTCCGGCGGCGGCGCCGGCATCCAGGCCGACCTGCACACCTTCGCGGCGCACGGCGTCCACGGCACCAGTGCCATCACCGCCCTCACCGCGCAGAACACGCTCGGCGTCACCGCCGCCCACGCCGCGCCCGCCGACTTCGTCCGCGCGCAGCTGGAGGCGGTCCTCACCGACTTCGACGTCGCCGCGGTCAAGACCGGGATGCTCGGCGACGACGCGATCCTCGGCGTCGTCGCCGAATACGGCGGCGCCGACCGGCTCCCGTCCCTCGTCGTGGACCCCGTCATGATCACCACCTCGGGCGATTCGCTGTTCTCCGGCGACGCCGCCGCCTACCTCGGCAGGCTCGGTCCGCTCGCCACCGTCGTCACCCCGAACCTCCCCGAGGCAGGGCAACTCCTCGGCCGCGAGATCCGCGGCCTGGACGACATGCGCGAGGCCGCCCGCGCGCTCGCCACCTACGGCCCGCGCGCCGTCATGGTCAAAGGCGGACATGCCGCCACGGACGAGCGGGGAGCAGCCGAGGTCGTGACCGACGTGCTGTGGTGCGACGGGCAGATGCTCGATCTCGCCGCGCCGCGGGTCCAGACCCGCAACACCCACGGCACCGGCTGCACGCTCGCCGCCGCGATCGCGGCCCGGCTCGCGCTCGGTCACCCGCTCGCGCAGGCCGTCGCGGGCGCCAAGACCTATGTCACCGAGGCCCTCAAGGCCGCATTGAGCTGGAGGCTCGGCGCCGGACCGGGCCCCGTCCACCACCATCACGGCCGCAAGAGCGCCACCCTGTAGCAGCGAGGAGACGACATGGCATCCGCCGCAAGGAAGAAGACCTACACCGAGGGCTCCCGTCCGGACCTCCGCGTGCCGTTCGCCGAAGTGGAGCTCAGCGGCGGCGAGGCGCCGGTGCGGCTCTACGACACCTCCGGCCCCGGCTCAGACCCCGAGCAGGGCCTCCCGGCGCTGCGCCGGGCCTGGATCGACGAGCGCCAGCAGCGCCAGTGCAACACGCAGCTGCGCTACGCCAAGGAGGGGACCGTCACCCCCGAGATGGAGTTCGTCGCGATCCGCGAGGGGCTCGCCCCCGAGTTCGTGCGCGACGAGATCGCCGCCGGGCGCGCCATCCTCCCGGCGAACGTCAACCATCCCGAGACCGAGCCGATGGTCATCGGCAAGCACTTCCTCACCAAGATCAACGCGAACATCGGCACCTCGGCGGTCTCAGACTCCATCGCCGCCGAGGTCGAGAAGCTCACCTGGGCCGTCAAGTGGGGCGCCGACACGGTCATGGACCTGTCCACCGGCAAGCACATCCACGAGACGCGCGAGCACATCGTCCGCAACTCGCCGGTCCCGATCGGCACCGTCCCGCTCTACCAGGCCCTGGAGAAGGTGAACGGCGACCCGGTGAAGCTCACCTGGGAGGTCTACCGGGAGACGATCCTCGAGCAGGCCGAGCAGGGCGTCGACTACATGACCGTCCACGCCGGGGTGCTGCTGCGGTATGTGCCGCTGGCCGCCGAGCGCGTCACCGGGATCGTCTCGCGCGGCGGCTCGATCATGGCCGCCTGGTGCCTGGCGCACCACGAGGAGAACTTCCTCTACACGAACTTCAGGGAGCTGTGCGAGATCTTCGCCGAGTACGACATCGCCTTCTCCCTGGGTGACGGCCTGCGGCCCGGCTCGATCGCCGACGCCAACGACGAGGCCCAGTTCGCCGAGCTGCGCACGCTCGGCGAGCTGACCCGGATCGCCTGGGAGTACGACGTGCAGGTCATGATCGAGGGCCCCGGCCACGTGCCGATGCACAAGATCAAGGAGAACGTGGACCTCCAGCAGGAGCTGTGCGGCGAGGCGCCGTTCTACACGCTCGGGCCGCTCACCACGGACGTCGCCCCGGCCTACGACCACATCACCTCGGCGATCGGCGCGGCCATGATCGGCTGGTTCGGCACGGCGATGCTCTGCTACGTGACCCCGAAGGAGCACCTCGGCCTGCCGAACCGCGAGGACGTCAAGGAGGGCGTGATCGCCTACAAGATCGCCGCCCACGCCGCCGACCTCGCCAAGGGCCACCCCTCGGCGCAGGCCTGGGACGACGCGCTGTCGAAGGCGCGGTTCGAGTTCCGCTGGGAGGACCAGTTCAACCTCTCGCTCGACCCGGACCGGGCCCGCGAGTACCACGACGAGACGCTGCCGGCCGAGCCCGCCAAGACCGCGCACTTCTGCTCGATGTGCGGCCCGAAGTTCTGCTCGATGAAGATCAGCCAGGAGCTGAAGGACTACGCCGCGCAGGGACGGTTCGCGGATCGAGAGGCCACTGGGGGAGGCGGGTCCACGGACCGTGAGCTCGCCGAGGAGGGCATGCGCGCCAAGAGCGAGGAGTTCCGCGACGCGGGCGGCAAGGTCTACCTGCCGGTTGTCGAAGCGAACTAGGCACACCGATCTTATAGCTTATAACCGACGGTACTGTCGAATTATATCCTATAATCTATGGGTTTATGGGCTGTAGGGTATAGGTTATAGACTATAGAATTTTCCTGGTCCAGTTCGTTTCCGCTGTGACGGGGTGTGCTGTATTCGAGGTCACGGTGGCCGCCTGCGGGGCGGCCGTCGTGACCACGTAAACTGAGTAGCTGTTGTTCGAGTGCGCTCTTCACGAGGCACTGTCCAACGAATCCCGGTCGGGCCGTCCGCGGCCCGCGCTCGTCGAAGGCGGGGTCGCGAGGCCCGCGGGATTCAGGCGGCTCCGCGACATCTCCGCGGGGTTCGTTCCACACCGACAACGAAAGCTAGGTAAACCTGTGCGCACGTACAGCCCCAAGCCGGAAGACATCGACCGGCAGTGGCTCGTGATCGACGCGTCCGACGTGGTGTTGGGTCGGCTCGCGACGCACGCGGCCCAACTGCTCCGAGGCAAGCACAAGCCCACGTTCGCTCCGAACACCGACACCGGCGACTACGTCATCGTGGTCAACGCCGAGAAGGTCGTCCTGACGCGCAACAAGCTGCTCCAGAAGAAGGCCTACCGCCACTCCGGCTACCCGGGCGGCCTCAAAGAGAAGACCTACGCGGAGTTCATGGAGAAGGCCCCGCACAAGGTCGTCGAGAAGGCCGTGCTCGGCATGCTGCCGAAGAACAAGCTCGGTCGCGCCATGTTCAAGAAGCTGAAGGTGTACGTCGGCCCCGGCCACCCGCACACCGCCCAGCAGCCGAAGCCGTACGAGATCACGAAGGTCGCGCAGTAGGCGCGTTGAGGAGCAGAACCATGAGCGACCAGAACCAGGTCCCCGAGACCGTCGAGAACGAGGCCCCCGAGGCCCCTGAAGCCGTCGTCGAGGCGCCCGTCGAGGTCCCCGCCGACGTGGCCGCGGCCCCGACCGTGCCCAGCGTCCCCGCCGTCCCGGCCGACCGCCCCATCCAGACCGTGGGCCGCCGCAAGAGGGCCATCGCCCGCGTCCGCCTGGTCCCGGGCACCGGCAAGTACGTCGTCAACGGCAAGACCCTCGAGGACTACTTCCCGAGCAAGGTCCACCAGCAGACCGTGGCGGAGCCGTTCGTCACCGTCGAGGCCGGCGACAACTTCGACGTCCTCGTCAACATCCACGGCGGCGGCGCCACCGGCCAGGCCGGCGCGCTGCGCCTGGGCATCGCCCGGGCCCTCGTCGAGATCGACCCGAACATGCGCCCGGCCCTCAAGGCCGCCGGCTTCCTGACCCGCGACGCGCGCGAGAAGGAGAGCAAGAAGTACGGTCTCAAGAAGGCCCGCAAGGCGCCGCAGTACTCGAAGCGCTAGCACGGTTCCCCCTTTCGAGGGGAACGCGCTAGTCTGCACATGCAACGGGGCTGCCGAGGACATCCTCGGCGGCCCCGATTCCTTTGTCATCGACGACCAGGGCCGTCGCACGGCTCGCACGCACGCCAAGTAGGGGATACACCGTGTCACGACTGTTCGGCACCGACGGCGTCCGGGGACGGGCCAACGCCGACCTCACGCCTGAACTGGCGCTTCAACTCAGCATCGCGGCCGTGCGAGTGCTCGGCTCCGCGGGCCGCCGCCCCACCGTCGTCATCGGACGCGATCCCCGCGCCTCCGGCGAGATGCTCGAGGCCGCCTCGGCGGCCGGGCTCGCCGCCGCCGGGGCCGAGGTCATCGACCTCGGCGTCCTCCCCACCCCCGCTGTGGCGCACCTCACCGCCACCACCGGCGCCGCGTTCGGCGTCATGATCTCCGCCTCCCACAACCCCATGCCCGACAACGGCATCAAGTTCTTCGCCGCTGGCGGCCGCAAGCTCCCCGACGAGGTCGAGGACGCCATCGAGCAGGCCATGGGCGCCCCTGAGCCCTTGCCGCAGGGCGAGGCCGTCGGCCGCATCTCCCAGGCCGCCGCCCCCGTCGAGGCCTACATCGAGCACCTGGTGTCGGTGTGCCCGAACCCGCTGGACGGCCTGAAGGTCGTCGTCGACCCCGCCAACGGCGCCGCCACCCACGCCGCCCCCGAGGCGCTGCGCCGCGCCGGCGCCGAGGTCGTCGCCATCAACGCCGCCCCCGACGGGCTCAACATCAACGACGACTGCGGGTCCACGCACATCGAGGGGCTCCGCGCCGCCGTCGTCGAGCACGGCGCCGACGTCGGCATCGCCCTCGACGGCGACGCCGACCGCTGCCTCGCCGTCGACGCCACGGGCGAGGCGGTCGACGGCGACGCCATCATGGCGATCCTCGCGCTGGCGATGCGCGAGGCCGGGACCCTCCAAGGTGAGACCCTTGTCACCACGGTGATGAGCAATCTCGGCCTCCACCAGGCGATGGACGCCGCCGGCATCAAACTGGAGACGACCAAGGTCGGCGACCGCTACGTCCTCGAACGCCTCGGCGAAGGCGGGTTCTCGCTCGGCGGCGAGCAGTCCGGGCACATCGTCCTGCCCGCCCATGCCACCACCGGCGACGGCACGCTGACCTCGCTGATGCTGCTGGCCCGCATGGCCGCCACCGGCCGGAGCCTCGCCGACCTCGCCTCGGTGTTCAAGGCCGCCCCGCAGGTCCTCATCAACGTGCGAGTCGCCGACAAGTCCGTCATCGAGACCGAGGCCGTACGAGGCGCCGTCGCCCAGTGGCAGCACAAGCTCGGCGCCGACGGCCGCGTCCTGCTGCGCCCCTCCGGCACCGAGCCGCTCGTGCGCGTCATGGTCGAGGCCTCCGAGGAACCGGTCGCGCAGTCGGTCGCCGCCGAGCTCGCGTCCGTGGTCGAGAGCGCCCGCATCGCCTGATCCCCACAGCCGGGAGGGGCCGACGCGCGGTGCCCGAGTGGTGGCGTAGATGCACTAAGCTCTCGTTTCATGAACACAGCCATCGTGATCCTCGTCGTGCTGCTGCTGATAGCGCTCATCCTGGTGTTCGTCGCCCTGGGTGGACGCAACAAGCTGGTGCGGCTGCGCAACATCACCCAGGAATCGTGGGCGCAGATCGACGTGGAGCTGCAACGCCGGTACGACCTGCTGGACAACCTGATGCACGTCGTCCAGCAGGCCGCCGGGGCTGAGAACGCCACACTGGTGCAGGTGTCCCAGGCGCGGGCGGTCGCCATGCAGGCCCGCCAGGACCCGAACCAGGGCCACGGCGCGCAGGGCCAGGCCGAGGGCCAGCTCTCGGGCGCGATCCGCGGCGTCATCCACATGCAGGAGTCGTACCCGACCCTGAAGACCAACCAGAACTTCCTCCAGCTCCAGGCCGAGATCGTCGAGACCGAGAACCGCATCGCCGCGCCGCGCCGGTTCTACAACGCGAACGTCCGCGAGTACAACACCGCGCTCCAGGTCTTCCCCGGCAGCATCTCCGCGAAGATGGGCGGCTTCGCGCCCGAGGAGTACTTCGAGCTCGACAGCCCCGAGGCTCGCTCGGCCCCGCGCCTGCGCGACATGGGCCAGCCCGGCTACATGCAGCCCCAGCAGCCGCAACAGCAGCAGCTGCCGCCGCAGCAGCCGGCCCCGGGGCAGATGCCCGGCTACCAGCAGCAGCCGCAGCAGGTGGGCTACGGCCAGCCCCAGCAGCCCGGTTACGGGCAGCCTCCGGCCCAGCCGGGTTACGGCCAGCCGCCGCAGCAGCCCGGATACGGCCAGCCCCAGCCGGGATACCCGCAGCAGCCCCAGCAGCCGCAGCAACCCGGTTACGGCCAGCAGCCCGGATACGGGCAGCAGCCGTACAACCGTTAAGCCGCTCCGGTACTCCATCACGTCAAGGACCTCCCCCCGTGCAAGAAACTCTGCTCGCCGCGAGCGATGGCGACGCCGGTTCGATCGTCATCTTTGTGATCATCGTCGTCGTCATGGGCGGCCTCGCCTGGCTCGGCTGGTGGCTCAGGAAGAAGAAGATCGCCGCCTACCGGGCGTGGGCGGCGCAGTACGGCTTCCACTACGAACCGCGCGACGACTCGGTCACCGCGCTCTCGAGCGAGGACCCGTTCAACACCGGCCGGGCGCGGCAGGGCCTCGACGTCTTCCGCGGCAGGTACAAGAACATGCACATCGTGTTCTTCCAGTACAACTACACGACCGGCTCGGGCAAGGAGTCGCGGACGCACCCCAACCAGGTGGTCGCGATCGGCCTGCCGACGGCGCGCCCCCTGCTCGACATCAGCCAGGAGAACGCGTTCTCCAAGCGGTTCCAGAAGGACATCGACTTCGAGAACCAGCGGTTCAACGACACTTTCAGAGTCAAGTCGCCCAACCGCCGGTTCGCGTTCGACGTGATCCACGCCCGGACCATGGAGTGGATGCTCGCCGACCAGCGGGCGATGTCCTACCCCTGGCGGTTCGAGGGACCGTGGCTCATGACGTTCCGTCCGGGCGCGCTGAAGCTCGAAGAGGTCTTCTTCTACGCGGACTTCCTGATCGACGTGTACGCCCAGGTGCCCCGGCACGTGTGGTCCAACCGGTAGCGACCGGTGGGCCGCGCGGCGCGGCCTGGCACGGGCGCCTTCCGCACGGCTGCGAACGGTTCTTCCACCATCCCCGACAAGGAAGTCCCATTCATGCAAGCGAACATGATCGCGCAGAGCAGCGGCACCGGCGTCAACGGCGGGGCCGTGGCGGCGTTTCTCGCCATCGGCCTCGTCGTCGCCGTCCTCTGCTTCATCGGCTGGCGCAACAAGCAGAAGGAGATCCGCGCCTTCCGGGCCTGGGCGTCCCGGTACGGCTACCGGTACGAGCGGAGGGACGACTCCGTGGCGGGGGTGTCGTCGGTGCCGCCGTTCGGCATCGGCCGCGAACGGAAGTGCGTGGACGTGTTCCGCGGGACGTATAGGGACACGCGCCTGCTGTTCTTCCAGTACGACTACGCCTCGGGCTCCGGCGACCGCTCCGTGTCGCTCTCCTACCAGGTGGTGGCGATCGACCTGCCGCAGTCGCTCCCGGTCCTGGACATCGGCCAGGAGGGCTTCCTGTCGAGGTGGGACGAGGACATCGACTTCGAGAACCCGCGGTTCAACGACCTGTTCAAGATCCAGTCGACGGACCGGCGCTTCGCGTTCGACGTGATCGACCCCCGCACGATGGAGTGGATGCTGGCCGACCGGCGCGCCCAGACCTACCAGTGGCGTTTCGACGGGCCGTGGCTGATGAGCATTCGGCCGGGCGGGGTCGACCTCGGAGACGTGTTCACCCGCGCGGACTTCCTGCTGGACGTGTACGCCCGAGTGCCCCGGCACGTGTGGTTGAACCCGTAGCGTTATCCTGGACCGGGTCGCGCTGCATGGCGCGGCCCGTATTGGCCCATGGTGTAATCGGCAACACTACTGATTTTGGTTCAGTCATTCCAGGTTCGAGTCCTGGTGGGCCAGCATTCATTCCGGTTCGGGTGGCGGTGGGCGAGGGGCAAGCCCGTTCGCCGTTCCCGACCGGTTCGCGGAGGGCAATCGAATGTCGGCCGGGGCGCGATCGGCGGTGAATGCCACCGAACCGACGGCGATCCGCCATCAGTCGCCGTAGTGCCCGCGGGCCTGGACGACCTCGACGGCGTCATCCCGCACCCGGTAGACCAGGCGGTGCTCCTCATCGATCCGCCGCGACCACCACCCCGACAGCGGGCCCTTCAACGGCTCGGGCTTGCCGATGCCCGTGAACGGTTCACGCTTGATCTCCTTGACCAGGCGGTTGATCCGCTTGGTCGTCTTGCGGTCGTTCTCGGCCCAGTAGGTGTAGTCCTCCCAGCCGACTTCCGAAAAGACCGTCTTCACTCAGTCGTCCTCCACCTCGACGAGGTCGTGGACAGTGCCGCCTCCGGCGTCCATCTCGGCGATCGACCGCATCAGCCGCTCGGCGTTGCGGCGCGACCGGAGCAAGAACATCGTCTCCTGCCATGCCTCGTAGTCCTCTTCGGACATGAGCACGGCGTTGCCGCCCTTCGAGGAGATCCGCACCGGGGCGTGGTCGTCGTTGACCTTCTTGATGAGCGGGAACAGGTCCTTCCTGGCCTCACTCGCAGTGATGGTCATGCCGCCGCCTCCTCTCCCAGAGGTAATGCCATATATTGTACATGACTTGTACGGAAAATCGTACCACAGAATATTGGTCCATTTGTCCGCGACGACTTCGGCCGTGAGCGCTGTCCGGTGTCGCGAACGGTCAGACCCGTGCGGCGGACCGGCGCGCCAGCCAGGTGAACAGGGCCTCGCGGATCTGTTCATCGCCGGCCTCAGGGTAGCGGCGGCGTAGTGTCTGTTCGTGCATGCGCAGACCGGCCTCGTGCAGGTCGAGGGCGATGCGGAACTTCTCGGCCGGTGTCGGCTGACTCATTCCACAATTTTTACCGAGCGGCCCGCGCCTGAGCGCCGTGCGGGCGCGGGCAGAGTATCGGTTATAGAGGCGACTGGTCGACTAACGACCACTCGCAGCGCTTCTTGCTGCGAGCGATCAGCGCATGTCGTCTATGAGCGCCTCGAAGCCCGTTTCCGCCGCTCCGATCAGGGGGCCCTCCGCTCCCAGCGCCGGGGTTCGCAGGCGCAGGCGGGCGCGCAGCTGCGGCAGGGTCGTCGCCGCCAGGCTCGAGCGCACCGTCGCCGCCGAGGCCAGGTACAGCTCCCTCAGCCAGCCGCCGAACAGGATCTCGTCCGGGTTCGTCGCCGTGACCACCGCGCCCAGCGCCCGGCCCAGGCACTCGCCCGACCGCCGCACCGTCTGCCGCGCGACGCTGTCGCCCATCCACGCCGCGACCGTGGTCGTCTCCACCGCCTCGGCGAACCGGCTCGCGCCCATCTCGACCTCCAGGCACCCGCGCAGCCCGCACCGGCACTCGGCCCCCTCCGGCGCGACCACGAGGTGGCCCAGCGCGATCGAACTGCCGCACCGCGGCCGCCCGTCGACGATCACCCCGGCGGTCAGGCCCCTGCCGCCGTGCAGGTACAGCAGGTTAGCCGAGCCGCCCGCGTCCCCCCGCGACCACTCGCCGACCGCCGCGGCCGTGGCCGTGTCGACCATCCGCCAGTGCCGACCGGTCGCCTTGAGCAGGTCGGTGCCGAAATCGCGGTCGGCCCACCCCAGCTCGCTCGAATAGGCCACGATCGGGCCCTCGACCAGCCCCGGCACCGCCGCGACCGCGTCGGCGACGCCCGCGCCGTCCAGCAGGTGCGCGACCGTCGCCGCGGCCTCCAGCGGCTCTATGTCCGCCTCCAGCGGCGCCTCGGCCCGCTCCAGGACCGCCCCGCCGAGCCCGACCACCGACAGGCGGGCCAGGCCCGAGCGGATCTCGACCGCGGCCACCTGGGCCGCCTCCGCCACGCACTCGACCAGCGTCGAGGGCCGACCGGCGCTGCCGGTCGACCGCCCGGTCGTCTCGCGGATGTGCCCCGACTGCGACAGGTCCGCCGCCAGCGCCCCGATCGTGGACCGGTTGAGCCCGAGCGCCTCGGTCAGCTCGGCCCGCGTCTGGGGCCCGTGGCGGTGCAGTTGGTCGAGCAGGGCGCTGCGGTTTCGCCGGCGCAGCTCCTCCGTCGCTGGTCGGGCCACCGCTAGTGCCTGCCGAAGAGCGCACCTCGGCCTCGGGACATCGCGTCGACGCCCGCCGCCAGCAGCAGCACCGCGCCGGTCACGCCGAACCGGACGCCCGCGTCCAGGCCCATCAGGCCCATGCCGTTGTTGATGATCGCCACTACCGCGCCTCCCAGCAGGGCCGCTCGTACCGTGCCCTTGCCACCGAACAGGCTAGCACCGCCGATCACAGCGGCCCCGACAGAAAGCAGCAGCACATTGGACCCACCCGTGTTCGGGTCCACCGAGGCCGCCCGGGAGGCGGCGACGATGCCGCCGACGGCCGCCATGGCCGAGCAGATCACGAACGCGGCGATGCGGACCCGGTCGACCGCGACGCCCGCGCGCAGGGCCGCCTCGGCGTTCCCGCCCACGGCGTACAGGTGTCGGCCGAACCTGGTGCGGTGCAGCACGAACGACCACAGCACGAACAGGGCCCCGAGCACCACCACCACGACCGGCACGCCGGTGAGCGAGACGAGCTGCGGATTGGCCGAGCGCTCCAGGTTGAGCAGGAACACCGTGGCCGCCAGCAGTGCCGCCAGAGCGGCGATCCTGGCGCACACCACCGCGAACGGCTCGTGGACGAGCCCGCGCCCGACGCGCCGCCGCCACCGCGAGAGCTGGAGCGCGGCGTAGGCGGCCACGGTCACGACCAGCAGCGTCCATCCCTGCCAGCGCTCGAGGTTGCCCCCGGCGATGGCCTTGACGGTCTCGTTGTTGATGGAGATGTTGGCGCCCTTGTCGAGGATGATGAGCACGATGCCCTGGAAGGCCAGGAAGGCCGCGAGGGTGACCACGAACGAGGGGATGCCGAGCTTGACGACGATGGCGCCGAGCAGCAGGCCGATGGCGACCCCCGCGGCGATGGCCACGCCGATGGCGACCGGCCACGGCATGCCCCACTCGGTGAGGGCCACCGCCATGAGCGCGGCGCACACGCCCGAGGCGTATCCGGCCGACAGGTCGATCTCGCCGATGATGAGCACGAACACCAGGCCCATCGCGATGCAGGCGACGGCCGCGCCCTGGCCGAACAGGTTCGCCAGGTTCCCCACCGACAGGAACACCGGGTCGGCGGCGCCGAAGACGACGCACAGCGCGATGATCCCGGTGACGGCCGGGAGCGCCCCGACCTCCCCGCCGCGCACTTTCGCGAGGTAGTCGCGGAAGTGGGCCGCGACGGCCCGCGCCGCGCCGGCCTCGCTCCGGGTCTCGGGCGGATTCTGGACATCGGTGCTCACGGCCGGACTCCGTTCGTTTCGGTCAGGCCGACCTCACCGGACCGGCCGCTGGTGATCAGCTCGACCACCTGCGACTGGGTGGCGTCGGCGGCGTCGAGGACGGCGGCCATGCGGCCGAGGTAGAGGGCGGCGATCCGGTCGGCGACGGCGAACACGTCGTTGAGGTTGTGGCTGATGTAGAGGACGGCCAGGCCCTGATCGGCCAGGCGCCGGATGAGTTCGAGCACCTGCCTGGTCTGGGCGACGCCGAGCGCGGCGGTGGGCTCGTCGAGGATGACGAGCCTGGAGTTCCACAGCACGGCCTTGGCGATGGCGACGGTCTGCCGCTGGCCGCCGGAGAGGCTGGCGACGTTCTGGCGGAGGTTGCGGATGGTGCGCACTGCCAGGGAGTCGAGCGTCTCGGCGGCGAGCTGCTCCATGGCGTCGTCGTCGAGGACGACGCCATGGAGCTTCTCCCGGCCGAGGAACATGTTCTCGACGACGTCGAGGTTGTCGCACAGGGCGAGGTCTTGGTAGACGACCTCGATGCCGAGCGCGGCGGCGTCGCGCGGGCCGGAGATGTCGCGGGAGCGGCCGTCGACGGCGACGGTGCCGCCGTCGACGGTGTGGATCCCGGCGATGCATTTGACCAGCGTCGACTTGCCGGCGCCGTTGTCGCCGACGAGGGCGCACACCTCGCCGGCGTCGATGGCGAGGTCCACCTCGGAGAGGACTTCGACGGGGCCGAAGCTCTTGGAGACGCGGGAGAGTTCGAGCAGCACTGGAGCGGCCCCTACTGGATTCCGGCCGCGGCGCAGAGTTCGGCGTACTCCTCGGCGCACAGATCCGCCGGGTCGATGTACCCGTCGTCGAGGACGACCTGGATGTTCTCGGCGGTGATGGCGACGGGGTCGAGCAGGACGGAGGGGACCTCCTCGCCGTTGACCGGGTCGGTCACGGAGAAGCCGGTGTCGGGCTTCTCGCCGTTCGCGAGCGCGACGGCCAGGTCCACGGCGGCGTTCGCCTCCTTCTCGACGGCCTTGTAGACGGTCATGCACTGCTCGCCCGCCAGGATGTTCTGCAGTCCCTGGAGGGTGGCGTCCTGGCCGGTGACCGGGACGGTGCCGTTGAGGCCGTTGCGTTCGAGGACGGTGATGGCGGCGTGCGCGAGGTCGTCGTTGGCGGCGAGGACGCCGTCGATCTCGGCGCCGGTGTCGGTCATCATCTGGTCGAAGATGGTGCCGGCCTGGGCGTTGTCCCAGTCGGGCACCCATTCGTCGGGGCCCTTGGTGAACTCGCCGGAGTCGTAGAGCGGGTCGAGGACGGAGTCGTAGCCGTTCTTGAACAGGGTGGCGTTGTTGTCGGTGGGGGAGCCGTTGAGCTCGGCCACGAGCGGGTTCTCGACGCCTTCGAGGCACGTGACGAGGCCCTCGCCCTGGAGCTGGCCGACCTTCTCGTTGTCGAAGCTGACGTAGTAGTCGGCGCCGCCGCCCTCGGTGAGGCGGTCGTAGTCGATGGTGGCCACGCCCTGGGCCTTGGCGTTCTCGATGACGGTGGCGCCGGTGCCGGAGTCGAGGTTGACGGTCATGAGGACGTTGACGCCGCTGGTGAGCATCTGGTCGGCGATGGTCTGGAAGTCCTCGCGCGAGCCCTCGGCGTTCTGGATGTCGTAGTCGACGCCGGCCGCCTCGAAGGCCGCTTCGAGGTAGCGGCGGTCGGCGGTCTCCCACCGGTCCGAGGAGGCCGAGTCGGGCAGGATGACGCCGATGAGCGGGGTGTCGCCGCCGCCTTCGCCGCCCTCGTCGCCGCCGCCGCACGCGGTGGCGGCGAGGGCGAGCACGGCGGCGGCCGCGAGGCCGAGTGCGGTTCTGAGGTTGGTCATTGGGGGTACCTCCGATATTTGTTGCTGTTAGCAACATATGACACGGGACACACCTCGCACAAGTGCCGCGGAAACAGTAAAAACGTTTCACCGGTAACGATTTGGTAATAGTGCGCGGAGGCGGGTCAGGCCGCCCACCGGCCCGCCACCGACTACCATGGCCCATCATGAGCAGTGAGCGTTCGGCGATCATCCTGGCCGCAGGCCTTGGCACTCGCATGAAATCCACGAAACCCAAGGTCCTCCACGAACTCCTGGGACGGACACTCCTCGGCCACGTCCTCCGCAGCACCAAGGCCGTCGGCCCCGACCGCCGCATCGTCGTCGTCGGCGCCGCCGCCGACCAGGTCACCGCGCACCTCGAGCAGCACGCCCCCGACGTCGAGACCGTCTACCAGGCCGAGCAGCTCGGCACCGGCCACGCCGTCCGCATCGCCCTCGAAGCCGCGCCCGACCTCGAAGGCACCGTCATCGTCGCCTGCGGCGACGCCCCGCTGCTGCGCCCCGACACCCTGGGCCGGCTCGTCGAGGCCCACGAGCAGGCCGCCAACGCCGCCACCGTCCTGACCGCCGTCGTCGACGACCCCACCGGCCTGGGCCGCATCGTGCGCGACGAGGACGGCTCCGTCCTGCGCAACGTCGAGCACCGCGACGCCGACCCCGACGAGCTCGCCATCAGCGAGATCAACTCCGGCACCTACGCCTTCGACGCCGCCGCCCTGCGCGAGCAGCTCGCCAAGCTCACCACCGCCAACGACCAGGGCGAGGAGTACCTCACCGACGTCCTCGAACTCACCCGCGAGGCCGGACTCCGGATCGGCGCCGTCGTGGTCGACGACGCCACCGAGGTCCTCGCCTGCAACGACCGCGCCCAGCTCGCCGGGCTGCGCAAGGTCCTGCGCGATCGCATCAACACCGACCTCATGAAGTCCGGCGTCACCATCGAAGACCCCGACACCACCTGGATCGACGTCACCGCCAAGGTCGCCCCCGATGTGCTCCTGCGCCCCGGATGCCAGCTCAAGGGCGCCACCGCCGTCGACTCCGGCGCCGAGATCGGCCCCGACACGACCCTGAACGACACCCTCGTGGGCGCCGACGCCGCCGTCGTGCGCAGCCACGCCGACCAGGCCACCGTCGCCGAGGGCGCCAAGGTCGGCCCCTTCGCCCACCTGCGGCCCGCCTCCAAGCTCGCCGAGGGCGCCAAGGTCGGCGCGTTCACCGAGACCAAGAACGTCGAGATCGGCCCCGGCGCCAAGATCCCCCACCTGTCCTACATAGGCGACGCCACCGTCGGGGCCAAGGCCAACATCGGCTGCGGCGTCATCGTCGCCAACTACAACGGCACCTCCAAGGAGCACACCGAGATCGGCGGGGGCGCCTTCGTCAGCTGCAATTCGACCCTCATCGCGCCCGTGACCGTGGCCGACGGCGCCTACGTGGCCGCCGGATCGACCGTCACCGACGACGTCGCCCCCGGCGAGCTCGCGGTCGCCCGCGCCCGCCAGGTCAACAAGGAGGGCTGGGTCGCCAAGCGGCTGCCGGGCACCGTCGTCGACGAGGCCGCCAAGCGCGCTCTCAAAGACGAGGAATCGTCTGGAGAGTAACGGCACATTTAACACCCCCGTGAGTGTGCGTCCCGTGTTCGGACAGGGGACACTTGAAGCGTCGAGGTTCAGGTGACGACTATGGGGGAACCATCGCCATGGCGAGCATGTCCGCTGTCAACTCCAAGATGCTCATGCTTTTCTCCGGACGTGCTTATCCGGAGCTGGCCGAGGAGATAGGGAAGCACCTGGGGGTCGCGCCGACCCCCATGAGCGCCTACTCCTTCGCCAACGGGGAGCTGTACGTCCGCTACCAGGAATCGGTGCGCGGCTGCGACGCCTTCGTGGTGCAGTCCATGCCCGTGCCGATCAACGAGTGGGTCATGGAGACCCTCATCATGATCGACGCGCTCAAGCGCGGCTCGGCCAAGCGCATCACCGTCGTGCTGCCGTTCTACCCGTACGGGCGCCAGGACAAGAAGCACCAGGGCCGCGAGCCGATCTCGGCGCGATTGGTCGCCGACCTGTTCAAGACCGCCGGCGCCGACCGGATCCTCACCGTCGACCTCCACACCGCCCAGATCCAGGGCTTCTTCGACGGGCCCGTGGACCACCTGTTCGCCATGGGCACCCTCGCCCGCTACGTCGAGGAGAAGTACGCCGGCCGCCAGATGGCCGTCGTCTCGCCCGACACCGGCCGCGTGCGACTGGCCGAGCGCTGGTCCGACCGCCTCGGCGGCTGCCCCATCGCGTTCGTCCACAAGACCCGCGACCCGCTCAAGCCCAACCAGGTGGTCGCGCACAAGGTCGTCGGCGACGTCGAGGGCCGCACCTGCCTGGTCATCGACGACATGATCGACACCGCCGGCACCATCTGCTCCACCGCCGAGCTGCTCAAGGAGGAGGGCGTCGAGGACATCGTCATCGCCACCACGCACGCGATCATGTCCGACCCCGCCGCCGAGCGTCTCGCCTCCGCCCCCGTCTCCGAGGTCATCGTCACCAACACCCTGCCGCTGCCCCAGAAGGTCGCCGAACTCGAGAAGATCACCGTCCTGTCGATCGCGCCGCTGGTCGCCAAGGCCATCTGGGAGGTCTTCAACGACGGCTCGGTCACCACCCTGTTCGGCGGCCTCTCCTAGGCGTACACCGCAGATCACACACCAGCGCCCGTGGGAAGCGCCCTCGGGTGCACGTAGTAGGCTTGTGAGGTTGCCATCGGCGAGGGCGTCCTCCGAACGGGCGCCGTTATCGACGCAAAGGCGTAGGTCTATCGCAGGACTGATCTGTCCTTCTGATGCCGACGTGAGCGTCGAGCGCCGCCAGAATTTTCTGAGAACCAGGGGAGTATTTCCGTGTCCGAAGTTCGTATCAGCGCAGAGCCACGCACTGACTTCGGGAAGGGCGGTGCGCGCCGTACACGCCGGGCCGGAAAGGTGCCGGCCGTGGTCTACGGCCACGGCGAGAAGCCGCGTCACATCTCCCTTCCCTCGCTTGAGTTCGCCGCGGTCCTCCGCAAGGGCGGCCTCAACCAGCTCATCGAGATCGAGGTGACCGACGGCAGCCGCGAGCTGGTCATCCCGAAGGACCTCCAGCGCGACCCGCTGAAGGACGACATCGTCCACGCCGACCTGTTGATCGTGCGCCGCGGTGAGACGATCACGACCGAGGTGCCGGTCCACTGGACGGGTGAAGTCGAGAAGGGCGGCCTGGTCGTCCACGAGGTCGACGCGCTCAGCGTCGAGGCCGAGGCCACCCACATCCCCGAGGCCATCGAGGTCTCCCTCGAAGGCCTGGCCGTCGGCTCCCAGCGCACCGCCGCCGAGATCCAGATGCCCGCCGGCGTCACGCTCCTGACCGAGCCCGAGACCGTGCTGGCCTCCGTCACCGTTCCGCGCGCCGAGGCCGCGGCCGAGAGCACCGAGGAAGCCGAGGGCGCCGAGGGCGAAGCCGCCTCCGCCGAGTAGCCACCGAAGAACAGACAGCAGGACATGACCGACTCCTCGACCATCGTGGTCGGCCTGGGCAACCCCGGGCCGAAGTACGCCGCGAACCGTCACAACGTCGGTTTCATGGTCGCCGACGTGCTCGCCCAGCGCGTCGGCGGTCGTTTCGCCGTGAGCCGCAAGGCCCGTGCCGAAGTCTGCGAGGCCCGCTTGGGGGTAGGCGGGCCTCGCGTCGTCCTCGTCAAGCCGCTGACGTTCATGAACCTCTCGGGCGAGGCCGTCGGCCCGCTCGCGCAGTACTTCGGGATCGCGCCGGAGTCGGTGATCGCCGTCCACGACGAGCTCGACATCCCTTACGGGCAGCTGCGGATCAAGCGCGGCGGCGGCGAGGGCGGCCACAACGGCCTGCGTTCGCTGAGCAAGGTGCTCGGCAGCAAGGACTACGCGCGGGTGCGGTTCGGCATCGGCCGCCCGCCCGGCCGCCAGGACGCCGCCGCCTACGTGCTCAAGGACTTCGCAAAAGCCGAACGCGCCGACCTGGACCTGAACATCGAGCTGGCCGCCGACGCCGTCGAGGCCGTCATCGAGAAGGGCGTCGAGGCCGCCCAGAACACTTTCAACGTAACGAAGTGAAGTTGAACGGTTGGCTCGGAGCGTCGCAGAGCACGCTCGCACAAGTGAGGCGCCGCGCGAAGCGATGTCGGCCAAAGGTACAGAATGGCACAAAGTAACCTGGCCGTCACTCTTCGTTTCATCGATCGTTAGATCGGTGTGACGGCAGCAGAGGCACAGGGAGATCTCAGAGAGGCTCTGCCCCAAGGGCACGTCTACTCCATCAATCAGCAGACCCGCGGATACAGCGCCGCGTCCACGTGGCAGCGCAAGTACTTCGCCGGAATCATCGGCGGCGACATCGCCGCCGCCGTCTTCGGCGCGGCGGTCGCCTTCTTCGCCCGCTTCGGCAGCCTCAACCACCACAGCCAGATCTACGCGCTCGGCCTGATCGCCATGCCCGCCGTCTGGCTCGCCGTGCTCGGCCTCTCGCGGGCCTTCGAGAGCCGCTACCTGTTCGTCGGCACCGAGGAGTACCAGCGCGTCGTGCAGGCCGCGGTCGCGCTCACCGCCGCGGTCGCCGTCGTCTCCTACGGGCTCGAACTGCCGACCTCGCGCGTGTTCGTCCTCATCGCGATCCCGACGGCCGCGTCCGTCTCCATCGCGGCGCGCTTCTGCTGCCGCAAGTGGCTGCACCGCATGCGGCGCGAGGGCCGCTGCATGAAGCGCGTGGTGCTGGTCGGCCACGAGTCCTCGGTGGCCGCGCTGATCGTGCAGCTGCGGCGCGAGCACTACCACGGGTTGGGCGTGGTCGCGGCCTGCCTGCCCACCGAGCGCGCCGAAGGGGCGCTGCTGGAGTTCAACACGCGCGTTCGAGGCACCTTCGACCGCGTCGCCGAGGCCGTGGCCGCCGAGCGGGCCGACACCGTGATCGTCCTGTCCTGCCCGGAGTTCGACGGCCGGGCGCTGCGGCGGCTGGCCTGGAGCCTGGAGCGGTCCGAAGTGGATCTGATCGTCGCATCGGCGCTGGTCGACGTCGCCGGGGACCGCACCACGGTCCGTCCGGTCGACGGGCTGCCGATGCTGCATCTCGACCACGCCAACCTGACCGGCGCGCGCCGCTGGGCCAAGACCACCGTCGACAGGATCGTCGCCGCCGCACTGCTCCTGGCGCTCTCGCCGCTGCTCTTGGGCACGGTTCTCCTGATCCGCTGCACCTCGCCGGGGCCGGCCCTGTTCAAGCAGGAGCGCATCGGCAAGGACGGGCAGCCGTTCACCATCTGGAAGTTCCGCACGATGTACACCGACGCCGAGCGGCGGCTCGCGCACCTGTCGCACCTCAACGAGTCCGACGGGGTGCTGTTCAAGATGAAGGACGATCCGCGCGTGACGACGGTGGGCAGGCACCTGCGCCGCTTCTCGATCGACGAGTTCCCCCAGCTGGTCAACGTGCTGCGCGGCGACATGAGCCTGGTGGGCCCGCGCCCGCCCCTGGCCGTCGAGGTCGCCGCCTACGAGGCCGACATGCGCCGCCGCCTGGCGGTCAAGCCGGGGATGACGGGGCTGTGGCAGGTCTCGGGCCGCTCGGACCTGCCGTGGGAGGAGGCGGTGCGCCTCGATCTGCGCTATGTCGAGCACTGGACGCTGTCGCTCGACCTCGTCATCCTCCTGCGCACGGTCACCGCGATCCTCCGGCCCCACGGCGCGTATTGAGACCCGAACACGACTCCCATTCAATGAGATCACATCGCCCAACATTTGGACGACATTGTGACGCAGCGTAGACTGCCCGCTATGGATCACGCCCCGGAGGCCGATGGAGAGCCCACCGCCACGCCTGACGCCGCCACCCTCGAAGACACGGCGTTCGCGGCCGAACTGGCCACCGGCGCAGGGGAGCTGCTCCTCAAACTCAGAGCCGAGCTCGGCTTCGGCGATCCGCGCGCCCTCAAATCCGCCGGGGACAACGGGGCCAACGACCACCTCCTCGGCCGCCTGGCCGCCGAGCGCCCCGACGACGCCGTGCTCTCCGAGGAGGGCAAGGGCGAATCGGGCCGCATCGGCACCGTCCGCCTCGGCGCCGACCGCGTGTGGATCATCGACCCGCTCGACGGCACCCGCGAGTACGCCGAGGCCGGTCGCGACGACTGGGCCGTGCACGTCGGACTGTGGCAGCGCGGCCTCGGCCTCACCGCCGCCGCGGTCGCCCTCCCCGCGCAAGGTGTGACGTTGCGCACCGACGAGCGCCATCCGGTGGCCGGGCCCCGACCCGACCGCCCGCGCATCGCCGTGTCGCGCACCAGGCCCCCCGCCGAGGCCGAAGCGGCCGCCGCCGCGCTCGACGCCGAGCTCGTCCCGTGGGGCTCGGCCGGAGCCAAGGCCATGGCCGTGGTCGCAGGTAAGGTGGACGCCTATGTGCATGCCGGCGGGCAGTACGAGTGGGACTCGGCCGCTCCGGTCGCAGTGGCGCTCGCCTCCGGCTGGCATGCCAGCCGGATCGACGGCAGTCCGCTGCGGTACAACAACCCCGATCCTTACCTGCCCGACCTGCTGCTCTGCCGTCCCGACCTGGCCGAGCCGCTGCTCGAGGCCATCGCCGAGGCGTCCTGACCATCGGCCCGGCTCAACCAGGCGCGCCGGGCCCCGAAAGACGACGAACCGAACCCCCGACGGGTTCCTGCTGAGAGGAGTGTTGCGCCGGTGAGCGACTACCGCGTCAGCCATCTCGCCGCGCTGGAGGCGGAGGCGATCTTCATCTTCCGTGAGGTCGCGGCGACCTGTCAGCGCCCAGTGCTGCTCTTCTCGGGCGGCAAGGACTCCCTGGTCATGCTGCACCTGGCGCAGAAGGCCTTCTGGCCCGCGCCGATCCCCTTCCCGGTCATGCACGTCGACACCGGGCAGAACTTCGACGAGGTCATCGCCTTCCGCGACCGCAGGGTCGCCGCCACCGGCGTCCAGCTCGTCGTCGCCTCCGTCCAGGACGCGATCGACCGCGGCCTGGTCACCGAGCCGCCCAACGGCACCCGCAACCGCATCCAGACCCCGGTGCTGCTCGAAGCCGCCGAGAAGTACCAGTTCGACGCCCTCTTCGGCGGTGCGCGGCGCGACGAGGAGAAGGCCCGCGCCAAGGAGCGCGTGTTCTCCTTCCGCGACGACTTCGGCCAGTGGGACCCCAAGAACCAGCGCCCCGAGCTGTGGAGCCTGTACAACGGCCGCGTCCACCCCGGCGAGCAGATCCGGGTCTTCCCGCTGTCGAACTGGACTGAGCTGGACATCTGGCGCTACATCGGCGAGCAGGGCGTCGAGCTGCCGCCGGTCTACTTCGCCGCCGAGCGCGACGTCGTCGAGCGCGACGGGATGCTCTACGCGGTCAACCGGTTCATTCAGCCGAAGGACGGCGAGCCGGTCTTCACCGAGAAGATCCGCTACCGCACCGTCGGCGACGCGACCTTGACCGCCGGGGTCCGCTCCGACGCGACCACCGTCGACCAGATCGTCGCCGAGGTCGCGGCCACCCGCATCACCGAGCGCGGCGCCACCCGAGGCGACGACCGGACCTCCGAGGCCGCCATGGAAGACCGGAAACGGGAAGGCTACTTCTGATGACGCAAGCTCCGACTTTCGCGGCCGAGGCCCCGCCCGAGGCGACCGAGCTGCTGCGCTTCGCCACCGCCGGCAGCGTCGACGACGGCAAGTCCACGCTCATCGGGCGGCTGCTGTTCGACACCAAGACGCTCTTCGAGGACCAGTGGAACGCCGTGGAGGCCGTCAGCGCGGGCCGCGGCGACGAGTACACCGACCTGGCGCTGCTCACCGACGGCTTGCGAAGCGAGCGCGAGCAGGGCATCACGATCGATGTCGCCTACCGCTACTTCGCCACGCCCGAGCGCAAGTTCATCATCGCCGACACGCCCGGGCACATCCAGTACACGCGCAACATGGTCACCGGCGCCTCGACCGCCGACCTCGCGCTGATCCTGGTCGACGCCCGCAAGGGCCTGGTCGAGCAGTCGCGGCGCCACGCGTTCCTGTGCTCGCTGCTGCGCGTGCCGCACATGGTCCTGTGCGTCAACAAGATGGACCTGGTCGACTACGACGAGGAGACCTTCAAGCGCATCGAGCAGGAGTTCGGCTCGTTCGCCACCAAGCTGGAGATCCCCGACCTGACGGTCGTCCCGATCTCGGCGCTCAAGGGCGACAACGTCGTGCGGCGCTCGGAGAACATGCCGTGGTACCAGGGGCCGAGCCTGCTGCACCACCTGGAGAAGGTCCACATCGCCTCGGACCGGAACCTGGTGGACGTGCGCTTCCCGGTCCAGCAGGTCATCCGGCCGCACTCGAACGACAACCACGACTACCGCGGCTACGCCGGGCAGATCGCCTCCGGGGTCATGAAGCCCGGCGACGACGTCGTGGTCCTGCCCAGCGGCTTCACCTCGAAGATCGCCTCGATCGAGACCGCCGACGGCCCGCTGGAGGAGGCCTTCCCGCCCTTGAGCGTCACCGTGCGCCTGGAGGACGAGCTCGACGTCTCGCGCGGCGACCTGCTGTGCCGCCCGGGCAACCAGCCGCGCGTGGCGCAGGACGTCGAGGCGATGGTGTGCTGGATGGACGAGCAGCGGCCGCTGCGGCTGCGAGGCAAGTACGCGATCAAGCACACGACGGCCGACGTGCGGGCCGTGGTGAAGGACGTCCAGTACCAGCTCGACGTCAACACGCTGCACCGCGACGAGAGCGCCGAGGAACTGCGGCTCAACGAGATCGGCCGTATCACGCTGCGCACCACGAAGCCGCTGCTGTGCGACGACTACCGACGCAACAGGGCCACCGGCGGGTTCATCATCATCGACGAATCCGACAACCGCACCGTGGGCGCGGGCATCATCGTCTGAGCCCTTGCGGCTCATCCGAGCAAGGACTTATATCCTATAACCTACTTATGGCTATAGGATATAAGTTATATGCTTTATGTCTTAAGTGGACTGTTTGGCTCCGGTGCCAGTGTCGCCGTGACCACTATGAGTAGAGCCGGCTCGTTACAGTTGCCGTATGTCCAATTTCCACCCCCGATCCGCTTCCATCAGCGTCGACTTCGGTACCTCCCATACGGTCGTGACGGTGCGCCGCGCCGACGGGCGGGTCCGACAGCAGCTGTTCGACGGTTCGCCGCAACTGCCCTCGGCGGTGTTCCTCAGCGGCGCCGGCCTGGTCGTCGGCGCCGACGCCGCGCGCGGTGGACGCCGCAACCCCGAGCGGTGCGAACCCCATCCGAAGCGCCGCATCGACGACGGCGCGATCCTCCTCGGCGAGACCGAGCTGCCGGTCACCAGCGTGATAACCGCCGTGCTGGCCAGGGTGGTGCGCGAATGCGGACAGATCCCCAGCGGGCTCGGCCCGGTGGCCGTCACCGTCCCCGCCACTTGGGAACCGGCCCGCAGCCGCGTCATGGCGGACGCCGCCGCCGCGGCCGGACTCGGCGGGGTCTCACTGGTGGCCGAGCCCGTCGCCGCCGCCTCCTACTTCGCCGAAGTGCTCGACAGGGACGTGCCGATGGGATCCGGAGTCGTCGTCTACGACCTCGGCGGCACCTTAGGCGCGACCGTGCTGCGCCGCACGCCCGCCGCATTCGAAGTGCTGGCCGCCGAAGGCGCGGACGACCTCGGCGGGCTCGCCCTCGACCGGGCGCTGGCCGAGCACCTCTCACGCTGCTTCCGGCCCGAGGACCCGCGCTGGTCCCGCCTGATGACGCCGCGGAACGACGCCGACCGGCGCCACCGCGTCTCGTTTCTCGACGAGGCCCGAGGCGCCAAGGAACGGCTGTCCGGAGTCACGGCCACGAGCCTGGCGCTGCCGCTGTTCGACACCTACGCGCACCTGACGCGCGATGAGCTCGAGACCGTGGCCGCGCCGCTGATCGAGCGGACCGTGCGCATCACGCAGGACGCCATCCGCGAGGCGGGACTCGCCCCCGAGCAGATAGCGGGACTGTTCCCGGTGGGCGCGGCCAGCCGGATGCCGCTGGTGGCCACGATGCTGCGCCACGGGCTCGGCATCGAACCCGCCGCGGTCGAGCGGCCCGAGCTGGCCGTCTCCGAAGGCGGCCTCGTTGCCCAGGCGGTCGTCTCGTCACCGGCCGCCCCGGCTGGCACGCCGAATCCGCCGCCGCGGATGCCGCATGGCGCCGGGCCGGTCCGGCCGAGCGACCGCGCCTCCCGACCGGCCGGGCCGCGGACGCGGTCCGCCGCACGGTGGCCGAGGACCAAACGAGCCCTGATCGCGCCCTTGGCGGTCGTTCTGGCGGCGGCGCTGGCGACGGTGCTGGTGGCCGTCAACCTGCCCGGCGACGACCGGTCCGATCCGGAAGGCTCCGCAGCCGGTTCCGATCCGACCGGAGGACCGGTCGAAGACCCATCCACTTCAGACAATGATGAGGACGCCGATCTGCTGCAGCACGCCCTGAACGGCGGCACCGTCCGCATCGGATACTTCGAGGAGTACCCGTACACCTACACCGACGAGAACGGCAACGTCACCGGCTACTCGGTCGATGTCTACCTGTACCTCCTCACCCAGCTCGGCGTCGAAGAGGACCAGGTCGAATGGGTGCACAGGGACTGGGGCCACCTCCTCTCGGGCCTCGGCACCACACACGACTTCATCGTCTCCGGCGTGGCCATCGAGCCGGAACGCTGCTCCATGGTCGCCTTCGGGAATCTGGACCTCCTCACACCCGACTCGCTCCTCGTCCTCGCCGGAAACCCGCTGGGCCTGAGCGACACCGCCTCGATCGCGGACCACGACAGCGCGGTGGTCGGCGTCGTGGACGGCTCCACCGAGCAGGACGTCGCCACCGGGCTCGGCATCCCCGACGATCGGGTCGTCGTCCGGGACACCTTGGAGGAGCTGGTGCTGGAGCTCAGAGCCGGAGGCGTCGACGCGATCGCATACGGCCGCAACTACCTCGAGGACAAGGCATGGGGTGAGGAGGACATCGAGGTGGGCGAGCCGTTCCTGCCCAAGGACCCCGACACCGGCGAGGAGATCGTCCGTGCGGGCGGCACGGCGTTCCTGCCCGCCGACGCCGCCTTCCGCGACGCGCTCGACGATGAGCTCGCGGCGCTCAAGGGCGATCGCGACCGGTGGGAGGCGCTGGCGGGCGAGTACGGCTTCACGGTCGAGGAGAACTTCCCGCCGGAGGACCTCACCGCGGAGAGCCTGTGCGAAGGCGAGTACCGATAGCCCGCTCCGCGCACCGGCACCTTCGGTCCGGTTGTAGATGCGGCTCACTACAGTTACTGCATGTCCAACCTCAACCCCCGCCCCGCGTCGATCAGTGTCGACTTCGGCACCTCGCACACGGTGGCGTCCATCCGCCGTGCCGACGGCCGGGTCCACCAGCAGTTGTTCGACGGTTCGCCGCAACTGCCCTCGGCGGTGTTCATGAACGACGAGGGCGGCCCCGAAGTGGGCACCGACGCCATCCACAACGGCCGCCGCAAGCCCGAGCGGTACGAGCCGAACCCGAAGCGCCGCATCGACGACGGCACGATCCTGCTCGGCGAGACCGAGCTGCCGGTCACCAGCGTCATCGCCGCCGTCCTCTCCCGCGTGGCCCGTGAGTGCGAGCAGACCCTCGGCGGGCTGGGGTCGGTGACGGTCACGGTCCCGGCCGCGTGGGGTCCCACCCGCAGGCATGTGGTCGCCGACGCCGCCACCGCCGCCGGCCTCGGCAAGGTCGCCCTGGTGCCCGAGCCGGTGGCCGCGGCGAGCCACTTCGTCGAGGCCCTCGGCAACGAGGTGCCGGTCGGCTCCGGGGTGGTCGTCTACGACCTCGGCGGCGGTACCTTCGACGCCACGGTCCTGCGCCGCTCGGGAGGCGGCTTCGACGTCCTCGCCGTCGACGGCGCCGACGACCTCGGCGGGCTCGACTTCGACCAGGCCCTGGCCGAGCACCTCGCTTCGAGCGTCCAGGCCGAGGACGAGCGCTGGCAGCGCCTGACCGCGCCCACCGAATCGGCGGATCTGCGCCACCGCACCGCGTTCCTCGAAGAGGTGCGCCAGGCGAAGGAACGGCTCTCGCGCAGCACCTCGACGGACCTGACGATCCCCCTGCTCGACATCGACGCGCACCTGACGCGCGATGAGCTCGAGACCGTGGCCGCGCCGCTGATCGAGCGGACCGTGCGCATCACGCAGGGTGTCATCCGCGAGTCCGGACTGCCCAAGGAGCAGATCGCCGGGCTGTTCCTGGTCGGCGCGGCCAGCCGGATGCCGCTGGTGGCCACCATGCTCCACCGTGAACTCGGCATCGCCCCGGCCGCGATCGAGCAGCCCGAGCTGGCCGTCTCCGAAGGCGGCCTCGTGGCCCAGGCACTGACCTCCTCGCCGCAGTCGGTGCCGAGCCCGGCGCTGCCGCCGCAAGTGACTTCGCAGCCCGCCGGGCCGACGGTGCCGATGGCGGCGGGATCGCCGACGCCGGGCGCGTCCATGCAGCCGGGCATGCCGATGCCCACGCCCGCCGCGCCCATGCCCACACCGCCGCACATGACCGGCCCGATCCAGACCCCCGCGCACATGGCCGGCTCCCTGCCGCCCGCGCCGAACGAAGGCGGCGTCACCGGCTGGCTCAAGAGCACGACCGGCATGATCACCGTCGGCGCCGCGGGCGTGGCGGTCGTGCTGCTCCTCGCCGTCCTCATCGTGCCCGGCCTCATGGGCGACTCCGAAGAGGACCCCTCGGACCCCGACCAGAGCAATGTCGCGGCGAACGAGCCCAGCGAGGACGCCGACGAGCCGACCGAGACCGACGGCAGCGCCGCCGAGAGCGAAGCCCCGCAGGCGGGCACCGCCGAAGGCTCGGACACCGTCAGCCTGGAGAGCGCCACCGTCGGCGACGTCGTGGCGCTCGGCGAAGGCCGGCACACCGGCGCCGTCACGGCCATGGAGACCGGTGTGGCGAACGGCGTTCCGGTGGCGGTCACCGGCGGCGAGGACTACCTCATCCGCGTCTGGAACCTCGAGACCGGCAAGCTGATCGACGAATACCGCGGGCACCAGCAGCCCGTCAGCGACATCGCGATCACCGCGGACGGCGACCGCCCCGTCGTCATCTCGACCGACGGCTACGAGGAGCACGTCTGGTACCTCGACGACTTCACCGCCGCCAGCGAGCCGCGCGACGCCAACACCGGCACGTTCTCCTGGGTCGGCCAGATCGACTCGGCGCCCGCCTACGCCGACGACAACTCGTTCTACCAGCTGTTCACCGGCGAGGACCTGGACTACTTCAGCGCGCCCTACGCGCCCTTCCTGATGTTGATGGAGGTCGACGGGCAGCTGCGCGGCGTCGGCGTCGAGGACGACCGCGTGTTCGTCGCCGAGCTGGAGAACGGCGAGTACGTCGGCGGCACGTTCGACCAGCTGCCCAACGAGGTCGTGGCGGTCGAGACCGCCGTGATCGCCGGGAAGCCGGTCATGCTGACCGCCACCGACGCGGGCGCCGTCCAAGGCTGGGACCTGAGCTCGGCCGAGGCGTACGGGACCGCGTTCAACGAGCTGTACCAGACCGTCGCCGGGCTCAGCGTCGCCGACCTCGGCGGCGGCACCACCGGCGTGCTCGTGCGCGGCAGCGAGGGCCTGAGCCTGTTCGACCTCGACACCGGACAGCAGATCGGCGAGACCTTCGGGCAGCTGACCGGCGAGGCCACCTGGGTGAGCGCCGAGACGTCCACCATCGACGGACACCCCGTCGCGGTGGCGGCCTCCAGCGACGGCTCGATCACCGTCTTCAGCCTGGAGCGCTGAGCGACCGAAAAGCCGAGCGGCGCGATTCGCGGCCCGCAGTGGGGGACGGGCCGCGAACCGCCCGCCGGCTCAGCTCGCTGAAGACTCGTAGGCCCTGCGGACCCGCACCGGCGCCTTGAGGTGCCAGGCGTCCTCCACGAGCTCGGCCAGCCGCTCGGGCTCGACCCGCGCGAGGTCCACCAGGATCATCGCGTACCCCTCGTAGTGCGGCGTCGTGTAGTAGGCCGCGTCCCCCGAGGCCAGCAGCGCCGCCTTCTCGCTCGGGTCGCACACGAGCGCCAGGCCGCCCTCGGCCTCGGTGCGCAGCCGCGCGAAGAACCTGCCCTTGACCTTCAACGACGGGGTCCGCCAGCTCGTGGTCTCCTCGACCTCCGGATATCGCTTCGCGATCGCGACGACGTCGTCCCATGTCGGCATCTGGAGCTCCTTTCGTCCACTCCATGGTCCCGCGGACCACCGACAGAACGGGGACGGCGACTAAGGGTTGATCCAATCCGCTATGTAGAGCAGGCTCGCCGCCGAGACGCCGAGCACGGCCAGCGTCACCACGGCCGCGGCCAGCAGCCGCAGCGGCATCTGCGTCCAGTCCGGCCCCATCTGGCGCCTGAGCACCGGCATGTTCCGCGACGCCGACGGCTCGGGCTGCTTCGCCGCCGCCGGCACCGCCTCCTCGGGCCTCGGCTTCGGCGAGATGCGGGGGAGCAGCTGCGTGTCGCCCGCCGGGCGCCGCGCCTCGGGATCCTGGACGCGGTCGATCTGCACGGTCAGGCCGCCGACGGTGCCCCGCTGGCCGTCGCCCACGCGGGCGAAGTCGTCGGTGCCGCCGTAGCCGACGCGCGGAATGTTCGGGTCGGTCACGGCGTCGATCTGCACCGTCCGCATCTCGTCGGTGCCGCGCCTGCCGTCGCCGACCTTCGGCAGTTCGCCCGTCGTCGGATGCGACGGGTCGCCGTAGCTCGGGCCCCACCCGTAGCTCATGCCGCCCCTACCCCTGACCGGCGCTCTCGGCGGCGGCGAGGAGGTTGTCGAGGTGGCCCTGCATGTTCGCGATGTCGCTCTTCTGGACGGTGATCATCCGGCTCGCCGCGTCGACGACCGTCTCGTTGTCACTCAGATCGACGATCGCCTCGGCCATGGCGATCCCGCCGATGTGGTGGTCGATCATCAGATTCGCGAACATGACGTCGGCCTCATAGCCGGTGAGCTGCTTGAACTCGGCCATCTCCTCGTCGGTGGCCATGCCGGCCATCAGGCCGCCGTTGTCCTCCATGTCGTGGACGTGCCCCTCGCCCGCCCATGACATCGGCTCGCCGCTGCTCATCTGGACGCCCCACTCGCGCAGCCACGACCGCATCATCCCGATCTCGGCGCTCTGCGAGGTGGCGATGTCGTAGGCGATCGCGCGCATCGCCTCGTCCTCGCCGTTCTGCCACTCGTACATGGCCATCGCGACGGCCTGCTGGTGGTGGGTCTGCATGTCGCGGGCGAAGCCGGCCTCCGGCGAATCATTGCCGGGGGTCGACGTGGCGCTCACCCATCCGATCGCGAATCCGGCGCCGAGCATGAGCACGGCGGCGATGGCGATCAGCACGGCGGGTCTCTGCCACAGACGACTCATACGGATCCAGCCTTCCTATTCGGCGGGGGCGCTGCTCTCCATCTGCTCGAGCAGTGCCGAGGCCTCTTCTTCGGTCATCTCAGTCTCGCCGCCACTGGTGGTGGCCGTCGTGGTCGACACGCCGCCCGTGCAGGAGGCGCCCATCTCGGCGAGGTTGTCGCCGTTCTGGATGTAGTAGTTGAGGAACTGGTCGATCTCGGGGTCGGCGGGGTCGTCGGTCTGGAGCTGCACGCCCCACGCCTGGAGGGAGACCGCGACGCCCTGTCCGGGGTAGGGGCTCATGAGGCTGAAGTCGCGGCCCTCGATCTTCGAGGCCAGTTCGCTGACCTGGCCCTCGTCGACGAGCTCGGGGTCGTAGGTCAGCCACACCGCGCCGTGCTCGAGGGAGTGGACGGCGTTGCCGTCGGCGATCGGGTCGGCGTAGACGGCGCCGGTGCAGGTCTGCCACTGGCTCAGGTGGTTGCCCCCGGCGGGCGGGCTGATCTCGTAGGTGGGCTGGTCGTTGGAGGTGTCCTCGTCGGCGTCGAGGTGCTCCTGCTGCACCACCCACGGGTGATCGAGGTCCTCGGCCGTGATCTCGCCGTCGTCGATCGCCGCCTTGACGACCTCGTAGCTGCCGTAGTCGCCGTAGAAGTTCGTGACGCCTTCCGGGGGCTTGCTGCGGTCCCAGACGACGAATGCGGCGACGGCGATGAGGCCGAGTGCGACCACGCCGACGCCGGAGAAGGTGAGGATGAGCCCCCACGGCTTCGGCTGGGCGACCTGGACGCCACGGCCCTTGCGACTCGCGTTCTTGCCGGACTTCGACCCCGCGTTCTTCGCGGATTTCGAGCCCGCGTTCTTCGCGGTCTTCGAGGAGTTCTGCTTCTTGGATGCCATTTCGCGCGGGGAGCCTTATTCGTCGACTTCGGGATGGTAGCGGCGGCGACGCCGGAAACGACCCCGGTGATGCTCGCTCGCGTACGCCACTTTACCCGGTCGCCTGACGGCGCCGTTCCCGAGCGTTGCTCGCAACACGCTGGGCAGCGGCGAAAGCGGGAGCGCGATCACTCGGCGAGGGCGCTGTTGCCGCCCGAGCAGGTCGCCATCGCCTCGGGGTTGAACGCCTCGTTGAGGATGTAGGTGTCCAGGTAGGCGTCGATGTTCGGGTCCGCCGGATCGTCCGTTTGGTACTGGTTGCCCCACGACTGGAGCGAGACCGCGACGCCCTGTCCGGGGTAGGGGCTCATGAGACTGTAGTCGCGGCCCTCGATCTTCGCGGCCAGCGCGGCGATCTGGGCCTCGTCGACCAGCTCGGGGTCGTAGGTCAGCCACACCGCCCCGTGCTCCATCGAGTGGACGGCGTTGCCGTCGGTGATCGGCCCGTCGTAGACCGAGCCGTTGCACGTCTGCCACACGCTCAGGTGGTTCCCGGCCACCGGCGGCGCGAGCTCGTAGACCGGCGGGTTCCCGTCCCAGCCGGCCTCGCCGTCGACGTGCTCCTGCTGCACCACCTGCGGGTACTCGAGGTCCTCGGCGGTGACCTCGCCGTCGGCGATGGCGTCCTGGACCGCCTGGTAGCTGCCGTACTCGCCGTAGAAGTTCTGCACGCCCTCGATCTCGGTCGGCGCGTCCGGCGCGGCGGCCCCGTCCGCGTCACCACCTGAGTCGGAGCCCGAAGACGAGCATCCAGCGGCGAAGGCGGCCACGCAGACGGCGGCGAGGGCGGCGGAGCGGGCGCGGGTCGTGATCATGGCTGGGGGCCTTCCAGTCGATACCGGGACTCAATGGAGCTTACCGGCCGCCCCCGGCCGCAGCGTGCGGCCGCCGAGGTGGCGGCGCCACAACGGCGTTTATCACTCGCAGGCGCGAAACCCCAGCGTTTAGGATTGCGGGGTGACTCCAGAAACGCTCGCAGAGAAAGTGCTGTCCGCCACGCGCGCCGCGTTCGCCGATCTCGGCCTCGACGCCACCGCGCTGCCCACCGAAACGGCCGTGGAGCGACCCCGAAACCCCGAGCACGGGGACTACGCCTCCACGATCGCCCTCCAGGTGGCCAAGAAGGTCGGCACCAACCCGCGAGCGCTGGCGCAGGGCATCGCCGACCAACTCGCCTCCGTCGACGGCGTCGCCGGGGTCGACATCGCCGGACCCGGCTTCCTGAACATCACCCTCGACGCGGCCGCCGCCGGCGCCATCGCCGAGCAGATCGTCGCCGCGGGCACCGCCTACGGCTACAACGAGTCCATGAAGGGCGCGCACGTCAACCTCGAGTTCGTCTCGGCGAACCCGACCGGCCCGGTCCACGCCGGCGGCACCCGCTGGGCGGCCGTGGGCGACGCCCTCGCCCGCGTCATGCGGGCCTCCGGCGCGAAGGTCGCCTCCGAGTACTACTTCAACGACGCCGGATCCCAGGTCGATCGGTTCGCGAACTCGCTGCTGGCCCGCGCCAAGGGCGAGCCGACCCCCGAGGACGGCTACGGCGGCGGCTACGTCGACGAGATCGCCGCCGAGGTCCTCACCCGGCACCCCGACGCGCTCGAGTCCGACGACCCGCAGGAGGTCTTCCGGACCGCGGGCGTGGAGCTGATGTTCGAGCAGATCAAGACCACCCTCGCCGACTTCGGCACGCACTTCGACGTGTACTTCAACGAGAAGGAGCTCCACGACAAGGGCGAGCTCGACGCCGCCCTGGAGCGGCTGTCCAAGCTCGGACACGTCTTCGAGGCCGACGGCGCCACCTGGCTGCGCACCACCGAGTTCGGCGACGACAAGGACCGGGTCCTCAAGAAGTCCGACGGCTCGTGGACCTACTTCGCCGCAGACTGCGCCTATTACCTCGACAAGCGCGAGCGCGGCTTCGACAAGCTCGTGCTCATGCTCGGCGCCGACCACCACGGCTACGTCGGCCGGATGCAGGCGATCAGCCGGGCCTACGGCGACGAGCCGGGCACCCTGGAGATCCTCATCGGCCAGATGGTGAACCTGCTGCGCGACGGCAAGCCGGTGCGGATGTCCAAGCGCATGGGGACCGTGGTGACGCTGAACGACATCGTCGAGGCCATCGGCGTCGACGCCACCCGCTACGCGCTCACTCGCTACTCGGCCGACTCGTCGATCGACCTCGACATCGACCTGTGGACCAAGCACGGCAACGACAATCCGGTCTACTACGTGCAGTACGCGCACGCCCGGATCTCCGGGGTGCTGCGCAACGCCACCGAGCTGGGGATCGACAAGGGCGACACGTACGACGCCTCGCTGCTGTCCCACCCCAGGGAGAACGACCTGCTCAAGGCCCTCGCCGAGTTCCCCGCGGTGGTCGCCTCCGCCGCGGAGCTGCGCGAGCCGCACCGGATCGCCCGCTACGCCGAGGACCTCGCCGGGGCCTACCACCGGTTCTACAACGACTGTCGGGTCCTGCCCTACCCCGGTGAAGCACTCACCGAAACCGGCCGGGCCCGCCTGTGGCTGGTCGACGCCACCCGCGTCGTCCTCGCCAACGCCCTCGGCCTGCTCGGCGTCAGTGCCCCGGAGCGTATGTGATGCGGACCCACGAAGCCGGTGCCATGCACGGCGACTTCGCCTCCCTGCGCCCCGCCTGGCTGGGCGTCCCCGACGACGTCAACGCCCTCCTCCCGCAGCTGTGGGCCGCGGGCGTCGAACGCTCCGACGAGGGCGTCCTGCGCGTCGGCGGCATCCCGGTCGGCGAGCTGGCCGACGAGTTCGGCACCCCGGCGTACATCCTCGACGAGGACGACTTCCGCGCCCGCTGCCGCGCCTGGGCCCGGGCGTTCTCCGGCTCCGATGTCTTCTACGCCGCGAAGGCGTTCTGCTCCAAGGCCGTGCTCCGCGCCGCCGTCGAGGAGGGCCTGAACGTCGACGTGTGCACCGCCGGGGAGCTGGCCGTCGCGCTCGCCGCAGGGATCGAGCCGGCCCGCCTCGGCTACCACGGGAACAACAAGTCCCCGGCCGAGCTGCGCCAGGCCATCGAGCTGCGGGTCGGGCGCATCGTCGCCGACTCCTACAACGAGATCGAGCGCATCGACGCGCTCAGCGCCGAGCTCGGCATCCGGCCGCACGTGATGGTCCGCGTCAACGTCGGCGTCGAGGCCCACACGCACGAGTACATCGCCACCGCCCACGAGGACCAGAAGTTCGGGTTCTCGCTGGTCGACGGCGACGCCCACGAGGCAGCGCGCCGCATCGCGGCCTCCCCGAACATGTACCTGGCGGGCCTGCACTCGCACATCGGCTCCCAGATCTTCGACACGTCCGCGTTCGAGGTCTCGGCCGCGCGGGTGGTGCGCCTGTTCGCGGGGCTCCAGGACGAGATCGACGAGCCGATGGGCGAACTCGACCTCGGCGGCGGCTTCGGCATGGCCTACACCAGCCAGGACGACCCGCAGCCGCCGGTCGACGTCGCCGCCTCGCTCGGGAAGATCGTCGAGGCCGAGTGCGCCGCGGCGGGCATCGCGGTGCCGCGCCTGTCGATCGAGCCGGGCCGCACGCTCATCGGACCGGCCGTGTTCACGCTCTACGAGGTGGGCACCGTCAAGCCCGTCACGCTCTCTGCGGGCGCCTCGCGGCTGTACGTGTCGGTCGACGGCGGCATGAGCGACAACATCCGCCCGGCCCTGTACGACGCGACCTATTCGGCCACGCTCGCCTCGCGCGCCTCGCGGGCGGCCCCGGCGCTGGCCCGCGTAGTGGGAAAGCATTGCGAATCCGGCGACATAGTTGTTAAAGATGAATTCCTACCCGCCGACGTCGCTCCGGGCGACCTGATCGCCGTGCCGGGCACCGGCGCCTACTGCCGGTCCATGGGCTCGAACTACAACCACGTGCCCCGCCCGCCCGTCATCGCGGTCCGCGACGGAGAGGCCCGAGTGATCCTCGCCCGTGAAACGGTCGACGACCTCTTGCGCCTCGACGTCGGCTGAACCGACCAGAAAGGGAATCGGCGAATGAAGATCGCGCTACTCGGATGCGGCAACGTCGGCAGTGAAGTCGTGCGCCTCATGCGAATGCGCGGGGAGGAACTCGCCACCCGAGTAGGGGAGCCCGTCGAGCTCGCGGGCATCGCCGTGCGGCGCGCCGGACGCGACCGCTCGCACCTGCCGGTCGACCGGTCCATGTTCACCACCGACGCGCTCGCCCTCATCAAGCGCGACGACGTCGACATCGTCGTCGAGGTCGCCGGGGGCATCGAGCCGGCCCGCAGCTGGATCACCACCGCCCTCGGCGAGGGCAAGTCCGTGGTCACCGCCAACAAGGCCCTCCTGGCCGAGGACATGCCGACGCTGGCCGCCGCCGCGAAGGCCGGCGGCGCCGACCTCTACTACGAGGCCGCCGCCGCCGCCGCGATCCCGCTCATGCGCCCGCTGCGCGAATCGCTCCACGGCGACCGGATCAACCGCGTCCTCGGCATCGTCAACGGCACCACCAACTACATCTGCACCAAGATGACGCAGACCGGCGCGAGCTTCGCCGAGGCGCTCGCCGAGGCCTCCGAGCTGGGCTACGCCGAGGCCGACCCGACCGCGGACGTCGACGGCTACGACGCCGCCGCCAAGGCCGCGCTCATCGCGTCCCTGGCCTTCCACACGCACGTGGGCCTCGCCGAGGTCTACCGGGAGGGCATCACCCGCGTCACGCCCGCCGACATCGCCTCGGCGGCCGCCGAGGGCCGCGTCGTCAAGCCGCTGTGCATCGCCACCCGCGAGGAGGAGGGCGTCTCGGTGCGCGTCCACCCGGCGATGATCCCGGCCACGCACCCGCTCGCCAACGTCAACGGCGCCTACAACGCCGTGTTCGTCGAGGCCGAGTCGGCCGGGCGGCTCATGTTCTACGGTGCGGGAGCCGGGGGGACCGAGACGGCCTCGGCCGTGCTCGGCGATATCGTGGCCGTGGCGCGCAACAAGCGCGGCGGGATCACGGCCTTCCCTCCGGAGGCCGCCTACTCCGACGTGCCGGTGAAACCCATCGGCGAGGCCCGGACCCGCTACCACGTCAGTCTCGACGTCGTCGACGAGCCCGGCGTGCTCGCCCGCGTGGCGGCCACCTTCGCCCACCACGGGGTCAGCCTCGCGACCGTCCACCAGTCGGGCCGGGGCGACGATGCCCAGCTCGTGGTGGTGACCCACATCGCCGCTGACCGGCAGCTGTCGGACACGGTCGAGGAACTGTCGCAACTGATGTCGGTGCACCAGGTCACCAGCGTCATGCGCGTCGAAGGAGAATAGGACGACATGTCCGAAGGTGCCATGCGCCCTGGCTGGCGCGGCCTCATCGAGGAATTCAGAGACCGGCTCCCGGTCACCGACGCCACCCCAGTGGTGACCCTGCAAGAGGGCGGGACGCCGCTCGTGCCCGCCCCGGTCATCTCCGAGAAGACCGGCTGCGACGTCTACCTCAAGGTCGAGGGCCTCAACCCGACCGGCTCGTTCAAGGACCGCGGCATGACCGTGGCCGTCTCCAAGGCCGTCGAGGACGGTGCCAAGGCCATCATCTGCGCCTCCACCGGCAACACCTCGGCCTCGGCCGCCGCCTACGCCGCCCGCGCCGGGATCACCTGCGCCGTGCTCGTCCCGGCCGGGAAGATCGCCCTCGGGAAGCTCGCGCAGGCCCTCGTCCACGGCGCGAAACTGCTCCAGCTCGAAGGCAACTTCGACGACTGCCTGGCCATCGCCGACAAGCTCTCGCAGGACTACCCGGTCTCGCTGGTCAACTCGATCAACCCGCACCGGCTCCAGGGTCAGAAGACCGCGTCGTTCGAGATCGTCGACGTCCTCGGCGACGCGCCGGACGTCCACTGCCTGCCGGTCGGCAACGCCGGGAACATCAGCGCCTACTGGATGGGCTACGGCGAGGACGCCGACGCCGGGAGGTCCACCAAGCGGCCCCGCATGCTCGGCATCCAGGCCGCCGGGGCGGCCCCCATCGTGAACGGCCACGTCGTGGCGCACCCGCAGACCATCGCCACGGCGATCCGCATCGGCAACCCCGCGTCGTGGACCAAGGCCCTCGACGCCGAGAAGGAGTCGGGCGGGAAGATCATCGCCGCCACCGACCGCGAGATCCACGCCGCGTACATGCTGCTGGCCCGCTCCGAGGGCGTCTTCGTCGAGCTCGCCAGCGCCGCATCGGTGGCCGGGCTGCTCAAGCAGTCCGCGTCCGGCTGGCTCGAAAGGGGACAGACAGTGGTGTGCACGGTGACCGGCAACGGGCTCAAGGACCCCGACTGGGCCGTCTCCACCGCCCCGCAGCCGCAGACGGTGCCCGTCGACGTCATGCAGACGGCCAGGGCGTTGGGATTGTGAGGGGGGAGCGAAGCGACCGCGATGTCGGGCGGGGGCGGGAGACGGGTGGGATTCCGATGGGTTCGGCGACGGTTCGGGTCCCGGCGACCTCTGCCAATCTCGGGCCCGGTTTCGACTCGCTCGGCCTCGCGCTGGGCCTGTTCGACGAGGTGACGGCCACGGCGCTCGAAGGCGCCACCGGCACCGTCTCGGTCGAGGTGACCGGCGAGGGCGCGGGCGCCGTCGCCACCGACGAGAGCCACCTGGTGGCGGCCACCATGCTGCGCGCCTTCGACGCCCTCGGCGTCCGGGCGCCGGAGTTGAAACTCGAATGCCGCAACCGCATCCCGCACGCGCGCGGCCTCGGCTCCTCCTCGGCGGCGATCGTCGCCGGGATCATGCTCGCCGACGCGCTGGCCGCGGGCGGGATGAGCCGGGCCGAGAAGCTCGCGCTCGCGAGCGAGATCGAGGGCCACCCGGACAACGTGGCGCCGTGCCTGCTGGGCGGCTTCACCATCGCCTACGGCACCGACGAGGGCGCGCGGGCGGTCAGCCTCGAACCCTCGCCGCGCGTGCGCCCGTGGGTGTTCGTGCCCGAGGGCCAGGGCCTGACGGCGGTCGCCCGCGCGGCGCTGCCCGAGCGCGTCTCGTACGCCGACGCGGTCTTCAACCTCTCGCGGGCCGCGCTCCTGGTCGACGCGCTCACGCGCAAGCCCTCGCGGCTGTTCGACGCCACCGCCGACCGGCTCCACCAGTCGTACCGGGCGGAGGGAATGCCGGAGAGCACGCGGTTGTTGGAACAGTTGCGTTCCGCCGGGATCGCGGCAGCGGTCTCGGGCGCGGGTCCGACCGTCATCGCCTTGAGCGTGGACGGCGGGCCGGGGCCCGAGGGCCTGGCGGGGTTCGCCCCGGCGGGTTTCGAGGTCATGAGCCTGGACGTCGCGGACGGCGCGGTGATCACCGCGAGCGGGACCGAATGATGGACTGCGAGCCTCGCCGCCGGTGCTCGTTTGCGGCCCGCAAACGTCGCCGAGGCGGTAAGCTTGGAGTTCCACGGGCCTTCTACGTGGGAAAACGAGTGTTCTTCGGGTCTGTTGTTGGCAGTGGGCCGGGTGCGCTAGTATTCCCCGTAGACGACCACCCGGTGTCGTGACTGCTTGAAGCCTTGATTATGCTTGTAGTCACAACAGCTGCGGCGCATCCAGCGCACGCCTGATCTCTTGTTTGGGTCATCACCCTCAATCATGGATTTGTGACTTTGCATAGCTCTAGCGTGACATGGCACAGTTCCGACTTCGCATCCGTGAAGTTCCACGTGTGGCGCTGGGGCCTCGGCTCCGGCGAGGATCGCAATCACGTATCGCACCGTGCGCGTCGACCATCTATCGCGGGCCGTCGAGTCACAGGCCCAGAGGCGCCGCCTCAATCGGGACCGTCTGCTCAGCGGACTGCCCCAGGGTGTACCCAGGACCAGCTGTTGCACCACATCCACCGCGGCCATTCGACTAGCGCGCGGTGGGCGACGCGATGGCGGGACGCAAACCAGAACATCGGCATTGCGGCTATTTGAAAGACGCGGAAACTCCTCGAATTCATTTCGAAGTGCTCCGCAAGGGAAGGAATCCATTGAGCGACACCACCGGCACGACGTCGGACCGGAATAGCAGTGCGGCGTCGGCTCCGGGAACTCTCCCGGAGACCAAGAAGCGTCGCCGGGCAGGAACCGGTTTGGCCTCTATGCTGATGCCCGAGCTCCAGCAGATGGCGCAATCGCTCGGCATCACCGGCGTTGGCCGGATGCGCAAGAGCGAGCTCATCGCGGCCATCCAGACGCAGCAGGCGAACGGCTCGGAGCCCGGCGGTGCCAGCGCGGAACAGGAGGCCCCGCCAGTGCCTGACTCTGAACACACACCGACCACTGAGGCCCCGTCGGCGCCCGTCGACACCGAGCCCGCCGCCGACTCCGCGGAGAGCGCCACCGAAAGCGCCGAGGCCAAGAGCGCCCGCCGCGCGACCCGCCCCGCGGGTCCGCCGCAGCCGCGTCGCCGCCAGGAGCAGAACGCGGCCCGCGACACCGCCGAGGAGACCGGGGCCGCGCCCGCCGCCGACGAGTCCGATGAGGACCGCCCGGTCCGCCGTCGCCGCGTCCGCGGAGGCGAGCGGTCCGAGCAGAACGAGCGCCGCTCCGAAGAGACCGAGACCGCTGAGCACGAGAGCCGCAATGAGGGCCGTGGCGAGCGCCGCGGCGACCAGCGAGGCGAGCGCGACCGCGACCGCGACGACCAGCGCGAACAGCGCGGCGACCGCGGGGACCGCGACGACCAGAACGAGGGGGGCCGCCGCCGCAAGAGGCGCGACCGCTCCGACCGCCGCCGCTCGGGCAACAGCCGCGGCGGCGAGGACTTCGAGCGCGGAGGCCAGAACGACGAGCAGCTCGTCCCGGTCGCCGGCATCCTCGACATCCTCGACAACTACGCGTTCATCCGCACCACCGGCTACCTGGCCGGACCGGACGACGTCTACGTCTCGATGTCGCAGGTGCGCAAGCACCGGCTGCGCCGCGGCGACGCCATCACCGGCGCGGTCAAGCCCGGCCGCGGCGAGGACAACGGCAATGGCGGCGGTGGCGGCGGCAAGCAGCGTCGCGAGAAGTACAACCCGCTGGTCCGCCTGGACACCGTCAACGGCATGAGCCCTGACGACGCCAAGAGCCGCGACGACTTCTACAAGCTCACGCCGCTGTACCCGAACGAGCGCCTGCGCCTGGAGACCGAGCCGAACGCGCTGACCACCCGCGTCATCGACCTGGTGGCCCCGATCGGCAAGGGCCAGAGGGCCCTCATCGTCTCCCCTCCCAAGGCCGGCAAGACGATGGTGCTCCAGGCGATCGCCAACGCGATCACCACGAACAACCCCGAGTGCCACCTCATGGTCGTGCTCGCGGACGAGCGGCCCGAAGAGGTCACCGACATGCAGCGCTCGGTCAAGGGCGAGGTCATCGCCTCGACCTTCGACCGCCCGCCGTCGGACCACACCACCGTCGCCGAGCTCGCGATCGAGCGCGCCAAGCGCCTGGTCGAACTCGGACACGACGTGGTCGTGCTCCTCGACTCCATCACGCGGCTCGGCCGGGCGTACAACAACGCCTCGCCCGCCTCGGGGCGGATCCTGTCGGGCGGCATCGACTCCACCGCGCTCTACCCGCCGAAGCGCTTCCTGGGCGCGGCGCGGAACATCGAGCACGGCGGATCGCTGACGATCCTCGGCACGGCGCTGGTCGAGACCGGCTCCATGGGCGACACGGTCATCTTCGAGGAGTTCAAGGGCACCGGCAACGCCGAGCTCAAGCTCGACCGCAAGATCGCCGAGAAGCGCACCTGGCCGGCCATCGACGTCCACCAGTCGAGCACCCGCAAGGACGAGCTCATGATGAGCCCCGAGGAGCAGGCGGTCATGCTCAAGCTCCGCCGCGTCCTGTCCTCGCTGGAGCCGCAGCAGGCAATCGACCTGCTGCTCGACCGGCTGAAGAAGACGCAGACCAACGCCGAGTTCCTGATGTCGATCGTCAAGCAGTCGACGCCGGACTAGGCGAACGCCGCTGAGGCCGCTCCGGTTGAGAGCGGCCTCACGGCCTATCATGGTCAATCGGTGCGCAGGTCGCGCACATGCCAAGAGCCCTGGACTCCGGGGCCCGATGCGGTACCGGTTCACGGCCCAGCAATGCGCCGACCCGGCGACCGAACAGAGAGGGAAACTCATGAAACAGGGCATCCACCCTGAGTACGTGGTCACCGAGGTGACCTGCTCCTGCGGGAACAGCTTCACCACCCGCTCCACGGAGGCCAGTGGCAAGATCCAGGCTGCGACCTGCAACAAGTGCCACCCGTTCTACACGGGCAAGCAGCGCATCCTCGACACCGGCGGTCGCGTGGCCAAGTTCAAGGCCCGCTACGCCAAGGCCCAGGAGAAGGCTCAGGCCGGCAAGTAGCTTTCCGACGCAGCGCCCGTGCCCGAGGCACGGGCGCTGCGTCCTTTTTGTCCGCTTCTTCACTGGCTTTCGACCCGAAGGAACCACCATGTCCACCGCCGCCGACAACCGCCTGGCCTCCCTCCTCGCCGAGTACCACGACCTCGAAGCGCAGATGGGCGACCCGGCCCTGCACGCCGACCCCGCCCAGGCCCGCCGCGTCGGCCGCCGCTACGCCGAGCTCGGCCCGATCGCCAAGACCGCCGCCGACATCGCCACCGCCAAGGACGACCTCGAGACCGCCGAGGAACTGGCCGGCGAGGACGCCGACTTCGCCGACGAGGCCGAGCGGCTGCGAAAGACCATCCCCGAGATGGAGTCCAAGCTCGCCGAGCTGATGATCCCGCGCGACCCCGACGACTCCAAGGACGTCATCATCGAGATCAAGGCGGGCGCCGGAGGCGAGGAGTCCGGCCTGTTCGCCAGGGACCTCATGCGCATGTACCTGCGTTACTTCGAGCACCGCGGCTGGGCCGTCGAGACGCTGGAGAGCGTGCCCACCGACCTCGGCGGCATCAAGGACTCCTCGATCGCCGTCCGCACCAAGGGCGCGCCCGAAGGCGGCAACGGCGTGTGGTCCCGCATGAAGTTCGAGGGCGGCGTCCACCGCGTCCAGCGCGTGCCGGTCACCGAGTCCCAGGGCCGGGTGCACACCTCGGCCGCGGCCGTGGTCGTCATGCCCGAGGCCGAAGAGGTCGACGTCGAGCTCAACATGAACGACGTCCGCGTCGACGTCTACCGCTCCTCGGGACCGGGCGGGCAGTCGGTCAACACCACCGACTCGGCCGTCAGGCTCACCCACGAGCCCACCGGCATCGTCGTCACCAGCCAGAACGAGAAGAGCCAGCTCCAGAACAAGGAGGCCGCGCTGCGCGTCCTGCGCGCCCGCCTGCTCGCCAAGCAGCAGGAAGAGGCCGCCGCCGCCGCCGGAGAGGCCAGGCGCTCGCAGGTGCGCACCGCCGACCGCTCCGAACGCATCCGGACCTACAACTTCCCGCAGAACCGGCTCACCGACCACCGGATCGGCTTCACCGCCTACAACCTCGACCAGGTCATGGACGGCGAGCTCGACGAGGTCCTCGACGCCCTCGCCGCCGCCGACCGGGCCGAGCGCATGGCCGGCGGTAATGACCAGCACTAGCTGGACCGGCGCCATCGCCGCGGCCGCCGCGCGCCTCGCCGAGGCGGGCGTGCCCTCGCCGCGCGTCGACGCCGAGCTGCTGGCCGCCCACGTCTCCGGGCTGCGCCGCGGCCAGCTGCTCGCCGCCGACGCGCCAGGCGAGGACCACCTCGCCGCGTTCGCCGACCTCGTCGAGCGGCGCCTTGGCCGCGAACCGCTCCAGCACCTGACCGGCTCGGCCGCGTTCCGCTACGGCGAGCTCGCCGTCGGGCCCGGCGTGTTCGTGCCCCGGCCCGAGACCGAGCTGCTCGTCGACTGGGCCCTGGAGCACCTCCCCGAGGGCGGGACCGTCATCGACGCCTGCTCCGGCTCGGGCGCGATCGCCCACGCCATCGCCACCGAGCGGCCCGACAGCCGCGTGTGGGCCGTCGAGGCCGACCCGGACGCCTTCGAATGGCTGGAGTCGAACCTCCAGGGCACCGGCGCCGTGCCGGTCCTGGCCGACGCCGTCGCCCCCGGCACGCTCGCCGAACTCGACGGGCAGGTCGACCTCGTCGTGGCCAACCCGCCGTACGTCCCGATGGACATGGAGGTCGCCCCCGAGGTCGACTTCGACCCGTCGGGGGCGGTCTACGCCGACGAGGCCGGGCTGTCGGTCATCCAGCCGCTCGCGCTGCGCGCCGCCCGCTGGCTGGCCCCCGGCGGCTGGTACGGCTTCGAGCACGACGACACGCACGGCAGGGCCGCGCCCGAGATCCTCGGCGTCTCGGGCTTCACCGAGGTCGCCGATCACGACGACCTGGCGGGGCGCTCGCGCTTCACGACGGGAAAGCTAGGCTTGTCGCCGTGAGGCTGTTCAACTGTAGGAAGATCAAAGACCGCGCCACCGGGCTCAAGTCCGCCGCCCGCGCGGTCTCCGGCGGCAAGCTCGTCGTGATCCCGACCGACACGGTGTACGGGATCGGCTGCGACGCCTTCTCCCATGCTGCCGTGCGCGCCCTCCTGGAAGCGAAGGGCCGCGGCCGGGACATGGCTCCGCCCGTGCTCATCGGCTCCAAGCGGGCGCTCGACGGGATCGCCTCCGACGTCTCGAAGTCGGCCAAGGAGCTCATCGAGGCGTTCTGGCCCGGGCCGCTCACCGTCGTCGTGCCCTACACGCCGACCCTGACCTGGGACCTCGGCGACACCGACGGCACCGTCGCGGTGCGGATGCCGCTGCACCCGCTCGCGCTGGAGCTGCTCAAGGAGACCGGCCCGATGGCCGTCTCCTCGGCCAACAAGACCGGGCATCCGCCCGCCGAGACCGCCGCCGACGCGAAGGGCCAGCTCGGCGCCGACGTCTCGGTCTACCTGGAGGCCGGTCCCTCGGAAGACAACCTGCCCTCCACGATCGTCGACTGCGTCGCCGACCCGCCGCAGGTGCTGCGCGAGGGCGCGCTGACCGTCGAGCAGATCCGCAAGGTCGTGCCCGAGGTGCTCGACGCCGACGGCTACGGCCCCGGCGAGCGCCCCGAAGAGCAGCAGGCCGAGGACGAGCAGGAGGAGGAGCCCCAGGCATGAGCGCGGTCTTCTCGGTCCTGCACGTGTGCACCGGCAACATCTGCCGTTCGCCGATGTCGGAGCGCATCCTCGACGGGCTCACCGGCGACGACGTGTTCAACCACGGCGCCGGGATCTCCAGCTACCACGAGGGCGACCCGATGGAGCCGAACGCGGCGCGCGAGCTGGAGGACCGGGGATTCGAGCCCGGCGGGCACCGCGCCCGCCACATCGACCGCGCCCAGGTCGAGGGCTCCGACCTGATCCTGGTGGCCACGGCCACCCACCGCGAGTACATCGCCGAGCGCTTCCCCGAGGCGGCCGACCGGACGTTCCTGGTCAGGCAGTTCGGTCACATCGCCGCAGGCGCCTCCGACGAACTGCCCGACGGCGACGCCGTCGCCCGCGGCAAGGCCCTGGTCGCCCTGGCGGCCAAGCGCCGCGCCGACCACCCCGAGGCCGACCTGTCCGACCCGTGGGGACTGAGTCGCGCCGTGTACTCCGAGATAGCCGACCAGCTCGAGGACGCGCTCGAACCGGTCGCCGACGCTTTGGACGGTGACGCGTGAAGGCATCGCGAGGCTTCCTGAAACCCTGCTTCATCGTGGCGGCGATCACGGCCGTCGCCGCCGCCGCGGCGGGCCTCATCGTCTCCGGCCCGGCCGCCGCGATGTGGGCCGCGATCGGCGTCGCGTTCGTCTCCCTGGGCTTCGCCGCCTCGGTGTGGGCCATCGCAAGAGCCGAAAAGATTGACATACGTCTCACTCTTATGGTGGCCTTGCTCACGTATACGGCGAAGGTCATCGTCTACGGAGCGGCGTTGTGGGTGGTCGACGCCCTCGACGAGCACGCCGTGCTCCCCGTGGCGCTCGGACTCGGCGCCGGGGCCGTGACCTGGCTGTGCGCTCAGGGAATCTGGCTGTTCCGGGCCAAGACCCTCTATGTCGAACTCGACGGCGAGACCTGAGCGGTCCCATTCGGCGCGTTTCGTGGAGGTTGACAAAACCGCACGAGCGGGGATGGGGTCGCACCGGCCCGATGGGCCATTCGTGCGCATGCCCTGTTACAGTTCATCTCGACATGGCCGACAGGAATTCCCCCGAGCGCAAGCCCCAGCCCAGCGGCTCAGACATGGGCTGGCGCGCTCTGGGATATCTGTTGTCCGGCATCATCTTCTGGGGTGGTGTCGGCTATCTCGTCGACCTGTGGCTCGGACTGCCCAAAGTCGGGCTCTTGGTTGGAATGCTTGTCGGTGCGGCAGCTGGTATCTACCTGCTGCTCAAACAGATGTCGCCGTTATTGACCGACACTGACTGAGAGGCGTGACTCGGTGACCGACTCAGCCATGGTGCTGGCCTCAGAATTCCCCCCGGGCGTGGACAGCTTCGATTACCGCGACTGGTTCACGGGACTCAGCGACACCGCACTGACCAACGTCTTCACGACAGTGACCTTCGGCGTGTGGCTGGCCGCCGCCGTCCTGATCGTGTTCTTCCTCTGGGCCTACCGCAAGCCCCGCCTCGTTCCCACGCGCATGCAGTGGATGGCCGAATCGGCCTACGGCGTCGTCCGCAACTCGATCTCCGTCGACATCCTCGGCAAAGAGGTCGGCGTCCGCTTCGCCCCGTACCTGACGACGCTGTTCATGTTCGTCCTGCTGACGAACTTCCTGGCGATCGTGCCGGTCATGCAGATCTCCCCGAACTCCCACATCGCCTTCCCGGCGGTCCTGGCCATCATCACATGGGTCATCTACGTCTCGGTCGGCATCAGGAAGCACGGCCTCGGCCAGTTCCTGAAGATCACGGTCATCCCCCCGGGCGCCCCGGCGTTCATCCTGCCGCTGCTGATCCCGCTGGAATTCCTCCAGAACCTGGTCCTGCGGCCGCTGACGCTGGCGCTGCGACTGTTCGCGAACATGTTCGCCGGACACCTCATCCTCCTGGTGTTCATCCTCGGCGGCTTCGCGATGCTCGAATCGGGCAACGTCTTCATCCAGGGCCTGTCGTTCGTCTCCATGCTCATGGGGATCGGCCTGACGCTCTTCGAGCTCATCGTGATCGTCCTGCAGGCGTACGTCTTCACTCTGCTGACCACGCTCTACATCCAAGGCTCGCTGGCAGACGAGCACTAGGGACGAGATCCCCCGCACCCCCCAGATTTTCGACAAATGAAACACAACGTGCGCGTGACGGACACGCCACGCTGACACCTAGGAGAAAACGCCATGGAAGGCTCTCTCAACGTCATCGGTTACGGTCTTTCCGCCATCGGTCCGGGCATCGGCGTTGGCATCATGTTCGCCGCCTGGATGACCGCCACCGCCCGCCAGCCCGAGTCGGCCGGGGTCACCCGCCCGATGCTGTTCATGGGCTTCGCCCTGGTCGAGGTGATGATGCTGTTCGGTCTCGTCCTCGCCTTCATCCTTCCTGTTTAGCCGAGACACACGGAGCGATCATGATTCTCGCCGCCGAAGGAGGGATCGGGATTCTCATCCCGGTCTGGCAGGAGATCGTCGTAGGCGCGATCGCCTTCGGTCTGCTGTGCTTCGTGCTCATGAAGTTCGTCTTCCCCCGCATGGAGGCGACCTTCGAGGCACGAGTGGACGCGATCGAAGGCGGCATCGAGCGTGCCGAGAAGGCCCAGGAAGAGGCCGCTCAGACGCTCGAGGAGTACCGCCGGAGGCTCTCCGGAGCCCAGGACGAGGCCGCCGCGATCCGCGACGAGGCCCGCGCCGACGCCGTCTCCGCCAAGGAGGAGATCCTCGCCTCCGCCCGCGAAGAGGCCAACCGCATCATCGCGGCGGGCCACGCCAATGTCGAGGCCTCAAGGCAGCAGCTCGTCCGCGAGCTGCGCGGCGAGGTCGGCAACCTGGCGGTCGACCTGGCCGGGAAGATCATCGGCCAGCGACTGGCCGGCGAAGCCTCGACCGAGCGGACCGTCGACCAGTTCCTCGCCGAATTGAGCGACGACACCGCTAACGAAACGAGCGGAGCTCGCTGATGTCGACGACTGGACGCGAAAGCATCGAGGCCGGTCGCGCCACCCTGGAGGCGTTCGCCTCCGGGGCCACGGCCGAGCAGCTCACCGAGTGCGGCGAACAGCTGCTGGACGTGACGCGATTCCTCGTCGACCAGCCTCGGCTGCGTCGCGCCCTGTCCGACCCCGCCCGCGAAGCGGACGACCGGGAGGGCCTGGTCAGGCGGCTCATCGCCGACCAGGTCGGCGCGGCCGCGACCGACATCACCGCCACGCTGGTGCGCGGCCGCTGGGGCGCCCCGTCCGAGCTCGTCGACGGCTGCGAGACCCTCGCCGTCGAGTCGCTGCTCGGTGCGGGAGCGAAGGAAGGCACCCTGGCCGACATCGAAGACCAGCTGTTCCGCTTCGGACGCCTGGTTGACGGAGACGCCGAACTGTCGTCAGTATTGGGTGCGACGGGCACCGACCCGAAGGGCCGCGCGGCCCTGGTCGAGCGCCTGCTCGACGGCAAGGCCGAGCAGGTGACGGTCGAGTTGGCCGTCGCCGCCTGCTACGGCATCGGCGGCCGCGGCTTCCACGCCTCGCTCGAACACCTCGTCGAGGCCGCCGCGTCGGCCCGCGACGAGGCCGTGGCGTACGTGACCGTGGCCGGGCCGCTCGACGAGGCCGGCGAGCGCAAGCTCGCCGCCAAGCTCAGCCTCGTCTACGGCCGCCCCGTCGGTGTCAAGGTCACCGTCGACCCCGCGATCGTCGGAGGCATCCGAGTGCAGGTCGGCTCGGACCTGTGGGACGGCAGCGTCTCGCGCCGCCTCGACGAAGCCCGCCAAGCCTTGGCCGGACGCTGATCCAGCCGGTAATACCAGAAAGGGAAACGTTCAGATGGCTGAATTGACCATCTCCTCTGACGAGATTCGTAGTGCGCTCGACGACTACGTCTCGTCGTACCGGCCGGAGATCACCCGCGAAGAGGTCGGTACCGTGACCAGCGCCGGCGACGGCATCGCCTTCGTTGAAGGCCTGCCCTCGACCATGGCCAACGAGCTGCTCGAATTCGAGGGCGGCGTCATGGGCCTGGCGCTGAACCTCGACGTCCGCGAGATCGGCGTCGTCCTCCTGGGCGACCCGGTCAAGGTCGCCGAGGGCCAGACCGTCAAGCGCACCGGCAAGGTCCTGTCCGTGCCGGTCGGCGAGGGCTACCTCGGCCGCGTCGTCGACGCGCTGGGCAACCCCATCGACGACCTCGGCGAGATCGAGACCGAGACCGAGCGCGAGCTCGAAGCCCAAGCCCCCAACGTCATCGATCGCCAGTCGGTGTCCGAGCCGGTCGAGACCGGCATCAAGGCGATCGACTCGATGACCCCGATCGGGCGCGGCCAGCGCCAGCTCATCATCGGCGACCGCAAGACCGGCAAGACGCAGGTCTGCATCGACACGATCATCAACCAGCGCGCCAACTGGGAGTCCGGCGACCCGAAGAAGCAGCTGCGCTGCATCTACGTCGCCGTCGGCCAGAAGGGCACGACCGTCGCGGGCATCAAGTCGATGCTGGAGGCCCACGGCGCGATGGAGTACACCACCATCGTCGCGGCCAACGCCGACGAGCCGGCGGGCCTGAAGTACCTGGCCCCCTACACCGGTTCGGCCATCGGCCAGCACTGGATGTACCAGGGCAAGCACGTCCTCATCGTCTTCGACGACCTGTCGAAGCAGGCCGAGGCCTACCGCACCGTCTCGCTGCTGCTGCGCCGCCCGCCGGGCCGCGAGGCCTTCCCCGGCGACGTGTTCTACCTGCACTCGCGCCTGCTGGAGCGCTGCGCGAAGCTCTCCGACGAGCTCGGCGCGGGCTCGATGACCGGTCTGCCGATCATCGAGACCAAGGCCGGCGACATCTCGCAGTTCATCCCGACCAACGTCATCTCGATCACCGACGGCCAGGTCTTCCTCGAAGAGGGCCTGTTCAACTCGGGTGTGCGTCCGGCGATCAACGTCGGCACGTCCGTCTCCCGTGTCGGTGGCGCCGCCCAGACCAAGGGCATGCGCTCGGTCGCCGGTTCGCTGCGACTCGACCTGGCCCAGTACCGCGAGCTGGAGGCCTTCGCGGCCTTCGCCTCGGACCTCGACGCGGCGTCCAAGGCGCAGCTCGAACGCGGTCTGCGCATGGTCGAACTGCTCAAGCAGGGCGTGGCCGAGCCGTACCCGATGGGCGAGGAGACCATCGCCATCTGGATCGGCGTCTCCGGTTCGATCGACGACGTCCCGGTCGGCGAGGTCCGCCGCTTCGAGTCCGAGTTCCTGTCCTACATGCGGTCGAACCACGCCGACATCGTCGCGACGCTCGGCGAGGGCAAGACCAAGGTCGAAGGCGACATCGAGGAGAGCCTGAAGAGCGCCGTCGCCAAGTTCAAGAAGATGTTCAAGGCCGCGGCCGACGACATCCACCTGAACGAGGCGCCCGAGGAAGCGCTCGAGGGCGACGTCGACGTCGAGACCGTCAAGCGCGTCAAGAGGGGTTAGCCATGTCAGCGCAGCTTCGAGTGCTGCGGCAGCGGCTCAAGTCCACCCAGTCCATCAAGAAGATCACCAAGGCGATGGAACTGGTGGCCACGAGCCGCATCGCCAAGGCCCAGGAGCGGGTGGAGGCGTCGCTGCCGTACGCCCGCGCCATGACCGGCGTCATGACCTCACTGGCGTCCAACGCCTCGGTCGACCACCCGCTGCTCCAGCCGCGGGAGCGCCCGAGGCGCGCCGGTGTGCTCTTGGTCACGTCCGACAAGGGCATGTGCGGAGCGTACAACGCGAACCTCCTGCGCAACGCCGAGCAGCTCATCACGCGCCTGACCGAAGAGGGCAAGGTGCCGGTGCTGTACGTGACCGGACGCAACGGCGTGCGCTACTTCCAGTTCCGCGACCGCCCGGTCGAGGCGTCGTGGACCGGGTTCTCCGACGTGCCGAGGGTCGCCGACGCCCAGGAGATCACCAGGACGCTGCTCGCGGCGTTCATGGCCGGCGCCGACGATGGGGACGACGGACCGGGTGAAGACGGTATCCTCGGAGTGGACGAACTGCACATCGTCCACACCAGGTTCGTCTCGCTGCTGACGCAGACCCCCGAACCGCGCCAGCTGGCGCCCCTCGAGGTCGAGGAGGTCGAGGAGCACGAGCTCGAAGAGGGCACGCTGCTCCCCGACTACGAGTTCGAGCCGGACGCCGAGGTGCTGTTGGACGCGCTGCTGCCGAAGTACCTGACGACTCGCATCTACGCGGCGCTGATCGACGCCGCGGCCAGCGAGCTGGCGTCCAGGCGCAGGGCCATGAAGGCGGCGACCGACAACGCCGAAGAGTTGATCAAGACCCTGCGGCGGAGCGCGAACGCGGCGCGGCAGGCGGCGATCACGCAGGAGATCAGCGAAATCGTGGGCGGGGCCAGTGCCCTTTCCTCCGCAGGAAGAGAGTGACGATGACTGACACTGATGGAGTGGGACGCGTCGTACGGGTCATCGGGCCGGTCGTCGACGTCGAGTTCCCGCGCAACGCCATCCCGGAGATCTACAACGCGCTGCACACCGACATCGAGTACGGCGGCGAGAAGAACACGCTGACCATGGAGGTGGCCCAGCACCTGGGCGACAACCAGGTCCGCGCGATCTGCATGGCGCCGACCGACGGCCTGGTCCGCGGCACCGAGGTGCGCGACACCGGCTCGCAGATCAAGGTGCCCGTCGGCGACGGCATCAAGGGCAAGGTCTTCAACGCCATCGGCGAGTGCCTCAACCTCGAAGAGGGCCAGGAGCTCCAGGCCGACGACTACTGGGAGATCCACCGCCACGCCCCCGCGTTCGCGCAGCTGGAGCCGAAGACCGAGATGCTGGAGACCGGCATCAAGGTCATCGACCTGCTCGCCCCGTACGTCAAGGGCGGCAAGATCGGCCTGTTCGGCGGCGCCGGCGTGGGCAAGACGGTGCTCATCCAGGAGATGATCATCCGCGTCGCCCAGAACTTCGGCGGTTCGTCCGTGTTCGCCGGTGTCGGCGAGCGCACCCGTGAGGGCAACGACCTCATCGCGGAGATGGACGAGTCCGGCGTGCTGGACAAGACCTCCCTGGTGTACGGCCAGATGGACGAGCCGCCGGGGGTGCGCCTCCGCGTCGCCCTGTCGGCCCTGACGATGGCCGAGTACTTCCGGGACGTCAAGAACCAGGAGGTGCTGCTCTTCATCGACAACATCTTCCGGTTCACCCAGGCCGGCTCCGAGGTCTCGGCCCTGCTGGGCCGCATGCCCTCGGCGGTGGGCTACCAGCCGACCCTGGCCGACGAGATGGGTGAGCTCCAGGAGCGCATCACCTCGCTGCGCGGCAAGGCCATCACCTCGATGCAGGCCGTGTACGTCCCCGCGGACGACTACACCGACCCGGCGCCGTTCACCGCGTTCACCCACCTGGACGCGACGACGAACCTGGAGCGGAAGATCTCCGACAAGGGCATCTACCCGGCGGTCGACCCGCTGGCGTCGAACTCCCGCATCCTCGAGCCCGAGGTGGTCGGCAGCGAGCACTACGCCGTGGCCAGCCAGGTGAAGCAGATCCTGCAGAAGTACAACGAGCTGCAGGACATCATCGCCATCCTCGGCATGGACGAGCTGTCCGAAGAGGACCGGCTCGTCGTCGGCCGGGCCCGCCGCATCGAGCGGTTCCTGTCGCAGAACACCTACGCGGCCAAGCAGTTCACCGGCGTCGAAGGTTCCTTCGTCCCGGTGAAGGAGACCGTGGAGGCGTTCAAGAAGATCGCCGAGGGCGAGTACGACCACTTCCCCGAGCAGGCGTTCTTCATGTGCGGTGGTCTCGACGACCTCCACAAGAACGAAGAGGAGCTCCGCAAGAAGGCCTGAGGCCCGCAACGGAGCAACGACTGCGGCCCCCGACCTCGCGCGAGGTCGGGGGCCGCAGTGTCTCGTGGCTCAGTCGCCTCCGCCGTCGTCATCGTCGCCGTCGGCGTGCGCGCTGGCCTGCGGGCTGCCGTCGACGCAGGCGATCGTGTACTCGGCCTCGCCGTCGTCGTCGCTGTCGCCCTCGAACTCGATCTCGGCGTCCTCGTCGGGGCCGGGGTCGACCGACGAGATCCGCCAGCCTTGAGCGGCCGACCACCACACCAGCTCGATTCGGCCGTCGGCGCCGCAGCGGGCCATGACGGTGCCGCCGTCGACGGCGATGACCTGCTCGTTGGTGCCCGCCCCGTCCGAGGGCGCCGTCTCCAGCTCCCCGGTGGGCGTGGGCGAGACTTCGGGGGAGGACGACGTGCCCGGCGTGGCCGACTGCGCCTGCTCCAGCTCCCTGAGCGCCTCCTCCTGCGTCATCGGCTCGGACGCGGGGTCGAGCGTGCCGCCCTGCGCCAGCGCCACCGCCCCGATCCCGGCGGCCACGGCCACCGCCGCCGCGCTCGCCCAACCGGCCACCACCCACTTCTGTCGCATGGTCCCAGCTTGCCGCCACCGGCGTTAAGAAAGCGATAAGGGGCCCTTAAGTCCCCGCCGCGCCGCCCTCGGCAGTGGACCGGCGCCGCCGGGGCGGCATAGAGTCCCTGCATGGCCCAGCTGCTCCTGATCGAAGACGACGAGCGCGTCCGCACCGCACTCCTGCGGGCACTGCGGGACCTCGACCACCAGGTCGCCTCCGCGCCCGACGCGATGACCGGGCTGCGGGCCGCCGTCGACCACCGGCCCGACCTGGTGGTGCTCGATCTCGGCCTGCCCGACCTCGACGGCGGCGAGATGCTGCGGATGCTGCGCGGCGTCTCCGACGTGCCGGTGATCGTCGCGACCGCCCGCGACGACGAGGACGAGATCGTGCGGGCGCTCGGCGCGGGCGCCGACGACTACGTGGTGAAGCCGTTCACGGCCAGGCAGCTGGACGCGCGCATCCAGGCGGTGCTGCGACGCTCCGCATCGGGCGCCCAAGCGGAACAGGCGGTCGCGGTCGGGCCGCTGCGGATCGACCCGAGGGGCCGGTCGGCCCACCTCGACGGCCGCGCGCTCGAACTGAGCCCCAAGGAGTTCGACCTGCTCCACTACCTGGCCTCCCGCGCCGGGGAGGTCGTCGCGAAGCGGCAGCTGCTCACCGACGTGTGGAACCTGCCGTTCGGCGGCGCGGACAAGACCGTCGACGTGCACCTGGCGTGGCTGCGCCGCAAGCTCGGCGAGACCGCGCAGCGTCCGCGGCTGCTGCACACCGTGCGCGGCGTCGGCGTCAAGCTCGTCGACCCCGGCGAAGGGGACGCCTCATGAGGGCGAGGCTGACGCTCCTGGTGGCCGCGACGACGACGCTCATTCTGCTGGCGTTCGCGATCCCGACGGCGATCCTGCTGCGCAACACCGCCGCCGAACGGGCCGTCGCCGCCGCCTCGCAGGAGGCGCAGCTGCTCACCACCGCCGTCGCCACCGGCGACAAGGCCGACGTCGCGACCTACCTCCAGGGCGCCAACGTCTCCTACGACCACCCGATCACCGTGTTCTGGCCCGACGGCACCGTCATCGGCGCCGAGGCGCCGCGCTCGGCGGCCGTCGAGCTCGCCGCGATCGGCCGCTCGCTGACCGCCGAGGTCGACGGCGGCCGCGAGATCCTCTTCGGCGTGCAGAACCGCGAGGGCGCCACCGCGGTCATCCGCGTCTACGTGGACGATGCGGACCTGATGGAGGGCGTCGGCCGGTCGTGGCTGCTGCTCGGCGCGATCGCGGTGGCGCTGCTGGGCTTCGGGCTGCTCCTGGCCGCGCGCATGGCGCGGGTGCTGCTGGTGCCGCTCGCCGACCTGGAGGCCGTCTCGAACCGCCTCGCGAGCGGCGACCTGGAGGCCAGGGCCGCCGCCTCGGGACCGCCCGAGGCACGGAACGTCGGCACCGCCCTCAACACGCTCGCCGACCGCATCAAGGACCTCCTCGAAGCCGAGCGCGAGCGCGTCGCCGACCTCTCGCACCGGCTGCGCACGCCGCTGACGGTGCTGCGCCTGGAGGCCGAGGCGCTCGCGGACTCGTCCGAGCGCGAGACCGTCGACCAGGCCGTCGGCGAGGTCGAGCGGGCTGTGGGCGCCGCGATCCGCGACGCCCGCAACCCCGGCGCTTCGGGCGCCGCATGCGACGCGGCGGCCGTGGTGGCCGAGCGCGTCGAGTTCTGGTCGGCCCTCGCCGAGGACACCGACCGCGAATGCCGCGCCGACCTGGATCCGGGGCCACTGCCGGTGCGGCTCTCGGCCGAGGAACTGGCCGCGGCGATGGACGCGCTGCTGGCCAACGTCTTCGCCCACACCCCGGACGGGACCGCGTTCGCGGTGCGGCTGCGCCCGCGCGAGGGCGGCGGGGCCGTGGTCGACGTGGCCGACGAGGGTCCGGGGCCGCCGGACCCGGCGCTGTTCGAGCGCGGGCGCAGCGGCGGCGGCTCGACCGGCCTGGGGCTCGACATCGCCCGCCGCGCGGCCGCGTCCTCGGGCGGGCGCATCGCCTTCGGGCAGGGGCCGGGCGGCACCGGCGCGCTCATCGGCCTCGAACTGGGCGCGCCGTGAACGAGAGCGCTCAGATGCCGCGTCCGCGGCGGTGGAGCGCCGCCATGACCGTCGGGACGCCGACGAGCCCGGCCGCCGCGGCGGCGGCGACGGCCGCCCGCGGCTCGCCCGGGTTCGACCGCGCCGCCTTGAGCGCCCAGCGCAGCGCCTCCCTGCGGTCGCCGATCGCGGCGTGCCAGCAGGCTATCTGTCCGTAGACGCGGGCCGAGCCCTCGGGGCTGCCGTGGATCTCCGGGTGCCGGTCCAGGATCCACCGCAGCGAGGAGATCTTGGTGTCCCAACGGGTCTCGAAGTGCGATCCGGCCCAGTTGACGAGCGCCAGCGGCGTGTCGACGTGCGCGATCGGGCGGCGCCTGGCCGCCCGCAGCAGCATGTCCCAGTCCTCGTTCTGGCTGCCGGGCGCGTCCTCGGCGACGAGCCCGAGGCCGCCCATGAGCGCCGAGCGGCGGAAGACGAACGTGGAGGAGTGCAGCATCATCATCCGCGACCTGAGCAGGTCCGCGTGCCGCACGGCCGTCCGCTCGGCCAGGCGCGCGTTGCGCCGCCCCCGGTAGTCGACCTCGATGGCCGTCGTGCACATCTCCGCGTCGGTGCCCAGCGCGGCCACCTGCGCGGGCAGCTTGCCCGGCAGCCACTCGTCGTCGTCGTCGAGGAAGGCCACGAGGTCGGTCTCCAGCGCTGCGATCCCGGTGTTGCGGGCCCCGGCCAGCCCGGGCGTGCGCTCGTTCTTGACCACCCGCACCGGACGCTCCCCATCGGCCGCGAGCTCCTCGTCGGGCTTGGCGCGGTCGAAGACGACGACCGCCTCGATCCGCCCCGGGTAGAACTGGGTCAGCACCGAGCGCAGCGCCGCCCGCACCTGCCGCGGCCGGTCGTGCGTCGGGATGACCACCCCGATCGAGGGCCACTCACTCACGCGCGGCCACCTCCGCGGGGAGCTCTTCGGGCACCCGCTCGTCCTCGGCGAGGTAGCCGTAGCGGCCCAGGAGCGGGCGCGTCAGCGTCGACACCATCCGGCGGGTGCCGTGTGCCATGTCCTCGGCCCACGCCTCGTCCGGCCGGATGGGGATGCGCCCGACGGTGAACCGCATCGGGTTCCCGGCGGCCGAGTGGCTCGGGCCCAGGTCGGCCCAGCCGGGGCCGATGAAGTTGAGGTCGGACTCGACCAGGTCGAGCCCGCAGAAGCGGGCCAGGGAGGCGATGACCCGGCGCGGGCGCTCGATGACCCGCTCGTAGCGCACGCGCCGCACCGGCACGCCGCGCCTGGCGAGCAGGCTGAACGCGGCGTTCTGCGCGTTCCACAGCATCGCGGCCTTGGCGGGGGAGTAGCGGGTCATCTGGTCGCCGGTGGGCGACTCGGGGCGCCGCACCTGCTTCGTCCACGAGTAGGCCACGCCGCGGGAGTCGCGCACGACGTGCAGCACCCGCAGGTCGATGTTCGGCGACCATCGCAGGCAGTACGCCAGGGAGGCGTGCTTGGAGGAGTCGACGATGACGCGGGCGTTCGTGTCGGCGGCCGCGGCCCGGTAGACCCGCTCGAAATAGGAGACGTACTCGCGGACCAGTTGGTGCTGGGCGGGGGCGAGCTTCTTCGCGGCGAGCGCCGGGATGTGCCGAGTTCGGTCCACAGTGGCCTTGAGGGCGCCCAGGCGCTCCACGTCGACCTCGTCCCAGGACCCGAACGCGGCCCCGCCGACCCGCTGCCAGAACTCGCAGTACGAGAACGTCGCCCCGCAGGCGCACATCTCGTTGCCGAGCAGGTCCCGCTCCCACAGATGGGTGATCTCGCCCAGCGGCATCACGCCCGGCAGCTGCCCCAGCAGCCGCTCCAGGAGCGTCGTGCCGCTGCGACCCAGACCACCGATGAACACCACCCTGACGGGGTCATCGGACTGCTCGGCCGTGTCGGCGATCTTGACGCTCACTGCTGCCTCATCCCTCTCGATCGGACGGTTCCGGTACGGGTATAACGATGCTGGGTGGGGTCGAGGACACGCCCTGAAGTGAAAAAACCCGGAAAGTGCGGCCCGGGCCCTTACCGTCTGATGGCATGGAGCGGTTCGGCCCTGCGGGGCACGGCGGGCGCGGTGACGCGGCACCGCCTCGAATTCGACTGGGCGGCATCGGCATCGACCGAGTCGACGAACAACAGGCCGTGGCCCGCGTGCTCGACGCGCTCGAGTCCGGCCGCGGCGGGCAGATCGTGACGCCCAATGTCGACATCGTGGCCGCCGCCAGGCGCAGCAGCGAACTGCGCGCCCTCATCGAGGCCGCGGACCTCGTCGTGGCCGACGGCGCGCCCCTGGTGTGGGCCTCCAGGCTCGCCGGGACGCCGCTGCCCGAGCGGGTGGCCGGGTCCGACCTGGTGTGGAGCCTGTCGGTGGCGGCCTCCGAGCGCGGCCTGCGGATCGCGCTGCTGGGCGGCACTCCCGACGGGGCGGCGCGTCCCACCGAGCGGGCCGCGGCGGTCTTGGAGGAGCGCTACCCGGGCCTGAAGGCCGTCGGCGCGTGGTGCCCGCCGATGGGCTTCGAACACGACGACTCGCACTGGAGCGCACTGGTCGACCGCCTCGACGCGGCGGCCCCCGACCTGGTGTACGTGGGCCTGGGCTTCCCCAAGCAGGAGCAGGTGATGGCGCGCCTGGGCGCGGTGGCGCCGCGCGCGTGGTTCCTCGGCTGCGGCGCGAGCATCGACTTCATCGCCGGATACCGGCGCCGGGCCCCGGAGTGGATGCGGCGCAGCGGCACCGAGTGGCTGTTCCGCCTGGCCTCCGAACCGGGCCGCCTCGCCCGCCGCTACCTCCTCGACGACGTCCCCGAAGCCCTGCGCCTCCTCGCCGAGGCCGCTCGCTCGCGCCGCTCCTAAGGTCTGTCCTGTGGATCAGACCGGTCGTTATCCGGCCCATTCGGCCCGCCCGTCGCCCGCCCCCGCCCGAGATCGCGCTCTGTATAAAGACTGCGTTGTCGAGGCGCCCAGATACAACACCGGTATCTGGGCGCCCCTCCGCCCTCTCGGCAGTGCCGCTTTACGGCTTGCAAGCTTCGCCAAGGGTGCTTGCGAGCCGTAAAGCGGCATCGCGAGCGAACAAGCGGACTCGAATACCACCTCGCCCTGATCCACAGGACAGACCTGGCGCTCCGCGCACACTCAGAGGCATACTTTCGACATGGGCGGTTCAGCTGCGATCAAAGTTTCGGTGGAGCTCCGTGACCGGATCGCCAAGTTGGCGGAGGACCGCCATCTGACCATGGCCGATGTCGTCGAGCACGCACTCGATGTCGCCGAGGAATCGGAGTTCTGGACCGAGTCCAGATCCGCCATGGGAACTCACGCGGCCGTGGCCGACCTACGGAGCCAGAGTGAGCGATTCGCCTCCTCGCTCTCGGACGGACTGGAGCGAGAAGACTGGAGCGACGTGCTGTGAGGACGTGCTATGAGACTGTGGCGCGATGACCATCGGTGTGATCACGGCGATCCGATCGGCCACGATCGCAGGGCCACATGCGGGTCGAGCTCATCCTGCGTCGGATCCTCGGCCTGACCTGACGACTCAGCGGCGGCGGGCGATGTAGACGACGTCGGTGCACCGCTTCGACATCGCCGAGGCCAGCGCCGCGTCGGCGCACTTCGAGGCCCACGCCCACGGCCCGCGGTAGCACCCCTGCGTGAACAGCGTGAAGCCCTGCATCCCGACCAGTTCGAAGCCGTGCCGGTCGAACAGGGCCCGCATCTGCCCGTGCGAGAGCTCCCGGAACCACGTCGAGGCGTCCACGCGCCCGAACGTCTTGCGCAGGTGCCGCAGCGACGCGGCGTTGCCGTGGTTCTCGACCATGAGCAGCCCGGCGTCCGCATCGGGCAGCGCCAGGGAGGCGAACTCCATCATCTGGTCCCGCAGGAACCCGTCCGCGTTGAGCGCGAAGCGGAACGCCGTCACCAGCGCGGGCCTGCCCGGCACGGCCTCGGGGACCGCCCGGCCGGGCCGCACCAGGTGCGCGTGCCCCGGCGTGCCCACCTCGACGCCCTTGGCCAGCATCGCCTCCGAGGTGTCGTACCCGTGCGAGACCTCCACCAGGCCGCACAGCATCCGCGCCACCCGCCCGGTGCCGCAGGCGAAGTCGTGGTGCACCGGCGGCACCGCGAACGCGGTCGGCACGAACCCGCGCAGCCAACCGGTCTGCCGCGAGCCCACGATCGACGAGAACGTGCCGGGCGCGTACGTGTACTCGGCGTACTTCTCGACCGTGGAAAGGTCCTGGAACACCTCGGTGTAATCGGCGGCCATGCGCCATCCTCCATCGGGGTTTAGGGGGTGTGCGGTGGGTCAGACCGGGCGTTATCCGGCCCGTTTGCCCGCTCGCTGCGTTGTCGGGCTCCCAGATCCAACACCGGGATCTGGAAGCCCTTCCGCCTTGCGAGCGAACAAACGGACTCGGATACCGCCTCGCCCTGACCCACCACACACCCCCTAAATTCTGCGTCGGTAACGCAGCAGCACCCCCGCCCACGCGAGGCCCGCCGCCACGAGCGCTGTCAATGTCCACCCCGCGCCGAGCAGACCCATCGCCGCCGGCACCGCACCGAAGCCGAGGCCGGTCGCCAGCAGCGACCGCCTGGTCAACGCGCCGAACGGATGCAATCCGAAGGTCCGCCACAATTGCGCGAGTGGAATCAGATTATTCACCACAACGGCCGCCGACCACGCGATCGCCGCGCCGACGACGCCGAGCGAAGGAATCAAGAGCAGGTTCAACGACACGTTGACCGCGAGCGCGATCGCCACGTCGGCCAGCTGCCACGAGGTCTTCCCCGCCATCGACAGCATCGAGTCCACCACGCCGCACGCCGCGCCGGTCATCATCGCGGGCACCAGGACCCACACCACCGCGCGCGCCGTCTCGGTGGCGTACCCGCCGCCGAACAGCCGCAGGTAGTAATCGGCCCCGAGCCCCACGGTCAGGTAGACCGGCCACGTGAGCGCCACGATCCACGCCGTCGACTCCTGGTAGAGCCGCTTTGCCGACAGCGCTTCACCGGCGGCCATCGCCGCCGCCGCGCGCGGCTGCACCGCGTGCCCGACCGCCCCCGACGCCAACTGCCCCACGATGACGAACCGCGTCGCCACCGTGTACACCGCGGCCGCCCCGAGCCCGGCCAGGGCCGCCACCAGGATGATGTCGAGGCGCTGCAATCCGATCTGCGCCACCCCCGCGACCGCGCGCGGTGCGGTGAAGCCCCAGAACGCCCTGGCCTGCACCCGGTCGGGGAACCCCGGGTCGCTCGCCCCGCGCCGTCGCCGCCACAGGTACCACCCGGCCGCGGCCGCCGCGGGCAGGTACGGGAGCGCCCAGGCGGCGGTGACCGCGAGCGCCGACGACGCGCCGGTCAAGACGACCGCGCCGAGCGCCGCCAGCTGCGTCAGCGTCCGCCCGAACTTGTCGATCAGGACCGTCGGCCCCATGAGCCGGTAGCCGCGCGTGGCCGCCAGGAGCGCCTCCATCGCCACCGAGGCCGGCAGGAAGACCGCCACTAGACGTACGAGCTCGGGGCGGGCGAACATCGGCGCCGCCGCGAACAGGCCGATCGCGGCGGCCACGGCGACCGCGACGGCCGGGCGCAGCGCGATCCGCAGCACCGAGCCGATCGCCGCCTCCCGGCCCGCCTGGCGCAGCCGCGCCACCCAGTACACGAGCCCCGTCGGCGTGCCCAGGCGCGCCAGCGCCGCGGCGAGGAGGAACACCGACGTCACCGAGAAGAACGCGCCCGCGTCGGACGGCGAGAGCGCCATGGCCACCAGCCAGGTGACCGCCAGGCCGCCGCCGCCCGCGACCGCCGCGCCGACGAGGTTCACCAGGCCGCCGCGCGCGGTGCCGCGCAGCTCGGCCCGGTCCGGTTCGGCGCGTGGTGCGGTCAGCGTCTCCAACTCGGCGCCCCGCCCAGCCAGTCGGCGAGCCGCTCGTCGTACGGCTCGTAGTGCTCGCTCAATCGCTCGCGCAGCGCGGGCGGCATCGGCGAGGGGCGGCCGCGGGCGTTGTGCCTGGCGAAGGCGAACTCGCCCAGCCACGGCAGCCCGAGGAACCGCAGGACCCGCTCGAAGGCGTCCTCGGGCCTGGTGAAGAACTCGCCGGAGTCGAGCACCAGGACCCGGTCGCGGCCCACCGCCTCGGCGAGCGGCTCCAGGTAGTCGGTGTATCGGCCGCGCGCGGTGTAGGCGTGGTGCTGGTGGTCGAAGCTGTAGTGGCCCTCATCGGCGCGCAGCCGCTCCTCGGCGCCGCGCAGCCGCTCGTCCTCGGCCGCGACGGCCGATGCGAAGTCGGCGAGGTCCTCGAAGCCGCGGGCCACCTCGTGGGCGTGGTGGGACCAGGCCCGCTCGACGGGGTCGCGGACGAGCACGATGACCTTGACGCCGGGCAGGTCCCGGGCGAAGCGCCGCGCGGCGAGCGGATGGTAGAGGTAGTACGGGCTCGACTCGAAGCCGATGGGCGCGAGCCCGGTGTGGTCGGCGACGCGGCGGGCGGCGGCCTTGGTGGGGAAGTGCGCCCGGTACCAGGCGAGGTCGTGGCCGTAAGCGGTGTCGAAGTAGTGGACGCCCTTGTGGCAGATGGGCTTGAGGATCGCCGGATGCTGGGCGAGGGCCCGGTACAGCGACGTGGTGCCGCAGCGCTGGCCGCCGCACAGCAGCAGGCCCGGCAGGATCCGGGACGAGGAGGTCAGGCGCCCGAAGGTCCGCGTGGAGTGGCCGACGACGGCCTTGACGGAGGTCGGGACGCGCTCCCGCAGTGTTCGCTCGCTCAAACGGTGCTCCTCAATAGTCCACAGTGGTCAAATCATGTCGCGATGCCGTTCCGTGCGCCTCGCACCTTCGGTCGCCGCGCGCTGTGCTTCACGCGTCGCGCCGTCTCGCTTTGGGCTTCACGCATCGCGCTGGCGCGCGCCCTGCTTCATGCATCGCGCTGGCGCGCACTCTGCTTCATGCATCGCGCTGGCGCGCGCCCTGCTTCATGCATCGCGCTGGCGCGCGATGTGCCTCAGCAGCGTCGGCAGCAGCCAGCTCCCGAGCGCCCCCAGCGCGGCACCCGCCTGCTCAGCCTGGTCGCTCATGTAGCGCGCCGCCAGGTCCACCAGGTACAGCAGCGTCGTCGGCTCCGCCTCCGACGGCGCGACCCCCATGGGCGTCAGCACCGCCGAGGCGTTGGCCGCCAGCAGCAGCACCGCCGTGGTCGGGTCCACCTGGTGGGTCACGATGTCGGCTTGGAGCCGGTAGTGCACCGCGTCGAACCCGTACGGGACGCCGGTCTCGAACCGCTCCAGGTCCCACAGGTAGATCACGTCGGCGGCCTCGCACGTGTTCCACGGCGACCAGTCGCCGTGCCAGGCACCGAAGGTCAGCTCGGTGCGGGCGAACCGGTCCAGCAGCGTCGCCCCGGCCGCCACCAGCGTGTCGGCGTCGGTGCCGGTCTCACCGGCGGCGCGGCTCCGCGCCGCGAGCGCGTCGAGCCGGGCCCGCAGCCTCGCGGCGTACTCCGACGCGCCCAGCGGCGACCGCACTGTGCCGCCGACCCGTGCCAGCTCGCGCATCGCCGCGACGCGGCGCGCGTCGCCGTGCTCGACCGGCTCGGTCCAGGCCGGGAGCGCCGAGGTGACCATGAGGTTGTGTCCACGCCACGTCCCCGAGTGCAGCAGTGCGGGCACGCGGAGCATCTTCAGCCGCCCGAACTCGCCGAGGCGCCGCGTCGCCGCCGTCTCGGCCTCCACGAGCTCGCGCGTCAGCTCGTTGACGCCGAGCTTGGCGAAGGCGACGGTCCTGGCCTCGCCGTCGAGGATCTGGAGCACCGGCTTGCGGTTCGCCCTAGCGGGTCCGATGTGGATGCTCAGGTGGACCTCGTGGCCGAGCACCGTGCTCAGGTGGTCGTCGATGCCCTCGGCCGCCGACACCTCGATGCGGTGCGGCAGCAGCAGCCGGTCCAGGCCCAGGCGCAGCGCCCACACCGCGGCGTCGCGCTTGGCGCGGGCCGCGCGCGCGGCGGGCCGGGAGTACCGCGACAGCGCCCCGGCGGCGACCTTCCGCGTCGAGGCCGGGATCAGCACCCGCGGCCGGCGCCGGTTCGGCACGACGATGTACGGGCGCGTCTCGCGCTCGGCCCGCCGCTCCCGCGCGGACGCGAACCGGCCCGGCCCGGGGTACAGCTGGCCGACCACCTCGGCGAGGTAGGTGGCGCGCCGACGCAGGTCGTCGGCGGTCTGCAGGGCTCTGCTCATGACTTCTCCGTGGTTGTTCCCAGTGGCACCGGTATGCGGTTGGCGGCGAGGAGCGCGTAACTGAGGAGGGTGAGCAGCAGCGGGGTGACCAGGGCGTTGTAGTAGAACATCGAGAGCAGCGACAGCCAGATGACCGACGACCCGGCGATGCCGACGGCGGAGTGGTCGGATCGGAAGCGCCACAGCGCGACCAGGGAGAACCCGAGGTAGGCCACGGTCCCCGCGAGGCCATGCGCGAACAGGACCTGCCACAGCTGGCCGTTGCCGCCCAGCGTGCGGGCGCCGCACCGCGGGCACTCCGGCGTGGGCCCCACGGCGATCGACTCGGCGGAGCCGAGCGTCTTGCGGGTCGAGCCGAAGCCCAGCACGGGGGAGTGGCTGATCACCAGTTCGGCGGCGGTCTCCGAGGAGAAGGCGCGCCCCTCGTTGGAGTGGCCGTGGTCGAGCCGCGCCTGCACGACCGTCCCCAGTGGCGTGAGCACCACCAGCAGGACGGCGGCGATCCCGGCGCCGCCGAGCGCGGCGAGCCCTGCGGGCCTGCCGGAGACGAGCAGCCGCAGTGACGCGAAGACCGCGATCGCGGCCAGGCCGAGCCACAGACCCCGGTTCATCGAGTACACGGCCGGGACGAGCGAGACGGCGAGGAGCGCGGTGGCCGCGATGCGCCAGCGCGTGGCGACCGGCAGGCAGAAGGCGGCCACGACGAGCCACACGACGGTGATGGCGAAGTTGTTGCCCCACGTGTTGGTGTAGCCCCACGGCGCGGCCGGGCGCGGCGTCTCGTACCCGAGGAAGTCCATGGTCTGCGCGGCGGCCGGGTGGACCAGCGACTGCACGAAGCCGTCCGAGGCCACCGACTTCGGCAGCAGCGCCTCCACCGGCGAGGTGTACTCGAAGCCGCCCGCGAAGGTCCCGAGCAGGCCCCCGGCGACGGTGACGACGAACAGCCACGCCAGCAGCCGGATGAGCCGCTCCCTGGGATAGCGGCCCTCGGCGAGGAGGTTGTGGGCCCACAGGACGATGAGCGTGACGCAGCAGTAGAAGCCGAGCCGGAACGTCGCCCCCGGCAGGTTGGAGACCCACGACTCGGCGACGGTGCCTGGCGGGTCGACGCCGAGGTTGGCCAGGCTGAGCACGACGGTCAGCAGGAACAGCAGCCACCAGCCGAAGGCGGGCGGGACGGCGACGGACCTGCGGCGCAGCAGGTGCACGGCCGCGACGGCGGCCACGAACGGGACGACGAGGACGCCCATGCCCAGCGCCCACCACAGCGGGTAGGCGGCGAGCAGCCAGGTGAGCGGCCGTCCTTCCCTTGAGGACGCGGGGCCGTCCGGCCGGGCGCGGCCGGTCCGCACCGCTCCGGTGAGGGTCATCGCGTCTCTGCCGCCGGCTGCCGCCCCGGACTCGGCTTCCTCGCCGCTTTCGGCGGCGCTTGCGAGTCGTTGATCGGCAGGGGCGGCGCCTCGGCGGGCTCGTCCCTGCGGGGCGGCTCGTGCTCAGCCTCCTCGACGACATCGAGCGAGTCGGTGGGCGTCTCGTCGGCGGGCGCGTCGGGCCGCCGCGAGCGCGGGAGCTCGCGCACCTGCCCGCCGGGCATCGGCGCGTTGTTCATCGGGCCCAGCGCGTTCGGCAGCAGGACCGCGCCGAGCAGCGGCGTGTCGATCTGGCGCATCGCGACGGCGGCGGCCGAGGTCTCCGAGACCGAGTCGCGCTGCGACTGGACGGCGAGGATGACGGCGTCGGCGTGCGCGGCCAGCAGCTGGGCGTCGGCCGAGCACGACAGCGGCGGCGCGTCGACGACGACGAACCGCCCCGCCTCGGCGAGCTTCGCGAACGTCTCGGCGGCGGCCTCGCTGGTGGGTCCGGCGGCCCGCGCGGCGGCGCCGGGGCCGACGACCGACAGGCTCGGCTGCCTCGGTGCGGCCTGCATGGTCTCGGACAGGTCGACGCGCCCGGACCACACGTCGGCCAGGCCGGGGACCGACGCGGTGCCGAACAGCTCGGGCAGGCCGACGGTGGTGCTGGGGTCGGCGGCGACGGCGGTGACGCGGTCCCCGGCGCGGGCCATCGCGGTGGCGAGGTTCGCGGCGACGACACTGGCGGCCGGGCCGGGCGCGACCCCGGCGACGACCACGACGCGCTGATCGCCGGTGAGCTGTGAGGCGATGACGTTGCGCATCTGGGAGAAGACGCGGCCGCCGGGGCTGTAGGCGCCGAAGACCTCGCGCCGCTGGAACTTGACCGACTTCGGCACCGAGCCGAGGACGTCGAGCTCGCACCGGTCGACCAGGTCGGCGGGGTAGCGGACGCGGCGGGCCAGGCGGTGGCGGGCCCAGGCGAGCATGAGGCCGAGCGGCAGGCCCGCGCCGAGCGCGGCGGCGAGGTTGAACAGCGGGTTGGGCGAGATGGGCGACTCGGGCGCGGGGGGCTGGTTGATGATGCGCCCGGGCGTGGTGGCGCTCAACTCGGCCTCCATCGCCGCGATCGTCGACTCGACCTCTCCGGCCTGGCGGTTCAGGTTGTCCAGGCTGGATTCCAGGGCGGCGCTGTCGTCACCGCCGTCGAGTGAGTCCAGTTCGTCTTCGACGCCGTCAATCTCGGTGTTGATGGCGTCGAGTCCGGTCTGCTCGGCGGTGATCGCGCCCTCGATCGAGGCGGTGGCCGCCGCCATGCGGTGGGCGAGGTAGGCCTCGCTGAAGGCGATGGTGCCCGCCTGGGCGGTCTCGGGGTCGTCGGCGCGGAAGCTGATCTTCAGCACCGAGGTGTTGGGCGGCACGGCGACCGAGACCTGTTCGGACAGTTCGTCGGCGGACGGCGCGCCGAGGCGCTCGGCGGCGGCCTGGGCGACCTCGGTGGACTTGACGATCTGGGCCTCGGTGTCGAGGTTGACCTGCCCGGAGGTGCGCGCCCCGGCGACGTCGGTGTCGGTGGCGGTGGGCATCACCAGGACCGAGGCGGTGGACTCGTAGACCTCGTCCGTGGCCGCGGTGTAGCAGATCCCGGCCGCGAGGGCGGCGGCGACGGTGCCGACGATGAGCCACCACGAGCGGCGGGCGATGATGCCGTAGTCGGCGAGGGTGCGGGCGGCAGGGGTCCTCAACGCGAAAGCCTTTCTCGTTCACGGGATCTCGCCCATGTAACGAGTCAGTGAGAGGAAAGGTGACGGGCACGGGGGTCCGTCCGAAAAGTATCGCCGGTGCGGACGGGGTCGTTGTGCCGCGAGAGTCGATTAAAACCATTATGTTCGCTATCATGTGAATCACGGTATTTGAGGGTGTATCGCGTGAAACTCCCGTGAGGTGGGGACGAAGATGGGCAATTCACACAAGCAGCAGGCCTCGCTGAGGACGGGCCGCGGCCTGATCGCGCTGCTGGCCGCCGTCCCACTGGTCTTGGGCGGCTTCGTCGTCGGCTACAGCGTCGGCACCGAGCAGGGACCGAGCACCCGGAACGCGTCAGCCGGAGACGAGCTGCCCGGCCAGGTCGACCACGAGCCGGTCATCGCCTCCTACACCGCCACCGAGGTCGACCATGCCGCCCCGGCCGGGTCGCCCGCCCTGCCCGTCGGCACCACCGAGGACCTCGGCATCGCCGTCACCCACCTCCAGTTCGTCGTCGACGAGTCCACAGTGGCTCCAGAACACACCGCCGAGCTGCGCATGCCGGTCCTCGTCCCGCCCGACACCGATGCGATGACCATCGAGGTCTCCTCGGTCCACGCACTCCCGTGCACCTGCGCGCTCACCGCCGACTCCGCCCCGCCCTACGGCCGCGTCTGGGACACGGCCGTGGTCGGCTCCACCACCACTGAGGTCGTCTTCGACGTCACCGGCGCGATCGACGCCCCCGGACGCTACGGCTTCGCCGTCTCCACGCCCGACCTCGACGACTACCTCGAATTCGAGGGCACGCAACTGGCCGGCCGCGGCCCGATCCTGCGCACCGTCCCCGCGGCGCCCGAGCCCTCGCCCGGCGTCCTCGACCCGCCCAGCCCCGGCCGGCCCAGTCCGGACCAGCCCAGCCTGACTCCGGCGCCCGCCGCCGACCGGCCCGACCCGCTCCTGCCCGAGGCCGGCCAGGCCGAGGGCAACCTCGCCACCTGCACCACCGGCGAGAAGCTCATCCCCACCTGCGGCGCCCTCATCGGCGTCGCGCCCGCCGCCCACACCAGCCGCCCCAAGGAGGAGGCGCTCCTGGAGTTCGAGCAGGCCGCCGGGCAGACCCAGCACATCTACCACGCCTATGAACGGGCCGACGAGGAGCTGTTCCCCACCCCCGAGCAGATCGCGCTCACCGAGGACCCCGAGCACCCGCGGACGCTGTTCATCAACTGGAAGCCGCAGATGGCCACCTGGGCCGAGATCGCCGCGGGCGACCCGGACGTCGACGCGTTCCTCCTCAGGCTCGCCGACCACATCAACGCGAACTTCGACAAGCCGTTCTTCTTCACCGTCCACCACGAGCCCGAGAACGACGTCGTGCAGGAGGACGGCTCGGGCATGGAGGCCGGCGACTACGCCGAGATGTTCCGCTACGTGGTGACCTTCCTGCGCGGCCACGGCGTCGACAACCTCGTCACCGTCATGAACTACATGGGCTACCTGAAGTGGGTCGAGATGCCCTGGCACAACCAGCTCTACCCCGGGGACGACGTCGTCGACTGGATCGGCCTGTCGGGCTACAACCAGTCCCTCAAGGACGACGGCCACTCCGACTTCACCGAGATCGTCGACGAGACCGACGAGGACTCGTGGCCCGGTTTCTACCACTGGATCGCCCGCCACCACCCGGACAAGCCGATGATGCTCGCCGAATGGGGCGTGTTCCACGAGAGCGAGTACCCCGACCACCAGCGGACCGTGTTCGCGTCCGCCGACGAGCAGTTCGCGCACTACCCGAGGCTCAAGGCGATCGTCTACTTCTCCTCGCCGGACGCCGAGGGCCGCAACTCCGAGATCGACCGCGACTCCGAGGCGAACCAGGCGTTCCGCGAACTGATGAACTCGCCGCGCTTCGACGTCACCCTCGAATGAGACGCCCTTGAACGACGCTCACTCCTCAGACGCCGTTATACCCTATAAGATATAGCAAGCCTACGCCTTCGTGCCTTCAAATCTTATAGGATATAGAGTATAGGATAAAGGGGAGTTTATGCCTCGGATGCGAGCGCCTTCGGGTGGCGCTTGTACGGGGAGACGAACGCGTCGCCGTCGATCCAGAACCGCCACGGCACCTCGGCGGCCTTCGTGATCCCCGTCCGGGGACCCGACCGCACCGCGAGATCGCCTGCTCCGCGCCGCACCGAGCCGACCATGTCGGCGCCGTCGTCGTCGCGGTCCCAGCCCATCGCCTGCGCCAGCCGCGCCGGGCCCCTCCCCAGGTCCCTGAACGCGATCCGCTCGCCGCGCCTGGCCTGGGCGGTCGCGACGCCGTCGACGACCTCACCGGCGCGCAGGAGCACCGCCGCGCCGAAACCCTCCGGGCCGCACGAGATGTTGGCGCAGTAGTGCATCCCGTAAGTGAAGTAGACGTACAGGTGCCCGGCAGGACCGAACATGACCGCCGTGCGGGCGGTGCGGCCCCGGAACGAGTGCGACGCCGGATCGTCCTGCCGGTAGGCCTCGACCTCGGTCAGGCGCACCGTCACCCCGTTCGCGGTCACCAGGCAGCCCAGCAGCTCCGGCGCCACCGCCACCGAATCGCGGTCGAAGAACGACCGGTCCACCGGTCCGCCCCCGTCCGTCCGAACCGGACCGGACGCCGCGCTCACGAGCAGCCCGACGGCGCGTCCTGCGACGCGGGCACCGCCTCCGCGATCGTCTTCGACAGCCCGCTCAGCACGTCCACCGGCTGCGGGTAGTCGTCGGGGACGGTCACGCCGACCGGCACCTGCCGGTCCACGGTCGTCCACTCGGTGCCGCCGTTCTCCTCGGTGAACCAGCAGACGCCGTTCAGCAGGTACACCACCGCGGTGTCCTCGACCTCCACCGCGTCGGCCCCGCACGTGGCCACCACCGCCGGATCGCCGTAGGCGAGCACGAACTCCGAGGCGTGCGCCTCGCCCTCGACCGGCCTGGCGGGCAGATCGGCGACGCTCTCGGGCGCCTTCGCGGTCATCGCCAGGCACACCACGGCGTCCTCGTCACTCAACCGCGGCACCTCGACGCTCACCGGCGACAGGTCCTCGTCGAAACGGGAGTCATCGGCGGCGGGCGCGATCGCGTTGAACACGACGACGCCCGCGACGGCGGCCACCGGCACCGCCACGGCCGTGGCCACCACGGCCGGAAGCTTCGCCTTCCCCACGGCACTCCTCAGAGACGCAGAATCGAACAGGTCAGCGTGCGGGTAACACCCGCCACCCGCTGGACTCTACTCACCACGGACGCGTCCAATCGGTCACCGGAGTCGGTCTCGGTGAGGATCACCACGTCGTACGGGCCGGTCACGGTGTCCACCCGCACCACGCCGTCGAGCTTCGCGACGGCCTCGGACACCGCCGCGGCCATTCCGACCTCGGTCTGCACCAGAATGTACGCCTGCACCATCGACAGGCCTCCCAACGCTCGCGGGAAAGGGGTCGGCGGCCGGAAGACGATGCCCGGCGGGCCTGACCGGCTCACGATCGCCGTTGAGCGAAGATTACGCAGTGATCTCCAGACCGTCAACTGCCCGAGACTGGAAGCAACCGTGAGCGAAACCGTCGCCGAGGTCGGGGAATTCCGGCTCATCGAGCGCTTCACCAGGCACTTCACCACCACCGACGCCGTCGAGCTCGGCCCCGGCGACGACGCCGCCGTCGTGACCGCCCCCGACGGCCGGGTCGTCGCCTGCACCGACATGCTCGTCGAAGGACGCCACTTCCGCCTCGACTGGTGCTCGGCCGCCGACGTCGGCCACCGCGCCGCCGCCGCCAACATCGCCGACATCGCGGCGATGGGCGCGGCGCCCACCGCGCTCCTCGCCGCCGTCTCGGCCCCCCAGGACACGCCCGCCGCATGGATCGAGGAGTTCGCCTCCGGCCTGGCCGCCGAGGCCGCCGCCGCGGGCGCGGCCGTCGTCGGCGGCGACACCACCCGCGGCTCGCAGCTCACCGTCACCGTCACCGCGCTCGGCGACCTCGAAGGCCGACCACCGGTCACCAGGTCCGGTGCGCGGCCGGGGGACGTGCTTGCGCTGGCGGGCAGGACCGGCTGGGCCGCCGCGGGACTGCACATCCTCTCCCGCGGGTTCCGCTCGCCCGGCGCCCTGGTCGGCGCCTATCGGCGCCCGCACCCGCCGTACGCGGCCGGGCGCGACGCCGCCCTCATGGGCGCCAGAGCCATGATCGACGTCTCGGACGGGCTCTTGGCGGACGTCGGCCACCTCGCCGAGTCCTCGGGCGTGGCCGTCGACATCGACACCGCCGTGCTCGACGTCCCCGAGGCGATGGCCAACGCCGCCGAGGCGCTCGGTGCCGACTCGCTCACATGGCTGCTGTCGGGAGGCGAGGATCACGCCCTGGCCGCGGCCTTCCCGCCCGGCGTGATCCTGCCCGAGGGCTGGCGGCGCATCGGCACGGTCGCCGAAGGCGCGGGCGTCACCGTCGACGGGCAGCCGTGGACGGGCCCGACCGGCTGGGACCACTTCCAAGGGCAGTGAAGGCCGCCGGCCACGACGAAACGCCGCCGGGAACGGGCCCGGCGGCGTGAAGTCTTGATCGTCCCTTAGCGGGTCACCTTGTTGGCCTTGAGGCACGAGGTGCAGACCTTGGCGCGGCGCTTGTTGTCGCCGGAGCCAGTCGCGATGCGAATGGTCTGGAGGTTCGGGTTCCAACGACGCTTGGTCTTCTTGTGGGACCACGGGACGTTGTTGCCGAAGCCCGGGCGCTTGCCGCAGACTTCACACACGCTCGACATTTTCCAAACTCCTGCGTTGACGATTCAGCGGCCCGCCCCCACGGCGGGCAACCCGGCAATTCTAACGGACCTGCACCGCACTGCCCCATCCAGGGCCGAGGGGCCGCGTCACAATCCATTCGGACGCCCAATACAGACGATTCCGACGTACCGCTCGAAGGACTTCGCCGAGGTGACGGGCATCGATGCACTGTGGTGGCTGCCGCGAGCCGCCACGGTCGACCACTCTAGGATTGGTCCTGATCCCGTAGGCTACCCACATACAGTGATGTGCCGATGCCCATATTTTCGTTGGTGAGTCGATCATGAGCAACACCCCGCAGCCGCCGGCCGACGGCTGGCAGCCGCCGCAGTCTCCGCAAGAGCCACCGGTGTACCGGCCCCACGAGCAGCCTCCGACCGAGGAGCCTCCGCCGTGGTCGCCGGAGAGCCAGCGCGTGTCCCCTCCGCCGAACCAGCAGATGCCGGTCGAGGACGTCGACGGCACGGTGAAGTACGCGAGCGGACCGGGGAGCCAGCCGCAGGCGCCGTTCGGGCCGCCCCCCGGCGTGCCGGTGTCGCCGTTCGACGCCCCGCCGCAGCACCCGGGCATGCCGCCCGTCTCGGGCATGCCGGGACAGGGCATGCCCGGACAAGGCATGCCTCCCGTGTCGGGGATGCCCGCTCCCGGCATGCCGCCGGTCTCCGGGATGCCCGCCTCGGGCATGCCGGTCTCGCCCGGCCAGGGCCAGTTCGGCCCGCAGGGCGGCCAGCTCGTCCCCGTCTCGGGACCGGCCGGGCAGCAGCCGTGGGGCGGCGCCCAGCCCGGCCAGATCCAGCGCAAGAAGAAGAGCGGCGGCAAAGGCCCGCTGTGGATCCTGCTCGTGGGCGTCGTCGTGATCGCCGCCGCGCTCGGCGTCGGCGGGTTCATCCTGTTCAACCCCGACGACGGCGAGCCCGCCGACGACAAGACCGCGACCATCGAGGAACCCCCGGCCGCCGAGCCCGCGCTGATCAGTGACGAGTCCGCGGGCCTGAAGTTCGTCGTCCCCGACGGCGCCGCCTGGGCCGAGTCGACCGAGATCCCCCCGGTGTTCTCCAGTGCCGCCGGGCGCGCGGTCGAGGACGGCAGCGCCTCGGCGTTCGTCGGCGCGATCAACCCCGAGGCCATCGGCGCCACCGCCGAGACGGGCCTGGACGACGTCGGCCCGGCCTTCGAGGCCGCGATCGCCGAGCACCTGGGCGGCGAGATCAGCGGCGAGTCCGAGACCGTCAACTACTGGATCGACGCCCGCCAGGCCGAGTTCCACACCTTCACCGTCGGCGACACGACCGTCTACGCCGCGCTCGTCCAGGTCGACGGCGGCTTCGAGGGCTTCGTCGGCTTCGCCACCGGCGACCGGGGCGAGGCCGTCGACGCACTGCGCAACACGCTGCGCTACGGCGACCTCTAGACCTCCCGCGGGCCCGTGGCGCCCGGCCGATCACGGTGGCGACGCCACGGCCCCGGGGAGGCGCGTATCCTCATGGCCCGTGGCAGACATCCCTGAACACGGCCCGCACGGCCTCGACGCCGACACCATGCGAGAGTGGGCCGCGCGCGGCATCGACACATTGACGCGGCACCGGCGCGGCGTCGACGAGCTCAACGTGTTCCCCGTCGCCGACTCCGACACGGCGACCAACATGGTCGCCACGCTCCAGGCCGCCTTCCAGGGCGCGACGCCGAAGCCGACGCTGCACGCCCTGCTCGACGAGGCCGCCGGACGCGCGCTCCTCTCGGCCCGCGGCAACTCCGGGGTCATCCTCGCCCAGATGCTCCGCGGCCTGGCCGACGCCTGGACCGCGGAGGCGGTCGACGCCAAGGGCTTCGCCGCCGGACTGCGCTCGGCCACCGACGCGGCCACCGCCGCCGTCGCGGTCCCCACCGCGGGCACCATCCTCACCGTCGCCGAGGCCGCCTCCTCGGCCGCCGCGAAGGCCGCGCCGTTCGGGCTCGTCTCGGCCGCCCGCGCCGCCGCCGAGGCCGCCGCCGAGGCCGTCGCCGCCACCCCGACCCAGCTGCCCGCCCTGGCCCGCGCGGGCGTGGTCGACGCGGGCGGGCTCGGCCTGGCGCTGCTCTTGGAGGCCCTGGTCGAGACGCTCACCGGCTCCACCTCGACCGGTGCGCTCGACCTGCTCGAGAGCCACCGCACCAGGGCCGCCGGGCCCGTCGAGGAGGTCCCGCGCGAGACCGGCTCCGAAGCCTACGACTACGAGGTCCAGTACCTGCTCGAAGCGTCCGCCGAGTCGGCCGCCGACCTGCGCCGCCGCCTGACCGAGCTGGGAGACTCGGTCGTCATCATCGGCTCGCGCGCCGATCGGGCGGCCACGACGTTCAACGTCCACGTCCACGTCAACGACGTCGGCGCGGCCGTCGAGGCCGGGATCGAGCGCGGCCGCGTCCACCGGATCTCGGTGACCCGCTTCGATGACGCCTACTCGCGTCACCCCACACAGGACCTCGACCGTGCCGTCGTCGCGGTCACCTCGCAGCCGCAGCTGCGCGCGCTGCTGGAGAACGAGGGCTGCCGCATGGCCGCCACCGGCGCCGTCGACGACGTCCTCATGGCCGTCCGCGCGGGGGGCGGCCCGAACGCGACCGTGCTCGTCGACGACCCCGCCGCGGTCGACGCGGTCCGCGGCGCCGCGCACGCCGCCCGCGGCGACGGCTACCGGGTCGCGGTCATCCCCACCGGGTCGATCATGCAGAGCCTGGCCGCGTTCGCCGTGCACGACCCCGAGCGGCCCTTCGACGACGACGTCATCGCCATGGCCGAGGCCGCCGCCTCCTGCCGCACCGCCGAGGTCCGCTACGAGGGCGGCAGGGCGCTCGGCCTGGTCGACGGCGACGTCGTCCACACCGGAACCGACCCGGCCGTGGCCGCCCTCGACCTGGTCGACCGGCTGTGTTCGGCCGGGGCCGAACTCATCACGCTGCTGGTCGGCGCTGAGTCGGACCCCGAAACTGTCACAGCCCTCAGCGATCATGTGGGAAGGGCGTGGCCGCTGGTGGAGATCCAGCAGCTGCCCGCCGGGCAGGACCGTCCGCTCATGCTCATCGGAGCCGAGTGATGGCCCTGGGCACGAGCCGCCGGCGGCCGAGACGGCGGTGAGACCGGGTGAGATCGAACGCGAACAGTGGAGAGGTGACCGTTGGCTGTAGGTTTGGACGCCCGCCTGCGAGACGTCGTCGGCGCGAAGACCGCCGCCGCGCTCGACAAGGGACTGGGACTGGAGACCGTCGGAGACCTGCTGTCCCACTACCCGTTCCGCTACGCCCAGCGCGGCGAGCAGGCCGACCTCGGCTCGCTGCGGATCGGCGAGGAGGTCACCGTCTTCGCGCAGGTGCGCGCCGCGGTGCCCAAGCCGCTGCCGCCCAAGCCGCCGCGGCCCGGCAAGCGCGCGATCAAGCGCGACCTGCTGGAGGTCATCGTCGCCGACGAGATGGGCCGCACCGTCACCCTGACCTATTTCAACCAGGGCTGGCGGGCCAAGGAGCTCAGGCCCGGGCGCTGGGGCCTGTTCGCCGGGAAGGTCGGCCAGTTCCGCGGCCGGCTCCAGCTGAACTCGCCGCAGTACCGGCTGCTCGCCGAGGACGCCTCCGACCCGGCCGAGGCGGTCGAGGAGTTCGCCGGGGCGTTCATCCCCGTCTACCCGGCCACGGCCGACCTGCCGACGTGGAAGATCGGCCAGTGCGTGCGCATCGCCCTCGACCTGCTGGAGGACCCGCCGGACCCGCTGCCCGCCGCGATCCGCTCCCGCCACCGCCTGATGGGCTACGGCGCCGCGCTCCACCAGATCCACCGCCCCGAGTCGTTCGAGTCCCTCGGCGCGGCCAAGAAGCGCCTCAAATGGCAGGAGGCACTGGTCATGCAGGCCGCGCTGGTGCGCCGCAAGGCCGAGGCCGCCGTTGAGCCCGCCACGCCGCGGCCGAAGGGCGGGGCGATCCTGGAGGCCTTCGACGCCTCGCTGCCGTTCCCGCTCACCGACGGGCAGCGCCGCGTCGGCGCCGAGATCGCCGACGAACTCGCCGGGGAGCATCCGATGCACCGGCTCCTCCAAGGCGACGTCGGCTCCGGCAAGACGCTCGTGGCCCTGCGCGCCATGCTCCAGGTCGTCGCCCACGGCGGCCAGGCCGCGATGCTCGCGCCCACCGAGGTCCTCGCCGGGCAGCACCACCGCTCGATAGCCGAGATGCTCGGCGACCTCGCCAAAGGCGGCGAACTCGGCGCCCCGATGGAGGCCACCCGCGTCGCCCTGCTCACCGGCTCGGCCACCGCCGCGCAGCGCCGCGCCACGCTCGAAGCCGTCGAATCCGGCGAGGCCGGGATCGTCGTCGGCACGCACGCCCTGCTCTACGACGGCGTCGACTTCCACGACCTCGGCCTCGTCGTCGTCGACGAGCAGCACCGCTTCGGCGTCGAGCAGCGCGACGCCCTGCGCTCCAAGGCCGAGCGTCCGCCGCACACGCTCGTCATGACGGCCACCCCGATCCCCAGGACCGTCGCCATGACCGTCTACGGCGACCTGGAGACCAGCCGCCTCACCGAGCTCCCGGCCGGGCGCAGCCCGATCGCCACGCACGTCGTGCCCTACACCGACCAGCGGTGGATGGCCCGCACGTGGACGCGCGTCCGCGAAGAGGTCGCCGCCGGACGCCAGGCCTACGTCGTCTGCCCGCGCGTGGGCGGTGAGGACACCGAGGACACCGGCGGCGGCGACGACCGCCGCCCGCCGCTGGCCGTCACCGACATGATCGAGCAGCTGCGCAGCGGGCCCCTCCACGGCCTGCGTCTCGGCCTCCTCCACGGCCGCCTCGACGCCGAGGAGAAGGACCGCGTCATGCGCGCCTACGCCGCGGGCGAGATCGACGTCCTGGTCGCCACCACCGTCATCGAGGTCGGCGTCAACGTCCCGAACGCCACCGCCATGGTCATCCTCGACGCCGAGCGCTTCGGCATCTCCCAGCTCCACCAGCTGCGCGGCCGCGTCGGGCGCGGCAGTCACCCGGGCCTGTGCCTGCTGGTCAGCGAGGCCGCCGAGGGCACCGCCTCCCGCGATCGGCTCGACGCCGTCGCCTCCACCACCGACGGGTTCGCGCTCGCCGAGCTCGACTTGGAGCAGCGCCGCGAGGGCGACGTCCTCGGCGCGGCCCAGTCCGGCACGAAATCGCACGTCAAGCTCTTGTCGCTGCTGCGCGACGTCGACATCATCGAGGAGGCCAGGGCCGACGCGGTCAAGCTGATCGCCGCGGACCCGCGGATGCGCTCGGAACCGGCGTTCGCGGCCCTCGTCGACGACCTGGCCGCCGACCGAGGCGAATATCTGGAGAAGGGGTGAGGCGCCGCCCCTGGGTTAGAGTGGTCATCTCATGACTAGGATCATCGCCGGCGCCCTCAAGGGCCGCCGCCTCGCCACGCCTTCGGGTGACCGCACGCGGCCCACCTCCGATCGGGTCCGCGAAGCGCTGTTCAACTCCCTCGCGCCCGGCGGCGACCTCGAAGGACTCCGCTTCGCCGACCTCTACGCCGGGTCGGGCGCGGTCGGGATCGAGGCGCTCTCGCGGGGCGCCGCGCACGCCCTGTTCGTCGAGTCCCACGCCCAGACCGCGAAGCTGCTGCGGCGCAATATCGCCGATCTGGGCATCGCCGACGCGCATGTGATATCCGCCCCTGTCGAGAAGGCGCTTGCCTCAGGCGCCGCCGAGCCCTACGACATCGTCTTCGCCGATCCGCCCTATGCGGTGACCGATCAGGCGATCGGCGCCATGCTCGCCGCCCTGGTCGAACACGGCTGGCTGGCCGACGGCGCCGACGTCGTGATCGAGCGAGCCGGGCGCGACGCGGACGTGCCGTGGCCCGAGAAGGTCGCAGAAGACCGCGTCCGCCGCTACGGCACCACCGCCCTTTGCTACGGTCACCGGCTGTGAAACCTGAAGCTCGGCACGCCGTCTGTCCCGGATCGTTCGATCCGGTGACATACGGTCATCTCGATATCATCCGCCGCACCTCACAGCTGTACGATGAGGTGTGGGTCGCGGTCTTCCACAACGCCTCCAAGAACGCGGTGTTCACCGTAGAGGAGCGAGTCGAGCTCCTCAGGGAGACCACGACCGACATGCCGAACGTCCGAGTGGCGTCATTCCGCGGGCTGGTCGTCGACTTCTGCGAAGAGCACGGAGTCGGCGTCATCGTCAAAGGGGTCCGCGCCGTCTCGGACTTCGACTACGAACTGCAAATGGCCCAGATGAACTACGGCTTGAGGGGCATTGAGACGGTGATGATGCCCACCAATCCGCTGTACTCTTTCCTTTCGTCCTCGATGGTCAAAGACGCGGCGAAGTGGGGCGGGGACATCTCCCCCCATGTGCCGGAAATCGTCCAAAGGCGACTGGTGGAACGCATGCGTCAGGATTGACACATGGCAAGGCCCCGATACGGGACAATAGCCTCATGACAGATATCGACGGGAGCAAATCGGTGGGTTCGCTCGACAGGATCGAAGAGATCATCGCCTATGTGGAGGCGGCCAAGGCCGTCCCGATGTCCCGCAGCTGCAAGGTGGACCGCGCCGAGCTCATCGCGATGCTGGAGGAGCTCCAGAACGATCTGCCCTCGGACATCCGCCGCGCCGAGGCCATGCTCCAGGAGCGCGACAAGATCATCGAGGCGGGGGAGCGCGAGGCCGAGCGGATCATCTCCGAAGGCGAGGCCGAGCACGCCAGGCTCGTCTCGCGCCACGAGGTGACGGTCTCGGCCGAGCACGAGGGCAACCGCATCATCGGCGAGGCCCGCGGCGAGGCGCAGCGGCTGCGCGACGAGGTGGACGAGTACGTCGACACGACGCTCGCCAACTTCGAGCAGTTCCTGCACCGCGCCCTCTCCGGCGTCGAGCGCGGGCGCGACAAGATGCACACGCTCCGCGAGATCGGCACCTTCGCCCCGCACCAGCACGACGAGATCGAGGACGAGCGCCCGCTCCCGCAGCTCTAGCGCCGGACCGCCGTCCCGATGCGGGAGCGAGTCCACCCGACGCGCGCTGAGCCGCGCTCACGCGGCCGATGGCGGCCGCATCCCGCCGCCCTGCCGGACGGAGCGGGACTCGACGAGACCCGACGTGTCGGCCCGCCACACGCCCCGCCGGGCCGCCCGCCTGCTTTGAGACGTCCGCGACGCTGAGGTAGCATTGTCGGTCGGCCTCGATCGAGGCGCATCTCCCTGACGAAGGACTGCCGTTCACCGATGACCAACACTGCCCTGGATCCCGCTTCTCCGCTGGTGGTCGACACCGCGGAGCTCGAGCGCAGCGCCGGCGCGACCATGCGGGTCGAACGCGAGGTCGCCGCACCCGAGGCGCTCGGTCCCGACGTGTTTCAGGTCCCGGAGTCGTCCCCGCTGTCCATCGACGTCACGTTCACCTCGGTGAGCGAGGGCGTCCTCGCCGACGGCGACGTCGAGGCCACCGCCGAGGGCGAGTGTGCGAGGTGCCTCGCACCTGTCGAGGACACCCTCAGGGTCCGAGTGCAGGAGCTGTACGCTTATGAAGGCTCCGTCACCGAAGAGACCACTGACGCCGACGAGATTCTGCGGCTCCAGGGGGATCTGCTCGATCTGGAGCCCGCGGTTCGGGACGCGCTGGTGCTGGCGATGCCGGTCACCCCGCTGTGCCGACCTGACTGCCCGGGGCTGTGCGCCGAATGCGGCGTCCCCTGGGATGAGCTGCCCGACGACCACCGTCACGAGACGGTGGACCCGCGTTGGGCGGCATTGGACAAGTTGCGGTCAGTCGACGCCGAAGGCGACGACAGGCCCGAGTAGCACAGCGTAAAAGTATGGAGTTCTGAAGTGGCTGTTCCGAAGCGTCGTATGTCGCGTAGCAACACCCGGCACCGCCGTTCGCAGTGGAAGGCTGCGCCGGTGCGTCTGGTCGAGTGCCCGCAGTGCCACGCCAAGAAGCGCGGCCACCAGGTCTGCGATGTCTGCGGCACCTATAAAGGCCGCCAGGTCTTCGAGGCCTAGTTGAGTTAAGCGCCGTTGTAGTCGGGCAGGGCCGCCTCAGAGCAAATCTGAGCCGCGGCTCGCTCGTCGCAAGTACCGCTCCGCTGCGCTCCGCTTTTGTACTAGCTCCTCACGACCCTTGTCAGATTTGCCCTGAAACGGCCCCGTTGGGCCTGGCAACCCTGACGCGGTCGGTGGACACGGAGATAATCCAGGCCGGCGTTGAGGTGGGAGGCTCATGGGCGACAAGGCAGTACAACATTTCGAAGCGGTGTTCGGGGTCAGTGACATCGACCCCGAACTGCTGCGTCTTGCCCTGACCCACCGGTCGTACGCCTACGAGCACGGCGGCATCCCCACGAACGAGCGCCTCGAATTCCTCGGCGACTCGGTGCTCAGCCTGGTCATCACCACCGCGCTCTACACCAACCACCCCGAACTCCCCGAAGGGCAGCTCGCACGGCTCCGGGCGTCGGTGGTGAACATGAAGGCGCTGGCCGTCGTCGCGCGCCGCATGGGCGCCGGCGGGATCGGCCCGCACCTGTACCTCGGCAAAGGCGAAGAGTCCTCGGGCGGGCGCAACAAGAACTCGATCCTCGCCGACGCCGTGGAGGCGCTGCTCGGCGCGGTCTACCTCCAGTACGGCGTCGAGACCGCCAAGCGGGTGGTCCACCACTTCTTCGACCCGCTCATGGAGCGCGCCGCCGGACAGGGCGCCGCCCTGGACTGGAAGACCAGCCTCCAGGAGCTCACCGCCGACTCCGGGCTCGGCGTCCCCGAATACCGGATCAGCGAGTCGGGCCCCGACCACGCCAAGGAGTTCACCGCCTGGGCCGTCGTGGCCGGCGAGGAGTTCGGCGAGGGCACCGGCGGCTCGAAGAAGGACGCCGAGCAGATCGCGGCCGAACTGGCCTGGCGCGTCCTCTCGGACCGCCTCGGCGTCAAGCAGCGCTGAGCCTCAGCGCTGGCACGCCGGGCAGTAGTGCGCCGAGCGGTCCCCGATCACTTCCCTGCGGATCGAGGTGCCGCACCGTCGGCACGGCTGGCCCGCCCTGCCGTACACCGCGAGCTCCCGCGAGAAGTACCCCGACTCGCCGTTGACCCGCACATACAGCGGGTCGAACGACGTCCCGCCCGCCTCCAGCGCCTCCTCCAGGACCGCCCGGACGTGTCCGAGCAGCTCCAAGGCCTTGCGCCGCGAGATCCGCTCGCCGAGCCGCCGCCCGCGGATCCCGGCCCGCCACAGCGCCTCGTCGGCGTAGATGTTCCCCACGCCGCTGACCCACCCCTGGTCCAGCAGAGCCTTCTTCACCTCGATGCGCCGCGAGCGCAGCCTGGCCGCGCACCGCTCGGCGTCGAACTCCGCCTCGAACACGTCCGGCGCGATGTGCCCGAGCGTCTTCGGCACCGTCCCGTCGGAGTCGACGACCTCCAGGAAGCCGAAGGTCCGCTGGTCGACGAACCACAGCTCGCGATCGTCCTCGAACCGCAGCCGCACCCGCAGGTGCCGGTGCGCCTCGGCCCCGGCATCCATGACGCGGAACTGCCCGCTCATGCCCAGGTGGCACACCAGGACGCGGTCCCCTCCGGGAAGAGCGCCGTCATCGGCGAACGGCTCCGCGTCCAGGTGCAGCCACATGAACTTTCCGCGCCGCCCGCTGCCGGTGACCGTCAGGCCGCGCAGGCTCGCGGTGAAATCGTCGATGCCCGCCGCATGGCGGCGCACCGACCTCGGGTTGTAGACCTCGACGGCGCTGATGCGTCCGCCGCGGAAGGCCGCGTCGACCCCGCGGCGGACCGTCTCGACTTCGGGAAGCTCTGGCACCGCTCAATTATGCGCGCGCCTCAGCTGAGCTGCGGATGCTGCTCCCGCACCGACTCCAGGCCGTAGTTGATCGCGAAGGCGATCGCGGCCAGGCGCGAGTTCACGCCGAGCTTGCCCAGGACGTTCTGGACGTGGGAGCGCACGGTCGAGACCGACACGCCCATCGAGTCGGCCATGTAGCTGGTGGCCTCGCCCCGGATGATGCGGCGCAGCACGTCGTCCTCGCGGGGAGTGAGGTGATGTGCCAGCTCATGGGCGTCTTGCGCGCCGAGGAGCGGCGCCGGTTGGAGGGCGGCCCGAAGGAGCTGCGGGTCGTAGTACGGGGGACTGTTGATGCCCTGGTCGATCGCGTGGAGCAGATCCCTCGGGAGGATGTGCGTGCACGCGATCCCGGCCGCGGCGACCGAGACGGCCTTGCGCAGGACCGAGCCGTCGTCGCGATCGGTGATGAGGAACACCGGCCTCTTGCAGTCGGTCAGGATCCTGCTCCTGGAGACCGCCTCCAGGGCGATCAGGCAGCAGTCGACATGCTCGTCCGCGGCGAGCGCCTTGGCGTTCTTCGCCTCGATCGCGATGTCGCCTCGGCGGTGGAGCAACGGTCGGATGCTGGCTGAGAACACCTGATTGGGGTCGTACAGCATTACACGCACGGTGGCACCTCGTCCTTCAGGTTTTTGGTCGCCTCCCCAGTCGCGCGCCCATGCAGGCGGCCATCCCAGAATGACCGGTTGTAATCGCCGAGTCCAGCTTTGAGTCAGATGCCCGACACAACTGGGTATGAAGCGGGTCCGAGCTGCGATAATGCGAGTCCGGTGCGTTGCGGACGGTGACCGCCGCACCGGCGAGACGCCGGGCCGGGGCCGCAAGGTCGCTTGGTGGGTCTGCCATGCGGCCGAAGCGGTTCCGGTCCGGCCCCGAGCAGATGTGGTGCGGTGCTCGGGGCGGTTTCCGCGCGACCCGCTGTGTCGGTGCTCGGGTTCCTACGCCGGCCGTTGCTCCCTCTGTTCGGCTTCTGCCGCGATCCGCTGTGCCTTCTGTTCGGGTTCCTACGTCACCCGCTGCGCTCTCTGTTCGGGTTCCTCCGTCACCCGAAATCCTGCACCCAGTACTTGGAGTACGTGGAGCCCTCGACGCCGTCGGCGACGCCGAGGCCGATCACGTCGTAGTCGCAGTTCAGGATGTTCGCCCTGTGGCCTTCGGAGTTCATCCAGCCCTCCATGACCGCGGCGACGTCCGGGTATCCGGCGGCGATGTTCTCGCCGACGCCGCCGCTGTAGCCCTGCTCGGCCGCGCGGTCGGTGGGGCTGCGGCCGTCGAGTGAGGTGTGGCTGAAGTAGTCCTGCTCCGCCATGTCCTCGGCGTGGAGGCGCGCGGCGGCGTCGAGGGTCGTGTCGCCCTCCAGCGCCCCGCAGCCGGCGTCGGCCCGTTCGCCGTTGACCGCGGCGAGGAGGGCCTCTTCGGTGGTGCGGTCTTCATCGGGCTCGGACCCGCCGTCGTCCCCACCGCCGCCATCGCCTCCGCCATCGTCCTCGTCGGGCTCCGGTTCGGACGACGTCTCGTCCTCCGCGGGCGCCTCGGTCGTGGGTTCGACCTCGGCGTCCTGGGGTTGGACGGCGGAGTCGCCGAGCTGCAGATCGGGCAGCGTGCCACCGTCCGGGGCGTCGGTGGTCTCGGCGGTGGCGTCGCCTTCACTCGAAGCGGTGGTCTCTTCGAGTGGCGAGTCGAGTGCCCAAAGTGAGGTGGCCGCCGCGCTGAGCCCGAAGGCCAGGAGGATCGCGAGGAACATCCGGCGTCGGCTCTCGGCGGGATCGCGGTGGCGCCCGCCCCTGGGTCTGCTCATCGGAGTGTGGGGGCCTCGTTACGGGAGGTTGCGTGAGGTATGTTCCGATTTTCAGGCACCTTATCAGGCGCGAAGGCGTAGCGCGAGCCACGCGGTGTGACCCCGGTCGAATCCGTGGGGCAAAGCCTGTGTAAAGCTTGACGAGAACCGCCGTGTAGGCGGATGATGTTGAGAGACCGCCGGTGTTCACGAGCCGTGCTCCACCGGTCCCGCGGGGGCAGTTGGCTCTTGCGGCAAAAATTCACTCAAGCTATATGCGACGTTATTCATGGTGCGTACACCACCGTCACCAAACGACGCGATCGCAAGGAGAAACTATGGCGAAAGCCCTCTATGGCCACATCGGCCAGGCCCCGAACAAGCGCCTGCTCGAAGAAGTGGTCCAGCTACGTGCGCGAGTACGCAACCTCGAGAGCGAGCTCGCCGAGCTGCGCGCTCGTGAGAGCGAGGTACAGCACGACGAGGCCGAGGAGTTGATGCGGCTGTCAGAGCCCGCGTTGACCTAGCCGTCACTCGCACAACGAAACACCAGCGCGCCAGCTGCACTACAGCCGGCGCGCATCGTCGTGTCCGGGCCCGTTTCCCACCGCCGACGTCCTCCCTCGTCTCGACGACAGGCGGCCTCCGCCGTTTCGGAGCGGTCCTCGGACCCCCGACCCCCGGCCGCGCCTCCACCGCCTCCCGTGCGGTCCCGCGCCTCGAAAGCGCTTGACCCCGAACGAGATCAGTCCGTCGCGGCCGTCCCCGCTCCTTCGCCCCCCGCCGTCCACCTCTGCGAACGTCCTTCTCGACCGGCACGCCGACCGTCTTGGCAGGCGAGCGCCGCGAGCCGATGTACCCGCTCCCGTCGGGGCCTCCTTGTAGTCTTGGACCGACCCAGCCACGCAGAGCCGCGCCACGGAGTTGACCGTTGTACCTCAAGAGCCTCACGCTGAAGGGATTCAAGTCCTTCGCCTCGGCCACGACCCTGCGCTTCGAGCCCGGCATCACCTGCGTCGTCGGCCCCAACGGCTCCGGCAAGTCCAACGTCGTCGACGCCATCGCCTGGGTCCTCGGCGAGCAGGGCGCCAAGTCCCTGCGCGGCGGCAAGATGGAGGACGTCATCTTCGCCGGCACCACCGGCCGTCCCGCGCTCGGCCGCGCCGAGGTCACCCTGACCATCGACAACTCCGACGGCGCCATCCCCATCGACTACACCGAGGTCTCCATCACCCGCCGCATGTTCCGCTCCGGCGAGGGCGAGTACGAGATCAACGGCGACCGCTGCCGCCTCCTCGACGTCCAGGACCTCCTCTCCGACGCAGGGATAGGCCGCGAGATGCACGTCCTGGTCGGCCAGGGCAAGCTCGACTCCTACCTCCACGCCCGCCCCGAGGACCGCCGCTCCTTCATCGAGGAGGCCGCGGGCGTCCTCAAGCACCGCAAACGCAAAGAGAAGGCCCTGCGCAAGCTCGAAGGCATGCAGGGCAACCTCGACCGGCTCTCCGACCTCACCGCCGAGCTGCGCCGCCAGCTCAAGCCCCTCGGCCGCCAGGCCGAGCTCGCCCGCCGCGCCCAGACCATCCAGGCCGACCTGCGCGAGGCCCGCCTGCGCCTCCTCGCCGACGACCTCCACGGCCTGCGCACCGACATCGCCAAGGACCTCGCCGACGAAGCGGCCCTGCGCGAGCGCAAGGCCGTCCTCGCCGAGGAGCACGAGCGCCTCGCCGCCGGGATCGGCGAGATCGAGACCGCCCACGCCGCCGACAAGCCGCGCCTGGCCCGCCTCCAGGAGACCTGGTACCGCCTCCAGGCCGTCGCCGAGCGCCTGCGCTCGACCGCCCAGGTCGCCGCCGAGCGCCGCCGCTACCTCTCCGAGAACACCGGCGACGACCGCCCCGGACGCGACCCCGACGTCCTGGAGACCGAGGCGCAGCGCATCCGCGAGCAGGAGGTCGACCTGCGCGAGGGCATCGCCGAGGACTCCGAGCGCCTCGCCGCCGCCGCCCTGACCCGCGAGGAGACCGAGGCGGCCCTGTCCGGGGCCGAGCAGCGCATCGTGGGCGCCGTCAAGGCCGCCGCCGAGCGCCGCGAGGCCCTCGCGAAGCTGCGCGGCCGCGTCGACTCCCTGCGCTCGCGCACCGCGGCCGCCGCCGAGGAGCTCGAACGCGCCGCCGTCGCGCTCGCGGAGTCCAGGGAGCGCGCCGAGGCCGCCGCCGAGGCCGTGGCCGAAGCGGAGGCCGAGGACGAGGCCGCCCTGGCCACCACCGAGTTCGACGAGCACGACGCCGCCGTCAAGGCCCGCGTGGCCGCCGCCAAGGCCGAGGTCGACCGGCTCGCGGGCGCCGAGCGCGAGGCCGACCGCGAGGCCTCCCAGTGGACCGCCCGCGAGGAGGCCCTCGCCGTCGGCCTGCGCCGCAAGGACGGCGCCGCCGCACTCCTCGCCCGCGGCGAGGCCGTCCCCGGCCTGCTCGGCTCCGTGGCCGCCCTGCTCACCGTCGAGCCCGGCTACGAGGCCGTCCTCGCCGCCGCGCTCGGCCGCCTGGCCGACGCCATCGCCGTCACCGGAGCCGACGGCGCGGCCGCGGCCCTCCAGATCCTGCGCGACGAGGACGGCGGGCAGGCTTCCTTCTTGATTGAGCACAGTGCTCCGGCCGCCCATGCCGCGGTGCCGCCGCAGTTCAAGGCCGTCGCCGACACCGTCTCGGCCCCCGCCGGGCTCGCCGGGGCCGTCCGCGCCGTCCTGGCGGGCATGGTCGTCGCCGACGACCTCGACGAGGCCCGCGCCGTCGTCGCCGCCCACCCCGAGCTCACCGCCGTCACCCGCGAGGGCGACGTCCTCGGCGCCGCCACCGCCCACGGCGGCTCCGCGGGGGCCCAGTCCTACATCGAGATCCAGGCCGCCGTCGACGAGGCCCGCGACCGCAAGATCGCCGCCGAGTCCCTCGCCGCGCAGCTGCGCGAGCAGCTCGACGAGGCCCGCGACGCCCTCGGCGAGGCCGAAGCGGCCGCCGAGGAGGTCCGCGCGGCCAGGCGCCAGGCCGAGGCCGCCCACAACGCCGCCGGTCGCCGCCTCGCCGAACTCGGCGCGGCCGCCCGCAGCGCCGAAGCCGAGGTCGCCCGCCTCGCCCAGGCCAAGGACCGCGCCCAGACCGCCCGCGAGTCCGACACCGCGGGCCTGGCCGACCTCGAGGCGCAGCTCGAAGACCTTGAGGCCGAACCGGAGATCGAGGAGCCCTCCACCGATGAGCGCGACGCCCTCGCCCGCGAACTCGAGGCCGCCCGCCAGAACGAGATGGAGACCCGCCTGGCCGTCCGCACCGCCGAGGAGCGCGCCTCCGCGCTCGCCGGTCGCGCCGACGCCCTGGCCCGCCAGGCCCAGTCCGAGCGCGCCGCCCGGGCTCGCGCGCAGGCCCGCCGTGCCGCGCGCGCCAGAGGCGCCGCCGTCGCCGCACTCGTCGCCGAGGCCGCCGAGGCCACGGGCGTCCATCTCACCGACTCCCTCGAAGAGGCCGCCATCGAACGCGACCGGATCGCCGCCGAGCAGTCCCGCCGCGAGGCGCAGCTCGCCGAGCTGCGCGAACGCGCGAACACCACGGCCGCCGAACTCGAGCGGATCACCTCCGCGGCCCACCGCGACGAGGTCGCCCGCGCCGAGCAGCGCCTGCGCATCGAGCAGCTCGAAGAGAAGGCCGCCACCGACTTCGGCATCGACATCGAGACGCTCCTGGCCGAGTACGGGCCCGAGCAGCCGGTCCCGCCCACCGCCGACGAGATCGCCACGGCGGAGGAGAAGGGACGGCCCGAGCCCGAGCCGCACCCGTTCGACCGGGCGACGATGGAGAAGCGCGCCGCCAGGGGCGAGCGGGAGCTCAAACTGCTCGGCAAGGTCAACCCGCTCGCGCTGGAGGAGTTCGCCGCGCTCGAAGAGCGCTACCGGTTCCTGGGCGAGCAGCTTGAAGACGTCAAGAAGACCCGCGCCGACCTGCACCACGTGGTCAAGGAGGTCGACGAGCGCATCCAGACGGTCTTCGCCGAGGCGTACGAGGACACCGCCCGCGAGTTCGAGCACGTCTTCCAGACGGTCTTCCCCGGCGGGGAGGGGCGGCTGATTTTGACGGACCCGGAGGACCTGCTGCACACCGGCGTCGAAGTCGAGGCCAGGCCGCCGGGCAAGAAGGTCAAGCGGCTCTCGCTGCTGTCGGGCGGGGAGCGGTCGCTGACGGCGCTGGCGCTGCTGTGCGCGATCTTCCGCGCCCGGCCCAGCCCGTTCTACCTCATGGACGAGGTCGAGGCCGCGCTCGACGACGTCAACCTCGGGCGCCTGCTGGACCTGCTGCGCCAGCTCCAGGACCATTCGCAGCTGCTGGTGATCACGCACCAGAAGCGCACGATGGAGATCGCCGACGCCCTGTACGGCGTGACGATGCGATCGGGCGTGACGCAGGTGATCAGCCAGAAGTTCGTGAAGGAAGAGGTCTGAGCGCCGCACTGCGGGAGTGCACAGCGGCGGAAGCTCACGGCCCCCGGCCGACGGCCGCCAGTACAGTGGTGAGGCACTGCGACTTCCTGGAGGGTGACAACCGTGGACAACCTGTGGATCTGGCTCGTGGCGGCGATCGCCCTCGTGGCGGCCGTCGTCGGCGGGGTGCTGCTCGCGCGCCGATCCGGGTCGAAGGCCGTCGAGACACGGCCGACGGCAGAGCCGACGGCGAAACCGGAGGTCGAGGCTGAACCCGAGGCGGAACCGGAAGGGGAAGCCGAGCCCGCCGCTCCCGCGGTCGAGACCCCCGCGCCCACGGCCGGGCGCCTCGTCAGGCTCCGCTCGCGGCTCTCGCGCTCCAACAACGCCCTCGGCAAGGGCCTGCTCGCGTTGCTGTCCAGCGACAAGCTCGACGACGACGTCTGGGAGGAGGTCGAGGACACGCTCCTCGCCGCCGACGTCGGCGTCACCGACACCACCCAGATCGTCGAGCGCCTCCGCGAGCGCGTCAAGGTCCTCGGCACCCGCAGCCCCGCCGAGCTGCGAGCGCTCCTGACCGAGGAGCTCACCGCCGCGCTCGAACCCGGCCTCGACCGCTCCCTGGCCACCGCCTCTCCCTCCGGCGAGGGCCCGGCCACGGTCATGGTCGTCGGCGTCAACGGCTCGGGCAAGACCACCACCTGCGGCAAGATCGCCCGGGTCCTCATCGCCGACGGCCACACGGTCCTCCTCGGCGCCGCCGACACCTTCCGCGCCGCCGCCGCCGAGCAGCTCGAGACGTGGGGGAGCCGCGTCGGCGCCAAGGTGATCCGCCGCGGCGAGGGCGCCGATCCCGCCTCGGTGGCCTTCGACGCCGTCAAGGCGGGCGCCGACGAGGGCGCCGACGTGGTCCTGATCGACACCGCCGGGCGCCTCCAGAACAAGACCGGCCTGATGGACGAGCTCGGCAAGGTCAAGCGCGTCGTCGAGAAGCAGGGCCCGGTGGCCGAGACGCTGCTGGTCCTGGACGCGACCACCGGCCAGAACGGACTCCAGCAGGCCAAGGTGTTCGGTGAGGTCTGCCAGATCACCGGCGTGGTGCTCACCAAGCTCGACGGGACCGCCAAAGGCGGGATCGTCATCGCGGTTCAGCGGCAGTTGGGGGTACCGGTTAAGCTGGTCGGACTCGGGGAGGGTCCGGATGATCTGGCCCCGTTCGAAGTAGGAGAGTTCGTCGGCGCCATCGTCGACGGCACCGAGGGCTGATTCAGCACACGGCGGGCACTGCGGGGACCGGTGAGCCAAGACGAGATTCCGCTTATTGGCGGTAACACGAGCACCGTGGTCCGGTTGGGCGACACGGTCCGGCGGAACACCGGCCCGTGGACGCCATCGGTCCACGCCCTGCTGCGGCATCTCGAGCAGGCGGGGTTCACCGGCGCGCCCAGGCCGCTCGGGATCGACGAGCACGACCGCGAGGTGCTGTCGTTCGTCGAGGGCGAGCCGGGGAAGTACCCGCTGGCGCCGCACTGGACGACCGACGAGACGCTGACCGCGGTGGCGAAGATGCTGCGGATGTTCCACGACGCCCAGTACGGGTTCCGGCCGGCGCCGGGCGCGACGTGGCGCTCGTTCGGGCCGCCGCCGCCGGACACCGAGATCATCTGCCACCACGACGCGGCGCCCCACAACGTGGTCTGGCGGCCCGACGGGACGCTGTCGCTCATCGACTTCGACCTGGCGAGCCCGGGGGCGCGGATCTACGACGTGGCGTACGCGGCGTGGACGTGGGTGCCGGTCTTCACCGACCGGGACTCGATGACGCTGGGCTGGAAGAAGCCGGACCGGGCCAGGCGGCTGCGGCTGTTCGCCGACGCGTACGGGCTGACCGACCGGGACCGGGCCAGGTTCATCAAGGTGATCCGCAAGCGCATCGTCGACCACATCGAGGGGATCCGCCGCATGGCGCAGGCGGGCGACCCGACGTTCGAGCGGATCGTACAGAAGGGCCACCTCCGCCGCCCCGCGAGGGACCTGCGCCTGCTCGACGCCGAGCGGTACATCCTCGACGAGGCGCTCCGCTGACAGAAGACGCCTGGTCGGGTGCCGCTGCTCCGGTCGGTGCAAGACCTCCGAACGGGCGTTATGCGGCCCGGTCGTCGGCCCGTCACCACCGCTTTTCCGGAGGGCCGATCGTCTTCGCGGCCGTGAGCGGCGGCGCGGCTTCGCCGTCTCCGCTCGTCGCGGCGTTTCGGGGGAGCGGTGCTGACCGAACGCCGTCCGCCCGCCCTTCGAATTATGCGGCGAGGGGCCGCCGACGAGCCGGGAGCCGACGGTTGCCCTCACCGCACACTTGCGTCCCTCCGCGGCGCATTGCGCCGCAAATCCACTGGAGCGCTCCCAAGGAATTGCGAAAAAGCAGGGGCCCCGGTAGTCCGAGTGTTGATTCTCGAAGGATTTTGAGGGATTTGAATATGAACATACCTTGGGAGCGCTTGCCTGTCAATACATCGGGTCACATCAATATCTAGATCTTGGTGAGGCCCCTGCTCACCCCGCGGTCCACCGCAGCTCCCGTGAGGACAGCTCGCCGTACGGCGTCACGGCCGCCAGGTCGGCGCGGTGCTCCCCGGGCGCCGTGCCGAGCGCCCAGGCGCCCTCGGCGCTCGCCCGCCCCTCCATGGCCCCGCCCACGGCGTACGGATGGGTCGGCACCACCCGCACCGCGGGCGAGCCGTCCAGCGAGGTCACCGCCACCGCGATGTCCGACAGGCGCGGATAGGCGTCGGCCGCGTCGCGCAGCAGCCGCTCGGTCTCCACGACGGACCGGTGCTGGAAGACCGGCACGAATCCCTCGGGGTCCCAGGCCGCGCCGGTCACCGAGGCGTGCCGGAAGTAGGCCGCCCACAGCGCCACGTCCTCGATGCCGTCCCGCGGGCCGACGCTCACCGGCCGGGCGGGCCGCTCGCGGGCCTGGAGTTCGGGCAGAGCGAGCGGCCGCGCGTCCTCGTCGACCCAGTAGCTGCCGTGCTGCCCGTCGAGCACCACCCACGAGTCGAGGTCGTCGATCCACGCCTCCGCCACGGCGTGGCCCTTCCCGACGCCGTCGTGGTAGTCCCCGCGCCGCAGATCCGCCTTCCTGGCCGGGATGCGCAGCGCGTTGAGGCTCTGCGCCAGCACGATCGAATACTCGACGCAGCTGTAGCGCGCCCCGAGCGCCACCTGTTCGAGGATGTCGAGCGAATCCCCGGCGTTGATCCGCGCGTTCGCGTGCCGCCACAGCCCGTTCGTCCAGGCCAGGAGCGTCCGCGCGGTCTCCCAGGCGCTCGCGGCCGGGCCCGGCAGGCGGCCCCGCAGCTGGGCCTCGCGGTGCGCGGCGATCGCTTCGAGCCGCAGCGGCGCGGCCGCTCGCGGCTCGGGCCAGGCGGTGATGCGCAGCGGCGGCCCCGGGACGTTGGCGCGGGCCCGCTCCAGCACGCCGTCCCAGTCCCCGTCGCGGCCGAACGCGGCCGAGAGCTCCGGCTCGAACAGGTCGACCTGGTGGAAACCGGCGTCGATGGCCTCGTCGAGCCGCTCGCGCGCGGTCGGCAGGCCCACCTTGTGGGCGGCGATCGCCAGGCTCGGGGCCCACAGGTCGCGCCAGAACTCGGTGTCGGCCCGCAGCGTCCGCTCCAGGTCGAGGAGCGTCCACCAGCGCCCTCCGCGCATGGCGTCCTGGGCGGCGGTCCGGACGCGCGCGAGAGCGGCGGGGCGGGGCGTGCTCATGCTGAGAAGGGTAGCCAGTCGCCGGAACGACGTCCCGCGAGCTGCGCCGCCGCAATCCCGCTTGTCGGCGGTGGGCCGGGGCGCTAGAGTGTTGGGCATGATCCTTTAGATGAGATTCGGCCGTATTCCGATCGGCCGCGCCGTGCGCGCCCTCCAGGTTGCCGCGCACGACTGAGTGTTCCAAATCTTCTCGACGCTGGGCCACTCCGGGCGACATCACGGCTCGCCGAATCCGTCTGGTGCTCGCGTCGTTTCCAATTCGACCCGCGAAGGGATCCACATGACCACCGAATCGCCAGAATCCGCTGAGCCGCAAGAAGAGGCCGACCAGCCGCTCAACCGCGAAGAGCGCCGGGCCGCCGCCCGCGGCAAAAAGGGCGCGAAGGGCGGCAAGCAGCCCATCGGCTCCAAGAAGTCCAAGGTCCGCTCGCAGATGCCGAAAGGCGGCGTGGGCAAGTTCCAGCTGCCGACCAAGAACGGCTGACCCAGCGCATCGAAGAGGGCGGCGGGCATCGTGCCCGCCGCCCTCTGCTCGTGCGGTCGTTATGCGGCGTTGCAGGTCACGTCAGGCGTGGCCGCGGTGCCGGTGCCGATGAAGCCGAAGACCTCCTTGGTCTGGCCGGAGGCGATCGAGCCGTTCCAGCCGACGTCGGAGGCGGTCACCGAGCTGCCCGAGGTGGTCAGGTCGGCGTTCCAGTGGCTCTGGACGGACTGGCCCCCCGGCCAGGTCCAGTCCAGCGTCCAACCGGACAGGTCGGCCTCGGCGGTGACGGTCACCGACGCCTGCCAGCCCGAGCCCCAGTCGTTGACGATCGCGATCGCGGCGGTGCAGTCGCCGTCGCCGGTGGGCGGCGGCGTGGTCTCGTCGTCAGGGGGAGTGGTCTCGTCGTCCGGAGGCGTGGTGTCGTCGTCGCCCGGATCGTCGCCGAAGACCGAGGCGCGCTCGGCGGTGTTGGCGACGCCGTACTGGCTGTCGAAGACGTGCTCGCCCCAGGTGGTCTTCTGTGCCGGGTCGAAGTCGAGCACCTGGTCGAGCCTGTTGTCGGAGTTGCCCGAATAGGACCAGGCGATCCAGCCGATGCCGCGGGCCTGGGCCTCGGCCTGGATGGTGTCCCACGGGACCGGCTGGTCGCCGAAGGCGTCGCCGTACTCGCCGACGATGAGCGGCAGGCCCATCGCCTCGAAGGCGTCGAAGTAGTCGATGACCGTCTGCGGGTCGGTGAAGACGCCGTACATGTGGATCGAGAACAGCGTGTTGCCGTCCTCGTCGGCCGCGGCCACCGCGGGGGCGTTGTCGCGCATCACGTACTGCCAGTCCTGGCCCCAGTTGGGGGCGTCGACGACCAGGGTGTGCTCGAAGCCGATGCCGCGCATCCGCTGGACGGCGGCGATGGTCGCGTCGGTCCACTGGGCGGCGTCGGTGTTGCCGATCGGCTCGTTGCCGATGTTGATGAGGACGTACTCCTCCTCACCGGCGAGGACGTCGTACAGGCCCTCCCAGAAGTCGACGGACTGGTCGAGACTGGCCGCGCCGGCCTGCTCGCCGTAGCCGGTGGTGTCGTGGTTCTCCAGGACGCAGATGACGCGCTGCGCCTTGCATTCGGCGACGATCTGGGCGACGCGGTCGGGCGTGGAGACGCCCCAGGCGCGCTCGCCGGAGCCGAGGACGACGCGGACGGTGTTCACGCCGAAGTCGCTGAGCTCGCCGATGCTGTCGAGCTCGCTCTGGAACCACACGTCGGGGTGCGTCGAGCCGCGCATGATGAACGGGTTGCCGTTCGCGTCGATCAGTTGCGTGCCGTTGATGGAGAACCCGCCCTCGGTCTGAGCGCTGGCCGGCAGCAGCGCCCAGATGCCGGCGAGGGCGACGGCGAGCGCGGTCGCCGCGGCGAGCAGCCACTTGCGCAGCGCCCGTCCGCGCGGAAGCGCTCCCGCCGTGGGGTCGATATTGCTCATGGTCATCCTTCGGAAGAAGCGGATCAGTGAATCCCAACCTCAACATAGAAAACCATAAATGTCTTTTGATGGCAAGGAAAACTTAGGCGGGTAAAGAAAAAGGGGCGGCAGGTCAGACCCGCCGCCCGCGCGTATTCCGTTGGGGTTAAGCGGCGCTGCAGGTCACCTCGGGCGCGGCCGCGGGGCCGCTGGCGATGAAGCCGAAGACCTCCTTGGTCTGGCCGGAGGCGATCGAGCCGTTCCAGCCGACGTCGGAGGCGGTCACCGAGCTACCCGACTGGCTCAGGTCGGCGTTCCACTGGCTCTGGACGGTCTGGCCGCCCGGCCAGGTCCACGTCAGCGTCCAGCCGCCGAGGCTCTCGCCCGCGGTGACGGAGACGTTGCCCTGCCAGCCCGAGCCCCAGTCGTTGACCACGTCGATGGCGGCGGTGCAGTCGCCGTCGCCGGCGGGCGGCGGCGTGGTCTCGTCGTCGTCCGGAGGCGTCGTGTCGTCATCGGGCGGGGTGGTGTCGTCGTCCGGCGGGGTGCCGCCGAAGACCGACGCGCGCTCGGCGGTGTTGGCGATCCCGTACTGGCTGTTGAAGACGCGGTCGCCCCAGGTGGTCATCCGGTTCGGGTCGAAACCCAGCACCTGGTCGAGGTTCTCGGCGCCGCTGCCGTTGCCCGAGTAGGACCAGGCGAGCCAGCCGATGCCGCGCGCCTGCGCCTCGCTCTGGACGGTCTGCCACGCGACCGGCTGGCCCTGGTGCTCGTCGCCGTACTCGCCGACGATGAGCGGCAGGTCCATCGCCTCGAAGGCGTCGAAGTAGTCGATCACGGTCTGGCTGGTGCCGAAGACCTGGTACATGTGGACCGAGAAGAGGGTGTTGCCCTGGCTGTCGGCGGCGGCCACCTCGGGAGCGTTGTCCCGCATGATGTGCTCCCAGTCCTGCCCCCAGTTGGGGGCGTCGACGACGAGCGTGTGGTCGAAGCCCGCCGCGCGCATCTCCTGGATGGCGCTCTTGGTGGCGTCGGTCCACTGGGCGGCGTCGGTGTTGCCGATCGGCTCGTTGCCGATGTTGATGAGCACGTAGGCCTCCTGGCCCTCCAGGACGCTCTGGATGCTCTTCCAGTAGTCCACGGCCTGGTCGAGCGTGGCGGCCGCGCCGTCCTCGCCGTAACCGGTGGTGTCGTGGACCTCCAGGACGCAGATGAGCTGGTTCGCCTTGCACTCGTCGATGATGTCCGCGACCGTGGACGCCGGGCTCGGTCCCCAGCGCTGGCCGGAGCCGAGCACGACGCGGACGGTGTTGGCGCCCAGGTCGCTCAGCTCGCTGTAGCTGTCGAACTCGCCCTGGTACCAGACTTGGGCGTGCGAGGATCCGCGCATGACGAACGGGTTGCCGTTCGCGTCGATCAGCTGCGTGCCGTTGATGGAGAACCCGCCCCCGGTCTGGGCGCCGGCCGGCAGCAGCGCCCAGGCGCCGGCGAGGGCGACGGTGAGTGCGGTGACGGCGGCGAGCAGCCACTTGCGCAGCGGCCTGCCGCGAGGGGCCGTTCCGGCCCGGGAATTGATGTTATTCATGTAAATCCTTCGATCTAAGATGAATCGGTTAATCCTGACCTCAATATAGAGAAACACAAATATCTATAGAGGTCAATATCGAAGTGCGAAGGTCTTGCGCGCAACGGTATCGACGTCAGTGCGCACTGTTGCTGAACCGAGAAAGTCGTTCAGTGATGGGCGGTGCCGCGTCCTCAGACCGCCAGCGGCCCCGTGGATCCTCGCGGCGAGAGCTGCGCCGGGGCGCACCGCACCGAGAACGCCGGTTCCTCCAGCCCCGAGGGCTCCCCGCCGATGATCGACAGCAGCAGCTCCACCGACTTCGAGCCGTACGCCGGTATGTCGCGGCTGAACGCCGTCAGCGACGGATGCGTGAAGCGGCACAGCGGCGAGTCGTCCCAGGCCACGATGGACAGCTGGTCGGGCACCGCCAGCCCCAGCTCGTGCGACACGCCGAGCCCCGAGATCGCCATGACGTCGTTGTCGTAGATCAGCGCCGTCGGCCGCACCGAGTGCGTCAGCAGCCGCCGCGTGATGCGCGCCCCCTGCTCGCCGGAGTAATCGCTGTGGACCGTCTCGAACGACTCGAAGTCGAGCCCGCCCGCCACCTCGGTGAAGGCGGCGTCCCTGATGGTGGTGTGCAGCAGCCGCGGCAGCCCCGCCACGCGCGCCACCCGCCGGTGCCCGAGCGCGAACAGGTACTCCAGCACCTCCCGGCACGGCTCGGCGTCGTCGTGCCACACCGACGGCAGCGCCGCGCCCCCGATCGGGCCGCCCACGGCCACCGCCGGGAGCCCCAGCCGCGCCACCGCCTCCAGACGCCGGTCGTCCACGCCGATGTCGCACAGGAGCACCCCGTCGACCCGCCGCTCGGCCCACCACCGCCGGTACACCTCGAGCTCCTCGTCCACCGAGCCGACGATCTGCAGCGTCAGGCCGAGTGAACCGGCCGACAGCGTCGCCTCGATGCCGCTGATGAGCTCCATGAAGTACGGCTCGATGCCGAGCGTGCGGGCCGAGCGGCGCAGTGCGATGCCGACGGCTTGGGCGGAGGAGACCGACAGCGAGCGAGCCGCCCGGTTCGGCACGAAACCCATCTCGGAGGCGATCGCCAGGATCCGCTCCCTGGTCGCCGCCGAGACGCCCGGACGCCCGTTGAGCGCGTACGAGACCGCGCCCTTGGACACGCCGGCCGCCTGGGCGATGTCGGCGATGGTCGTGCGTCTGCTCATGTCGTCTCCTCCTGCCCCCGCGTGCGGATCAGGACCCGGCCGCCGCCCAGTGGTCCTCGTCCACCTGGGTGAGCGCGGGCGGGGCGAGTTCCCGGTCCCCGTCCGGTTCGAGCTCTTCGAGCTCGTCCGGCGCATCGGCCCACTTGCGGTGGAGCTGCGGCACCGAGGCCAGCAGGTTCCGCGAGTACGGGTGCCGGGGGTCGCCGAACACCTTGCCCGTGGCACCCATCTCGACCACGGCGCCGTGCCGCATGATGATGACCCGCTCGCTGATGTAGTTCGCCAGCGACAGGTCGTGAGTGACGAACAGCACTCCCAGGCCGCGTTCCTTGAGGTCCCCCAGCAGGTTGAGCACGTCGATCCTCGTCGAGGCGTCGAGCATGCTGATGATCTCGTCGGCCACCAGGACCTCGATGTCGAGCAGCAGCGCCCGGGCGATGAGCATCCGCTGGAGCTGCCCGCCGCTGAGCTGGTGCGGGTACTTGCCCCGCACCGCGGTCGGGTCGAGCCCCACCGACAGCAGCGTCCGCTCGACCTTGTCGCCCCACTCGGAGCGGCTCGTGCCCGGGAAGAACGACTCCCGGACGGTCTCCAGCACCCGGTCGGCCTTGAAGATCGGGTTGTAGCTGCTGAACGGGTCCTGGAACACGCCCTGCACGCGCCGGTAGTACTCCTTGCGCTGGGCGTGCCGCGCGGCGGTGATGTCCTGCCCGTTCAATCGGATGGTGCCCTTGCTGACCGAGATCAGCTGCAGGACCATCTTCCCGATCGTGGTCTTGCCGCTGCCGGACTCGCCGACGACCGAGAGCACCTCGCCGGGGGCGATGGTGAAGCTGACGTCCCGCACGGCGGTCAGCCGCTTCGAGCCGAGCGAGCCGACCCGGTAGGACTTCCACACGTTCTCGAGTTCGAGCATGTCAGCTCTCCACCTTCCAGCACGACGCCACGTGGTCGTCGGCGATCTGCACCGCGGGGGGCTCCTCGGCGCAGCGGTCGTGCGCGAGCGGGCACCGGGCGCGGAACCGGCATCCGGTGGGCGGGTTGAGCAGCTGCGGCGGCTTGCCGGGGATGCTCTTGAGCCGCTTGTCGCCGTATTCGAGCCCCACCTCGGGCAGGGCCCCGATGAGGGCCTGCGTGTAGGGATGGCTGGGCGACTTGATGATCGTGTCGGCCGGGGCCTTCTCGACGACCTGCCCGGCGTACATGATCATGATCGTGTCGGCGATCTGGTAGACCAGGGACAGGTCGTGGGTCACCACGATCATGCTCTTGACGAAGCCGAGGTCGCGGAACCGCACGAGCGTCTCGGCGACGGCCTTCTGGTTGGACACGTCGAGCGCCGAGGTCACCTCGTCGGCGATGAGCAGGCTCGGGTCCAGCAGCGTCGACAGCACCATGACCATCCGCTGCTTCATGCCGCCGGACAGCTCGATCGGGTAGTTGTCGAGCACCTTCTCCGACAGCCCCACCAGTTCGAGGCGCCGCACGAGCTCGGGCTTCACCTCGCGGTAGGACTTGCCCTTGGCGCGCAGCAGGTCGGCGGTCAGCTTCCCGATCTTGCGGGTCGGGTTCATCGCGCTCATCGAGTACTGCGGGATGATCGACACGTCGTTGAACCGGCGGGCGTTCATCGCCTTGTCGTCGTTGATCGGCAGCTCCTCGCCGTCGAGCACGGCGGTGCCGCCGACGTGCCGCATGCGGCCGTCGAGCCGGATCAGGCTCTTGCCCAGCGTGGTCTTCCCGCAGCCGGACTCGCCGGCGAGACCCATGATCTCGCCGTCTTCGAGCCCGAACGAGACCCCGTCGAGGGCGCGGACGTCGCCGCGCATGGTGCGGTAGTGGACGCGCAGGTCCTCCACTTGCAGTGCCATGGCTACATCTCCCTCAGCTTGGGGTTGAAGACCTCGTCGAGGCCGACGTTGGTGATGTACAGCGAGCCGACGATCGCGGTGATCGCCACCCCGGGCGGGACGAACCACCACCACAGTCCGAGGTGGAGCGCGCTCCAGGCCATGGACTGCTGCATCATGGTGCCCAGCGAGACGGCGTTGGTCGGGCCCAGGCCGATGAAGTCGAGCATGGCGGCGAACAGGATCGCGCCGCCGAACAGCAGGATCACCGACATCAGCAGGTAGGAGGCCATGTTCGGCATGATCTCCTTGATGATGATCTGCGGGGCGCGCTTGCCGGTCAGCTTCGCCAGGTCCACGTAGTCGCGGTTGCGCAGCGTGAACGACTGGGCCCGCACGGCTCTGGCGACCCACGGCCACGAGAACAGCCCGATGATGATCCCCTGGCTGACCACGCCGCGGACCTCCAGGTAGGAGCTGATGACGATGAGGACGGCCAGTGCGGGGAGGACGAGGACGACGTTGGTGAGCATGTTGAGCAGCTCGTCGACGATGCCGCCGCGGTAGCCCGCGGTGAAGCCGACGCTCAGCCCGATGGCGAAGGCGATGACGGCGCCCAGGCCCCCCACGAGGTAGGACGAGCGCAGGCCGTGCACGAACTGCGAGAACACGTCTTGCCCGAAGTAGGTCGTGCCCAACCAGAAGTCGCCCGAGGGCCCTTCGGACTTGGGCCCGATGTACTCGTTGGGGTCGTTGTTCAGGAAGAACGGGCCGATGACGCCGAGCAGCAGCAGCCCGATCACGATCGTGAGCCCGATGACGACCTTGGGGTTGCGCAGCGCGAAGTACAGGTGCTCGCTGCGTTTGCCGATCACGTCGGCGTCGGGAGTGACGCTGGTGGTCATGACTGGCCTCCTTCGAGTCCGAGGCGGGTGCGCGGGTCGACCAGGACGTAGACGACGTCGGCCAGGAAGTTGAACAGGAGCACGCCGATCACGATGAACAGCAGGATGCCCTGGAGCAGGAAGAAGTCCTGGTTCTGGATGGCGTTGAGCATGAGGCTCCCGAGCCCGGGGTAGGCGAAGACCGCCTCGGTGACCAGGGCGCCGCCGACGACGACGCCGAGCTGGAGCGCCAGGCCGCTGATCTGGGGCAGCATCGCGTTGCGGAACGCGTAGCGCCGCACCAGCCGCTGCGGCGCGCCGAGCGCCTGCATGTAGTTCGTGTAATCGGACTCGAGCTCGTAGATCACGAGGTTCCGCATGCCGATCGCCCAACCGCCGAGCGCGACGACGAACAGCGACAGGAACGGCAGGAACCAGTGCTGGACGAGGTCGACGAAGAACGTCCACGTCGGCGCGGGAAGGAGCGCGAAGCTGTAGCCCCCGGCGACGGGGAACCATCCGAGGATGATGCCGCCGGTCCAGGCGAGCAGGATCGCCAGCCACATGTACGGCACGGCCGTGAACAGGTAGCCGATCGGCAGGACGGTGTTGTCGAGCAGTTTGTTGCGGGCGGCCATGGCGCCCAGGCCGTTGCCGACGAACCAGCTGAGCAGGATCGAGGGCAGCAGCAGCGCGAGCGTGTACGGCAGCGCGTCGAGCACGACGCTGGAGACCGAGGAGGGGAACGCGAAGATGCTGACGCCCAGGTCGCCCTGGAAGAGCGCTCCCCAGTAGTTGAGGTACTGCTGCCACATCGGCACATCGAGGCCGAACAGGTTGTCGAAGTAGGAGCGCAGCGCCTCCGAGCTCTCCGGATTGGACACCGCGTTGCGGGAGAGCATGCGCGCCACGGGATCCCCTGGCATGAGCCGGGGGATGGCGAAGTTGATGGTGACGGCGATGAAGAAGGTGATGCCGTAGATGAGGAGTTTGCGCCTGAAGTAGCGGCCCATCGTGGCTCCTTGAGGTCGGGCCGGGGCCCCGCCGTACGCGACGGCGGGGCCCCGGGGGCTGCTATTCGGCGAGTTTGAGTTCGGTGATCATGTAGATCGCGCCCATGTTCCACATCCCGTTCCAGGTGCACGGGTAGGCGTCCGGGGTGTCCTCGGCCTCGGAGGGCCAGTTCGTCCAGACCTGGTTGCTGGCCTGGGCCCAGATGCCGTTGTACCAGATCGGGATGGCCGGCAGCTCCTCCAGGGAGATGCGCTGGAGCTCGGAGAGGACCTCCTGGAAGCGCGGGTCGTCGCTCGCGGTGCCGGCGAGCTCCTCGGTCAGGTCCCACGCCTCCTGGGACTCCCAGCGCTGGAAGTTGGCGTCGTGCTGCTCCTCGTTGATCGGCAGCTGGAACATGTAGCGGTAGTGGGTCCACGGCGAGTGGCTCACACCGCTCTGGTTGTTGAGGATCAGCTGGAAGCTGCCGGAGGTGCGGGCGTCGTCGACGGCGGCGGCGTCGATGAACTCCTCGGTGACGTTGATGCCGACGTCGCGCAGGTCGCTGGCGATGGACCGGGAGGCCTCCTCCCAGTCGGTCCAGCCCGCCGGGACGTTGAGCTTGAACTCGAACGCGTTGCCGTCCTTGTCCTCGACGAAGCCGTCGCCGTCGTTGTCCTCGTAGCCCGCCGCGGCGAGCATGTCCGCGGCCTTCGAGGGCTCGAACTGGAAGCCGTGCTCGGCCACGACGTCCTGGTCGACGTAGCGGTCCCACAGCGGGAGGAGACCGGTGGGGTTGGACGCGGCGACCATGCCGCCGTACACCGTGTCGACGACCTCGCCGGCGCTGATGGCGAAGGCCATCGCGCGGCGGAAGGCGGGGTCGTCGAGCGGCTTGAGCGTGGTGTTGGGGATGAGCATGGCCGTGTTGCCCGGCAGCATGTAGGGCGGGCCGTCGAAGTAGGTGCTCAGCGCCGGCTGGCCTTCGAGGAGGTCGGTGATGCCGGGCAGGAAGTTGTTCGACAGGTCGACCTCGCTCTGCATCAGCATGTTGAGGGTGACCTCGTTGCTGGTGTTGACGATGTCGACGATGAAGGTCGGCTTGGCCTCCAGGTCGAGGTGCTCGGTGGCCCACCAGTCGTCGCGCTTGACCCAGGCGACGCGGTCCTGGTCGTAGCTGTGGATGGTGTAGGGGCCGGTGACGACGGGGTCCTCGTTGGTGCCGGTGAGGATGTCCTCTTCGGAGTACTGCGACCAGACGTGCTCGGGCACGATCACGTTCGAGTACAGGAAGTTGTCCCACTCCTGGTGCCGCGCGTCGGTGAAGTTGACCCGGACGGTCAGGTCGTCGACGGCCTCGACCGACTCGACCCAGCCCCAGATGTTGTGGTACGGGACCGACTCGATCTGGCCGATCTCGAGCGTGTGCTTGACGTCGTCGGCGGTCAGCTGCTCGCCGTCGCTCCACTTGACGCCGCTGCGGAGCTTGAGCTCGTAGACCAGCTCCTCGGTCCACGAGCCCGACTCGGCGAGCCACGGCGTGAGGACGGCCTCTTGCGGGTCGAACAGGAAGAGGGATTCGAAGCCGAGCCCTCGGAGGCCCGTGACCTCGCCGGGCGTGATCGGGTTCCAGTCTCCGGGCGGCGCCCAGGCCGCACCGGTGGTGTAGAGGGTCTGATTGCGGGGGAACTCGCCCATGGAGAGGTCTTCGGGATTGCCGCTCGCACCTTGGCTGTCGTCGGTGCATGCCGAGGCCGTGGCCGCGACGGCGGTACCCGCCATGAGGGCGATGACGTGTCGCCTGTTCGTCATGATCTGCTCAACTTTCACATTGAGGGATGGTCGGTTCCCGGCATCTGACGATGCACCGGCGTTCTGGAGGGGTCCAGGAGTTTGTGACGGGGGCATCTTAACCGGGTCAGTGAGGTTTACTGAATCATGAGTGTATTTCAATGTCAAGCCGCCGTGTGACCCGGTCGGCGGGAGCGGTCCCGCGGTCCCCCGCGACCCGATGCTGGAAAACCTGTATACATACTGGTAGCACCCAGTGACGTGAAGGAAAACGGCGCGTTTTGTTGCAATATGGTCACGGCGGTGCCGGCCCATTGACGGGACTGGATATGGTCGATAGATTCTGGTCACTTACCCGGTTAAGTTCGTGCCGGATCACCCCTGACAGCGAACGAGAGCGAACGCACAGTGAACCCGAGAGCCAGACGCACCTGAACACCGCCATCGCCGCAAGCCCGAGCCGCCGGTCGCCGCGAAGGCGGCGAGGGCACGGCATCAAGGGCATGGCCCTGTCCGGCACCAAGGCGCGGGCCTCAACGGCGAGACCTACCCGATCATCAAGAAAATATAAGGAGCCTCATTGAGCGCCAAGCGAACCCTCCACGAAGGCTGGACCGTCACCGCGGGCGGGGAAAGCCCGATCGCGGTGGACGATCTGGTCGCGTCCGTACCCGGATGCATCCACACCGACCTCCTGGCGGGCGACCTCATCGACGACCCGTACGTCGACGACGCCGAACGCGAGCTGTCGTGGATCGGGCGCACCGACTGGACCTACCGCACGTCCTTCGACTACCGGGCCGAGCCCTGGGACGGCGTCGACCTGGTCTTCGACGGGCTCGACACGGTGGCGCAGGTCAGACTCAACGGCGAGGCCGTCGGCGAGACGGCCAACATGCACCGCCGCCACCGCTTCGACGTGAAAAGCCTGCTGCGCGAGGGCGCCAACGAGCTCGAAGTGGCCTTCACCTCGCCGTACGCCTACGCCGAGGCGCAGCGCGAGCGGCTCGGGGCCCGGCCCAACGCCTACGACCCCGAGCCGGGCAACTTCATCCGCAAGGCCGCCTGCAACTTCGGCTGGGACTGGGGCCCGAACCTCGCCGGCGTCGGCATCTGGCGGCCGGTGCGCCTGGAGCAGTGGAACCTCGCCCGCATCGACGAGGTCGTCCCGCGGGTCCGCGTCGAGGACGGGCGCGGCATCGTCGACCTCGCCGTCCGGCTTCACAAGGCCGTCGCCACCGACGTCGAGCTCGTCTGCGAGGCCGCCGGGCAGCGGGTCGAGGTCCTCCTGGCCGCCGACCAGACCGCCGCCGAGGTCAGGATCGAGGTCGACGGGCCGGAGCTGTGGTGGCCCCGCGGCCACGGCGAGCAGCCGCTCTACCCCGCCTCGGTCGCCGTGCGGGCCCTCGGCGCCGAACTCGACTCCTGGGAGCGCCGGATCGGCTTCCGCACCGCCGAGATCGACAACGCCCCCGACGACGAGGGCCGCCCCTACACGCTGAAGGTCAACGGCGAGCCGATCTGGATCAAGGGCGTCAACTGGATCCCCGACGACGTCTTCTTCTCCCGCATCGACGCAGGCCGCTACGAGCGCCGCCTGCGGCAGGCGGCCGACGCGGGCGTCAACTACGTGCGCATCTGGGGCGGCGGCATCTACGAGTCCGAGGACTTCTACGACGCGTGCGACCGGCTCGGCCTCATGGTGGGCCAGGACTTCGCGTTCGCCTGCGCGGCCTACCCCGAGGAGGAGCCGTTCTGGTCCGAAGTGGAAGCCGAGGCGCGGGACAACCTCGCCCGCCTCGCGCCCCACCCGAGCCTGGTGACGTGGACGGGCAACAACGAGAACATCTGGGGCTGGCACGACTGGGACTGGCAGCGCCGCCTCGACGACCGCAGCTGGGGCGAGGGCTACTACCTCGACCTGCTCCCCAAACTCGTCGCCGAAGTGGACGGCACGCGGCCCTACTGGCCCGGCAGCCCCTACTCCGGCGACCCCGAGCTCCACCCCAACGACCAGCGCAACGGCTCGATCCACATCTGGGACGTGTGGAACGACCTCGACTACGCCCACTACCGCGACTGGAAGCCCCGCTTCGTGGCCGAGTTCGGCTACCAGGCGCCCCCCACGTGGGCGACGGTGCGGCGCATGGTCACCGACTCCCCGCTCCAGGCCGAGACGCCGAACATGCTGTGGCACCAGAAGGCCGTCGACGGCCAGGCCAAGCTCCAGCGCGGCCTCGACGCCCACCTGCCGCCCGCCGCCGACTTCGACGACTGGCTGTACTACACGCAGGTCAACCAGGCCAGGGCGATGCGGCTCGGCATCGAGTACTTCCGCTCGCTCCAGCCCTACTGCATGGGCGCGGTCATGTGGCAGCTCAACGACTGCTGGCCGGTGACCTCCTGGGCCGCGGTCGACGGCGAGGAGCGGCCCAAGCCGATGTGGTACGCCCTCCGCGACGTCTTCGCCGACCGCATCGCCACCTTCCAGCCCGACGGCGAGCGGGGCGTGAAGCTCGTGGCCGTCAACGACTCCGCCGAACCGTGGAACGACGTGATCGGCTTCTGGAAGTGCAGCGCCGAAGGGCAGATCCTCGGCCGCGCCCTGCTCAAGCTCGACATCGACCCGAGGGACGCCGCCGACGTCGAACTGGGCGAGGACGTCCTGCCCGCCGACGGCGAATTCCTGGTGACCGGCCGCGACGACATCCCGCGCGCCACCTGGTTCACCAAGGAGGACAAGGACATGGACTGGCCGAAGGCCCGCTGGACCGCCGAGACCGAACCGGTCGACGGGGGAGTGGCGGTCACGGTCACCGCCGAGACCGTCCTGCGGGATCTGTGCCTGTTCGCCGACCGGCTCGACCCCGACGCGCACGTGGACAAGGCGCTCCTCACGCTCATCCCGGGGGAGACGGCGACCTTCACCGTCACCAGCGAGAAACTCAGGACCGCACCGGAACTGGCCGAGGCACTGACCTCGAAGCCGGTCCTGCGGGCGGTCAACGACTAGGACGTCGCAGTCCGAGGGAAAGGGAGGGCCCCGCCGAGCGCGGCGGGGCCCTCTATTCGCATGCTTCGCTGCGAGCGCCGTCGACGGCCCCGCTCGGGGGCCGCGCTATTCGGACTCGTTCTCGACGACGTTGTCCGCATCGCTCTGCGGCGCGTCCCCGGCCTCCTCGGCGGCCAGCGGCAGGGCCGCCGACAACCGCAGGGACTGCTGGAGCAGCTCCCAGCCGAGCACCAGGCCCGCGCCGTCGCCCAAGCCGAGCCCCAGACCGACGTCGTCGGCCAGGCCGCCCTGCTTGGCCAGCTTCGCCACCACCGGGTGCGGCGAGCGGTTCGGCATGTAGCACCACTTCGGCGACGCCAGGCCGTAGTCGCGCGCGAGCGTCATCGCCGCCACGGCGGCCGGGCCGTCCAGCAGCATCGGCGTCGACCGCGTCGCCGCGGTCAGGATCGCCCCGGCCATCGCCCCGACCTCGGCGCCGCCCAGGCGCGAGACGAGCGAGGCGGGCTTGCGCTTGAAACCGTGGTTGAACGCCAGGTGGTCGCGCAGCGCCGCGACGCGCCGCATCCACGACGAGTCGTCGACCAGGCCGCCCGGCGCGTGCAGCTGCGGCATGTACGCCGTGATGTCCTCCTTGGCGACGAACGAGCAGACCGCCACCGCGGCCGTCGCCGCCCCCGCCCCGAGCCCGGCGATGAGCAGGAGGTCCGCACCGCCGTCGACCGCCCGGTCGGCCGTCTCGCGGCCCAGCGCCAGCGCCTCCTCCAGCGCCGACTCGTCCAGCAGGGGGCCCTCGCCGCCGCCGCTCGCGCCCGTCTCGATGACCTCGACCGGGATCCCGGCCCGCGTCACCTCGGCGCCGATCAGCCCCTCGCCGCGCTGCACCGCCAGCACCTGGTCGGCCAGCGGCGACGCGTCGCCCGCGTCCCAGTCCTCCGGGTACTCGCCCGCGAACAGCAGCATCCTCGGCGACGTGAACGGCTCCGGCGCGTCGGTGGCCTGCATCCTCGCGGCCCAGCCGACGGCGGCGTGGAGGTTCCCGAGCCCGGTGCCTTCGATGAGCGCGTCCTGGAGCCGCGCGTTCGCGCGCGTCGTCCACACCCCGTTGGGGAACTTCGGCTTCAGATCGTCGAGGGGTCCGGCGTCGGTCGTATCAGTCACGGGACAAGGCTATCTCGGAGCCATGCGGCACAATTGGCGTGTGACCACGATCCACTTCGCCAAGGGGCACGGCACCGGCAACGACTTCGTCATCGTCCCCGACCTGGCCGACGAACGCCCGCTCGCGCCCGCCGACGTGGCCGCGCTGTGCGACCGCCGCTTCGGCATCGGCGGCGACGGCCTCCTGCGCGTCGCGCCGTCGTCCGAACCCGGGACCAAGTGGTTCATGGACTACCGCAACGCCGACGGCTCGATCGCCGAGATGTGCGGCAACGGCGTCCGCGTGTTCGCCCGCTACCTGCTCGAACAGGGCCTCGCCGACGGGCCCGAGATCCCCGTGGCCACCCGCGGCGGCGTCAAGCACGTGCGCCTCGAAGGCGACCAGTTCAGCGTCGACATGGGCCCGGCGACGTTCGGCCCCACCTCACAGGCCGGCCTCGAAGGCTTCGAGTGGCCCGGTCAGGCCGTCTCCATGGGCAACCCGCACCTGGTCTGCCACCTCGGCGAGACCGACGAGCTCGACGCGCTCGACCTGCACCGGCAGCCGCGCTTCGACCCCGCGGTCTTCCCCGACGGCGTCAACGTCGAATTCGTCGTCGGCACCGCCCCCCACGTCCGCATGCGCGTCCACGAGCGCGGCGTCGGCGAGACCTTCTCCTGCGGCACCGGCGCCTGCGCCGTCGCCGCCGTCGCGCTGCGCCGCGCCGGGAGCGACACCGGCACCTGCGAGGTCGACGTCCCCGGCGGGACCCTCACGGTCACCGTCGCGGACGAGACGATCCACCTCGCCGGGCCCGCCGCCATCGTCGCCGAAGGCACCGCCCGCCTCTAACGCATGACCTCCTTGACGGCGGCCGCCACCGCCGGGGCCACGTGCGGGTCGAACACGCTCGGCACGATGTACGTCGCGTTCACCTGCTCCTCGCCGACGCTGTCGGCGATCGCCATCGCCGCCGCCAGCGCGGCCTCGTCGTTCCACCCGCGCGCCTGGGCGTCCAGCAGCCCCCGGAACACCCCCGGGAACGCCAGCACGTTGTTGATCTGGTTCGGCTGGTCCGACCGGCCCGTCGCCACGATCGCCGCATAGCGCGCCGCCTCGGTCGGGCTGATCTCCGGGTCCGGGTTGGCCAGCGCGAACACGATCGGGTCCTTCGCCATCTTCGCCACGTCCGAGCCCTTGAGAATGTTCGGCGCGCTCACCCCGATGAACACGTCCGAGCCCTCGACCGCGCCCGACAGGTCCCCGGCGTAGCCGTCCTTGTTGAAGTTCTCGGCCAGCCACTTCCACGTCTCGTTGTCGGTCTCCAGCTCCCGGTGCAGCGCCCCGTCCCGGTCCACCGGCACGATGTCGCCGATCCCCGCCTTCGCCAGCAGCCGCATGATCGCCGTCCCGGCCGCGCCGCAGCCCACGACCGTCGCCCGCACGTCCGCGAAGTCCTTGCCGACCACGCGGAGCGCGTTCGTCAGCGCCGCGAGCACCACGATCGCCGTCCCGTGCTGGTCGTCGTGGAACACCGGGATGTCGAGCTTCTCGCGCAGGCGCGCCTCGATCTCGAAGCAGCGCGGCGCGGCGATGTCCTCCAGGTTGATGCCCCCGTACGTCGGCGCCAGCGCCGTCACGATGTCCACGATCTCGTCGGTGTCCTGCGTGTCCAGGCACACCGGCCACGCGTCCACCCCCGCGAACTTCTTGAACAGGGCCGCCTTGCCCTCCATGACCGGCATCGCCGCCTCGGGGCCGATGTTGCCCAGTCCCAGCACCGCCGAGCCGTCCGAGACCACCGCGACCGTGTTGCGCTTGATCGTCAGGCGCCGCGCGTCGTCGGGGTTCTCGGCGATCGCCATGCACACCCGCGCCACGCCCGGCGTGTACGCCATCGACAGGTCGTCGCGGTTCTTCAGCGGCACCTTCGGCTGCACCTCGATCTTGCCGCCCAAGTGCATCAGGAACGTCCGGTCCGAGACCTTCTTGACGTCGAAGTCCGGCATCGCCCCGAGGATCTGGGTCACCTGCTCGGCGTGCGCGGCGTCGGAGGTGTCGCACGTGAGGTCCACGACCATGCGCCTGCTGTCAGAGGAGACCACGTCGAGCGCGGTGACGATGGCCCCCGCCTGCCCTACGACGGTGGCCAGCCGCCCGGCCGCGCCGGGATCGGCCGAGAGCGCCAACCGGACCGTGATCGAGAAACCGGCGCTGGTCAGTCGCGCAGAAGTCATGCCACTCCTTGATAGTCACCACGCTGTGAACTGGAAAACGAGCACCGCGAGGCCGAAACGCCACGTCGTGGGCGCAGCACCCGGGTACGGCAATTCTGCCACCGTTTCTCCCGGGGCCGCCCGCGCGCCCGCCCCGGCCGTGACCGCCGCCCGCGCGCCTCCCGCCCCGGGCGACCCCGGACACAGCCCCACCGCCGCCCCCGCCCGATCGGGCGTGTCCCCGCCCACACCGGACAAAGGGCGAGCGCGGCACCGAATATTCGCTTCGTATCGACGCGAATACGTGTCAAGCTTGAGGCGATGCAGATGGAGTATCAGAACTTGAACGAACAATCTTCCGCGAACACCACGGAGACCCCGTCCACCGGGGAACTGGACCTGGAGGCGCGCCAGGCGCTGCGACGCGTCTCCGGTCTGGCCTCCACCGAACTCGCCGACGTCAGCGACGCCGAATACCGGCGCCTGCGCCTCGAGCAGGTCGTCCTCGTCGGCGTCTGGACCGAGGGCACCGCCGAAGACGCCGAGAACTCCCTGAACGAACTGGCCGCCCTGGCCGAAACCGCCGGATCCGTCGTCGTCGACGGCCTCATCCAGCGCCGCTCCAAGCCCGACCCCGGCACGTTCATCGGCTCCGGCAAGGTCCGCGAGGTCAAGGACGTCGTCGAGGCGCTCGGCGCCGACACCGTCATCTGCGACGGCGAGCTCTCGCCCGGCCAGCTGATCGCCCTGGAGAAGGCCGTCAACGTCAAGGTCATCGACCGCACCGCCCTGATCCTCGACATCTTCGCCCAGCACGCCAAGAGCGCCGAGGGCAAGGCCCAGGTCGAACTCGCCCAGCTCCAGTACCTCCTGCCGCGCCTGCGCGGCTGGGGCGAGGCCATGAGCCGCCAGGCCGGCGGCCGCGCCGGATCCAACGGCGGCGTCGGCCTCCGCGGACCCGGCGAGACCAAGCTCGAGACCGACCGCCGCCGCATCCGCGCCAAGGTCGCCAAGCTCCGCCGCGAACTGGCCAAGCTCACCGTCACCCGCGAGACCAAGCGCGACTCGCGCACCCGCAACCGCGTCCCGGGCGCCGTCATCGCCGGCTACACCAACGCCGGCAAGTCGAGCCTGCTCAACGCCCTCACCGGCGCGGGCATCCTCGTCCAGGACGCCCTGTTCGCCACGCTCGACACCTCCACGAGGCGCTCGCGCACCGCCGAAGGCCGCGAGTACACCGTCTCCGACACCGTCGGCTTCGTCCGCCACCTGCCGCACCAGCTCGTCGAGGCGTTCCGCTCGACCCTCGAAGAGGTCGCCGAGTCCGACCTCGTCGTGCACGTCGTCGACGGCTCGCACCCCGACCCCGTCGGCCAGGCCGACGCGGTCCGCGAGGTGCTCGCCGAGGTCGGCGCCGAGGACGTCCCCGAACTGCTCGTGGTCAACAAGGTCGACGCGGTCGACCCCGACCGCCTGCTCCAGCTGCGGTCCGACTGGCCCGACGCGGTGTTCGTCTCCGCCCGCACCGGCGAAGGCGTCGACAAGCTGCGCGACGCGATCGAGCGGGCCCTGCCGCAGCCGGACGTGACGCTGCGGGTCTGCGTGCCGTACGTCCGCGGCGACCTGGTCTCGCGCGTGCGCTCGCGCGGCGAGGTCCTCTCCACCGAGCACCGCGGTGACGGGACGGTGATGGACGTCCGCGTCGACCCCGCACTCGCAGGGGAATTGCGGCCTTTCGTCCTTGAATCGGACTTATCTCCCGTGGCCTTGAACATGTCTCACCGGGGTCCCGCTATCGTGCAGGCGTGTTCTGGAACACTTGCCTGATGCGAGAGCGCCGTGGGATCCGTCCTGCCTGGACAACGCGACTCGTCGCCGGGGCGGCAGGTGCCCTCCTGGCGACGGCCGCGTCTCCGGCATATGCCCAAGACAATGAAGAGGCGACCGGCCCGGAGCAGCTCTGCGGCCTGCACGACTACCGACTGCGCGGCGCCTCCGGCATCACCACCGCGGGCGACGACGGCTGGTGGGTCGTCGTCAACGGCGAGAACCAGGACCCGACCCTGTCCGTCGAGCACGTCGGCGCCGACTGCAACCCCCGCACCGAAGACGAGGTCTTCATCGACCACCAGCCGCGCGACCCCGAGGCGCTGGCGCTCGACACCGACGGCTACCTCTGGGTCGCCGACACCGGCGAGGCGACCGACCGCGACAGCATCGCCCTCAACCAGGTCGAGCCGGGCAACCTGTCCAACAACGTCATGTACCGGTTCGTCTTCCCCGACGGCCCGGAGGAGACCGCGGCGTTCCTGATCCTCCCCGACGTCGACACGCCGGTGTTCATCACCGCGGGCGACGGCGAGGCGAACCTGTACCAGCCGACCGGCGACATGCTCGAATACGACACTCCCATGGAGAAGGCGGGAGCGGTCACCCTCGCGAACGGCGGCTCGGTCACCGGCGCGGCCCTCAACGCCGACGCCACGAAGGTGGTGCTCCGCACCGCCGACACCGCCTACGAATGGCCCGTCGAAGGCGGCGACGTCCTCGGCGCGCTGACCGGCGGCGAACCCACCCTCACCCCCCTCGCCGACGAAGGCGACGCCCAGGACATCACCTACGACGCCGAGGGCAACTTCATCACGCTCTCGCAACTGGACAGCGAGGACACCTTCGCCTCGATCAACAAGTACACCCCGGCCGCCCCCGAGGCCCCTGCCACCGAGGACACCGCCGAAGCCGCCGACGACCAGGCCGCCGGCGAGAAGAGCGGCGGCGGCATCGTCGACTTCATCCTCGACCTCGGATTCGACAACATCGTCAGGATCCTGGCCGCGATCGCCGTCGTCGGCTTCATCGTGATGGTCGGCGGCATCTTCGCCATCCGCAAATCACGGCGCCAGCGCGCCGCCGCCGAAGAGGACGACGACACCGAGACCGCCGCCGCCGAGGAATCGCCCTTCGGCGACCTCAAGGGCGGCCCTCCCGACCCGGTCGACATCGGACTCGAGGCCGGCCAGCCCGACGCCGAGGTCGGCCAGATCGCCCAAGGCGGATCGGTCTACGGCGCTCCCAAAGCCGAGGCGGCCGGGAACGTCTACGGCGCCAAACGGGCCGAAGCGGGAGGCAACGTCTACGGCGGCGCCAGGCCCGAGGCGGCCGGAAGCGTCTACGGCGCGGCCGAACCCAAGGCCGAGCAGCCGGGCACGGCGTACGGCGCCCGCTCCGAACCCCAGTACGGGGCCTTCGAAGGCGCGGGACAGGGCAGCATCTACAACAACGCCGGCGAATCCTTCGCGGCCGAACCGGCACCGCCCGCGGGCGGCACCTACGGCACCCCCCGCCAAGGCGGCGTCTACGGCGCGGGCGGGCAGTCCCCCGATGTCGAATCGCCCGGGACGGTCTACGGGGCCGGCGGCGGGCGGGGAGACGAGCGGGAGGCCGACGAGGGCTATTGGGGCCCGCCGCAAGACGACGGACGACGGCGCTAACGGCGCACCCACTCACTGGTGCGACCGCGCGCCTATCGGTGTGCGGCCCACCGGGCCGCGGGGCGGATCAGATCTTCCGGAGGACGGCGACGACCCGGCCGAGGATCTCGGCCTCCGAGGCGTCGATCGGGTCGTACAGCGAGTTGGCGGGCATCAGCCACGGCTTGCCGCCCTTGCGCTTCCACGTCTTGACGGTGGCCTCGCCATCGATCATGGCGGCCACGATCTCGCCGTTGAGCGCGTCGGGCTGCTGACGCACCACGACCCAGTCCCCGTCGGTGATGGCCGCTTCGATCATCGAGTCGCCTTTGACCCGAAGCAGGAAGTGGATGCCCTCGCCGACGAACTCCGCCGGCAGCGGCATGACGTCGTAGTCGCGCTCCTCGGCGAGGATCGGCTGCCCCGCGGCGATCTCGCCGACCATCGGGACATAGCGCGGACGCGGGTGCTGCGAGCAGGTCTGCACGCCCCCCGGCGTCGACTGCTTGACGCCGACGGCGCGCGGACGCCCCGCCAGGCGGTTCAGGTATCCCTTGCGTTCGAGCTGCTTCATCTGGTAGGCGACGCTCGAAGCCGACGCCAGGCCGACCTCCGCGCCGATCTCCCGGACGCTGGGGGGATACCCCTTGTTGTTGATGAACTCCTCGATGTACTCGAGGACTTGCTGTTGCCGGCGAGTCAGCTTGCGCGTCTTCGCCCTGGCTGTCGTGGTCTCGGTAGCCACAGGAAGCTCCTGTAAGACAAATGGGACGGTATGTCTGATTCCGACAATGTAACTCAGGCTCGGTGTCAAGTCAAACATTCGTGCGACTTCGGCGTGTCGCCGCAGTCGCCTGAATGTGGGCGTGATCGTCTTTCCCCGTTCCCCGCACGGGTGTTCGCCTCGAATATGGTGAGCTGAACGGCATCCGGCGACCCTCCTCGCTCGAATATGTGCCAAATCGAGCTACCATTGCCACTAGATCTTGTGGTGTGATGTATCGTCTCTCACTAGGTGTTGGGGTTTTAGCCCACGCACGGTGACCGGGCCCCGCGATTCGCGGAACCGAGCCGATCAGCGGCCCGCAGGCTTCACCGGGAAGACGACCGCCAAGAAGGAGAGTAGCGATGCGATGCCCTTACTGTCGTCATCCCGACAGCCGCGTGGTCGACTCCCGAGAGGCCGAAGACGGAAAGATCATCCGCCGCCGCCGGGTCTGCCAGCAGTGCGAGAAGCGCTTCACCACCGTCGAGGAATCCGTCCTCGCCGTGGTCAAGCGCAGCGGCGCCACCGAGCCGTTCAGCCGCGCCAAGGTCAAGCAGGGCGTCTGGAAGGCCTGCCAGGGGCGGCCGGTCGACACCGACGATGTGGCGAAGCTCGCACAGGCCGTTGAGGACGAGATCCGCTCGCGCGGCGCCGCCGAAGTGCCGAGCCACGAGGTCGGCCTCGCGATCCTCGAACCGCTGCGCCAGCTCGACGAGGTCGCCTACCTGCGCTTCGCCAGCGTCTACCGCGGCTTCGAATCACTCGAGGACTTCGAGGCCGCCATCGCGCGGCTGCGCGAGCAGAACGCCGCCAACCACGACGGCTAGAACACCAGCACAACCGAAATCACCAGGGCATGAGAGACAGGGGCGAGGAGACATGCCGAAGACCGCCAAGAACGCCGTGAAGAAGACCGGCGAGGGCCTGCGAATCGAACGTGTGTTCACTACCGAGGGCGTCCACCCGTACGACGAAGTGCAGTGGGAGTCCCGCGACGTCGTCATGACGAACTGGCGCGACGGCTCGGTCAACTTCGAGCAGCGCGGCGTCGAGTTCCCGGAGTTCTGGAGCCAGAACGCCACCCAGATCGTCACCTCGAAGTACTTCCGCGGCGCCGTGGACACCCCCCAGAGGGAACGGAGCCTCAAGCAGCTCATCGACCGCGTCGTCCACGCCTACCACACCGCGGGCGAGAAGAACGGCTACTTCGCCACCAGCGCCGACGCCCAGATCTTCGCCGACGAACTCACCTGGCTCCTCCTCCACCAGTACTTCAGCTTCAACTCTCCAGTGTGGTTCAACGTCGGGACCGAAGCGTCGCAACAGGTATCAGCGTGTTTCATCCTCAGTGTCGACGACACCATGGACTCGATCCTGGACTGGTACAAGGAAGAGGGGATGATCTTCAAGGGCGGCTCCGGCGCCGGGGTCAACCTCTCCAAGATCCGGGCCTCGGCCGAGCTGCTGTCCTCCGGCGGCAACGCCTCCGGTCCGATCAGCTTCATGCGCGGCGCCGACGCCTCGGCCGGGACCATCAAGTCCGGCGGCGCCACCCGCCGGGCCGCCAAGATGGTCGTCCTCGACGTCGACCACCCCGACATCGAGGACTTCATCGCCACCAAGGCCCGCGAAGAGGACAAGATCCGGGCCCTGCGCGACGCCGGCTTCGACGTCGACCTCGGCGGCGAGGACATGTTCTCGGTCCAGTACCAGAACGCCAACAACTCGGTGCGCGTCTCCGACGAGTTCATGCGCGCCGTTGAAGACGGCACGGACTACGCCCTGACCGGCCGCCTCGACGGCAAGGAGATCGCCCGCCGCGACGCCCGCGAGGTCTTCCGCAAGATGGCCGAGGCCGCCTGGGAGTGCGCCGACCCGGGCATCCAGTACGACGACATCATCAACGACTGGCACACCAACCCCAACACCGACCGCATCTACGCGTCCAACCCCTGCTTCCCCGCGGATGAGCGCGTGGTCACCGACAAGGGCCTCATCAAGATCGGCGATCTGGTGCGGCGCTCGGCCGAAGGCGAGACGTTCGCCGTCTTCACCAACGACGTCACCGCCGAGACCGACGCGGCGGACCGCGTCGTGGCGACCAACCCGGTCCAGTACATGGTCACCGGCACCAACGAGATCGTCGAACTCCGCTTCTCGGACGGCTCGCGGCTCCGCTGCACCCCGAACCACCGGCTCTGGACGAAGAACCGCGGATGGGTCCACGCCGACCAGCTCCAGCCGGAGGACAAGGTCGTCCGCTCCAACCAGTATGCGCCGCGCGCCTCGTCCAGCGTTCAGATCCCGCGAGCCGCCCTGGACGCGGCGCAGCAGCGTGGCGTGCACAACAACATCGCCGCCGTCAACCTGCCTGAGAAGTGGGGCGAAGACCCTGACCTCGCCCACTTCATGGGCTGGCTGGTCGGCGACGGCTGCCTTAAGAAGAACGGTGTCGTCACGGTGTACGGGACCGAGGAGGAGCAGCGGGAGCTCCTGCCTCGTCACCAGCGAATGCTGGAGCGGTTCACCGGGCATGTGAGCAAGCCGAGTCTGCAGCCCAATGGCACGCAGCAACTCCGAGCACTGCGTTCGAATCTCGCGGAGTTCTTCAAAGCGCTCGGTTTCTCGACCGAGAGAGCGGCGCAGAAGGTGTTTCCGGAGTCGCTTTTCGAAGCCCCGGAGGAAACTCTCACCGATTTCCTGCAGGGGTTGTTCGACGCTGACGGCTGTGTCGTCGAACAGGACAACGGGACCCGGTACGTGGGGCTTGGAAGCAAGTCCGAGGAGCTGCTGCTCGGGGTGCAGGAAACCCTGTCTTCTCTAGGTATCAGCGCGCGGATCTACCGCACCGAGAACAAGGACGCGAAGTTCCAGTACACGAGGAAGGACGGCACCGAGGTCGAGTACGCGTCTGAAGGGCCGTTCTTCGACCTTCGGATCAGCGGGCCGTCGATGGTCGAGTTCGCCGCGCTCATCGGCTTCGCCCTGCCCCGGAAGTCCGCGAAGCTCGCGTCGATGCTCGACTTCAAGACCCGCTACAACACCGACCGCACGGTGCGGCTCACCAGCCGCGAGAGCGTCGGATTCGAGACGACCTACAACCTCACCGAGCCGCGCAACCACTCCTACATCGTCAGCGGCGTCGTCGTCTCCAACTGCTCGGAGTACATGAGTCTCGATGACTCGTCTTGCAACCTCGCGAGTCTCAACCTCATGAAGTTCCTCGGCGATGACGGCTCGTTCGACGTCGAGCGGTTCGTGAAGACCGTCGAGTTCGTCATCACCGCCATGGAGGTCTCGATCTCCTTCGCGGACTTCCCGACCGAGAAGATCGGGCAGACCACCCGCGACTTCCGCCAGCTCGGGATCGGGTACTCGAACCTGGGCGCCCTCCTCATGGCCTCGGGCCACGCCTACGACTCCGATGAGGGCCGCGCGATCGCCGCGGCGATCACCTCGTTGATGACCGGCGTGTCCTATCGCCGCTCGGCCGAGTTGGCCGGTGCCGTCGGCCCGTACGCGGGCTATGCGATCAACGCCGAACCGCACCAGCGCGTCATGCGCAAGCACGCCGAGGCGGCCGCCGAGGTCCGCACCTTCGGCGACGTCGACGCGTCCATCATCGAAGCGGCCAAGTCCGAATGGGACCGCGGCAATGGCATTGGGGCGCAGCAGGGATGGCGCAATGCGCAGGCCTCGGTGCTCGCGCCGACCGGCACCATCTCCTTCATGATGGACTGCGACACCACGGGCATCGAGCCGGACCTGGCGCTGGTCAAGCACAAGAAGCTCGTGGGCGGCGGTTCGATGGAGATCGTCAACCAGACCGTGCCGCGCGCCCTCGCCAGCCTCGGATACAACGAGGAGGACGCGAAGGCCATCGTCGACTACATCGCCGAGCACGGCCATGTGGTGGGCGCTCCGGCGCTCGCCGAGGAGCACTACTCGGTGTTCGACTGCGCCATGGGCGAGCGGGCCATCTCCCCGATGGGCCACGTCCACATGATGGCCGCCGTGCAGCCGTTCCTGTCCGGCGCCATCAGCAAGACCGTGAACGTCCCCGAGAGCGCCACCGTGGCCGACTTCGAGGAGATCTACTTCCAGGGCTGGAAGCTCGGCCTCAAGGCGCTGGCGGTCTACCGCGACAACTGCAAGGTCGGGCAGCCGCTGTCCGCCAAGAAGAAGGAGATCGACGCCGCGGTCGAGGAGGTCGTGGAGAAGGTCGTCGAGGAGATGTCCGTCCACAGCCCGGTGCGCCGCAAGCTCCCCAAGCGCCGCCCGAGCCAGACCACGTCGTTCACCGTCGGCGGCGCGGAGGGCTACATGACCTCGTCGTCGTACCCCGACGACGGGCTCGGCGAGGTCTTCCTCAAGATGTCCAAGCAGGGCTCGACCCTGGCGGGCGTCATGGACGCGTTCTCGGTGGCGATCTCGATCGCGCTGCAGTACGGCGTGCCGCTTGAGAAGTACGTGGAGAAGTTCACCAACATGCGGTTCGAGCCGGCGGGCATGACCGACGACCCGGACATCCGCATGGCCGCTTCGGTGGTGGACTACATTTTCCGGCGCCTGGCGCTGGACTACCTGCCCTACGACGAGCGGGCGGCGCTGGGGATCCTGACGACGGACGAGCGCACGGCCGAGGTCAACGGCGAGGACCCGTCCAAGGTCAATGCGGAGTCCGCCGTCGACCTCGACGAGATGCGGGCGTCCGCGCCGATCGAGGAGGCCGCGAAGCAGCAGCTGAAGCTGGAGTCGAAGCCCGCAGGCGACGACGTCTTGAACTCGGCCCAGGCCAGGAGCGCCGATGCGCCGCTGTGCATGAACTGCGGCACGAAGATGCGTCCGGCCGGTTCGTGCTATGCCTGCGAGGGCTGCGGCGCGACCAGCGGTTGCAGTTAGCCGTTCTGGAGCGGGGCGGGGAGCGCGAGGCGTTCTTCGCCCCGTTTCGCGTCTGCATCCGATCGTCGGAAGCCGACGGGACCCGGGTCCGGTCGGAGCGGACCGCGGTCATCGCCGTTCGGGATGCGGAAAAGGGCCCGGCCCCCGCCGTACTGGACGGCAGGGACCGGGCGTCTGGTGACGGGCGAGCGGGGTCACTCGTCGTCGTCGTGTTTCTCCTTGAAGTCGTGGACGGCGCCTGCGGCCTTGTCGCGCAGGTCGTGACCGGCCTCCTCGGCTTCGCCGACGACCTGGTCGCGTTTGCCCGAGTTCTCGAGGTCTTCGTTGTCGGTGGCGTCGCCCACCTTCTCCTTGGCCTCGCCCATCTTCTGCTTGGCCTTGTCCTTCGCCTGGTCGAACCCCATGGCTCGTCCCTTCCCTCGAGTGCGTCTTGCCGGCAGTGGATACCCGTCTGGGCGGGGCTCAATCGTGACGGTGAGGACACGCCTCGATTTTTCAGCACGACCGTGCTAGTTTTATGGCGTGCGCAAGGGCGAACTCACCAGGCAGGCGATTCTCGACGTCGCCGTCCGCATGGCCCGCTACAGCGGCCTGTCGGGGCTGACCATCGGGTCGCTGGCCGCCGCAGCCGACATGTCGAAGTCGGGGGTCTACGCGCATTTCAAGTCGAAAGAGGCGCTGCAACTGGCGTGCATGGAGCGCAACGCCGAGCAGTTCGTCGACGAGGTGATCAGGCCCGCGCTGGCCAAGCCGCGCGGGGTCACCCGGCTCCGGGCGATCGTGGAGTACTGGATGCGCTGGTACGCCCACCCGGGCGGCTGCCTGTTCCTGGCCGCCGCCGCCGAGTTCGACGATCTGCCCGGCCCGCTGCACGACCTCATGGTCACCGAGCAGCGGGACATGCTCGACTCGCTCGCCAGGATCACCGCCACGGCGGTCGCCGAGGGCGAGTTCCGCGAAGGCACCGACGTCTCGCAGGTGGCGCAGGAGGTCTTCGGCATCCTGCTGTCCTACAACTGGATGAGCCGCATTCTCAGCAATCCCGACGCCGCCGATCGCGCCTGGGAGGCGTTCGACCGGCTCGTCGACGGTCGCAGCAACTGATCGGGAAGGTCGATACATGGCGCAGCAGCAAGGGGCCGCCGCCCCCGCAAAGAAAAGCACGACCGTTCGTGCCCCTTGGCATGTGCGTGCCGCCTTCGCCGCCGCCGAGCGCTTCGCGCCCGGCCCGGCGGCCAAGGTCCTGAGCAAGCTGTGGTTCAAGGTCCCCGGCGGCCCCGAGAAGCGCCTGCGGGGCAAGGCCCCCGCCGGAGCCGAGGTCTTCACCCTCGACTGCCTCGGCAGCGAAGTGTGGGGCTACGACTGGGGCGAGGGACCCCTGGTCTACCTCGTCCACGGCTGGGGCGGATGCACCGGCGACCTCGACTTCATCGGCGCGAGCCTGGTGGCGAACGGCATGCGCGTGGTGGCCTTCGACGCCCCCAGCCACGGCAACTCCGGCCCGGGCCCGTGGGGGCCGGACTACTCCAACGGCCCGCATCTGGTCGGCGCCATGAGCGCCGCACTGGACAAGTTCGGCGCGCCGCACGCGGTCGTGGCGCACTCCATGGGCTGCCTGACCTCGGTGCTCGCCATGCGCGAGGCCGGGTTCGACCCGGTCGGCACCCGCCTGGCCATGATCGCCCCGTTCATCGGCGGCACCAGCGGCTTCAACGACACCCTCGGCGCCATCGTCCCGGTCGGCCCGCGCATCATCGGGCGCCTCATCCCGATGGCCGAGCAGCGCGCCGACGTCGAGCTCTCGAAGATCACCCTCCTGGACCCGCCCGTGGAGGCCCCCGCGCTCATCGTCCACGACAAGGGCGACCGGCCCAACCCGTTCCGCCACGCCGAGGAGCTGGCCGCCGCCTGGCCGAACGCCGAGCTGGTGGGCACCAGCGGGCTCGGGCACCGCAAGGTCCTGGTCAGCCCCGAGGTCAACCGGCGCGTCACCGCGTTCATCACCGGCAGGTAGACGAAACGGGGGCCGGACTCGCGTCCGGCCCCCGTTTGCGGTCTGCTAGCCCTCGTAGTGGATCGTCAGGCGCGTCCAGGCCCCGATGTTGAGGTAGGAGCCGTCGCCGATCACGATCTCCACGTTCGGCGCCAGCGGCTCGTCCGAGCCGTTGAGGAACGTCCCGTTCGAGGAGCCCACGTCCATGATCGTCCAGGAGCCGTCCGGCTTGGCGAACAGCTTCGCGTGCTGCGCGCTCACACCGGGGTCGGCCACGTCGCCGGACAGGTCGATGTCCGGCGTGACGCCGCGCTTGGCGCTGTAGCGGCCGATCGTCAGCTCGCCCTTGTCCAGCGGGAAGCGCCGCGGCTTGGCGAACGACGGGTACTGCAGCTGCGAGGCCCCGTCCGAGGCGGCCACCTTGTTGAAGTAGCCCTGGTCGGCCGTCACGGCCACGATCCAGCGCGTCGCCGTGGCCTGGCCGGGCGGCGCGTAGTTCGACGCCAGGTCGTGCGGCTGCGAGTCGGGGACGCTGAACCCGCTGGTCGGCGACGCGGACGGGGGAGCGGAGGTCGGGGCGCCGAACGGCGCGGCCGGGACGCCCGGAGGCGGCCCGGGAGGCGCCGACGTGGGCGCGGGCGGAGCCGAGGCCGGGGCGCCGTACTGCTGCGCGTACGGGTCCTGCTGCGGCTGCCCGTAGGGGTCTTGCTGCTGCGGTTGGCCGTAGGGATCCTGCTGACCGTAGCCGGGCTGCTGTCCGTACGGGTCCTGCTGCTGGGGCTGGCCGTAGGGGTCTTGCTGCCCGTATCCCGGCTGCTGGCCGTAGGGGTCCTGTTGCTGCGGCGGCTGCCCGTACGGGTCCTGCTGCTGCGGCTGGCCGTAGGGGTCCTGCTGACCGTATCCCGGCTGCTGGCCGTACGGGTCCTGCTGCTGGGGCTGACCGTACGGATCCTGCTGGCCGTACCCCTGCTGCTGCGGTTGGCCGTAGGGGTCCTGTTGACCGTAGCCGGGCTGCTGGCCGTAGGGGTCCTGCTGCTGCTGCGGCTGCCCGTACGGATCCTGCTGGCCGTAACCGGGCTGCTGCTGGCCGTAGGGGTCCTGCTGCTGCGGCTGGGCGTACGGGTCGTTCGGCGGGTAGCCCTGCCCGAACGCGGCCGGCGACTGCGGGGGTTGGCCTTGCTGCCACGCCGGGTTCGGCGTACCGCACTGCTCGCAGAACTGGGCCTGGGGGAACGCCCCGCAGGCACACTGGTATCCGCCCGGCTGTGGGGCACCGCCGCCGGGGTAGGTCGGCTGGTAGGTCAAGGTCGTCCCCCTCCAAGCAGTTCCGTGTACTCGGCCTCACTGGCGACACCGAGCAGCGATGTGGAATCACCCTGCTCGGGATCCGGATCGGCATGTTCCTGCGCATGCTCGTCGACCTGGACCGAACCGGGGGATTCGAGTTCCACCACCGCGACACTGATGTTGTCGTGCCCGCCGTGCGCGAGCGCTTGTCGTGTCAACGCTACAGCCTTGTCGCCAACACCGCCGTCCGGCAAGGGCAGCAGATCGGCGTCCTCGTCGAAATAGCGTGACAGACCGTCACTGCACACTACGACATGTCCGCCGCCGAGGTCCACTCGGAGGAGGTTCGGGTTCAGGGTCGGCGCGTCGGCCCCCAGCCAGGCCAGCAGCGCCTTCGAGTACGGGTTCTTGTACCGGTCGTCCGAGGGGTCCACGCCCTGGTATTCGAGCCGGGCGTGAATCGTGTCATCGACGGTGAGGCACCTGGCCTCCTTCTCCCCGGCCCAGTAGGCGCGCGAATCGCCCACCCAGCACAGGACGGCCTGGTTTCCCTCCACCACCGCGGAGACGTACGTCGAGGACGGCGGCGAGTTCGGGTACTGCTTGCCGACCGCGGCCACCGCCGAGTGGGCCGCGCTCACGCCGCGCCGCGAGGCGTCCTCGGCGCTGAGCCCCTCGCCGAGTGCGGCGCGGATCTCAGTGACGGCCGCTTCAACCCCGGCCAGCGAGGCCCGCTCGGAGTCGGACGCGCCCGAGACGCCGTCGCACACGACCGCGATCTTGCGGCCGTCGTCGGCGAGGCTGATCGCCAGGGAGTCCTGGTTGTAGTGGTGGCGCTTGCCCACGTCGGTCGCCGCGCCGATCCCCGGCAGGGAGAACGAGGTGTGGTCGTCCGAGCCGCCGGGGTGCTCCGGGTTGTCCTCGGTGGCGGCCGAGGAGAGCCACGCGGCCGTCTCGGCGGGGCGCTCGTGCTCGACCAGGTCGCCGCCGCACGCCTCGCAGTAGCGTCCGACGTCGGCGTCCAGGCCGCAGGAGGGGCAGTGCTTCGCGGGGCCTTGCGTGGCTGTCGGTGAGGACGGCATTCGGTGCTCCTTCGCTACAGCATCGTGCGGGGGCGGTGGCGGTTGGCCTGGTCGAAGTAGTAGACCTGGTCCTCGCGGCCGGTGCAGGTGTGGGCGAGCCTACGGTAGGCCGCCTCCAGCGCCAGACGCAGTTCGCGCTCTTCGGGCGCGGCGCCGAAGATCGGCGGCTCGGCGGCCGGGCCGGTGCGGGCGACCAGGTCGATCGCCGCGTGCAGGATCCTCGTCGAGACCAGGTGGCGCCTCCTGGGTTCGAGCTTGAGCTCGTCGAGGCGCCCGGCCATGTGGTGCAGGTCCATCAGCGAGGGCGGCGCGGTGCGGCTGTGCAGGGACGTCTGGATGGCCGCGGTCTGCGCGATCCCGTACTGGGAGGAGGTCTTCGGCACCTGGTGGAGTGTGGTGATCGCCTCGGTGGACTGGCCTTCGAGGTCGAGCAGGCGCGCCCGGCCGTACGCGGCCGAGACGAAGCGGTGGTCGCACGCCCAGATGCGCGTGTAGTGCGGCAGCGCCAGGTCGCGGCGCCCGGCCAGTTCGGCGCAGGCGGCCAGCGCCAGGCGCGGCGCGAGCTCGCCGGGCAGGTGCGAGTAGACGGCGTCGAAGTGGGCGGCGGCGGCGGGGAAGTCGGCGGCCAGCAGCGAGATGATGCCCCGCATCCACGTCACCTGCCAGGTGTTGCCCTCCTGGGCGGCGAAGTGGTCGAGCGTGGCGTTCGCCACGTGCAGCTCGCCGGCGTTCACGAGCGTGCGCACGCGCCGCAGCTGCACCTCGGGGCTCTGGACGGGCGCGGTGGCGAGCTCGGCGAGGATGCCGCCCGCGTCGGTGGCGGTCAGGCTCGCCAGGAACGAGGCGCCCGGGTCGGCCAGGTCGACCATGGTGGTCGGCAGGGCGTGGGCGACGTCGAACGGGTCGCCGATCGCCGCGACGTCGTACTCGACGTCCGGTTCGCCGAACACCGACTGCTCGGGGCTGAACAGCGTCGACGGCTCGAACCTCGGCTCGCCGCGCTTGATCGACTGGACCTCGTGCAGGACGCCCTTGACCTGCGTGCGCATCTCGTCGGCGTCCTGGAAGCGCGAGCGCGGGTCGGCGTGGCACGAGCGCAGCAGCAGCCGGTGGAAGGAGCCGAACTCCTGGAATACGGGCGTCTCGGCGGCGGGCGGGAACGAGTCGCGGAACTCGCCGGTGAAGCCCTTGAACCGCAGGGCGAGCACGGCCATGGACCGGCCGATGGTGTACAGGTCGGAGGTGACCGACGGGCCCACCGAGAGGATCTCGTCGTTGGGCACCGAGTAGCCGGGCGTGCCGTAGATCGCCGACTCCTCGTCGTCGACGCGGCGCACCGCGCCCAGGTCGATGAGCTTGAGCCAGGTCTCGACGTGGATGACGTTGTCGGGTTTGAAGTCGCAGAACAGCAGGCCGCGGTCGTGCAGGTAGGAGAACGCCGGGAGCAGCTCGGAGGTGTAGGTGAGGACCTGCTCCAGCGCCAGGGGGCTGCGGTCGCCGTCCTCGCCGACCGCGTCGCGGATGTCGCGCAGCGACTTGCCGGCGACGTACTCCATGACGATGTACGACTGGAGCTGGCCCGAGCGCGGGTCGGGGGCGGCGACGAAGTCGTGGATGTCGACCACGTTCGGGTGGTCGATGCCGACCAGGAAGCGGCGCTCGTTGATGGCCGACTCGATGGCGTCCTCGTCGGTGGTGTTGATGAGGCCCTTGATGACGACCCACCGCTGGGTGAGGTCGTCGGCGAAGTTCTTGTCGTTGGCCAGGTAGATCCAGCCCAGGCCGCCGTGGGCGATCGCGCCGAGGATCTCGTAGCGCTCGGAGAGGAGGTCGCCGGGCTCCAGCGAGGGCGTGAACCAGTACCGGGACCGGCAGTACGGGCAGTAGCCCTCGACGCGGCCGCCGCGGCCCGCCTGCGGGCGCCCGACCGGCTTCCCGCACGAGCCGCAGAAGCGCTTCGACTCGGGGACCTTCGGATCGGCCAGGACCGCCTCGGCCGGGTCCCTCGGCGGGACCGGCGGCATGTCGGACAGACCGCCCCGCTGGCGGGAGGTGGCCGTCGCCGAGCGGGTGACCGGGCCGGTGATCGGCTGCGGCAGCGGCGCGGCGGGAGCCCGGTAGGGCGCGGGGGGCGGCGACGGCGGGGCCTGCGCGGGGGAGACGACGTGCGAGACCGGCTGGGCGGAGATCGGCGCTCCGGACGTCTGCTGCGGGGCGAAGCCGGGCGCGGCGGGCACGGCCGGGGGCGTGCTCAGGCGCTTGCGCACCCGCAGCGTGTCCGAATCGGACTCGTTCTCGGCGTCGCTCTGCTGGACCTGCCGGACGCTCGGGGTGTAGCGCTGGGTGTGTTCGGGCCGCTCGTCGCTCATCGCGCTGACCTTCAATCCTGGTAGACGGGGTCCGGGGCGGTGGCGGCGCCGAGGTGCTCGGCGAGCCACTTGTCGTAGATGTCCTGCCAGGTGCCGTCCTCGCGCATGGTCTCCAGGACGCCGTTGACGTAGCGGGCCAGGTCGGTGTTGCCCTTGGCGAAGGCGATGCCGTAGGGCTCCTGCGAGAACGCCTCCCCGACGACCTCGAGCGTCGGGTCCTGGATGGCCATGCCCGCCAGGATGCAGTCGTCGGTGGTGATCGCGTCGACCGTGCCCTGCTGGAGCAGCACCAGGCAGTCGTTGAAGTCCGGGACGGTCACCGGCTGGGCCTCGGACTGCTCGGCGATGTTCCTCGGGGACGTCGAGCCCTTGCCGGTGCACACCTGGTGGTCGGCGGTCAGGTCGCCCAGCCCCCCGATGCCCGAGCCGGTGGGGACGAGCAGGCGCTGGCCGCCGTGGTAGTACTCGCTGGAGAACTCCACGCTGTTCCAGCGCTTGCACGTCATGGTCATGGTGCGCACCACCATGTCGACCGTCCCGGAGTTCACGGCCTCCTCGCGGTCGCCGGAGGTCATCGGCACCCACTTGACCTTCGTCTCATCGCCCATGAGGTGGGAGACGATGGCCTTGGCGATGTCGATGTCGAATCCGGCCAGGTCGCCGGTGACGGGGTCCCGGTAGCCCATGAGGTTCGTCGACTGGCTGATGCCGATGACGACGAGGTCCTGGTCGCCCAGGGTCGCCCGCGCCTGCTCGGCGGTGACCGAGCCGGGGGAGTAGGAGGCGACCGGTTCGCAGCTGTCGTCGGCCGTGCCGGTCTCGATCTCGGGGTCGAAGTCGATGCCCTCGGGCAGCGGCGTCGGCACGTCCACCTCGGGCGGCTCGATCGAGACCGGGCCCGAGCAGGCCGCCGCGACGAGGCAGGCGCCCAGCGCGGCCGCCCATCGCGGCCGCCGCTTCGCGCTCGACTGGGGAACCGTTGACCTGTGCAGAATCATGCGTGATACTCCGCCACTCGCATCTGGATGCCGATCGCCGCGCTCACCAGGGCCAGCAGGCTCAGCGCCGCGAGGCCGGCCGCCGCGCCCGACAGGGAGCGCTCGGCGTCGCCGGTCGCGTCGACGAACCGCTCGGCGCTGATGGCGGTCGCCTCGGTGAGCTGCTCGTCGAGCGCGTCGAACGAGGTCGCCAGGCTCTCGTCCGAGTCGCCGACGGCCAGCTCCACGGCCTCGGCGTAGGACCCGGCCTTGGCGAGCTTGATGACCTCGTCGTGCCCGGCGCTCCAGGCCCCGGCCGACTCCTCGGCCGCGGCCAGCGGCCCCGACAGGTCGGGGTCGTCGCCGTAGGCCTCGCTCAACTGCGCGAGCAGCCCGCCCTCGCCCACCAGCAGCGCCATCTGGTCCGTGTAGCGCTCGTCGGCCTTCTCGTCCTCGCCGCGGGCGATGAGCAGCAGCGACTCCTCGGCGCGCGCCTGCTGGGCGGTGATGTGCGCCTCGGCGAGCAGCTCCAGGGGATCGGATCCCTCCTCATGGGACCGCTCGGTGTGGCTCGCCGAGGCCAGCGCCACCAGCACCAGCCAGCCCGTCATGCCGATCATCGCCACCGTCGCGCCGACCAGCCCGAGGTTGAACACGCGGTTGGTCCTGCGGGTGAGCCACAGCTGCGCCCACACCAGGACGCCGAGCGCCGCCGCGGCGAGCGCCGTGGCCACCCACGGGAATGCCGACGCCTCGTCCCTGGCCTCGTTGAGCTGGTCGATCGCGTTGTGCTGGAGCGTGTTCGCGTCGGGGAGCATCTCGCTGCGCATGAGCGTGGAGGCCTGGCGCTGGTAGGTGGCGCCGACCGGCTCGCCGAGCCGGTTGAACGTCCTGGCCGACTCCACCAGGCCCGTGTAGACCGGCAGGTGCGCGTTCAGCTCGGCCACCAGCTGGGCGTCGGCGTGGGTCTCGACCTCTCGGGCGGCCGTGGTGAGCGCGACCGTCGCGTCGCGCAGCGCCTCCCGGTAGGAGTCGTGGACCTCCTCGGAGGCCGCCCCGGCCGTCAGGTAGGAGCTCGCGGCGCTCGCGTCCGCCTGCGACAGCGCCTGGTACAGCTCCAGCGCGGCCACCGACAGGCGGCCCGACTGGCTCGTGGTGTCCTCGATGACGGCCGACTTGCCGAGGATCGAGGTCGCGGCGGTGACGCCCGCGCCGAGCGTCAGGACGACCAGGACCGCGAGGATGCCGCGCAGCTGCCCGGGCGTGTGGCGCAGCGACGAGGAGAGGCGCGAGAACCGCTGCCGCCCGCTCTCGGCGGCGCCCGCGGGGCCGGGCACCGGCGCGGCCGGTCCGCCTTGCACCTGCGCTTGAGGCGGGGCGGGAGGAGACTGGACGGTCAACTTCACCTCTCAGATTCGCGACTGCGCGGGCGTCGCCGAGAGCGCAGCGTTCGGGGGTCGTCCTCATGGTATCGGCACGCGGCAACGCGGCGTGACGGCCGTCATTCGGTGCGCCGGGCGCGGTATGTTGGCGCGGTGCCGCAATCCGAAGCAGACGCCCGCTGGATGGCCCGCGCCGTCGCCCTCGCCGAGCGGTGCGAGCCCTCGCCGACCGCGTTCAGCGTCGGCGCGGTGATCGTCCTCGACGGCCGGGCCGTCGGCGAAGGCTATTCACGCGCCGAGCAGCCGCACGACCACGCCGAAGAGGTCGCCCTGCGACACGCCGAAGGCTCCGTCGCGGGCGCCGTCGTCTACTCGACCATGGAGCCGTGCGGGCAGCGGGCCTCCCGGCCCGCGCCGTGCGCGCGGCTGCTCGCCGACGCGGAGGTCGCCCGCGTCGTCTACGCCATCGCCGAGCCCGAGCACTTCGTCCAGGCCCCCAGCGGCATCGCCGTCCTGCGGGAGGCGGGCGTCGAGGTGGAGGCCATGCCGGCGTTCGCCGCGGCGGCCGCACGGCCCAACGCGCATCTCCGATAGCCTGGGAGCCATGAGGCCACTCATCGCCGCCGACGAGGTCGCCGGACTCGCCGAACCGGTCGTGCTCGACGTCCGCTGGACGCTCGGGGGTCCGACCAGGGAGCCGGACTACCGCGAAGGCCACCTGCCCTACGCCGTCTGGATCGACTTCGACCGCGACATCTGCGGGCCCGTCGGCGAGAACGGCGGGCGCCATCCGCTGCCCGACCCCGACTCGCTCCAGGAGGTGCTGCGCGCGGCGGGCGTGAACGAGGACTCCACCGTCGTGGTCTACGACGACGGCGACGGCATGGCCGCCGCCCGCACCTGGTGGACGCTGCGGTGGGCCGGGCACGAGGACGTCCACGTCCTCGACGGCGGCATCGACGCCTGGATCGCGGCCGACTACCCGCTGGTCTACACCGACCCCGAGCCCGAGCGCGGCGACATCGCCGTCCGCCCCGGCGCCCTGCCCGTCCTCGACGCCGAAGGGGCCGCGGCCTGGGCCGAGCGGCACGAACTGGTCGATGTGCGAGCCGCGGAGCGCTACAGAGGCGACAATGAACCGGTTGATCCCGTCGCCGGGCACATACCCGGGGCGATCAATCTGCCGCTGAGCGGCGACAACGCCCCCGAGGGCGGCCTGGCCGACGCCGAGGCGCTCCGGGGGCGGTACGAAGACCACCGCGAGGCGGCGTTCTACTGCGGCTCGGGGGTCGGTGCGGCCCGTGCCGCGCTGGCGTTCACGGCCGCGGGACTGCCGACGCCGCCGGTGTACATCGGCTCATGGAGCGACTGGGTCTCGCGCGGCCGCGAGGTCGCCACTGGGGAGGAACGATGAGAAGACTCGCAGCGATCCCGGCGGTGCTGCTGCTCGCGCTCGGCGCGTGCGGTGACGGCGAGGACGAACCGGAGGGCCCGGTCGAGACCGCCGACACCGAGCAGTCGCCCTCGATCGATCCGAGCGAGACGGTCGAGCTCGACCTGGAGAGCGCGGGCGGGGCGTGCCCGTTCATCGACGGCGCGCAGCTGAACTCGATCACCGGCGAGGACTTCCGCTTCGCCTCCGGCGGCCCGGAGGAGGACACCGGGGAGGACGCCCCGGACCAGGCGACGTGCGCGGTCCAGACCGGCGAGGCCGCCTACCCCGACCTGACGCTGTTCATCATCGGCACCGATGCCAGCGTCGACGTCTACAAGGAGCAGGCGCCCGAGGACTCCAAGAGCACCGAGGGCCTCGGCGAGGCGGGGTACTGGATCGTCCACACCGAGGACACCGGCGCGGGCCCGGCCCTGGAGATGGGCTGGTACGACGGCGGCGACATCTTCGAGATGCGCTACACCACCCCCGAGGGCACCGACCCGGCGGCGGTGGAGGCGCTCGTCAACGACTTCGCCGGCCTCGCCAACGGCATCAACGACGCCCACGCCGCCCAGGACGAATAAACCACGAGAACCCGTTACGACCCGACGACCGTGACGCTTCCGGGCTCACCGGCCCAGCGCTTGTCGCCGGTCAGCACCTCTGCTCGGAGAACGGTTCCCGTGGCGAGCACGAGGGCGTCGGGGAGCCTGACGCCGGTCCGCCTGGCGCGGACCGACGCCGCCGCCCGCGCCACTTCGCGGTCGATCGGATATATCTCGGAGGCCAGGTCGTCCACCATCGCCTCCATCCGATCCGCCGTGCGATCGCCCAACTTGACGGCGCCGACCATGACCTCGGCGAACACACTGGCGGGCACGATGAAGTCCATGTCGTGGCGCTCGCGCAGCGCTTCGGCCGAGGGGCGGTGCAGGGCGTCCTGCGGGTCGGCCAAGCCGAGCAGCACGCTGCTGTCCAGCACTACTCGTCCCATTCGCCGCGCAGTCCCTCCAGGTCCGTGGCGGCGGTCAGGCCGGGAAAGGACCCGGCCCATTGGTCGATGCGGTCGCGCTCGCGTACCAGCACGACGCGGCCCTCGCGGTCGGCCCGCACGAACAGCTCGTCGCCGACTTCGATCCCCGCCTCGCGCATCACTGCGACCGGCAGGGTTATCTGGTGTTTCACCGACACCTTCGTCATGCCTCTTCTCCGCTTCGGTTGCTTCTTTACTTTTTCAATCATGAAGTAAAGATACTGAGCGCTGCGGAAGGCGTCGAGGGTTGCTCCGGTTTTTCCCGGGCGCGGCAGAGCGCCCTCCTCGCCGGGGGAACAAGGAGGGCGCTCTGATGGGAGTGCGGTATGCGGGCGCTCAGTCGGTGCCTTCGCGCTTGTGCCAGTCGTCGGCGAACAGGTTGAACTTGGCGCGGTCCTGCGGCGTCGCCGCGGCCGCCTCGGGGTCGAACTCGACGCCCAGGCCCGGTGCCGTCGGCAGCGGGAAGAAGCCCTCGTCGTCGACCTCGGGCGCGCCGGGCGCGACGGCCTTGATCCCGGAGTCGGCGAAGTCGTTGAAGTGCTCCTGGATCTTGAAGTTCGGCGTCACCGCCGCCAGGTGGACGCTCGCGGCCGTCTGGACCGGCCCTCCCACGTTGTGCGGGGCGATGAGCACGAAGTGCGTCTCGGCGGTCGCCGCGAGCTTGCGGGTCTCCCACAGCCCGCCCATGTTGCCGATGTCCGGCTGGATCACGTCGGCCGCCTGGAGCTCGAACAGCTCCCGGAACTCGGCCCGGTCGTGGATGCGCTCGCCGGTGGCCACCGGCAGGTCGAGGTGGTCGGACACTTTCTTGAGCGCCTTGAGGTTCTCCGGCGGCACCGGCTCCTCGACCCATCCGGGCCGGAACGGCGCCGCGGCCTGGGCCAGGCGGATCGCCGTGGACGGGCTGAAGCGCCCGTGCATCTCCAGGAACAGTTCGGCGTCCTCGCCGATGGCGTCGCGCACCGCCTCGATGAGGCTGATCGCCCGGCGCGACTCCGGCCAGTCGAGCTCGGCGCGGCCGGCCCCGAACGGGTCGACCTTGAGCGCCCGGTAGCCGCGCGCGACGACCTTCTTGGCGGCGGCGTGGAAGTCCTCGGGGTTGCGCTCGACGGTGTACCAGCCGTTGGCGTAGGCCGGGATGCGGTCGCGGACCTTCCCCCCGAGCAGCTGCCATACCGGGACGCCCAGGGCCTTGCCCTTGATGTCCCAGCAGGCCATCTCGACCGCTGCGATGCCGCTGGACATGACCTCGCCGGGGCGGGCGTAGTCGTTGCGCTTCATGCGGCCCACGAGGTCTTCGATCGCGAACGGGTCGGAGCCGGCGACGTGGTTGCGCTCGGCCTCCTTCAGGTAGCCCAGGAGCGCGTCGGTGTGCCCCAGCATCCGCGTCTCACCGACGCCGGTCAGGCCCTCATCGGTGTGCACCTGCACGTAGGTCAGGTTGCGCCATGGTGTGCCGACGACATGGGTGGTGAGATGAGTGATGCGCATATGGGCGGCCCCTCGTGCAGCAGCAAGCGGTTTCACAGTCACCGTCACCATACCGGCCCGTCACCGTATGGTCAATGGGCTACTCGATCGGTGCGGCGAACACCTTCGCGGCGTCGTCCACGGCCAGGCGGATCGTGTCGGCCTCTGTGGTGACGATCACTTCGTGCTCGGCGCGGTCGACCACGACCTTCGCGCCGGGGTCGATCCCGGCCTCGTGCAGGGACGTCAGCAGATCGGGGTGGGTCTGCGCCGACTCGCACAGGCGCGTCACGCGCACCTTCGCGCCGGGCGCCACCACGCTCATCGGCCGCTCGTCCCGCTCGCCGAGCGCGACCTCGGCGGCCGAGTCCAGCTCCTGGAGCCCGGGGATGGTGTTGCCGTACGGCGAGTGCGTGGGGTGCTCCAAGAGCTCGTACACCCGTTTCTCCACCGAGTCGCTCATGACGTGCTCCCATTTGCACGCCTCGTCGTGGGCCTCGGTGTAGGACATGCCGATGACGTCGACGAGGAGCCGCTCGGCCAGGCGGTGCTTGCGCATGACCGCCACGGCCTGCCTGCGGCCCTCCTCGGTCAGTTCGAGGTGCCGGTCGCTCTTGACGTTGAGCAGCCCGTGGCGCTGCATCCGACCGACCGTCTGGGAGACCGTCGGGCCGCTCTGCTCGAGCCGTTCGGCGATCCGGGCGCGCAGCGCCGGCACGCCCTCCTCTTCCAGTTCGAGGATGGTGCGCAGATACATTTCGGTAGTGTCGACGAGGTCCGTGGTCACAGCTTCGTTCCTTCACTAATGCCGCCCGGGCTCGGCGAGGCCGCTTACGGCCGGCAAGCCGTGAATCGGCTCACGCCCCAGGGCGGGGTGGGTCAAGTGCCGCCAGACCCCTGTCCACACCAATCATATATGCCGATCAGGCCACATAGTCGGCGAGCCGTCCGGCGTAGTCGGGCTGGCGGAGGCGGTGCAGCGCGTTCTTCTCGATCTGGCGCACCCGCTCCCGGGAGAGCCCGAAGTCGGCCGACACCTCTTCGAGCGTGCGCTGGCGCCCGTCATCGATGCCGAAACGCAGCCGCAGCACGGTTTGTTCCCGCTCGGGCAGGCTGGCCAGCACCGACGCGATGTGGCGGCGCAGCAGCGCGTAGGAGACCGACTCGTCGGTGGCCGCCTCGCGGGGCATGTGCGCGACGAGGTCGCCCAGGGCGGTCGAGTCGTCCTCGCCGACGGTCTGGTCGAGGCTGACCGGCTCGCGGTCGTACGACATCAGTTCGAGGACCTTGCCGGGGGTGACGTCGAGCTCCGCGGCGATCTCCTCGTAGCTCGGCTCGCGGCCCAGGCCGGCGAGCAGGTCGTGGCGGGCCCGGTTCATCCGCTTGATCTGGTCGACGGTGTGCGCCGGGACCCGGATCGTCCGCGACTGGTCGGTGACCGCCCGGTTGATCGCCTGGCGGATCCACCACGTGGCGTACGTGGAGAACTTGTAGCCCTTCTGGTAGTCGAACTTCTCGACGGCCCGGATGAGTCCGAGGTTCCCCTCCTGGATGAGGTCGAGCAGGCTCATGCCGTGCCCGGAGTAGCGCTTGGCGACGCTGACGACCAGGCGCAGGTTCGACTCGAGCATGCGCTGCTTGGCCGCTCGCCCTTCGGCGGCGATCTTGGCGAGGTCGCCGCGCAGGTCGGGCTGGGTCGTCTCGCAGATGCGGCGCTCGGCCATGAGGCCGGCCTCGATGGCCTTGGCGCATTCGACCTCTTCGGAGGCGGTGAGGAGCCGGTGTTTGCCGATCCCGTTGAGGTAGGCGCGCACTGGGTCGCCGGAGTACTCGGCCGCACGTTGAGCCGGCCGCTGACGGATGCTGTCGACGGGTGCCATCGTTGGTTCGCCTTTCGCTGCTGACCCTCGCATGCGGTGGTGTCCCGCACCTCGCCCGGTGGGGGACCGGGCGTTGAGGTACCAGCTTGCAGCGGAAATCGGCGGATGAAACCCTTCAGAGTGAAGGGTGGCACGATACCGGGAGACAGTCTCAGAGATTCGGCTTCGGCGCCTGCCACCGGTACTTGATGGCGACCAGCCGGACGACGAAGATCGCCGCGGTCGCGATGGCCGACAAGGTGAAGGCCCCGATCTGCGACTCCCACCGCGCGCCTGCGGCGACGATGACCGAGCCGACCGCGGCGGCCAGCGCGTAGAAGTCGGCGCGCAGGACCACCGGGATCTCGCGGGTGAGGACGTCGCGGAGGATGCCGCCACCCACACCGGAGAGTACTCCGACGATGCAAGCGGCGTAGACGGCCAGGCCGTAGTCGATGCCCTTCGCGGTGCCGACCACGGTGAACAGGGCCAGTCCGGCCGCGTCGAGCACCAGCATCGCGATGCGCAGGCGCGAAAGAGCCGGGTGGAAGAAGAACACGGCCACCGCGGCGAGCACGGCGACGGCCGCATAGCGCCAGTCGGCGAGCACGAGCGGCGGCGCGTCGATGAGCACGTCGCGCATGGCGCCGCCGCCGAGCGCGGTGATGGCGCCGATGACGACGACGCCGAACATGTCCAATCGCTTGGCGACCGCGGCCGAGGCGCCGGAGGCGGCGAAGACGGCGGTGCCGACCAGTTCGGCGGCCAAGGTCAGAGAGTAAGGCTCCACCTAGGCGTTATAGCAGGCAGAGCCAGGTCACACCGCCAGCGAGGCGCGCGGTGCGGGCTGCGACTCGCCGACGAATGCGGCCTGCGGGCCATGCGCCGTCGGCGCGATGGCGACCAGCGGAGACGAGCGCTCGCACTGCCGTCCGCCGATGCGGCCTACTTCTTCATCTTCGCGTAGATCTCTTTGCAGCTCGGGCAGATCGGGAAGCGGTCGGGGTCGCGAGTGGGCACCCACATCTTCCCGCACAGCGCCTTGACCGGGATGCCGTCGACCATGGCGGCCATGAGCTTGTCCTTCGGCACGTAATGTGAGAAGCGCTCCTCATCGCCGTCCTCGTAGGTGTAGTTCGGCTGGATCTCGGTCTGCTCGTCGAGCATCGTCGAACCACCAGTGCTGGGAAGCTCGCTCACGTCAAACTCACTCCTCGATTGCGGGCAGGATCCGTCAAGTCTGCCACGCGGGCGGGCGGAATCACAGCTCGCGGCCGCGCGGCGGCCTCGCCGTTCCCAGGCTCGCGCGTCACCGAACGGCCACCGGAGCACGACCGGTCCCGCGCGCTATTTCGGGTCGATCATGGGGTGCTCTGGAGGCGGGAGCCGCTTGGCGTGCTGCCGGTGGCGCACGAACACGCTGCGCTTGTTCTTGGCGAGCCGGTCGTTGGCCAGCAGGACGGCCATCCACGGCAGGACCGCCATGCCGACCAGGCCGAACGGGAGCCACAGCCACAGCAGCGGCGCGTGGACGATCACGAGGATGCCGCACACGACCACCAGAACCGCGCGGATCGACATCATCAAGACATAGCGGATAGTCCTGATCCGCAGCTCCTCATCAGGGGAGAGCTGCACGTCGGTGATGACCGTAGCCTTCTCACGCCGTCCCACCCTTCGAGCCTACGCCGATCCGATGCGACATGATCTGGGGCATGAGAGCTGTTGTGCAGACCGTCAGCGAAGCCGAAGTGACGGTGAAGGAGGAGCGCGTGGGCGCGATCCGCGACGGCCTGCTCGTCCTGGTCGGCGTCACCCATTCGGACGGTCTCGACGAGGCGCGGTGGATCGCCGAGAAGATCTGGAAGCTTCGCATCATGGGCGATGAGCAGTCGGCGTCCGATCTGGACGCGCCGATCCTCCTGGTCAGCCAGTTCACGCTCTACGCCGACACGCGCAAGGGCCGCAGGCCGTCCTGGAACGCCGCCGCGCCCCGGCCGGTGGCCGAACCGCTCGTCGACGCCGTCGCCGCCGCCCTGCGCGACCTCGGCGCCCACGTCGAGACCGGCGAGTTCGGCGCCATGATGGAGGTTCGCAGCGTCAACGTCGGCCCCAACACCATCCTCCTGGAGCGGTGAATGTGACGGCCCTCGCCCCTTAGAATCGAGCGGGTCTGTCCGTGTCGAGGCCGACGCCTCGCACGCTTCGGTGAGAGAAGAAGGAGCCCGCATGATCCCGGCCGCCCCGCCCGAATCGCTTCCCTCGCTTCGGGTCTGGCAGCGCAAAGCCATGGTCGCCTACCACCGGGGTCAATCGGAGGACTTCCTGGCGGTGGCGACCCCCGGCGCCGGGAAGACCACGTTCGCGCTGCGCATCGCCTACGACCTCTTGGCCGACGGCACCGTCGACACCGTCACCGTCGTGTGCCCCACCGAGCACCTCAAGGTGCAGTGGGCCGCCGCGGCGGCGAACTTCGGCATCCAGCTCGACCCGTCGTTCCGCAACGCCGACGTCCACAATGCGGCCGACTTCCACGGCGCGGTCGTCACCTACGCGCAGGTCGGCGCCGACCCGTCGGTCCACCGCCGCCGCACCCTCGCCAGGCGCACCTTCGTCATCCTCGACGAGATCCACCACGCGGGCGACTCGCGCTCGTGGGGCGAGGGCGTCCAGACCGCCTTCGACGAGGCCGAGCGGCGCCTGGCGCTGACCGGCACGCCGTTCCGCAGCGACGACAACCCCATCCCGTTCGTGGACTACGAAGAGGCCCCCGACGGCTCGAAGCGCTCGCGGGCCGACTCGCTGTACGGCTACCGGGACGCGCTCTCCGACGGCGTCGTCCGGCCGGTGATGTTCATGGCCTACTCGGGGCAGGCGAAGTGGCGCTCCAGTGCGGGCGACGAGCTGGCGGTGCGCCTGGGGCAGCCGCTGACCAAGGATCTGACCGCGCAGGCGTGGCGGACGGCGCTGGACCCCTCGGGGGAGTGGATCAAGCAGGTCATCCGCGCGGCCGACCACCGGCTCACCTCGCTGCGCGCGGCCGGGATGCCCGACGCGGGCGGGCTCGTCATCGCCTCGGACCAGGACACGGCGCGGGCCTACGCCGGGATCCTCAAGCGGGTCACCGGGAAGAGCGCGCAGATCGTGCTCTCGGACGACGCGGGCTCCTCGGACCGGATCGCGAAGTTCGCCGCCTCCGACGAGGAGTGGATGATCGCCGTCCGCATGGTCTCCGAGGGCGTCGACATCCCGCGGCTCGCCGTCGGCGTGTACGCGACCAACGCGCAGACGCCGCTGTACTTCGCGCAGGCCATCGGCCGGTTCGTGCGCTCCAGGCGGCCCGGCGAGACCGCGTCGGTGTTCCTGCCGAGCGTGATCCCGCTGCTGCAGCTCGCGGAGAGCCTTGAGGCCGACCGGGACCACGTGATCCGGCCGAAGTCGGAGGACGCCGATCCCGAACTGCTGCTGGAGCAGGCGCAGCGCCAGCTCAACGAGGGCACGGAGCTGGGGCAGCGCGAGACGCTGGAGAGCAGCGCCGAGCTCGACCAGGTGATCTTCGAGGGCGGCTCGTTCGGGCTGCCGGTGCAGGCGGGGAGCCCCGAGGAGCAGGAGTATCTGGGCCTGCCGGGGCTGCTCACCTCGGAGCAGGTGCACCTGCTGCTCCAGAAGCGGCAGCGCGAGCAGATGGCGAAGCAGAAGAAGTCCACGACCGAGACGGCGGCGAAGCCCTCGGCCGAGCCGCCGATGACGAACGCGCAGCGGCGCCTGAAGCTGCGCAAGCAGTTGAACGCCTTGGTGGGCGCGCAGTCGTTCGCCACGGGCGAACCGCACGGGAAGATCCACGCGAAGCTGCGCTCCAAGTGCGGCGGCCCGCCGAGCGCGCAGGCCACGATCGAGCAGCTGGAGGAGCGGATCGCCACGATCCGATCCTGGTGAGCGAGCGGCGCATGGTGCGGTCGCCTCCGTGCCCGGGCCCCTCACCGCCTGCGTGATCTCCAGGGCCGTCGCTGCGCCGGCAGTCGCCTCGTCGATCCCGCGTAGGCGGGCTGAGAGCGCTTCGTCGCGGTCGCCGGCGTTCGTCCCAGGCGCATCGCCGCACCGCCGTTGCCCGCTCGCGGGAACGGCCGCACGCAAAAGCGAGCCCGGACGGTCCGGGGACCGTCCGGGCTCGCTTTCAAGCCTGTGCGCGCTAGTTCTCGGACGCCATGAGGTCGGTGCCGCGCCACTCGAACTCGGGGTCGGCGTTGAAATCGATGGCGATCGGTACCAGCTTCTCGGCGTACTGGTTCGCGTGGTGTCCGCAGAAGACGAGATCACTGCCTTCAGCGAGCATGACGCGAAGTTTCGCCGCGGCGCTACACCGATCGCAGCGCTCGCCCGCGATCGGACGTTCCTCCGTCTGGGGCGGGGGCGTCAGGGTGGATGTCATACCAGGTCCTCCGCTGCGTTCGGTAGTCGTTGGTTCTTACGTCGGCCCGTTGACCGGCTCATCCCGTTCAACGCCTGCACTGTACTACCTCTTCCCTAGAACTGCTTAGTGAGACTCGGCTCACTCTGCCCTAGATCGCGATAGTTGTTCCACACCGTAGCCCACGGATCGGCGAACGGCAACCTGGCGAGGCGGCCGCTCATCCACCCGTTCGGGTGATCCATGCCGTGCGCCACGGGTGGCCCCGCAAGCGCTGCCACGGGCGGCCCGCGGTCCGCGGGCACCGGCTGGGGTGCCGGTATTCGTGTGGTGAGGTTCTTCGTCCCGGGATGAACGGATACCCGCTCCGCGTCCTTTTAATCGAGGTAGTCGCGCAGCACCTGCGAGCGCGACGGGTGGCGCAGCTTCGACATCGTCTTCGACTCGATCTGGCGGATCCGCTCGCGCGTGACGCCGTAGACCTGGCCGATCTCATCGAGCGTGCGCGGCTGGCCGTCGGTGAGGCCGAACCGCAGCCGCACCACGCCCGCCTCGCGCTCCGAGAGGGTCTGCAGCACCTGCTGGAGCTGTCCCTGCAAGAGCGAGAAGGAGACCGCGTCGACGGCGACGATCGCCTCGGAGTCCTCGATGAAGTCGCCGAGCTGGCTGTCGCCCTCGTCGCCGATGGTCTGGTCGAGGCTGATCGGCTCGCGCGCGTACTGCTGAATCTCCAGGACCTTCTCCGGCGAGATGTCCATCTCCTTGGCCAGCTCGTCGGGCGTGGGCTCGCGGCCCAGGTCCTGCAGCAGCTCGCGTTGTATGCGGCCGAGCTTGTTGATGACCTCCACCATGTGCACCGGGATGCGGATCGTGCGGGCCTGGTCGGCCATGGCGCGCGTGATCGCCTGCCGGATCCACCAGGTGGCGTACGTGGAGAACTTGTAGCCCTTGGTGTAGTCGAACTTCTCGACGGCGCGGATGAGGCCGAGGTTGCCCTCCTGGATCAGGTCCAGGAACGCCATGCCGCGGCCGGTGTAGCGCTTGGCGAGCGAGACGACGAGGCGGAGGTTGGCCTCCAGCAGGTGGTCCTTGGCGCGGTCGCCGTCGCGGACGATCCACTCCAGGTCGCGGCGGATCTGGGTGGGGATCTCCTCGCCGGCCTCGCGCATCTGCTTGAGGCGCTCGACGGCGTACAGCCCGGCCTCGATGCGCTTGGCGAGCTCGACCTCTTGGGCCGCGTTCAGCAGCGGCACCTTGCCGATCTGCTTGAGGTAGGCGCGGACCGAGTCGGCCGAGGCGGTCATCTCGGCGTCCTTGCGGGCCTGCTTGAGCGCCTCGGAGTCCTCCTCGTCCCACTCGAAGTCGTTCTCGTCGGGCTCGTCCGAGTCCTTGTCCTTCTTGGACGCCTTCTTGGCGGCGGACTTCTTCGCGGCCTTCTTGCGGGTGGCCTTCTTGGCCGGAGCGGCGGCGGCCTCCTCGGCGGCGAGGGTCTCGGCGGCCTCCTCGTCATCCGGAGCGGCGGTCTTCTTGACGGCCTTCTTCGCCGCCTTCTTGGCGGTCTTCTTCGCGGTGGCCTTCTTGGCGGCCTTCTTCGGCGCTTCGGTCTCCTCGCCGTCGCCGGCCGGGACGCTCTTGGCGACCGCGGTCTTCTTGGCGGCCTTCTTGGTCGACTTCTTCGCGGTCTTGGCGGTGGCGGTGCGCGAGGAGGTGGCGGTGCGGGCGGCGGGGACGCGCTTGCGGCCGGAGGAGGAGCCGTCGACGACGACGGTGACGTCGGCCTCGGCCAGTGCCCTGAGCACCAGCTTGCCCTGGGCGGGGGAGGCCTGCGCCGACTCCAGGACCTGAGCGACTTTCGCGGACGTCAGCTGTCCATCGCTCTCACGGGCCAGTTCGAGCAATGAGTCGGTCAGAGAATTGACGTCGGTGCCGTTGGGACGTGCGTCAGTCACGAGCAACCTTCCGAGGCAATGGCGGGCACGGCGAAGCCGGGCTCCATGGCGGGTGAGCATTGGATATTGGGTCGGCAGCCCAGGTCGCAACACGACCGGGCAAGCGTGAATTGTAGCGCCGAAAATCGCTACCGGCCCGTCCGTGATGCCGTTTCGAGCTGAGTTTCCGCATTTTCAGTAACAATGTCAGTGGTTCGAGGGGGCGGTGGCGCCCTATTCTACCGGGCAGGTGCCATCGGGCGCCGTGATGCCGCCGCTCTGGGCGAACGACTGGCGCGCATCGGAAGTGGAGCGGACCTCTTTGAACGCGTCGCCGAGGATGACGGTGATCGGCTTGTCCCACTCCAGGTCGAAGCCGTCGCGGCCCTGGTAGAAGTACGCGTGCGTGTGCAGTCCGGCCGCGTACTCGTCGGGGCCGTACTTCACCAGCGCCGAGCCGTCGAACGTCTCGTCGGTGTCGCCCACTTCGATGACCTGGAAGCCGCGGTCCTTCAGCTGGTTGGCCGCCTGCTCGGCCAGGCCCGTCCGGTCGGTGCCGTTGAGGACGACGATCTCGATCTGCTCGGGGTCGGGGATGGGCGAGGTCTTGATCTCGACCGCCCCCGGCTCGCACGAGGCGCCCCCGGCCTGCTGCGAGTCGTTCTTGATCGCCCACAGTGTCGCCAATGCCGCTACCAGCGCCAATGCGCACAAAAACGTCAACGCGCGGATACGAGCGATTCGCACTGCGGCCTCCCCGACTCTCGATGTAATCCAAAGGCTATCGTGCGCGGAACGTCCTTGTGGGCGAGAGGCGGTACACTCACCGATCGCGCCACAAGAGTGTTTCTCGCCACAATGGGGATGAAAAAGCGAGCGGCATGGTGTATACGAATGGACTGCACGCGGTAAGGTACGCCGCCTGCAGGGACGGACAGAACCCGCCAGGAAACCGAAGTCGAACCGAGCGCCTCCGAACAAGATGCCCCAGCGGCACCCGCCGCAGTCATCGGAGGCGTCCGCTTCGACGCACCTGTGCCAGAGAAACCAATGGGAGTGGAAACGATGGCAACCGACTACGACGCCCCGCGCCGGGACAAGGAAGAGGCCACCGGCGGCACCGACAGCATCGAGGCGCTCGCCAAGGGCCGCAGCGACCAGTCGGGGTCGGTGGACGTCGATGAGGCCGAAGTGGCCGAGAACTTCGAACTGCCCGGCGCCGACCTCGGCGACGAGGAGCTCTCGGTCAAGGTCCTGCCGATGCAGAACGACGAGTTCCGCTGCTCCAGCTGCTTCCTGGTCCATCACCGGAGCCAGTACGCCAAGGAGAAGAACGGCCAGCCGATCTGCAAGGACTGCGCCTAAGCGGCGTGGGACGGCGATCGAGCGCGTCCGGAACCGACAGAGGCCCCCTTCGCGGGGGCCTCACTGCGTTCACGCCGGCTCCAGCGCGGCCGCGCGCCGTGCTCGCCCCCTCGCGGGGGCCTCACTGCTTTCAGGTGACCCGCGTCGCGGCTCAGACGGCCGCCTCGCGCCTCGCGGCGAGCGCCTCCCGCAACCTCTCGGGGTTGCGGGAGGAGACCACCCAGTAGGGCGTGGGGTCGTCCGCGTCGTCCAGGACGACGCGGACCCCGCGCCTGATCCAGGGCCGCTGCACCACGAACGCCAGCGGGTGCAAAGCCACGCCCAGCGCGTCCGAGTAGGCCGTCCGGTCCAGCACCTGGACCTCGGCCACCGCCGAGGCCGGCAGCCGCGCGTCGTCGACGTGCAGCCACACCTCGCCGCCGTCCTCGACCACCCGCACCCGCAGACGGCCCAGCCACCACGCCCCGGCCAGCACCGCGACGAAGATCGCGACGCTCGCCGCGACGCGCCACCACCGCAGGTCGCCCATGTTCGACAGCCCCGCGGCCAGCGCCGCGAACACGAGGGCCGCGAGCCAGCCCGTCCACGGCACCCGCATCCGCTCGGCGTACCGTTCTCGACTCTCCATGTCTGAGACCATAGCTCTCGACCGTAAGGAGGCAGCAGACTGTGAACGACGACGTGCCGGTCGCCATCAGGCGCATCGACCCCGAACTGCCCGTTCCCGCGTACGCCGAGCCCGGCGACGCCGGAGCCGACCTCTGCGCCGCCGAAGGCGTCCGGCTCGAGCCCGGCGGGCGCGCGCTCGTCCCCACCGGCATCGCCGTGGCCATCCCCGAGGGCTGCGTCGGCTACACCAACCCCCGCTCGGGCCTGGCCCACCGCCTCGGCGTCACCATCGCCAACGCCCCCGGCACCATCGACTCCGGCTACCGCGGTGAGATCAAGATCAACCTCATCAACCTCGACCCGGAGCGGACCGCCGTCATCGAACGCGGGGACCGTATCGCACAATTGGTAATCCAACCTGTTGTACGAGCCCGCTTCACCGAGGTCGATCGACTGAGCCCCACGCAGCGCGGCGCGAACGGCCACGGTTCCACCGGCGGACACCGCCGACTCGCAGAGGAGAACGAACGTGTTTAGACGGCGACGCTCGTCAAAGAAGCAGCGTCCCAGCGAAGGAGCGGTCCTCGACTCGCTGGCCGAGAGCGGCGAGGAGACCGTCCGCGAGGCCACCGAGGGACCCTTCGACGCCGCCGACGCCCCCGACGACGAACTGCGGCGCCTCGACTTGGGAGCGATCCGCCTGCCCATCCCCAAGGGCGTCGGCTTCCAGGCCCAGACCGACGCCAAGGGCAACATCAGCCAGGTCGTCCTCACCACCGGCTCCTCCGCCCTCCAACTGCTCGTGCGGGCCGCCCCGCGCACCGAGGGCATCTGGGAGGAGATGCGCGAGGAGCTGAGCGGCCAGGTCACCGGCCAGGGCGGCACGGTCGAGCCGGTGGAGGGGCGCTGGGGCACCGAGCTCATCGCCAAGATCAGCGGCAAGAAGGGCACCAACACGGTGCGCTTCGTGGGCGTCGACGGCCCGCGCTGGTTCGTCCAGGCCACCTTCCAGGGCAAGCGCGCCACCGACGAGGACGCCGCCCCCGAACTCGACGAGGCCCTGCGCAACGTCGTGGTCGACCGCGGCAACCTGGCCATGCCCGCCAGGGAGGCCCTGCCGCTCAAACTGCCGCCGAAGATGGCCGAGGAGGCCGCGGCGCGCATCGCGCAGCGCAAGGCCGAGGGCGGCGACGGCACCCGCGCCATCGTCGCGGCCGGCGACACCCCGCAGCCGAAGGTCCGGCGCAAGCCCTCGCCCCGCCCCCGCAAGCGGTAGGCCGGTCACCGATGGCCAGCGGGCCCCGCCCAGGGGCGCTCCGGTGACCGAGCACGACGCCGCCGGATGGAAGCGGTGGCTCCGCCGCCTTGCGGCCCCCTCGCAGGAGCTGTTCGCCGCGGACGTGCGCGACGAGGTCACCTCCCGCGCGCTCAGGCGCGACGGCGAGCCCGAGGCCGACTACACGCCGGTCGACCGCCTTGAGGCGCGCCAGGCGGCCACCGTCGCCGGGCGCCTGCGCACCGTCGTGCTCCGCACCGAGGGCCGCTCGCCGTCGGTGGAGGCCGAACTGTTCGACGGCACCGGCCAGGTCACACTGGTCTGGATGGGTCGGCGGCGTATCGTTGGCCTGGAGGCGGGGACGAGGATCGTCGCCCGCGGGCGAGCGGCGCGGGCCGCCGACGGCCGGCTCGTCATCTACAACCCGATCTACGAACTGCGCCCCTGAAGACCGCCCAGACCCGGAAGGCACGCTTTTTGAGCACCGAGACTTCGCAGCGGACCGACCCCGACGAGCTGCCCCCCTTCTCCGAGCAGCTCTCCCAGCAGCTCGGCGGCGTCAAGGGGGTGATCGAGGCCGCCGTCCCCATCACCCTGTTCGTGGTCCTCAACCCGATCCTGGGCGAGCGCCAGCTCGGGCCGCTGGACGGGCTGCAGTGGTCGATCATCATCTCGGCGGCCAGCGCCGTGGGCATCGCGATCTGGCGCGCGGCGCGCAAGGAGTCGATCAGGTACGCGCTCAACGGCCTGTTCGGGATCGCGCTCGGCGCGTTCCTGGCCTGGAACAGCGACGACGCGCGCGACTTCTACCTGCCGGGGATCATCTGGGGCGTGGTCTACGGCGTGGGCTTCATCGTCTCGGCGATCTTCCGCCACCCGATCATCGGCTGGGTCTACGCCGTGATCGCCCAAGGCGGCAAGAAGGAGTGGCGCCAGAACAAGCCCCTGGTCGACGTCCTGTGCTGGATCACGGTCCTGTGGGGCGTGGTGTTCCTGCTCAAGAACGCCGCCCGGGTGTGGCTGTATCTGCTCGACGCGGACAACGCGCTGGGGTGGGTGACGCTGTTCGGCGGCACGCCGGTGACGATCGCGCTGACGGCGCTGACGATCTGGGCCGTGCGCCGCAGGATGAAGTCGGTCCCGGCCGAGGAGGCCGAGACCGACGAGGCTCCGGCGCAGCAGCCGTAAGGCCGCCGTGCCGAAGGACGTTCCTAAGACGCCAGGCAGTCGAATTCCGGCGACGACGTCAGTGAGCCGCTGACGTTGAAGCCGAAGGAGACCGATCCGCCCGAATCGATGGACTGGTTGTAGCCGACCGGTTCGGCCATCTCCATGTCGCCCATCTGCGAATGCGAGGCGTTCCAGATGTTCGTCACGGCCGCGTCCGAGCCGTCCGGCCAGTTCCAGTGGAGCATCCAGGCGTGGACCGTCCCCGAACCGATGTTGGACACCGTGACCTCGACGGTCGCGCCCGAGCCCCAGCTGTTGACCGTGGCGCTCGCCGAGCAGGCCAGGTCGCCGTTGTCGGCGGGGGTCGTCGGGTCGTCGGGCTCGTCCGTGGTCGGCGGGTCGTCGGTCGGGTCGTCCGGCTCCTCGGTCGTGGGGTCGTCGGTCGGGTCGTCGGGCTCATCAGTGGGCCCGCCGGAGCCGAACCACACGTCCGAGCAGGAGTAGAACGCCTGGTCGAGGTGGCTGGCCTGCCAGATCACGTAGACCACGTGGCGGCCGGTGCGGCCGGGGGCGCTGACGGGGATGTCGACGGTCTCGCCGGGCTGGTAGACGCCGGTCGTGGCGACCCGTTCGAGGTCGTCCCATCCCAGTGGCTCGCTGGTGACGTCGAATCCCTGTTTCGTCACGTACACCCAGTAGTAGTCCGCGCCGTGGTTGGCCGCGTCCTCGTAATGGAGCGTGAAGTCGTTGGCCAGCGACGTGGTGTGCCAGGGTCCGACCGCGTCGAGCGAGTTGTAGCGCCCGCCCTCGGCGTGGCCGCCCGAGCACAGCTGGCCGTCGGGGATGAGCGACTCGTGCTGGCCCTGCATGTCCATGCGGAGGAGCCCGTTCCAGTTCCACATGGTGTTGGGGTTCTCCTGCCAGGCCTGCCAGCACATGGGGTCCTCGTCGGCCATGTCCGGGTTCTGGAAGTCGTCGCCCCAGCGTTCCCAGCAGCTGTACTGCCGGGAGGGCGGGCTGGTGGCGGTGCCGTGGCTGGAGGCGGGCTGCACGAACAGCAGCGCCGAGCCGCCGGCGACGACCACCGCCGCGAGGGCGATCAGCACGCTTCGGAGGCGTTTCGGTACTTTGAGCATGATAGCGCTCCCAATCGATTAAAATATCGAGAACTTTAAATATATGATGGAAGCGTCCGAATTGTAAAGGCTACAGCGCCAAGTTACGTCCCATAACCGGCCGAAACCGGCGCCGTTCAGCGCGATTTGCCCAGAATGACGGCCCGCGTCGCGTCCTCGGCGTCCTCGTTGCAGACGAACACGAGCTCGTCGCCCGGCTCCAGCGTGTCGTCCGGGCTGGGAGCGATGACCCTGCGCCCGCGGATGATCGCCACCAGCGCCACGTCCCGCGGCAGCGGCACCTCCGCCACCGCCTTGCCCACGTGCGGGGCCTCCAGCGGCAGCGTGATCTCCACCAGGTTCGCCTGCGACTGCCGGAAGCTCAACAGCCGCACCAGGTCCCCGACGCTGACGGCCTCCTCCACGAGCGCGGCCAGCAGCCGCGGCTTGGAGACCGAGACGTCGACGCCCCACTCCTCGTCGAACAGCCACTCGTTCTCGGCGCGGTTGACGCGCGCGACCACGCGCGGCACCGCGAACTCGGTCTTCGCCAGCAGGCTGACGACCAGGTTCACCTTGTCGTCGCCGGTGGCGGCCACCGCCACGTCGCAGCCCTCCATGCGCGCCTGCCGCAGGTTCTCCAGCTCGCAGGCGTCGGCCAGCAGCCACTCGGCCTCGGGGACGCGCTCGGGACGCATCGCCTCCGGGTCGCGCTCGATGAGCAGCACCTCGTGGCCGTTGCCGACCAGCTCCGCGGCGATCGAGCGGCCCACGTTGCCCGCTCCGGCGATGGCGACGCGCATCAGGCACCTCCCTGCGGGGCCCGCCCCGCGATCTGGGCGACCTGCTCGGCGCCGTCGTCACCCACCAGCATGTACACCTGGTCGCCGTCCTGCAGCACCGACGAGTCGGTCGGCAGCGTCGCGCGCCCGAATCGCGTCACGTAGGCGACCCGGTGCCCCGTGGCCGCCTCCAGCGCCCCCAGCGGCCTGCCCACCCAGCCCTCGTCGTAGAGCACCTCGACCATCGACAGCGTCGCGGTCGGGTCGCGCCACAGCGGCTGCTGGTCCTCCGGCAGGAGGTGCATCAGCAGCCGGTCGGCCGTCCAGCGCACCGTGGCGACGGTGGGGATGCCGAGCCGCTCGTACACCGAGGCCCGCTGCGGGTCGTAGATGCGGGCGATGACGTTGCGGACGCCGTAGTTCTCGCGCGCCACGCGCGCGGCGATGATGTTCGAGTTGTCGCCCGAGGAGACCGACACGAACGCGTCGGCGCGCCCGATGCCGGCCTTGGCCAGCACCTCGCGGTCGAAGCCGTTGCCCCTGACCGTCGTCTCGTCGAAGGTCGGGCCGAGGCGCCGGAAGGCCTTGGGGTTCTGGTCGATGACGCCGACCGTGTGCCCCAGGTCCACCAGGCCGCGCGCCAGCAGCGAACCGACGCGGCCGCAGCCCATGATCACCACGTGCACCCGGCTCACTCCCTCTCTCAGGACATCGATGCGACGATACCGCGACGCCCCGGCGCCCCCGCGCACACACTACCGGCGATGCGCTCCGCGATCCGTCCCAACGGCTGACGGACATGCGCACCGCTCACCACAGGACGATGCCAGGCGCTATGTTATGGCCGTGACCCGGTCCTTGTCCGTCTTCAAGCGGCTGCTCGTGGGCGAGCCGTTCACCTCAGAACGCCAGCACGCCCTCGAGCTGTCGAAGCGGTACGCCATCCCACTGCTCGCCGTCAACCCCATCTCCTCGATCGCCTACGCCCCCGAGCAGGTCTTCCTCATCATGGCGGCCGCCGGATCGGCCGCCTACGCGTACTCGATCTGGACCGGCCTGGCCGTCGCCGTCGTCATGCTGACGGTCATCGCCTCCTACCGCTACACCGTGCAGGCCTACCCCGGCGGCGGCGGCGACTACCGCGTCGTGACCGCGAACTTCGGGCCGCGGGCCGGGGCCCTGACCGCCGCCGCGCTCGTGCTCGACTACATCCTCACCGTCGCCGTCTCCGTCTCGGCCGCCGTCTCCTGCCTGGCCGTGCTGTGGCCCGGCGTGCGCGAGACGCGCGAATGGGTCTGCGCGCTCGTGCTCGTGCTGCTCACGGCGTTCAACCTGCGCGGTCAGCGCGTCTCGGGGCGCGTCGCCGCCGGGCTCGCGCTGCTGTTCGTGGCGGGCATGGCCGCCACCGTCGTCGTGGGCCTCGTCCGCCTCGCCGCGGGCGAGCAGATCGAACCGCCGTCGGCGAGCTACGACACCGTCGGCGAGGCCACCGACATGACCTCGGCGGCCCTGTTCGTGCTGTGCGCCCGCGCCTTCGCCGGCGGGTCGGTCGCCGTCACCGGCATCGAGACGTTCACGACCCGCGTCCGGTTCTTCCGCCCGCCCAGGGGCCGCAACGCCGCCGCCGCGATCACCGCCGTCGGCGCCGCCACCATCGCGCTGTACGTCGGCATCGTCGTCCTCGCCTACCTCGTGGGCGCCCAGGCCACCGTCGACCCGCAGACCCAGCTGGCCGGGGTGCCCGAGGACTACGTGCAGAACCCGCTCATCTACCAGCTCGCCGCCGCGGTCTTCGACTCCGAGGCGCTGCTGCTGTGGCCGATCATGCTCGCGGCCGCCGGAGTGCTCATCCTGGCCGCCAACGCCGCGTTCGTCGGCTTCCCGCAGCTGGCCTCGGTGTTCGCCAAGGACTACCTGATGCCGCGCCAGCTCCACAAGCGCGGCGACCGGCTCGTCTACTCCAACGGGATCATCATCCTGGCCGTGGCCGCCGCGATCCTCGTCATCGGCTTCGGCGGCGCCACGTTCCGGCTCATCGGCATGTACATCGTCGGCGTGTTCCTGTCGATGGTCCTGGCCCACGCGGCGATGGTCCGCCACTGGCGGCGGGTCCTCGAAGTCGAGCGCGACGCCGCCCGGCGCGCCCGGGCCCGCCGGGCGAGGCGCACCGCGGCCGCGGCGGCGCTCATGTGCGCGATCGTGCTCGTCATCGTCGCGGTCACCGACTACCGGCGTGGCTGGATCGCCGCCGTCATCATCGCCGCGGGCTACGCGATGATGTGGTTCGTCTCGCGCCACTACACGACCGTGGCCGAGGAGGTCGAGCTGCCGCCGGGCAAGCCGCGCCTGCCCTCGCGCAACCACGCGATCGTGCTGGTCTCCAGCGTCAACCGGCCGCTGATGCGAATGCTCGCCTACGCCAAGGCCACCCGGCCCGACACGCTCACCGCGCTGACGGTCAACGTCGACGCCGCCGCCTCCAGGGCGCTCCTGGCCGAGTGGGAGCGGCGGGGGATCGGGATCTCGCTGACCGTGGTCGACTCGCCCTACCGCGAGATCACCGGCCCGATCGTCGACTACGTCAAGGCCGAGCAGCGCGACGCGCCGCGCGACGTGGTCACCGTCTACATGCCGGAGTACGTCGTCGGCCACTGGTGGCAGCGCAAGGGCGATGCGCGCAACTACTTCCCCTGGTCGGGGTGGCTCCTGCACAACCAGACCACGAAGGCGATCCAGCGGCAGCTGAAGTACGTGCCGGGCGTCATGATCGTGACCGTGCCGTGGATCCTCGGCGAGAACCACGAGGCCCCGCCGCTGCGGCGCATCCGCAGGTAGCGGGGCCGAGAGGACGGTCCCGGCGGGCGAGGGCCACCGGGGCCGCGGGCCGCACCACCGGTTCAGTCTGCGGCGACCTCCAGGTAGTCGATGTTCGGCAGGCCGCCCGAGCCGGTGGCGACGAGCCGGACCGTGTCGCCGCCCGCGTCCAGGGACACGGTGACGGTCGCGGTGGACCAGTCCGTCCACCCGTCGGTGGCGTCGAACGGGATCGAGCCCGCCTCCGCGCCGTTCACCGACACCTGCGCCGGACGGCCGTCGCCGCCGCCGTTGGCGAAGCGGATCTCCAGCGTCGCCGTGCCCGACTCGGGCGCGTCGACGGTGAACTGCGCGAACGCGCCGGTGCGGTTGTCGGTGTTGCAGAAGCCGCTGCCGGAGAAGCCGGCGTGGTCGGCGTCGATCGTGCCGTCGCAGTCGGCCGAGGCGCCCTCCGCCTCGTAGCGGCCGGGCTCGGTCGCGCCGCCCCCGTCGTCATCGTCATCGTCGTTGTCGCTGAAGTCGGCGCCGAGATCCGAGTGGCCCTGCGGCCGCAGGAAGTCCGTGGCCGGGATCGAGCCGTCCGGTCGGCGCGGCCCGGTGATGGCCGCGGTATCGGTGCTGATCAGGTCCGCGTCGCTCCAGTCGTCCTTGACGTCCCAGGAGTTGCCGCTGCCGCCGGAGGAGCCCAGGCTGACGGCGGTGGCGTTGCCCACCGACAGGTTGCCGTTCAGCGTGGAGGTCGAGCGGTCGAAGACGAAGCCGGTCTCGGCGTTGTCCCAGGCGGTGTTGTGCTCGATGAGCATCGAGGCGGGGTTGCCGTTGTCGATGATGCCGTGCTGGGCGTTGCCGAAGGCGATGCTGTCGCGAACGGTGTGGGTGGCCGTGTCGGCGCCGCGGCCGAGCTTGAAGCCGTTGCCGTCGCCCTGAAAGTCCGGGAAGCCCCAGCGGTCGAAGCCGTTCCCCCAGGCGACCGAGTCCTCGATGAGGATCGGCGAGGTGAACTCCCAGGAGTCGAAGCCGTCGTCGACGTTGTTCCACAGGCGCGCCCCGCGCACCACGTTGCCCTCGCCCGAGCCCTCCTTGATGGCCAGGCCGTCGGCGCTCTCGCCGTTGTTGCGGGGGTCGAAGTTGCCGTAGCTGTCGAGGTTGCGAATGAGGTTGCCGCCGGACTCGAGGAACAGGTGGAGGCCGGACTCGTAGTTGTCGCGGGTGACCAGGCGGTCGAAGACGTTGTCGTTGCAGTTCATGCAGAAGATCCCGTAGGGGCCGTGGATGATCTCCAGGTCTCGGAAGACCCACCAGTCGCCCTCGACGTGGAGGGCGCCGCGGTCGGGCCGGGGGATCGAACCGTCGAGCTCGCCGGGCGTGTAGGGCATGTTCTCGCCGTCGATGACGACGTGCTCGCCCCTGTAGGCGGTCATGGTGATCGGGTCGCCGGGCTCGCCGTCCTTGTTGATCTGGACGTTGGCCTCGGGCGCGTAGACGCCGCCGCGGATCTGGATCACGGTGCCGGGTGCGGCCAGATCGACGGCGTGCTGGAGGGTCCGCAGCGGCGCGGACAGGGTGCCGGGGTTGTCGTCGTCGCCGTTCGTGGCGACGGTGAGTGTATTGGCTCGCGCCACGGCAGGTTGCGCCAGCGCGGTGGCGCCGAGCAGGCCGAGGACGGCCGCGATCAGCGCGATCGGCACCGCGCGGGGGCGCGGACTTCGGATGCGGACGGACATGAGGGTGCCTCCCTGGGCGAAATGCAAGCGGTTGCAAGATGGTCCTGAAGGCACTGTATCGACCGTTTGCCTTGGAAGTCAACAATTCAAATACATCAATGTCACGCGCAGTGCGCCGTGCACCCGCGCTCCGCCCGGCGCCGCGGGTAGTAACCTGGCGTCCGTGCTTTCACCGGGTCGGGAGGGCCGCCGACGCCCGTCGGGCGGCCCCGGCCCACCAGATCAGGGGTTGATGAGGACGATGATCGTCACCGTAGGGGACGTCGCCGCCGGAGGACACTGCGTGGCCCGCGTCGACGGCGAGGTGTACTTCGTGCGCCACGCCCTGCCCGGGGAGCGGGTGCGCATCGAGGTCACCGACCGCAAGAAGCGCTTCGCGTTCGCCGACGCCGTCGAGATCCTGGAGGCCTCGCCCGACCGCGTCGAGCCGCCCTGCCCGTGGGCCGGGCCCGGCAAGTGCGGCGGCTGCGACTTCCAGCACGCCACCCACGAGGCCCAGCTGCGCCTCAAGACCCGCGTCCTGGCCGACCAGCTCACCCGCATCGGCGGGCTCGACGCCGCCAAGCTCGACGGCGTCGCGGTCGAGGCCCTTCCGTGGAAGGAGGGCCCGCTGGGCTGGCGCACCCGCATGCAGTACGCGGTCGACCCCGGCGGCAGGGCGGGGCTGCGCGAGCACAAGTCCCGCGACATCGTCCACATCGACTGGTGCCGGATCGCCAGCGAGCCGATCCGCTCGGCGCCGGTCCTCTCCGAGGACTGGAAGGGCATGGGCGCGGTCGGCGTCGTCGACTCCGATGACGACGAGCTCGCCGTCTACACCCAGCTGCGCCGCACCTCCCGGCCGCACCGCAAGCGCGGCCCCGCGACCGTCCACCAGCGGGTCGGCGAGGTCGAATTCGAGCTCGGCTTCGACGGCTTCTGGCAGGTCCACCCGGCCGCCGCCGGGGCCTTCCTCGAATGCGTGCTCGAATTCCTCGAGCCGCGCGAGGGCGAGGCCGCCTGGGACCTGTACGCCGGTGCGGGCCTGTTCGCCGCCGGGCTCGCCGAGACGGTGGGGGAGTCGGGTCGAGTGGTGGCCGTCGAGAACGCGAAGTCCTCGCACACCGCCGCCAACCTCGCCGACTGGAAGCACGCCGGGGCGATCGACGGCGACGTCGCCGCTACCGTGCCCGCCCTCGGCGGCGTCGACATCGTGGTGCTCGACCCGCCGCGCAGCGGCGCCGGGCCCGAGGTGGTGGCCTCGCTCGTCGAAGCGCGGCCGAGGGCGATCTGCTACGTCGCCTGCGACGCCGGGGCGCTGGCCCGCGACGTCAAGGCCTTCGCCGATCACGGCTGGGAGCCGAAGCGGATGCGCGCCTTCGACGCCTTCCCGATGACCCAGCACTTCGAGACGATCGCCCTGTTCGAACCGAGCGAGTGACGCGACGAAATCTCGGATTCGCCGCAGTGGGGGCGCTCCGGTCGCCACAATGAGGCCATGAGACCTTCGAACCCGGTCGTGGCCGCGCTCGTCGACGCGGTGAACGCGGGCGATCGCACGGCCTTCTACGACCTGCTGACCGGCGACGCCGCCCTGACCGACGACGGCGTCGCGCGCGACCTCGCCGAATGGTGCGACGCGAACCTGTTCGACGCCGACGCCCGATTGACCCCCGAACGCGAGGCCCTGGACGGCTCGCGCCTCATCGTCGCCGTCCGCGACGACAAGTGGGGCGAGATGACGACCTACTGGGACTTCACCGTCGACGGCGACAAGATAGGCCGCATCGACACCGGCCAGGCCGCCGCCATAGGCGAGGACTGAACCGCTCGGCACCGGCGGTCAGCTGCAATCGCAGGCGCAGCACTCGCAGCAGGAGCAATCGCAGCAGTCGCGGCAGCAGCCCTCTCTGGGCTTGCGCGACCAGGCGCCCTCGTAGCGCTCTTTGCAGCAGCACTGGCAGGAGCAGCACAGGCCGATGCCCACGCACAGCCCCGCCCAGAATCCGCGCGGCGTCGTCTTGCGGCCCATGTCGTCGTGGTACTCGTGATGTCCGGAGCGCCGTTCCGGCCTCCGGTAGGTCGCGCACGTCGAGCCGAACGTCTTCGACACCGCGTGCGAGGCGTAGCGGTCCAGCAGCAGCCGCACCATCGCCTCGTCCACGAACGAGGCGGCCTCCAGCGCCATGCGCATGTCGGCCAGCGCGCCCCGCGCGAGCGAGCGGGCCTCGTCCAGGCCCGTGCCGGTGGCCGCCAGCGGGTTCCACGCGCCGTGCTCGGCGTCGTCCTCGAAGTCCTCGGCGGCGTCCAAGAGGTGCGCCAGGCGCCCGAACGCGGCCCCCGCGGCCCGGAACGGCCCGGTGTTGTCTTCGTTGCCGCCCAGGACCGCCGCGTGGGCGAACAGGTCGGCCGTCGCCCGCTCGGTCGGCGCGGTGACCTCCGCGAGCGGCGTGCCGGGCCCGCAGGCGCCTTCCACGGCCTGCTGCCGGTCGACCGAGGCCATGATCTGCTCGACTGGCAGCCCGATCGACTCGCCGATCGCCAGGGCCTTCGAGCGGTAGCGCCCGGCCGCCCTCCCGGCCAGGCCCGCCACGCCGCGGCGGGCGACGAACCCGTCGCCGTCCTCGACGTGGTCGCGCAGCTTCGCCGAGGCCAAGAGCAGCGATGCCGCGGCCGCCAGGCGCGGGCCGCCGCCGGTGGCGATGCGCTGGCGGCGCATCCCGCGCAGTGCGCACGGCCCGGCGTCGCGCCCGCCCGCCTCGGACCCCTGCTGGGCCTCGACCAGGACCGACAGCGCGAGCGTGTCGTAGTTGGTGGTCAGCCGCGAAAGGTGCCCGGCGTCGTCGCGAAGCTCCAGGCACAGGCCGCAGAAATGGCCCATCCAGCGGGGCTTGAGGTCGTCGGGGGTGCGCGAGGGGCACGGTGCGAGGATGCCGAACATGGGGCCGCTTGTCTCCTGATCGCCGGGGGACGGTCGAGAGGCATCCTATCGGCGGCATGCAAAGCGGCCGCCGGACGATGCCGGCGGCCGCGTGGAAAAGCGGTGCTAGGAGGCGAACAGCTCCTGGAAGGAGTTCTCCTCGAGCCAGGCGGTCACGCCCGCCTCGACGTCGCCCTCGTGCTCGTCGAACACGACCTGCTCCAGGCCGGCGAGCTGCTCGTCGGTCATCTTGAACGTGGAGAGGACCTCGGCGAGCTCGGGGTGCTCGTCGGAGAACCCGGCGGTGGCCAGCGTGTTGATGGTCTCGATCTCGCCCAGGGTCTTCTCCGGGTCCTCGAGGTTCTTGAGGTCGTACTTGGAGTAGGCCCAGTGCGGCTGCCACAGGGTCACCACGATGGGCTCCTCGGCGGCGATGGCCGAGTCGAGCTCGGACAGCATGGTCGCGGTCGTGGAGGTCTCCAGCTCCAGGTCCTCGATGCCGTACGTGGGGATCGTGTTCTCCAGCACGGCCTCGGTCAGGCCGGCGCTCGGCTCGATGCCGACGATGCGGTTGCCGAACATCTCGGCGTTGTCGTTGAGCTCGGTGAGCGAGTCGACGTCCTCGACGTAGGTCGGGACGGCCACGGTCAGCACCGCGTTCTCGTTCCACGTGCCGATCTTCTCGAGCTGGTCGCCGAACTCCTCCATGTAGCTGGCGTGCGTGATCGGCAGCCAGCCGTCGAGGTAGACGTCGATGTCGCCGTCGGCGAGCCCCTGGTACAGCACGCCCGCCTCGGAGACCTCTTCGACGGTCACGTCGTAGCCGGCGTCCTCGAGGGCCTGGCGCCACACCTCGGTGGCGACCACGCCTTCGTCCCAGCCGGGGATGATGGCCATGGTCAGCTCGCCTTCGCCCTCGGGCAGGTTGAAGTCGATGCTGTCGCTGGAGCCGCCGGAGTCACCTCCGCCCTCTTCCTCGACCGAGCAGGCGGACAGGCTCAGCCCCAGTGCGGCTGCGGCACCGATGGCGGTGGTGCCCTTCATGATCGAACGACGTCGCATGTCGTCTCCTTCTCTGTTGTCCGGTCTCTTGCCGATTTCCGGGTCTTCGGGGCGTCTTCAGGGGTCTCAGGCGCGCACTCGCGCGGCTCGGGCGACCGGCGTGCGGTCGGCCAGGCCCTGCATGACCCGGTCGAGGAAGACCGCCAGGACCACCACGGCCAGTCCGGCGTTGAAGCCCTTGGCGATCTCCACCCGGCCCAGGGCCGAGACGATCACGCCGCCGAGGCCGCCGCCGCCGACCATGCCCGCGATGACGACCATCGACAGGGCGAGCATGATGACCTGGTTGAGTCCGGCGGCGATCGTGGGCAGCGCCAGCGGGAGCTTGATGCCCGCCAGGATCTTGGCGGGAGAGGCGCCGAAGGCCTGCCCGGCCTCGACGACCTCCTGGTCGACCTGCCGGATGCCCAGCTCGGTCAGTCGCACGCCGGGGGGCATGCAGAAGATGATCGTCGCGATGATGCCCGGCGTGACCCCGATGCCCCAGAGCATGACCACCGGCAGCAGGTACACGAACTGCGGCAGGGTCTGCATGAAGTCCAGGATCGGGCGGGCGATCGCCGAGGCCGTCCGGTTCTCGGCCGCGAGGATGCCCAGGGGGATCGCCAGGACCGTCGCGATCACGGTCGCGATCAAGACCATCGCGAGCGACTCCATGGTCTCTTCCCAGTACGGGGTCCAGGCGGCGACGAACATGCCGACGCCGACCAGGGCCGCCAGGCGCCAGCCCTTGGCGAAGTAGGCGATGGCCGCGAAGATGATCACCATCAATCCCGACGGCAGCCACAAGAGCGCGTCGGACAGTCCGGTGTGGAGCGATTCGAGGAAGGTGTTGGTCCCCTCGAACAGCGGCGCCCACGCGTCGCGCGCCCAGCGGACGAACGACTCCATCCAGTCGCCGAAGGGGATGTCCGGCAAAGGCTTCCAGATGTAGGTCCAGAACCAGTCGTGCAGGTAGTCGATCATGCGTGCTCGGGCTCCTCGACGGCCGCGTCGGCCTCGTCGTCGGGTTCGGGGGCGAGGGACTTGATGATGCCCCTGGGAGTGACCACGCCGAGCGGGTCGGCGCGGTCGTCGACGACGAGCACCGGGTCCTCGGAGGACAGGACGTGCTCGTACAGCTCCGAGACGAGCGTGTCGGACTCGACGGTGTCGAAGTCGCTGGTGTCGGTGTTGCCGCAGGGCTCCATGACCGCCTCGGCGGTGAGCACGCGGGAGCGGTCGACGTCGGCGGTGAACTCGGCGACGTAGTCGTCGGCCGGGTGCAGCAGGATGTCCTCGGCGGTGCCGAGCTGCACGATCCGCCCGTCGCAGATGGCGATGCGGTCGCCGATCTTCATGGCCTCGTTGAGGTCGTGGGTGATGAACACGATCGTCTTGTTCAGCGTCTTCTGCAAGTCGAGCAGCTGGTCCTGCATCTCCTGGCGGATGAGCGGGTCGAGCGCGCTGAACGCCTCGTCCATGAGCAGGATCTCGGTGTCGGCCGCCAGGGCGCGGGCCAGGCCGACCCGCTGGCGCATGCCGCCGGACAGCTGCGAGGGCAGCTTGTCCTCCTGGCCGGCGAGGCCGACCATCTCGACGGTCTCCAGGGCCTTGGCCGTGCGCTCGGCGGTGGGCGTCTTCTTGATCTCCAGGCCGAAGGCGACGTTCTCGAGCACGGTGCGGTGGGGGAGGAGCGCGAAGTGCTGGAATACCATGCTGACCTTGTCGCGGCGCAGCTCGCGTATGCCCTTGTTCGACAGGCCGCCCAGTTCGACGCCGTCGATCCAGATGGAGCCGGCGGTGGGTTCGAGCAGGCCGTTGAGCATCCGGATGAGGGTGGACTTGCCGGAGCCGGACAGGCCCATGACGACGAAGATCTCGCCGGAGGCGATCTCGAAGTTGTGGTCGATGACCGCTGCGGTCACCTTCTGGTTGGTCAACTGGTCGCGGGGGACGCCGGACTCCAGTTCGGCGACGGCCTGGCGGGCGCCTTTGCCGAAGACCTTGTACAGGGAATCGACTGCTAGGGCAGACATCGCTTCCTTCCGGTTGTCGGGCGGCAACCGCAGCAACACTAGTCAAGACCTGGGTTTTCGACACGCGAGCAGGGCGTGAGAAGATCAACACGGCACGTAGACGATCAGTGTTTTCGCAGGTGGAAGGCCTGCGTTCCGCGATCACGCAGTCGGCGTTCCGATTGTCTGCAATCCGACGTTGTCACGAACGTTGCAGAACAGTAACCAAACCGACCGCGATTCAGGTCCCGGCGGGCGCCTCCGGCGCCCTCTTTCTAGGGCAGCCTGGCGGCCCTCGCCCGCGCCGAGACGGCGTCCAGGTCGGCCTCGCTCAGGCCCAGCGAGGCGGCCTTGGCGTACTCGGCGGCGATGTCGGTGCCCATCCGCATCGGCGAGTCGGTGCCCAGCGCCACGTCCACGCCCGCCTCCAGGAACCGCGGCAGCGGGTGGTCCTCGAGCCGCGCGACCATGCCGAGGAGCACCGCCGAGGTCAGGCACACCTCCACCGTCACGCCGCGCTCGGCCAGCAGTCGCAGGATTCCCGGGTCGTCGGCGGCGCCGACGGCGTGGCCGATCCGGCCCACGCCCTCCAACTGGGCCACCGCGGCCACGTTCGAGGCGTTGAACGCCCCCGCGGGGACCGTCACCCCCAGGCCGGCCTGCGCCGCCGCGTCCGCGACGGCCTGACCGCGCGTCCAGTCCGCCTCGGCCGCGTACGGGACGTAGATGAGCTCCACCCCGGCCAGTCCCGCCGCCGCGGCGTCCCCGAAGGCGTCGCAGATCTCCTTGACCGTCGGCTCCCACAGATTCAGGCTCAGCACCGCGCGCGCCTCGAAGGCCGGGAAGCGCTCGGCGACACTCCGCTTCGCCGCGTCGAACCGCTCCATGAAGCCCGGGTAGGCCACCGACTCCTGCGGCAGCCGCAGCTCGGTGTAGACGGCGCCGGCCGTGGCCGCCGCGTTCAGGGCGCCCTCCAAGATCCCCTCGTACACCTCGCCCTCGACCGCGTCGAGATCGAACCGCGGCACCGCCGACATGCGCTGGAGCCGCGCCAGGCCCGGCACCACGTCCTCCTCGACGCTCTTGCGCCGGACCGCCCAGTCCACCGGCGAGGAGCCCAGCACCTGATCGAGACGGGCGGGCCACTCGGTGTTCTGGTACAGGTCGATGAGGTCCATGTCGCGATGATCACACCTCGATGGCGAGGCATGCAGGACTTTCGCCCGGCGTGTCCCTTTCGGGGAATGACTGTTTTCCGACACTCGATAGGGGTATGCGGCCGGCCTCAGTGCACGTCTTGGACTAACACCCGCGCCGCGGCCGCCGATAGACTTCGGCGTTATGAGCTCATACCCGCTGCTGTCGACCATCGGCCGACTCGCCGATTTCAAATCGCTGGACGAGGCCGACCTGCCGCGGTTGACCGAGGAACTCCGCGAGTTCCTCATCGACGCCGTCGCCAAGACCGGCGGGCACATCGGCCCCAATCTCGGGGTCGTGGAGCTCACCATGGCGATCCACCGCGTCTTCGACTCGCCGCACGACCAGGTCGTCTTCGACACCGGCCACCAGTCCTACGTCCACAAGGCGCTCACCGGGCGGGCCGGGCGGTTCGACGGCCTGCGCCGCCGCGGCGGCCTCACCGGCTACCCCAACCGGGCCGAGTCGCCCCACGACCTGGTCGAGAACTCGCACGCCTCCACCGCGCTGTCCTACGCCGACGGCCTCGCCAAGGCCCACGCCCTGTCCGGCGACGACCGCCACGTCGTGGCCGTCGTCGGCGACGGCGCGCTCACCGGCGGCATGTGCTGGGAGGCGCTCAACAACATCGCCGCCCGCGACGACCTCAAGCTCGTCATCGTCGTCAACGACAACGGGCGCTCCTACGCGCCCACGGTCGGCGGCCTCGCCAAGCGCCTCGCCGGGCTGCGCCTCAACCCCGGCTACGAGCCCGCGCTGCGCAGGATCCAGGAGTCGGTGGAGAAGATCCCCGTGGTCGGCCGCGCCGCCTACTCCGCGCTCCACGCCGCGAAGACCGGCCTGAAGGACGCGCTCGCCCCGCAGGGCATGTTCGCCGACCTCGGCCTGAAGTACGTCGGCCCCGTCGACGGCCACGATCTCGGCGAGCTCACCGAGGCCCTGGAGCGCGCCAAGGGCTTCGGCGGGCCGGTCATCGTCCACGCCCTCACCGAGAAGGGCCACGGCTGGGCCCCGGCCCGCGCCGACGAGGCCGAGCAGATGCACTCCCCGGCGGCCTTCGACCCGATGACCGGCGAGCCGGTCGGCGCCTCCAAGCGCCGCTGGACCGCCGCGTTCGCCGAAGAGCTCGTCTCCCAGGCCGAGATCCGGCCGGACCTGGTGGCCATCACGGCCGCCATGCCCGGCCCCACCGGCGTCGACAAACTGATGAAGCGCTTCCCCGACCGGGTCTTCGACGTCGGCATCGCCGAGCAGCACGCCGTGACCTCCGCGGCGGGGCTCGCCATGAACGGCCTGCACCCCGTCGTGGCCGTCTACTCCACGTTCATGAACCGCGCGTTCGACCAGACCGTGCTCGACGTGGCCATGCACCGGCTGCCGGTCACGTTCGTGCTCGACCGCGCCGGGATCACGGGCCCCGACGGGCCCAGCCACTATGGAGTGTGGGACACCTCGATCTTCCGCGTCGTGCCCGGCCTGCGCATCGCCGCGCCTCGGGACGAGGCCACGCTCCGCCAGGCGTTCGCCGAGGCGCTCGCCGTCGACGACGGGCCCACCATGCTGCGCTTCCCGACCGGCGCGATCCCCACCGAGGACCTCGCCCCGGTCGATACGCGCGAAGGGCTCGACTTCCTGGTCGAGCCGCCTGCCGAGGCCGACCTCCTCATCGTCGCCTGCGGTCCGCTGGGCGCCGTTGCCGTCGAGGCGGCGAAGCTCCTCGCCGCGCAGGGAGTGGACGCCGCGGTCGTCGACCCGCGCTGGGTCTGTCCGGTCCCGGACGCCCTGGTGAAGCTCGCGGGCCAGTACAAGCTCGTCGCCACCGCCGAGGACGGCATCCGCACCGGCGGCTTCGGCGACGCGCTCGCCCAAGCGTTGCGCGACAGCGGCGACGACGTGCCCCTCGTGGACTTCGCCGTCGCCCGCGACTGGCACCCCCACGGCACACGGAGCGAACTGCTCGCCGACCTCGGCCTCACCCCCGAGGCCATGGCCGAGCGCCTCCAAGAGGAAGTGGCAAGAAGGGCCGGATAACCCGGCCCCCCAACCGTCGCGCCGGGTCGCGCCGGGTCGCGCCGGGTCGCGCCGGGTCGCGCCGGGTCGCGCCGGGTCGCGCCGCTTACTTCCTATATCATATAAGATATAAGATATAAGATATAAGATGTGAGCAAGTTATAGAATATAAATTATACCTATACCCTATATTTTATAGTCCATAAAGTAGCTTCGCCCTAGCGCATCGCCCTGAGGCCGTTGCGCAGTCGGACCAGATCGCGGCGGCGCTTCTCGAATGTGGCGCCCGCGGCGATGAGGATCGCCCCGCCCACCGCCGGCGCGATCCACTGCGGAATCGCGTGCCAGACGAGAGCGAGCTCGTTGATCGTCAACACCACCAAGGCGATCGAGCCCAACACCAGCGGCGCCTGCCAGCGTCGCGCCAGCCCCGCCACCACCACCGCCAGGGCGGCCGCGCCGACCCCGACACGCCGCACCGGGTCGCCCTCTTCGCCGAGCGCCAGCAGCAGGCTCGGGCCGATGCCCACCGCGATCGGCGCCGCCAGCTGCGCCCACGAGCCCGCCTCGGGGCGCCGCAGCAGCTGCCACAGGCCGAGGATGAACAGCACCAGCGCCGGAGGCCCGGTGAACACCTCGAGGGTCTCCTCTCCCAGCGCCGTCAGGAGCGTCCACCATGCCGCGGTGCCGGTGGCCAGCGCCGCGATGACGTATGGCTGCTTCTTGACCGGCGCCATCAGCGCCACGCCGGTGAGCGCGAGCGTGTAGATCCCGAGCGCCGCGGGCAGGTACAGGCTCGCGTTCGCGTCGCTGATGAGCTGTCCGAACCATTCGGCGACCATCATCGTCCCGGCCGTGACTCCCGCCAGGACATGCGCCAGGATCGCGGCGAGCACCCGGTCGATGCGGCTGCGCCTGGGCGCCCCGGCGGCGGTCGCGAGCATCGCCGCCGCGGCGGCCACCAGGCCGAACCCGAGCTGTGACGCCGACGCGTCGATCGAAGAGCTCGCGCCGGCCGCGCTCGCCGTGAGCGGCAGCCAGACGACCAGCAGGCACCAGCTCGCGCAGCGCCCCCCGAGCGTCGAGGAGGCCATGGCGCCGACCAGAGCGATCAACGCCGCCAAGGCGAACCCGACGACCGGCATCGCGTCGAACCGCGACGGGTCGCCGTGCCACAGGAGCATGGAAGCGGCGATCGCGGCGAGGGTCAGCGCGATCGCGACGACGTCGAAGCGTCGCTGCTCCGGCACCAGCGCGGCGCTCAGCGCCAGGAGCGCGAGCACGATCGGCACCTCCCAGGTGAGGAGCTCGGGAAACCCGGAGTCCCACCACAGGGACGGCAGCGCCGCCAGCGCGATTGCCGTGGCCGCGGCCGCGATGGCGCCGCCGCCGATGTAGGCCGCGTGCCGCAGCGAGCGGCGCAGCGGCTCGGGCAGCGCCAACGACAGCAGCCCGACCAGCACGGCCGCGATGAGATAGGAGGTCAGATCGGGCGCGTCGGTCACGACGATCGCGAACGCCGCCAGCGCGGCGATGGCCGCCAGTCCCGACGCCTTCCGGGAGGCTTCGCCGTCGGTGCCCGCCAGCTCGTCGATCGCCGCCGCGGCGATCGCGGCCAGCAGTGCGAGCGAGGGGATTATCAGCGCGGTCTCGTCGGAGCGGGCCGCCAGCACCCACGCGGCGACGGTCATGGCGACGGTCGCGGAGGAGGCCACCATGACCGTGGTGATCGCGGCGCCCGCGCGGCGGGCGTAGACGGTCGCCACCAGGTTCCCCGCCGCCAGTACCGTCATGACCGCGGCGATCGGCGCCACGAGTTCCTTGTCCAGGTCGAAGGCGATGCGGAGACCGGCGAGGAAGGCCAGGACGACGGCGCCGCACAGCAGCAGACGCGAGGCCCACAGGTCCGAGCGCGGATGGCGGCTGGGGCGGTGCCCGACGATCCAGGACCCGGCCGCGAGCACGACCGCGATGCCGGCCATGAGGAGCGCGGCGTTCGTCGTCTCGCCCGCGGCGGCGTACGCCGAGCCCACCGCCGCCAGTGGCAGGAGCGCCCAACCGGAGGCGGTGGCGGTGATTCCGGCCCGGTACGCGGCGAGAACGGCGAGCACCAGCATCGTCCAGGTGCCGACGGCCTCAGCTGTGAGCGAGGCGCCGGAGGGAAGGATCTGGTAGTACCCGGCCAGGGCCGAGCACCACAGTGCGAGCGCGGCCAGCGCCGCGAAGGTCTCGGCGGTGGCCCACAGGCGGAAGCGGATGAGCACGGCCGGGAGCGACAGCATGAGCGCGGTGAAGGCGCCGAGGACCAGGAGTCGGCCCGTGTCGCCCATGTGGCGCCAGGCAACGGCGGTGAAGATGATGATCGCGGCCGCCACGAGCAGCCCGCCAAGGCCCAGCAGCAGGGTCTGGACGGTCTTGGAGCCGACCTCGCGGCGCGGCCGGACCGCGACGGGCGGCGGCGTGGCCGGGAAGCCGCCGGGCAGCGGGGGGCCGGCCGGGGTCTGTGGCGGGGGAGGCCCCTGCGGCGCGGCGGGCATCGCGGCCGGAGTGCCAGCTGTGGCCGGGGTGTGGATGACGGCAGGGGTATCGGCGGTCGGAGGGCTGGTGACCGGAGCGGCGGTCCGGTAGGAGGCCGCGAGGCGCCCCAGCTCGTCGAGCACCTGGACCCGTTCGGACTCGACGGCGCTGCGGCTGTTCGTGCCGGAGGAGAGCACCCGCAGTGCCGCGTCGAGTTCGGTGAGGCGGGTGAGGAGCGGCTCGGGCCCCCGGCCGCACGAGGGACACCGCTCGGGCGTGCTCGGACGGCCGCAGCGGGGGCAGTTGAAGGTCGTCATCACAACAGTGTCGCCATCCTGTCAACTCGCGGACCCGACGAAACGGACATTGATTGTCGGCGGGCCACAACTCGTTGTGGCCGTTGCAGTGTTTTGGGCCCGAATCTTCGTGGATTCCTCTAAACGGTTCGCCGCACTCTGCCGCGTCCAGGGGCAGCGAAAGCGGGCACGGGTGATTGCCGGAGCGCTTCCGCGCCCGCGGGAGTGTGAGGAGACAAGACCGCGCCAGATCGTCCGGCCGGTCGTGCTTTCGCGGGCTGCTATCCGGGTGTGGATTGGGTGCTGTCGTCGTGTCGTCGTGTCGTCGTGTCGTCGTGTCGTCGTGCCGTCGTGCCGTCGTGCCGTCGTGCCGCCGTGCCGCCGAGCCGCCGAGCCGCCGAGCCGCCTGCATCCTATAGAATATGCAAGCTTATAGGTTATAAGTTATATCCGTTTTATATAATCTATAACCTATAAGCTTTCTCTGGCTTAGCGCATCTCCTTCAGGCCGTTGCGCAGGCGGGCCAGGTCTCGGCGGCGTTGTTCGAGCGTCGCACCTGCGGTGATGAGCACTGCCCCGCCGACCGCCAGGGGGATCCACTTCGGGACCCTGCCCCACAGGAGCACCAGCTCGTTCACGCTCAAGGCCGCGAGGACCAAGGCACCGATCACCAGCGGCGCCTGCCAGCGCCTCGCGGAGGCGACCAGCAGCACCGCCAGCGCGGCGGCGCCGACGAGGACGCGCCGCAGCGGTTCGCCGTCGGGCCCGAACGACAGCGCCAGCGACGGCCCGAAGCCCACCGCGAGCGCCGGTGCCAGCGCCGTCCACGAACCCCTCTCGGGGTCGCGCCGCAGCAGCCACAGACCGATTCCGAACAGCAGCACCGCGGGCGGCACGGTGTAATACTCCAGATCGGCGACCCCGCCGCGAGCCGCCAGCAGCAGGTGCGCCGCCGTCGCGGCGCCGAACGCGGCGAAGACGTGGCCCACCCGATATGCGGGCGCCGCCCAGGCGGCCACGGCCAGCGCGGCGGCGTAGACCACGAAGCCCGCGGGCACGAACACCGAGAGCGGCTCGCCGCTCATGGGCTGGACCGTCGTCAGCGACCACAGCAGGTGCAGGCCGATGAACGCGTGCGCGCCGATCCGCGCCGCCACCCGGTCCGGCCCCCGGCCCATCGGCGCGGTGAGCGCCACTATGAGCAGGACGGCTCCCGCGGCGACACCGACGAAGGCGAAGAGCGCCGGATCGGCATCGCCGGAACTCTGGCTGTAGGCGGCCAGGATCGCGGCCGCCGCCCACGTGTACGCGCCGACCCAGCCGATGCAGCGCCGGACTAGCCCAGAGGAGCCGATCGCCACGATCAAGGCCGCGGCGGTAACCAGGGCGAATGACGCGGCGGGCGCCCACGGGCGCTCCCACAGCCCGCCCGCGGCCAGTACCGCGATCGCGGCGATCACCGTGAGGAAGTCCAGCCGCCACCGCTTCGGCACCATCGGCAGCCCCACCGCGCTCACGAGGGCGATCGCCGACACCTCCCAGCCCGGCAACCAGCTCGGCTCCGCCCCGAAGGCGACGGGCACCGTCCACAGCGCGAGCGCGGCGCACCAGGCGAGGACGGCCGCCCCGACGGCCGCCGCTGCCCGCCGCAGGGCGGTGCGCAGCGCCGCCGGGAAGACCGGCGCGACCGCCGCGGCCAGCACCGCCGCGCCGAAGTACGAGGTCGCCTCGTAGGCGTCGGTCAGGACCACGCCGAGAGTCCCGAGCGAGACGATGACCGACGCGGCGGCCGCGGCCAGCGGCAGCCAGACGGGGCCGTCAGGATCCGTCCAGGCGGCCAGGGCGGCGATGACGACGGCCATGAGCAGGAAGGCGGGGAAGATCATCGCCGGATCTGCCGAGCGGACGGTAAGGATCCACGCGGCGACGACGAGCGCGCCGGTGGTCGAGGCGATGACCGCGAGCGCGGAGACCGAGGCGCCCTCGCGCCGGACGTGAACGGTGGCGAGCGCCCCGGCCGAGGCGGCCAGGCAGGTCGCGGCCGCCACCGCCGACAGCAGCGAGGCGTCGAGGCCGAACGCCACGCGCAGGCCCGCCAGGAAGACCGTCACGATGGCCGCGCACGCCAGGATGCGGGCCGACCACTGGTCGGAGCGGGTGTGCCGGGTCGGCAGCGCACGGACCGTCCAGGCGGCGCCCGCCAGGACCGCGCCGATGACGACCATGTGGAGGGCCGCCTCGAAGACGTCGGCGACCGCGGCGAAGGAGGCCCCCGCGGCGGCCACCGGGAGCAGGGCCCAACCCGGGGAGCTGACGCGGGCGGCGATGCGGTACCCGGTGGCGCCGATCAGGACCGGCGTGGTCCAGGCGGCCACCGACGCGGCGGTGAGCCCGGTGCCGGCCGGCAGGTACAGGTAGTACCCGGCCAGTGCCGAGCACCACAGCGCGAGCGTGGCGATGGCGGCCAGGGTCTCGGCGGTCGCCCACAGGCGGAACCTCGTGAGCGCCATTGGAACCGCCAGGAGGAGCCCGGTGAACCCGGCGAGGATGGCCAGCCGCCCGCCGTCGCCCATCTCGCGCCATGCCACGGCGGTGAAGACGATGACCGCGGCGGTCAGGAGCAGCCCGCCCAGGCACAGCAGGACGACCTGGACGGACTTGGCGGTGATCTCGGCGCGGCCGCCGCGCCGACGCGTGGCGTCGCCGGCCTGCGGGCCGCCCGAAGCGTGCGGAGGAGTGATCTGTGTAGACATACGGTCAGTGTCGGGTTCATGTCAAATCGTGAAAGAGACGAAACGGACACGATTTGTCAGAGCGGCACAACGGCCGACGGAGTGTCGGCCGAACCGGCGCGGATATTTCGTGGATTCCTCTAAACGGTCCGCCTTTGCGAGCGGCTGCGTCCAGACCCAAGCTCATCCTTGACTACGGGGCGCGGTCCGTCCCTGCGCGAGCGGCTGCGCCGAGCCGACGGACGCGGAGCCGGCCGAGGCGCTGCCGGAAGCACCGCCGACCGGATCCGCCCTGCGCGAGCGCTGCGTCGGGACCGCGCTGCTCCTTCGGCCGTTCGCTGTGGTCCGCCCCGCGCGAGTGTCGACATTGATCATATATCTTATAGAATATAAGTTATATGATATAAGTTGGATGTGGACGGCCGTGCCTCCGTTACCGTACGGCCCGGTCGACGATCCGCCAGGCCAGGTCCTCCCACTGCGCGTAGTAGTCGGGGTAGGCCGAGACCTGGACGGCCTGCGCGGCGCCCGCGATGGACATGTCCTCCCAGCCCGAGACGTCCTCGAGGCCGTCGTAGAACTTGGCCGCCGAGGTCGCCGGGTCCATGAGCTCGGCGACCGTGCCCCAACCCATGGAGGGCCGCTGCTGGAACATCCCGACCGAGTCGTGGTCGGCGTACTCGGCCTCCCAGTCGTAGTCGTACGACTCGGGGACGGCGGGGTTGGCGGCGTTGTAGAGCTTGGCCTCCTGCATGGCCGTCGCCAGGGCCACGGCCCAGGCGCGCTCGCCGAGCCCGCGGTCCATGCCGACCTCGATGACCGTGATCGCGTTGGCCATCTGCGTGCCGTCGATGCCCTCGACCGGCTCGGCGTCGGGGTCGACGGCCGGGCCGATCTCCGCCTTGACCTTCCCCGGCTCGGGCGCCGACGAGGCCAGGCCCTGGGGCAGGATGCTCGGCATCGGCGCGACGGAGTCCCAGTCGCGGTCGGCCTCGGCCGCCTCGGTCACGATGTGCGCGGCCAGCCGCTCGCGCGGCGTGTGGTCGTCGGTCCTGGAGATCGTTCCCGCCGCCGCGGCGGCGGAGGCCGCGGCGATGACGGTGGCGGCGCCCGCGACGGCGATGCGACTGACCAGCGACGGAGGCGCGTGGTGTCTGCCGGGGCTGACGCCGATCTGGTCGCCACGGCCGCGTTCGGTTGTCGTCTCGGAGTCCGGGGGATCGGAGTGTTTCCGCATTCGCGCAAGGTTAGAAGTGCAAAAGCGCTGCTCAGACGGACAGCGTGGGCGTCGCCGCGCGGACGTGGGGCTCCGATCACCCGTCGGGGTGAGTGCCCCATTCGCCGGGAAAGCGCGCTATCACTGCATCTGTGTGCGCTCCCACAATCTTGCGGGCCCCGTCTCGGCCGTTCGGTCGAGCGCCCGCAGTCCGCCGGACGACGCGAAATCACCGAGTGTGCAGTGTGTTCGTGATCATGTCGGCGGAGTCGTTGATCGGTGACGGAACGTGTTGAATGCGGATACGGGAACGGGCCCCGCATGCGCGAGGCCCGTTCCTTATGGGAGGCGGAAGGTAAGTCTTCCCTTGATGGGTTGCGGGTTATGAGTGGGCGTCCTCGTAGGACTCGATGATGTCCCAGGCCAGGTCCTCCCACTGCGCGTAGGCGTCGGGGAAGGCCGAGACCTGCACGGTCTGCGCCGCGATGGTCACGGGCATGTCCTCCCAGTCGTCGACGTTCTTCAGCGACTCGTAGAACCTGGACGCCGAGGTCTTCGGGTCCATGAGCTCCTCGACCGTGCCCCAGCCCGAGGAGGGCCGCTGCTGGAAGAGGCCGACCGAGTCGTGGTCGGAGCCCTCGGCCTGGTACTCGTAGTCGTAGGACTCGGGAACGTTCACGTTGGCGTAGTTCCTGAACTTGGACTCCTGCATGGCCGTGGAGAGCGCGACCGCCCAGCCGTCCCGGTCCAGGCCCTCGTCCTTGCCGGCCTCGATGATGGCGACGGCGTTGTCCATCTGCGCGTCGCTGAGGCCGCCGACGGGGTCGGGCTCGGCCGCTTCGGCCTTCTTGGCCTCTTCGGCGGCCTGGGCCTCGGCCGCGGCGTCGGCCTCGCTCTGCGCGTCGGCGATCGACTCGGACATGCTCGAGGCGTCCTCGGCGATCCCGGCGATGGTCAGGGCGGTGGTGTCGTCGTAGGTCTGCTCGGTGAAGGTCTCGCCGGGCGGGACGTCCATGGCCGTGATGGCCCAGGCCGTGCTGCCGGTCGAGCCGACGAAGACGGCCGTGGCCGCGCCGATGACGGTCACGCGGACGCCGAACCGGTCGGTCACGCGGGTGACCAGCGGCCGGGCCAGGTCGGCGGCGGCCTCACCGGCCCGCCGGGCGGCGTGCCCGGCGACGGCGGCGAGGTCCTTGAGCAGGGCGTTCCAGGGCTCGATGCGCTGAGCGACCCAGGAGGTCAGCGGCCGGCTGCGCTCGGCGGCGACGGCGGCGGCGCGCTTGAGAAGGTCGATGGCGGGTTCGAGGTGCTTGGACAGCCGGGCGGCCAGCGGCCGGCTGCGGTCGACGGCGATGGCGGCGACGCTGATGACCGCGACGGTGGCGGTGATGGCGGCGCTCGCCAAGCGGGAGACCAGGGGCTTGCTGAGGGTGATGACGGAAAGGGCGAGGCCCTTGAGGTAGGCGGCGAGGTTCGCGGTGATCGTTCCCAGAACGGTCAGTCGCGGCCCGAGCCTCTCTTGCAACTGAGAGGTGAGCGATAGCAGTCGGTTGCGGGTAGCAATTGCGGCACTCCGGGCGGAGCCGGTCGCGCCTTCGATCGTCTCGCGAAATTGCATTCGACTACCGTAGGACCAAGAACCCCCAGGTCAAAGATTGTTACTTGATGGTATGCAAAGGAATGGGAGCGGTTCCGTCAATTCTTTTCCGGCTTGTGCGGTTTCCCCGATAGCGACGGATTCGGCAACTTTGGACGGTTACCGACCGTGTGCGCATGTTAACGGGTCCCCACGCGGGACAAGGGCCGAGCCCGGACTCATCCCAACGGATGAGTCCGGGCTCGGACTAAAGATAAAGTGACTGCCGTCACATTTCCATGGCGCCGAACGAATCTCCGGACACCTCGGCCGAAATCCCCGCCCGGTCCAGGTACGGCGTGAGCCCCCCGAGCCAGAACGGGAAGCCCGCGCCCAGGATCATCGCCAGGTCGATCTGCCGCGGCCCGGGCACGACGCCCTCGTCGAGCATCAGGGCGACCTCCTCGGCCAGACCCGCCAGCACCCGGTGCCTGACCTCCTCGGCCGTCGACGCCTTGTCGCCGAACTCGAGCAGCGCCTTCCCTGCCTCGGTCAGACGCCCCCGGCCCTTCGCGTCCGGGTCGAACACCGGCACGTCGGCCTCGGCCAGGCGCCGCAGGTTCGCCGAGACCGGGAAGCGCGGCCCCAGGTCCTCGTTGAGGTGCGCGCACAGGTGCCAGGCGACCTGGAGGCCCACCAGCTCCAGCAGCGCGAACGGCCGCATCGGCAGCCCCAGCTCGTCGAGCGCCACGTCCGCCGCCTCCACCGGCGTGCCCTCGTCCACCGCGCCGGTGACCTCGGCCAGCATCCGGCCCAGGAGCCGGTTGACGATGAACGCCGGACGGTCCGCCGAACCGACGGCGGTCTTCTTCAACTTCTTGGCCACCGCGTAGGCCGTCGCCAGCGTCTCCTGGTCGGTCGAGGCGGTCGCGATGACCTCCACCAGCGGCATGACCGCCACCGGGTTGAAGAAGTGCATCCCGACGAGGCGCTCGGGGCGGGCCAGCTTCGCGGCCATCGCCGTGACCGACAGCCCCGAGGTGTTGGTGACCAGCAGGCACTCCTCGGAGACGATCGGCTCGATCTCGGCGAACACCGCCTGCTTGACCTTGAGCTCCTCGAACACGGCCTCGATGACCAGGTCGCAGTCGGCGTAGACGCCCTTGTCGGCGCTGGCCGACACGAGCGAGCGCAGCTTCGCGGCCTTGAGCTTCGAAGCCCGGCCCTTCGCCTCGAGCTTGTCGATCTCGGCCCGCACGTGCGCCAGGCCCCGCTCGGCCCGCTCGGCGTCGAGGTCGGTCATGACGACCGGGACCTCCAGGCGCCGCGCGAACATGAGCGCGATCTGCCCGGCCATGAGCCCGGCCCCGACGACGCCGACCTTGCCGATCTCCTTCGCCAGTCCCGCACTCGGCGCGCCTTCCGGACGGCGGCCGAGCCTCCGCACGAGGTTGAACGCGTACAGGCTCGTCTTGAACTCCGGCGAGGCGGCGCAGTCGGCCAGCGCCTCGTTCTCGGCCGCCGTCCCCTCGTCGAACGAGGCGGTGCGGGCCAGCTCCAGCAGGTCGAGCGCCCGCATCGCCGCCGGAGAGGCATTGTGCACCTTCTCCTCGACCATCCGGCGCACCCCGGCCATGACCGCCTGCCAGGACTCGCCGTGGTCGATCTGGGCCCGTTCCACGGTGATCTCGCCGTTCACCACGGCCGTCGCCCACGCCACCGACTCCTCGAGGAAGTCGGCGGCCTCGAACTGGGCGTCGGCGATGCCGAGCTTCGTCAGATCGGGGCCGCGCATCATCTTGTTCTGGTTGAGCGGGTTGCCGATGACGACCTGCGCGGCGGCCTCGGGCCCGATGAGGTTCGGCAGCAGCTGCGAGCCGCCCCAGCCGGGGATGAGCCCGATCGAGACCTCCGGCAGCCCGAGTGCGACGGCGCCGGCCGACACCGTCCGGTAATGGCAGTGCAGCGCCAGCTCCAGGCCGCCGCCCAGCGCGGTGCCGTTGACGAACGCGAACGTCGGGATCGACGAGTCGCGCAGCCGCCGGTACAGCGCGTGCCCGGCCCGGGCCATGTCGACGCCCTGCTGCCGCGTCTCCAGCAGCGGCATGAGCTTGATGTCGGCGCCGGCCAGGAAGATGAACGGCTTGCCGGTGACGGCCACGAACTTCGCGTCCGAGGCCAGCGCCTCGTCGAACGCGTCCCACAGGTTCCGCATCCCGGCCGGGCCCATCGACGTGGGCTTGGTGTGGTCGTAGCCGTTGTCGAGGGTGATGAGCGCCGCGCGGCCGCCCAGCCCCGGCGGCTCGATGTAGCGGACGAGCGCCTCGGTGACGACCTCGTCGGGGAATTCGGGAAGCTCGACAGGGAAGGTGCTCATGACTTGTCTCCCTCGAAGTTCGGGTTCTCCCAGATGACCGTGCCGCCCTGGCCGAGGCCGACGCACATGGTGGTGATGCCGTAGCGCACCTCGGGGTGCTCGGCGAACTCGCGCGCCAGCTGCGTCATCAGCCGCACGCCGGAGGAGGCCAGCGGGTGGCCCATGGCGATCGCCCCGCCCCACGGGTTGACTCGCGGGTCGTCGTCGGCGATCTTGAAGTGGTCGAGGAAGGCCAGGACCTGGACGGCGAAGGCCTCGTTGATCTCGAAGAGCCCGATGTCGTCGATGGTGAGCCCGGCGCGCGCCAGGGCCTTCTCGGTGGACGGGATCGGCCCGACGCCCATCGTCTCGGGGTCGACGCCCGCGAACGCGAAGCCGACCATCGTCATGGCCACCGGCAGCCCCAGCTCGGCGGCGGTCTCGGCGTCGGCCACGAGGCAGGCGGTGGCGCCGTCGGTCAGCGGCGCGGCGGTCCCGGCGGTGACCCGGCCGTGGGGGCGGAACGGCGTGCGCAGGTCGGCCAGGCCCTCCACGGTGGTCTCGGGCCGCGGCAGCTGGTCGTCGGTGGCCACGGTCCAGCCCTCGTCCGCGGAGCGGGCGGCCATGGTGGCGAAGTCGGCCCTCAGCCGGTCGAGCGCGGCGGCGTAGCGGTGCTGCGTGCCCGCCGCGTAGGCGTCGGCGCGCTCCTTGGTGATGGCCGGGAACAGGTCGTGCAGGTTCTCGGCGGTGTTGCCCATGACCAGCGCGTCGGTGTCGACGAGCTTCTCGGCGACGATGCGCGGGTTGGGGTCGACGCCCTCGCCCATGGGGTGGTTGCTCATCGACTCCACACCGCCGGCGATGGCGATGTCGTACTGGCGCGAGGCGATCGCGGACGACACGGCGGTCACCGCGGTCATCGCTCCGGCGCACATGCGGTCGATCGAGAAGCCGGGAACCGAGCGGGGCAGGCCCGCCAGCAGCGCCGCCGAGCGGCCCAACGTGAGACCCTGGTCGCCGATCTGGGTGGTGGCCGCCAGGGCCACCTCGTCGACGCGTTCAGGCGGCAGCGCCGGGTTGCGGCGCAGGAGCGTCCTGATGCAGCGGATGATCATGTCGTCTGCGCGGGTCTCCTCGTAGAGCTTCCCGGCCTTGCCGAACGGCGTCCTCACTCCGTCGACGAAGACGACATCGCGGATGGTGTCTCTCACGCTTGCCCTCCTTTGGGTATGCGGCGTCACACGCGATGTTACTCGCAAGTAAGATAGATGTCACGCCTCGCCCCGGCGCGTCGCGCGGGCGTTCCCTCCGCAGGTCGCGAGCCGCTAACGCAGCGCCGCGGCCAGGCCCTCGGCCAGGAGGTCCACCTGCCACGGCCGGGCTCCCGCCTGCAGGAGCGTATCCCGGACGTGCTGCTCGGAGACCAGCTTCGGCGGTTCCCACGCCAGGGCCCGCACGATCGAGGGCGTGATGAGGTTCTCCGGCGGCAGGCGGTGCGCCTCGGCCACGCCGGTCACCACCTCGCGGGCGGCGGTGAGCCGCTCGGCCGCGTCCGGGTCGCGGTCGGCCCAGCGGTGCGTCGCCGGCGGCCCCTCCTGCGGCGGCGTCGTCGACGGCAGGTGCTCGCCCTCCAGGCCCCTGGCCGAGGACAGCGCCGAGAGCCACAGCCGCGCGTTGGTGCGCCCGCCGCGCCGCCGGAACCCCGGCAGGCTCATCAGCTCGGCGAAGTCGGTCGGGTCGTTCACCGCGGCCTCCACGATCGCCGCGTCCGGCAGCACCTTGCCCGGCGCCCGGTCGAGCTTGCGGGCCAGCTCGTCGCGGGCCTCCCAGACCGCGCGCACCCGGCTCAAGGCCTTCGCGCCGCGCACCTTGTGGATGCCGGAGGTCCGCCGCCACGGCTCCCGGCGCGGCTTGGGCGGCCCCGCGGTGCGCACGTGCTCGAACTCGGCCTCGGCCCAGGCGCTCTTGCCCTGCTCGGCCAGCTCGGCGGACAGCTTCCCGCGCAGCTCCAGCAGCAGCTCGACGTCGAGCGCGGCGTAGACGAGCCAGTCGTGCGGCAGCGGGCGCGAGGACCAGTCGGCCGCCGAGTGCTGCTTCTCCAGCCGGAACCCGAGCAGCTGCTCGGTGATCGAGGCGAGCCCCACCTTCTCGAAGTCGCACAGCCGCGCCGCCAGCTCCGTGTCGAACAGGCTGACCGGGTGCAGGTCGAGCTCGGCCAGGCACGGCAGGTCCTGGCTCGCGGCGTGGAGGATCCACTCCGGACCGCTCAAGGCCGCCCGCAGCGGCGCCAGGTCGTCGATGGGGATGGGGTCGACCAGGACGGTCCCCGCACCGGCGCGGCGCAACTGGATGAGGTACGCGCGACCCGAGTAGCGGAAACCCGAGGCGCGCTCGGTGTCGATGGCGATGGGACCCGAACCGGACGCCAGCCGCGCCGCCGCCAGGGCGAGGTCGGCGGAGGTCTGGATGAGCGGCGGCATCCCTTCTCGCGGCTCGGTCAGGAGTTCGGTGTCTGGTTCGGGCTGGGGATCGGTCACCTGTTCACGGTACGGCCAGGCCCGCAGGTCGCGCCACTGCCCCGCCGGACAGGAGACCGATATACACCCGAACGTGGGCCTATTGCACTATTCGCACCTACTGATAAGTAGCGCCCCGGACACACCCCCGCCACGGTGCGCGCCACATCGCACTCGCCGATGCGGGACGGGCGTCCCCCAGCGTGCCAAGATGGCCGTGTGCGTACCGCTGCTGCAACTCCGGCCGAGGCGAAGAGCGCCTCGACGTCCCCGTTCCTCGCCGCCTGCCGCGGCGAGGAACCCGACCGCGTCCCGGTCTGGTTCATGCGCCAAGCCGGGCGCTCGCTCCCCGAATACCGCGCCGCGCGGGCGGGGACCACCATGCTGGAGGCCTGCCGCACCCCCGAACTGGTCTGCGAGATCACCATGCAGCCGGTCCGCCGCTACAAGACGGACGCTGCGATCTTCTTCTCCGACATCGTCGTCCCCCTCGCCGCCATCGGCCTCGACATCGAGATCGTCCCCGGCACCGGCCCCGTCGTCGCCGAGCCCTTCCGCACCGAGGCCGACGTCGACCGCCTGCGCAACCTCGACCCGTGCGACGTCGGCTACATCACCGAGGCCGTCGGCCTGCTCACCGCCGAACTCGGCCCCACCCCGCTCATCGGCTTCGCCGGGGCGCCCTTCACCCTCGCCTCCTACCTCATCGAGGGCGGCCCCTCCAAGGACCACGCCAAGACCAAGGCGCTCATGCGCTCGCGCCCCGACCTGTGGCACGCCATCGCCGCCAAGCTGGCCGCGATCTGCGGCGAGTTCCTGCGCGTCCAAGTCGAGGCCGGGGCCAGCGCCGTCCAGCTGTTCGACTCCTGGGCCGGGGCGCTCTCGGAGGCCGACTACCGCCGCTTCGCGCTGCCGCACTCCACCGCGGCCCTGATGGGCGTGGCCCAGTCGGTGCCGCGCATCCACTTCGGCGTCGGCACCGGCCACCTCCTCGAGGCCATGGCCGAGACCGGCGCCGAGGTCATCGGCGTCGACTTCCGCATCCCGCTCGATGAGGCGGCCGCGCGTCTGCCCGGCAAGACCCTCCAAGGCAACCTCGACCCGGCCCTGATCCTCGCCGACGACGAGCCGCTCCTGGCCGCCACCGACGAGGTCCTGCGCGCCGGACGGGCCGCCCGGGGCCACATCTTCAACCTCGGCCACGGCGTCCTGCCCGACTCCGACCCCGGCAAACTGGCGCTCGTCGTCGACCGCGTCCACGAGGCGAGCGCCCGATGAACGCCGCGCTCACCCCGTCCCGAGCGAGCAGTGGACGGACGCGGGTCCTCATCGTCGGCGGCGGCATCACCGGCCTCGCCGCGGCCCACCGGCTGCGCGAGCGGCTCGGCGAGGACGCCGAGATCGTCGTCGCCGAGCGCTCGACGCGCCTGGGCGGCAAGATCCACACCGTCGACCTCGCCGGACGGCCCGTCGAAGCCGGGGCCGAATCGCTCCTGGCCGCCAGGCCCGAAGCCGTCGGGCTCGCCCGGGCCGTCGGCCTCGGCGACGCCCTCGTCCACCCCGCGGGCCTGGCGCCCGCGCTCAGCCTCGACGGGCGCCTGCGCGACTTCCCGACCGGCACCATGATGGGCATCCCCGCCGATCCGGCCGACGTCGCCGCCGTCGCCGACGTCAAGGAGGCCCCCGACTCCGGCGAGCCGATCCTCGCCCCCGGCGCCGACATGTCGGTGGGGGAGCTGGTGCGCACGCGCCTCGGCTCGGAGGTCCTCGACCGGCTCGTCTCGCCGATGCTCGCCGGGGTCTACGCCGGCGACGTCGACCGGCTCTCGGTCACCGCCGTCATGCCGCAGCTGGCCGAGGCGCTGCGGCGCCACGCCCGCCTCACCGACGCCGTCGCCGAGGTCAAACGGCCCTCTACGGGGAAGCCGGTCTTCGCCTCGATCGACGGCGGCCTGGCCCGCCTCGTCACCGCCACCTCGGCCGCCTCCCGCGCCGACGTGCGCCTCGGCATGACCGTCCGCGAACTGCGCCGCACCCCCTACGGCTGGGAGGCCGTCGCCGGTCCCGTCCCCGACCCCATGCGGCTGGACGCCGACGCGGTCGTCCTGGCCGTCCCGGCCTCGCCCGCCGCCCGGCTCCTGCGCGGCGTCGAACCCGAGGCCGCCGCCGCGCTCTCGGGCGTCGCCTACGCCTCGGTCGCCCTGGCGTCCTTCGCGTTCGACGACATCGACCTGCCGCCTCGCTCGGGCTTCCTGACCCCGGCGAGCAACGGCAAATCGGTCAAGGCCGCCACGTTCACCTCCCGGAAGTGGCCGCACCTGGGGCGGCGGCGCACGCTCCTGCGCGTCTCGATGGGCCGCCTCGGCGAGGAGGCGCTGCTCCAGCACGACGACGCGACGCTCGCCAAGACCGCCCTGCGCGAGCTCGGCGAGCACCTCGGGCACCGCGTCCCCGAACCGGTCGCCCAGCGCGTCGACCGCTGGGGCGGGGCGCTCCCGCAGTACGCGCCGGGCCACACTGCGCGCATTCGCGCCGCCCGCGAGCAGCTGCGATCCCACCGCGGCATCGCGATCGCCGGGGCCGCCGTCGACGGGGTCGGCATCGCCGCGTGCGTCGCCTCCGGGCAGGCCGCCGCCGACGACATCGCCGCCCAACTCACCGAATCCGACTAGTGCCGAAGGACCGCAACGTGTCACAGCAGTCGAACAATCCCAACGCCCAGCGCATCAAGGAACTGAACGAGACCGTCCGCTACACGCTGTGGTCGGTGTTCCGGGCCGCCGAGCCGCTCCCGTCGATCCGGCAGGACCTGGTCGCCGACACCGAGTCGTTCTTCGAGAAGCACTGCGCCGACGGCGGCGTGACGGTGCGCGGGACGTACGACCTGACCGGCATGCGGGCCGACGCCGACCTCATGGTGTGGTGGCACGCCGAGTCGCCCGACCAGCTGCAGAAGGCCTACTCGGAGCTGCGGCGCACTGCCTTCGGGCGGCACCTGGCGCCGGTGTGGTCGAACATGGCGGTGCACCGGCCCGCGGAGTTCAACCGCAGCCACCTCCCGGCGTTCGTGGCGGACGAAGCGCCGCGGAACTACCTGTGCGTGTACCCGTTCGTGCGCTCCTACGAGTGGTACCTGCTGCCGGACGAGGAACGGCGGGACATGCTGCGCGAACACGGCATGCAGGCGCGCGAGTACCCGGACGTGCGGGCCAACACGGTCCCGGCGTTCGCGCTGGGCGACTACGAGTGGATCCTCGCGTTCGAGGGCGACGAGCTGCACCGCCTGGTGGACCTCATGCGCGAGCTGCGCGCCTCCCGGGCGCGGCGGCACGTGCGAGTGGAGATCCCGTTCTTCACCGGCCGCCGCCGCGCCATCGGCGAGATCATCGACGACCTGCCCTAGTGAGAGCCGTCTTCTTCCTGGTCGCGGCATTGGGCGGCCTGCTCTTCTGGGCACTCGTCGCGGTATGCGCGGTGTTCTTGGTCTTCGCGGTGCCGTCCCTGCTCGCCGGGGCTCGCAGGCAGAGAGAAGGCGTTCAGGGGGAGGAAGGCGGCATCGATGGGCTCTTCTAACTGGTGGCTGAGCGCGCTGGCGCTCCTCGCGGCGGTGGCGCTGGTGATCGAGGGCGTGCGCCAGCTGCGGCGGCGCTGGATCCTGGTGAAGATCGAAGGCGAGAGCATGGAGCCGGAGCTGCGCGACGGCGACGAGGTGCTCGCCAAGCGCACCCGCAGCATCGCGACCGGCCAGGTCGCGGTGGTGGCCGCGCCGGACCCGGCACTCGGCTGGGCGGAGGCGCCGAAGGCCGACCGCGGCCCGTGGTGGGTCAAGCGCGTGGCGGCCGGCCCGGGCGAGCCGATGCCCGGCTCGAACGATCCCGTGCCGCCCGGCCACTACTTCCTCCTCAGCGACAACCCGATCGGCGAGGACTCCCGCCGCCACGGCCCCTGCCCGGCCGAAGCCGTCGCCGGAGTCATGATCCGCAAGTTCTGAGCGTCACGGAACTGTCACAACCAGCGACTATCGTTGAAATTGGGGGTCCCCAAGCCCGAGGCGCCTCCGGCATGCCCCGATGCGGCCGCCGGGTTCGTTGAAACCTAGGCGATCCTAAGGTGCGGGCGGTTGGTCCCGGGATCTGGAACGTGGCAGACTTACAGGATGCCAGCGCTTCGTTCACGCACTTCCACTCACGGCCGCCAGATGGCCGGCGCACGCGCGCTGTGGCGCGCCACCGGCATGACGGACTCGGACTTCGGCAAGCCGATCGTGGCCATCGCCAACTCCTACACCCAGTTCGTGCCCGGCCACGTGCACCTCAAGGACCTCGGCGAGATCGTCGCCCAGTCCATCGCCGAGGCCGGCGGCGTCTCCAAGGAGTTCCACACCATCGCCGTCGACGACGGCATCGCCATGGGCCACGGCGGGATGCTCTACTCCCTGCCCAGCCGCGAGATCATCGCCGACTCCGTCGAGTACATGGCCAACGCCCACTGCGCCGACGCGCTCGTGTGCATCTCCAACTGCGACAAGATCACCCCCGGCATGCTCATGGCCGCCCTGCGCCTGAACATCCCGGTCGTCTTCGTCTCCGGCGGCCCCATGGAGGCCGGCAAGACCGTCGACACCAACGGGGTCGTCACCCGCAAGCTCGACCTCATCGACCCGATGGTCGCCGCCGCCAACGACGACGTCTCCGACGCCGAACTCGGCGTCATGGAGGCGGCCGCCTGCCCCACCTGCGGCTCCTGCTCGGGCATGTTCACCGCGAACTCCATGAACTGCCTCACCGAGGCCATCGGCCTCTCCCTGCCCGGCAACGGCTCCACCCTCGCCACGCACGCCGCTCGCGAGGCCCTGTTCTCCGAGGCCGGGCGCGTGGTCATGGACCTCGCCCGCCGCTACTACGAGCAGGACGACGAGTCGGTCCTGCCGCGCAGCATCGCCACCCACGACGCCTTCGAGAACGCCATGGCCCTCGACGTCGCCATGGGCGGGTCCACCAACACCGTCCTGCACCTGCTGGCCGCCGCCCGCGAGGCGGGCCTGGACTTCTCCGTGGCCGACATCGACGCGGTCTCGCGCCGCGTCCCCTGCGTCTCCAAGGTCGCCCCGAACTCGCCGGACTACCACATGGAGGACGTCCACCGCGCCGGCGGCATCCCCGCCATCCTCGGCGAGCTCCACCGCGGCGGCATGCTGCACGAGAACGTCCACGCCGTCCACTCGCCGACGCTCGACGAGTGGCTCGGCAAGTGGGACATCCGCGCCGAGAACCCCGCGCCCGAGGCGATCGAGCTGTTCCACGCCGCGCCCGGCAACGTCCGCACCACCCAGCCGTTCTCGACGCGCAACCGCTGGTCGAGCCTGGACACCGACGCCGAAGGCGGCTGCATCCGCTCCGTCGAGCACGCCTACACCGCCGACGGCGGCCTGGCCGTCCTGTTCGGCAACCTCGCCGAGGACGGCTGCGTCGTCAAGACCGCGGGCGTCCCCGAGGAGAACCTGACCTTCTCCGGCCCCGCCCGCGTCTTCGAGTCCCAAGAGGACGCCGTCACCGGCATCCTCGACAAGTCCGTCCAGGAAGGCGAGGTCGTCGTCATCCGCTACGAGGGCCCCAAGGGCGGCCCCGGCATGCAGGAGATGCTGTACCCGACCTCGTTCCTCAAGGGCCGCGGCCTGGGGCGCAAGTGCGCGCTCATCACCGACGGCCGCTTCTCCGGCGGCACGTCGGGCCTGTCGATCGGGCACATCAGCCCCGAGGCGGCCGGCGGCGGCCTGATCGGCCTGGTCGAGGACGGCGACGTCATCGAGATCGACATCCCCGCCCGCCGCATCGAGCTCAAGGTCGACGACGCGGCTCTGTCCGAGCGCCGCGTGGCCCAGGAGAAGCGCGAGCGGCCGTTCAGCCCCGAAGGCCGCGAGCGGACCGTCAGCGCGGCCCTGCGCGCCTACGCCGCGATGGCGACGCCCGCCAGCGACGGCGCGGTCCGCAAGGTCGACTAGCGCAGCAGTGAGACGGCCGGGCCCCGCTTCGGGGACCCGGCCGTTTGCGTGCTCAGGCCACAATGGGACTCCCCGAATCCCTCTTCCCGGAGCGACCGCTTATGCCCCGTGTCAACTATTGGAACTGGAACCTCGAAGGCGCCCAGATCCGTGCCATCAACGAACTGGACGAAGAGCTGGCCGCCCAGGCCGGCATCACCCAGCGCCGCATCCACGAGACTAAGAGGGAATTGCAGAGCCACCTCAGCCAGGTGGACCGGCGGCTTGTCTCGGTCGCCGACCGCATTGACACCGTCCTGGAGTGGACCGAGCTGCGCTTCCAGCTCATCGAGTTCGACGAGTACGCCGCCCGCAAGGCGATCCGCAAACCGTTCCGTGCCCTGGCCGGAGGCCTGCCCGCCACCGCCCCCGACGTCGCGGACGTCCCCGGCTACTGGATGCCGCCCGCCGCCCTCGCGCTCCTGCGGCTGGTGGCCCGCGGCGGCGCTCCTTCCGGCCCGTTCGCCGACCTGAGCGCCAGTCTGGAGCTGGCACGCGAGCGCGACGCCGTCCGCGCGGAACTGTTCAGCCTCACCGTCGCCCTGTGCTTCGACCAGCCCGCGTTCATCGACGCCGCGGTCCTGCGACTGCTCGGCGAACCGGCCGACCTCGGTCTCGCCGAGCCCGGCGAGGTCGCGGCCGGGTGGCGGGCGCTGTGGGAGCACGCCGCCCGCGGCGAGTTCGGCCCGAGCGCCGCCGATCTGCTGACCGAGCGGCTCGCGGCCATGTTCGACCCCGAGACGCTCGACGAGGAGGAGCTGCGGGCCTGGGACGAGGCGATCCTCTCGTTCGGCGGCGTCGAGTCCGCTCCGCTGCCGAAGACCGAGGCGTTCGCGCTCCTGCGCGAGCACTTGTCGGACGCCGAGGCCCCGCAGGCGGCGGGCGGGACCGTCGAGCCCGACGAGCGGTGGCGACGGTACCTCCAGGAGCTCATCGAGGAGCCCAGCCCGGCGGAGCTGCCTCTGGTGGAGGCGATGGAGGAGCTGCACCTGTCCGAAGACCGGCTCCAGCGCTCCAAGCCCACCTGGTCCGAACCGGAGGGGAGCGTCGCCGAACTGCTGCGCCAGGACCTGTTCGACCCCGACGGCCCGGTGGCGCTGCGGGCGCTCGCGTTGGAACTGGCCGCGCCGCTGCTGCGCTCGCGCATCGAGCTGGTGGGCGAGTCGCCCGAGTCGACGGAGCCGATCATCCGGATCGTCAAGCGGGTCGGCTCGAAGGTCAGGGTCGGCCGCGACGGCCACGATGCAGCCGAGCTCGAGGCGGCCGAGCGGCGGATCGAGCAGCACATGGACCTGGAGGGGCCCTCGGCCATGGTGGCCGTCGTGACGGCGGCCGGTTTCGCCCTGGCCGGTCTGGTCCTGGTGTTCAACGGCCTGTGGCCGCTGGCGCTGCTGTGCCTCATCGGCGTGGTGGCGCCCGTCTGGCGCTACTCAAAGGGCAAGTCCGAGCAGGCGGCGAAGCGGGACCGCTGCGACCAGCAGCTCGCGGACCTGCGCGCGGAACTCATCCGCGCCAGAGAGGGCGTCAGGGAGGCCGAAGACGAGCGAGCCGAGCGCACCGCCGCCGTCGGCCGAGCCCGCGACGAGCTTCTGGCGGCCCTGCCGGGGGCCCGCTCGGGAACCGCGAACCACTGAGCGGAGTGCGCTGAGACGGGAAGCAAAGGTTATATCTTATAGCATATAGAGATGTTATAGGATATAAGATATATGCGAGCTATAGCTTATAGGTTATATGCCGTAGGGGTGTGGCCGCCGCGGGAGAGTGGACTACGGCGGATATGGCCCCGCTGCCGCGAGGACCGCTGGCAGCCGCCATGGCGACTGCCAGCGGCCCGAACCGGGCGGCCGCCGGTCGGCGGGAGCGGGGTCGGTCATGCGGTCGGGTTGAACATCCTGCGACCCCGGGGTCCGCGCTCGGAGTCTGCTCAAGCTCGAAGGCGGCCGCCGGCTCGGTGGCGGCCCTGCGGTCGTAGGGGGGCGCCTCGCCCGCCGTGGCGGTGGACGTTTTCGGACGGTGTGCGGCTGCGGTCGTGATTCATCCGGCCTTGCGGGGCGCCGCCATGGTCGTTTTCGGCCCCATCGCAGGGGCGCTTGAAAAATTGGCACATTCGCATCTCTGCGCTTGGCAAGCGCTGCGCACGCCATGCGGGGCAACGAATTCGTCACTGAAGGTATGCGCGTGGACACGCGCCCACCTGAAATGCCTTGTTTGCCGATTTCCGTTGTCACGCATTGTTGTATCGTCGACACTCTCCATTCCTGGAGATCCATAAAGGATGCACATGCATTTCGCGTCTGCCCGAGGGCGCGGTTCCCATCCGTTCGAGGATGGGGCATTCTGTATGGCACGAGGCTTCCTAGGATTGGGCTCTGTGCATGTCGCCATCACCCCGCCGCGCGCGCCTCCTCACGTCGTGGATCGCGGCCGCCGCCGTGTGGTGCTCCGTGCTCGCGGCCGCCGTCGCCATCGGCCTGCGCTCGTCTCCCGGCAACCTGAGCGTCGCCACCGCCGCCGGAATCGGCAGCCTCGGCGCCGCGTGCGCCGGACTGCTCATGTGGCGCGTCGCCGCCCGCCTCAGACCCACCCGCCGCATCGCCTACAAGATCATGGCCGCCGGACTCCAGACGACCGCCTGCACCGTCGCCGCCTCCTGCTGGCTGCCCTCCGGCACCGCCGCCTTCGTCGCCGGCATCGGCTTCACCGCCGCCATCGTGCTCTACGGCCTCGCACTGCTGCGCATGCCCGACGACGGCTGGGACGGCGCGGCCGTCCAGCGCCGCCTCGTCGACGGCAGCTTCGTCGGCATCTGCCTGCTCTTCGCCTTCTGGCTCGTCATCGCCCGCCCCTGGCTCCACGACTACCGCGGGCACCTCGCCAACAGCGACCTCGCCATCATCGTCCCCGGCATGCTCGGGATGATCCTGTTCGGCGTCGGATGCACCACCACCTTCCGCCTCAACCGCTGGCGCCGCCGCCACGCCTTCGCCTACCTCGCCGTCCTGGCCGTCCACACCAGTGGCATGGCCCTGTTCGCCTCCTGGCAGTGGCACCGCCCCACCGCGGCCACCTTCTGGTGGTCGGTGGGCTGGATCGCCTCCTCCGCGGCCCTGCTCGGCGTCACCTACCTGGCGCTGCGCCAGAAACCCGCCGTCGACAAGCGCAACTACCCGACCGTCCACTACGCCGTCATGGTCGGCGCCGCCGCGCTCGCCACCGGCGTGTTCCTCCACAACGGGGCCGCCTCAGGCCCGCTGCCGCTCGACGCCGCCCTCATCGCGCTCGCCGCCGTGGCCGCCCTCGGCGGCCGCCTCGTCCTCACCCACCTCGACGTCCGCCGCGTCACCGGCGACGCCGCCAACCGCCAGCGCCGCCTCTCGGCCATCGTAGGGGTCGCCTCCGACACGGTGCTCGTCCTCGACACCGACCTCACGGTCACCTGGCGCCCCGAGGACTCCGCCTGGCAGCCCGCCACCGAGTCCGGCGGCTGCTGCATCGGCGCGCCCTTCCTCGACCTGGTCCACCCCGAGGACCGGCGCGGCGCCGAAGAGGACCTGGACGCCCTGCTCGACGGCGTCAACGCCACCGGCCAGATCGCGCTGAACGTGCGCGTGCGCGACTCGGCCCGCCGCTGGCGGCACACCGAGACGATCGTGACCGACCTGCGCGGCCAGCCCGAGGTGCGCGGCCTGGTCGCCCGCGTCGAAGACGTCGGCGCCCGCCGCAGCCTCGAGAACGAACTGGCCCGCATGGCCTACTCCGACCCGCTCACCGGCCTGGCGAACCGCCGCGCCCTGCTCCAGCACCTCGAGGACGGCGTCGCCGCCGAAGAGCACAAGACCGCGCTGCTGCTGCTCGACCTCGACGGGTTCAAGAACGTCAACGACACCCGCGGCCACGACTTCGGCGACGAGCTCCTCGTCGAGGTCTCCAGACGCATCAAGGAACTGCTCCAGCCCACCGACCTCGGCGCCCGGCTCGGCGGCGACGAGTTCGCCATCCTGCTGCGCGCCAGCCGCACCGAGGCCGTCGCGATGGCCCGCGACCTGGTGGCGAAGCTGTCCGACCCCTACGAGTTCCACGACGAGTCCACCGTGTTCACCACCGGCTCGGTCGGCATCGCCACCGCCTCGGACGGCCTGGACGACCCCGAGATCCTCCTGCGCAACGCCGATCTGGCGCTCCGGGCCGCCAAGCAGGCCGGGAAGAACCGCTACGAGACCTACGACGCCGAGTTCGACCGCCGGGTCCGGCGGCGCAACGAACTGACCCAGGAGCTGCGCGGCGCCATCGGCCGCGACGAGCTGCGCCTGGTCTACCAGCCCGTGTTCTCCCTCAAGGACCGCAGCATCGTCGGCGCCGAGGCGCTCCTGCGCTGGCGCCACCCCCGGCTCGGCCAGGTCAGCCCCGGCGAGTTCATCCCCGCCGCCACCGAGTCCGGCCTCACGCAGGACCTCGCGGTGTGGGCGGTCAACCGCGCCGCCGAGCAGCTCGCCCAGTGGCATTCGGCGGGCATCAAGACCTGGATCTCGGTCAACGTCTCGGTCAAGGAGCTCCACACCCACCTGTTCGCCACCGAGGTGAGCTCGGCGCTCATCACCGCCGGCGTCCTGCCCTCGCGCCTGGTCCTCGAAGTGACCGAGCACGATTTCTCCCACCAGATGAACACCCTCGTGGCCCAGCTCAAGGCGCTGCGCGGGGCCGGAGTGCGGATCGCCTTGGACGACTTCGGGTCCGGCTACTCCTCGCTCGGCCAGCTCGACCGGCTCCCGGTCGACATCATCAAGATCGACCGCGACCTGGTCGCCAAGGACGACGGCGGCGTCGGCCCGCTCGCCGAGGTGACCGTCGAACTCGGCAGGCGCCTCGGCATGGAGGTCATCGCCGAAGGCGTGGAGACCGACACGCAGCTCGAAGCCATGCTCAGGACCGAGACGCCGCCCCTCGTCCAGGGCTACCTCATGGCCCGGCCCATGCCCGCCGACGATCTCACCAGGTGGCTGCGCGAAGGCGTCACCGCCATCACCGCCGCGTGAACGGGGGGTCCCACCCGTCGCCCACCACCCGAACCAGTCGCCGCCGCGCGGCGGCAAGCCGTGTGCCCGTCGCCCATCACCCGGACCGGACGCCGCCGCGCGGCGACGATCGCCACTGCCGCGACATCCCGCAGTCTGAGAAAAGTTGACTCACGGGCCGGAATCGTGCATGCTGGAATCGTGCCGCAGCAGAGCTACCTCAAGACAGCCGCCCCCGAGCGGCTGCTCGTCGTAGTACTTATCTAGCGCACCGTCGTTTCCCCGACGGTGCGCTCGCCCCGTGCGTCTTTGCACGCGGGCGATTTTTTCTGCCCGGGAAACGACGTCCCAGTGTCGAATCAGTCAGAACCCTAATGGACGAAGGACATGAGCACACCAGTGAAGGCACCGAAGCCAGGGCCGCAGGCTGTCAAGGCTCAGCCTGCCAGGCCGAAGGCCCCCAAGCCAGGACCGCCCCACAGCACCCAGGCCGCCGCGCCCGTGCTCACCGGCGCGCAGGCCGTCGTGAGGACCCTGGAAGAGCTTGAGGTCGAGGCCGTCTTCGGCATTCCGGGAGGCGCCATCCTCCCCGCCTACGACCCGCTCCTGGACTCGGAGAAGGTGCGCCACGTCCTCGTCCGGCACGAGCAGGGCGCCGGGCACGCCGCCGCCGGCTACGCGCTGGCCACCGGCAAGGTCGGCGTCTGCATGGCCACCTCCGGCCCCGGCGCCACCAACCTCGTCACCCCCCTGGCCGACGCCCACATGGACTCCGTCCCGATCGTCGCCATCACCGGCCAGGTGGCCTCCACCGCCATCGGCACCGACGCCTTCCAGGAAGCCGACATCGTCGGCATCACGATGCCCATCACCAAGCACTCGTACCTGGTCACCGACGGCGCCGACATCCCGCGCGTCCTCACCGAGGCCTTCCACGTCGCCGCCACCGGCCGCCCCGGCCCCGTCCTGGTCGACATCCCCAAGGACATCCTCAGCAAACCGGCCCCGTTCGTGTGGCCCCCGCGCATGGACCTGCCCGGCTACAAGCCGACCACGCAGCCGCACGGCAAGCAGATCCGCGAGGCCGCCGCGCTCATCGCCGAGTCCAAGCGCCCCGTGCTGTACGTCGGCGGCGGCGTCATCAAGGCCGGCGCCCACGCCGAGCTCCTCGAACTCGCCGAGCTGACCGGCGCCCCCGTCATCACCACGCTCATGGCCCGCGGCGCCTTCCCCGACTCGCACGCCCAGCACCTGGGCATGCCCGGCATGCACGGCTCCGTGCCCGCCGTCCACTCGCTCCAGAAGGCCGACCTCATCGTCGCCCTCGGCGCCCGCTTCGACGACCGCGTCACCGGCAAGCTCGACACCTTCGCGCCCGAGGCCAAGATCGTCCACGTCGACATCGACCCGGCCGAGATCGGCAAGAACCGCGAGGCCGACGTCCCGATCGTCGGCGACTGCAAGGCTGCGCTCGCCGCCATGGCCGAGGCCTACACCGACCCGGGCCAGGACCGCCTCAAGGCCTGGTGGGACACGCTCAATGACCTGCGCGAGCGCTACCCGCTGGGGTACGAGCCGCACGGCGAGGGCGAGATGACCGCGCCGCAGTACGTCATCGAGCGGCTCGGCGCTCTGGCCGACCCCGACACGATCTGGACCACCGGCGTCGGCCAGCACCAGATGTGGGCCAGCCAGTTCATCGCCTACGAGCAGCCGGCCACGTTCCTCAACTCCGGCGGCCTGGGCACCATGGGCTTCGCCGTCCCGGCCGCCATGGGCGCCAAGCTCGGGCAGATGGACCGCCCCGTGTGGGCCATCGACGGCGACGGCTGCTTCCAGATGACCAACCAGGAGCTCGCCACCTGTGCGATCGAGGGCATCCCGATCAAGGTCGCCGTCATCAACAACGGCAACCTCGGCATGGTCCGCCAGTGGCAGACGCTGTTCTACGACCAGCGCTACTCCAACACCGACCTGAGCACCCACCACAGCGAGGACTCCCCGCGCGTGCCCGACTTCGTCAAGCTCGCCGAGGCCCTCGGCTGCGTGGGCCTGCGCTGCGACCACCCCGACGAGGTCGACGAGGTCATCAAGCAGGCCAACGCCATCAACGACCGGCCCGTCGTGGTCGACTTCACCGTCGGCCCCGACGCCATGGTGTGGCCGATGGTCCCCGCCGGGGTCTCCAACGACGAGATCCTCTACGCCCGCGACATGCGACCCACCTTCGAGCACGAGGGAGCCGTCTGAGATGAGCACGCACACCCTGTCGGTCCTCGTCGAGAACAAGCCGGGCGTCCTCGCCCGCGTCGCCGCCCTGTTCTCCAGGCGCGGGTTCAACATCGACTCCCTGGCCGTCGGCGAGACCGAGCACCCCGGCGTCAGCCGCATCACCATCGTGGTCGACGTCGAGCCGGGCTCGCTCGAGCAGGTCACCAAGCAGCTCAACAAGCTCATCCACGTCCTCAAGATCGTGGAGCTCGAGGCGGGCGCCTCCGTGCAGCGGGAACTGCTGCTGGTGAAGGTCCGCGCCGAGGCCGCCACCCGCGGCCAGGTCGTCGCCGCCGCGAACCTGTTCAAGGCCAGGTCGGTCGATGTCACACCCGACACGGTCACCTTCGAGGTCACCGGGAGCTCCGACAAGATCGAATCGTTCCTCGAAGTCCTCGAGCCGTTCGGCATCAAGGAGCTCGTCCAGTCGGGGACCGTCGCTCTGGGGCGCGGGGCCAAGTCGATGGCCTCGCTGTCCCGCTACGTCTCACCGAGCTAAGTCAAGTAAGGAAGAAATCAGACACATGTCCGCTGAAGTGTTCTACGACGACGACGCCGACCTGGCGCAGATCCAGGCCAAGAAGGTGGCCGTCCTCGGCTACGGCTCCCAGGGCCACGCCCACTCGCTGAGCCTCCGCGACTCCGGCGTCGAGGTGGTCGTCGGTCTCCAGGAAGGCTCCAAGTCGCGTCCGAAGGCCGAGGAGGCGGGCCTGAAGGTGCTCACCCCGGCCGAGGCCGCCGCGTGGGCCGACGTCATCATGATCCTGGTCCCCGACACGATCCAGGCCAAGCTCTACGCCGACGAGATCGCGCCGAACCTGGCCCCGGGCAAGAGCCTGTTCTTCGGCCACGGCTTCAACATCCGCTACGACCTGATCCAGGCCCCGGCCGACGTCAACGTCGCCATGGTCGCGCCGAAGGGCCCGGGCCACATGGTCCGCCGCCAGTTCGTCGACGGCAAGGGCGTGCCCGCGCTGGTCGCGGTGGAGCAGGACCCGTCGGGCGACACCCAGGCCGTCGCCCTGGCCTACGCCAAGGCCATCGGCGGCACCCGCGCCGGCGTCCTGAAGACCACCTTCAAGGAGGAGACCGAGACCGACCTGTTCGGCGAGCAGGTCGTCCTCTGCGGCGGCACCGCCGAGCTCATCCGCGCCGGCTTCGAGACCCTGGTGGAGGCCGGCTACGCGCCGGAGGCCGCCTACTTCGAGTGCCTGCACGAGCTCAAGCTGATCGTGGACATGATCTACGAGGGCGGCCTGACGAACATGTGGTACTCGGTGTCCGACACCGCCGAGTACGGCGGCGTCTCGCGCGGCTCGCGGATCGTCAACGACGAGACCCGCAAGGAGATGAAGCGCGTCCTGACCGAGATCCAGGACGGCACCTTCGCGAAGGAATGGGTCGCCGAGTCCGAGAAGCGCGAGAACTTCAAGAAGCTCCAGGCCGTCCAGACCGACAACCAGCTCGAAGAGGTCGGCAAGAAGATGCGCGACCTCATGCCGTGGGTCCAGCGCAAGATCACCGAGACGGCGTAGCCGCACCGTAGCGTCTCAGCTCTGCCAGCCCCGTGCAGCCTCTGGCCGCACGGGGCTTCTCATATGCGTACGCGCCTTGGGGCTCGCGTCCGAGTCGCAGGCTCGACGAGATGATCCGTTTATAGAATTCTATATTGAACGGTAGAATGACGGACATGGCATTGAGCATCAAAAGCCCCGCGGCCGATCAGCTCGCCCGTGAACTTGCGGCGGCCACCGGGGAATCCCTGACGGAAGCCGTGGAGACGGCGATCCGCGAACGATTGGATCGGCAGGTTCGCGGCGTTCGCCCTCGGCGCATCCATCGCCGGTTGAACGCGCTCCGCGCCGAACTGCGGACTTTGCCGGTCGTCGACGATCGCGCCGGCGATGACATCCTCGGCTACGACGAGCACGGCCTGCCCGCGTGACCGCCGCCGACTACTTCGTCGTCGACACTTCCGCGGCCGTCGCCGTCTTGAGCGACGAGCCCGGCGCCGAGTGGCTGGCCGACATGCTCGCGCAGGCCACTGCGGCGGTCATGCCCGCGGCGACTTACCTTGAGCTCGGCATGGTCCTGGAGTCCCGCTTCGGGCTGCTGGGCACCGGAGCCGCCGCTCGGTTCGTCCGCGACGCCGAAATCGAGATCGTCGATGTCACCGCCGGTGCCGCTGAACGGGCGCTCGAAGGATGGCGCAGATTCGGCAAGGGGCGCCACCCTGCCAAGTTGAACTTCGGTGACTGCATTGTCTATGGCGTGGCCGCCGATCTCGACCGGCCGGTCCTGTGCGTCGGCGAAGGCTTCGTGCACAGCAACATCGCCGTCCTGCGGCCGCCATCTGAACCCGGCCCGTAGAGGCGCGTGTTTCGTTCCGTCGCTGGATCCGGCGCAAGATCATTGAGACGGTGCAGCCGCGAAGTGATCCGGCGGTACGGCACCGAGACGGCTTGACCGCAGGCACGCTGCAAGGCCGGGAGCCGCTTCTCCGTCGGTGCTGTGGAGGCTGTCACCAATCGCATCGGGCGGCACCAGCCGATACCGGCCTTGCCGTGTCGTCATCAGACGATGACTTGGCATGTCAGTTGCTCTAGGCCCCTAGAGATCGATACTCTAGGGGCGATAGAGTCGCATGCCATGATGATGGCCGTACCGATCAAGCGGCGAGAGGTCGTGACCGCACTGCTCAAGGCCGGTTGCTCCCCGCGAGGCACCGCCAAGCGGGGAGGCCACGAGATCTGGAAGTGCCCGTGCGGTGCGCACACGACGGCGCTGCCGCGACATCGGGACATCAGTCCCGGGACCTGCGCCAGCATCATCCGGCATCTGGCATGCCTGGAGGAGGGGTGGCTTCGATGAAGAGCTATACGGTCACTGCGACGCGTGTCCACGGTTTGTGGGAGCTCGATGTCCCCGACGTCGGCATCACCCAGTCGACCACCGCCGGCGCCGCCGAAGAGATGGTCCGCGACTACCTCGACTGCCTCGGCGCGACCGACGCCGACATCGCACCGATCACCATCGTCTGGCGCATCGCTCCTGAAATCGACGCCCGCATCGCCGCCGCCAGAGCGAACGCGGCGAAGGCCGCCCAGCTCCAAGCGCGGGCTTCGAACATCAACCGAGAGACCGTGCTGCTGCTCAAGAGCGAGGGGATGACCGGTCGTGACATCGCGGCGGTCCTCGGCATCTCGGAGCAGCGTGTCTCCCAGCTCGCGAAGTCGGCGGGCAAAGCCGCCTGACCGGCACGGGGACCGGCGTGCGCGGTCAGGCGCGTGTGTCGCCGATGCCGTATCGCCGATTCATCGGCGCAGCGCCGAGACCGCTCGGCAGGCCGGTCGGGAGGGCCGGGAACGAACGGATCCCGGCCTTTTTCGTGTGATGCGCCTCGCGTCTATCCTGGGGGAGTGGCTGAGACAGGTGTGAAGACTTACCAGGTGCGGACGTTCGGGTGCCAGATGAACGTCCACGACTCCGAGCGGATCGGCGGCCTCCTCGAGGAGGCCGGCTACGTCCCCGCCGAGGGCGGCGCCGACCCCGACCTGGTCGTGTTCAACACCTGCGCCGTGCGCGAGAACGCCGACAACAAGCTCTACGGCAACCTCGGCCACCTGCGCCCCGCCAAGACCGCCAACCCCGACATGCAGATCGCCGTCGGCGGCTGCCTCGCCCAGAAGGACCGCGGCGAGATCGTCAAGCGCGCCCCCTGGGTGGACGCGGTCTTCGGCACCCACAACATCGGCGCGCTCCCGACCCTGCTCGAACGCGCGCGCCACAACAAGGCCGCCGAGGTCGAGATCCTCGAATCGCTCGAGGTCTTCCCCTCGACGCTGCCCACCAAGCGCGAGTCCACCTACTCCGGCTGGGTCTCGATCTCGGTCGGCTGCAACAACACCTGCACGTTCTGCATCGTCCCCTCGCTGCGCGGCAAGGAGAAGGACCGCCGCCCCGGCGAGGTCCTCGCCGAGGTCCGCGCCCTGGCAGCTGAAGGCGTCTCCGAGGTGACCCTGCTCGGCCAGAACGTCAACACCTACGGCGTCGAGTTCGGCGACAAGTACGCCTTCGGCAAGCTCCTGCGATCCTGCGGCGAGATCGACGGGCTCGAGCGCGTCCGCTTCACCAGCCCGCACCCGCGGAACTTCACCGACGACGTCATCGCCGCGATGGCCGAGACGCCGAACGTCTGCCACTCGCTGCACATGCCGCTCCAGTCCGGATCGGACCGCGTCCTCAAGGAGATGCGCCGCTCCTACCGCTCGAAGAAGTACCTGGAGATCCTCGACAAGGTCCGCCAGGCCATGCCGGACGCGGCCATCACCACCGACATCATCGTCGGCTTCCCCGGCGAGACCGAAGAGGACTTCCAGGCCACGCTCGACGTGGTCGAGGCCGCCCGCTTCTCCAGTGCCTTCACCTTCCAGTACTCGATCCGGCCCGGCACGCCCGCCGCCGAGATGGAGCACCAGGTCCCCAAGGCCGTCGTCCAGGAGCGCTACGACCGCCTGGTGGCCCTCCAGGAGCGCATCTCCTGGGAGGAGAACCGGAAGCTCGAAGGCGCCGAGGTCGAAGTGCTCGTCACCGTCGGCGACGGCCGCAAGGACGAGGCCACCGGCCGCATGACCGGCCGCGCCCGTGACGGGCGGCTCGTCCACTTCGCGGCCGGTGCGGGCGTGCGCCCCGGCGACGTCGTCACCACCGCCGTCACCTACGGCGCCCCGCACCACCTGGTGGCCGACTCGCCGATCCTGGCCCACCGCCGCACGAAAGCGGGGGACGCCTGGGAGGCGGGCACCGCCCCGAAACTGCCCGGTGTGCGCCTCGGGATGCCCACGATCGGCCGCAAACCGGCCGCCGCGGCCGAACCGGACGGCTGCGCCTGCGGTAGTCACTGACCGCTTCGGCGCCGGGAGTGCCAGAATGTGTCGGTATGACACAGGATTCAAGCGCTCAGGAACGGCGCGACTTGATGTACGGCGAGCACGATCTGAGCTCGCTGGCGATCTTCTCCGGTTCGTTCATCAACTACGGGTACTGGACCGGCGCGCAAGGGGACCGGCCGATCACGGTCGATGAGCGCACCGAGAGCCAGGCGGAGATGTACCGCCAGGTAGTCTCGCGGCTCGAACCCCGACTGGGCGACCGACTGCTGGAGCTGGGCTGCGGCATCGGCGTGGGCGCGGCCATGGTGGCGCACGAGTTCGGCGTCATGGTCACCGGCCTCGACCGCTCGGACGAGCAGCTCGAACGCGCGCGGGACGTGAACGCCGAGGCGATCGCGGGCCTGCCCGACCGCCTGTCGTTCGAGAAGGGCTCGGTCACCGATCTGCCGGTGGCCGACAACGCCGTCGAGGGCGTCTACGCCGTCGAGATGCTCCAGCACGTCGACGACCTCGCCCAGACCGCCCGCGAGGTCGGCCGCGTGCTGCGCCCCGGCGGCCGCTTCGCGACCGCCGGGTTCTTCGCGCCCGAGGCCGGCCGGACGCCGATCGCCGAGCTGATCGAGACGGTCGAGTCGGGCATCGACGTGATCCGCCCGGTGGGGGAGTTCGCCGCCGACCTCGGTGACGCGGGCCTGGAGGACGTCCGGGTCGATTCGATCGGCGAGCACGTCTGGCCCTACTTCGACCGCTGGGTGGCCCAGACCGAGTACGCCGACTCCTGGGGCCGCAACTGGCTGCGCTGCTACGAGAACGGCTGGATCGACTACTACATGGTCACGGCCCGCCGCTGAAAACATGAAGCTATCACTTCTTTTAAAGTGATAGTATCGATGGCGTGAAACAGCTGCTGCTTCGTGTCGACGATGAACTCCATGCTCGGCTCAGCGAGCGCGCGAAGCGTGAGCACCGGTCCGTGAACGCCATCGCGAATGAGATCCTCTCGGTCGTCCGCGAAGACGACCGGCGCTCGCTGGAGGAGCGGGTCAAGGCCAGAGCCGCCGCGCTCGGTGTCCTCGCGACCCCGCTCCGGCCAGTCGAGAAGACCGAGGACATCGATGCACTGCGGGCGCGCGCGATCGAGTCGATGCGAGGAGCCGGTCGGATCCTCGATGCAGTCCTCGACGAGGATCGAGACCGCCTTGATCGTTTATGCCGATTCCTCACTGCTGGTGCGCGCCTACCTGCCCGATGAGCAGGACCACGCCAGGGCCTGTGCACTGCTTCGCGATCGGGACACCGTGGTCGTCACAGGGACCTGGACTCGCATCGAGGTCGCCGGGGCGCTCGTGCGGGCGGCCCGGGCGCATCGCGGCGACCAGATGCTGATGCTCGATTCCTGGGAGCGGGACACTGGTCCCGAGGGGCCCGTCACCGTCCTCAGCGCTCCGCAGGAGGCCCTCGAAGCGGATGCCCACGACCTCGTGATCACTTACGGCATCCGGGCCGTGGACGCTTGGCACCTGGCATGCGCCTCGATCGTGGTTCCCCAGATCGCGGGGGACGAGCCCGTCGCGTTCGCCTCCCGCGACAAGGAGCAGGCCGAGGTGGCCGCCGCCCGCGGTTTTACCCTCGTTTAGGCCGAGGCGCTGAGGACGAACGATCGGATGCTTCGCGGTGCCGTTCTACGGCCCATTTGAGGACGGTGTTCACCGTGCACTCCACGGAATCGGTACCGATGATTTCAGCCGCTTGCGCGACGAGTTCGCCATCGAGATAGAGGACCGTCCTTGACATGTGTTGAACGTAGCCGCCGAATGGCGCAGCGCCGCGAGTCTACGAGGGTGTGTCGCGAACATCGGCCAGTAGCAGGAGTGGCGCATGCCGAGCTCTGCTGGGCGGCGAGGCCGTCGAACGGTCTTGTGTTAAACGAGGCTGGCCTCCCACTGGCGGTGGAGTTCGGCGTAGTTGCCTCCGGAGTCGATCAGGGCCTCGGGCGGGCCGTCCTCGATGATGCGGCCCGCCTCCAGGACCAGGACGCGGTCGGCGATCTCGACGGTCGAGAGGCGGTGGGCGATGATGATCGCCGTCCGGTCGGCCAGGATCGTGCGCAGCGCGCGCTGCACCAGCCGCTCCGAGGGGATGTCGAGCGAGGAGGTCGCCTCGTCGAGGATCAGCACGCGCGGGTCGGCCAGGAACGCGCGCGCGAAGACCACGAGCTGCCGCTGGCCGGCCGAGAGCCGCCCGCCCTTCTTGCGCACGTGCGTGTCGTAGCCGTCGGGGAGCGCGTCGATGAACTCGTGCGCGCCCACCACCTTCGCGGCCTCGACGATCTCCGAGCGCGGCGCGCCCGGCTTGCCCAACTCGATGTTCTCGGCGATCGTGCCGTTGAACAGGAAGTTCTCCTGGGTGATCATGACGACCTCGCCGCGCAGGTCCGCCTCGGACAGCTCGCGCAGGTCCACGCCGTCGAGCGTGACCGCGCCGCCCTTCGGGTCGTAGAAGCGGCTCACCAGCTTCGCGATCGTGGTCTTGCCCGCGCCGGTCGCCCCCACGAGCGCCACGGTCTGGCCGCCGGGCAGGTGCAGGTCCAGGTTCGGCAGGACCACCTTGTCGTCGCGGTAGTAGAAGGTGACGTCGTCGAAGCGCAGCTCGCCGCGCGGGTGCTCGATCGTGCGCGGCCGCTCGGGCTCGGCCACCTCGATCTCCTCGTCGAGGACGCCGGAGAGCTTCTCCAGGGCGGCCGTGGCCGACTGGAGCACGTTGTAGAACTGCACCAGCTCGTTCAGCGGGTCGAAGAACCGCTTCATGTAGAGCAGGAACGCGGCCAGCACGCCGACCTCGGTGTTGCCCTGCATGACCTGCCAGCCGCCGAACGACAGCACCACCACCGTCGCCAGGTGCCCGATGCCGCGCATCCCCCCGGCCATGATCGCGTTCTGCTGGTGGCCCTTGGCCTGCGCGAACCGGTTGTCGGCGTTGAGGCGGCCGAAGATGTCGCGGTCGCGCTCCTCGCGCCGGTAGGCCTGCACCGCGCGGATGCCGCCCATCGACTCCACGAAGTAGACGATGAGGACCGCGACGGTCTCGCGGGCCTTGCGGTAGGCGATCGCCGAGACCCGGCTGAACCACTTGGCGAGCAGGAGCATCAGCGGGAACGTCAGCAGCGACACGGCCGCCAGCACCGGCTCGATCACGAGCATGACGACGGTGATCGTCACGACGTTCATGGCCGCCAGCACCAGGTCGTCCACGCCGTTCTCGGTCATCTCCCGGATCGACTCCATGTCGGAGCTCTGGCGCGCCGTCACGCGCCCGGAGGTGAACCGCTCGTGGAAGGAGACCGACAGGCGCTGGAACTTCCAGAACACCCGCTTGCGCAGCGCGTACAGCATCGTGTTGCCCACCCGCGCCGACTGCACGGTGTAGAGCCGCACGCAGACGTATTCGAGCGAGGCGCACAGCGCGAACGCCACCGCGATGACGACCATGATCGTGTAGTCGCCGTGGTCGGTGACGGCCGGGATGCCGTGGTCGATGCCGTACATGACCAGGATCGGCGTGGCCATCGTCGCCACGTTCTGGCCCACGAGGATCGCGACCAGCGCCGCGATCGACTGCTTGTGCGGCCGGATCATCGAGCCGAGCAGCCGCCTGCTGCGCTCGCGCAGCCGCTTGATCGCCTCGGCGTCGTCGAGCTCGGCGCTGGTGCGCTCGGCGTCGGCCTGCTCGGACCGGCCGCGCCAGGCGGCGTGCTTGTCCTGCTGCGCCGGTATCTGCTCCTGTTGCAGCGTCATGCCGCGACCTCCTCGGATTCGGCTGAGAGCACGTCGACGTATGCGGGGCTGGTCTCCATCAATTCGGAGTGCCGCCCCACGGCGGCGATGCGTCCCTCGTGGAGCAGCGCGACCCGGTCGGCCAGCGCCACGGTCGAGGGCCGGTGGACCACGACCAGCGCCGTCGTGTCCTTGAGGACCTGCTCCAGGGCCCGCTCGACCAGTTCCTCGGTGTGGACGTCGAGGGCCGAGAGCGGGTCGTCGAGCACCAGCACGGCCGGGCGCACCACGACCGCGCGCGCCAGGGCCAGGCGCTGGCGCTGCCCGCCCGACAGCGACAGTCCCTGCTCGCCGATGCGCGTGTCGAGCCCGTACGGCAGGTCGTACACGAACTCGGCCTGAGCGACGCGCACGGCCTCGGTCAGGTCCTCCTCGCTCGCGTCGGGCCTGCCGAGGGCGAGGTTCTCCCGCACGCTCATCGAGAACAGCGTGGCCTCCTCGAAGGCGGTGGTGACGACCTGCCGCAGGCTCCCCAGCTGGAGGTCGCGGATGTCGGTCCCGTCGAGGGTGATCCGCCCGCCGGTGGGGTCGTTGAGGCGCGAGGGCAGGGAGACCAGGGTGGTCTTGCCCGAACCGGTCTTGCCGGCGATGGCGAGCGTCTCGCCGGGCCTGACGTCGAGGTCGACGCCGCGCAGGACCTCGCCGCCCTCGTCGTAGGCGAACCTGACGTCCTCGAAGGCCAGCCTGCCGCGGACGGTCGAGCGGTCGACGGCCCGCGCGCCGGGCCGGTCGCGGATGTCGGGCTCGGTGTCGAGCACCTCGTAGATGCGGTCGGCGGCGGTCATGGCCTCGTTGCCGTGGGCCATGACCCACCCGGCGGCCTCGATCGGCCACAGCAGGTTGAGCTGGAGCATGATGAACGCGGTCAGCTGCCCGACGGTGAGCTGGCCGTTCGCCACCATGATCGCGCCGGTGACGAGGGTGGCGCCGAGCATGGCCGAGGCGATCGCGCCGAAGGCCGACCAGGAGCGGGCGGCGATGACGCTCTTGCGGATGCCGAGCACGCGCAGGCGGTCGGCCTCCTTGTCGAAGCGGGCGGCCATGAGCGGGCCGCGTCCGAGCGCCTTGATGGCGCGGATGCCGTTGGCCGACTCCTCGGCGGCGCTGGAGACCTCGCCGGACTGGTCCTGCTCGGCGCGGGCCGCCGGCAGGAAGCGCTTGAAGAAGTCGCGTCCGATGAGGAACAGCGGCACGGCCGCGACGGCGACGATGAGCGCCAGCCGCCACTCGATCCAGAACAGCTGGACCATGATGATGGTGATCATCCCGGTGGAGGTGATGGCGAAGACCAGGCCGCCGGCGAAGAAGCGGCGGACCATGCCGAGGTCGACGGTGACGCGCGCGAGGAGCTGGCCGGTCTGCCACCGGTCGTGGAAGCCGGTGTGGAGGCGCTGGAGGTGCTCGTAGATGTCGTCGCGGATGTCGGCCTCGATGGCCATGGCCGTGGCGGTCTGGAAGTAGCGCCGGGTGAGGTTCAGCAGGGCGTCGAGGGTGCCGACCGCGGCGATGGCGGCGATGAAGCCCCACAGCGCGCCGAGGTCGCCGTCGGTGATGGGGCCGTCGATCGCGGCGCCGACCAGCGGCGGGACGGAGAGTCCCGCGCCGATGTTGAGGAGCACCATCGTCCATAGTGCTCCGAGACGGAAGCGGTAGGAGTGGAGGTACTGCCGCATCCTCCACAGGTTCGCCAGAGGGGACCGGCGATCGCTCGGATCGCCGGTATCGGACTGCTTTGGAGATGTGATGCGCACTGAACCCACCCGGCCACCGTACGGTGGCCGGGTGACCAGCGGCAAGCGATTTTCTAGCCGCGCGGCTAGTTGTTCGGTGAGAAGTGGGTCACGTTGGGGTCCCGGTCATCGGATTCGACGCTCTTCGATGACCGGAGGTGTCCGCGCGGCTACTCCAGGAGCAGCTCGCGGAGCCGGTCGGCCTTGTCGAAGCCGATCGCCCTGGCGTAGGCGCCGAGGGACCCGAACCGCGCGTTCATCTCGTCGAGGGTCTCGCGCATGGCCTCGGCGGGGGTGCGCAGGCCGCGGTCGACGGTGGGCTTGCCGACGTTGGCGTCGCGCCACGCCCGCCACCGCGTGATGCCCACGTTGGACAGCTCGTAGTCGGCGGCGATGTCCTCCTCGTCGACCCCGAGGAGCGAGAGCAGGAGCGCCGCGATGATCCCGGTGCGGTCCTTGCCGGCCATGCAGTGGAAGACCACCGGCTCGCCCAGGGCGATCACCTCGAGCGAGTCGCGGATGGCCCGGTAGCCGGCCTCCATCATGCCCGAGTAGCGCTGCCGCAGGAACGTGACGATCTCCTCCTGCGGAGAGTCGTTGTACACCTGGAGCTCGACCGACTCCCAGGCGATGTGGAGCAGCTCGAAGTGGTGGAACGTGACGCCCTCGGTCTCGGGGAAGCGGCCGGTCTGCTCCAGCTCGGCGGGGCGGCGCAGGTCGATGACGTGGCGCACGCCCAGCTCGTTCACGACGTAGTCGATGTCGGCCTCGGTGGCCTGGCCGAAGTTGTCGGAGCGGAAGACCCGGCCGCTCCTCACCTTCTTGCCGCCTGCGGCGTCGAGGCCGCCGAGGTCGCGGAGGTTGAAGACCTGCTCGGTGGGGAGGAACTGCTGCGGGAGGGTTTCCAAGGTCATACGGCTGCCTTCCTGTCGGCGGGGTGTCACGCCCGGGGACGTGTCGCGCCGGTCCGCGCGATGTCACCGTGAGTATTGTCCCTCACGGTGAAAACGGCGTGAACCGGTACAGTCCACGCCGTCGTAGGTCTTCTATTATCCAGATTTCCGGGGAACGATCGACCGCGAATTACTTCGAGCCCTCGGCCAGCTGCAAGAACTGCTTCTTGCCCGCCAGGTCCGCCTCGGCCTTCTTGATGCGGCCCGCATTGCCGTCGGCCTTGGCCCGCTCGAGCTTCTCCTCGGCCTCGGCCACCTGCTGCTTCATCTGCAGCAGCAGCGGGTTCTCCTCGACGGGGACCTTGCGCCACGCCGTGTCCAGCGCCTCGCGCAGCTTGTCCTCGACGACTCGCAGCCGCCGCTGGAGCTTCGCCTGGTTCTTGCGCGGGACGGCGCCGGTGTCGTGCCAGCTGCCCTGGATCTCCCGGAACGCGGCCTGCGCGGCCTTCGGGTCGGCGGCGATGTCGAGCGCCTCGGCGCGCTTGAGCAGCTCCTCCTTGGCGGCCTGGTTGGCCTCCAGCTCCGCGTCGCGGGCCGAGAAGACCTCCGAGCGGGCGTTGAAGAATACGTCCTGGGCGGCCCTGAACCGCTTCCAGGCCTTCTGCTCGGCGTCGGGCGCGAGCCGCCCGGCCTCTTTCCACTCGGCCATGAGCCCCTTGAGCCGGTCGGCCGTCGGACCCCAGTCGGTCGAGGTCGACAGCTCCTCGGCGGCGGCGATGAGCTCTTCCTTCTTGGCGGCGATCACCTTGCGCTCGGCGTCGAGCTGCGAGAAGTAGGCGCCGCGGTGCCTGGTGAACGTGTCGCGGGCGGCCGAGAACCGGCGCCACAGCTTCTGGTCGGTCTTGCGGTCGACCCCGTGGATCGACTTCCACTCCTCGACCATCTCGCCGAACCGCTGCCCCGAGGCCTTCCAGTGGCTGTCGCGCTTGGCCAGCTCCTCGGCCTCGGCCACGAGCGCCTCCTTGGCGGCGACCGCCTCGGCCCGCTCGGCGTCCTTGGCGGCCTTGAACTCGCCGACGCGGTCCTCGGTGTGCTTGGACAGCTCGTCGAGCCGGGCGCCGAGCGCGTCGACGTCGCCGACGACGGCGGCGGTGTCCAGGCTCTCGCGGAGCTTGCGCAGCTGCGCCGCGGCCTGCTCCACGTCGGCCGAGTCCGAGTTCACCCGCGCCGCGATGAGATCGACTTCGACCACCAGGTCGGCGTACTTGCGCGCGAAGTGCGCGAGCCCCTCGTCGGTGGAGCCGGCCTGCCAAGAGCCGACCGCGCGCTCGCCGGAGGAGGTTTTCACGTAGACCGTGCCATCGGCGTCGATGCGGCCGAAGCGGGTCCAGTCTCCGAGGTCACTCATCGCGGTAATCTCAAATCCTTCACACGAACTAAGGGACGTACTTCCCGTACCTTACGGTGGTTGCCGGGTCGCTGCCAGCCGGGGCCGTCCGCCTGAAAGGACGAACGGTGCCAAACCGCGCGGTCCGGCGGACAACGGGTCAGGCGCGCCTGCCTGCCCACACGAACCGAAGGGGTATTCAGTTGACGGTGCGACGTTATGGCCCGTAGGACCGACCATGGGGGCGGCGGCACCTCCACCCTACAGCCGACGGTGATCGCGGTGGTAGGCCCTACCGCGGCCGGGAAGACCGCGCTGTCGGTCGCGCTGGCCCGCAAGCTGTCCGCAGAGGTGGTCAACGCCGACTCGATGCAGCTGTACCGCGGGATGGACATCGGCACCGCCAAGATCACCGAGGCCGAGCGGGACGGGATTCCTCATCACGTCTTCGACGTCCTCGACGTCACCGAGGCCGCCGACGTCGTCCGCTACCGCTCGCTCGCCCGGGCCGCGATCGACGGCATCGCCGCCCGCGGCAAGGCCCCACTGCTCGTGGGCGGCTCGGGGCTGTACGTGCAGGCCGCGCTCGACGCGATGGACTTCCCCGGCACCGACCCCGCGGTCAGGGCCCGCCTGGAGGCCGAGCTGGAGCGCGAGGGCCCGGCCGCGCTGTGGCACCGGCTGCGCGAGGCCGACCCGGCCGCGGCCGAGGCGATCCTGCCCTCGAACGGGCGGCGCCTGGTGCGCGCGCTGGAGGTCGTCGAGCTCACCGGCTCGTTCACCGCCTCACTGCCCGAGCCGAAGGCCCACTACGAAGCGGTGCGCATCGGCGTCGACCTCGACACCGAGGTGCTCGACGAGCGCATCGAGCGCCGCGTGGCGGCCATGTGGGACGCCGGGCTCGTCGACGAGGTCCGCCGCCTGGAGGCCGAGGGGCTGCGCGAGGGCCGCACCGCCTCCCGCGCGCTCGGCTACCAGCAGGTGCTCGCCTTCCTCGGAGGGGAATACGACGAGGACGAGGCCTTCCGCCGCACCGTGCAGGGCACCCGCCGGTTCGTGCGCCGCCAGCGCTCCTGGTTCAAAAGAGACGGCCGCATCGAATGGCTCGATGCGGCCGATCCCGAGCTGCTGGAGCGGGCGAGCGCGCTCGCCCGCTCGGGGATGGCGGCGGACAGGAACGCCTGAATCCGGCCGCCGCCAGTGCGGTCCCTTACGGGCGCGGCTTCGGGCTCTGCGTCTTGTTCGGGTCCTTGACCGAGACCGGGTCGAGAATCTCGTTGACCTTGTCGTAGACCTCGGCGTCGAGCCTGACGCCGACGGCCTTGACGTTGCTCTTGACCTGCTCGGGGCGGGTGGCGCCGATGATCGCGGCCGAGACGTTCGGCTGCTGGAGCACCCACGCCAGCGACAGCTGCGCGAGGGTCAGGCCCGCCTCCTCGGCGACCGGGACGAGCTGCTGGACGCGCTCGAGCACGTCGTCCTCCAGCCAGCCGGAGACGAAGTGCCCGAACTTGGGGTCGGCGCCGCGCGAACCCTCGGGCGCGCCCTGGCCGGGCTTGTACTTGCCGGTCAGGACGCCGCCGGCGAGCGGGGACCACACGATCTGGCCGATGCCCAGCTCCTCGCAGGCCGGGATGACCTCGTCCTCGATGACCCGCCACAGCGGCGAGTACTGCGGCTGGCTGGAGACCAGCTGGATCTTCAGGTCCTTCGCATAGGCGTGGGCGCGCCTGATCTGGTCGGCGGTCCACTCGCTGACGCCGATGTAGTGGGCCTTGCCGGCGTGCACGACGTCGGCGAAGGCCTGCATGGTCTCCTCGAGCGGCGTCTCGTGGTCGTAGCGGTGGGCCTGGTAGAGCTCGACCCGGTCGGTCTGGAGCCGCGCCAGGGAGTTGTCGATCGACTCCTTGATGTGCTTGGCGCCCAGGCCGCGGTCGTTCCTGCCCTCGCCCATCGGCCAGTAGACCTTGGTGAAGATCTCCAGGCCGTCGCGGCGCTCGCTCTTGAGGGCGCGTCCGAGGACCTCTTCGGCGGCGCCGTGGATGTAGGCGTCGGCGGTGTCGAAGGTGGTGATGCCTTCGTCGAGCGCGGCCTGGACGCACGCGATCGCGGCGTCCTCCTCGACCTGTCCGCCGTGGGTGATCCAGTTGCCGTAGACCATTTCAGAAATAACGAGGCCGGAACGGCCGAGATGACGAAACTCCATGCCGATGAGCCTACCGGCCGCTCGGCTAGTGTCAACGAAACGAAAATCACAGGGTTGTAGAAAGCGCCTGCTCTACAGCGGTCCGTCGTCGATCGACACGGCCGCGTCCAGGGTCCGGACCGCCTCGGCTCGGTCTACTCTGGGCGGTATGAGCTCGGTGCCGTCGAGCCCGAGCGTGCCCCACGTGTAGCCGTCCATGGAGACGAGGAACCCCGCCGGGTGGACGGCGATGTGCTGGTAGCGCGGCGCCACGACCACGCGCCCGGAGCGGTGGACGACGCCCGAGCGCCCGCGCTGGGCGGCGACGGCCACGCCGCCGACGAAACCGGTCACCGTGCGGCCGTCCACAGTAGGCGTGTCGAGGGAGCTGTAGAGCATGGGCACGACGACGGTGCCCTGCTTGTCGATGGCGCCCCAGTCGGCCTGGCAGACCGCGGCCACGCCGCCGCGGAAGTCCCCGGCCTGGCTGAACGCCGCCTTGACCACCGGCCGCCCGTTCGGCCCGAGGTAGCCCCACCGCCCGGTCTGCTGGTCCTGGTAGCGGTCGGGCGCCGGATGCCCGGCCCGCTCGGGCCACCCGCGCGGCCCCGGCCCGAAGCCGCCCTTCGCGGCCAGCTCCTCGGCCAGACCGAGCGCCGTCTCGACGATCTGCATGACGAAGCCGTGCGGGTTCTGCTCGCTGGCCCGCTGGAGGTGGATGAGGCCCTCGGTGACGCGGCCCTGCGAGAGGCACGACAGCGCGGCGTAGGCGCGCACCGCTCCGGTCAGCGTGCGGGGGAGCTCCCCGGCCTCGGCCAGCGCGAACAGCTGGTCGGCCTCGGCGTAGCGGCCCTGGACGCGGAAGACCTGGCCCAATCGGGCCCGGGCGGGGGCGAGCAGGAGGTCCGCGCCGACGGCCTCGGCGTACTTGACCGCGGCGGCGGCGTCCGCCTCGGCGCCGTCGAAGTCGCCGAGCACCCGCATGGTGACGGCCCGGACGCCGAGCAGCCGCGACTGGTCGGCCTCGCCGCCGTGGCGGGCGAGCCGCTGGCCGGCCTGCTCGCGGATCTGCTGGAGGCCGACGGTGTCGGCGATGGCGTGGCGCAGTGTGGCGCGGTCGAGGGGTCCGAGGGCGCGGACCAGCCCGGCACGCAAGTCCGCCGCGACATCCACCACGTTGACTTCTTTCCCGGTAACTGAGGGTTACGACATTCAGATTAAGCCATCGGGGACCCGGAGGCGAGTGGCGAAGACGCCCGGTCCCGGTGACTCGCAGGGGCGCTGTCTCGGATCGTGCCCGAGCGCTACCTGACGACCTGGCCCAGGTCGTCCTCGGTGGCCTTGTAGCTCATGCGCGGCTTCGGGGTGCGCATCGAGCGGAACATGATCGACCGCTGAATCGCGTACCAGTACAGGCCGCCCTTGCGCTGCTTCGTGTTCGGGAACCGCTTCCACACCAGCTTGCGGACCTTGCGGCACAGGAAGTACGAGTCCAGGACGAGGCCGGCCATCATGGCCACCCACACCAGCATGAGGATGCCGACGGCGTTCAGGAAGATGTTCGTGGCCAGCAGCAGGACCATGGTGAACGCGAAGAAGTACTGGGCGACGGTGCGCCGCGAGTCGACGATGTCGCGCACGAGCAGGCGCTCGGGGCCGCGGTCGCGCGGCAGGTGGTACTTGTCGTAGAGCGGGTCGCCCTTCCACTGGCCCTCGGCGATCCGGGCGCGCTCGCGGCGCACGTCGTCCTTGGCCTGCTTCTTCTGCTCGGGGCTGAGCTTGGACGACTTCGCCTGCTGCCTCGCTTCCTTCGCGGTGAGCGGCGGCTTGGCCGGGGGACGGGCCTTGGCCTGCTTGACCTGCTTCGGGGTGGCCTTCCCCTTCTTATCGGTGGCGGCGGCCGGCTTCGATTCCTCGACGGCCGGAGCCTGCTCGGCGGACTTCTTCCCCACGGGGCGATCGCCCTTCCTCAACTCGCGACGGCATGCTGCCCTCCAGCATACCCAGCGTTCGGAGCCGCTGATCCGAGCGGCGCTCGGGCCGCTCGGCGGTGACCCGCTAAGCGGCGGCCGGGGCCGGGCGCTCGATCTTGGCGCCGAGGCCCTGGAGCTTCGCCTCGAAGTTCTCGTACCCGCGCGTGATGTAGCGGTCGACGCCGTAGACCCGCGAGGTGCCCTCGGCGGACAGGGCCGCGATGAGGTGGCTGAACCCGGCCCGCAGATCAGGGATCTGCAGGTCGGCGGCGTGGAGCTTGCTCGGCCCGGCGATCACGGCCGAGTGCAGGAAGTTGCGGCGCCCCCACCGGCACGGGGTCCCGCCCAGGCATTCGGAGTACAGCTCGATGTTCGCGCCCATCTGGCGCAGCTCGGAGGTGTAGCCGAGCCGGTTCTCATAGACGGTCTCGTGCACGATCGACAGGCCGTCCGCCTGCGTGAGGGCGACCACGATCGGCTGCTGCCAGTCGGTCATGAGGCCCGGGTGCACGTCGGTCTCCAGCGCCACCGGCTTGAGCGGGCCGCCGGGGTGCCAGAAGCGGATGCCGCCCTCGACGGGGTCGTCGTCCACCTCATAGGCCCCGCCGATGGAGCGGAAGACGTTGAGGAACGTCATCATGTCCGCCTGCTCGGCTCCCCGCACGAACACGTTGCCCTCGGTGGCCAGCGCCGCCGACGCCCACGAGGCGGCCTCGATGCGGTCGGGGAGCGCCCGGTGGGAGTAGCCCTTGAGCTCGCCGACGCCGACGATCTCGATGACGCGGTTGGTGTGGACCTTGATGATCGCGCCCATCTTCTGCAGGATGCAGATGAGGTCGACGATCTCCGGCTCGATCGCGGCGTTGCGCAGCTCGGTGGTGCCCTCGGCCATGACGGCGGTGAGCAGGACCTGCTCGGTGGCGCCGACCGACGGGTACTCCAGGGTGTACTGGATGCCGTGGAGGCCGTTCGGGGCCGACAGGTGCGTGCCCTCGGGGCTCTTCTCGACGACGGCGCCGAACTCGCGCAGCGCGTCGAGGTGGAAGTCGATGGGGCGCCCGCCGATGTTGCAGCCGCCGAGGTCGGGGATGAAGGCGCGGCCGAGGCGGTGCAGGAGCGGGCCGCACAGCAGGATCGGGATGCGGCTGGTGCCGGCGTGGACGTTGATCTCCTCGACCCCGGCCGACTCGACGGAGGTGGGGTCCATGTACAGGGTGTCGCCCTCGAGTGCGACGTCGACGCCGTGGACGCGCAGCAGCCCGGTGACGACCTCGACGTCGCGGATGGCCGGGACGCCGCGGAGGACCGAGGGGGAGGTGCCGAGGAGCGCGGCCACCATGGCCTTGGACACGAGGTTCTTGGCGCCTCTGACGGTGACTTCGCCCTGAAGCGGAGTTCCGCCGTGGATGATCAGCATGTCTTCCGGGGTGGTCGCGGTGCCGCTCAACAGGTCTCCTCAGATGGGTGGATAAGACCGGGGTCGTCGCCCAACGATAACGGAACGGCCACGACCAGAACCCCCAGGCCAGGGGATAACCGACGGTGATCATAGGCACTACTGGAGCGCGCAACCGCATTCCCGTCGGAATCGTGTGCCGTCCGCGGCTCAGGGCAGTTCCAGCATCCTGTCGAGCGCCGCCCGCGCCTGCTTGGCGGTCTCGGCCTCCACGGTGATCTGGTTCGGGACGCGCCCGGCGACGAGCTCTTCGAGGGCCCACACCAGGTGCGGCAGGTCGATCCGGTTCATCGTCGAGCAGTAGCACACCGTCCGGTCCAGGAACGAGATCTCCTTGTCCGGGTGCGCGTTCGCCAGGCGCCGCACCAGGTTCAGCTCGGTGCCCACGGCCCAGGAGCTGCCGGGCTCGGCCGCGTCGAGTGTCTTGATGATGTACTCGGTCGAGCCCACGTGGTCGGCCGCCGCCACCACCTCGTGCTTGCATTCGGGGTGGACCAGGATGTTGACGCCGGGCTTGCGGGAGCGCATCTCCTCGACGCACTCGAGCGTGAAGCGCCCGTGCACCGAGCAGTGGCCCTTCCACAGGATGATCTTCGCCGCGCGCAGCTCCTCGGCGGTCAAGCCGCCGTTCGGCTTGTGCGGGTTGTACAGCGCGCAGTCTGCAAGGTCGAAGCCCATCTGCCCGACCACGGTGTTGCGTCCCAGGTGCTGGTCGGGCAGGAACAGGACCTTCTCGCCGCGCTCGTAGGCCCAGCGCAGCGCCCGCTCGGCGTTCGAGGAGGTGCACACCACGCCGCCCTCGCGGCCGACGAAGGCCTTGATCGCGGCCGAGGAGTTCATGTAGGTCATCGGGACGGTGGCCTCGGCGACGCCCGCGGCCGCCAGGTCCTCCCAGCACTGCTCCACCTGCGAGGCGGTCGCCATGTCGGCCATCGAGCAGCCCGCGGCCAGGTCGGGCAGGATGACCCGCTGGTGGTCCCCGGTGAGGATGTCGGCCGACTCGGCCATGAAGTGGACGCCGCAGAAGACGATGTACTCCGCGTCGGGGCGGGCCGCGGCCTGCTGGGCGAGTTTGAAGGAGTCGCCGGTGACGTCGGCGAACTGGATGACCTCGTCCCGCTGGTAGTGGTGCCCGAGGACGAAGACGCTGCCGCCGAGGGCCTCCTTGGCGGCGCGGGCGCGCTCGACGAGGTCGGGATCGGAGGGCGCGGGCAGCTCGCCGGGGCAGTCGACGCCGCGCTCGGAGTCCGCATCGGTGCCTCGGCCGAGCAGCAGGAGCGCGGTCTGGGTGGGAGCAGGTTCATTGAAGCCCGTCATGGCGACGATTCTAATGGCTCGCGAACGGTTGTCGGATGCTCGCGAGTCCGGGTGTGCGCCGTGTGATCCGCTCGGTGCCCCCTAAGTGCTTGGCAAGCGGTTACACACGGGTTCGGGGCATGGATTAGGCTCTCGGTGTGCGCATCCTCATAGCTCCCGACAAGTTCGCCGGCACCATGACCGCCGCCGAGGCCGCGAGCGCCATCGCCGACGGCTGGCGACGCGCCCGCGGCGCCGACACCGCCGCCGAGCTCCCGCTCGCCGACGGCGGCCCCGGCTTCATCGACGTCCTGGAAGCAGCGATCCCCACGGCCGCAAGGCGAACGGTGGACGCCTGCGACCCGCTCGGCCGCCCCGTCAAGGCCGACTACCTGCGTGAGGGCGGCACCGCCTACGTCGAATCGGCCGCCACCTGCGGCCTCCACCTGCTCACCGCCGCCGAACGCGACCCGCGCCGCACCACCACCTACGGCCTCGGGCAGGTCATCGGCGCCGCCATCGAGACCGGCGCGCGGCGCGTCGTGGTCGGCCTCGGCGGCTCGGCCACCAACGACGCGGGCACCGGCATGCTCACCGCCCTCGGCTACACCTGCCGCGACCTCGCCGGCTCGGCCCTCCCGTACGGCGGCGCGGCGCTCGCCGCCTGCACCTCGATCGACGGGCTCCCGCGCACCAGGGGGGTGGAATTCGTCGCCGCCACCGACGTCGACTCCCCCCTGCTCGGCCCGCACGGCGCCACCTACATGTTCGGGCCGCAGAAGGGCGCGGGGAAGAGCGACCTGCCGCTCTTGGAGGCGGCGCTGGCGAACTTCGCCGAGATCGCCGAACGCGACCTCGGCCCCGTCGGAGCCTCCGGTTGGCCGGGCGCGGGCGCGGCGGGCGGCCTCGGTCTGGCCTTCTTCCTCCTCGGCGGCCGCCGCGCCTCGGGCGCGAAGCTGACGTGCGAGGCCGTCGGCCTGGACGCCGCCGTGGCGGCGTCCGACCTCGTCATCACCGGCGAAGGCTCCTTCGACGCCCAGAGCCTGCGCGGCAAGCTCGCCGCAGAGGTCGCCTCGGCGGCCGCGGCCCACGGCAAGCCGTGCCTGGTGCTGGCGGGAAAGTCGGACCTCGACGAGCACCCGGACCTGGCAGGCGTCCACTCGGTCACCGAGCTGCTCGGCAGCGTCGAGAAGGCGATGAAGGCCCCCGCGGAGGGTCTGAGGGCCCTTGCGGAATCGGTCGCCCGCACCTGGCCCGGGTCAGAGGAGTCGTAATACAACCCCGCCCAGCGCCCGGATTCGGCACATAAAGTATAGCCTATATCCTATAATATATTTATAGGTTATAAAGTATAGGATGTAAGCCGGACATGGCTGTGCGGCGTCTTCGCCGCCGAGCCGCCGAGCCGCCGAGCCGCCGCGCCGCCGAGCCGCCGAGCCGCCGAGCCGCCGAGCCGCCGAGCCGCCGAGCCGCCGAGCCGCCGAGCCGCCGAGCCGATCTTATATCATATACCCTATAGGCTATATGATGACGGTGTCTTCGGGATAGGCGCGCTGTGGGCGCCATCCCCTCAACTCAGGCTCGGGAATAGAGACACGTCCGGTGCCGTTGGGTACTGTTGACAAGTCGAAGACCCGATCGACGCCGTTGATCCCAACTCAGCAGAGGGAGCTACTAGTGAGCGCTACTCAGCAGGCCGAGGACGTCAAGGAGACCGCCGCCACCGGCGTGAAGCTCACGGACGCGGCCGCCATCAAAGTCAAAACCCTGATCGAGCAGGAGGGCGAAGAGGGCCTGCGCCTGCGCGTCGAGGTCAGCCCCGGCGGCTGTTCCGGCCTGCGCTACGGCCTCTACTTCGACACCGACAACCGCGAGGGCGACGTCGTGCAGTCCTACGACGGCTTCGAGGTCGTCGTCGACCGCATGAGCGTTCCCTACCTCATGGGCGCGAACATCGACTTCGCCGACCGCATCGACGCCCAGGGCTTCACCATCGACAACCCGAACGCCCAGGGTTCCTGCGCCTGCGGCGACTCCTTCCACTAGCCCTTCCGCTAGCGGTCGAGGGTCCGCCGGATCGGCACCGACCCAGACGTTCATTCACCTAAGGTGACCCATAAGCTAGAAAGCCCGGTCGAACCCACCCATATCTGGTCTCGTCGGCCGGGCTTCACCGTGTCTCCTGCGAGGTCCAATCCATGAAGACCGCCGTCACCGGCGCGGCCGCCCTTGCCATCTCCCACGGGATGAACCAGCTCGGCAAGCCGGTCATCGCCCTTGAGCCCGGCCAGACGGCATTCGACCTCATCGAGGTCATGGAGCAGTCCGGGCCGTTCGCCCTGCTCCATATCGGCGCCGACGACCCGAAGGTCATGCTGTCCTACGCCGAGCAGTGCCGCGATCTGGGCCTGGACTTCAGCGCCGACCCCGGCACCCTCGACGGCGCCGACGCCGCCGAGTTCATCGAAGGCGCGAAGTTCCTGGTCACGAGCCAGGACCGCTACCAGTTCCTCCAAGGCGTCACCGGGCTGAGCGACGACGAGATCCTCAAGCGGGTGCGCGTGCGCGTGACCACCCTCGACGCCGAGGGCACCGAGATCGTCGGCCACGACATGGACCGCGTGCGGGTGCCCCTGGCCCGCGCGAGGGAGCTCATCGATCCCGCCGGCGCCCCCGACGCGTTCGTCGCCGGACTGCTGGCCGCGCTCGGCTGGGGGATGCCGCTGCGCCGGGCCGCCGAGATCGGCAGCCAATTGTCCGCAGTTGCACTCGAATCCGTTGGGACACGCGGATATACGCTCAATCCAGCAGAATTCGTGCATCGTCTCGAGCAGTCCTACGGTGCCGCCTGCGCCGCCGAGGCCTCCGCATATCTGTTGCCAGAGTGAACGCTCTGGTCATTCTCAGTGACTCTGACAACACCCGCCTCATTGATTTATATTTAGCTAGGTATAAAAACTTATATTTGTCAATGCAAGGTCTCCACTGGTGTTCCTCTAGGTAACGATTTCACAACGCACCCTTTCATTTAGCTGTGTTGTACGACATGGTGTGAGTCATCCCACGATTCAACTCACCTCCATGGAGCGTCCAGTGAGACGAATGAAAATCGCGATGGCCGCAACCGCGGCCGCAGTACTCGCGCTGACCTCCGCCTGTGCGGGCGACCCCGATGACGTCGAAGGCGAGGGCGACGGCGGTAGCGTCCTCAACATGCAGATCGGCGAGCCGCGAAGCCTCATTCCCGGCGGCTCCGGCGAATCCGAGGGCTTCCGCATCATCAAGAACGTCTACGAGGGCCTGGTCTACTACGACGCCAAGACCGGTGAGCCGGAGAACCTGGTGGCCGAGTCGATCACCACCGAGGACAACCAGACCTGGACCATCAAGATCAAGGAAGGCCTCAAGTTCCACAACGGCGAGCCGGTGAACGCCGCGGCCTTCATGCGCTCCTGGAACCGTACCGCTTACGCTCCCAACGTGCTCCCGCTCAACGGCTTCTTCTCCACCTTCGCGGGCTATGAGGAGATGAACCCCGAGCAGCTCCCGGAGGAGCAGTGGGCCGATCCGGAGGTCCCCGAGTTCCCGCCGGTCGACGTCAAGGAGCTCTCGGGCGTGACCTCTCCCGACGAGTACACGATCCAAGTCGAGCTCGCCGCGCCGTTCGCCTCCTTCGCGACCATGCTCGGCTACGAGGCGTTCTTCCCGGTCGCCGAGGAGTGCCTGGCCGACACCGAAGCCTGCGAGAAGCAGCCGATCGGCAACGGCCCGTTCATGTTCGAAGAGCCTTACAGCATCGAGAACGGCGGCACCGCCGTCGCCTGGGATGAGTACCAGGGCGACCACGCGCCCTCCATCGACGCCGTCCGCTGGCACGTCTACCTCGAAGGGGACGATTGCTGGGCCGACTTCCTCACCGGTGACATCGACGTCTGCCGCCCGAGCGCGGCCGACTACGAGTCCGCCGTCAACGATGCCGAGCTCGCCGAGCGCCGCATCGTCCAGGACGGCACCAGCATCGTCGTGCTGGGCTTCCCGCTCTACGACGAGACCTACCAGGACGTCAACCTGCGCCATGCCATCTCCGTGGCCATCGACCGCGAAGGCGTCCTCAATGTCATCGGCCCCGACCGGTACAACCCGCTCGACTCCTGGGTGCCCGCCTCGATCCTCGGCGGCGGCCAGAGCGCCTGCGGCGAGTTCTGCACCTACGACCCTGAACTGGCCACCCAGCTGCTCGAAGACGCCGGCGGCTGGCCCGAGGGCGAGAAGCTGCGGATCTGGGTCAACGACGCCAGTGACAACGTCGACATCTTCCGCGCCATCGGCGACTCCATCTCCCAGACGCTCGGCATCGAGTACGAGATCGTGAGCATGGACTGGCCGGACTACCTCGCCGCCCGCGAGGCCCACAACCTGGACGGCCCCTTCCGCGACGGCTGGGGACCTGACTACAACCTGAACGAGAACTACCTCGAGCCCATCTACGGCAACGGCGCCCTCAAGAACGACAACGGCTTCGAGAACGAGCAGTACGAGGCCAACATCGCCGAGGCCGGCACCGCCTCCACCATCGAGGAGGCCGTCGAGCTCTACCAGGAGGCCGAGAGGACCCTCGCCGAGGTCTTCCCCAGCGCGCCGATCTTCGTCGAGCAGGTCAGCTACTTCCACACCGAGCGGGTCAGCAACGTGATCGTCCACCCCATCTACTCCGGACCGGGCGGTGACGCCGAACTGCGCGACATCGTCATCAACGAGTAGACGACCGAAAGGCGGACCGCGGGCGGGCCACGAACCCGCCCGCGGCTTCTAGAAACGGACACATATGGGACGCTACGTCATCCGACGCCTGCTCCAAGCGCTGCTCACCCTCGGTGTCGCGCTGTTCCTCCTGCACTACATGATGGCGCTGTCGGTGCAGATCCGCGGCAACCCGGCGCTGCTGTTCTTCGGCGGGAAGCGCACCCCCGACCCCGCGATGCTCGCCCAGGTCGAGCGACTCTACGGCCTGGACAACAAATGCTATGAGCGTCCGGGCGACCCGTGCCTGACGCCGTTCGTCGAACGCCTCCAGGACTACGCCAGCGGCGATTTCGGCACCACCCTCAGCGGCAACCGCGACGTCGGCGAGCTGCTGGCGGTCTACATTCCGAATACGCTGCGGTTGTTCATGTTCTCCACCGTCACCCTCGTCATCCTGGCCATGCTGCTGGGCACCTGGGCGGCCCGCCACCGCGGCAGGGTCATCGACCACTCGGTGCGGGGCACCACCATCCTGATCGACTCGGTCCCGGTCTTCCTGATCCTGCTGGCCTATACGTACATCATCGCCGTCCCCCTCACTCAGTGGGCCAGAGGCATATGGGGCAGCGAATCGTTCATGGGACAGCTCTTCAGACCCAACTACAGTCCCGACTATCCATGGACGACCATGATCGTGCCTGGCATCATCCTCGGCACGGTCGGCCTGGCCACCCTCACCCGCCTGGTGCGGGCCAGCCAGCTGGAGAACCTCGGCTCCGACTTCGTGCGCACCGCCAAGGCCAAGGGACTGAAGAAGGCCCGCATCACCGTCGTGCACGTGGTGCGCAACTCGATGATCCCCATCATCACCGGCATCGGCTACCTGTTCGCGTTCATGCTCTCCGGCGCCGTCCTCACCGAGGGCGTCATGGGCATCCCGGGCATGGGCCGCATGATCTTCCAAGGCGTGCAGCGCCAGGAAGTGAACCTGGTGATCGTGGGCCTGACCGTGAGCGCCGTGGTCGTGGTGCTCGTCAGTCTCGCCGTGGACCTGTTGTACGCCGCGCTCGACCCGAGGATCCGCTATGAGTGAGCTGACCGCGCCGAAGGCCCAGCCCGACGCCCCGCAGGCGTCGCTGTGGAAGGACGCCTTCCGCACCATGGCGCGCCGTCCCGACGTCATCTTCGCCACCCTGATCCTGCTGTTCGTGTTCACGATGGCGGCCTTCCCGACCCTGTTCACCGACAAGGACCCCACGTACTGCATCGGACGCGACGCCAGGCAGCGCCCCGACACCTGGTTCGCCGGTGAGCACCCGCTCGGCACCGACGGCTTCGGCTGCGACTTCGCGGCCACCGTCGTCCACGGCACCAGGCCCACCATCGTGCTGGCGCTCACCGTCATGATCCTCGCGGTGATCATCGGCCTGGTGCTCGGCATCCTCGCCGGCTACTACGGCGGCTGGCTGGACGCGCTCATCTCCCGGGCGCTCGACGTGTTCATCGTCCTGCCGATGTTGCTCGGCGCGATCCTGCTGCTGAGCCTGTTCCGCAACGGGGGCTCCTCGGGCGGCCTGCTCTCGACCGTGGGACCGCCGGTGATCGCCCTGACCGTGTTCGGCTGGATGGAGTTCTGCCGGTACACGCGCGCGGCGACGATCGAGACCAAGAACCTCGACTACGTCACCGCCGCCAAGTGCCTGGGCGCCAAGGACCGGCGCATCATGTTCCGCCACATCCTGCCCAACGCGATCGTGCCGGTCACCGCCGTCATCCCCACCACCATCGGCGGCATCATCGTCACCGAGTCGGCCCTGGCGGTGCTCGGCATCGGCGTCCAGCCCCCCGCCACCAGCTGGGGCGTGCTGCTGGCCAAGGGCACCGAGTGGGCCGGCGGCGGCTACATCTACCTGTTCGGCATCCCGCTGCTGCTGCTCATCGGCACTGTGTTCGCGTTCGCGACCTTCGGTGACGCGCTGCGCGACGCCCTCGACCCGAAACTGAGGTGAGACGCATGGCAGAGAACCTCCGCGTCGTCGGCGACACCCTGCCGGGGGCCGACCTGAACGCCCCGCTGCTCGAAGTCGAAGACCTCCGGGTCGAGTTCAAGGTGCGCGGCAAGCGCATCCCGACCGTCCGCGGGGTGAGCTTCACGCTCGAGCAGGGCAAGACCCTCGCCATCGTGGGCGAATCCGGCTCGGGCAAGTCGGTGACCTCGCAGGCCGTCATGGGCATCCTCGACTCGCCGCCCGGCTACGTCACCGGCGGCGAGGTCCGCCTGCGCGGCGTCGACCTGCTCGCGCAGGACGAGGAGAGCCGGAGGACGGTGCGCGCCAACCACATCGCCATCGTCTTCCAGGACGCGCTCTCGGCGCTCAACCCGCTGTGGTCGGTCGGCTTCCAGATCGGCGAGCTCTTCCGCGTCCACCGCGGCACCAGCCGCGCCGACGCCAAGCGGCGGGCGATCGAACTGCTCGACCAGGTCGGCATCCCCGACGCCAAGAACCGGGTGGGCCACTACCCGCACCAGTTCTCCGGCGGGATGCGCCAGCGGGTCATGATCGCCATGGCGCTCGCGCTCGATCCCGAGGTCCTCATCGCCGACGAGCCGACCACCGCGCTCGACGTCACCGTGCAGGCACAGATCATGCGCCTGCTCAAGCAGATCCAGGACGAGCGCAACATGGGGCTCATCCTCATCACGCACGACCTGGGCGTGGTCGCCGACGTCGCCGACGACGTCGCGGTCATGTACGCCGGGGAGATCGTCGAGCGGGCGAGCATCCACGACGCCTTCAAGCGCCCGGCCCACCCCTACACGAAGGCGCTGCTGCGGGCCATCCCGCGCGTCGACACCGTCGGCCGGGAGCTGGAGGTCATCCCCGGCCTGCCGCCGAACCCGGCGGCGCTGCCGAGCGGCTGCCCCTTCCACCCCCGCTGCTGGGCGGTCGACCCTGAGCGGTGCGCGACCGAGGCGCCGCCGTACGAAGAGGTCACCGACGACCATCGGTCCCTCTGCCACTTCGCCAAGGAGGTCTACAGGGATGAACGCTGAACTGGGACAGGCCGAGGCCGGGCCCGAACCGGTGCTGGAGGCCACCGGAGCGGTCAAGCACTACCCGGTGCAGCGCGGCATCGTCATCAAGCGGACCGTCGGGCACGTGCAGGCCGTCGACGGCGTCGACCTGAAGCTCTACGCGGGCAAGACGCTCGGCGTCGTCGGCGAGTCCGGCTGCGGCAAGTCGACGCTCGCGAAGCTCCTGGTGGGCCTGGAGCCGCCGACGTCCGGCTCGATCAAGGTGCTGGGCAAGGAGATCGGCAACCTCTCCGCCAGGCGCATCCGGTCGGTGCGGCGGGATGTCCAGCTGGTGTTCCAGGACCCGTACACCTCGCTGAACCCGCGCATGACCGTCGGCGACATCGTCGGCGAGCCGTTCGAGATCCACACCGACGTCGTGCCGCGCGCCAAGCGCCCCGCGGCGGTCAAGGAGCTGCTCGACATGGTCGGGCTCAGCCCCGACCACGTCAACCGCTACCCGCACCAGTTCTCCGGCGGGCAGCGCCAGCGGATCGGGATCGCCCGCGCCCTGGCGCTCCGGCCGCAGGTGCTGGTGTGCGACGAACCGGTGAGCGCCCTGGACGTGTCGATCCAGGGACAGGTGATCAACCTGCTCGAACGGCTCCAGGACGAGCTCGGGCTGGCGTACGTGTTCATCGCCCACGACCTGTCGGTGGTGCGGCACATCGCCGACGAGGTCGCGGTCATGTACCTGGGCAAGGTGGTCGAGTACGGCACCGGCGCCGAGATCTACGACCACCCGAGGCACCCGTACACGCAGGCGCTGCTGTCGGCGGTGCCCGTTCCGGACCCGGAGCTGCGCGGCCACCGCGAGGAGATCGTCCTCCAAGGGGACGTGCCCTCGCCGATCAACCCGCCTTCGGGCTGCCGCTTCCGCACGCGCTGCTGGAAGGCCACCGAGAAATGCGCCGACGAGGTCCCCGGCCTCGACGTCGGCGACCACGGAACACATCCGACGGCCTGCTTCTACGCCGAAGAAAGGGACGTCACCCACGCCGTGAAATAGGAACCGAGAACAGGGCCCTCGCGCGCGAGCGCGAGGGCCCTCTACCCAAGTCCCGCACCGATAAGAGCCGCCGGCCCGTTCGACGATCGGAAGAGGAGACGGCCCTGTGTAGCATGAGCCCCATCGCCGTACGCAGGCGGCGACCAGCACACCAGTCGAGACCAGATGGGCGACCATGACCGACGCCGTCCCCGGTGCCAGTTCGCTCGTGTCCTACATCCTCACCGGCTCCAGGCACGACCGCACCGCCTACCGGGCGCTGCCCGAAGAACAGCACACCGCCTACTACGGCCTGGTCAACACGGTGTTCTCGGTGCTGGTCTCCTACCACTTCGGCGGCGAGTTCCTCAAGACCGACGTCGACCGCCTCATCAGGCGCGTCGCCGAACGCCACCCCCAGTACGGCGGCGGCGTCAAGCGCGTCCTGCGCTCCCTCGTCGCGGGGGAGGACCGCCGCTCGGAGCTGAGCGTCCAGCAGATGCGCACCGCGCAGCACCTGGTGATACGGGAACTCGCGAAGATGTACCCCCACGTGCAGACCAACGCCGAGCAGATCGTCGCCGAGGCGGCCGCCCTCACCCACCTGATCGAGCCGCCTCCGCCCAGCGTCCCCGCTCCGACACCCGAACCGGAGCCCGAACCCGCCCCGCGACCCGCCGAGGGCGTCATCGACGGCGACCCCGAGATCACCAAGCTCAAGTCGGAACTGGCCGACCTCGACCGCAGGTACCTCGAGATGCGGTCGGCCGTGACCGAAAGCGAGTTCACCGGCTCCGACGCCGAGCACCTGGCGTCGGTCACGCTCGGGTACACCGGCGCACTGCGCCGCCTCGAATTCCGTTCCGGAGCCGAACGCAAGGGCGGCAGGAGCATCGCCGAGGCGGTCATCGCCGCCTGGAACGTCGCCGAGCGCGAACGGGCCGCGGGCGGCGAGGAGCTCAACCGCCGCTTCGGCGCCGCCGGCGACTACGACCCGGCCGTGCTGGAGCCCACCAGCGTCGAGGTGCGCTCCGAGACGGGCGCGTGCCGCATCGGCGTCGACCGGCACGGGCGCCTCAGCGAGGTCGTCTTCCTCACCAACGACCTGTTCGGCTCGGCGGGCCGCGACGGGCTCGCCGACGAGGTCGCCGCCGCGATCCGATCCGCGCAGTCGACCGCCGCGACCTCCGGAGGCCACCAGTGACCGCACCGAACGAGTTCCACGCCGACGAGGTCCGCGCCGCCGCCCGCCGGATCCGGGCCCTCCCCGACGACACCGGCCGCGTCCCCGTCCGGATCGCCGACGCCGTCCAGCGGACCGCCCACGCCAACCGGGGGTTCGCCTCGGCCGCGGGACTCGCCGCGATCGCCGACGAATACGGGCGGTCCGTCGCCGCGATCGGCGAGCGGCTCGACGACCAGGCGGTCCGCGTCATCAGGGCCGCCGACGACCGCGAGAGCGGCGACGAGGCCGCCGCCGCCGAATTCGACCGCATCGACCCGCCCTCGTAGATCGGAGAGACATGCCGAACTATCAAGAGGTACTAGACGCCGCCCCGGCCGAATTCGAGTCCTGCGGCGACGAGTTCGAAGGCGCGGCGGCCGACCTGTCGTCCGGCCGGGAAGGCTACCGCTCGCACGTCGACGGCATCGGCGCCGCTTGGACCGGGGCCGACCACGAGCGCGTGCGCGAGGAGGCCGCGGTCCTCGAAGACGAGCTGAACGGCCTCGAACAGTCCCTCGGCGAGCGAGCGGCGATCCTCAAGACGCTCGGACCGGCCCTCGCCCTCGCCGTCGAGACCCTCCAGCACACCGATCAGGAGCTCAGGGGCGCCGGCTACGAGGTCGACCCCGCCCCGCGGGTGCGCTGCGGCGCGTCGCCGATCGAGCCGGGGCCGTTCGGGCCCGCGCTGCGGGCCCTCGACGAGCTCACCGCCGAGTCGGCGACCGTGCTGCTCAAGATGATGCACCGGGCCGTGGTCATCATGGACGAGACCATGGCCGAGGCGCTCAGCGCGGGGGAGCTGCCGCCCGGGCGGGCCCAGGCGCTCCTCGACGAATGGGAGGACATAGCCGAGGCCGCCGACACCGTACGGGGACGGATCACCGAGACCGTCCCGGCGGACGGCCCTCCGCTGGCCGGAGCGGCCGCCGGGTCGCCCGCGCTCACCGCCGGGAGCACCACCGAGGCCGCCCTGGAGATCGCCGCCCGGTTCGCCGACCTGCGCTGACCGCCCGCCCCTCGCGGCGCGGCCCGCGAGCCGCGCCGATAAGGAGGAGAGGCGCCGGATGCCCTCCACGACGCCCGGCAGGACTTCCAGGAACCGGTCCACCTCCGCCTCCGTCGTCTCGCGGTGCAGGGAGACGCGCACGTTGCCGTGGCTGAGCACGCCCATCGCCTGCAGCACGTGCGAGGGGCGCAGCCGCGTCGAGGCGCACGCCGAGCCCGAGGAGACCGCGAAGCCCGCTCGGTTCAGCTCGGTGAGCAGCACCTCGCCGTCCACGCCCAGGCAGGAGAACGTCACGATGTGCGGGAGCCGGTCGACCGGGTCGCCGGGCAGCTCCACCTCCGGGACCGTCTCGGCGATGTGCTCGCGGATCCGCTCGGTGAGCGCCCGCGCCCGCTTCGCGAGCGCCTCGCGCTCGGCCACCACCGCCCGCAGCGAGGCCGCCGCTGCGACCGCCGCGGGCACGTCCACCTCGCCGATCGCCTCCTGCAGCGAGGAGTCCTCCCCGGGGAACGGGTTGCGCCACCTCGTGCCGCCCCGGACCACCAGGATCCCGCACCCGGCCAGGCCGCCCCATTTGCGGGCGCTCGCCGCCAGGACCGACCAGCCGTCCGGCACCGGCTCCCACGGCAGGCTCGCCGCCGCGTCGCACACCAGCGGGACGCCGCCCAGGCCCGCCGCGATCGCCGCGACCGGCTGGCGGGTGCCCACCTCGTGGTTGGCGCTCTGCACCGCCACGAGGGCCGCCTCGCCGGTCTCGGCGAGCGGATCGGCGTCGACGCGCCCGAGGCGGTCCACCGGTACCTCGACCGCCGCGCCGCCGCGCTGCTCGTGCCAGCGGGCCGCGTGCAGGACCGAGGAGTGCTCCACCGCGCCGTAGACGAGGGCGCCCGGCTCGCTCCGCGCCGCGATCACGCCCAGTACCCCGGCGTGCACGGCCTGTGTCCCACTCGATGTGAAAGTGACCTCATCGGGCGCCACCCCCAGCGACGCGGCCGCCGACCGGCGCGCCGCCTCCAGCAGCATCCGCGATCGTCGGCCCAATGTGTACAATCTGCCGGGGCCCGCCCAGCCCTCCGACAAAGCCGCAGCATATGCGTCCTTGGCGGCCGGATGCGGTGGCTGCGCGGTCGCACCGTCGAGGTATGTCTCGGTCACCTCCCCAATCTAGAAGACGCGGAGCACCCAACCCAACCCCTTGCGCCCGGGCCCGGTACCGGGGCAGTAGGCTCTGGTCCGTTAGATCTGCGTGGCGCCGCCTGCCCGGCGGCGGCCAGTCGCAGCCGAGCGCTGAGAAAGGCATGAGACAGGTGGTCGGAAAACCGTCCCGGGAATCTCGCGGCCGAGCCCGCCGCGCCATAGGTCTCACCGGAATCGCTGCGCTGCTTCCCGTGCTGCTCACCGGTTGCAGCTTCGAAGACGCCCTGTACTTCGGGTGGCCCCGGACGACGCCGACCGACCAGTCCGAGATGATGATGAGCCTGTGGATCGGCGCCACCCTCGCCGCGCTCGTCGTCGGCGTCATCGTGTGGGGCCTGACCTTCTGGTGCATCGCCGCCTACAGGAAGCGCGACACGAGGCTCCCGTCGCAGGAGCGCCTCGGCGAGGAGTTCCTCCCGCCGCAGACGAAGTACAACCTGCCCGCGGAGCTCACCTTCACCGGCCTGCCGTTCATCCTCATCGGCGTGCTCTTCTACTTCACGGTGATCGTGCAGGACGAGGTCACCTACGTCAGCGAGCACCCGAACGCCTGCACCGAGGTCACCGCCTTCAAGTGGAACTGGCAGTTCGAGTACAAGGGCGAGGACTGCGAGCCGATCGAGACCGCCCAGGGCGAGCCGATCGTCGAGACCGGCGACTCGGAGTACATCCCGATCGTCGTGGTCCCGAACGAGGACGACGTGCGCTTCGTCCTGCGCTCCGAGGACGTCATCCACTCCTTCTGGGTTCCGGACCTGCTGTTCAAGCGCGACGTGATCCCCGGTGACGACAACCAGTTCAGCGAGTTCGAGGTCGACTTCAACACCGAGGGCACCTACGTCGGCCGCTGCGCCGAGCTGTGCGGCGCCTACCACGCGTTCATGAACTTCGAGATGCGCGTGGTCTCGCCGGACGACTACGAGACCTTCATCGACGAGCGGATCGACGGCGCCACGACGGCCGAGGCGCTCGAGGCGATCGGGCAGGACCCGTACGCCACGACCACGCACACCTTCGACACCGACCCGAACTCGGGCACCGCGAGCTAAGGGGCGACGATCATGAAGACCGAGAGCAAGCTCTTCCTCATCACGGCCGTCACGATGTTCGTGTTCGCGGCCATCTACGCCTGGTCCACCTACAACAACGAGAACCCCGCCTACGGGCACCCCGACCAGGTCGAGTGGGTCGGGACGCTGGCCCTGATCTTCTCGGGGCTCCTGACCGGCATGGTCTGGCTCGTGTTCTGGATGATCTCCCGGCGCATCGACCCGCGCCCGGAGGACCGGGCCGACGGCGAGATCTCCGACATGGCGGGCGAGGTCGGCTTCTTCAGCCCCGGCTCGTACTGGCCGCTGGGCCTGGCCCTGACGGCCGTGCTCGCGGGAATCGGCGTCGTGTTCTGGCAGCCGTGGCTGATGGCGACCGGCGGGGTGGCGCTGCTGTTCGCCACCGGCGGTCTGACCTTCGAGTACTACACGGGCACGCGCAAGGTCGGCCCGCAGTAGTCCACGACCTCTGCACGGGGGCCGGGTGCCGCACCCGGCCCCCGTCGCTATGCCTGCGGGCCGAGCCCGTAGTGCGACAGGAGCCGGGCCGTCGCGCGCGTCATCTCGGGCAGGGCCCCGACCGGGTACCAGGCGGCGTCCCACACCTCGTGGCCGTCGACGATGACCTGCGTGGTGGCGGGGTCGCGCACCAGGCGGAAGACGTTGTCGACCCAGCGGCCGCTGGTGTGCACCACCGCGCAGGGGACCCCGGGGACCAGCTCGTCGAGGTCGGCCTCGATCCCGGTCTCCTCGGCCAGCTCGCGCCTGGCGCCCTCGACGGGCTGCTCGCGGCGGTTCAGCAGTCCTGCCGGGAGCGTCCAGCGCCGCCCCGGCGGCTGGCGCAGCATGAGCAGGTGCTCGCGCGCCTCGTCCATCACCAGCACGACCGACCCGAGGGTGTAGGTGGGCGTCGCGATCCGCACGATCCGGCGCCGCACGGGGTGCGGCAGGCTGTAGAACACCAGGCCGACGACCCGGCGGACCAAGGGCGCCCGGCGCCGCTGCACAGAGGGAGTCACCGGCACACCCTATCGGGCCCAGGCGCTGTGTCCGTGGACTGTCAGGCGGACTCGGACGCCGGGGCTTCGTCGGTCCCCTGATCCGGCGGCTGCTCGGGTCGGCGGGGGCCGCGGCGGTGCAGGACGAGGATCACCGCGCTCACGAACGCGGTGGTGAACTCGCCGAGAGCCCGCAGGATGTCCGGGCGTTCCCGCGGCTTGCTGCCCCTGAGCGACAGGAAGGAGACGAACGCGACGAGACCGGCCAGCACGACGACGATCGCCAGGAACAAGAAGGTGACATTGTTTCCCATAGATCGGTTATAGCCGCAGACGGTGATCATTTTGCACGTGCCTCAGACCGTGCGGATGCACGTGCATATGCACAATTTGATCCCTGGGCGCTTGACTGCTAAAATCGTTCGGCTCGAATGCGCGCCCTCGTGAGCGCTTGCCTCGAATGCTCCAATCGCACCCTATGTTCCATGCGAATCGGCGCCATTCGGCTACCCGCAGTCACGTGTCGGCGCAACCCCACTGCCGGAGCAATGCGGCGATCTGGCATGTCGGATATCCGACTTGATGTCGAAACTGGGGGACGAGTCGGCCGATACGCCGGATTCTGTCGTGGGCGGCCATCCATCTAGGCGCGCCGTTGCCGGCGCGCTCGAGCGGTCTACCCGCGAAGGTCGGCGTCGATTCCATTCGGCGCGCTTCGGGCGGGCCGCCCTCCAACCTTCGCGCAGAGCCGCGAACGGCTCCTCTTGACCTTGCTCCGGGTGGGGTTTACCGAGCCGCCGCCGTCACCGGCGGCGCTGGTGGTCTCTTACACCACCGTTTCACCCTTACCGGCCTTCCGCGCCACCGAATTCACACTCGGTTTCGCGAAGCGACCGGCGGTCTGCTTTCTGTGGCACTGTCCCGCGGGTCGCCCCGGGTTGCCGTTAACAACCACCCTGCCCTGAGGAGTCCGGACGTTCCTCGACAGCTGGAGCCGCGCCTCAAAAGACACAGCCGTCACTGCCGCGACCGCCTGGCCGACTCGTCCCAGCGCTCAAGCGTACGCTGTCGGACGCCATGATGCTGCTTCAGGTCTCCGGATTGCTCCTTGCCGGGCTCGTCGCGGGCGGGCTCAACGCCGTCGCCGGCGGCGGCTCCCTCGTCACCTACCCCACGCTGCTGGCCGTCGGCGTCCCCCCGCTCCACGCCAACGCCACGAACGGCATCGCCGTCGCCCCCGCCTACGCCGCCGCGGCCTTCGGCTCCAGGAGCCACCTCCGCGACCAGCGCCGCCGCCTCCTCGGCCTCATCCCCACGGCCGTGATCGCCGCCGTCGGCGGCACGCTCCTGCTGCTCAACACCTCGCACGCCGTCTTCGAGAACCTCGTCCCGTTCCTGGTCCTGGCCGCCACGCTCCTCATGGCCGTCGGCCCCTGGGTCAACCGCAAGGTCACCGCCCTCAACGGCGGCAAGGACCTCCACCCGGTCGCCCTGCACCTCGGCGTCGGCCTCGGCTGCCTCTACGGCGCCTACTTCAACGCCGCGCTCGGCCTGGTCCTCATCGCGGTCATCGCCATGAGCCTGAACGAGAAGCTCGTCCGCATCGGCGCCCTGAAGAACTTCTGCACCTTCATCGTGGGCGTGGTCACCTCCATCGTCTACGGTGTCTTCGCCGACGTCGCCTGGTGGGCCATCGGCGTGCTCGTCCCGGCCACCTTCGTCGGCGGCTACCTCGGCGCCCGCGTCTTCCAGAAGCTCCCCGAGCGGCCGCTGCGCATCGCCATCATCGTCTACGGCTTGATCCTGAGCATCATTCTCATGGTGAAGTGACGACAGGTGTTCCCAGGGGGAACAATGGGCGCATGCCGACGCTTCGTATCGCACTCGCCCAGGACAACCCGACAGTGGGTGACCTCGACGCCAACGCCGAACTCATCCGGCGCGCCGCCACCGCCGCCTCCGAGGCCGGGGCCCACCTCCTCGCCACCGGGGAGCAGGCCCTGACCGGCTACCCCGTCGAAGACCTCGCCCTGCGCCACTCCTTCGTCGAGGCCAGCCGGGGCCGTCTCGATCGGCTCGCCGCCGAGCTCGCCGCCGACGGCAACGGCGCCCTCCCCGTCGCCGTGGGCTACCTCGACGCCGACGGACCCATCGGCAACCCCCACGGACACGGCATTCGCAATGCACTTGCGCTCATCCAGGACGGCAAGGTCCTATTCCGCTACTACAAGCATCACCTGCCGAACTACGGCGTCTTCGACGAGGACCGGTATTTCGTCGCCGGCCACGAACTGCACCTCGCCCGCATAGGCGGCGTCGACGTGGCCTTCACCATCTGCGAAGACCTCTGGCAGGAGGGCGTGCCGTTCGCCGCCGCCGCCGAGGCGGGCGCCGGGCTCGTGGTCAACATCAACGCCTCCCCCTACGAGCAGGGCAAGCACGGCGACCGCATCGAGCTGCTGCGCCGCCGCGCCGCCGCCCTCGGCGCCCCGATCGCCTACCTCAACATCGTCGGCGGCCAGGACGACCTGGTCTTCGACGGCGGCTCGACGATCGTCGGCGCCGACGGCGGCACCGTCGCCGCCGCCCGCCGCTTCGGCACCGAGCTGCTCGTCGCCGACCTCGACCTCGCCTCCGCGGGCCAGGAGGGCGACCGCCCCAACGACGCCGCGACGCTCATGCGCGTCACCCGCCATGTCGTCTCCGAGGCCGTCGAGACGCCCGAGTGGCCGGTCGAGGCCGCGTCGGTTCCCGCGCTCGGCCGCCACGAGGAAGTCTGGGAGGCACTGCGCCTCGGCCTGGGCGACTACGTGCGCAAGAACGGCTTCAAGTCGGTGCTGCTCGGCCTCTCCGGCGGCATCGACTCCGCGGTCACCGCCGTGCTCGCCCGCGACGCGCTCGGCCCCGACGCGGTCTGGACCGTGGCCAACCCCAGCCAGTACTCCTCGGAGCACTCCGTGGACGACGCCGCCGACCTCGCCGAGCGCTGCGGCATCCACCACAGCGTGGAGCCGATCCAGCCCATCGTCGACGCCTACCTCGCGCAGATGTCCCTCTCCGGCCTGGCCCTGGAGAACCTCCAGGCGCGCGTGCGCGGCGTCATCTGGATGTCCCTGTCGAACCAGCACGGCCACCTCGTCCTCGCCGCGGGCAACAAGAGCGAGTACGCCGTGGGCTACTCGACGCTCTACGGCGACTCCTGCGGCGGCTTCGCCCCCATCAAGGACGTCCCGAAGACGCTCGTCTACGAGCTGGCGACGTGGCGCAACGAGCACGCCAGGCAGCTGGGGGAGACCGAGCCGATCCCCGAGAACATCATCCTCAAGCCGCCGAGCGCCGAGCTGCGCCCCGACCAGAAGGACTCCGACTCGCTGCCCGAGTACGCGGTGCTCGACCCGATGCTGCTCGCCTACGTCGACGGCGACGCCGGGCGCGAGGACCTCGTCGCCCAGGGCTACCCGGCCGACCTCGTCGCGCGCGTCGCGAACCTGGTCGACGGCGCCGAGTACAAGCGCCGCCAGTCCGCGCCGGGCACCAAGATCTCCAGGAAGTCGTTCGGCCGCGACCGCCGCCTGCCGATCACGAACCACTTCAGGGGGAAGGCCGCGGGGAGTTCGTCACACGGTTCGCTCGGGGAGTGACGCACACATAGATGAGCGTTAGTCTCGGTCTTGGAGCAGCCGAGAGGCCGCGCATGCGGTCCGGCTGAAAGACCCGGGGACCGGCGAGGGCCGGCCACGAGGAGATCCAGGAGTACAACGATGTCGCAATCGAAGTCCCCAGACGAGATCCCGAGCCTGTACGGGCCGGGCAAGACCGTCAAGCGAGTGCGGGCGCGCCACCTCGTCGACGCCAAGGAGCGCGGCGAGAAGTGGGCGATGCTCACCTCCTACGACACCTACACCGCGTCGCTGTTCGACGAGGCCGGGATCCCGGTCCTGCTCGTCGGCGACTCGGCCGCCAACAACGTCTACGGCTACGACACCACCATCCCCGTCACCGCCGACGAACTCGTCCCGCTCGCCTCGGCGGTGGCTCGCTCCACCGAGCGGTGCCTGGTCGTCGCCGATCTGCCGTTCGGGTCCTACGAGGCCGGTCCGGCGCAGGCGCTGGAGACGGCGGTGCGGTTCATGAAGGCCGGGGCGCACGCGGTCAAGCTGGAGGGCGGGCGGCGCATGGCCGCCCAGATCCGGGCGCTGACCGACGCGGGCATCCCGGTGATGGGCCATGTCGGGTTCACGCCGCAGAGCGAGCACGCCGTGGGCGGCTACCGCGTCCAGGGCCGCGACGCCCAGGCCGCCGAGGTCGAGGCCGACGCGCACGCCGTCGCCGAGGCCGGGGCGTTCGCCGTGGTCCTGGAGATGGTGACCGCCGCCGTGGCCGCCGAGATCACCAAACAGCTGTCCATACCGACGATCGGCATCGGCGCCGGACCCGACACCGACGCCCAGGTCCTGGTCTGGCAGGACATGGCCGGGATGCGCCGCGGCAAGGCGCCGCGCTTCGTCAAGCGCTACGCCGAGGTCGCCGACGTCCTCCAGGACGCGGCCAAGGCGTTCGCCGACGAGGTCCGCGGCGGGCAGTTCCCCGCCAAGGAGCACAGCTTCGAGTAGGGCCGCCGAACCGTTCGAGTGAGCGACGCCGCTTCCTTCTTTCGGGGAGGCGGCGTTTCGCGTAGGGTCGTCTCGCGTGACCTCTGACGCTATCCTGCTCTTCGACTTCGACGGCACCGTCTGCCTCGGTGACGCCCCCGCCTACGACTACGCCCGCCGCGTCGCCGCCGCCCTCGACGCGGACGACGGGCGCGCCTTCCTCGTCGCCCACGACGCCTTCTGCAAGGGCAGGCCCACCACCGCCTCCACCTTCGACGCGTTCGACCCGTACAACGCCGTGCGCCGCCTCGCCGGCGAGTACGGCGTCGACGACGAGGTCCGCCAGGCCGCCTACCTGGCCGCCCGCGCCGGGATGGCCGACGGGGCGTTCGAGCTGTCCGCCCCCGAAGGGCTGCGCGAGCTGCTGTGGGACCTGCCGCGCGGCGTCCAGACCGTCCTGGTCACCAACGCGCCGTTCGACGGCCTGGAGTCCCTCCTCGCCCACATCAAGCTCGACGGCCTGTTCGACCGGGTCATCGGCGACGCGGACAAGCCCGACGGGCTCGGGGCGATCCTCGACGGCCTCTTGGAGGGCCGCGAGCCGTCCTCGCTGCTGAGCATCGGCGACATCCCCCGCAACGACCTGGTCCCCGCCGCCGATCGCGGCTGCGCCACGGCCTACATCGACCACTTCGGCAGGCCCTGGCCGCGGGCCGACGCCTCGGGGAACTCGATGGGGGAGCTCTACGGCTTCGTCCACCGCTGGGTCGCCGACCGGACCGCTTGAGAACGGTTGCAGCTCAGAACGAAGCAAATCCCACCGCCGGTGTACCGAACTTGTCGCCCCCGCGGCATAAGCTGAAGAGGCGCCCTGAGCCGACCGATCCCCGGCTCAGGGCGTCCACTCGCGCCGCCTCAGGCCGCGACGGGGTCGCCCACGCGCACCGTCGCCGCGTCGGCGGTCTTGAGGTAGACGCCGAAGAGGTTGGCGTGCTCGGTGATCAGATGCCGCTGGAAGGCCTTGTCCCTCTCGCGCCCGAACGGGTCCCAGCTGGGCAGCACGCACCGCTCGCACTGCTTGTGGACGGTGAACTCGCCCCCGCCGATCTTGACCGGCAGGCCGGGCTCGAAGAACTGCTCGGCGAACGGCTCGGCGTCGGTCTCGACCAGCATGTTCGGTCGGAACCGCTCGATCTCCACCGCGTGGCCGACCTCCTCTTCGAGGCGCCGCATGCTCGATGCGAACAGCACCAGGATCCGGCCGGCGGTGCCGTCCACACCGCCGCGCAGGGCCACCCCGGCGTCGATGCCGACGTCGGCGCCCATCTCGGCCCCGAGCCCCGGGTCGTCGGCCGCCCAGGCCGCGCCGCTGGGGGAGTAGACCACCGGCGCGTCGCCGGTGCCGTCGGCGCAGCCGCACTGCGCCGGCCAGGCCGCCTCCCAGCCCAGCAGCCGCGGGTGGGCCCCGGCCCACGTGTGCTTGCCGGTGCCCTGGTCGAACACGGCCAGCACGCGGTCGCCCTCCATGCCGCGCGCGTCGATCGACGCGCTCTGCACGGTCTCGCCCCGCAGGCCCTTGACCGGCCAGCGCCACATCTTCGTCACCGATCCTGAGAACACGCGTTCCATGGTATCCGCCTTCACGTTGCGGGGCGATCGGTGCGTGACGCGGCGTATGGGTCACCGACGCCGCCATGTCCGGTTAACGTCGGGGACACAATCAAGTGAGACACTGGAGCCCCAGGACCGAGAGGAAAGGCACCATGGAACGGCAGAAGGAGTTCGTGCTCCGCACGCTCGAAGAGCGCGACATCCGGTTCGTCCGGCTGTGGTTCACCGACGTGCTCGGCACGCTGAAGTCCGTGAGCGTCGCCCCGGCCGAACTCGAGTCCGCCTTCGAGGAGGGCATCGGCTTCGACGGCTCGGCCATCGAGGGCTTCGCGCGCGTCTACGAGTCGGACATGGTCGCCATGCCCGACCCGACCACCTTCCAGGTCTTCCCGTTCGAGGGCCGCGGCATCGGCGAGTCGGCGCGCATGTTCTGCGACATCCTCACGCCCGAGGGCGCCCCCTCCTGGGCCGACCCGCGCCACGTGCTGCGCCGGTCCCTGTCGAAGGCCGCCGACCGCGGCTTCACCTTCTACGTCCACCCCGAGATCGAGTTCTTCCTGCTCTCGGACACGCCCGAGGACGGCTCGGACCCGATGCCGGTCGACGACGGCGGCTACTTCGACCACACCACGCACTCGGTCGCCCGCGACTTCCGCCGCGAGGGCATCCTCGCGCTCGAGCGCGTCGGCATCTCCGTGGAATACAGCCACCACGAGGTGGCGCCCGGCCAGCAGGAGATCGACCTGCGCTACGCCGACGCGCTGGCCACGGCCGACAACATCATGACGTTCCGGCACATCGTCAAGGAGGTCGCCCTGTCCTCGGGCGTCATGGCCTCCTTCATGCCCAAGCCGTTCAGCGACCAGCCCGGCTCGGGCATGCACAGCCACCTGTCGCTGTTCGAAGGCGAGGACAACGCCTTCCACGACCCGGGCGACGAGCAGCGCCTGTCCAAGACCGCCAAGGCCTTCATCGCCGGGCTCCTGCGCCACGCCCCGGAGTTCACGGCGATCACCTGCCAGTGGGTCAACTCCTACAAGCGCCTGTACTCCAGCCCGCAGCCGGGCCGGATCTCCGAGGCGCCCTCCTACGTCTCGTGGGGCAAGGCCAACCGGTCCGCACTGGTGCGCGTCCCCGCCTACGGCAAGCCGAACTCGGCGCGCGTCGAGATCCGCTCCCTGGACTCGGCGGCGAACCCGTACCTGGCCTACGCGGTCATGCTCGGCGCCGGGCTCAAGGGCATCGAGGAGGGCTACGAACTCGTTCCGGGCACCGAGGACGACGTCTCGGCGCTCACCAACGCCGAGCGCGTCGCCGCCGGGTACCAGCCGCTGCCCTCCTCGCTCAACGAGGCCCTCGACGCGATGGAGTCCTCCGAGCTGGTGGCGGAGGTCCTCGGCGAGCACGTCTTCGACTACTTCCTCAAGAACAAGCGCAGCGAGTGGGAGGACTACCGCACCCAGGTCACCGCCTTCGAACGCCGTCGATACATCAACTTGTGACCGATTAGTATGAGACCGTGACCACCGCACTCGTCATCGAGAACGACCCCGCACAGGGCCTCGGGCGCGCCGGGGACTGGCTCGCCGAGGCGGGCATGGAATTCGACGTCCTGCGCCCGCACGCGGGCGACGCCGTGCCGCGGACCCCCGGCGGCCACGAAGCGGTCGTCGCCCTCGGCGGCGGCCGCGGCAAGGAATGGGCCGACGACCTCACCGGCCTGCTCCAATGCGCCGTGGCCGACTCCACCCCGACGCTCGCGCTGTGCTCCTCGGCGAGGATGCTCGCCGGGGCCTTCGGCGGCGCCGTCGAGCCCTCCGAGGAGCCGAACGGGCCGAGGATGCTCGCCAAGCGCGACGCCGCCGGGCGGGACCCGCTGTTCGGGCCCGCGCCCATGACACTCGACGTGATCCGCTGGCGCACACAGGAACTGGTGACCCTCCCGCAGGAGGCGACGCTGCTGGCCGGTTCGCCGTACGGCTCGCTGGACGTCTTCCGCATCCGCGATGCCGCCTGGTGCGTCCAGTCCCACTTCGAGTTCACCGTCGACCAGCTCGCCGGGTTCGGCGCCTTCGACGAGGCGACGCTCGCCAAGGCCGCCGAGGTCGACCACCACATCGTCGAGACGTGGCGGCCGATCGTGCAGCGCTTCGCGCGCGTCGCGGCGGGGGAGCGCAGGCAGCTGCCAGTGGTCGATGCCTGACCTCGACGGCGCGCGCCAGGCGGTGATCGAGGCCAGCAACGCCCTGGCCGACTTCCTGAGCGCCCGCCCCGACGCCGAGGCGGCCCTGACCGAGGATGAGGAGGCCGGTCTCGCGCGCGTCCGCGAGGCCGAAGCGGCCGACCTCAATGCCGCGTGGAAGGCGAACCTGCTGCGCATCAGCGCCGCCGACCTCACCGGCGAGGCCGCCCTGCCCGCCACCTCCGAGGCGCTCAGCCGCCTGGCCGACGCCGTCCTCGCCCGCGGTCTCGAATTCGCCCGAGCCGAGGTCCCCGGCGAGACGCGCCTGGCGGTCATCGCGATGGGCAAGACCGGCGCCGAGGAGCTCAACTACGTCTCCGACGTCGACGTCGTGTTCGTCGCCGAGGGCGACCTCGACCTCGCCACGCGCCAGGCGGCCCGCATGATCCAGATCGTCGGCCCCGCCACCTGGCCGGTCGACGCCGCCCTGCGGCCCGAGGGCCGCCACGGCGCCCTCGTGCGCACCGTCGACTCGTACCTGTCCTACCTGCGCGAGTGGGCCCGCACCTGGGAGTTCCAGGCGCTGCTCAAGGCCAGGCCCGCCGCGGGGGACCTCGGACTCGGCCTCGACTGGCTCGCCGCCGTCCAGCCCCTCATCTGGGGCGCCGCGAACCGGCCCGGCGTGGTCGAGGACATCCGCGACATGCGGCGCAAGGTCGAGGACTCGGTGCCGCGCGCCGAGCGCCGATACGAGATCAAGCTGGGCCCCGGCGGCCTGCGGGACATCGAGTTCGCCGTGCAGCTGCTCCAGCTCGTCCACGGCCGCGGCGACCCCGCCCTGCGCGTGCGCTCCACACTGGAGGCCCTGGAGGTGCTCGTCGCGGGCGGCTACCTCGCCCGCCGCGACGGCGACGAGCTCACCGACACCTACGTCTTCCTGCGCACCGTCGAACACCGCCTCCAACTCCAGCGGCTGCTGCGCACCCACCGCGTCCCCGAGGGCGGCGAGGCGCTCCACCAGCTCGCCCGCGGCCTCGGCTACACCGCCGACGAGGGCTTCCTGACCGCCTGGCGCACCCACGCCGCCACCGCGCGGCGCCTGCACGAGAAGCTGCTGTACAAGCCGCTGCTCGACGCCGTCACGCGCGTGCCCACCGCCGAGCTGCGCATGACCGAGTCCGAGGCCGCCTCGCGCCTGGCCGTCCTCGGCTTCGCCGACCCCGACAGCGCCCTGACCCACATCCGCAGGCTGACGGCCGGGATCGGCCGCACCGCCACCGTCCAGCGGGCGCTGCTGCCGGTGGTGCTGCACGAGCTCGCCGACTCGCCCGAGCCCGACCGCGGCCTGCTCGCCTACCGGCAGGTCTCCGACAAGCTCGGCGCCACCCCCTGGTACCTGCGGCTGCTGCGCGACGGCGGACCGGCCGCCGTCCGCCTCGCCCGCCTGCTGGGCACCTCCCGCTACTTCACGAGCCTGCTGCTCCACGTGCCGCAGTCGCTCCGCTTCCTGTCCGACAACGCCGACCTGCGGCCGAAGAGCCGCGACGACCTCGCCGTCGGCATGCGCCAGGCCGCGGCCCGGCACTCGGACGCGACCGCGGCGGTGGCCGCGGTCCGGGCGATCCGCCGCCGCGAGCTCATCCGCATCGCCGCCGCCGACCTGCTCGGCCTCCTCGACGACCAGCAGGTGGGCCTGGCCCTGTCCGACCTCGTCGACGCCGTCCTGGACGCCACGCTCACCGTCGCCTCCCGCGACGTGCCCCACGCCCCACCGATCGCGATCATCGGCATGGGCCGCCTGGGCGGCAGGGAGACCGGCTTCGGCTCCGACGCCGACGTCGTCTTCGTGCACAACGGCGAGGACGACGCCGGGCGCAAGGCCGCCGGGCGGATCGTCGAGTCCGTGAAGCGCCTGCTGGCCGCGCCGACCGCCGACCCGCCCGTCGAGCTCGACCTCGGCCTGCGCCCGGAGGGCAAGGGCGGCCCCCTCGTGCCGAGCCTGGCCGCCTACAAGCGCTACTACTCCGACCGGGCGCGGCTGTGGGAGCGCCAGGCGCTGCTGCGGGCCCGCGCCGTCGCCGGGGACGCCGACCTGCTCGATGCGTGGACCGAATTCGCCGACGCCGTCCGCTACCGCCCCGGCGGGCTCAGCGAGGCCGAGCGGATCGAGTTCCGCCGCGTCAAGGCCCGCGTCGACTCCGAGCGCCTGCCCAGGGGCGCCGACCCCAACGGGCACACCAAGCTCGGGCGCGGCGGCCTGGTCGACATCGAGTGGGCCGCGCAGCTCCTCCAACTCGAGCACGGCGACGACCCGCTCATGCGCACCACGCGGACCGTCCCGGCCCTGGAGGCGGCCGCCGCAGGCGGGTACCTCGACCCGGTCGCCCTCGACGACCTGCGGCTGGCGTGGGAGTTCGTCTCACGGGTGCGCAACGACATGACCCTGGCGCGCGGGGTGCCGCGCGACGAGCTGCCGCGCTCGGGGCCCGAGCTGACCGCGCTGGCGCAGACGCTCGGGTTCGGCTCGGACACCCAGGAGTTCCTCAACTACTACCGGCGCCTGACCAGGCGCGCCCACGAGGCGGCCCACCGGATCGTCTCCGGCCCGACCCAGCCGCACTTACACTGGTGCGCATGGTCGGCTACTCGGTGACCGCCCCCGGCGGCGTGGAGCGGCGCGAGGGCGACCCGGCCGCGATCGCCCGGGCCGCCGAGCGCCTCGGCGAGGGCGAGCACCTGTGGGCCGAACTCGACGAGGCGAGCGGGACGGAGGTCGACCGCGTCCTCGACGCGCTCGGCATGGCGCGCTTCGGTGCCGAGGGTCGCGGCCGTGGCCACCCCAAGGTGGAGCGGGCCGGCGACACGGTCATGCTCGTGGTCAAGACGCTCTGGTACATACAGGACACCCGGCAGATCGAGACCGGCGACCTCGTCGTCTACGCCGACGGCCGGTCGCTGGTGACGGTGCGCCGCGGCCAGACCGATCCCATTCCGGCCGTGCGCGATCGCATCGCGGGCGACGCCGCGCTGCGCGCCGACGGCGTCCCGGCGATCGTGTACGCGCTGCTCGACCGCGTCACCGAGGACTACGCCACCGCGCTGGAGTCGCTGTCCGACGAGATCGAGAGCCTGGAGCGGGCGGTCTTCTCCGGGGCCAGGCGCGACTTCATCGAGCGGATCTACTCGCTCATCCGCGAGACGCTCGAGTTCCAGAACGCGGTCGAGCCCTTGGTCCCCTTCGCGCGCACGGTGAGGCAGCGGCGCGCCGCCTCGCCGGTGTTCTCGCCGTCGTACCTGCGCGACGTCGCCGGGCGCCTGCTGCGCGTCGAGGGCGCGGTCGACTCGTGCATGAGCCTCTTGACGACCGTGCTGACCGCCCATCAGGGACAGATCGGGACCTGGCAGAACGAGGACATGCGCAAGATCTCGGCCTGGGGCGCGATCGCCTTGGTGCCCACGGCGATCGCCGGGATCTACGGCATGAACTTCGAGCACATGCCCGAGCTGCACTGGGTGTTCGGCTACCCGCTGGTCATCGCCGTCATGGCGGTGACCTGCCTGCTGCTGTACCGCGGGTTCAAACGCAACGGCTGGCTCTGATCGCCCCCAAGGCATGAGATGAGGGGCGGACCGGTCCACCGGTCCGCCCCTCTGGCCCTGCCTGCCTTCGCCTACACGATAACCATGCCGTGCAACCCGGCCGAGGGCGGCCGTCCGGGCGGACCGCGAACCCGGCCGGTGTATTGACGTATGTGAACTTTTTGTTCTAGAGCCTTGACTTACCAGGCGGCGGCCGTAAAAATAAAGATACTTATCAATTAAGTCTCTTTACTTTTGGGAGGACGTCTTGAGACTCAAATCCAGACGGCTGATCGCCGCCCTGACCGCCGCGCTGGCCGTGGCCGCGTCGGCCGCGATCGTCGCCGTCGCCAATCCCTTCACCGCCCAAGCCCAGACGGCCTGCTCCGAAGCGTGGCAGTCCGACGCGATCTACGTCGGCGGCGACCAGGTCAGCTACAACGGCACCGAATACCGCGCCAAGTGGTGGACCACCGGCGAGGAGCCCGGCACCACCGGCGAGTGGGGCGTCTGGGAGTCCCTCGGCGCCTGCGGTGGCGGCGGCGACCCCACCGACGATCCCACCACCGACGACCCGACCGACCCCCCGACCGACCCCCCGACGGACCCGCCCACCGAGCAGTACAACGCGGCCTACTTCACCGAATGGGGCGTCTACGGCCGCGACTACCACGTCAAGGACATCGTCACCTCCGGCTCGGCCGAGAAGCTCACCCACATCATGTACGCGTTCGGCAACGTCCAGAACGGACAGTGCAAGATGGGTGACTCGTTCGCGGCCACCGGCAAGGCCTACACCGCGGCCGAATCGGTCGACGGCGTCGCCGACGCCTGGGACGACCCGCTGCGCGGCAACTTCAACCAGCTCCTGAAGCTCAAGGAGATGTACCCGCACCTCAAGATCGTCTGGTCCTTCGGCGGCTGGACCTGGTCCGGCGGTTTCGGCCAGGCCGCGCAGAACCCGGCCGCGTTCGCCCAGTCCTGCTACGACCTCGTCCACGACCCGCGCTGGGACGGTCTGTTCGACGGCATCGACATCGACTGGGAGTACCCCAACGCCTGCGGCCTCAGCTGCGACACCAGCGGCCCCGACGCCTACCCGACGCTGATGAGCGCCCTCCGGTCCGAGTTCGGGAACGAACTGGTGACCTCGGCCATCACCGCCGACGGCACCGAGGGCGGCAAGATGGACCTCGCCGACTACGGCCAAGCGGCGCAGTACGTCGACTTCTACATGGTCATGACGTACGACTTCTTCGGCGCCTGGGACAAGGACGGACCCACCGCCCCGCACTCGCCGCTCACCGATTACGACGGCATCCCGATCCAGGGATTCAACGCGGAGACGTCCATCGCGAAGCTGAAGTCGCTCGGCGTCCCGGCGAACAAGATGCTGCTCGGCTTCGGCTTCTACGGCAGAGGCTGGACCGGCGTGACCCAGTCCGAACCCGGCGGCTCGGCCACCGGCCCGGCGCAGGGCACCTACGAGGCGGGAATCGACGACTACAAGGTCCTCATCGACCAGTGTCCGCCGACCGGCACCGTCGCAGGAACCGCCTACGCCCACTGCGGCAACGAGTGGTGGAGCTACGACACCCCCGAGACGATCTCCGGAAAGGTCGACTGGCTCAACAGCCAGGGCCTGCTCGGCGCGTTCTCCTGGGAGCTGTCGGGCGACTCCAGCGACGGCGAACTCCTCGCCGCCATCCACAACGGACTGAGCTAGCAAGAACCGAAGCGCTGCTCCCACAGCGGCGGGCGGCCCGGCCTCGGCCGCCCGCCGCACTCCCGCCGCCGGACCGCGTCGGCCTCCTCAGGGGCCGCGGCAGGGCCCGCGCCCTCACAAACGACGCCCCGGCGCGCACGGTTCCGTGCGCGCCGGGGCGTCCCTCGCAGTGTGCTACCGGTACGGGTAGCCCGGGTAGATGTACCCCGCGCCCCAGTAGGGCATGGTTCCGTAGTACCCGTAGACGTCCTCGTACGGACGCTCGGGCTCGGGAGTGAGCTCGGGGTCGTAGACCGGGCCGGAGGCGACGTGCTCGCGGTCCTGGTTGATGTACACGTGCTCATCGTCGACGCTGGTCACGGCGTCCACCGGGACGAGCACCCGCTTCTTCCCCATGCCGAGGAAGCCGCCGGAGCTCACCTCCAGGAAGCGGACCCTGCGTTCCCGCTGGTCGATGATCAGTCCCTCGACATCACCGGTCTCGTCGCCGTTCCGGTCGAGCACGGTGCGGCCGCGGACGTCATCGACCTCGGCGGCGAGCGTCAGATCCGTGTCGCCGAGCCGCACGAGCGTCGTTGCCTCATCGTCAGCCATGATGTTCCCTCCGTCGCGATTGACGGGCACCGGATACCCCCGCCCGCCGCCCGCGAAACGCCCCGAGCGGCAATCCGCACCGCGGACGCCAGGGCCCGGAGCTGCGACCATGGCGCTCGCAGCGGTGCAAGTCACCTTTGTGGACGTGTGGACATCGGAGCATGGGCGGAACGCCGCGGCGGCGACCGACGCGAGCACCTCGGCCGCATCCGGCCGGCGACCGCGTGCGGTCAGGTCCGGCTCCCGGAGTCGTAGGCGTCGCGGGCCCGTTCGACCTTGTCGAGGTTCGGCGACCATTCGGCGAGAGCGGCGAAGAGCGGGGCCAGACTGCGGCCCAGGTCGCTGATCTCGTACTCCACTCGGGGCGGGACCTCGGGGTGGTAGGTGCGCACGACCAGGCCGTCGCGTTCGAGCCGGCGCAGGCGCTCGGTCAGGACCTTGGGGGAGATCGTGGCGATGCGGCGCTCCAACCGCACGAACCGCTGCCGCCCGAACTCGTTGAGCGTCCACAGGATCGGCGTGGTCCAGCGGCTGAAGACCAGATCGACCACCGGGGCGATCGGGCAGGCCAGTTCGGGCGTCACCGAGGTGTCGTCGATCACGATATCCCCACTTTCCTCTAGGTACCTACTGTCTTCTCGAAAGTAGCGTGGCGGAGTCCGAACACGAAAGCGATGCACGGGAGTACATATGATCACGGTGACCGGAGCCACCGGGAACGTCGGTCGGCCGCTCGTCCAGGCCCTCGTCGAGGCCGGAGAGGAAGTGACCGCCGTCTCGCGGACGGCGAGCCGGGCGCCCGAGGGCGTCCGCTTCCACCGGGCCGACCTGACCGAGCCGCGGCGCCTGGCGCCCGCCTTGGAAGGATCCGATGCGCTGTTCATGCTGACCAGCGCCGACTTCATGGCGGGCGGCGACCTCGGCGAGGTCATGGCCGTCGCCCGCACGGCGGGGGTGAAGCGGGTCGTGCTGCTGTCCTCCCAAGGCGTCGCCTCGGGACGCCACCCCTCGTCCATGGAGGACGCGGTTCGGCAATCGGGTCTGGAATGGACGGTGCTGCGACCGGGCAACTTCGCCTCCAACGCGCTCCAATGGGCCGACTCGGTCCGCGACAGGAGGGAAGTGGCGGCGCCGTTCGGCGATGTCGCGCTCCCGGCCGTCGACCCGGCCGACATCGCCGCCGTCGCCGCCCTGGCCCTGCGCCGACCCGGCCACGGCGGCGAGGTCTACACCCTGACCGGCCCCGAACCGGTCTCGCCCCGGCAGCAGGCCGCGGCGATCGGGGACGCGCTGGCCGAACCCGTGCGGTTCGTCGAGGAGGCCCGTGACCGGGCGCGAGCCCGGATGCTGGGCTTCATGCCGGGGCCGGTCGTCGAGGCCACGCTCGATGTCCTCGGCGCCCCGTCCGCCGCCGAGCGGGCCGTCAGCCCCGACGTCGAACGGCTCCTCGGCCGCCCGCCGCGCACGTTCGCCGACTGGGCGGCGCGCCACGTCACCGCGTTCAAGTAACCTGCCGGGGAACGGGATCGGGCCCGCCCGTCCGGAACTCGGACGAGCGGGCCCGCTCATAGCGGCCGACTTCGGTGCGGTCGGCCGGATCGGTGGTTACGGAAGGACCTGGGTGCCGCCGAAGGTGACCACGAGGGTGCCGTCGGAGGTGAAGTGCCAGTCCATGCTGCCGTCGTAGTCCGAGCAGCGGGAGCCGTTGGAGCCGCTCCACCACTGGTTGCCGCCGGCGTCATTGCCCACGATCCGGTCATCGTCCCCGGAGTCGCAGGAGGTGTTGTTCGTGAAGGTCGAGGAACCCTCGTCGAAGTTGAAGTTGCGTTCGGCGTTGCCGATGGCCGCGTTGCCGCTGATGGTCATCGAGCCGGGGTTGGAGTTGTAGGTGAAGCCGTGGTGGCCGTTGTCGTAGGCGATGCTGTTGGTCACGATGTGGTCGACCTCGATGTCCTCGCCACCGAGCTTGAAGCCGTTGCGGTCACCGCTGCCGGCCTGGCCGCCGTTGGAGAGCGTCCCGTTCCCGTAGGAGAGGGAGTTCTCGATGGTGACCGCGCCGATGGGCCCGGTCTCTCCCTTGGTGTACAGGTCCCAGCCGTCATCGATGTTGTTGTGCGAGACGGTGTTGCGGAAGACGTTGCCCGGACCGCTGGTGAGCTTCGCGGCGAAGCCGTCGGCGTCCTCGCCGTCGGAGTCGACGTTGTCGTGCGACTCCGAGGAGACCACCAGGTTGTAGGCCGGCCACTCCGAGGACGGGGCACCGGCGGTGTAGCGGGAGAGCTGGAGCCCGGTGTCGGCGTTGTAGCGCGTCACCACGTTTTCGATGATGTTGTGGTCGCCGCCCAGGAGGATCCCGTTGTCACCGGAGTTCTGGACGATGAGCCCCTTGAAGTGCCACCAGTTGCCGCCCATGGCGATACCCCGGTTGGACGAGTCCTCGCTCTGCGCCGAGAAGTCGATGATCGGGGTCTCACCCGGGTAGGCGAACAGCTCGGTGCGGTCGGAGGAGGTGCCGTCGTTGCCCGGCTCGATGTAGAGCGTGTCGGCCATGTTGTAGGTGCCGCCGCGCAGGTAGATCGTGCCGCCGGGCTCGATGCCCTCGACCGCCGCGGTGATGGTCGTCGGGTCGGACTCGGTGCCGGCCGCGCCGTCGCTGCCGTTCGGCGCCGCGTACAGCGCGTCGCCCGTCGGCGGGTCGGTGTCGTCGCCGCCGTCGTCGTCACCGCCGCCGTCGGACGGGGTGCCGGCCGTGGTGTCGAGGTAGTCGACGTTCGGCAGGCCGTCCGAGCCGGTGGCGATCAGTTGGACGGTGTTGGTGCCCGCGTTCAGGTTGACCGTGACCGCTTCGGTGGACCAGGTGGTCCAGCTTCCGGTCGACCCGAAGGCGGCCGAGCCCTGGGTCGAGCCGTTCACCACGACCGAGGCCGAACGGGCGCCGGAAGCGCCGTTGGCGTAGCCGATCTCCAGGGTCGCCTCGACCGCGGCGTCCGCCTCGATGGTGAACTGCGCGCTCGCGCCGACGGCGTTGTCGGAGTTGCAGAACCCGCTGCCGGAGAAGCCCGAGTGGTCGGAGTCGATGGTGCCCTCGCACGTCGCCGAGGAGCCCTCGGCCTCGAGCCGCACCGTCTCACCGGTGTCGCCGCCGCCATCGCTGCCGCCGTCGTCGCCGGTACCGTCATCGGTGCCGTCGTCGCCACCGTCGCCGCCGCCCGAGGGCGTGCCGGCGTAGGTCTCGAACTCGGCGATCCTCGGGGTGCCGGACGAGCTGCCGATCACGAAGTCGATCTTGCTCAGCGTGGTCGAGGAGAAGGTGATGACACCGGCTCCGCTGCCGCTGGCCAGGACGTCGCTGTTGTCGTGGTTCATGACCTCCCAGGAGCCGATGTTGCCCTCGGCGCCCGAGGCCTCGCGGATGTTGATCGAGGAGACCGTCTTGTCGGAGTCCCACTTGACCGAGACGCGACCGGTCGAGCCGGAGGGCGACCAGTAGGTGCCCATGTCGCCGTCGATGACGTTGCCGTAGCTCGTGCCGTCGGCCTTGCCGGAACCGTCGGCGCCGGCGTCGGAGGCGAGGCTCAGGTTCTCACCGCTCGGCTCGCCCGGGTCGCCGTCGTCGGGCGGGGTCGTCTCGTCGTCATCGGGAGGCGTCGTCTCGTCGTCGTCCGGGGGCGTCGTGCCGTCGTCCGGCGGCTGCGAGGAGCAGCTGCCGTCCGACACCCGCAGGCCCTTGCCCGCGCCCGCCGTCTCGCTGAGGATGCCGGGGATGCAGTCGGCCTCGTCCATGCTGTAGGAGTACGGGATGGAGACACTGGTGGTCGACTGCGGGTTCGGCCCGGCCGGGTAGTTCTCGCTCCCCTCTTCGGACCAGGTGATGTTGTCGTAGATGTTGCCGCTGACCTCCCAGTAGCCGCGCTCGTCGGTGTAGAAGGTGCCCAGGACGTCCTTGGAGTCCTGGAAGTAGTTGTTCTCCACCTTGACCTTGGCGCCGACCCGGGAGTTGATGCCGGACTTGACCAGGCCCACGAAGTAGTTGTTGTAGGTGTGGGCCGTGCCCGCGCGCAGCAGGGGCGTGCGGGAGTCGATGTTCTGGTACACGTTGTGGTGGAACGTGACGTAGCCGTTGCCGGTGTCGCTCTCACTGGAGCCGATGAGCCCGCCGCGGCCGGAGTTGCGCAGGATGCTGTAGGACAGGGTCACGTACTGCGTGTTGTCCTTCATGTCGAAGAGCCCGTCGAACCCCTCGTCCTCGCCGCCCGAGGCCTGCAGGGTGGCGTGGTCGACCCAGACGTTGCGGACGTTGCTCTCCATGCCGATGGCGTCGCCGCCGTTGGAGGTGGGCGAGCCCGACTTCTTGACGTTCTGGACGGTCACGTTCTGAATGATGATGTTGCTGGAATCACGAATGTGGATGCCCAGCTCGTCGAAGACCGCTCCGCTGCCGACGCCGATGATCGAGACGTTGCTGATGTTCTTGAGCTCGATGCGGTCGTCGGCGGTGTCGCAGCTGTCGCCGTCGACGTCGCTGGTGTTGCCGTGGTTGATGGTGCCCTCGACCTCGATGATGATCGGGGTGTCGCTGCTGGCCCGGTTGCACAGGGCCTCGTGGATCTCGGTGCCGGTGCTCGCCTGCACCGTCTGTCCTCCCGCGCCACCGGTGGTCCCGCCGTTCTGGGTCGCATATCCGGTGGCGCCCGTAGACGCCGCTGACGCCTGGGTCATCGATAGGAGGACTCCGCTCACGACGACGGCCGCGGTGGCCACCGCCGTTCCGATGCGGAGCTTGGCTGATCGTCTCATCCGTTCGCTACCTCTCCTGAGGGAAATATTGAGGCATTTGAATGAATCTAAGGCAAAGGCTTTCATGGAGTCAAGGGAAAACGCGCAACCGTTTGCAAAAAATCTGGACACCGAGATGAATCGATGTCGATTTCGTTGGGGCCCTTGAGTATCGGCGAAATCGATCCGGTATGATCCGATTTATTGTTATATGCGGGTCAATCTACTGCCCTGCCGGTCCTCCATAGGCGGGCCGAGCGGTCCGGACCAGCATCTCGCCGAACCCGCTGCCGCGCCGATCTGCACGCGAGCGCGTGTTGAGGGCCGCGCCGAGGCAAAATCGCGTCAAGCGGTTGCATCAGATCGATGCCGAAGCCGCGGATGGCTGACATGAATAATATCGACAAAACAGTCAAGAAGACAGGATTCGAACCTGCGTCCCTTCGCCCCCAAAACGCGTGCGCCATTTCGCTAAGAACGGCCATCTACCTGTCGTAGCGCCCCGAACCCATCGCATACCAGGGAAACTTCGGCACGTATTCGGCACGGCCCCGTCCGACACGCCTATCGCGCTGCTGAGGAAATCGGCGATGTCCGAGCCCGGCCGTCGTTCAGCGGTCGCACCATTCCCTGACCGAGTACGACCACAGCAGCGCGAAGCCGACGACATCGACGACCGTGCCGACGGTCCCTCGCACGCCGAACTGGTAGTCGACGGTGTCGGACAAGGCGAGCGCCGCGACAGTCAGGCCGCAGACGATGAAACCGCCTGTGGTGATCAGCGCCCATCGTCGGGCGGTCCCGCTGCGGCGGCGTTGCGGGGGCGGAGTCATCGAGAACGTCGATCTCGCGAACAACGGGAACAACTCGATCTTGATCGAGAACTGCTCCAACGTGACGATCGAGGGCGGGACGGTCAACGGCGGCGGCGAGGTCCGTGTCGCGGCCCGTTCGGCGTTCTCCAATGCGCGGGAGGTGTGGATCACCTTGCGGGTGAACAACACCTCGGTGCGGGAGTCGCAGTGCGGTGACAACGTCAACTGGGACCTCTCCGGTAGCGCCTCGATCAACGTCTGCTGGCGATCAGGTGAGTTCGGGATCGCGAGCGCGCCCGCGACCCCGCTGGGCGTTCGCTTCGGAATTCGTCCACCGGTAGATAGCACCCTTCGGCATGGCTTGCGCACGCACAATTTCTACAGGTCTCAAGTGTCGGCCTGATGCCGATCCAAGCTTGCCCGGCACAGCTCCGCGACGCCGGTCAAGAAGGGCTCTTCGCGGCAGCGGGTGTAGTCGGGGGTCTGTCGGTTTCCGAGGTCTGTCCGCGCGGGCGCACTCCTATGCGCGCGAGGAGAGGGTGCGCTCGGAAGTGAGGCTATGCACTGTCGTTGCCATCGCGCAGGGAATGGATCATGCTCCGCAGGATGCGGAACGCGCCTGACCGCTCGGTCTCGGTCATGCCGGCCAGCATTCTGTCCTCGACGGACCGGACCGCCACGGTCGCCTTCTCAAGGCTTCGTCGACCGCGAGGCGTGAGCCGCGTGGGAAGCACCTTCCCGACGCGTGCCTCCGCGGGCCTGGTCACGTGGCCCTCTCGTTCCAGGGTCTGGAGCAGCACGTTCATCGTCTGCCGTGTCACGAACGCGCCGCGCGCGAGCTCGGAGTTCGACAAGCCCGGTCGTTGCGCCAGCAGCTCGAGGCAGGAGTAGTGCGTCACGCTCATCCCGAGCGGCCGCAGCACCTCCTCCATGGCGGCGCGGAGGGCGCTCGACGCCTCTTTGAGCAGGTAGCCCAGGGACGTCTCCAGATTGATGCCGGCACCGTCTTGACTCATGTCAGTACTCTGACATAGAGTGGTCTATGTCAGAAAACTGACACGAAGAGAAGGAGCACCATCATGCCCGCCACCGGCCCCGACTTCATCTCCCTGCAAGCCCGAGACCTCGACGCTTCGCAGGCGTTCTACGAGCAGTACCTCGGCCTCGTCCGCTCGCAGGCCGGACCCGCGCACGCCGTCGTCTTCGAGACGAAACCGATCGCCTTCGCGCTCCGCGACGTCGTTCCCGGCACCGATCTCGCCGCTGCCGCCCAGCCCGGCATCGGCGCCGCGATCTGGCTCCACGCCACCGACGTCCAGGCCATCCACGATGCCCTCCTCGCCGACGGCCACACCATCGTCGCCGCACCGATCGACGGCCCCTTTGGCCGGACGTTCACCTTCGCCGACCCCGACGGCTACCAGATCACGCTCCACGACCGCACCTGACCGACCGAACCCCCCACGACCACCGTTCGCCGACGAACAGCTCATCATCGCTTACCCACAACGCCACACAGCGCGAGTCCACACCGCCCGAACCGTCGGGGCGGGACCACGCGCCGCGTGCTTCCGAGCATTCCGGTTGCGCCAGTGGTCTTCCGTCTTTCAGGTGTAGGCGGATTGCACCTCCCACGACTCTGCCGTGTGTCAAGCGGTGGAACCGGTCCGGTGCCGAGGGATGATGCCTAGAAGGCATCCCGCATTTCTTTGGCGCAAAGACCCTGGGTTCGTCCAGGGCAAGCGCCGTCCGTCGGCGGAGGTCAGCACCGCTGCTTCGAGAACGCGGCGGATGAGTCCACGGGAGACGAGGAGGGCGGACGGCGTAGGCCTGGGAGATACGACAGCGGCAGGCCCGTAACGAGGCACCGACGGACTCATCGAGGCAGGACACGAGTGGATATTGTCCGCCGCGGTACTGGAGGGCTTGCTGGCGCACGGCCTTACGCTGTCGCGATGAGTGTGGTGACGGCGACTGAGACGTATCGGATCGAGCCGTTCTCGGGCCTGCGTCCTCGTGTGTTGGCCCGCCTGGTACGCCGACTGGAGAGCGCTGACGCGCCTCGCCAGGGTCGTCCCCGGAGCCTGCCGCTGGCGGGAGTTCCACCCTGAATGGGGACACCGTCTATTTGGTCAGTGGGACGATATCGAGTTGTCGTTCGTAGTCGACCGGCGACTGGTGCTCAAGTGACGAATGCCGTCTTTTGAGGTTCAACCAGTTCAGGTAGGAGAACACCTCCAGCCTGGCGGTGTCGGCATCAGCGAACGTGCCGCCAGAGCCGAGGTGCTCGCGTTTGAGCGAGGCGTGGAAGCTCCGGCAGAGTCTTCAGTTCCCACTGCGGCAAGGTGCTTTCAGCCCGCACCTGCCAGAAAGTCTTCGCCAAAGCCCGCGAGCTCGCCTACACCGAGACCGAGCTTGCCTCGCCACTCACCAGGCGGATCTACCACCTGCGGCATTCGTGCCTGTCGCGGTGGCTCAACGCGGGCGTTCCCGCCACCCAGGTCGCCGAGTGGGCCGGGAACTCGGTCGAGATCCTCCTGCGCATCTACGCCCACTGCATCGACGGTGAACTCCATCTCTACCAACAGAAGATCCAAGTCGCCGAACAACACGCCGCGGGTAGACCCGTCATACACGCGACAGCAGCGTAACGACACCTGAAAACGGTGGTGGGAAGGCCTTAAAAAGGCCTTCCCACCACCGTAAGAAATCCGAACAAATCGGTCGGGACGACAGGATTCGAACCTGCGACCCCTCACTCCCAAAGCGAGTGCGCTACCAAGCTGCGCCACGTCCCGATGGCCGCTCGTGGGCGGCCGTAGCCAGGGTACAGCACCCACGCCGAGATTCGAGGCTCGGCCGATCGCGACGCGAGTTATGGGCCGATGATGAGATCTGGCAGCCCTTCGGCAGCGAGCACAACACGCGAACTTCGCGGTTATAGACTATAAGTAGTAGAACTGACTCGTGGGGCAGTTTCTGCCGTGACCGGAGTCGGTTGGATACTGTCGGCGTAGAGTCAGCCGGTCGAGCCGCCTCATTAGTCATGCATGGGGTTGTCGACTCGCTTATGGCGTGGAGCCTATGGCCGCTGGACCAGTCCAACGCGCGCGTGAACTTGATCTGGCATCGACAGATCGTGGCGGCGCGGTCCTGAGACGCTGTCCGGTCAGAGGATTCCCTCCACCATATGCGATCGCCACAATGGACTCCATGGGTTTGAAGGATTGGCTGGCGAGAGCGTGGAATCTCCCGGTCGAGCAGCCGGGTCACGATGAGAGCGCTTCAGAATCCGGGGAAGTGCAACTGTCGGGGACGACGACGGTCGCGAAGATGGCCGTGGCCGGTCTGGTCCAACGGCATGGTCTTCCCGAGCGTGGCATGCTCGACTGCGTCGCCGTGCTGCGAAGGGAACCGGACAATCCGGTCGATACGTCCGCCGTAGCCGCCTGGGTCGATGGTGAACACATCGGTTACCTGCCCTCGCACCTCTCGAAGCGGTTCCCGTTGCACGTTGGCGCTGAGCTGCCGGTGCCGATGCGGCTCTTCAGTCTCCGCCGGGACGGGAAGATTCGAGGGGAGGCATGGGTATGGCTCGGCACCGATGCGCCGCAGTGGCAGTACAGCGCCACGAACCCGCCTCCGTTGACACCGGAGGAGAAACACGCCGCTGAAGCGGCCTGGCGTACGAATATGGTTCACGATGCGCTCGTTGAAGGCGGGCGGCGGGCCGAACAATTCCGGACCGGAATGGTCGACGGCGTCCACTACCTCGAGCTGGTCGAACCGATCAAGCAGCTCAAACGCGAAGGGCGCCTGCGTGAAGCCCTCGAGTTGTGCTACCAGGCGATCGAAGGTGCCGAACGGGACGCAGGCGGCCGCGAACCGGCACCCGCGTACACCGAGCATGCCGCGATCATTCACCGCAAACTCGGCGAGCGCGACTTGGAGGTCGCGGTGCTTCGGCGGTGGCTCGACCATGCGCCACCAGAGCGGCGTGAGGGCTCGAGAATCGCCGAACGGCTTGCGAAAATCCGACGTTGATGCTCTGGGTCTGGCAACAGCCACTCAGGGAACCTGTTTCAAGCTGATTGGCGTTCGTAGTCGTTGAGGACTTGGACGGCTTTGGCGAGCTGGGTGGTTCGGTGCGGGTCGCAGCGGACCTGGTCGAACACACCCCAGCTCTTGAGCTGGGCGAACATGCGCTCGCCGGGGCCACGGAGTCGGGCGTGGAGACGGTTGTAGTCCTTCTGCCACTCGGGCTTGTCCTTGCCCTTGATCGGCGTGACCACCAGATCGTGGTCGAGCCCGTCGTATCCCTTGTCGCCCAGAGCAAACAAGCCGTGCTCGGCCAGCAGGCGCGGAATCTGGGGAGGGTCGGCCCTGCGGGCGGTCTTGGTGTCGTGCGTGGCGCCTCTGATCGCGCCGGAGATCCACAGCAGGTTCCCGCGCGCATCGGCGATGGCCTGGAGGTTCATGCCGTGCCGCTTGTGTTTGCCGGAGTAGTAGGGCCGGTCGATCTGGTTGCGGTCGATGTGGAGCGGGGTGCCGTCAATGATCACGAACGCCGCGCCGGATCGTTTCGCGTGCCGCAGCGCGTCTCTGATGCCTGGGGCGCGGGCGGCGAGGAGTGCAATGGTCTCGCGGGTGTGTCGCCAGGCGGTGGCCGCGGAGATGCCGAAGCTGGCGGCTAGGTCGCGCAGCCGCTCGCCTTTGCGCAGGTAGGCCAGGGTGAGCAGGGCTTGTGTGCCCGCATCGAGGACGCGCCAGCGTGAGCCGATGATCTTTCGGTGGGTGCGGATGAGTTCGGCGACTTGGTTGAGGGTCGAGGTGGACAGCGGCAGCGCGGCAGGGTAGAACAGCAACAGGGGCTCCTGGTGGTCGATCAGGCAGAAGTAGCATTCGCCGTTCTACCAGGAGCTTCTTCATGCCCTCAACCCGCATGCCAGCTGAACACGCTGCACCCCAACAAGAGTCAGTCAGGATGCAACAGGCTCTATGCGTCGGTCATTCCGATGACGGCTCAACGCCCACCATGCCGCCGCCAGGGTGTAGCCGCACAGGACGGCGATCCCCGCCCAGGCCGGCAGCGGGAAATAGCCTGCGGACGGTGCGTAGTGGGCGACCACCTGCGGGTATTCGACCGTTGTCTGCTGGACGGCGAAGGCAGCGGCCGGGGTGAGTCGCAGCAGCCATTGCGAGACGGCGTCGGGCAGCAATGGGAATGCGGTCACGGCGTAGGGTAGGGCGACGAGCGACAGGACGACGGCGATGGCCGCCCAGCCTCGCCGCAGCAGAGTTCCGAGCCAGTACGCGAAGGCGGAGCACAGCGCCAGCACTACCGCGAGTCCGATGACGACGCGGGAGCCCGTCAGCAGGGGAACCGGCGGAACGGGAACGCCGTTGCGCTCGAGGACCGCGATGCCGATCGGCAGCACCACACCGATCGCGACCAGTCCCGTCACGAAACTCGCGGCACCGACCACGACAGCGCGGCAGACGAGGCTCGGCCCCGGCGCCGGAACGGCGGTCCGGGCGCCGAATCGGGCGGCGACGACGAGGACGACGATCAGCCCGGCAGCCAGGCCGGCCAGGAGGTTCCTGACGGTGCGGCCGCCTTCTTCGCTGTGCGGGCCTATGTCCCCGGTGCCGCTGACGGTGATCACGCCGTCCTGCTCGACCGCTCCGGAGGCGTTGTGGTGCTTCTCCCAGTCGGTGCGGTTCATTCGGCCGATCGGCTCGCTCAGCCATGCACCGTCGGCCGCGCCTTCCAGGGCGATGCTGTCGAACACGCCGGTGGCCTGCGTGAAGCGCGATTCCTCGATCACGCCGCCCAGGCCGACCTCTCGGAGCGTGAGGTCACCGGGGGAAGCGGCGAAGAGTCCGACTTGGACCGTGTTCGGCAGCCCGGTCAGCGTCGCTGTGCCGATGGCGCGCCATTGTTCGCCGTCAGATGATTCATAGCCGGTGATGGTGTCCGCTGAGCGGGTCAGGCGAAGCCACCGCGGCGACTCGGGCGAGGCCTCGCCCCTGCTTCCGGCGATGTCGTGCTCGTAGTCGTACTGCATGCGCACGCCGTGGTCGCCGGTCATCATGACCGCCGCGTAGGCGGAGCCCTGCTCGATGCCGTCTTTGACGATGATCCCGGTCTTCGCCCAGGGGACCAGACCGGGGACGATCTCGTCGTGGTCGGGCGGCGGGTAGGTGATCGTGCCGGTCATGGACGTCAACCGTGCGGTGATGGAGCCTTCCGGGCCGAGATCACGGTGCACGAACCAGAACGTGTCGCTGACGATCGAGCCGTCCGCGGCGGTCGGGACGGCGGGGCACGGTCCGCCGCAGTCCGAGCGGCTGCCGAAGGCGAAGAGCAGGCCGAAGGCGATCACGGTGAGAGTGGCCGCCGCTAGGGCGGTGATTCGGCCGGGACGGCGGAAAGCCGTCCATTCGCGTTGCAGGAGTGCTGTGTCGAACATGCCTCGGTTCTACGCATTCGGACATAACACGGTCCGAACCTCGCTTGTTATACCGCTGTTAGGTCCCGCCGTGCATGCTGGACGGATGAACAGACTGCGTGGTGCGACGGTCGGACTGCGGTTTGCGATCCTGTACAGTGCCGTCTTCCTGGCATCCGGGCTCGCCATGCTGACGCTGGCCTTCCTCCTGTCCGGTGGGACTGTCGGCGACGTCGAACCCGTGCCCGGACAGCACCCGCTCGGCGACGGCGATCCGACTGCGGCCCAACAGCGCATCGGGGAGTTGCAGGACCAGTTGGCCGCATCGGATGCGCGGCAGGCCCGGAACATGCTGATCGGATCGCTGCTGGCCCTGCTCGTCATGGCCATCGTCTCCCCACTGGTCGGCCGAATGCTGGCCGGACGGGTGCTGCGTCCGCTGCGGCGCATCACCGAGCAGACCCGGCACATCTCGGCCGACGACCTCGACAAGAGGCTGGGAGCCACCGGCCCGGCCGACGAAGTGAAAGACCTCGCTGACACCATCGACGGGTTGCTGGAACGGTTGGAAGCGTCATTCACCGCCCAGCGCCGATTCGTCGCCAACGCCTCGCACGAGCTGCGGACCCCCCTGGCGACGATGCGAGCGTCGCTGGACGTCGCCGTCGCCAAACCGGACGTGGGACCGCGGACGCTCGGCTTGATCGATCGAATACGGCCGCAATTGGACCAAGTGGAGGGCCTCCTCGACGGCCTGCTGGCGCTCGCTCAAGCGCAGCACGGGGCGCTCGGCGGCACAATCGAGGTCGACGTGTCCGAGCTTGTGCGGCGGGCGCTGGCCGGCAATGCGGAGGCGATCGCGGCGAAAGGATTGAACGTGACCGAAGGGCTGCCGCACGGCATGCGCACTCGGGGCGACGCCGCGCTGCTGTCGAGGATGGTCGCGAACGTCGTCGACAACGCCGTGGTCCACAACGTCCAGGGAGGCTGGATCCACGTCGCGACCGAGTTGGAGGGCGACGACATCCGCCTTGCGGTACTGACCGGAGGGCGCGTGCTCGATCCTCGAGAGGTGGACGGGCTGGAACAGCCGTTCCGGCGGCTCGGCAGCGACCGCACCGGGTCCGGGAACGGCGCCGGTCTCGGGTTGTCGATCGTGGAGTCCATCGCGTCCGCCCACGGCGGTCGTCTCGCATTGACGGCCCCGAGCGAGGGCGGGCTGCTGGCCGCGATCACGCTGCCGGCGGTCGCGGTTCCGGCCGAGGCGAAGGCATGAGAGTCCTGGTCGCCGAGGACGCGCGACCCCTCGCCGACATCCTCGCCGAGGGGCTGCGCGATCAGGGGATGGCCGTCGACCTGGCGTACGACGGACTGTCCGCGGCGGCCAAGCTCGACCTCACCGCATACGGCGTCGTCGTTCTGGACCGCGATCTGCCCGGCCTGCACGGCGACGCGCTCTGCCAGATGATCACCGAGCAGCCCGATCGCCCCATGGTGCTGATGCTGACAGCGGCGGGGACCGTCGACGACCGTGTCAGCGGCCTGACCCTTGGAGCGGACGATTACCTGGCCAAGCCGTTCCACTTCCCCGAGCTGATCCTGCGGGTCCATGCCTTGGGCCGCCGCAGGCCGGATGCTCGCCCGCGGATCCTGCGTGCTGCCGGAGTCGAGCTGGACCCGCTCCGCCGGACCGCCATGCGCAGCGGCCGGCGGTTGGACCTGTCGGTCAAGGAGTTCGCCGTATTGGAGGCGCTGATGCGGGCCACTCCCGGCTTTCTCAGCGCCGAGCAATTGCTGGAGGAGGTCTGGGATGAGAACACCGACCCCTTCACCAACACCGTGACGGTCACGATCGGGCGACTCCGTCGCAAGCTCGGCGAACCACCGGTCATCACGACGACACCGGGCATCGGTTACCGCATCGGCTGAACGATCGCTCGTGCCGCCTTGGCCGGACATCTCACGCTGCGGATGCCGATGCCGCAGCGTGCGGCCAGGGCCTTCTGCGGTGTGCCGTAGGGTCCCGACCGCTTTCGGCCTCGATCCGCAGTGCGCGGCAGCGTGAATTCGCCTGGCCGACATCCGTGTGGAAGTCCAGGTCCGGGAGCGCGACCGAGGAGTTCGCAACCCGTTGGTCGCCCCTCCGGCGGGGAAACATGGTCGAGCGGAGGATGCGGCGGGGCGGTTGTGGGGTCCCGATGCGGGGGTCCATGTTGGCTTGGGCAGAAACTTGGGCACGTATTTGGCAGGGGTCTGCCGGAAACTGCCGAGGGCAGTCGGACCTGACGGGGCCATATCGGACCGTCAGGGTGGACTCATAACCGCAGGTAGGTTGACGTTTCTGTAGGTTGGAAGGGCGTTGGCCGGGTGGTCGACTGGGGTTCCCGAACCGAGTGCGCTACCAAGCTGCGCCACGTCCCGATGGCCGCCCGCAGGCGGCCGTAGCCAGGGTACACAGCACCGCGGCGGGGAATCCGGTCTCGGTCGATCGCGGGCGGGGGTACCGAGAGGGAGGGGCGGCCCCGCCGGGGCCGCCCCGTCAGGGTCGGTCAGAGGGTCCACTGCTGGTTGGCGCCGCCGTAGCAGTCGTACTGCTGGAGCCTGGTGCCGTTGGCGGTCGAGGAGTCGATGACGTCGAGGCACTTGCCGGAGTGGCGGGCGACGAGTTCGACGTAGCCGTTGCCGCTGTCGCGCAGCTCCCACTGCTGGTTGGTGCCACCGTTGCACGGCCACTGGATGGCCCTGGCGTTGTTGGCGGTGGAGGCGCCGTCGATGTCGAGGCACTTGCCGGACGCCTGGGAGACGATCTGGTAGTAGCCGCCGCCCGCGTCTTGGATTCGCCACTGCTGGTTGGCGCCGCCGTGGCAGTCGTACTGGATGATCTCGGCCCCGTCGGCGGTGGAGCCCGAGACGACGTCCACGCACTTGCCGGAGTTCCGGTTCACGATGTCGGTGACCTGGTCGCCGCCGCCGTCGTCTCCGCCGCCGTCGCCGATGTCGTCGCCCCAGCCGTAGCGGATGCGGTCGGCGCCGCTCTGGTTGCGGATGGTCAGCGACAGATCGGTGCCCGAGCCGTGAAGGGCGAACATGGAGTACCAGTCGTAGCCGATGTCGCCGGGCTTGCCGCCGAGGGCCGGCCAGTAGGTCCCGCCGACGCCCTGCTCGTGCATGACGTCGGTGACGGCGCGGATGTGGCGCACGAAGTTGTCGGTGCTGGCGGCGTTGCCGTAGTCGCGGCCGTCGCTCATGGGGGCGCCGAACTCGGTGACGACGGCGCGGTCGGCGCAGTTGCCCAGGCGGCTCTGGAAGTGGCTGCGCCAGGCCGAGTAGCTCATATCGCCGTAGAAGAACGCGTAGTGGTGGATGGCCAGCAGCGTGCCGTCGAAGCGGCTGTCGTCGCAGACCGGCCTGAGGTCCTGGCTGTAGCCGGTCCCGGCGATGAGGACGTGGTCGGGCTGTGCCGAGTAGTGGTAGTCGAGCCAGTCCGCCGCGACATCGCGCCACTCGGACGAGGAGTAGCCGTGGGGCTCGTTCATCGGCTCGAAGTAGACCAGGCTGTTGGAGCCGTACTGGGAGGTCACTGTGGACCACATGGTGTTGAAGGCGGCCATGTTCGTGATGCGGCCGCCGGAGGCGGCGCCGTCCTCCCAGTAGGCGAGGATGACTTTGAAGCCGCGGTCGGTGGCGGCGTCGATGGCGCCGCGGTAGGCGTCCCACCAGGCGGTGCCGACCGTGTGGGTGTTGATCGGCAGCCGGACGGTGTTGACGCCCATCAGGGCTTCCATGTCGTCGTAGATCGCGTTGGCCTTGGCCCGCACGGTGTCGTAGCTGTCCGAGGAGCTCAGTCCGTCGATGACGAGCGGGCCGTGGCTGAAGTTGTCGCCCAGCACGGCCCAGTTCACGCCGCGGAAGTCGCTGGTGTCGGCGGCCGCCGGAGCGGCGCCGGTGAGGACCGCGGCGGGCACCAGCGCCAGCGCGGCCAGCGCGCTGAAGAGGATTCGGCGGAGGCGCCGCCGGGGCGGGTGGTTGGATCTCATGGTCTCGTCCTGTCTCGTGCCGCATGGCACGTGTGAGGAGGCGAATCGAACGATATGTATGTATTTAAATCAAGGAATATATTTGGCGACGGGGTTTGATCGATAACATCCGCGCGGCGGCTGTTCGTGCGGCCGCTCGGTTTCGATGTGTGTCACCGGCTCCGAGCGACGGACGGTATCGAGCCTGAGTGATCGGCCCGCCGCCGCGCGCGGCGGCCGCGGCCGTGTTCAGACTAACAACAACCCATAGAAGAAGTCAAGTGCATCAATATATCGGGCTGCTCTGCCGCTGCGGGGCCTCGCGGTCGACCGGCTCGACCGCGAGGCCCCAGGGCCTTGTTTCCGCGGAACTCAGTCCTCCCCAGGGACCCAGCGGAGTATGTCTCCCGGCTGGCATTCGAGGGTGCGGCAGATCGCCTCAAGGGTCGAGAACCGCACCGCCTTCGCCCGCCCGTTCTTCAGCACCGCGACGTTGGCGGGGGTGATGCCGACGGCCGCGGCGAACTCGCCGACGCTCATGTTGCGCCTGGCGAGTTCGACGTCGAGGTCGACGATGATCGGCATAAGACCACCTCGGCCATCTCGGTCTCCAGGTCGGTCGCCTTGCGCAGCAGGCCGCGCATGATGAGCATGAACATGATGAACGCGACCCCGACCACGACGCACACCACCGAGCCGCCCAGGGCGCCGAGGAGTTCCATGCCGTCGGCGGGGCTGGGGATGTCGCCCACGAACAGGTGGACGCAGACGCCGAGCGCCAGGAGCGTCGCCACGCCCGCGGCGCCGATGATGGTGTCGACCCAGCGGAAGGCGCGCGAGGTGAAGAACGCGCCGCGCCGGACCAGGGCGAGGAGCATCCATGCGGCGACGAGCGTCACCTGGACGCAGGCGACGCCGACGATCGCGATCGCCACGTAGGGCGCGGCGAACGGCTCGTACGGAGGGAACTTGTCGACCTCGTCGGCGGCCGTGGTGGGGATGACGACGATCTGCCCGAAGAGTCCGACCAGGATCGCCCCGGCGATGGCGAGGCGGAGCATTGCGATGAAGAAGCTGTTCATGCATCGATTCTCGATTGAAATCGATCGAAAATCAATAGATCGCTTGAGGTTGTGGCACGATCTGGGGAGTGACGCGGCCGATGTCTCGTGTGAGGGTCATTGACCGGTTACCGCGGGTTCGGTTCTCTCGCTGAAGCCTTCGTTCAGCCGGGGAACGACAGCTCGCGCCAGGGCGGCGGGGGATCGGCGAGGAAGAACCGCATGGTCTCCAGGATGCGGTTGCCCGGCTGGGCGCTCCAGTGCGCGGCGCGCGGCTCGGGCGGGGTCGGGAGGCGGCCGAGCGCCCAGTGCAGGTGGTGCCACAGGACGCGGGCGGCCCAGCCCTCGCAGGCCTCGCCGAGGTAGCCCTCCAGGACCGGCGGCACCGTGCGCAGCGGGAGCTTGGCGAACTCGACCGCGGGATCGGCCCAGGCCGCGTCGCCCCAGTCCAGGATCGCGGTCAGTCCCTCCGCATCGGCGAGCAGATTGGTCGGGCTGGCGTCGCCGTGGATCAGCCGGGCCCGCGGCGCGGCGGGCATCAGCGGCTCCAGACGGTCGAACCAGCCGGTGAGCCAGTCGGCGACGTCGGCGCTGAGGTACCCGCGCCCGGCCAGAGCGGCGAGGTCCGCCCGGGGGTCGCCGCCGATGTCGACCGGGACCCCCGCCAGATCGTCGACGCCGTCGTGGAGGGCGGCCAGCTCGGCCCCGAGCTGGCGGTACACCGGTCCCCACCGCTCGTCGGCCGGGGCGGCGGGAAGGCCCGGCGCGGTGCCCTCGGCCCGCTTGAGCACCATGTACGGCTCTTCGAGCAGCTCGTCGTCGAAGGCCACCACCTCGGGGGTGCGCACCCCGGCGCGTACCGCCGCCGGAATCACGATCGCCTCCTTGCGCAGGTCGTCGGCGGACTCGGGTCGCGCGATCCGCAGCACGAGCCGGTCGCCGAGGAAGTACACCCGGTTGGCCACGCCTTGCAGCGGCGCGGCGGTGACCGCGCCGGGATCGACGCGGTGGCGCCGGGCGATCTCGGCGAGCAGTGGGGGAGTTGGCACCCGGTAACGGTACGGCCGCCCGCCGCGGCCCGCAACGGCATTGCGTCCCGGTGCGGAGCCGCGGCGACGAAGCCCCGCCCCGTGCGCGGCCGATGCCGCGCACGGGGCCGGATTCGTCAGAGCGCTTCGGTCGTCGGCTCGCCCAGCAGGCGCGGGGCGATGACGACGCGGTCGATGTTCGGCGCCCATGCCTCGGCGTTGCCCAGCCGCAGCGGTTCGTCCGCAGTGGAGAGCGTCACCGGGATGCTCCGCTCCCAGAAGCTGTCCCACGAGTACGTGTAGCGGAAGTACGCGTGCCCGACCTGCTCGGCTCCCTCACTGATCTCCAGGAGGCGGTCGACCACCTGCGGGTTGTAGTCGTGGTCGCCGGAGAGCTCGGCGTTCGCGTAGTGGACGGTGACGTCGTAGTCGCCCGCCTCGGCGAAGCCGTCGCGGGGAATCTCGATCGCGTTGGCCTCCCCGTCGCCGATCCAGCCCGCATAGGCCAGACCGGAGGCGTTGGAGCCGGTGCTGCCCGCGAGGGTCGTCACCGACGCCGCGCCGTGGAGCACGGCGTCCTCGGCCTCGACGGACACCGCGGCGTCGTCCGCGGCACCGGCGCGCACCGTGGTGAGCGATTCGACCACGGCCCCTTCGGGAGAGCGGACCTCGATCTCGTTGACGCCCTCGACGAGGTGCACGCGCGCGGTCGAGCGCCACTCGCCCGCCTCGTCGGCGCTCAGCGTGGCGGTCGGCATGCCGCCCACCGTCAGCTCGACCGCGGAGGCCGCCTCGGAGGACCAGTCCACGACGAGGTCGTAGTAGCCGGTCTCCATCGCCGTGGCGTACAGGTCGGCCCGGCCCTCGCCGCTGATCGCCGCCCCGCCGCGGACGTCCGAGCGCTCGTCCCAGTCGAGCGAGGCCCCGTCGTAGAGGCGGAAGCCCGAGGCCGGGTACGCGGTCGGCTCGCCCTCGCCGACCGAGGTCAGCGAGACCTTGTCGAGTGTGATGTCCGAGTTCGGCAGCGCGGTCTGTCCGTCCTCACTGGCGCGGATCGACAGCGTGTGCTCGCCCGCGGTCAGATCCACCAGGACCTCGGCGCTGCCGCGGTACTGCCACCGGCTCGTGTCGTTCAGCGCGAGGTCGGCGGTGTACTGGATCGTCCCCGCCGCATCGTCGTCGACGAAGAGCGCGTGCCGCCCCGGCACGCCGGGCGCGCCGCCGATGACCTGGAGCCGGTACGTGCCGTCGCTCGGCACGTCCACGGTCCACTCGGCGCGCGAGCCCGCCTGGTTGAACGAGCCGACGTCCTGGCCGCCGGAGGCGAGGAACTGCCAGCCGCCGTTCCCCTTCGGGTCGTGCGAGTACACCTGCGCGGCGGTCAGGTCCATGTCCTCGGCCTCAATGGAAGCCGTCCACGCCTGCGCCTCGGCCGCGGCCTCGACGTCGCGCGACTGGCCCGGGGTGATGACGAGCTGGTAGCCCGCGTACCGGTCGTAGGTCGGCACGTCGAGCTCCAAGGCGCCCCGCTTGAGCTTGACGCCGTCGTAGGCGGCGATGACGCGGGGCGTGTTCGCCAGGCCCTCGGCGCCGGTCAGCGCGATCTCGCGGACCTCGATGTCGACGCGGTTGCCGAAGACCTTCTCGTCAAGGCCGCTCAGGTCCAGCGTGACGTCGTCGTCCGTGCCTCCCCACAGGACGGTGGCGCGGCGGTTCTCGTCGTCGACCGCGCCGATGCCCTGGAGGGTGTCGACGCTGTCCGGGCTCGGCGGACTCACCCGCACGGTCTCGGACCCTTCGAGGTCGCCGTACCACTTGAACATCCACCAGCCGGCGTTCGCGCCGTTGGGACGGGCGCTGTTGTCGGAGAAGTTCCCCGCGTAGTTCCAATACGCGGTCTGCGCGTCGACCTTGGTGTCCTCGAACATGGAGAACCACTGGACGAGCTGCCCGGGGACGCCCATGTCGCGCAGCATGCCGTACTCGGTGATGTTGACCGGGATCGGGTCGAGGCCGAGGGAGGCTTCCAGCTCGCGGTAGTCGGCGAAGTGCTGCCGGTAGTTCGCGAGGTTGTCGATGCCCAGCTCGTGCCAGATGAAGACGTCCGGCAGCGAGCCGTTCGCCTTGGTGTAGGCCAGGAAGTCGGCGCTGCGCTCGGGCTGCCAGCGGGTGTCGCCGGGGCCGCCGATGCGCGCGTGCCCGAGGCCGTGGCGGTCCCACACCTCCTGGATCGTCTCGTAGGCGGCCTGCCAGTCGGCGAGGAACCGGTCCTTCTGGTTCGCCCAGTCGGGGTACCAGTTGCCGCCGTCGGGCTCGTTGTAGGGGATGAAGACGTAGTTCTCGGGGCTGCCCGAGTCGGTGGCGACCGCTTCGGCGACGAACTCGACGACTTCGAGGTAGTCCCAGACGCCGTTGGCCGCTTCGGTGTAGCTGCCGTCCGATTGGTCGTAGGTGCGGGTGTCGCCGGGCCGCTGGCTGCCGTTGTACGGCCAGTCGGGGTAGTAGTCCTGGACGTAGATGTACATGTCCTCGCCGTGCTTGGCGAAGAAGCCGTCCTCGACCTTGATGGCGTCGCCGGAGGGGTGCTGGGTGCCGTAGGGGGCCTTCTGCGAGACGTTGGTGATGTGGGCGCCGTTGATCAGCGCCTGCGTCGGCGCGCCCTCGTCGCCGAGGCCGTAGAGCGTGCCGGTGGCGCCGCCGCGGAAGGCGCCGGTGCGGTCGGCGAAGTCCACCGCCAGCACCTCGGACTCCACCCCCTCGGCGACGCCTGCGGAGCCGTCAGTCGGCTCGGCGGCGGATGGGCCCGCCAGTCCGGTGACGGCGGTCGCCGCCACCGCCGCAGCAGCTGCCATGGTCATCGATCTCCTCATCGATCGGTCCTCTCTACATTGAGACACGGGGGTCAGACCCTTGATCGTGGGTTGACGGTACCGAGATTTGATAACGATTTCAAGACTTGACTTGAAATCGATTTCAAAAATGGCTAGGGTTTCGTCTGAAATCGCTACCAGGCGGCCCGAGGCCGCCAGCAGCGGAAACAAGTACCGACAAGGGGTGTCGTGACCGATCAGTTGTGTTGGGGCAGTGATGTCTTCGGGCTCGTATTCGAGTGGGACGCCGACTCGCCCGTCAGCGTCGCCCGCATCGAGCACGCCGGAAGGGGCCTCGCGGTCCACCGCGTGCCGCTCGTGGAGATCCTGACCGCGGGCCGCGGCCACCTCCCGGCGTCCGACCGCCTCGCGCACACCGAGCTCGGCTCGCGCCTGCGCTACGTCGCCCACGAGGAGCAGTCGCACGAGCGCGGCCGCCGCCTCGTCATCCGCCAGGCCGCCGACGGCGTCGAAGCCCGCCTCACCCTGGAACTCCTCGACGGCGCGGACGCCGCCGTCCGCTCCACCGTCGAGGTCCGCGCGAGCGGAGACCGGCCGCTCGTGCTGCGCTCGGTCGCCTCCTGGTCGATGGGCTTCACCGCCGAAGACGGACCGGACGACAAGCTCACCGGCTGGGACCGCGTCCGCGGCACCGGCGACTGGCTCGGCGAAGGACGCTGGACGCGCGAGCCGCTGCGCGGCCCCGACTTCCCGCGCCTCGCCGAGGACCGCACCGGCCAGAACCCGCGCGGCGCCTGGGCGCTCACCTCCGACGGCACGTGGTCGACCGGCCGCCACCTGCCCACCGGCGCCGTCGACTCCGCCGCCGAAGGGCTCGCCCTCGCCTGGCAGATCGAGCACAACGGCGCCTGGCGCTGGGAGATCGGCGAGGACACCGGCGGCGGCTACGTCGCCCTCTCCGGCCCCACCGACGCCGACTCGGCGTGGACGCGCCTGCTCGCGCCCGGCGAGGCGTTCACGACCGTCCCGGCCACGATCGCCGCCGGGGCCGACTTCGAGGGCGCCCTCGCCGCCCTCACCGACTTCCGCCGCGCCGCGCGCCGCCGCCACCCCGACAACGCGGCCATGCCCGTGGTCTTCAACGACTACATGAACACCCTCGACGGCGACCCGACGACCGCGAAGCTCCTCCCGCTCATCGCCGCCGCCGCCGAGGCGGGCGCGGAGGTCTTCTGCATCGACGCCGGCTGGTACGACGACAGCGGGAACTGGTGGGACACCGTCGGCGAGTGGACCCCGTCCACCACCCGCTTCCCCGGCGGCCTCGGCGAGGTCGTCGACGCCATCCGCGGCGCGGGCATGGTCCCCGGCCTGTGGCTCGAACCCGAGGTCGTCGGCGTCCGCAGCCCCGTCGCCGACGCCCTCCCGCGCGAGGCGTTCCTCCTGCGCCACGGGCAGCGCATCGTCGAGCACCACCGCTACCACCTCGACCTGCGCCACCCGGCTGCCGTCGGACACCTCGACGGCGTCGTCGACCGGCTCGTGGCCGACTTCGGCGTCGGCTTCTTCAAATTCGACTACAACATCAACCCCGGCCCGGGCACCGACCACGACGCCGACAGCGTCGGCGACGGCCTCCTGGCGCACAACCGCGCCCACCTCGCCTGGCTCGACCGCCTCCTGGACCGCCACCCGCACCTGATCGTGGAGAACTGCTCCTCGGGCGCGATGCGCATGGACTTCGCGATGCTCTCGCGCCTGGCCATGCAGTCCACCTCCGACCAGCAGGACTTCACCAGATTCCCGCCGATCGCCGCGGCCGCGCCGATCTCGCTCCTGCCCGAGCAGGCCGCCAACTGGGCCTACCCGCAACCGGGCATGTCCGACGAGGAGGTCGCGTTCTGCCTCGTCACCGGCCTGCTCGGCCGCTTCTACGTCTCCGGCCACCTCAACCGTATGAGCGGGGAGCAGCGCCGCACGGTCGCCGACGCCATAGCGATCGCGAAGACGCTGCGCGAGTCCGTGGCGAACGGCCACCCGCACTGGCCCGCCGGGCTCCCCGGCTGGACCGACCCGTGGACCGCCCTCGCCCTGCGCGGGCCGGGCGAGGACCTCGTCTCGGTCTGGCGCCGCGGCGGGCCCTCCAGCACCGAACTGCGCTTCCCGCACCTCGCCGGATGCGACATCGCCGTCTCGACGGTCTTCCCGACCGGCCTTCCCGAATGGAAGACCGCCTGGGACGCCGCCACAGGCACCCTCACCGTGCACGCGGACGGCACCGGCACCGCCGCGCGCACCCTGCGCCTCACCGTCCAATCCCTCGAGAAGGAATCAGGAGCAATGCAATGAAGAACAAGTTCCGCACCGCGCTGGCGCTCGCCGCGGCGGGCGCGTTGACCCTCACCGGGTGCTCCGACCCGGGCACCGGCACCGACTCCAGCGGGCCGGTCGACTGGCCCGCCCAGGACGCCGACCTGAGCGGCACCACGCTCACCATCTGGGCCGCGCAGAACTCCAACACCGTGCCCGACAGCGTGATCGCGGGCTTCGAGGAGCTCACCGGCGCCGAGGTCGAGGTCGTCACGATCCCCGACCCCTACGAGCAGGGCGTCCAGACGAAGGTCGCCACCGGCGACAAGCCCGACCTCGCGTTCTGGCAGCCGACGGCCTCGCAGCTGACGGCGCTCAACGCCTCCCAAAACCTCCAGCCGCTCGACGACGCGCCGTGGCTCGACTCCTACAAGCCCGAACTGCGCGACATCACCGGCATCCTGGACGACACCCGCTACGCCGCCCTCATCACGACCCCCGCGGTCGAGGGCGTCTACTACAACAAGGAGGTCTTCGCGGCGAACGGGATCACCGAGACCCTCACCGACTGGGACTCCTTCCTCCAGACCGCCCGCGACCTCAAGGACGACGGCGTCACCCCGTTCTACGAGATGGCCGCCGACCGCTGGGGCACCCAGTGGTGGGTGCAGGTGCAGCTGGCCGACGCCGCCGCCGACGGGCTGTGGGACCGGGTGAACGCGAACGAGGAAAAGTTCACCGACCCGACCATCCAGGGCGCCATCGAGACCTACCAGGGCCTCATCGAAGAGGGACTGTTCAACGAGGACATCAAGACGGCGACCTTCGAGGACCAGGGCGCCGCGCTGCTCGCCGGCGACGCCGCGATGGCCGTGCAGGTGAACTCCTTCTTCGGCCAGCTCCAGTCGCTCGCCGATACCGCCGAGCTCGATCAGAAGATCGGCTTCTTCCCGATCTCGCCGTCCGGCAACGTCGGCACGTTCATCCCCGACCAGTCCAACGCCCTGGTGGCGTTCAAGACCGGCGACGCCGACCGGGAGGCCGCCGCGCGCCAGCTCCTGTCGTACTGGCTCGGCGACGGCTACGGGGACTTCGTGAACGCCCAGCAGACCGTGTCCCTCCAGACCGGCGTCGAGACGCCCGCCGACGTCCCCGAGGCGCTGCTCGCCGTCAGCGACTCGCTCGCGGACTCGGTCGGCTCCATGCAGGCCCTGGCGATCGCCAACCCGGACCTGTACATCTTCCTGGCCGACATGATCCAGGGCACGAAGACGCCCACCGAGGTCGCCGAGGCGACCCAGGCCCAGTTCGAAGAGCTGGCGAAGGCCCAAGGCGCCGAGGGCTTCTAACGCACGCCGGGGTGGCGGCCGCGGCCGCCACCCCGGCGACGCATCTCCAGGAAAGGCATCATCCGCATCGTGACTGCGAACATCACGCTCTCCAAGGGGACGGCGCGCCGCCGCAGCGACCATCCACTGTGGTTCCTGATTCCGGCGCTCGTGATCCTCGTCGTCTTCTTCTTCGTCCCCACGCTGTCCAACTTCGTCTACGCGTTCACCGACTGGTCGAGCTTCAAGAGCGCCATCAACTTCGCCGGGATCGACAACTTCACCTCCCTGTTCTCCAACGGCACGCTGCTCAACGCGCTCAAGGTGACCCTCGTCTACGCCGTGCTCGTCGCGATCTTCCAGAACCTCTTCGGGCTCGCGCTGGCGCTGCTGCTCGAACGCGACACGCGCGTCAACCGCGCCGTCAGGGTCGCGTTCTTCATCCCGGTCATCATGTCCGCGCTCGCGGTCGGCTACATCTTCCAGGCGCTGCTCAAGCCCGACGGCGCCCTCAACGGCATCATCGGCGCCCTCTTCGGCACCGAAGTGGCGATCCCCTGGCTCGGCAGCACCACCTGGACGATCGTGGTCGTCGCCGTCGTCCACGCCTGGAAGTGGATGGGGCTGTCGATGCTCATCTACCTCGCCGGGCTCAAGACCATCGACGAGGACGTCCTCGAAGCGGCGCGCCTCGACGGCGCGAACCGCTGGACCATGTTCCGGTCCATCAGGTTCCCGCTGCTCGCCCCGGCCGTGACGTTCAACGTCGCGACCGCCCTGCTCGGCTCGATGAACGGTTTCGACATCGTCCAGGCCACCACCGAGGGCGGGCCCGGCGGCACGACCGAGCTGCTGAACATCTTCATCTTCCGGACCTTCGGGCAGGGCCTGTTCGCCCAGGCCACGACCATGAGCCTCGTGCTGTTCCTGACGGTGACCATCCTCGCCTTCCCCGTGATCCGGTTCCTGCGCAAGAGGGAGGACGTCCTGTGACCGCCACCGCCGCACCGTCCCGGACCGCCGTCCGCGCGCGCCGCGCCCCGCGCCGCCGCCTCCGGCTCCAGCCGATCGCCGCGATCCTCATCGCGCTGCTCACGCTCGGCGTGCCGTTCTGGCTCGTCGTCGCGACCGCCTCCAAGACCCAGGCCGAGGCCCTCGATCCCGACCTCTCCCCGCCGAGCGAGTGGCGGCTCTTCGACAACTTCGCGACCGTGTTCACCGACGGCGACATGCTCTCGGCGTTCTTCGGGAGCCTCCTGGTCATGGTCCCGGCCGTCGTCGGCGTCCTCGTCCTCGGCTCGATGGCGGCGTGGATCCTCGGCCGCCGCGGCGGCAGGCTGAGCGCCGCGATCTACGCCCTCGCCATCAGCGGCATCGTCCTGCCCCCCGCCGTGGTCACCATCGTGCTGCTGCTGCGCCAACTCGGCCTGGCCGGGACCGCGCTCGGCATGATCGGCGTCTACATGGGCATGTACCTGTCGACGGTGGTCTTCTTCGTCACCGGCTTCGTGCGCACCATCCCGCCCGAGCTCGAAGAGGCCGCCCGCGTCGACGGGGCCGGGCCGGTCAGGGTCTTCGCGCGCATCATCCTGCCGCTGCTGCGGCCGGTGCTCGCCACCGCGACCATCCTGATCTGCCTCTACATCTGGAACGACGTGTTCTACGCGCTCTTCGTCATCGGCGGCCGGATCGACACGCTTCCGCTGAACCTCTACCAGGTGGCGAGCGCGGGCCTCTATCTGCAGAACTGGCACCTGATCTTCGCTTATATCATCCTCATGAGCCTGCCGCTGCTGATCACCTTCGTGGTCGCCCAGCGCAGGATCATCTCGGGCATCACCAGCGGGGCGGTCAAGTGAGCACGAAGAAGGCAGCGGGCGGGAACGCCAGGAACCCGACGATCACCGACGTCGCCGAGCGCGCGGGGGTGTCGGTCCCGACCGTCTCGCGCGTGCTGACCGGCGCCGCCCGCGTGAGCCCGGCGAAGCGGGAGCTCGTCGAGGCGGCCATCGCGGAGCTGCACTACCGGCCCAGCGCGGCGGCGCGCGTGCTCGTCTCCCGCAAGTCCCAGACGATCGCCGTCATCGCCGGGAACACCTCGCGCTACGGCTACGCCGAGACCATCCGCGGCATCGAGATCGCGGCCCGCGCCGAGGGCTACACGGTGATGATCACCGTCGTCGAGAGCGCCGACGAGGACGAGGTGGACCGCGCGATCGCGGCGACGCTGACGCAGGCGCTCGCCGGGATCGCGGTGCTCAAGTTCGACCCGCCAGGGGTGGCGGCGCTGCGGAAGATCCCCTCGGACCTGCCCGTGGTCGCCCTGTCGGGGACGCGGGAGACCGGCATGCGGCAGGCGGTGCTCGACGAGGCCGCCGCCGCCGAGGAGCTCACCGATTACCTGCTGGGGCTCGGCCACGAGACGGTGCACCACGTCCGGGTGCCGCCCTCGCGGCGCGTCGACGGGCGGACGACGGGCTGGAAGCGGGCCCTCGCCAAGGCGAACGCGCCGATCCCGCCGGTGCGCGACGCGTCGTGGCTGCCGCGCAGCGGCGTCGAGGTCGGCCGGGAGCTCGCCGCCGACCCGAGCGTCACCGCGGTGTTCTGCGGCAACGACGAGATCGCCATGGGGGTCATGCGGGGCCTCGCCGAGGCGGGGTTGCGCGTCCCCGAGGACGTCTCGGTGGCCGGGTTCGACGACCACCCGCTCGCGGAGCTGTGGAACCCGCCGATGACCACTGTAGACCAGGATTTCGCGGACCTCGGCGTCCGCGGCTTCCAGCTGCTTCTCCAGGCCATCGACGGCACCGGCGACCGCCTGTACTCCTCCGAGCGCCCGCGGCTCGTCTTCCGGGAGAGCGCCGCGGCCCCTAGGCCCCGCGGCGTGGGCTGACCTGTCCGCCGCCGCTTGTGGTCGTGTCTCCCTATAACTTATAGGATATAACATATTGCCTATGGTCGTGCATGCGACCCTAGTCTTCTTATAGATTATAATCTCCTGTTCGCAGGCGCGCTCTTGAAATGTTTCCTTTGCGACTTGAAACTTAACGGGTTCGGTAATAATCTATCGATGTTCATCGATTCACCTGGTAATCGCGGCAGCGTATTCGTATTGCCCGGTTCAGTGATGCGACGACATCGACCGCATCGTCCGACGGCGGCATGGGACGCCGCCGCTGAGGACGCCTCCAACGGCTATCCACACTGCGCCAACGGCAGTGCGAGCGACCCCGACGGTGACGGCTGGGTTTGGGAGAACGGCCAGTCCTGCGTCGTCCAAGGCGGTGGCGGCGGGGGAGGAGGCGGCCTCACCTGCCGCCACCAGGCCCAGAGCCACTGGGGCGAGTACGTCTGGTTCGCCGGGCACCGCGACGGCCAGACCGGCCTGAGCAACCCGAACGCCGACGACATCGACAAGTACCGCACCGCGGTCTACTGGATCAAGGGCCAGCTCGAGTCGAACTCGGCCAACCGCTCCAACGACACGCGCTTCTGGGTGGACGTCCAGGCCATCTGACCGATGGCGCGGACCGGCAATGGCGCATGAAGTCCTTGCCCCGCGATCCCCGCGGACACGCGGAAATCGCGGGGCAAGGGCCTCGCCGACGCTCAGCGCGGCTCGTACGACACGCGGCGCACCAGCGCCCGCTCGCCCGCCGAGCCGACGGCGAGCATGCGGCCGGTGAAGCCGGTGGCGACCTCAGTGGAGAGGTAGCGGCCGTCGAGCCGCCCCAGCTCGCTGAAGCCGTCGCCGCCATCGAACGACAGCACCACGTCGTCCGGTCCGATGACCGTGGGGGAGACTTTGGTCGCGGGCTCGGCGGCCTCGATCCGCAGCACCGCCGTCTCGCCGGGGCATTCGGCCGAGCCGAGTTCGTGCAGTATGCCGCCGATCCGGACGTCGGCGCGGACACGGCCGCCCTCGAAGACCAGCTCGTACCAGTGGCGGTCGTCGATCAAGAGCCGTAGGCGCCCAGCGCCGGTGAAGGCGGCCTCGCCGGTCCACGCCAGGTCGCGGACGCGGGCGCACAGCAGCCCCGGCGTGCCGTCCGGCGCCTCCCGCAGCTCCAGGCCGCCGTCCGGGCGGTGGACGGCGACGGCCTCGGGCTCGCCGCCGGGCACGACCCACCTGAGGTCCAGATCGGATGATTCGAAGCGGTCGTTGAACGCGGTCTCGACCGGCGGCACCGTGAAGCGGTCCTCGTCGAAGACCGGCCACCCGTCGACCCAGTCGACCCCGGCCAGGAACGTCTCGCGGCCCAGGACGTGGAACTGGGGCGTGAATCCGTGCGGGCGCACCGCCAGGTACACCGCCGCCCACGAGCCGTCCGGAGCCTCGACCAGGTCGGCGTGGCCGGTGCTCTGCACCGGCTTCGCGGTGCTGCGGTGCGTGAACACCGGATTGTCCGGGCACGGCTCGAACGGCCCCGCCGGGCCGTCGCCGCGCGCGATCGTGACGGTGTGGCCGCGCTCGGTGCCGCCCTCGGCCAGCATCAGGTACCAGTGCTCGCCGATGCGGTACAGGTGCGGGGCCTCGGAGGCGGCGAGTCCGATGCCCTGCCACACCGGATAGGGGTCGTCCTTGAACTTCCCGGTCTCGGTGTCGAGGCGGCCCTGGAAGATCCCGTCGCCCTCCCCATTGAAGACGGTGCCCTTCCACGTCAGGTAGCACTCGCCGTCCTCGTCCCAGCACAGGTCCGGGTCGATGCCGACGGCGTCGCGCACGAACACCGGCTCGCTCCACTCCCCGGCCGGGTCCTCGGCGGTGACGATGGTCTGGCCGGACCCGGCGTCGCCGACGTTCGTGGTCACGAACCAGAACCGGCCGCCGTGGAACCGCAGCGTGGAGCCGTAGATGCCGCCCGAGGGCCGCCCGTCGCCGCGGAGGAACTGGGAGCGCCGGTCGAGGATGTTCCCGATCTGCTTCCAGGAGACGAGGTCACGGCTGTGGAAGATCGGCGCGCCGGGGAAGTACTCGAAGCTCGAGTGCGCGAGGTAGTAGTCCGATCCGACCCGGCAGATCGTCGGGTCCGGGTGGAACCCCGGCACGACCGGGTGCTCGGCGGCGGATGCTGGCGGACGGCTCAAGGCGACCTCATTCTGTCGACGGCGGGTCACAGATTAAGTTGTGAGTCCCAACTTTGTCAAGCGGCTTCGCCGGGTCTCGGTGTCGTATCGGGGGCCGATGCAGTGGGCGGCACACGACTTGTCGCCGCGCACCGGCGTACGGTCCGGGAGCGCCCGGACCGGCCCTCAGCGCGGCGGGGCGGTGCTCTCCCTGACGACCAGCTCCGTGGCGATCTCGACGCGGCGGCGGTGCAGCGGTTCGCCGTTCGCCAGCGTCACGATCATGCCCGCCGCGGTGGCCGCCATCTCTTTGAGCGGCTGGTGGACCGACGTGAGCGGCGGGATGTTCCACTCGGTCATCGGCAGGTCGTCGAAGCCGACGACGCTGAGGTCGTCGGGAATGCGCAGCCCCGCCTCGGCCGCCGCTTGATAGACGCCGACCGCCTCGCCGTCGTTGCACGCGAAGACCGCCGTGGGCGGATCGTCCAGCCGCAGCAGCTCGCGCGTGAAGCGCCGCCCGTCCTCGATCTGGAAGTCCCCGACGCACACCAGCGCCGGATCCACCGGAACGCCCGCCATGTCCATCGCCGCCCGGTACCCGTCGAGCCTGGCGCGGCTGGAGAGCATGTGCGCGGGCCCGGTGACCACGGCGATGCGCCGGTGCCCGAGTTCGAGCAGGTGCCTGGTGGCCGCGAGCCCGCCGTTCCAGTTGCTCGCCCCCACCGAGGGCGCGTCGTGCCCGGGCTCGCCCGTGGGATCGAGGAGCACCAGCGGAATGCCCCTGCTGCGCAGCTGCGCGCTCTGGTCGTCGGCCAGATGCGAGAAGACCGAGATGACGCCGGTCGGGCGGCGCGCGAGGACGTCCTCGACCCAGCCGCGCCCCGGCGTGTGGCGCCCGCCCAGCTCCGAGACCACCGCGGCCAGATGGTGCTCGCCAGCCACCTCGTTGACGCCGTTGAGGATCTCGATCCCGTACAGCCCGCGCAACTCGTGGAAGACCACCTCCACCAGCGGGGCGGGCCGGGCGGCCCGCTTCTGGCGGCGGTAGCCGTGGCGGCGGATCAGCTCCTCGACCACGTTCCTGGTCTCGGGCGCGACGTCGAGCCGACCGTTGACCACTTTGGAGACGGTGGCGATCGAGACGCCCGCGCGCTTCGCGATCTGCGCGATGGTGAGCGGTTCGCTCGGCGAGGCGGCTTCGTGAGCGGAGGTCATCGCGAAAGTCTAGCCTTGCGGGCCTTGATCGTTTCGGCAGCTTACGAGCGCTTCCCTCCGGAGGGGCGGCGAGGCGCCGTTCAATGCACGCGGTTGCAATCACATTCGTTTCCGTGACGGCTCCGAAACGTTCGAGGCCGCCTCACTCGTGCGGCGAGCGGCTCCGGTAGGCCGTCGGGGCCATGCCGTGGACGCGGGCGAACTGGCGCGAGAAGTACATCGGGTCGTCGTACCCGGCGGCGCGCGCCACGGCGGCGACGGGCAGCTTCGTGCCGTCGAGCAGCTCCCTGGCCCGCGCCATGCGCAACTGGGTCTGGTACTTCAGCGGCGAGACGCCCAGCCGCCGCCGGAACAGCGCGCTGAGCTGGGAGGTGCTGAGGCCGACCATCGAGGCGAGCGCGGTGACCGCCGTGTGCCGCGGCGCCGTCGCCCGCAGGTGCTCCACCGCCCGCTCGAACGGCCCCAGATCGGACCCGGGCGCCCGCCGCCCGGTCGCGATCACCTGCGAGAGCGCGTGCCACGCCGCCCCCGAGGCCCGGATGAAGCCCGCGGTGGTGGTGCCCGAGTCGAGCGCGTCGATGATCTGGGAGATCAGGCTCGCGACCGGCGCGGGATCGCGCAGGTGCGTCACGAGCCCGCCCGCCGAGGCGCGCGCCGCGCCCACCAGGTCGGCGGCGTCGGCGCCGACGAAGTGGAACCACCACAGCGTCCACGGATCGGACCTTGAGGCCCCGTAGGCGTGCGGTCGATCGGCCGGGAGGACGACCGCGCCGCCCGGCGAGACCGTGAACTGGCCTTCGTCGGTGCGGCACCACCCCGCGCCGCCGGTGCACACCAGCAGCAGGTGCTGCCCGGCCCCGGCCGCCCGGGTGCGGCCGTGGCGGGCCGCGTGCGGGAAGAACCCCGCGTCGGTGACCAGCAGCCTCCCGGTCACCGGGTGGCGCAGCGCCTGGGCGACGGTCCGGCGCGGCACCACGAGCATCCGCTGACCCGCGAACCCGTCGGGCAGGGCGTCCGGACCGATCGAGGCAAGCGATTCGTCCATGCACTCCAGTGAAACAACCATCGACATGTCATGTCAAACCGTCGTACGGTCAAATGCATGTCCAGCGAAGAGTCGAGAATCGTCCTGCCTCCGGCCCCCCAACCGATCGCCGACCGGCCGGTGCGGGCCTGGAGCGAGCCCGTCTCGATCGATTCCTACGAGCCCGGCGAGCCCGACCGGTACCCGGCCTACCTCGATCGGCGCGTCTACCAGGGATCCTCCGGCGCGGTCTACCCGCTGCCGTTCATCGACGAGGTCGCGAAGGAGAAGGCCCCGCGCGACTGGGACGCGGTGCACCTGGAGAACGAGTACGTGCGGCTGATGGTCCTGCCCGAACTGGGCGGGCGAGTCCACATCGGCCTCGACAAGACCCGCGGCCACGACTTCTTCTACCGCAACGAGGTCGTCAAACCGGCCCTCGTCGGCCTGCTCGGGCCGTGGATCTCCGGCGGCGTCGAGTTCAACTGGCCCCAGCACCACCGGCCCGCCACGCACCTGCCGACCGAGACGTCCATCGAGTCCGATGAGGATGGATCGGTGACGGTGTGGTGCTCCGACCACGACCCGTTCGCCCGCATGCAGGGCATGCACGGCCTCCGCCTGCGCCCCGGCAGCGCGCTCATCGAGCTGCGCGGCCACCTGGTCAACCGCACCGACGACGTCCAGACGTTCCTGTGGTGGGCCAACGTCGCCGCCGAGGCGAACGACGACTACCAGTCGTTCTTCCCCACCGACGTGCGCGTGGTCGCCGACCACGCCAAGCGGGCCACCACCACGTTCCCGGCCGCCGAAGGCCGCTACTACGGCGTCGACTACCCCGCGCGGCGCACCCCCGAGCGACCGGACGGCGACCGCCTCGACTGGTACCGCAACATCCCGGTGCCCACCTCGTACATGTGCCTGGGCACCGAGGACGACTTCTTCGGCGGCTACGACCACGGCGCCCGCGCCGGGTTCGTCCACTGGGCCGACCACCGCATCGCCCCCGGCAAGAAGCAATGGACGTGGGGCAACGCGCCCTTCGGCTGGGCCTGGGACGCGCACCTGACCGACACCGGGGGCCCCTACGTCGAGCTCATGGCCGGGGTGTTCACCGACAACCAGCCCGACTTCGCCTATCTCAAGCCCGGCGAGACCAAGACCTTCTCGCAGTACTGGTACCCGATCCAGGACACCGGGCCGGTCCACCAGGCCACCCGCGAGGCCGCCGTCCGCCTCGACTTCGATCCCCAAGACGACGGCACGCGCGTGCGGATCGCCGCCGCCGTCACCGCCCCGCGCCCCGGCGCCCGCGTGGTCCTGCGCTCCGGCGACCGCGTCCTCCACGAGGCCGCCGTCGACCTCGCGCCCGGTGCGCCCTACGTTCACGAGGCCGTCATCGACGCGGCCGTCGAGCCGGGCGAGTGCGAACTGGCCGTGGAGCACGGCGGCGAGACGCTCATCGCCTGGCGCCCCCGCCCCGAGCCCGAAGCCTCCAACACCGGCCTCGCCGAGCCCGCGACCGAACCGCCCGCACCCGCCGGCATCGACTCGGTCGACGAGCTCTACCTCACCGGCCTCCACCTGGCCCAATACCGCCACGCCACGCGCTCGCCCGAGCCGTACTGGGAGGAGGCGCTGCGCCGCGACCCCGGCGACGCCCGCTGCAACACCGCCCTCGCCGCCCGATGCCAGCACACCGGCCGCCTCGAAGACGCCGAAGCGCACCTGCGCACCGCCGTCGCCCGCCTCACCCGCCGCAACCCCAATCCCCGCGACGGCGAGGCCCACTACCGCCTCGGCCTGGTCCTCGCCCGCCAAGGGCGCACCGCCGAGGCCCGCGAGGCCCTCGGCAAGGCCATGTGGGACCGCAGCTGGCTCGACGCCGCCACCGTCGCCTCGGTCCGCCTCGACCTCGCCTCCGGGCACACCGACCGGGCCGCCGAAGACCGCGCCGTCGCAGACCTGGACGCGCTGCTGCACCGCTCCCCGAACCACACCCAGGCTCGCAACCTCGCCACCGTCGCCGCGATGCGGCGCGGCGAGGTCGACCGTGCCGCCGCCCTCGTCACCGGCACGCTCCGCGACAACCCGCTCGACGCCTGGGCCCGCGATCTCGCCTCACGCCTGGGCCACGGCGAGACGACCGACGATGCGACGATCGCCCTGGACGTCGCCCGCGAATACCTGTCCGTCGGCGAGGACGAGACCGCCGCCGAGCTGCTCGAACAGGCCGCGCGCATGCCGCTGGTCCTCGGCCGCACCAACGTCGCGCCCCTCGCCTGGATCCACCGCGCCGACCTCGAACTGCGCCGCGGCGACGAGGCCGCCGCCGAGGCCGCCCTCGACCGCGTCCGCAGACTCGACCGCACCTGGTGCTTCCCCTCGTCCGCCGACAACGACGCCCTCGCGCGCCTGCGCCGCCACCGGCCCGAAGACCCCGTGCTCGCCGCGCTCGCCGGACACTGGCTCTACGCCGCCGGACGCCGAGACGAGGCCATCGCCGCCTGGGAGACCGCCACCACCACCGAAGACCCGGTCGTGCTCCGCAACCTCGGCGTCGCCGCCCACAACGTCCAAGGCGACCCCGCAGCGGCCGCCCGCTACTACGGGCGTGCCCGCGCGGCCGCGCCCGACGACGCCCGGCTGCTCTACGAGGCCGACCAGCTCGCCGCGCGGCGCGCCGCCGCCCCCGCCGAGCGCCTGGAGACCCTGCTGGCCCGCCGCGACCTCGTCGACCGGCGCGACGACCTCTCCGTCCAGCTCGCCGAGCTCCTCACCGCCGAAGGCCGCGAGAGCGAGGCCCTCGACGTCCTCGCGGGCCGCGCCTTCCAGCCCTGGGAAGGCGGCGAGGGCCGCGTCCTCGCCGCCTGGGAGGAGGCCCACCTCGCCTCGGCCCGCAAGGCCATCGCCTCCGGTGAGGCCAAGCGGGCCGTCGACCACGCCACCGCCGCCCTCCACCCGATCGCGGGCCTCGGCGAAGCCCGCCACCCGCTCGCCAACACCGCCGACCTGCACCTCGTCCTCGGCGACGCCCTCGCCGCCGCGGGAGACCACGAGGCCGCCCGCGAGGCGTGGGCGACGGCCGCCGCCCAGCAGGGCGACTTCCAGGCGATGCGGGTCCAGACCTACTCCGAGCGGACCGCGGCGTCGGTGACCGCGCTGCGCCGCCTCGGCCGCGACGACGAGGCCCGGCGCCTGCAGGGCGGGCTCGCCCGCCACATCGCCGAGCAGGCCGAGGCCACCGCCCGAGTGGACTACTTCGCCACCTCGCTGCCCGAGATGCTGCTGTTCGACCAGGACGTCCAGGCCGCGCACGACGAACGGGTCCGCGTACTCCGATCCCAGCTCGCGAGCCTGGACGGCCGTCCGGCCGCATGAGCCGAACCACCACTTCTCAAAGGAGAGAAATGCACGACGAGACATCGGCGGCACACCGCACCCGGCCCCGCCCCACGGCGCGCGCCCTGCGCTGCCCGCCGCCGGGCCCGGTGGCCCGAGGCCGCCTTCCCCTCGGCGAACCCCCAGGTTCCCCCGACCGCATCGAAGTGACCGGACGCTGGATCGAACGCGGCGGCGCACCGTGGTTCCCCGTCAGCGGCGAGGTCCACTACTCCAGGATTCCCCGCGAACGCTGGGCCGAGACCCTCGGCCACGCCCGCGCCGGAGGGCTCGACACCGTCGCCACCTACGTGTTCTGGCGCTCGCACGAGCCCGAGCCCGGCCGCTTCGACTGGGACGGCGGCCTCGACCTGCGCGCCTTCGTCGAACTCGCCGCCGCGCACGGCCTCGACGCCGTCGTCCGCATGGGCCCGTGGGCCCACGGCGAGGCCCGCCACGGCGGCTTCCCCGACTGGCTCGTCGAACGCGACGTCAAGACCCGGACCGACGACCCCGCCTATCTCGAACTGGTGCGCGCCTTCTACGCCGAGACGATCGACAGGCTCGGCGGCCTCACCCACGCCGAAGGCGGTCCCGTCGTCGCCGTCCAGGTCGACAACGAGCTCTACGACCAGCCCGGCCACCTCGCCACCCTCCGGGCCATCGCCGAGGACCTCGGCCTGCGCGTCCCGATCTGGACGGCCACCGGCTGGGGCGGCGCCCAGGTGCCCGGGACGCTCCTGCCGGTCTACGGCGCCTACACCGACGGCTTCTGGGAGGAGGCCGACACCGAGTGGCCCGCCTTCGCGCCCGTCCACTTCCGATACAGCGAGGTCCGCGACGACCTCTCGGTCGGCGCCGACCTGCGCGAAGGGATCGATGGCATCGAGGCCGACACCGCCGCTGAACCGGAGAAGGACGCCCTGCCGTTCGCCACCTGCGAGCTCGGCGGCGGCATGCACGTGGCCTACCACCGCCGCCCCCTCGTCGCCCCCGAGGACGTCGCCGCGATGGCGCTGGCCAAGATCGGCTCCGGCTCGGTCTGGCAGGGCTACTACATGTACGCGGGCGGCACCCAGCGCACCGGCGCCGCGGGAGGCGAGCAGGAGTCCCACGCCACCGGCTACCCCAACGACGTCCCGCGCCTGACCTACGACTTCGGCGCCCCCATCGGCGAGCACGGCCAGATCCGGCCCCACCACCACCTGCTGCGCCGCCAGCACCTGTGGCTCGCCGAGGACGGCCGCCGCCTCGCCGCCATGCCCGCCTTCATCGGCGGCGGCGACGACCCGGACGAACTGCGCTGGGCCGTCCGCTCCGACGGGCGCAGCGGCTACCTGTTCGCCACCACCTACCAGCCGCCGAAGCGGCCGCTCGGCGCCCAGCGCGGCGTCCAGTTCACGATCGGGCTCGAAGGCGGCGACGTCACCGTCCCGACCGCGCCGATCGACCTCCCCGCCGGAGTCTCGCTCGCGTGGCCGCTGCGCTACCCGCTCGCGCCGGGCCTCGAACTCCGCAGCGCCACCGCGCAGGTCCTCACCCGCGTCGCGGACGAGGAAGGCGACATCGTCGTCCTCGCCGCCACCGACGGCGTCCCTGTCGAGATCGTCCTCGGCGATGGCACCGTCGTCGACCTCCCGGCCGAGCCGGGCCCCGAGTGCCTCGTGCGCCTGCCCGGCGCGCGGCTCCTCGTGCTCGACGAGGCGAGCGCGAACCGCCTCTACAAGCTCGACGTGGCCGGACGCGAACGCCTCGTCCTCGCCGACGTCCCCGTCTACGCCGAAGGCGGCGAGCTCGTCGCACATCCCGACACCGAGCGGTGGACCGTCGCGCTCCTGCCCGCCCCCGAACGCCTCGCGGGCGACCCCGGCGAGCTCCGAGGACCGTGGCGCACGTGGGCGTTCACCAGCCCGAACGCCGGTCCGCTCACCCTCGCCGAAGACCTGCGCCCCGAGCACGGCGACCCGCCGCCGCCGCGCCGCGGCGGCCCCATGGACCGGCTCAGCGCCCCAGAGGACTACGCCGGCGCGGCCGAGGTGCGCCTCGACGTGCCGACCGGCGCGTTCGAAGGCGCCGACCGCGTCCTGCTCCGCGTCGACTGGACCGGCGACACCGGCCGCGCCCACATCGGCGATCTATGCATATCCGATCATTTCTGGCATGGTCGTGTGTGGGACGTCGACCTGACGCCCCACCGCGACGCGGCCGCCGACCACGGCGTCCGGCTCGAACTGCTGCCGTGGCGGGCCGAGACCGGCATCTGGGTCGACCCGGCCGTGCGCGGCGCCGCCGACGGCGTCACCGTCGCGTCCGTCTCGCTGGTGCGCGTCGGCAGAGTCCGGCTCCACGCCGAGGAGGCCTCATGAACCTCGACCGCAGACGACTGCTCAGGCTCCTCGGAGCCACCGGGCTGGGCACGGCCGGACTGGCCGCCTGCTCCTCGCCCACCGAGGGCCCGCCCCTCCAATCCGGTCAGGCCGACCTGACCCTGTGGACGCACGACCCCGGGTACGCCACCTTCTTCACCGAGGCCGCCTCCGATCCCGGCCTCGTCGGCGGGAGCGACTGGACCTTCTCGGTCGAGGTCACCTCGATGGCGCCGCCCGACGTCATCGCCCGCCTGGTCAGCCAGGCCGTCGCGCAGCGGCCGCTGCCGAGCCTCGCCGGACTGGAGATCGGCCAGTTCCCGCGCATGATGGGCTCGGACATCGCCCCGAACCTCCTGTCCGACCTCACGCCCCTGACCGAGCCGTTCGGCGACCGGCTGCTGAAGACCCAGCCGTACACCGTCGACGGGAAGGTCTACGCGCTCGAGTCCGACAACTCGGTCTCGGTCATGTACTACCGCGCCGATCTGTTCGAGGAGCTCGGCATCCCCGAGGACGTCGAGACCTGGGAGGAGCTGCTGGAGATCGGCGCCGAGGTCGCCGCCGACACCGGCCAGGCCATCGGCATGGTCTCCGACGGCGACAACACCGCGATCGTCCAGGGCTTCACCCAGATGCTGCTCCAGCGCGGCGGCGGCCTCTACGACGCCGACGGCAACCTCACCGTGCTCTCCGAGGAGTCGATCGAGGTCATCGAGCTCATGGCCGAGGGCGTCCGCACCGGCGCGTTCCTGTCCCTGGCCGACCCGTACGGCAGCGCCACCGCCGCCGCCCTCAAGGGCGGCAGCCTCATCGCCACGGTCATGCCGAACTGGTACAAGGTCTACGGCCTTGAGGCGAACGTGCCCGACCAGGCCGGCCTGTGGCGGGCCCGGAACATCCCCCGCTTCACCGGCGGCGGCTCCGTGTCCTCCACCATGGGCGGCACCGCGTTCGGCGTCGTCAAGGACCAGATCCTGACCGACGCGGCGCTCGACTTCCTCCAGCGCTGCTACCTCACCCCCGAAGGGCAGCTCGCCCGCTACTGGGCGGGCGCCTACCTGCCCACCCTCGCCGACCTCTACGAGACCCCCGAGTTCCAGGACATCACCGACCCCTACCTGGGCGACCAACGCATCTTCGAGGTCTACGGCGTCGCCGCCGACGAACTGCCGGTCTACTACCAGGGCGCCGGGCTCGTCGTCCTCCGCGACAGCCTCGGCGGACCGATCCTGCGCGCCCTCAAAGGCGAGATCGGCGCCGAGGAGGCCCTCACCGAAGGCATCAGCGCCTACGAAAGGCAGGTGCCCGAGCAATGAGCGCCACCACCGTCACCCAGAACAAGCGCAGACGGACCGGGCGGCGCCAGTGGGCGCCCTACGTCTTCATCTCGCCGTTCTTCGTGCTGTTCACCGTGTTCATGGTCGTGCCCATCGGCGCGGGCGTCTACTTGAGCCTGACCGAATGGGCCGGGCTCGGCACGCCCGACTTCATCGGCTTCGACAACTACGCGCGGCTGTTCCAGGATCCCAGCTTCGGCACCTCGCTGCTGAACACGGCGTTCTACACCGTGTTCGCGCTCGCGGTCGTCCTGCCCGCCTCGCTGCTCATCGCGCAGGCGCTCAACGCTCGCGGCCTCAAACTGCGCGATCTGTTCCGCCTGGTCTACTTCATGCCGGTCGTCCTGTCGCCGATCATCATCGCCCTGATCTTCGGGCTGATCTTCGACGGCGAGTACGGCCTGTTCAACGCCGTCCTCGAAGCGCTGTTCGGCTTCGGCGGCATCTCCTGGCTCACCGACCCGCTGTGGGCGCGCATCGTGGTCGTCATCCTCGTCTTGTGGCGCTGGACCGGCTTCCTGACGATGTTCTTCCTCGCCGGGCTCCAGAACATCCCGCGCGAGCTGCACGAGGCCGCCGAGGTCGACGGCGCCGGGCCGGTCCGCCGGTTCTTCTCGGTGACGCTGCCGCAGTTGGGGCCGGTGACCGCGTTCATCGCGGTGACCATGCTGGTCAACACCGCGCAGATCTTCGAGGAGCCGTTCCTGCTCACCCAGGGCGGCCCGGGCGAGTCGACCATCTCGGTGTCGATGTTCATCTACCGGGCCGGCTTCCAGCGCCTGGAACTGGGATACGCCGCGGCCGCGGGCGTGGTCATGTTCCTCATCGTCTTCGCGCTGGGCCGATTGAGCATCAGCGCCTTCGGCGTAGGGAGGAACCGATGAACGCCGCCACTGCCACCACCGACGCCCCGAGCACCGCCCCCGAGCGCCGCAAGCGCTCGTCCAGCGGCGGGCGCGTCCTGCTGTACGCAACCCTCGTCCTGCTGGCCCTGGTCTACATCGCGCCCCTGGTGTGGGCGCTGTCGTCCTCGTTCAAGGAACGCAGCGAGATCTTCGCGTTCCCGCCGAAGCTGTGGCCCGACCCGGTCACGATCGAGAACTACGCGAACCTGCTCGCCGAGCAGCCGTTCTGGCGCTGGATGCTCATGAGCACCGTCGTGGCGCTGCTGAGCACGACCGCGGTCGTGTTCTTCTGCTCCCTGGCGGGCTTCGGCTTCGCCAAATACGAGTTCCGCGGCAAGCGGCTGCTGTTCGACGTCATGTTCTCCTCGCTGGCGATCCCGCTCGCGGTCATCCTCGTGCCGCTGTTCATCCTGGTGGCCAAGCTCGGCCTCGCGCATCCGCTGTTCGCGCTCATCGTGCCGTGGGTGGCCCCGGCGTTCGGGATCTTCATGATGCGCCAGTACACCGAGCAGGCCATCCCCGACGAGCTGCTCCACGCCGCCCGCATCGACGGCTGCTCGGAGTTCCGCATCTTCTGGTCCATCGTGCTGCCGCTGCTGCGCCCGGCCATCGGCGCGCTCGGCGTGTGGAGCTTTCTGACCACCTACAACAACCTGCTGTGGCCCTTGGTCATCGTCTCCGAACCGGAGTACTACACCGTCCCGCTGGGCCTCCAGGCGCTGTTCGGGGCCGAGGGCCGCCAGTACGACCTGGTCATGGCCGGCTCCATCCTCGCGGCGATCCCCGCGATCGCCGTGTTCATCCTCCTGCGCAAGCAACTCGTCTCCGGCCTGACCACCGGAGCGGTGAAATTATGACCACCACCGGAAGGAGCGCCTTGAGCGCCGACACGATCCCCGACCACCTGCCCGAGCGCCTGGCCATCACGCTGTGGGACTTCTCCTGGTACGTCCGCACCGGCCCGGGCGAGCCGTTCGAGGACCTCGACGCCGCGTTCGCTCGGGCGGTCGGGCTCGGCTACAACGCGGTGCGCATCTGCGCCATGCCGTTCCTGCTCTTCAGGTCCGGCCTGGACACCTCCGCGCTGCGCCTGGAGCCGATCGGCGGCGGCTACGCCTCGCGCGTGCGCTGGTACGACGTCCGCGAGCCGACCACGATCGACGCCCGAGCCCACCTGCTGGAGTTCTTCCGGGCCGCCGACCGGCACGGCGTCTCGGTGATCGTCTCCTCGTGGGAGTACCAGCAGAGCCCGGCCTTCGCCGCCGACCGCGCCTGGCACGACGCCCTCCAGGCCGTCGACCCCGAGGAGCGGCTGACGGTGCTGGGGGAGGCGCTGGCCGACCTGGTCGACCTCCTCGCCGAGCACGGCCTGAAGCACACCGTCGCGCTCGTCGAGCCCCACAACGAGGTCCAGGCCGGGCATCTGACCGAGGGCCTGCCCGGCGCCGAGGACCCGGTCGTGGAGCTGCGCGGGCGCCTGGAGGACGGCATCGCCGCCTTCAGCGCCCGCCACCCCGACGTCCTGTGCGCGCCGAACTACGCGGGCGTGCCGGTGGCCGCGATGCGCGGCCTGCCGCGGAACGCCGGGGCGCTGGTGTTCCACCCGTACGTCTACGGCGTCCTGGACGACCTGGTGCGCGAGTTCGCGCTGCGCGGGGCGGCGGCCGACTTCCCGCAGGAGCGGGCCGACGCCGAGCTGCTGCGGCCCGGCGCGCCCCGCTTCGCCGAGTGGGCGCCCCCGGCCGACCAGGAGTGGAAGCGGCATGCCTCGATCGTGGGCCGCGGCGAGATCTACGTCCACGACTGGTGCGACCCGGAGAAGGTGGACCGCTGGCTCTACGAGCGCTACGGCGCCCACCGGATCGCGATGGCCCGGCAGCTGCACGAGTGGATCGGCGTCGCCGCCGACCACGCCGAGCGCCTCGGCGTGCCGCTCGTGTTCGGCGAGGGCTGGGTGGGCTACACGCCGCGCGACTGCCGCTTCGAGGAGGGCCCGGTGGGCGCGCGGATCTGCCGCGACGCCATGGTGCTCTCGCGGAAGGTCGGCGCGTGGGGTTCGATCGTGTGCTCCAACGCCGCCCCGCAGCACGCGATGTGGGACGACGCTGAGCTTCAGCGCGAGTGCAACGCCCTCTTCCTGGAGAAGACCGCCTAGCGACCGCCCCGGTCCGGCGCGCCGTTCGCCGGACCGGGGCGATCCGGCTTCCCGGAGCGGACTCCGCGGCCGACCGTCCAGTCAGCACGGCGACACGCCGAGTGGGCGGCCGGTTGTGGACGATTCGGCCGAATCAAAGCGTGGGCACGCTTCCATTGATCATCGACATGGGTCATAATATTCAAGTCAGTCAATGTATTGGCCCATGTCCGCGATCGTGAGCGCATCGCGCACCGGGCCGAAGGAGGTCGTCGCATGGACGTCATGCGAACTCGAAGCCGGCGCCGGCTCTTCGGCGCCGCGGCCGCCGCGTCCGGGGCGCTCGTCGCCGGGACGCTCGCGGTGGTGGCGGCGAGCCCGGCACAGGCCGCCGCCTGCGACACGGTGGACTACGCCATCGTCAGCGACTGGGGGACCGGTCACCAGGCGAACGTGTCGCTCACGGCGGGAACGGAGGCCGTCAACGGTTGGACACTGGAGTTCGACCTGCCCTCCGGGGCCTCGGTCCAGAGCGCCTGGAACGTCGACTGGAGCCAGTCGGGCACCACGTTCACCGGCTCCGACGTCGGCTGGAACGGCGCCGTCGCCGCCGGCCAGACCCGCGAGCTGTTCGGCATGGTCGTCAGCGGCTCCGCGGCCCAGCCCGAGTCGTTCACCCTCAACGGGACCGTCTGCGGCGCCGAGGAGCCCGACGACCCGACGACGGACGAGCCCGACGATCCGACCGACGACCCGGACGACCCCACGGACGATCCGGACGACCCCACCGATGACCCGGACGACCCCACGGACGATCCGGATCCGACCGGCTGCACCTCCGGCGCCGTGTGCGACGGCTTCGAGAACCAGACCGGCGGCACCACGCCCGGCGGCGACTGGACCGTCGGCGCCCCCGACTGCACCGGCTCGGGGACCGCGACCGTGGACGACGCCGTCGCCCACTCCGGCTCCCAGTCGATCCGGATCGACGGCGGCGGCACGTACTGCAACCACATCTTCGTCGGGCACGAGCTGCCCGCCGACGCCGAGTGGTTCCGCTTCTACGTGCGGCACACCACGGCGCAGCCCGCCACCCACACCACCATGATCGCCATGCAGGACGCCAACGACGGCGGCGCCGACCTGCGCATGGGCGGCCAGAACAGCGCCCTCCAGTGGAACCGCGAGTCCGACGACGCGACCCTGCCCGAGCAGAGCCCCAACGGCGTCTCGATGAGCCGGCCGCTGCCGGTCGACACCTGGACCTGCATCGAATTCCAGATCTCGGGCGGCAACCTGAGCACCTGGGTCGACGGCGGCCTCGTCGAGGGCCTCGTGGCCGACGGCGTGCCGACGCACGACATCGACGGCCAGTGGCTCAACGGCTCCGGCTGGAACCCGTCCCTGGTGAACTTCCGGCTCGGCTGGGAGAGCTACGGCAACGACGCCGACACCCTCTGGTACGACGACGTCGCCTTCGGATCCCAGCGGATCGGCTGCTGAGGCGACCTGAGACGGCGAGAATGACGGGCTGGGCGGCGTCTGAGCCGCCCAGCCCGTCGAACCGGATCAGATCATTCAGTCGCCGCAAGAGCGTCCCGGAGCGGAGTTCCTCCGACAGCCCGACAGCGTCTCAGGAACCGGCCCCCGGTGGGGGCGCGGTGGAGTCGCGAATGACCAGTTTCGTCGGGAGCGACACGTGCCCGGCCGCGCGGGTCGTGACGTCGTCGCCCTCCGCGGTGTACTGGAGGAGCAGGTCGACCGCGGCGGTCCCGGCGTCGGCGGTGGGCACGACGATCGTCGTCAGCCGCGGCCGCGCCAGCCGCGCGAGCACCGTGTCGTCGACGCCGATGACACTGACGTCGCCCGGCACGTCCACCCCGAGGCTGTGCAGCCCCTCCATCAGGCCGATGGCCAGCAGGTCGTTGTAGGCCAGCACCGCGGTGACCCCGGCGCGGGCGATCTCCTCGGCCACGGCGAGCCCGGCGTTCTCGTTCGGCGTGTTCGGGCCCAGGACCGTCACCTCAGCGCGGCCGTCGGCCGCCGAGGTCACCGTGCGCCCGATCTGCGTGTTGGTCCACGACTGGCGCGGGCCCGCCACGTACGCCAGCTTCCGGTGCCCCAGGTCCAAGAGGTGCCCGATGGCCGTCTGCGCGCCGTTGACGACGTCCATCGTCACCGACGGGATGCCGGTGACCTTGCGGTTGACCAGTGCGATCGGGATGTTCTCGCTGAGGCGCTCGATCTTGGCGTTGGCGATGCGCGGCCCGCACAGGACCACCCCGTCCACCTGCTTGGCGAGCGCGTCCACCAGTTCGGTCTCGATGGCCGGGTCCTCGGAGGCGTCGGCGATGAACAGGTGGTAGTCGCGGGCGCGGGCGGTGTGCTCGGCGGCCTTGATCATCGGCGGGAAGAACGGGTTGGAGATGTCGGCGACGATGAACCCGATGTTGTGGGTGCGGCCGGTGGTGAGCGCCCGGGCCACGCGGCTGGGCCGGTAGCCGAGGCGGCGCGCCGCCTCCAGGACCCTCGTCCGGGTCTCGGGGCGAAGCCGGTGCGGCATCGAGAAGGCGCGGGACACGGTCGACATGTGCACGCGCGCTTCTCTGGCGACGTCTTTGATGGTCACGGCCACGGGGTGAGTCCTCTGTCGGTTCGCTCGGATCGAAGATCTTCCATAAAATTACGCAAACGATTGCCAGGCGGTCAAGGGCGCTGCCGGGAAAACTCCGACCAGCCTAACGCAGTGCCGCGCGGGCATGAATCCTCAACGGGGCCCGTGCGCCTCAAGGCCCCCTCTTGACACTCCGGTCGGCGCTGCATAGCCTCGACTCGCACTCGCCCCCCGACGCGATGGAGCCGCCGATGAGAGCCCTCGTCTTCCACGGACCCGACGACCTGCGAGTCGAACAGACGCCCGACCCCGCCCCGGCCGAGGACGAGGTGCTGCTCCAGATCGTCGCCACCGGCATCTGCGGCTCGGACCTCCACGGCTACACCGGCGAGAACGGCAGGCGCCACCCCGGCCAGATCATGGGGCACGAGACCGTCGGCCGCATCGCCGCCCTCGGCGGTGCCGTCGCCGAACACGACGGCTTGACGGTCGGCGCCGCCGCCACGGTCAACCCCGTCATCGGCTGCGGAACGTGCCGATCGTGCGAGGCCGGCACCGAGCAGCACTGCGCGAGCCGCCGCGTCATCGGCGTCGACCCGACGCTGAACTCCGCGTTCGCCGAGTTCATGGCCGTGCCCGCCCGCAACGTGGTCCCGCTGCCGCCGGACATGCCTCTTGAGCACGGTGCCCTGGTGGAGCCGCTCTCGGTCGGCTACCACGCCGCCGTGCGCGGCGGGGTGGGGGCGCACGACCGCGTCCTGGTCATCGGCGGCGGCCCGATCGGGCAGGCCTGCGCGCTGGCCGCCCGGCGCCTCGGCGCCTCCCGCGTCGCGGTCAGCGAGTTGAGCGAGGGCAGGCGCGCCCTGGTGGAGGCCCTCGGCTTCGCCGCCGTCGACCCCGCCGCGGGGGAGTTCGCCGCATCGGTGGAAGGCACGCTCGGCGGCTCGGCCACCGTCGTCATCGACGCGGTCGGCGGCAGCGCCAGCCTCGCCGCGGCCTTCGCCGCCTCCGAGCGCGCCTCCCGCGTCGTCCTGGTCGGCATGGGCGCCCCCGAGGTGTCCGTGGCGGCCTACGCGATCAGCACCGACGAGCGCAGCGTCATCGGCAGCTTCTGCTACACCTCCGAGGAGTTCCGCCGCACCGCCGAGTGGGTCGCGGCCGGACCGGCGGGCCTGGAGCGCCTCATCGACGGCCGCGTCGCGTTCGAGGACGGCCCGGGGGCCTTCGCCGACCTCGCCTCGGGGCGGCTCGACGTCAGCAAGATCCTCGTCCTCACCTGAGGGAACCGGTTCACTCGGTCGTGCTGACCTCGGCGAGCACGACCGCGAGCGACCAGATGACGAAGACGTCCAGCGCGAGGATCACGATCGCCCACCACGGGTAGAACGGCAGGAAGAAGAACTGGTCGACCGCCGAGAGCACGGCCAGGCCGATGCCGACGCCGTACGCCCAGCGGCGCCCCGACAGGACGAAGAAGCCCACCAGCGCCACCAGCACGCCGAGGATCAGGTGCACCCAGCCCCAGGCGGTGGTGTCGACCGAGTAGATGTAGCCCCGGACCTCCCTGAAGATCTCGTCCTCGGCGATGGCGGCGATGCCCTGGAACACCTGGAACAGCCCCAAGGTGAGCATCACGCATCCGGCGAACACGGCTCCGGCCGTCGCCCACGCCAGCCTGCCCTCATCGGTCGTCATAGCGGACTCCTTCCAACCTGTCGGCCCGGCCGCGGGCGGCGACGCGCCGTCCGCTGACTACCGTCTTACCCCTTGGTAGACAATTCTGGAGAAATTCGGCGGAATCACTCGAAAGCCGCTCGCATCGCGGGCCGGATCGGCCGATGCCGCAGTCCCGGTCTCCGGCGCCACCGCTTCCTCGGTTACCGTGCACATTTCGTTCATCTAAGTATTTACATTCTTCAAATGAAGACGTTAGGCTGTCACCGCGGCATCGAATTTTCGGTGCTGACCTCGAAATTTTCGACGACACGGCCGCGGTCGCGAAGACGACCGCGGCGACCCCGATCGAAAGGCTTGTCATGTCCACGACGCTCCGAACAAGGTCGAAGGCCTTGGCCGTCGCGGTGGCGGCAGCGGCGGCGCTCGCCGTCGCGACGGTCACCGCGGTCGCGAACCCCTCGCCTGCCCTGGCACAAGGCGAGGCCCTCCCCGACAGTTTCCAGTGGGAGTCCACCGGTCCGCTCGTCGCGCCGCAGCAGACGGCCCCCGGCCGGACGCTGGTGTCGATCAAGGACCCGTCGGTGGTCCAGTACCAAGGCGAGTACCACGTGTACGCCACCACCGCCGACACCGGCGGCGGGTGGAGCCTGACCTACTTCGGCGGCTTCACCGACTGGTCCCAAGCGGCCTCGGCACCGCAGACGCACCTGTCGACCACCGCGATCGGCGGCGGCTACCGGGCCGCCCCGCAGGTGTTCTACTTCGAACCGCGCGACGAGTGGTACCTGGTCTACCAGACCGGGCTGCCCTCGTTCTCGCTGCTCGACGACCCCGGTTCGCCCCAGTCGGCCACCGCGCCGCAGAACTTCATGAACTCGCACGGGATCGCGGACGCGAACTCGTCCTACATCGTCGACTACTGGGTCATCTGCGACGACGTGAACTGCTACCTGTTCTTCAACAACGACAAGCACGAGTTCTATCGGGCGCGGACGACCGTGGCGGAGTTCCCGAACGGCTTCGGCGACGTCGAGCTGTACATGCAGTCCTCCAGCCAGGACCTGTTCGAGGCCACCAACGTCTACAAGGTCGGCGACACCGGGCAGTACATGCTCATCGTCGAGGCCATCGGCTCGGACGGGCGCCGCTACTTCCGGTCGTGGACCTCGGACCGGCTCGATGCGAACTTCGGCGAGTGGACGCCGCTGGCCGACACCGAATCGAACCCGTTCGCCCGCTCCAACAACGTCTCCTTCCCCGGAGGCGCCTGGACCAGGGACATCAGCCACGGTGAGATGGTCCGCGATCAAGTCGACCAGACGATGACCATCGACCCGTGCGACATGCAGTACCTCTACCAGGGCATGAACCCGAACTCCTCGGGCGAGTACTCCCAGCTGCCCTGGCGCCTCGGCCTGCTCACCCACACCAACCCCGCCTGCGAGAGCGACGGCGACCCCACCGACCCGCCGGACGACGAGACCACCGACCCGCCGGACACCGGCGAGTGCACGGCCGCGATCGAGGTGGTCAACGACTGGGGCTCGGGCTGGCAGGGCAACGTCACCGTCACCGCCGGGGGCAGCGCCCTCGACGGCTGGAGCCTCACCTGGGACTGGCCCGGCGGCCAGTCCATCGACTCGGCGTGGAACGCCGACTGGTCGCAGTCCGGATCGATGGTGAGTGCCGCCGACGTGGGCTGGAACGGCAGCGTCGCCGCCGGCCAGAGCCGCGAGGTCTTCGGCTTCGTCGCCAGTGGAACGGGCGCGGAACCGCAGGTCACCTGCTCGTCCGCGTAGCACCGCCGTCCACCGGCGCCCGGCCGAGGGAGCCGTGGTGGCCCGCCGCCCGCGAGCGGCGGGCCACCACGCGCCGCCCACGACTCACCGCGCCGCTCACTCCGGCGCGACGCCGGACGCCTGCTTGCCCTTCGGGCTGTCGGTGACGTCGAAGCTGACCCGCTGCCCCTCCTCGAGGGTGCGGAAGCCACCGGAGTCGACGATCTCGGTGAAGTGCACGAACAGGTCGTCCTCCTCGCCGTCCACGTCGATGAAGCCGTATCCCTTGTCGGGGTCGAACCATTTGACAGTGCCGCTCGGCATCTGCATCACCGCCTCCTGCGTATGCTGCCGAGTCTGGTACCCGCTGCGGTCCATTCCATGCCGCCGCGCCGCGGTGCCGCTCGCTCAGACCGCCGACCAGCCGCCGTCGCTGGGGATCACGGCACCGTTGACGTTGAGCGAGTCGTCGCCCAGGAGCCAGACGACGGCCGCGGCGACCTGCTCGGGCGTCGCGGGCGGCGGCATCGTCGCCCGCATGATCGGCCCGACGCGCTCGGCGGCGAACTCCGAGCGCATCGACCCCTCGATGTTCGTCGCCACCGGCCCGGGCACCACCGCGTTGGCGCGCACGCCCCGCGGGCCGTAGAAGAAGGCGACGCTCTTGGTGTAGCCGACGACGGCGTGCTTGGAGGCGGTGTACGCGGCGCCGGAGGTGGAGGCGCGGAACGAGGCCTCCGAGGCGATGTTGACGATGGAGCCGGACCCGGCCTCCAGCATGAGCGGCAGGACGGCGCGGGTCAGGCGCATCGGGGCGGTCACGTTGATGCCCATGACGCGCTCCCAGGTGGCGTCGTCGAGCTCGGCGGGCGGCAGGAAGCCGTCCATGATCCCCGCGACGTTCGCGAGGCCGTCGACGCGGCCCTCGGCGGCCTCGACGACCCTGCCGACCGTCTCCCGCACGGTGAGGTCGCCCGCGACGGTCCGCAGCGTCGAGTGCTCCACGCCCTGGGCCATGTCGTGGTGCATCTCGGCGTCGGCCAGTTCGTCGAGGCGGTCGGGGACGACGTCGACGCCGACGACGGCGGCGCCCTCGGCGAGCAGCCGCAGCGCGGTCGCCCTGCCGATCCCCGAGCCCGCGCCGGTGACGATGACGGTCCTGCCGGCGAAGCGGCCTGGCTGCGGTGCCGGGTCCATCGGTCCTCCTGTGGCCCTCCCGGATATGACGCCGCCGATTCTCCCGGCTCCGGCGGCGCGGCGGGCCGCTTCGGCCGCTTTCGGCGCAGGGGCGGCGCTGCGGGAAGATGGAGCCGATGAACGAGACCGAACGGCGATTGGCCACCGAGGACCAGAACCGCCGCCTGCTGCGGGCGCGCGACGCGATGGACCGCGACTTCGCCGAGCCGCTGAACATACCGGGGCTCGCGCGCATCGCGCTCATGTCGCCCGCGCACTTCAGCCGCCGGTTCCGCGAGACGTTCGGCGAGACGCCCCACCGCTACCTCCAGCGCCGCCGCATCGAGCGCGCCTGCGCGATGCTGCGCGACGGCGACCGCACCGTCACCGAGGTCGCGCTCGCCGTCGGCTTCGACAGCTTCGGCACGTTCAGCCGCACCTTCTCCTCGATCATCGGGCGGTCCCCGACCCGCTTCCGCGAGGAGTCCGAGCCGCTCCGGGCGCCCGTGTGCTTCGTCAAGACCTGGACCAGACCGAGCAGTTTCGGATAAGCCCCACCCCTCGCATTCCCATAGGCTTATCGCATGTTCACAGGAATCAGCATCCACAGCGTGTTCGTCCTCGATCAAGAGGAGGCCCTCGAGTTCTACGTCGGGAAACTGGGGCTCGAAGTCGCCGACGACGTCGACCTGGGCTTCATGCGCTGGCTCACCGTCAACGTGCCCGGGCAGCCCGAGCGGCGCATCCTCCTGGAGGTCCCCGGGCCGCCCTCGCAGGACGACGCGACCGCCGCCCAGATCCGCGACCTGGTCACCAAGGGCGCCATGGGCGTGGCCGCCATCCTCACCACCGACGACTGCCGCGCCACCTACGACCGGCTCAGCGCCCGCGGCGTCGAGTTCACCGAGAAGCCCACCGAGCAGCCGTACGGCATCGACTGCGCGCTGCGCGACCCGTTCGGCAACCACATCCGCATCGGCCAGATCAACGCCGAGTAGCGGGCCGCCCGGGCCGGGGCCTCAGTCCCGGCTCGGGCGCCATCCCGCCGCCTCGATGCGCGCCCTGTCGTGCGGACGCGAGGCGTTGAACACGGTCGACCAGCCCCGCTTGACGCGGATCTTGTCGATGTAGACGCCGCGGCCCTGATAGGACGGGTCGCTGGCGTAGGTCCACCGCAGCCACGCGGTCCCGGCCGGGAGTTCGGCCCGCGCGTCGATCCACCGCCTGCCCGCGAACCCGGAGAACGCCCCGTCGGCCGACCACCGGTACTCGCCCGCGCACAGGTCCAGGCGCACCCGCTCCCACGTCTCGCCGTCGCCGCTCGCCTCCAGCGCACCGAGGTCGGTCGACTCGGTGTCGTACCACAGCGCGAACTCGGCCGAGCCGCCCTCGATCGCAGAGCGCAGCGGCACCGTCAGCGTCGCGGTCGTCCCGTCCGCCTGGCCCGCGTACCACGACTCGCGCCCGGTGCGCGGCTCGACGGGCACCGACCGGCCCATCGGGCGGCTCGCGGCCCGCCGGTAGGAGCTGACGGTGCCCCGGTTGCGCGTGGGGTGCACCCGGTTGCTCAGCAGCACCAGCAGCGTCCCGGCGAGCGGGTCGAGCACGATCGACGTGCCGGTGTAGCCGGTGTGGCCCACCGAGACCGGCGAGGACATCGACTCCATGTACCAGCGCTGCCCGATCTGCCAGCCCAGGCCCCGGGCCGCGCCCGATCCGAGGCCCGCGTTCCGGTTGGTGAAGATCAGGCGAGCGGTCTCTTCACTGAGGACGGTCGCGCCTTCGTACCTGCCGCCGTTGAGGACCGTCTGCCCGAACACGGCCATGTCCCGGGCGGTGGAGAAGACGCCCGCGTGCCCGGCGACGCCGCCGAACGACCAGGCGTTCTCGTCGTGGACGGAGCCGCGGATCATGCCCCGGCCGGTCCACGGCTGGTACTCGGTGGCCGCGATGCGGCCGAGAAGCTCCGGCGGCGGGTTGTACCCGGTGTCGGCCATGCCGAGCGGGCCGGTGACGAACTCGGCCACGAGGTCGTCGAGGCCGCTGCCGGTGATGCGCTCCAGGGCCTCGGCCAGGACGATGAGGTTGAGGTCGGAGTACTCGTAGCCGCCGCCCGGTTCGCGCCGCAGCGGCTGGGCGTAGATCTTCTCCATCCTGGCCTCGTCGTCGGGCAGGTCGTACAGGTTCGTGAACGCGATCATCCCCGAGGTGTGCGACAAGAGCTGCCCCACGGTGATCGGGGTCTTCGCCGCGTCCGCCTCGTCGAACTCGGGGAGGTACTCGACGACGGGGGACTCCAGGTCGATCCGGCCCTCGTCGATCATGCGGCCGGTGACGGTGGCGGTGAACAGCTTCGAGATCGAGGCCATGTCGTAGATCGTGTCGGTGGCCGCGGGCTCCCACTCTTCGCGCGGCAGCTCGACCGCGGCCCCGGCCTCCTCGTCCCAGCTCGCGTAGCGCAGCTGGTGGCCCGCGGCCGCGTGCTCGACCACGACGCCGTCGCGGGCGGCCAGCACGGTGAAGCCGGGGAAGGAGGGCTCGGGTCCCTCCAGGAACGCCGAGGTCTCGGGGACGATCCGGTCGACGTGCTCGGCGATGAGGTCCACTTCTGCGGCCTCGCCCTCCCGCAGCCGGTGCGGCGTCTCGGGGAAGACGACGTCGCCCGGCCCGGCTCCGGGCGGGCCGGTGGTCGTGTCCGTGCCCGCCACCTCCTCGGCTTGAACTCCCGATGCGCTGGTGAGCGCGGCCAGTGCCGAGCCCGCCGCGCCGCTGATGATCATTCGACGGTTCATGGCGCTCCTCACCGGCCCCGTCGCCGGTATATCAGATGGGTCTCGCGGAGGTCGGCGAACGAGGCGAGGTCCTCGGCCCAGACCGCGGACACCTCGTCGACGTCCGCGCCGTCCTCGATGGCGAGGCGGACGGCCTCGTCGCCGGTGAGCTTGTCGAGCCAGTACGAGGTCGGGCCGTCCTGGCTGCGCCACCCGTACTGGCCGAAGACCGCGCGCTGGGCGATGATCATCGCCAGGGCGGTCCTGATCGGGTCGAACTCGCGCCGGTCGGTCACCTGGAGTTCGACGCCGCCGCACACCTCGCCGGACCACTTGGAGAACACCGGCTTGAAGTAGGCCTCGCGGAACCGCGCGCCCGGCAGCTCCTGCCCGTTCAGCGCCTCGGCCCACGCGTGGTCGATCTCGGGGGCGCCGAGCAGCTGGAACGGCTGCGTGGTGCCGCGGCCCTCCGAGAGCGCGGTGGCCTCGAACAGGCACGTGCCCGGGTAGACGGCGGCGGTGCCGGGCGTCGGCATGTTCGGCGAGGGCGCCACCCACGGCAGCCCGGTGTCCTCGAAGTACATGCGCCCGTGCCAGCCGTCCATCTCGACGACGGTCAGGTCGACCGGCGTCCCGGCCGCCTCGGTCACGAACTCGGCGTTGAACAGCCGCGCCAGCTCTCCGACGGTCATGCCGTGGCGCTGGGCGATCGGTTTGAGGCCCACGAACGTCGCGTGCTCGGGGTGCAGGACCGGGCCGGTGGCCTCGGCGCCCGAGACCGGGTTGGGCCGGTCGAGGACGACGAACCTGATCCCGAGCCCGGCGGCGGCCTCCATCGCCAGGTACATCGTCCAGATGTAGGTGTAGAACCGCGAGCCGACGTCCTGGATGTCGAAGACGAGGGTCTCCACGCCGGCCTCGGCGAGGAGTTCGGCCATGCGGTCCTTGTCGTTGTAGGCGTTGTAGACCGGGATGCCGGTCTTCGGGTCGAGGAAGTAGTCCTCGCCCTCCCCGGCCTGCGAGGTGCCCCTGAAGCCGTGCTCGGGGCCGAAGACGGCGACGATGTCGACCTTGCCGCTCTCGTGCATGAGGTCGACCTCGTGGCCGAGGTCGGGAAGGATCCCCGTGGGGTTGGAGATGACGCCGACGGCCTGCCCGGCGAGTTCGGCGAAGTCCGCGTCGGCGAGGACCTCGATCCCGGTCCTGACGCGCCCGCCGCGGTGGGCCGCGGCGCCGGTGGCGGTGAGGACGGGCAGGGCCGCCCCGCCCAGGACGGCGGCGGTGCCGCCGAACAGTGTCCTTCGGTCGATGTGGCGTGTGCTCATCAGCGTTCCCTTGTCTCGCGAGTGGGGAGCCGCTCCGGTCCTCATCGGGCGGGGGACCGGAGCGGCGGGATCAGTACGTCAGGCCGTGCCCGAACGGGAACAGGACCGCGTCGGGGTCGTCGGCGGTCGGGATGTCGACCGGCAGCCTGCCCTCCGGCTGGACGTCGCCGAAGATCACGTCGACGGCCGATCGCAGGCCGCCCGCGGCGTAGGAGTAGGTCGCCAGGCTCGCGTCCACCTCGCCGAGGTGGTAGGCGATGTCGTACGGGTTGCGCACCGCGATCGACACGACCGGCACGCCGGTGCCGTGCAGGGCCGCGACGAGATCGGCCTGGGCCGGGTCGGTGGCGACGCCGTTGGTGGTGACCACGACGAGGTCCTTGCCCTCGGCCGATGCGACGGCGGCGGCGATCGCCGCGTCGGTCGGCGATGCGCCGGTGACGACGTTGTCGGCGCTCCAGCCGTGTTCGGCGAACCGGTCGGCGACGGTGGCGGTGGTGCTCACGCCCCAGCCGGTGACCAGGGCGTCCCCGGCCGCCTCGGTGAGCGGGAGGGCGCCGTCGTTGACGATGAGCGTGGTGGTCCGGTCGCAGATGGCCTGCGCGGCCTGGAGGTGCTCGGGCGTCCCGACGACCTCGTCGATCCGGTCGAGGTCGACGTACGGGTTTTCGAACAGGCCGAGGTCGTACTTCAGGTTGAGGATGCGCGTGACGGACTCGTCGATGCGGTGCTTCGAGAGCTCCCCGGATGCGACCGCGTCGAGCACGGCGTTGTAGGCGAGGTCGATGTCCGGCGGCATGAGCAGCATGTCGGCCCCGGCGAGGAGCGCCATGACCGGGACGCGGTCGTCGCCGTAGCCCTCGCGGACGCCGTCCATCGAGAGCGAGTCGGTGACGACGACGCCGTCGAAGCCGAGCTCCTCGCGCAGCAGCCCGGTGAGGATCGGCTCGGACAGGGTCGCCGGGGTCAGCGACGGGTCGAGCGCGGGGAACTGGAGGTGGGCGGTCATGACCGTGTCGACGCCCTCGGCGATCGCGGCCTGGAACGGCGGCGCGTCGAGCTCGGCCCACTCCTCGTAGGTGTGGTCGATCTGCGGGAGCTCGGAGTGGCTGTCGTCGCTGGTGTCGCCGTGGCCGGGGAAGTGCTTGACGGCGGAGGCGAGGCCGCCCGAGGACTGGTAGCCGTCGACCTGGGCGGCCACCATGTCGGCGGCGTGCCGCGGGTCGGAGGAGAAGGAGCGCACGCCGATGACGGGGTTGGCGGGATCGACGTTGACGTCGGCGACGGGCGCGAAGTTCTGGTTGACGCCCATGGCCTCCAGCTCGGCGCCGCTGATCACGGCGGCGGCGCGGGCGGCCTCGGCGTCGTGGGTGGCGCCGAGGGCCATCGCGCCGGGCAGCTGGGTGGCGGGCGGGCCGATGCGGGTGACCAGGCCGTGCTCCTGGTCGGTGGCGATCAGGAGCGGGGCGCCGCCGTCGGCGGTGGCGGCCTGCTGGAGCCCGTTGGAGAGCCCCGCGATCTGGTGCGGGTCGTTCACGTTGTTCGACCAGGTGAAGTAGATGACGCCGCCGAGGTGGTACCGCTCGAGCAGCTGGTCGGCGTTGTCGACGCCGTGCGCGTCCCGGTTCGCGGCGACGTCACCGGGGTCGGTGGTGCCCGAGGTCTCGCCGTAGGCGTAGGTGACGAAGAGCTGGCCGACGCGCTCTTCGAGGCTCATGTCCTTCAACTGGCGCTTGACGAACCAGCGCTGGAAGATCTCCTCCCACGCGCCGCCGTGCCACTGGTGGCCGTTCGCGGTGTCCGCGCGGTCGGGCTCCTCGGCGGGGCCCGCGGCGGCCGAGGCGCCGGTCGCGGCGATCAGTGCGGTGGTGCACGCGGCGACGAGGGCGATCGCCCACGGCCGCTTGGAATGCTGCTTGCGTTTCACCTTCATGATGGGCTCCCGCCTGTGCCGGGGTTGAACGTGCGTGGAGTGTGGACCCGTTCGTGCGGGTACGCCCTCTTCGCATCATCCTGGCAGAACTCTTCACAAGAAAGCAATATCTTGAAGGGAAACTTCAAAATGGCCGCCGCCCTCGATCCCGAGAAAACCTCCCGGCGCCCCGGCGGACCTGCGAGGATCGGCTCGGACGACCGTCCCGCACCGAGAGGAGGCGCCAGATGCGAATCGCCGTCACCGGACACCGCGACCTCCACGGCACCACCATGATCGACGTCGACACCGCGCTGCGCATGCTGCTGGCCGAGTTCGAGGGGGACGGGCCGGTCACCGGCCTCACCTGCCTCGACGACGGCGCCGACCAGGCCTTCGCCAAGGCCGTCCTGGACTTCGGCGGCACGATCGAGGTCATCGTGCCCGCCGCCGACTACCGCAAGAGCCTCGCCGAGTCGAATCTGCTCGAATACGACCGGCTCCTCGCCGAGGCCGTGGACGTCCGCGAACTCGACTACGCCGAGGCCGGCCCCGAGGCCCGCACGACGGCCGCGATGGCCATGCTGGAGACCGCCGAGCACCTCTTCGCGGTCTGGGACGGCGGGCCCGTCCACACCGCCGGAGGCACGGCCGACGTCGTCGAGGCCGCGAAGCAGCGCGGCCTGCCCGTCACGGTCGTCTGGCCCGACGGCGGCGAACGCGGTTAGTCCGCCGCCTCAACCGGACTGCGCTGTGAACGGACTGCGCCTCAAACCGGACTCGGCACCGGCGTCTGCTGGTAGAGCGCGAGCCGCCAGCCGTCGCCCGCCCTGGTGTACACCGAGGACATCAGCGCCACGAACGCCGCCCCGCCGCCCTCGCGCCAGGCCCGCCCCCGGTAGACCAGGGCCCGGGCGGCCTCGCCGACCGCGATGACGCGCTCCTCGGTGATCGCGTAGCCGCTCCACGGCGGCGCCTCGTCCAGCGACGCGACCACCGCGTCCCGGTCCATGGCGACGCCGTGCGCCAGGACCATGACGGCGTCGTCGGTCATGACCGACCCGTAGAACGCCCCTCCGGTGCCCTCGCACAGCGAGCGCCACCCGGCGTGCTCCAGTTCGAGCAGTTCGTCGATGACTCCCATCGCCCCCACTCTACGAACCGCCGCGGCGCGCGTCGAGCCGCTCCGCGACACTCCGCGAACCACTCCGCCGATGTCGGTGACTGATTGTATGCTTTTCACTACTTATGGCGTTCGATGGTTGAGTTCCCGCCCAGCGGGTACGCGGCTTCGGCATCAGTCGGACGAACGGAGGTGGGCGGCATGGGGACCGGGACGCGGTCGAGGCTCCACCGCCTCGCCGCCGTGTTCGCGCTCGCACTCTCGCTCGCCGCCTGCTCCAGTCTCGCCGCCTCCACCGGCACCAAGGAGGACCAGCTCACCGCCGTCACCCACAGCCAGGTCCAGACCGCCCGCCTCGCCGCCGAGGCCGGGCTCGAAGACCCGCCCGCCCCGGCCGTCACCCTGACCGTCGTCCTCGACGACGCCCGCACCGAACTGGTCGGCACCCAAGAGGACCTCGCGAAGCTCCCCGGCGACCACGAGGATCTCGCCGGACTGGTCGAGGACGCGATCGCGCTGGTCGACCGGACCGCCACCGCGATCGAGGACGGCGACCGGCCCGCGCTGCGCGAGGCGCTGCGGCAGGCCGAAGCGCTCGCCACCGCGCTCGAGGACCGGAGCGAGAAGCTGTGAAGAAGTACCTCGCGCTCACCCTGGGCGTCCTGACGGCCATCGGCGGCTTCGTCGACATCGGCGACATCGTCACCAACGCCGAGGCCGGCGCCCGCTTCGGCCTCGGCCTGACGTGGGTCGTGGTGCTCGGCGTCATCGGCATCTGCGCCTACGCCGAGATGTCCGGCAGGATCGTGGCCGCCACCGGGCGCCCCGTCTACGACGTGATCCGCGAGCGGCTCGGCCCGCGCGCCGCCCTGTTCAACCTCATCGCCTCCTTCATCGTCACGCTCCTGACCCTGGCCGCCCAGATCGGCGGCGTCGCGGTCGCCATCCAACTCGCCAGCGGCATCCCGCACGTCGTGTGGGTCGCGCCGGTCGCGATCGGCCTGTGGATCCTCATGTGGCGCGTCAAATTCGAGAAGATCGAGCGGATCCTCGGCCTCGCCGGGCTCACCATCGCGGTGTTCGCCGTGTCGATCTGGTGGCTCGACCCCGACTGGTCGGCGCTGTCCGGCCAGGTCATGAGCATCACGCCGCCGCCGGGCGAACCGGTTCCGACGTACCTCTACTACGCGGTCACCCTGTTCGCGGCCGCGATGACGCCGTACGAGGTGTTCTTCTTCTCCTCCGGCGGCGTCGAGGAGCGGTGGACGGTGAAACAGCTCGGCATCCAGCGCGCCAACGTGCTCATCGGCTTCCCGCTGGGCGGGCTGCTCTCCCTGGGCATCGCGGCCGCCGCGGCCGTGGCGATCCTGCCACTCGGCATGGAGGTGGAGACCCTCGGCCAGGTCGTGCTGCCCATCGGCCTCGCCTTCGGCCTGGCGGGCATGATCGTCGTCCTGTTCGGATTCTTCACGGTGATGGTCGGCGCCGCCTTCGAGACCGCCATGTCCTGCGGCTACATGCTGGCGCAGTACTTCGGATGGCAGTGGGGCAAGCGAAAGCAGCCCAAGCGGGCCGCGAGGTTCCACGCGGTGGTGGCCGGCTCGGTGCTGCTCGCGTTCCTCATCGTCCAGACCGGCGTGGACCCCGTCATGATCACCGAGGTCTCGCTGATCGGCTCGGCGGTGGCCCTGCCGCTCACCTACCTGCCGGTCCTCATCGTCGCCAACGACCGGCAGTACCTCGGCGACCACGTCAACGGCCGGTTCGGCAACGCGGTCGGCCTGGTGACGCTGCTGGTGGTCCTGATCGCCGCGGTCGCGGCGATCCCGCTGATGATAGCGACGGGGATGGGCGCATGAGCTGGATCGAATGGCACGGAAGAGACCGCATCGACCTGGGCACGCAGATGCTCGACCGGCAGATCACCGCCCCCGAGGCCGTGCACGTCGGCAAGGTCGACGACCTGGAGCTGCACTTCCGCGAGGACGGCGCGCTGGAGGTGACGGCGCTGCTGGTCGGCGCCTCGGCCCTGTGCCGGCGGATGCCCTCGCCGGCGCGGGGCCTGCTGCGCCTCGCGATGCGCCTGACCGGCGGCCCCCACCCCGAGCGCCGCATCGGCCTCGCGCACGTCGTGGACGTGAAGTCCGACGTGGAGGTCACCGCCGAGGCGGGGGAGTCCGCCACCAGCCCGACCGAGCGGCAGCTGCGGAAGTTCGTCTCGCGCATCCCGGGGGCCGGCCGTGAGGGGAGCTGACCTGTTCGACGCGACGGTGCTCGACCCGGCCGGGCGCCGCGTCGGCGTCGTGCTCGACCTGCGGGCCGTCCCCGACTCCGAGCGCCGGACGCTCGTCGTCGAAGGCCTCGTGCTGGGCCGCAGGCACGTCCGCCTGTTCGGGTACGAGCGCCGCGAGGAGGTCGGCCCGGCGCTGTTCACCCGCTTCGCCGCCTGGCTGCACCGCGACACCCGCTACGCCCCGCTCGCCAAGGTGGACGTCTCGACCCCCGGCACCGTCCGCCTCCGCGTGCCCTGGGACGACCTCGAAGGACTCGGGCCGCCTCCCGAGCCCGACGGGCCGGACGAGCCGGACGGCTGACGTTTAGCGCCGCGGCCGCCGGGAACGCCCCAGCGCGGCACACGCACGGGACGGGGGCCGGACAATGGTGATGAGACGGCTGATCAAGAGCCTGGCGATCTCCGCGGGCATCGCGGTAGGGCGGCGGCTGTGGCGCCGCTACCGGCGCAAGCGCGGCGCCAAGTCGACGGGGCCCAGCACCGACGACCGCGACCGCTGGCTCGCCGTGTCGATCAACGCCCCGCCCGAGCAGGTGGAGGCCGAACCGCGGCTGCGCGAAGTGCTCGCCCGCCCCGGCCTGCGGCTCCAGATGCGCATCACACCCGCGCCCGGCGGCCGCGGCACCGAACTCGCCGTCAGGCTCAAGGAGCAGCCGCTGCCCTACGACGTCAACCTCCTCTCCAGACTCGCCGGGCGCGACCCCAGGCAGCCGGTGCGCCGCGCGCTCCGGGACGCCAAATCGCTGCTGGAGACCGGCGAGGTCATCGAGCTCGAACCGCGCGAAGGCCCGCGCACCCTCGGCGGCAGGATCGTCGAGGCCGCCGGCGCTCGCGCGGCCGGAGAGGGACGGCTGTGAGGGCACTGTGCTGGAGGGGCGTGAACGACCTGTCCGTCGAGGACGTCCCCGATCCGGTCATCCTCAACGACCAGGACGCGATCGTGAAGGTCGCGGCCACCACCACGTGCGGCTCGGACCTGCACCTCATCGACGGCTACGTCCCCGCGATGGAGTCCGGCGACGTCCTCGGCCACGAGTTCCTCGGCGAGGTCGTCGAGACCGGGCCGGGCGTCGACCGGCTCAAGAAGGGCGACCGGGTCGTGGTGTGCTCCTTCATCTCCTGCGGCCGCTGCTGGTACTGCGAGCACGACCTGTGGTCGCTGTGCGACAACAGCAACCCCAAGCCGGGCATCGCCGCGGCGCTGTGGGGCTACGAGACCGGCGCCGTCTACGGCTACTCGCACGCCATGGGCGGCTTCCGCGGCAGCCACGCCGAATACGTCCGCGTGCCGTTCGCCGACTACGGCGCCTTCCGCGTGCCCGACGGCGTGGACGACGAGACGGCCCTGTTCGCCTCCGACGCGGCCCCCACCGGCTGGATGGGCGCCGACCTCGGCGGCGTCGGCGAGGGCGACGTGGTGGCCGTCTGGGGCTGCGGCGCGGTCGGCCAGATGGCCGCCCAGGCCGCGACGCTGCTCGGCGCCGAACGCGTCATCGTCATCGACCGCTTCCGCGAGCGCCTCGACATGGCCGAGCGGCACATCGGGGCCGAGACCCTCGACTACACCGCCACCGACGTCGGCGCCGAACTGCGCGAGCGCACCGGCGGGCGCGGGCCCGACGTGTGCATCGAAGCGGTCGGCATGGAGGCCCACGGCACCGGCCCGCAGCACCTCTACGACAGCGCCAAGCAGCGGCTGCGGCTCGAGACCGGGCGGCCCCAGGCCCTGCGCGAGGCGATCCAGGCCTGCCGCAAGGGCGGCAGCGTGTTCCTGCTCGGCGTGTTCGTCGGCTGGGTGGACAAGTTCCCGGTCGGCGCGCTCATGAACAAGGGCCTGACGGTGCGCGGCGCCCAGCAGCACGGCCAGCGGTACATCCCGAAGCTGTTGGACCTCATGGCCGAAGGGCGGCTGGAGACCCGGCAGTTCGCCACGCACGCGATGGGGCTCGACGCGGCGCCGCGCGGTTACAACATGTTCAAGCACAAGCGGGACGGGTGCGTTCGGGCCGTGTTCCACCCCTGAGGGGGTTCCCCGCGCCCGTCCCCTGTGCTCGGACGATGCGACCGTCGATGTTGGTCCCGCCGCCCCGCGGGGTACCCCGACGGTGCAGATGAGAGCGCCGCGAAGGACCGTGGCCGCCGCGCCGTTTCCTTGCGCGGCTAGGCTGGCGACGCCCCCCACGACCGAAGGAGCGTGCAATGCGCGGCGAGCACCACTACGAAGTCACCGTCCGGTGGACCGGGAACACCGGCTCGGGAACGTCGAACTACCGCGATTACGGGCGGGACCACGACGTCCTCGTCCAGGGCAAGCCCACGCTCCAGGGCAGCGCCGACCCCGCGTTCCGCGGGCAGCCCGACCGGTGGAGCCCCGAGGACCTCCTGGTGGCCGCGCTCGCCGAATGCCACATGCTCACCTACCTGGCGCTGTGCGCGACCCACGGGGTGACGGTGACCTCGTACGAGGACCTGGCGACCGGGCGCATGGACCAGGGACCGGGCGGCAGCGGTCGCTTCGTCGAGGTCGTCTTGAACCCCAAGGTGTCGATCACCGCCGCCTCCAGCATGGGCCAGGCCGTCGAGCTGCACCTGGAGGCCAACAAGTCCTGCTTCATCGCGAACTCGGTGAACTTCCCGGTCCACCACAACCCGAGCGTCGAGGCGGTCTGACTACTCGGCGGCCGCGGTGCAGGGGACGGTGTCCGGCAGGGCCGGATCGCCCTCGGTGGCGGCGCTGAAGCTCGGGACGGTGTCCTCGCCGGGGTCGAGCGTGCCGTTGGACCACCAGTTGCCGTAGCGGTCGCCCTCGACGCGGCTCATGCCCCAGGTGCCGGTGACGTCGACGCCGTCGATGCCGAGGACGATCTCCCAGCCGCCGATGGCCTCCTCGCCGGTGTTGACGACCTCGACCTTGACCGAGATCGAGCGCTCGCCTTCGCTGTCGAGCCGGAGCGCGGCGGTGCAGCTCGGCCCGCTCGGCTCGGCCGACTCGGTTTCCGGTGCCTCGCTCGTCTCCGCGGCGGCGGTCTCGCTCGGCGTCGCCTCGGGCGTTTCGGAGGAGGCCTCGGCCGTCGGGCTCGGGCTGGCCGACGCGGGGGCGGCCGTCGCGGTGTCCTCGGCGGGCGAGCGCGGCATGGCGGTGGTGGGCGCGGGGTCGGTCCAGTCGGAGAGGGCCTCGTCCTCGCCGCCGCCGAGGGCCGCGGCGAACTGCCAGACCGCGATCGCCACCGCGACGGCGGCGACGGCGCCGAGGACGATGAACAGGCGGCCGTGCAGGCGTCCGCGCAGCAGCGACGTCCGGTCCTTCCAGGCGCGCATCGCATCCTCTTCTACCGTGGACGAAAGGGGGCTGGGGGCGCGGGGGTGTCACGTCCACGTTGCAGCGTACAAGCATGCGAAACCCGTCCGTGCGCTACCGCTGAGCTGGGCCGCCGTCAGCGGTCCAGCGGCCGCATGCGCAGACTGCGGGCGTCGACGGCGACGATGCTGTACGAGAGGTCGAAGACTCCCGACGGGCCGGAGGTGATGATCTCGTGGCGCTGCGGGCTGCGCCACCGGCCCTCGACGGCGACGGGGGCGTCGGTGGCGCTGAACTCGTAGAGGATCACCGCGCCGTCGGGGCGGAACTCGATGCTGTCGCGCCCGCGCCCGAGCGCCGCGGGGTCCTCGAAGGGACGGTAGACGCGCACGTCGCCCTCGTCCTCCTCCTCGATGTGCACCCAGCGGCGGAACAGGTCCTCGGGTGGCTCGCTCATGACTGCCTCGCGGATGGTCGTTCCCCGGCCGCGGAAGACCGCGAACCCGTGTATCCCTCGAATCCTAGGCGGCGGTGGGCGCGAGGTCATCCGGTTCGGCCGGTTCGGCCGGTTCGCCCGGAGAGGCGAGGAAGGAGCCGCGCGGCCCGGCCAGGCACGCGTCCATCCGCTCGGTCTGGCCCTGGGTGAACATGACGCTGACCGCGTCGTCGCTGTAGTCCATGAAGTTCATGAACAGGTCGCCGTCGGGGGCGTTGTCGCAGCTGACGTGCGGGAAGACGGGGCGGCCGCGGTTCGGCCCGCCCTGGTTCGGAGTGTCGGAGACGAAGTCGTCGCCCGAGCAGCCCTCGCCGTCGTCGCCCCAGATGTGGCGCAGGTTGAGCCAGTGGCCGATCTCGTGGACGGCGGTGCGGCCGCCGTCGAACGGCGCGGTGGCGGTGCCGACGGTGCCGAAGCCCCGGTGGTTGATGACGACGCCGTCGGTCGCCGGCGCGCCGCCGGGGAACTGGGCGTAGCCGAGGAGGCCGCCGCCGAGCGGGCAGACCCACAGGTTCAGGTAGCGGTCGGCGGGCCAGGCGTCGGTGCCGCCGGAGGCGGTGTGCTTGACGGTGTCGTCGGCGTCGAAGACGGCGGTCTCGGTCCGGGTGCGGGTGATGCCGGTGGTCGGCTCGCCCGCCGGGCCGGTGCCCGCGAGGGCGAACTCGACGCGCGCGTCGGCGACGAGCGGGGCGAACGGCGCCGGGACGGTGTCGAGGCCCGCGCCCCGCATCCGGAAGTCGGCGTTGAGCACGTCGATCTGGCTCCGGATCTGCTCCTCTGTGACGTTCTCGGACTCCTCGTGCCAGACGACGTGGACGACGACGGGCACGGTGACCACCGTCTCGCGGCGGGGCCTGCGCCAGGCGAAGGACTCGTCCTCGATGCCGGTGCGGGCCTCGGCGTACCCGGGCTGCACGTCCAAGAGGTGGTGGTGCATCGGCATGGTGCCGCACCAGCGCGTGATCTCCAGTGGTCCCTCGCTCATGGCCGCCCTCCTCCAGGGGATATGCACATGATGTTACGCCGCGACCACACTCCGGTGTGTCCCCCGGCGCGCCCGTCATCGGAAGCGGGCGACGTACCGGTGCTGCCAAGGCGTCTCGACCGCGCGCGGCCGGTAGTGCTCGCGCACGTAGGCGACGGCCTCGGCGTTCGGCACGCCGTCGAGGACCGCCAGGCACGCCAGGGCGGTGCCGGTGCGCCCGTGCCCGCCGCCGCAGGCGATCTCGACGCGCTCCTCGCCCGCCCGCTCCCACGCCTCGCCGAGCGCCTCCCGTGCCGCCGAACGGCTCAGCGGCAGCCAGAAGTCGGGCCAGCGCAGCCAGCGCGACTCCCACGCCACGCCCGGCGGCCGCCGACCGAGCAGGTAGAGCCCGTACGTCGGCTCCTGCCCCTCGGGAAGCGGGCGCCGCACGCCCCGCCCGCGCACGAGCCGCCCGGAGGGCAACCGCATGAGCCCGGCAGTCCCGTCCTCCCACGCCTCGACCCTCACCGCTGCACCACCGCGAAACCGACGACCATGCCGCCGACCCTAACCGTCGCCGCCGACATTCCGGGCCGCCGCGGACCTGACCGGCCGGGTGCGCAGCGGTCAGCGCCAGTAGGCCATCGCGTTCACGCGGTGCTTCGGGACGCCGAGTTCCTTGCGCAGGAGCGCGGTCAGGCCGCGGGTGCTCTTGAAGTCGCAGGCGACCCATGCGTACGCCGCCGCCGGGTCGTCGATGAGTTCGGGCAGGGCCGCTCGCGCCTCGGTGACGAGGTGACCGCCCTCCTCCTTGCGCGGCACGAGGTTGAGCCGGTGCCTTTCGGGGTCCAGCACCAGCGTCCTGGCGCCCTCGGAGTCGTGGGCGGTCTCGAACCAGATCGTCGCGGGCACCTCTGGCAGGGCGGCCAGCAGCGAGTTGATCGCCGGGAGCGAGGCCGCGTCGCCGAACACGAGCATCCTGGGCGGCAGTGGATCCGGAGCGGTGAAGGCGCTGCCCTGCACCGTCGCCTCGATCGTGTCACCCGGCTGGGCCGCCAGCGCCCAGTCGCAGGCGGGGCCGTCGTGCATCGCGAAGTCGAAGCCGAACGTGCCCGCCTCGGCGTCGGGCTCGACCAGGGTGTAGCCGCGCTGGTGCGGCCTGCCCGCGTTCGCGAACCACACGCGCACCCACATCGTCGGGTGGACGCCGGTGGCCTTCAGCATGCCGCCGTCGGTGAACCGGACCCGCCTGAAATGCTCGGTCACCTGCTCGGCGCCGGTCACGGTGAATGTGAAGTCCTTGGCGCGCATGAGCTTGAGGACCGCGCCCTCCCAGCCGTGCCTCATGGGCGTCTCCTTCCTCCAGGCGGCCTCCACTGGAGACGAGCCATATGACGGCATTTCTGGTTAGGTTAGACTACCCTAACCAAGGAGGGTGCGGCGGTATGGAGTTCGCGAGCTACAGGGACGCATGGGGCATCCCGCATCTGCGGGCCCGCACGGCCCGCGCCCTGGCCTTCGCCCAGGGCCGAGGCGCCGCCGCCGACCGGGCCGAGCAGATCGAGGCGCTGCGCCGCCACGCCGAGGGCACCGCGGCCGCGCGATTCGGCCGCGAGGCCCTCGACTGGGACCGCTTCGCGCGCCAGGCCCGCATCGCCGACACCGCCCGGCGCTGCTTCGCCGCGCTCGACCACGGCACCGCCGCCTGGACCGCCGCCTACGTCGACGGCGTCAACTCCCTGGGGCTGCGATGGGAGCCGTGGACGCCGCTGGCGGTCTGGCTCTCCGAGCACCTGCTGTTCGGCGCCGGATTCCCCGCCAAGCTGTGGCGCGAGCGCCTCGCCGTCCACCTCGGCGAGGACGCGATCGCCCTGTTCGCCACCGACGGGTCCGACCGCTCGGGCAGCAACGGCTGGCTCCTCACCGGCGAACGCACCGCCTCCGGCCGGTCGCTGCTCGCGGGCGACCCGCACCGCCACATCGAAGAACCGGGCATCTACCAGCAGATCCGCCTCTCCTGCGACGAGTTCGACGTGGTCGGCCTCGCCGTGCCCGGCGTCCCCGGAATCGCCCACTTCGGACACACCGGCGGCGTGGCCTGGGGCATCACCAACGCCATGGCCGACACCACCGACCTGTACTGGGAACGCCTGCGCCACAATGGCGACCGCATCGAAGCGCTCGGCCCCGACGGCTGGGAGACCGCCGACGCCCGCACCGAGACGATCGAGGTCGCGGGCGAATCGAGCGAGACCGTCGACGTCCTCGAGACGCCGCGCGGACCCGTCATCGCGGGCGGCCTCGACGACGGCTGGGCGCTGAGCCTGCGCTGCCCCGTCCGCGCCCGCAACGACCTCGGCTTCGGCGCCCTGCCGAAGCTCTTGCGCGCCTGGACCGTCGACGACGTGGACGCCGCCCTGGACGAGTGGGTCACGCCGGTCAACGTCGTCCTCGCCGCCGACACCGCCGGCGGGCACCTCCACCGCGTCGCCGGGCGCGTCCCCGTGCGCGACAAGGCGAACCTGCTCCGCCCCGTGCCCGCCTGGAAGGCCCGGCACGCCTGGCACGGCTGGCACGAGCCGCCCCGCGGCGCCATCCGTCCCGTCACCGTCATGGCCAACCAGGCCGGACCCTCAGCCCCGCTCGGCGTCGAGTTCGCCCCGCCCCACCGCGCCAGGCGCATCGCCCAGCTGCTCACCGCCTCCCGCGCCTGGACCGCCGAGACCGTGGGCACCGTCCACACCGATGCGCTCCTGCCCTCGGCCGGGCCGCTCCTGGACGCCCTCGCCGCGCTCGACGGCCTCAGCTGCACCGCCGCGGCCCTGCGCAAGCGGCTCCTCGCCTGGGACCGCCGCATGGACGCGGCCAGCGCCGAAGCCGCCGACTACGCCGCCCTGCGCGCGGCCGTCGTCCGCCGCCTCGCCGAGCACCCGGCGCTCGCCCCCCTGGCCGAGCCGTCCCCCTATCCCGAGCTGTTCGCGCCCTGGCTCGCGCTGCGGCCCCGCATCGCCTTCGCCCTCGAACACCTCCTCTCCCACGACGGCCCGATCCCCGCCGCCGACCTCGCCGACGCCGTCCGCGCCGCCGTCGAGGCCACCGCCCCCGACAGCGGCCTCACCCCCTGGGGCGAGCGCCACCGCCTCGCTCCCTGGCTCTCGCCCCCCGGCGAGACCTGGCCCGGCCTCCCCGGCGACCACGACTGCGTCCTGTCGACCACCAGCGTCCCCGGCACCACCGACACGTTCGCCAGAGGCCCGGCCGCCCGCTGGGTCTGGGACCTCGCCGACCGCTCCCGCAGCCGCTGGATCGTCCCCCTCGGGGCCGCGGGCGAGCCCGGCCACCCGCACGCCCGCGACCAGCTGCCGCTGTGGAGCGCGGGCGAGCTCATCCCCGTCACCACCGACTGGAACGACCTGAACGAGGAGTCCCCCATGACCGACCACGCCACCGGCCCCGCCGAGCGCGCCGCCGTCCATGAGCAGACCGTGCCCGGCTTCGGCCGCGTCCGCATCGTCCCGGTCGACCCGAAGGCCGACATCGACCTGATCCACGGCTGGGTCACCGAGGACCGCGCCAGGTTCTGGGGCATGCTGGAGGCGAGCCGCGAACGCGTCCTGGAGATCTACGAGTACCTCGACTCGCTGGCCACCCACCACGCCTTCCTCGTCCTGCGCGACGGAGCGCCGATCGCCCTGTTCCAGACCTACGAGCCGGACGCCGACCCGGTGGGGGAGCGCTACGAGGTGCTCCCCGGCGACATCGGCACCCACCTCCTGGTCGCCAGGCCCGACCGCGGCGGCGCCCAGGCCGGATTCACCGCCGCGCTGGTGTCGGTGCTGGCGGCCTATCTCTTCGCCGATCCCGCGCACCGGCGGATCGTCGTCGAACCCGACGCGCGCAACGAGCAGGCCCGCGCCCGCCTGCGCCGCACCGGCTTCGCGCTCGGTCCCGAGATCGAACTGCCCGGCAAGCGCGCCCGCCTGGCGTTCCTGACCCGCGAGGCGCATGAAGGCGGCCGCGCCGCATAACCGCCGCCCCCGCGGGTACCGTCCGAACCGGGGAACCCGGCACCGCCGGGGCGGAACCGCGAGACAATCGCACCGCCCGCCGAACCGCGACCGAAGGAGCACGACGTGCGCGCCGTCATAGCCACCGACTTCGACACCGAACCCGAACTGGCCGAGCTGCCCGTCGCCGAACCGGGGCCGGGCGAGGTCCTCGTCCGCCTCGAGGCCGCCGGGGTCAACCCGTTCGACTGGAAGGTCGTCGACGGCGCGCTGCGGGGCGTCGTCGAGCACGCCTTCCCGCTGGTCCTCGGCTCGGACGGCGCCGGAGTCGTCGAGAGGGTCGGCCCCGGCGTCACCGGCCTGGCGGCGGGCGACCGCGTCTTCGGCCAGTTCATGGACGTCGAGCGCGGCCGCGGCTCCTATGCCGAGTTCGCCCTCGCCCCCGCCGAAGGCAAGCTCGCGCTCCTGCCGACGACGCTCCCGTTCGACCTCGCCGCCGCGCTGCCCACCGCGGGCGCCGGAGCCCACGACTTCGTCGCCGCCACCGAGGTCGCCGCCGGGCAGATCGTCCTCGTCAACGGCGCCTCCGGCGGCGTCGGCCAGGCGGCCGTGCAGGTGGCCGCCGCCAAGGGCGCGGACGTCATCGCCACCACCGACCCGGCCACCGCCGCCTACCTCCGCGAGATCGGCGCCACCGAGATCGTCGACTTCACCGAGGCCCCGACCGTCGACCAGGTGCTCGCCGCTCACCCCGACGGGATCGACGCGGTCGTCGACCTCGTCTCCGGCCCCGCCGACACCGGCCGCGTCGCCGACGTGCTCAGGCCCGGCGGCACCATCGTCAGCGCCAACGGCGCCGTCGACGTCGACGCGATCGCCGAGCGCGGCCTGCACGGCGCCAACCTGTACGCCAAGGCGACCCCCGAGACCCTCGCCGCCCTCGCCGAAGCGGTGGCGGGCGGCGAGCTGAAGGTCCGCATCGACTTCAAGGCGCCGCTGGAGAGGGCCCCCGCCGCGCTGGAGCGCTCGCGGGCGGGCAACTCGCGCGGCAAGACCGTCCTGACCATGCAGGAGAACACGGTCGACGCCTGACAAAACCCCTTGCCGCGCGGCACCGCCGCCGCCAGACTGTCCCGATGGACGACGCACGGCACGCCGACGGCCGGGCCGGGATCGACGCGGCCCTGGTCGAGCGGCTGATCGCCGCCCAGTTCCCGCAGTGGGCCGACCTGCCGGTGCGGCCGGTCGCGATCGACGGCTGGGACAACCGCACCTACCGCCTCGGCGAGGACATGACGGTGCGGCTGCCCACGGCCGCGGCCTACGCGCTCGCCGTCGAGAAGGAGCACCGGTGGCTGCCGGTCCTCGCCCCGCACCTGCCCGTCGCGATCCCCGTGCCGCTCGGCATCGGCGAGCCCACCGCCGAATACCCGCATCCGTGGGCGGTCCGCCGCTGGATCGACGGCGAGACCGCCCGCGCCGACCGCATCGGCGACCTGCCCGCGTTCGCCGCGCAGGTGGCCGCGTTCGTGACCGCCCTGCAGCGCATCGACCCGACCGGCGGCCCCGCGGGCGGCGAGCACAGCTTCTACCGCGGCACCCCGCTGCGCCACTACGACCACGAGGTCCGACGGGACCTGAAGGCGCTGGAGGGCCGGATCGACACCGATGGGGCCCGCTCGGTCTGGGAGGCCGCCCTCGGCGCCGCCCGGCAGGGGCCGCCGGTCTGGTTCCACGGCGACATCGCCCACGGCAACCTCCTTGTCAAAGGCGGCGAACTGGCGGCGGTCATCGACTTCGGCACCAGCGGCGTCGGCGACCCCTCCTGCGACCTCGTGATCGCCTGGACGACGTTCGAAGGCGCCGGCCGCGAGGCCTTCCGCCGCGGCGTGGACGCCGACGACGCCACCTGGGCCAGGGCCCGGGGCTGGGCGGTCTGGAAGGCCATGCTCGTCCTGACCGGCCTCGACGACGGCACCGCCGAGGCCGAGGCCCACCACCGCGTCATCAAGGCCGCCATAGCCGAACACGCCTGAGGCGCGGGCCCGCTCAGCCGCGGCTCAGCGTCGTGGCGACGCAGACCTCGTTGCCCTCCGGATCGGCCAGGACCCACCACTCGGGCGCGTGCGCGTCGGTCACCAGGCGCCCGCCCGCGGCGATCGCCGCCGCGATGCGCGCCTCGGCCTGATCGTGCGGCACCCACACGTCTACGTGCGTCCGGCTGCGCTGCGGGCGCGGCTCGTCCATCTGCTGGAACCAGAACGGCGAACCGCGCCCGTACCGGTCGACCAGGTCGTCCGGCCCGCGCTGCTCATACCCGAGGACGGCGCGCCAGAACGGGACGACGTCGGCGTGGACGAGCGCGTCGATCGAGACCTGGATCGTCTGCACCGCCGACGGATCGGCGGCGAAGCCGAGCCCGCGCGCCGCCGCCGAGATCCGCCGCGCGAGCTCCAGGTCCTCTTTCGTCAGACCGTAGTAGTCGTCGGTCATCGTGATGATCCGGACGGTCACGCCGTCGGACCGCACGTCGACGTCTGGGCGCCGCGGCCCCGTGCCGTCGAGCGCCGCGATCGCGTCCAGCAGCCGCGCCCCCGCCGCGATCGACCCGGTCCTGAAATAGGCGCACGCGCCGTCGCCGAGGACCCGCCAGTCGTCGGCCCCCTCGGACTCGCTGAACTGCCGTACCGTGTATCGCTCGGTCATGGCCGCCAAGGTACCGCGCGGCACCGACGACTCCTATGCGCGCGGCTCCGGAGCGACCTCGGCACGCGGGCTCGTCCAGCTGCCGAGCAGCCGCAGCGCCTCGGCGCTGGCCGAGCCGGGCTCGACGTTGTAGACGCACAGGGCCTGCTCGGGGTCGCCCGGCACCTCGAACGACTCGTAGTTGAACTCCATGTCGCCCACGACCGGGTGCCGGTAGCGCTTGACGCCGTGCGTGCGGCGCAGCACGTGGTGGTCGTTCCACCAGCCACTGAATTCGGGGCAGCGGACGGTCAGCTCCCCGACCAGGTCGGCCAGCTGCCGGTCGCCGGGGTGACGCCCGGCCTGGAACCGCAGCACCGCGACGGTGTCGGCCCCGGCCTGCTCCCAGTCCGCGATCCGTTCGCGCGCCGCGGGGTTCAGCAGCGTGAAGCGGGCGATGTTGCGCTCGGCGGCGGGCATGGCGTCGAAATCGGCGATCACCTCGCGGCCCAGGCGGTTGACGGCCAGCACGTCCATGCGGTGCCCGATGACGAAGGCCGGAACGCTCTCGAGGCTCTGGAGGGTCAGCAGCAGCCCCTGGCGCACCCGCTGCGCGACGGGCCGCGAGCGCCTGGCCGCCTTGCGCCCGCACAGGTCCACCAGGTGCGCGCGCTCGGAATCGTCGAGCCGCAGCGCCGAAGCCAACGCGTCGAGCACCTCGGGTGAAGGGTTGCCGCCCCGGCCCTGTTCGAGCCGCGTGTAGTACTCGGTGCTCACGTTGGCCAGCCGCGCCACCTCGTCGCGGCGCAGGCCCGGCACGCGCCGGACGCGGCGGTCGTCGGGCAGTCCCGCCTGGTCGGGCGTCACGCGGGCGCGCCTCGTGCGCAGGAAATCGGCGATCTCGGAACCTCGGTCCATGCCCCAATTGTGACCGCACCCCGCGAAGGCCGCCGCGCCCTGGGTGGCCCTGGCAGTACCAGTCGGCGCAGGGCCTTTTTAGCGGCGGTTTCGGCCGCTCATCGGTGCTTTGATCGATGCAGTCACCCGAAACCGAAGGGAAACACCATGTCCTCCGACACCATCACCGCGACGCTCGAAGGCCGCACCGCCGTCGTCACAGGGGCCTCCAGCGGGATCGGCGAGGCCACCGCCGAACTCCTGGCCGCCCGCGGCGCCAAGGTCGCCGTGCTCGCGCGCCGCGCCGACCGCCTCGACGAGCTCGTCGAGCGCATCGCCAAGGTCGGCGGCACCGCGCTCGCCGTGCCCGTCGACGTCACCGACGCGGCGGCGGTCGAGGCCGCGGCCGAGCGCGTCGCCGCCGAGTTCGGTGCCGCCGACCTGCTGTTCAACAACGCCGGCGTCATGCTGCCCGCGCCGATCACCGAGCGCCGCGTCGACCAGTGGCAGCGGATGGTCGACCTCAACGTCACCGGCCTGATGAACGTCATCGGCGCCTTCACCCCGCAGCTCGTCGCCGCCGCGGCCGAGCGCGGCGTCGCCGACCTGGTCAACACCTCCTCGATCGGCGGGACGGAGGTCTTCCCGTCGTTCGGCGTCTACGGCGGCACCAAGGCGTTCGTGTCGCACCTGTCGAAGAACCTGCGCGCCGACCTCGGCTCCAAGGGCGTCCGCGTCTCGGTGGTCGAGCCGGGGATGACCATGACGGAGATCAAGGACCACGTCACCGACCCGGGGGCCAACGAGTGGATCGAGGGCGCCATCGCGTCCATCGAGGTGCTCGAGTCGTCCGATGTGGCCGAGTCCGTCGCGTTCCTCGCGGCCCAGCCGCCGCGCGTGAACCTCCCGCGGCTCGTCATCATGCCGACCGCCCAGGCCTGAGAGCGAGCGCGGGGCCCGGCCCGCCGCTCGACATGAGCGGCGGGCCGGGCCTCGTTCCCTCGTCAGGCGCTCGGGGCCTTGGCGTAGACCTCGATCTCGCTCATCGTGATCCAGCCGACCTCGCCGACCGACATCTGGACGCGCACCGCCGAGGTGCGGGCGTCGACGGCGACGTCCACGACCGGCGAGGGGTCGGTGCCGACCGCCACCGGCTCCCCGGCGTCCACCCAGGTGCCGTCCTCGGCCAGGTACTGGACCTGCATCGTGTCGGCGTAGCTCGCCCGGCCGCCGTCGCTGTAGAAGTAGGCGACCACGCGCGTCACGTCCCGCTCGGCCGGGAGCGTGAACGTGATCGCGTCCTCGGTGCGCTTGTCGCCGGACACCCAGTTCGACCACGCCTTGTCGCTCAGGTTCCCGTTGCGCAGCCGCTCGGTCGAGTAGCCGTCCTCGGTGAACGTCGCCGCCGTGGTGACGCCGTCGTCCATCGCCGCGTTGACCTCGACCGGCTCGGTCACCTCGACCTCGACCACCGCCGGGACGGTGCTGCCGTCGACCACGTGCGCCGTGCCCGACAGCGTCACCGTGCCGAGCTCGTCGAAGGCGCCCTCCGGCGCCTCCTCCCACGTCACCGGCATGGCGACGCGGCCGCCGTGGTCGCCGATCGCCGTCACGGCCTCCGGCAGGTCCGGCTCACCGCCCACATAGGTCTTCGCGCTCGCGGGCTCGGTCGAACTGAAGGTGTCCACGGTGACCACGGCGGTCACCTTGTGCTTGTCGCCGAGCACGTCGTACGCCGTGCCCTTGACCTCGACCGTTCCCGGCCTCTTCCACTTGCCGTGGCCCGTGTGCTTCCACGTCACGGCCAGCTCGCCCCGCGGCCCGTCGCGATAGACCGGCGTGACCGTCTCGGGCAGCTCGGGCGCCAGGCCCGGCACGGTGTACGCCTCGACGTCCAGAAGGTCCTGCACGGTCTCGTCGATCACCGCCCAGCGCTGGTTCGCGCCCGAGGTCGGCGTGTACGTCGCCACCGGGGAGCCGTCCTCGGTCGCCTGGCCGCCCACGTCGATGAGCCTGCCGGTGCCGACGTTCACGAACGTCCACGTCCCGTCGCCGGTCGTGGACATCATCCACCGCGCGCCCGCGTCGGGGTCGCCTCCGGCGTCTTCGAGCACGAGACTGTCGTCCTCGCGCACCGCCAGCCGCTGCCCGGTGTCCACGTTGACCACCGCGAAGTGCTCGCGGTTGCCGTGGCCCTCGGTCAGCTGCTCCACCTCCCACAGCTGCTCAAGGCTCGAAGGATCGGTGGTGGCGATGACCGTGCCGGCGCCCTCGGCGTCCGGCGCGAGGGACTTGCCGCTCTGCACGCCCTCGATGCGGTAGACGTGGCCGTCCTGGGCCAGCGCGGCGTCCTCGGCGACGCCGGAGACGCCGTCGATCAGGAACGTCGTCACCGACTCGCCCGGGACGGTCAGCGTCGGCGAGGTGCCCTCGGCGCGGACCGGCTCGCCCTCGACCAGGGCGCCGTCGGCGCTGGTGACCACCGGCGTCACGGTCGCGCCCGAGTCGACGCCGCCGAACTTCGACAGGTCGAGCGTCACGGCGCGCGAGTCGGCGGAGTGGTTGGTGTACACCACGACCGCCGCGTCCTCGGAGTCCTTGACCGCCGCCACGGTGTCGATGTCGTCCACCTTGACCATGTGGTCGCCGGGCTCGATGTAGTGCGTGAAGTTGCGGACCGCGTCGTACTTGGTGTTGGTCTGGATCGGGCAGGTCTCCAGGGTGTCCTCGGCCGTGCAGTCGAACGGGATGTGGATGCTGCCCCAGTTGCCGCCGCCCTCCTGCTGCGGGATCGTGTCCTCGATCGGCTGCCAGAAGACCCACGCGGAGGGCTCCAGCTCGCGCAGGTCGTCGGTGATCCGGTCGGCGATGCCGAGCCCCTCGTCCATGGTCTCGTAGTCGGTGGGGGAGTGCCAGCTGCCGCCGACCTCGCTCATCCACAGCGGCTTGTCGCCGCCCTTGGCGAGGTCGCGCACGCTGGTGCGGTTCCCGGTGCCGTAGGTGTGGACGTTCATCTGCTCCACGACCGCGCGGGACTCGTCGGTGTAGGCGTTCCAGTTCGCGGTGAACGTGCCCGGGTTCGTCTCGTCCATCGCCGAGACGACCGCGTCGGTGTCGGCGTCCTCGAGCTGCTCGGCCAGCGCCTGGATGACGAGCTGCTGGAGCTCGGGACCGGCGTGCGCGCCCTCCTGGCGGCCGCCGACCGGCTGGACGCCGTCGGGGCCGAGCGTGGTGCCCCAGTAGTCGGTGTTCGGCTCGTTGAGCGGGTTGACGGTGTCGAACTCGATGCCGTGCGCGTCTTCGAGGTGCTCCATGACCTCGGTCATGTAGATCGCGAACTCGTCGACGGTGTCGGCGCGGATCTGCTCGTCGCTCGCGTCGAAGCCGCCGGAGACGTAGCCGGAGACGGTCTGGAAGTACGGCGGGGAGTTGCTGAACGCCTCCCAGTGGGTGACGTCGTCCTTGATCTGGTCGATCCACCAGCGCTGGTTCGCGTCGGCGTCCCAGTTCCAGTGGTCGGGGTTCTCGGGGTCCCACCAGTCCTTGTCCTCGTGGGTGACGCCCTCGGGGGCGGCCCACCAGCCCGGCATGTCCGCGCCGTCCTTCATATAGGACGAGTCGATGTCCGGGGCGTTGCCGCCGCCGACGTTGTAGCGGGCGATGTTGAGGTTGAGGCCCTCCTCGCCGAAGACCATGTCGACCAGTCGCTCGCGAATCTCGTCGGGGTAGCCGCCGGTGGCGTTGGCCATCCAGACCAGGCTCGTGCCCCAGCCCTCGAACTCGGGCTGCTGGTACGAGGGGTCGATGCCGATGACGACGGCCGAGTCGGCGGTCTCCTGCGCGGCCGCCGGAGCCTGCTCGGCCAGTGCCGGCGCCGCCGCGGCCGCCAAGGCGAGGCCCGCTGCGCTCGCCGAGGCGAGTATGCGTTTTCTTCTCGGTCTCGGGGATGACATCGTCGTCTCCTTCTCGGGGGTTGTGATCGAGCAATGTCGATGCTTCCACAAGATCGAACTTTTGTGAACACCCATCGTCTAAAGGATTGACTAACGGCTTGAAGAACAACCTGACCTGTACCGCTCCCACGCGGCCGCCGCCCGGAGAGGAGAGAAGCGCCTTCCTGAGCACGCCCGCGGCCGCCGCGAGGGTCACCGCACGGGCCTGCCGGACGAACGCGAAAGGCGTGTGGGCGGCCGCGGCCGCCCCACACGCCTGCGGGCCTTCACCGTGATCGACGGCTTGGCCGACCCCTGACAGCCGTCCGACGCGCCTGCGGACCAGGCCTCGACCGCGGTGCCGGTCTCGGTCGGGGTGTCCGCCGCCCCACACGCCTGCGGACCAGGCGGTCGCACGCCAAGGGCGGCGAGGGCCACCCTCTCCACCGGCCGCCCCTGTCGCGCCCAAGCGCGGCGAGGCAAGGGCGCCCGACGCGCCTGCGCAACAGAGGAGTGCGCCCTCAGCGGACGACGTCGAAGACCTGCTTCTGGATGCCGTTCGCATAGGTCTCGTGCTCGGTGAGGCGCAGCTTCACGGCGTCTTTGTCGGCCTCGCTGAACAGGCGCTTGCCCGCCCCGAGGAGCAGTGGAAAGACGAGCAGGTGGTAGCGGTCGACCAATCCCGCCTCCGCCAGGCTCCGCCCGAGCTCTGCGCTGCCGTGCACGATGATCGGACCGCCCTCGGCCTCCTTGAGCGCGGCGACGTCGTCGACCGAGCGCAGCACGGTGGCCGGCCACCGCGGGTCGTCGTTCTCCAAGGTGGTGGAGACGACGTAGCGCGGCATGGCGTTGTACTCCGCGAACTCCTCCATCGAGGGCCAGACGGGCGCGAACGCCTCGTAGGAGCGGCGGCCCACCAGCAGGGCGGCGGCCTCCTCCTTCTCGCGCCCCTTGATCTCGTAGGCGGCCTCGTCGAACTCGATGTGCTTGAAGGTCCAGCCGGTGTTCCTGTAGCCGGGCTCGCCGCCGGGGGCCTCCATGACGCCGTCGACGGACACGAACGCGGTGACGATGAGTGTGCGCATGATGCTTTCCTGCTCTCTGTGGTGTGAAGATCGCCGTTCACCCCCATGTCGAACGGGCGGGGCCCGAATCGACAGCGAGCGCGAAGAATTTCTCGAAGAGGTTCCCGCGGCGCCGGCCGAACGTATACGCCGCCAAGTGGCCACCGCGCAGATAATGGAAATGCCACGCCGCTCCGCCGCGGGCCGCTGACCGCGAGCCGCTCTGAGTCCCGCCTGGAGAGAGCCGCCCGGCCGCTGGCCGTGTAGATCGTCATGAGGCGCCTCCGAGTCCCGCCTGGAGGAGGCCACCACTGCGCGGAGGATTGGACGGCTGTGCGGCCTCCCCACTCGTACAGTCGATCAGTCTTATAACCTATAACATCCTTATGGGTTATAGCCTACGCTCTGTAGTCATATATCTTATAGGCTATAGGGTTGCGTTTCTTCGGCTCGCTCTACCCGCGTGACCGCCAGGAGACTCACGTCGTCGTCGAGCCTCGCCGCGAAGCGGCTGAGGTCGTCCCAGACGAAGTCGATGAGCTGACCGGGCGAAGGCGGCGCCACCATGCCGTTGAGGTGCTGCGCCAGCGGGTAGTACTGCCCGTCCGCGTCGCGCGCCTCGCTCACCCCGTCCGAATAGGCCAGCAGCACCTCGTCGGGCTGGAACGGGACCGTCACGACGGGCGGGACGCCCCCGCTCGCTTCGAGTCGCAGACCGAGCACCGGCCTCGGCTTGAGGTCGACCTCCTCGATCCGGTCGACGCGCAGCATCAGCGGCGGCGGATGCCCGCACGAGAGCAGCCGCATCTCGTCGGCCTCCGCGGGGAACTCGACGAGCAGCACCGAGGCGAACAGCTCCGGGATGTACCCCTGGTCGGCGTCGACCACGATGCGCCGCTCCAGGCGCGCGGCGATGCGCTCGAGGTCGGGCTCGTCGAGGATCGCCTCGTGGAAGGACGACAGCAGCATCGCGGCGGTGCTCACCGCGGGCAGCCCGTGCCCCTGCACGTCACCGAGGATCATCCGCGTGCCGAACGGGCTGGGGCGGATGTCGAACAGATCGCCCCCGACGCGCGCGCCCTGCTGCGCGGAGCGGTACAGCCCGGCGCAGGCCAAGTCGTCGACGCGATCGCGCAGCTCCGGTACGGCCGCGCGCTGGGCGGCCCCGGCGACGCTCTCGACGGTCACCAGCCGCGCCCGGAACCGCTGGCGCACCCACGCCACCCCCACACCGGTGGCCCAGACGAGGGCGATGGCGAACGCGTCCCCCGTGTCGAGGTCGTCGGACTGCAGCACCGGCGTGAACACCAGGGCCATCACGATCCCGGCGATGACCGCCGTCCCGCCCGGGCCGAGGATGAACGCCGCCAACAGGGGCACGATCGCCGTCGGGAGTCCCACCAGGGCCGGATCGGGGGAGGAGACCTGAAAGAGCACGGCGAGCGCGAGCGCCACGACCGGCAGCAGCCGCACCCAGGGCGGCACGGCCGTGCCCGGCTTCAGGGCCGACTCGCTGGGAACCCGCGGGCTCATTCCTCGAGTCTAGGTCGATTCGGGTAGCTGACCTGGCGTATCGCCCATCGGGACGCCATTTTGCGGCCGACCCGGCACGCGTTCCCCGCCCGCCGCGGACACCCATCCAGGTCGAACGGAGCCGGAGGCGATCAGACCGCACAGCGCCGAAGGCGCCCCGATCGGTCCGCCGACGGCCGCGCTAGAGTCGGCGCGGATCAATGGCCCGAGGAGGAGGTTCGCCCATGCCACGCACAGCGGTGATCAGCGGTGGAGGGACCGGCATCGGCTACGCCGTCGCCGAGCGGTTCGCCGCCGCGGGCGATCGGGTGGTCATCACCGGCCGCCGCGAGGACGTCCTGCGCGCCTCGGCGGCGCGGCTCGGCGAGGGCGCCGCCTACGTCGTCGCCGACCTCGGCGAGCCCGAGGGCGGCCGCCGCGTCGCCGACTTCCTGGCCGACGAGTACGGCGGCGTCGACATCGTGGCCGCCTGCGCCGGAGGCATCGAGCGGAGGCCCGCGCCGGAAGGAGGCGACGCCCTCGACGCGGTCTCCTGGGACTGGACCCAGACCCTGCGGATGAACGTCATGACCGCCGTACACCTCGTCGAGGCGGTCAAGCCGATCCTCGCCGACCACGGCAGACTCCTCCTGTTCAGCTCCATCGCGGCCTTCATGGGCTCGGGCAACGGCAGCTACGGTGCCGCCAAGGCCGCGCTGCATCCCTACGCGGTCGACCTGTCGCGGCATCTGGGGCCCAGGGGCGTCACCGCGAACGTGATCGCCCCCGGCTACACCGAGGCCACGGAGTTCTTCGGCGACTCCATGACCGAGGAGCGCCGCGCCGGACTGATCGATCGCACGCTCAACAAGCGCGCCGGGACCCCCGCCGACGTCGCCGAGCTCGCCTTCTGGCTGTCCGAGCCCGCGGCGGGCCACGTCACCGCCCAGATCGTGCAGGTCAACGGCGGCGCCCTGGCCGGCCGGTAGCCGTCCCGGATGGAGCTCTTCTGGTTCACGGTGCGGTTCCTGGCCGTCACCGTCGGCTTCGCCGTGCTGCACCTGTACCTGTGGTGGCGGCTGTTCCGCGACACCACCGCGCCCGGCTCGCGCTGGCGGCGCATCGGCGCGGTCGCGCTGGCCGTCCTCGCCGCCTTCGGACTCGCGGCCCGCTTCCTCGTCCCCTCATCGGTCCCCTTGCGGCTCCAGGAACTGGTCGGCTGGCCGGGCCTGGTGTGGTTCGGCGCGTTCCTGTACCTCCTCGGCCTGCTGGCGGTGGCCGAACCGCTCCGCTGGTGGCTGCTGCGCCGCAAACCGGCCGAAGCGCCTGAAGAAGACGAGCCGGAACCGGCCGGACCCACGCGGCGCCAGGTCGTCTCGCGGGCGATCGGCGTGACCGCTGCGGTCGCCGCGACAGCCACCACCGGGTACGGCCTCGCCGCCGCCTACCGCACCCCGAGCCTGAAGCCGGTGAGCGTCCCGATCGCGCGGCTGGGCCGCGAGTTCGACGGCTACCGGATCGCCGTCGTCGGCGACACCCACTTCTCGGCCATCCGCGGCGCCGGCTACTGCGCCAGAGTCGTCGACCAGATCAACCGCGCCCAGGCCGACCTCATCGCCTTCGTCGGCGACCTCGCCAGCGGCGAGGCGGACCAGCTGCGCGAGGCCACCGAGCCCCTCGCCGGCCTCGCGGCCCGCGACGGCGCCTATTTCGTGGCGGGCAACGCCGAGCACTACGTCGGCGCGGACCAGTGGTACGAGCGCGTCGAGGAGCTCGGCATGATCCCGCTGCCGAACACGCGCGTCGAGCTGCCCGGCTTCGATCTCGCGGGCATCAACGACCTCATCGTCGAGCAGCGCCACATGGAAGACGAGATCGGCCCCGACTTCGAGGCGGCACTGGGCGACCGCGACCCGGCCCGCGCCTCGGTCCTCATGGCCCACCAGCCCCGCGCGATCGAGCGGGCCGTGGACTGGGGCGTCGACCTCCAGCTCTCGGGCCACACCCACGGCGGCCAGATGTGGCCGGTCCACCTCGCCACCCGCGTCCGCGACGGCCAGATCAGCGGCATGGGCCGCTACGGCGACACGAGGCTGTACGTCACGAACGGCGCGGGCACCAACGGCCCGCCGCTGCGCGTCGGCGCGCCCTCGGACATCACCGTGATGACGCTCCGCTCGGCCCGGGCCTGAACCGGATCCCGGAAATTGTCGGAGAGGTCGGCTACCTTCCGAACCATGGACATCATCATGATTCCCGGTCTCTGGCTCGACGGCTCCACCTGGAGCGCGGTCACGCCGCCGCTCGAACAGGCGGGCCACCGCGTCCGCGCGCTCACCCTGCCCGGCAAGGAGTCGAAGGACGCCGACCGCGCGGGCATCGGCCTGAAGGACCACGCGGACTTCGTCGTCGCCGCCATCGACGAGGCCGAGGAGCCGGTCGTGCTCGTCGGCCACTCCGGCGGCGGCGCGATCGCGCAGCTCGCCAGCGACGCCCGGCCGGACAAGGTCGCGCGCGTCGTCTACGTCGACGCCGCGCCCATGCCCGAAGGCTCGGTCATCAACGACGAGATCCCCATCGTCGACGGCGAGCTGCCGCTGCCGGACTGGGGCTTCTTCGAGGACGAGGACCTCGTCGACCTCGACGACGAGCTGCGCGAGCGGTTCCGGGCGCTGTCGATCCCCGAGGCCGTGGGCGTCGCCTACGACCGCAGCTCGTTCACCTCCGAGCGCCGCCGCGACGTGCCGACCACGATCATCTCCTGCGAGATCCCCAGCAAGATGATCCTGGAGTGGATCGACCAGGGCGCCCCGTTCGTCCGCGAGGTCGCGGCGATCAAGGACGTCGAGTACGTCGACCTGCCCACCGGCCACTGGCCGCAGTTCACCAAGCCGACCGAGCTCGGCCAGGTCCTGCTGGAGATCGTCAGCCGCACCTGACGTCCATGTCGCCCGGTGGCCGGTCGCCGCCGGGCGCAACTGATTGACTGGGGAACATGATGAACGAGAAGGCGCAGCGGTTCCGCGCGCTCCACGCCACGCCCGCGCTCCGGCTCCCGAACTGCTGGGACGCCGCCAGCGCGGCGGTCATCGAGGCGGCGGGCGCGCCCGCCGTCGCCACCACGAGCGCGGGCGTGGCGTGGAGCCTTGGCTTCCCCGACGGGGACGCGCTCGACCGCCAGGCGGCCGTGGACGCGATCGCCCGCATCGCGAGGGCGGTGGACGTGCCGGTGACCGCCGACATCGAGTCCGGTTACGGGGAGCGGCCGAGTGATGTCGCCGAGACCGCCGCCGCGGTGGCCGACGCCGGTGCGGTCGGCGTCAACATAGAGGACTCGGATCCCACCGACGCGGCCGTGCTGCGCAGTTTCGGCGAACAATCTGAGCGGATCGCGGCCGTCCGCCACGGCGCCGGAGCCGACTGCTACATCAACGCCCGCATCGACATCTACCTCCGCGGCGCCAGTGAGAAGGCCGCCCAGTTCTCCGCGACGGTGGCCCGCGCCACGACGTACCTGAAAGCCGGGGCCGACGGGATCTTCGTGCCGGGAGTGTCCGACGCGGAGACGATCGCCGCGCTGGTCAAGGCGATCGACGCGCCGCTCAACGTCCTGGCCGGGCCGGGCGCTCCGGCGCCTTCGGAGCTGGACCGGCTCGGCGTGGCCCGCATCAGCCTCGGCCCGTCCGTCGCGGCCGCCGCGTACGCGCTGGCCAGGCGCGCCGCGGTCGGCATGCTGGAGGGCGACTCCTACGACGAGGTCGCGGACGGCGTCGACTACGGCACCATGAACGGGTTGCTCCGCACCTGAGGTCCGCTGACCCCGACCGGGCCGTATCCGGCCCGGTCGGCCCGCCCGTCGCCCGAGACCGCGCTCGCTCCGCGCCAACGCCGGGTGGTCAGGCAGCCCGGTTGCCACCCCATACTGCGACCGCCCTCCGCCCTCTCGGCGAGCCGTAAATCGGCACTGCCGCGGGGCCGCCAACGCAGCGAGCGGGCAGCCGCCGCGCTCGGGACGGCGCCGGATCATTCGGCCAACAGCTTCAGCACCACCGGGCGCGAGACCGTCCCGGTGACGCGCTTGGCGAGCTGGTTGGCGCTGGTGCCCTCGGCGTGGGCCGCGCGCATGGCCGCCCCCAGTTCGGCGCGCGCCGCGTCCGCCTCGGCCTGCGCCCGCCGCAGCCGCTCCGCCGCCGCCTCCACCGGATCGGTCTCCGCCGCATCGGTCAAACCATTGACCGGGTGGTCGGCTGGCGAAGTGAACGCCCGCTCGGCGAACGCGGACAGGAACGCCTTGATCGCCTCCGCATCATCGGCCCGCTCGCCCAGCAGCAGATGCCTGACCTGCGGCATCAGGTTGACCCAGTTCGGGATGCCGCACAGGATGAGCATCGTCAGGCCCGCCCTGAACGGGTCGTCGGTGCCGTGCATGGCCATGGCCAGTTCGAGCTTGCGGCGGTAATGACGGTCGCGCCAGCCGTCGATGTCGTGGGCGTCGGCGCCGCGGTGCAGCGCCTCCCAGGCCATCAGCCTGAGCAGCTGCGGATGCCCGCGGTGGTAGTCGAAGAGCTGCTCGACGAACGCGGCGGTGTCGGCGTAGGCGCTCAGCGGATCCACCACCTCGGTGAACTCCTGCATCGCGTCGATCAGGACGGCGTCGAAGAGCTTGTCCTTGCTGCCGAACAGGCCGTAGATGCGCTCCTTGTTGACGCCCGCGGCCTCGGCGATGCGGTCGACGCGCGCCCCGGCGAGGCCGTGCTCGGCGAACTCGTCGCGCGCGGCGCACATGAGCGCCCGGCGCGTGGCGTCGCTGCGTTTCGTCTCCTGCGGTGACATGAGATCCAGATTACCAGAAGATAAACCAACTATTTAGTTGACAATGATCTTGGCGCGGCCCTATCTTCGAACGCATGGCAACCGACACCCACACCATCCCACGCGATGTCCCCGCGCAGATGCCGGTCCGAATCGGACCGGGCTACGCGCCGATCGCCCGCACCCTCCCCGTCTTCGTCTTCGCCGCACTGCTCGCCACCGGGCAGATGTACACACCGATTCCGCTGTTCACGGCCATGGAATCCGACTGGAACGCCACCGCGGCCGCCATGACCTGGATCGTCAGCGCCTTCGCGTTCGGCTACGCGGGCGGCTTCGTCCTCTTCGGCCCCCTGGCCGACCGCTTCGGACAGCGCCGCGTCCTGGTCACCGGCATGATCGCCGCAGCGGTGGTCACACTGTTGACCGGTCTGGCGCCGTCGCTGGCGACCGCCATCCCCCTGCGCGTCGCGCAAGGCCTCATCATCGGCTCGATCCCCCCCGCGCTGACCGCCTACATCACCACCCGCATGGAGCCCCGGCGGCGCGGCGTCGTCCTCACCGCGGTGGCCACCTCGTTCCTGGCCGCCACCGTCATCGGCCAGATCGCCTCGCAGGCCGTGACCGCCTTCGCCGACTGGCGCTGGGTCTTCACCGGCTCGGCCGCCGCCTTCGTCCTCGTGGCGTTCGCGCTGCGCCGGACCATGCTCGACGACCGCCCGGCCACCGGCACCCGCCTGGTCGACGGCTACGCCGCCGCCATCGGCGTCCTGCGCATCCGCACGCTCCTGCCGATCCTGGGCGCCGGAGCGCTCGCGATGGCCGCGATGGTCGGCGTCTACACCGGCATCGAACTGGTCGGCGTGGTCGACGGCCCCGGGCCGCTGCTGGCCCTGCGCGCCAGCGCCCTCCCGGTCATGATCGCCCTGCCGCTGCTCGCGGTCCCGCTGGGCCGCCTGGCGAAGCCGACGCAGATAGCCCTCGGCGTGGCCGTGGCGACGGCGGCGATGGTCGCCGCCGCGTTCACCGGCGAGCACCTCGTGGCGCTCGCGATCCTCCTGGCCGTCCTGGTCGGCGGCCTGGGCGTCGCCGCCCCGGCGGCGCTCCAGAGCGCCGGAGAGCTCGGCGGCGAGCATCGCGCGGGCGCCTCCTCGGTGGCCATGTTCAGCTTCTACGTCGGCGCCACGGTCGGGCCGCCGGTGGCCTCGGCCGCCGCGCACCACGGCTTCGCCGCCCTGGCGTGGACGCTCGCGGCCATGCTGGTCGTCGCGATGGGCCTGGCCCTGTGGGGCAGGCGGCTCCAGTCCTGACGGCACACCGGCCGGCTCTATGCCTCCCGCGGCGGCGCGTCGCGGATCAGGCAGGTGAGCCGGCCGGTGCACACGCGGCGGCCCTCCTCGTCCAAGACCACGATCTCGTAGGTCGCCGTCGAGCGCCCGCGGTGGATCGGCACGGCCTCGCCGGTGACCGTGCCCGAACGCGCGGCCCGGTGGTGGGTCACGTTGAGGTCCACGCCCACGGCGATCCGCCGCGGGCCGCCGTGGAGCATCGCCCCGATCGACCCGAGCGTCTCGGCCAGGACCGCCGAGGCGCCGCCGTGCAGCAGCCCGTACGGCTGGGTGTTGCCCTCGACCGGCATCGTCCCGGTGACGCGCTCGGGCGCGGCGTGCAGGATCTCGATGCCCATCCGCTCACCGAGCGCCCCGGCCGAGAACAGCGCGTCGAGGTCGACGCCGAGCCCGGCGAACTTCTCGAGGACCTCGGCGGGGAAGATGCTCTGCGGCGTATCGCTCATATCAAGGCGCTCCAATCGTGTTCCCCGCCAGCTTAGGCGCGCTCCCCGGCCGCCGCAGCCACGCCGAGTCCGATCAGTGAGCAGCCGCCGACGCGCGCGAGCACCCGCTGGGGCCGCGGGGCGCGCAGCATGTCGCGGGCGGCGGCGGCCGCGAAGCTCCACACCGAGTCGCAGGCGGCCGCGAGCGCCGCGAAGATCCCGCCGAGCGCCAGCATCTGGAGCGTCGCCGAACCGGCGTCGGTGTCGACGAACTGCGGCAGGATCGCCAGGAAGAACAGGATCGCCTTCGGGTTCAGGAGCCCGACGAGGAAGCCCTCGAAGACCGGCAGCGCGGCGCGCCCGGAGTCCTCCTCGCCGGTCATCTTGAGCGTGCTCTTGCGGTCGCGCAGCGCCCTGACGCCCAGATAGACCAGATAGGCGGCACCGGCGTACTTGACGACGGCGAACGCCAGCGCCGACTGCTGGACGACCGCGCCGAGGCCGACGGCGACGAGCGAGGCGGCGGTGAGCACGCCGAGGGCGTTGCCGAGCGCGGTCAGCACGGCCTTGCGCCGCCCGTAGGAGAGCGCGCGTCCGATGACGAACATGACGCTCGGGCCGGGGATGAGGATGACGATGAGGGAGGTGACGATGAACGCCAGCAGTTGACCACCGGAAGGCATGGCTCGAATCCAAGCACCGTCCTCAGTGCAGGTCAACCGCATTAGCCCGCTCCGCAGGACCCCACGGGTCCCTCCTGTCCAGATAAGATCCTCGAAGCCCCGCCCGCCCAGCGGCCGCGACATCCCGGAGACCGGTCTGCTCCCGTCCATTCCCGGCGGCGAACGGCAGTGGGAGGTCGCCGCGGACGGCGAACCGGTCGCCGTCATCACCCAGTCCTGGACCGGCGCGCGGTGGTGGCCCGAGCCCGAGTGGCTCGTCGATCCCGAGACGCCCTTCACCGGCGAGCGAGTCACCGTCACGCTCCGCGAATCCCAGACCCGCTGACCCCGGTGGTCGCACGCTCCCTCAGTCGTCGAGGGACCGCGCGAGGCGCCCCAGCAACTCGGCCAACCGCTCTTGCTCCTTCTCGCTCAGAGCGCCCAACAGCCCGCGCTGGTTCTCCAGATGGGCGGCCATGAGCTCGTCCGTCAGAGCGCGGCCGCTCTCGGTCAGCGTGACCACTCGCCCGCGCGCGTCCGCCTCGGTCACTGCCCTGGTGACCAGCCCTCGCGCCTCCAGCCGGTCGACGCGCTTGGTGATCGCCCCCGTCGTCACGAGGATCGTCCTGCTCAGCTCGCCCGGCGCGAGCGCGTAGGGCTCGCCGCTCCTGCGCAGCGCCGCAAGAACGTCGAAGTCGCCGTTGCCGAGTTCGGCGGCGGCGAACGGCGGGCGCAGGTGCTTGTCGAGCGCCTCGGTGACCCGGAAGAGCCGCCCGATCACCAGCAGCGGCGACGGATCGAGGTCCGGGCGCTCGCGTTTCCACTGCTCGACGAAGGCGGCGACGGCATCGTGTTCCATGACTTGCATTATAGCTTCCGTGGAAGCTAGTATATCTTCCATGGAAGATAAATCAGTTCCCCGCGTCGACTGCCACTTCGACCCCGCCTGCCCCTTCGCCTGGATCACCTCCCGGTGGATCCTCGAAGTCGAGCAACAGACCCCCATCGACTTGCATTTTCACATCATGAGCCTCTCGGTCCTCAACGAGGGCCGCGAACTCGAACCCTGGTACCGCGAGTTCAACGACCGCGCCTGGGGACCGGCCCGCGTCTGCGCCGCCGCCGAGCAGCGCTGCGGCAACGAGGTCCTCCGCGACCTCTACACCGCCCTCGGCACCCGCATCCACCCGCAGCGCAACAAGGACTACGACACCGTCATCGCCGAGGCCCTCGCCGAGACGGGACTGCCCGCCGACCTCGCCGAGGCCGCGCACACCACCGATGCCGACGAAGCGCTCCGCGCCAGCCACCAGGCGGGCCAGGACGCGGTCGGCGAGGAGTCCGGCACGCCGATCGTCGCCGTCGACGGCGTCGCCTACTTCGGACCGGTCCTCACCGCGATCCCCAAAGGCCCCGAAGCGGTCCGGCTCTTCGGCGCCGTCCGCGAGCTCGCCTCGTTCAGTCAGTTCGCCGAACTCAAGCGGGGGCGGTCCGGTGGCCTCGACGTCGGCTGACGCCACCCGCACCCGCCGCCGGTTCATCGCCGCCAGCCTGGTCGACTCGGTCGGCAACGGCATCTACGTGCCGCTCACGATGCTCTTCGTCCACGCCCTGACCGGACTGTCGCTCTTCTCGATCGGCGCCGGCCTCACCGCCGCCGGGATAGGCGCCCTCGCGTTCACCCCAGTGGCGGGCGCCCTCATCGACCGCTTCAGCGGCCGACGCGTCTTCATCGGCGCGCTCGCCCTGCGCGCGGTCGGCTTCGCGCTCTACCCGATCGCCGACGCCTACCTCGCGTTCCTCGCCGTGGCGCTGATCATCGCGGTCGGCGCGCAGACCTCCCAGCCGAGCCAGCACGCCCTGATCGGCGACCTCGCCGAAGGCGCCGAACGCGACCGCCTGCTCGCCTGGAACCGGAGCCTGCGCAACGGCGGCATGGGCTTCGGCAGCCTGGCCGCCGGGGCCCTGCTCATGGTGGACGGCACCGGCGGCTTCATCGCCGCCGCCCTCGCGATGGGCGCCGTCTTCGCCACGGCCGCGATCCTGGTCGTCCGCGTCCCCGCCACGCGGAAGCGAACTCCCGCACCCGAGGGGCCCGGCGCCCCCGCCGGGTTCCGCCAGGTGCTCGCCGACCGCCCGTACCTGCGGCTCACCGGCGCGAACTTCCTGATCGCGTTCTGCTACATAGCCCAGTCCATCGCGCTGCCGGTCTACCTCACCCGCGACGTCGGCGTGCCCGAGGCACTGGCCGGAACCGTGTTCGCCGTCAACACCGCCATGGTCGCCGCCCTCGGCGTCCCCACGGCCCGCCTGGCCTCGCGCGGCAGGCGCACGCGCGGCGCGGCCCTCGGAGCGGTGGCCTTCGCGGTCGCCTTCGCCGCCTTCGCGGCCCTGCCGCACCTCGTCACCGGCGCGCTCGCGATCGCCGCGGTCCTGGCGGTGGCCGTCCTCTACACGGCCGCCGAACTGATCCACTCCGCGCCCGCGCAGAGCCTGTCGGTGCAGGCCGCCCCCGAGCACCTGCGAGGCCGCTACCTCGCGGTCTACCAGCTCTCCTGGTCACTCGCGCGCAGCCTCGCGCCGGTGCTGATCGGCTTCCTCCTCGACGCCGGGTCGTGGCAGCTGTGGGCGGCCCTGGGGCTGGCGGCCGTGTCGGGCGCGGCCGTCCTGCTCCGCACCGAGCGCGTCCTGCCGCCGCACGCGGTGCAGGCCCCCGAAGTCGCCACCGCCGCCTGAGCGGCCCGATTTCCGCTGGGCGCCTAAGGAGCCGATCCTCTAAGCTGGCGGCATGGACCTCACCGGGTGGCTCTACAAGGCCTATGCGCGCCGCCTGCGCCGACAGCTGCGGGCCGCGCCGATGCCGCGGCACGTCGCGCTCGTCATGGACGGCAACCGCCGGTGGGCCCGGCAGCAGGGCCTCGACGACCCGGGCCTGGGCCACCGCCACGGCGCCGAGCACCTCGACGAGGTCCTCACCTGGTGCGCGGGGCTCGGCATCGACCACGTCACCGTCTACGTCGCCTCCTCCGACAACCTCCGCAAGCGCGACGGCGGCGAGATCGCCCACCTGATGGCCATGATCGAGCAGGTCGTCGTCGAACGCCTGCGGCGCCCCGAGAGCCGGTGGCGCCTGCACCTGGCCGGGCGCCTCGACGCGCTCCCCGCCTCCACCGCCGAGGCCCTCGAAGCCGCCCGCGCCGCCACCGCCGGGCGCGACCTCCACCTGACCGTCGCGATCGGCTACGACGGCCAGGAGGAGATCGTGGACGCCGTCCGGTCGCTCATCGGCAGCCAGGCCGCCTCCGGCAGCGACCTCGCCGGCCTCGCCGAGCGGCTCGAACCCGAGGACATCGCCGCGCACCTGCACACCAGCGGCCTGCCCGAGCCCGACCTGGTCATCCGCACCAGCGGCGAGCGCCGCATGTCGAGCTTCCTGCCCTGGCAGACCGCCCGCTCGGAGCTGTACTTCACCGAGGCGTACTGGCCCGGCTTCCGCTACGTCGACTTCCTGCGGGCCCTGCGCGTCTACGCCGCGCGCCTCCAGCGCGGCGCCGCCTGAATGCGCATTTGCCTTGGAGTGCACTCCAGGTTCTAATGTCGATCGCATGATGCGACGAACACTCGGAAGAAGCAACATCGAAGTCAGCGCCATCGGCATGGGCTGCTGGGCCATCGGCGGTCCGTTCCACAGCAGCGAGGGCCCCTGCGGCTGGGGCGAGGTCGACGACGACGAATCGGTCCGCACGATCCACCGCGCCCTCGAACTCGGTGTCGACTTCTTCGACACCGCCGACGTCTACGGTGCGGGCCACTCGGAGCGCGTCCTCGCCCGCGCCCTCGCGGGCCGCCGCGACCAGGTCGTCATCGCCACCAAGTGGGGCAACCGGTTCGACGAGGCGACCAAGTTCAGCGACGGCGCCGGAGACGACCCCGCCTATCTGCGCGAGGCCGTGACCGCCTCCCTGCGGCGGCTCGGCACCGACTACATCGACCTCTACCAGCTCCACCTCGGCGGCCTGGAGCTCGACAAGGCCGCCGAGCTGCTCGGCACGCTCGAAGCGCTCGTGGAGGAGGGCAAGATCCGCTCGTACGGCTGGAGCACCGACGACCCCGAGCGGGCCGCGGCGTGGGGGAGCGACGGCGAGCACTGCACCGCCATCCAGCACGACTTCTCCCTGATGCGCGGCGCGAGGCCCGAGGTCCTGGAGGTGTGCGAGCGGATGGGCCTGGCGAGCGTCAACCGGGGCCCGCTGGCGATGGGGCTCCTGACCGGCAAGTACGCCGCGGACACCGCGGTCGGGCCCGACGACGTCCGCGGCAGCGCCTTCGAGTGGATGGTGCTGTTCAAGGACGGCAGGCCCGCGCCCGAGTACCTCGCCCGGCTCGACGCCGTCCGCGACGTGCTCACCGCAGACGGCCGCACGCTCGCCCAGGGGGCGCTCGGCTGGCTGTGGGCCGTCAGCGACGCGACGGTCCCGATTCCCGGCTGCCGCACCGTGGCCCAGGTCGAGGACAACGCCGGTGCCCTCCAGAAGGGACCGCTCACGCAAGGGCAGGTCAAGGAGATCGAGACCCTGCTGGCCGCCTGAACCCCCGTGCTCGGCCGCCCACGGGCGGCCGAGCACAAGATCTGTGTCCTCGATCACAATCATCCCTTTGTGCTGAGAACACGCGTTCCCTACCGCAGTCTGCTCCCGAGGAGAACGGCCGTTCTCCAGAGGGAAGGCATCGTCATCATGGCAACCATCACCGTCGGCAGCGAGAACAGCACGCCGATCGAGCTCTACTACGAAGACCACGGCGCCGGCCGTCCGGTCGTCCTCGTCCACGGCTACCCGCTCGACGGCCACAGCTGGGAGCGCCAGTCCCGCGAGCTGATCGACGCCGGGCACCGCGTCATCACCTACGACCGCCGCGGCTTCGGCCAGTCGAGCAAGGTCGGCACCGGCTACGACTACGACACCTTCGCCGCCGACCTGAACGCGCTGCTCGAAGAGCTCGACCTGCGCGAGGTCGTCCTCGTCGGCTTCTCCATGGGCACCGGCGAACTCGCCCGATACGTCAAGAACCACGGCCACGAGCGCATCGCGAAGCTCGCCTTCCTCGCCTCGCTCGAACCCTTCCTCGTGCAGCGCGAGGACAACCCCGACGGCGTCCCGCAGAAGGTCTTCGACGGCATGGAAGCGGCCGCCCGCAAGGACCGCTACACCTGGTTCACGCAGTTCTACCAGGACTTCTACAACCTCGATGAGAACCTCGGCAGCAGGGTCGCCCAGGAGGTCGTCGACGCGAACCGGAACACCGCGGTCGCCGCGGCGCCCGTGGCCGCCTATGCGATCGTGCCCAGCTTGATCGAGGACTTCCGCGACGACGTCGCCGCCGTCCGCGCCTCCGGCAAGCCCGCGCTCATCCTGCACGGCACCAAGGACAACATCCTGCCCATCGACGCCACCGGCAGGCGTTTCCACGAGGCCTTCCCCGAAGCGGACTACGTCGAGGTCGAAGGCGCCCCGCACGGTCTGCTATGGACCCACACCGACGAGGTGAACGAGGCGCTGCTCGACTTCGTCCGCGCCTGAGCTACATCCGTACGATCTCGACGTCGTGGAAGCGCCCGGCACTGCTGTCGTAGTGGATCCGGGCGCCTTCCATGTAATCGAACATGGCCCCCCACGAGTCGTGGTCGGCCTCGGGGAACAGCGCGATGAGCCCGCACTCGAGGTGCCCGCCGTGCCCGATGACCAACCCGGCGTCGCCCGGCCCGAGCGGCGCCATCAGATGCCGCCACTGCGCCGCCGTCGCGTGCGAGTAGTCGTGCACCGCCCCTCGGCCGTTGACCAGCCGCGCCAGACGGGTGAACGGCTCGCCCACATCGTGCGCGGCCCGCTGCGACTCGACCATGAACTCGCTGACGTTCTTGAGCGTGGGCAGCTCGACGCTGACGGCGAAGCCCATCGCGATCGCCGTCTCGCGCGTGCGCGGCGCGACGCTGGCGGCCACGACCTCGAAGGGCCCCATCAGCGTTCCGGCCCAGCGCGCGAGCTCGATGCCGGCCTGCGAGAGGTGCACTGCCTCGGCGCCGTCGCGCTTGCTGTGCCGGCGGATTTCGAGCATGGGCATGAGAGGCCTCTTTTCTGAACGGCGCCGGCTGGTCGCTTAGAGCGTACGCGGCCTCACCGGCTGCGGCGACCGCGGCCGAACGCCGCGGCGGCGCCCTCGCGCCCGTATCGCGGGACCGGTCCCGGATGATCCGTGCTTCACTTCTCGTCGAGCCCGCACATAGGAGCGCCGCCATGTACCCCCATGCCTCCCTGGAAGATCCGCACTACTTCGAGCCGCCGAAACCGAAGCGCCGCCGCGAGCTCCACGGCGACCCCTTCGCGGCGCTGATCGGGAACGCCACGCTGCTGGGCATCGGCTATCTGCTGCTGGGCCGCAGGAGAGCGGCCGCCATGACGCTGGTGGTGACGATCTGGCTCGTCGCCTTCGTCGCGGCCTCCCCGCAGAGCCCGTGGTGGCGGATCGTCTTGGCGGCCTGGTGGATCGCGACGATGCTGCACACGTTCTGGCTCGTCCGGCCGGAGCGCGGGCGGGCTCCCGAAGCGCCGCTGGTCGACCTCCACGAACCCGAGGCGCGGCGGCGCGGCCGCGTCTTCGCCGGAGCGGTGGTATGCCTGATGGCGATGGCCGTCGTCGGGATCCGCTTCGACGGCGCGCAGATCATGGAGGCCGCCGAGGCGGCGCACCGCGACGGCGACTGCGAGGGCGCGACGGCCGCCACGGCGAGCCTGGACGCGACGCACCGCGTGGCCGACGCGGCGGTGGTGCGCGCCGCCGCCGAGAACGACGAGGCGTGCGAGCTCCTGCTGGCCGCCTTCGACAGGGACGACCCCCTCGAGTCCGCCGAGACCCTCCAGTCCTACATGGAGCAGCCTGGGGCACTGTGGGAGGGCGCCGGGCCCGCCCGGGCCGACCGGCTCCTGCGGGGCGCTCTGGCGCCGCTGAACGAGTGGAGCATCGGCATCGTGCGATCCGCCTTCGACGTGCTGGCATCGACCCTGGACGCCTCGCCGGACCAGTCGGCGGCCGCGCGCGAGGTCGTCGAGGGCTTCCTGGAGAACCTCGCCGACCACCAAGCCGAAGAAGCGTGCGAGGTCAAGGCCGTCCACGACTGGCTGTTCAACGAGCACTGGGGACACCCCGAGCTCGACGAGCCCGTGGCCGCCGTGGGCGACCAGGTCCCGCCGGTGCTGCTGGGCTGCGCGCGTGAGCAGTTCGAAGGAGGCATGCTCGACGCCGCGCAGGACCTGTACGGGCAGTTCCTCGCCGACTTCCCCGATCACGAGCTCGCCCCCGAGGCGGCGGCCGAGCTCGAGCAGGTGGAGACCGCGATCGAGCGCGAGCACGTCTCGGGCCTCCTCTCGGGCGGCGACTACTGCGGCTCCCCGGCCCCCTACCGGGCCGCCGAGCCCTACGACGAGGGCGGGACGAACCCGATGTGGCTGTTCGGCCTCGACAGCGAGGCCGACCTCCCCGGCTCCTGGACGACCAACGCCGTCGACGAGACGGTGCTGGTCGTCTGCGTCGAGGGGCCCGAGCGCGGCAGCTTCATCGAGTCCTGCGAGTACGAGGAGGTCGGCACCGGCGACTACCTCGGGTCGGTCCGCTTCTACGCCAACGAGTTCACCGTCGAGGCCTACGAGCTCAAGACCGGCGAGCGGATCGAGCGCTACTCGGTCGAGCTCGGCGGGGAATGCCCGTACTACCTGACCTTCTACGGCGGCTTCGAGAACAAGCAGAACGTCTCATACTCGCCCAAGGACCTGCGCGAACTGTTCGAACGGTTGCAGTGACGATCGTCATTCCCTCCAATGCGGATCGTCCGCTAGCCTGTGAGGCCCGACCCGCCGCCCGGCGGGTCGAGCACCGAGCGGCGAGGAGCGCGATGAGCGATCAGCGGGAACAGGACACGAAGCGGCGGTTCCAGTCCGGCGAGAACTACCGGGAGGGATCGGGGAACCTCAAGGCTCGGGAGGGAATCTTCTCCTACCGGCGCCCACAGGTCGACATGCCGGGCATGGTCATCGACCGCATCGGCGCCGAACCGAAGCGCATCCTCGACGTCGGCTGCGGCAGCGGCAGGTACCTCAGCCGCCTTCGGGAGGCGTTCCCCGGCGCCGAGGTGATCGGCGTCGACCTCTCGCCTGGCATGCTCGATGCCCTCCCCAAGCCGACCGTCCTGGCCGACGTGTGCGATCTGCCGTTCGAGTCCGGCTCGGCCGACGCGGTCCTGGCGATGCACATGCTCTACCACGTGCCCGACCTCCAGACCGCCCTCGACGAGCTCGAACGCGTCCTCGCCCCGGGCGGCACGCTGTTCACCTCCACGCTCGCCTCCGACGACCGGCCCGAGTACGCCGCGCTCTGGCGCCAGGCGACCCGCGAGGCGCTCGGCGCCGAGTCGGAAGGTCCGTACCGCGTCGTCCTGGACCACTTCTCCCAGGAAACGGCGCAGGCGATGCTGTCCGAGCGCTTCGCCTCGGTGCGGCTGCACGACCTCCCGGGCGTCATCGAGCTGCCCGAACCCGGCCCGCTGGTGGCGGCCTTCCGTTCCACGGCCTCGTTCGTCGACATGGAGCCGGGCGACTTCGAGCGCGTGATGGCCCATATCGAGGCCGACCTGGAACGCCACTTCGCCACCGAGGACCTGTTCCGAATGACCGTCCACACCGGCATCCTCGAATGCCGCGACCCGCGCCGGTGACCGGCCTCCGCGCCGATTGGGGCCAAATCGCCGCCGACTGCACGTAGCGTCGAATCCATGGAGTGGATGCCATGACCGCAGCAGTCGACCTGTCGGGCAAGACCATCGTGGTGACCGGGGCCAGCGCCGGAATCGGCGCGGCCGCGGCCCGGCGCCTCGCCGCCCTCGGCGCCACCGTCGCCGTCGTCGGGCGCTCGCCGGAGCGGACCGCCGCCGTGGCCGAGTCGATCGGCGCCCGGGCCCACCTCGCCGACTTCGCGCGCCTCGACGACGTCCGCGCCCTCGCGCGCGAACTGCTCGCCTCCTACGAGCGGATCGACGTCCTCGCCAACAACGCGGGCGGCCTGTTCACCAGCCGCAGGACCACCGCCGACGGCCACGAGACGACCTTCCAGGTCAACCACCTCGCGCCGTTCCTGCTCACCGGGCTCCTGCTCGACCGCCTGGCCGAGGCCCCCGAGGCCCGCGTCGTCTCGACCGGCTCCATGGCCTACCGCGCCGGGCGCATCGAGCTCGACGACCTCGACGGCGAACGGCGCCGGTACAGCATCGCGGCCGCCTATGCCGCCTCCAAGCTCGCCACCGTCCTGTTCACCCGCGAACTCGCCCACCGCACGGCGGGCACCGGCATCACCGCCACCGCCTTCCACCCCGGCGCGGTCGCCACCGAGGTCGCCCGCGACAACCCGGTGACGCGCCGCCTCATGCGCACCAGGCTCGCCAAGCGCCTCTTCGCCACGCCCGACCAGGGCGCCGAGCCGCTCGTCCACCTCGCCGCCCTCGCCGACCCGCACGCCGTCAACGGCGCCTACTTCCACCGCCTCGAACGCGAGGCTCCCAAGAACCCCCAAGCCAACGACGGCGAGCTCGCCAAGCGGCTCTGGGAGCGCTCGGAGGCCCTCACCGGCATCTCGATCGGCCGCTAGAGCGGCTGTCGGACCCCGCTGCCATGATGGACGCGACCGCACCGGCGGCCCTGCCCCGACAACCCTGCACCGACGGACATTGACGAGAGGACACCGCAATGGAGACGCTTCGAGTGGTGGCGCTGGCGCTGGCGACGGTCAGCGTCGGACTGATCGCCGGAGTCTTCTTCGGCTGGGCCGTCTCGGTCATGCCGGGGCTGGCCCGCACCGACGACCGGACCTTCGTGGCCGCCTTCCAGGCGATGGACCGGGCGATCGTCAGGCCGCCGTTCGTCTCGGTCTTCACCGGCGCCCTGCTGCTCACCGCGGCCGCGGGCCTGCTCCACCTCGGAGCCGAGCACCGCGCCGCACTACTGTGGACGGCCGCGGCGTTCGTGCTCTACCTGCTGTCCTTCGTCTTCACCGTCCGCGTCAACATCCCGCTCAACGACGCGCTCAAGGCCGCGGGCGACCCCGACCGGATCGACGTCGCGGCCGCGCGCGAGCGCTTCGACGAGGCGAGGTGGGGGCGCTGGCACAACATCCGCACCGTTCTGTGCACCGTCGCCCTCGCCTGCCTGATCGTCGCACTGACGCTGTGAGCGCCGCGCCGATCAGCCGTCGATCCAGCTCTGCGTGCCGGCGTACTCGCCGAGCAGGGCCGGGACGTCTTCGGCGTCGTTGAGCGTGTAGTCGTAGAAGTCGCCCGGGTCGAACGCCGAGCCCCTGGTCTCCTGCCGCCCTGAGCAGTCGACGCAGATGCTGCCGTGCTCGACCAGTTCGGCGGTCGAGTCCGGGTAGTACGGGTTGTTCACGTTCTCGAAGTACGAGTTCTCGAGCACCATCTTCGTGTACCCGCGCGAGTAGTTGCCGTAGCTGCTCACGTTCTCCAGGTAGTTGTTGTACAGGTGCGCGTGCGCGATGTTGTCGGCGCTGGGGTTGCGCTGGTTGGTGTCGTGGATCCAGTTGTGGTGGATCGTGATCTCGGCGGTGACGTTGTCGGTCCAGCCGATGCCGAACGCCTTGTTGCCCGGGCCGATGATGTTCCACGAGACGGTGAGGTTCGTGGTGTCCTTGCGGCTGTCGATGAGGCCGTCGTTCATGCGCAGGATCTCGTTGTGGTCGATCCACACGTTGCTCGCGCCGTCCATCTGGATGCCGTCGTAGTCGAACTCCTTGTCGTCGGGGTCGTCCTCGGTCATCTGCGTGTCGCGGATGGTGAGGTTGCGGATGATGACGTTGTCGGTGTCCTCGCCGAGGAAGAAGCCGCCGCCGACGATCTCGCCGCTGGTGCCGACGCCCACGACGGTCTTGTCCGAGGCGATGTCCATCTCGGTGCCCTTGGGGCTGATGTCGATCGCCCGGTCGACGCGGATGACGTACGGCTCGTCGGCGGACAGGTAGGCCTCGAGCTGGTCCTGGTCCGTGGCGGTGACGGTCTGGCCGCCCTGGCCGCCGGTGGTGCCCTCGGCGAAGCCGTCGAGCTCGTCGACGCCCTCGGGCAGGTCGCCGGAGCCGCCGCCATCGTCGCCGTCGCCGACCTCGTGGAGCTCCCACTGCTGGTTGGCGCCGCCGGTGGGGGCGTACTGGGAGATGCGGCCGCCGCGCTCGGTCGACCACTCCCACACGTCCATCGCCAGCCCGGAGTTCCGGTTGATGAAGGTCAGGTAGCCGTCGCTCTCCTCGATGCGCCACTGCTGGTTGGTGCTGTTCGCGTCGCCCCACTGGTGGATGGTGGCGCCCGCGGAGGTGGAGAAGTCCTTGACGTCGAGCACCTTATTCGAGTGCCGGGCTTGAATACGGTAGTAGCCGTCGCCGGAGTCGAGGAACCGGTACTGCTGGTCGTAGGACCCGTTGCCGTCCCACTGGACGAGCTCGGCGCCGTTCTCGGTGGAGGCGGCCCGGATGCCCATGACGAGGCCCGAGTGGCGGGACTCGATGTTGTACCAGGTGCCGGTCTCGAACGCGGCGGCCTTCTGGCTGTGCCAGACGCTGAGCGAGGCCGCGGCGAGCGAGGCGACGACGAGCGTCGCGAGGGCCCAGACGAGGCGCCTGGAGCGCCCGGTGGCGGCGCGGACGGCGGCCGAGCCGCTTCCGGGGGGTCGTGCTGTCATGGTCGATCCTTTCTGGGAGGGCGGCCGGGAGCCGTCCCGGCACATTATGGAAAACCATGTAAATATATATGACCGTCAATGATAGCGGTCACACGTCGAATGCGGAACCCGCCCCGGCTCGAAAACCTGATCGAGGCGTGACCCCCGCTGGCGCGATGACCAGTACGCGTATCCGAATTATGGTGAGATATGGGCCATTCCGCATTGAAGCGACATGACGCGCACCGCTATCCTCGGCTGTTGTGCGAATAGATTTCCTGGTCAGGACCGTATGGGGCATGGGCGGAACCATCCGCACCACGCTCAACACGGCCACCTCCCTCGCCGACCTCGGGCACGAGGTCGCCATCGTGTCGTGCTCGCGGCACAAGGAGACCGCCGACTTCGCGATCGACCCCAGGATCACCCTCGTCGACCTCCTCGACGTCCGGAAACCCGAGGACGGCGGCGAGACCCTCGGCGGCAAGGACCAGGCCCTGCGCGGGCGCCCCTCCTTCCTGAAGAAGGCCGACATCAACGCCCCCCGCGGCAGCTCCGCGCTCATGGACAGGCGCGTCAAGGACTACCTGCGCACCACGGACGCGGACGTCGTGGTCGGCACCAGCGCCGCCGCCAACTCCTACATGGCCGAGTTCGGCACCCGCCGGACGGTCCGCGTCGCCCAGGAGCACCTGTACTTCAACCTCTACCGGAAGGACCGGCGCGACTGGATCCGCTCGAAGTACCGCGGCCTCGACGCCATCGTCACCACCACCGAACGCGACGCCGAGGACTACCGGGAGGCCATGCCCCGCTACCGCGGCGCCATCCAGTGCATCCCCAACTCCGTCCCCGCCTGCCCGGTCGAGCGGCCCGCCCACGTCGAGAAGGTCATCATGGCCGGCGGGCGCCTCCACCAGAGCAAGGGCTTCGACCTCCTCATGCGCGCCTTCGCGCGCGTCGCCGACCACCACCCCGACTGGAAGCTGCGGGTCTACGGGCACGGGCCGTACGAGAAGCGGCTGCGGCAGCTCGCCGAGGACCTCCGCGAGACCGAGCGCATCGAGTTCATGGGCACCGTGACGCCGCTCGGCCCCGAATGGGCCAAGGCCGCGATCGCCGTCGTCGCCTCCAACTTCGAGTCGTTCGGGCTCACCATCGTCGAGGCTATGGGCGCCGGTGCGCCGCTCATCTGCACCAAGGTGCCCAACGGCCCCCTCGAACTCGTCGAGGACGAGGTCAACGGCCTGTTCGTCCCGAAAGGCGACCGCCGGGCCCTCGAAGCGGCCCTCACCAGGCTCATCGAGGACCCCTCGCTGCGCGCCAAGCTCAGCGCCGGCGGCCGCGAGACCGCCCGCCGCTACGAGCCCGACCAGGTGGCCCCCCGCCACATCGAGCTGTTCGAGCGGCTCTTGGCGAACCGCTCCAGATAACGTCCACCGCTTCGAGAAACGACGGGAACCGCCGCAATGCGCATCACCTTCATCGTCAGGGACGCCGGTGTCCTGGGCGGTGCCACCAAGGCCACACTCGACAGCGCCGCGGCCCTGGCCGACCGCGGCCACGACGTCACCGTCGCCGCGTGCGTGCGCTCCAAGCAGGCCCCGACGTTCGCACCCGATCCCCGGATCACCGTCGTGAACCTGTGGGACCTCCGCAAACCGGCCAAGGGCGGCGAGCAGCTGTCCCCGCTCGACCGGTGGCGCGCCAAGCGGCCCTCGGTCCTCGACGAGCGGGAGGCCAACAACCTCGGCGCCTCCTCGGCCCTGCTCGACCGCCGCGTCGCCCGCTACCTGCGCAGAGTGGACACCGACGTCCTGATCGGCACCCACCTCAGCGTCAACCTCTACCTGGCCAGGTACGGCCGCGCCGACGTCGTCAAGATCGCCCAGGAGCACTCCTCGTTCGGCCGCCACAAGGACCCGCTCAAGGAGTGGATCAAGGCCGACTTCCCGCGCCTGGACGCCGTCATCACCGCCACCGAGGCCGACGCCGCGGACTACCGGGAGGCGCTGCCCGGCTTCAAGGGCCTGATCGCGGACGTCCCGAACCCCATACCGCCGGTCGAGGCCGACCGCGCCGGCGCGCCGGTCGTCATGGCCGCCGGGCGCCTGGCCCCCGGCAAGGGCTTCGCGACGCTCATCCGCGGCTTCTCCCGCACCGTCGACCGCTTCCCCGAGTGGCGGCTGCGGATCTACGGCCGAGGCAAAGAGGACAAGGCGCTGGCGCAGCTCATCGAGGACACACGCTCGGAGGGCCGCACCGAGCTCATGGGACCGGTGGTCCCGCTCGATGCCGAGTGGTCGGACGCCTCGATCGCCGTGGTCCCCTCGCACCACGAGTCGTTCTCCCTCATCATGGGCGAGGCGATGTCGGCGGGCGTCCCGGTCGTCGCCAGCGCCGCCCCGCACGGCCCGCTCGAGGTGATCGAGGACGGGCACAACGGGCTCCTGGTGCCACCCAAGGACGTCGGTGCACTCACCGAGGCGCTGGAGCGGCTGATGGGCGACCCGGGGCTGCGCGCCAAGCTCGCCGACGGCGGCCGCGAGACCGCCCGCCGCTTCGCCCCCGAGACCGTCGCCGAGCGCTACGAGACGCTCTTCGAGCGCCTGCTCGCCGCCCGCCGGTAGGCGCGCAGCGCTCCGCGACGACATCGCCGCCGGTCGGCTTACTCACCCCGCACGCGCAGGCGACAATACACAACAGAGGTTATATCTTATAACATATAACCTTATGCTCTGACGGCAGCGCCAATCCCGTCTGCTGGCCACCCATGAGCGAACGGCAATACAAGGCAAAGGTTATATCTTATACTCTATAACTTATATCTATAACCTCTGCCTGATTTCGCCCGTACGGGCAAGCGGCTCAGACCTTCTTCGCGATGCCCGCCATCTGCGTCAACTGGTACGGCTCAAGGTCCTCGACGGCCGGGACCGCCCTGTCCGGCTCCTCGGGGAACCACCTGGCTATGTACTCCAGGCCCGGCGGCACCATCTCGAGCCCCGCGAAGTGCCCCCGCAGCCGCTCGACCGGCCTGATCCAGCCGGTGCCGAGCGTCTCCATACACGCGCGCGACAGCTCCCGCTGCATCGGCTCGCCCGTGTCGGGCCACACGGTGAGGAACAGGTGGCTGCCCGGCGGCAGCGGCGCCATCAGCGCCGCGAGGAGGTCGTCGGGGTGCTCGTGGTCGCTGATCTGCACGATCGTCGCCACGACCACCGCGGCCACCGGGCGGTCGAAGTCCACGAACGCCTTGACGTCGGGATGCTCGAGGATCCCTTCGGGATCGCGCAGGTCGGCGGTGACGATCCTCGTGGTGTCGTCGTCGGCCAGCAGGGCCCGGCCGTGCGAGAGCACCATCGGATCGTTATCCACATAGACCACTCGGGCGTCCCGGTCGACCTCCTGGGCGATCTGGTGCGTGTTCGGCTCGGTGGGCAGGCCGCATCCGATGTCGAGGATCTGGTCGATGCCGGCCTCGCGCACCAGGTACCGCACGCCGCGGTGCAGTGCCCGCCGGTTCTCCCGCGCGCACTCCTTGACCTGCGGGACGTGCCGGAGGAAGAAATCGGCGGCCTCGCGGTCGGCCTTGAAATTGTCGCGGCCGCCGAGGATCGCGTCGTACACCCGCGCCGAGGAGGGCGTCGAGCCGTCGATGCCGGGGGGTGGCCAGTCTGCGGTTGCTTCAGTCAACGTCGAAGTTCCTATCGGGACATGCGGGGTGCCGATGGGTAACCCCCGCCATGCCTGCGAGGCATCGCTTCAGGTTACTCCACGTCTCACACTGGTACGCCTGAGTGTTCGCGCCGGGTGCCGGAGTTCACCCGCCTGTCCGTCGAACGCCTGCGCGCCAACGACTTCAACGCGGAACGGAGCGCACCCACGCCAGGATCCGGTCCGCGACGCCGTGCGGATCCGCGTCATCGGTGCGGACCACCGCGTCGAACAGGCGACGGTACTGCCGCGCGTTCCCCATGGCATCGGCGATCGCCGCATCGTCCCAACCGCGATCGCGCAACCGCCGGTCCCTGACCTCGTCCGCGCAGTCCAGCAAGAGGTGAGCCGCGGCCCCTTCGACGTCCGAAGGAATGTCGGGGCTCAAGAGCGCGACGGGGTGCCCGGCGCCCGGCGGCGTCAGACGGCGGCGGCCATGTGGGCCTCCAGGAGCAGGGTCAGGCCGGGGACGCTGGCGAGGTCGGGATCGGCGGTGAAGCGGGCCGGGTCGCGGCGCAGGTGCGCCCACATGGCCGTCCTGGGGCCGTCGAACCGGTCGATCGCCTCCTCGAAGTCCACCTCCTCGATGGCGTAGGGCGCCTCGAGCGCCTCCCCGGCGAGGAGGAACTTGCGGAAGCTGTCCCAGCCGATGGCGGGGATCGCGCCGATCTTGGTGATCGAGCCGTCGCCGCGGAAGTCGCGGTGGACGATGAAGCCGTGGGCGGCGCCCGCCCGCTGGAACTCGAAGGCCATGACCGAGTGCGGGGCGCCCCCGGATTCGAGGACGGGGGAGCAGGTCCAGGCGGTGACCGGCTCGACCGGCGCCTCCAAAGGCGACTCCCAGCGCGGGCAGGGGACCCCGGCCTGTTCGAGGCGTTCGATCTCGGCGCCGACGTAGCGCCGGACAGGCCCGCTCACCACCACTTCGACGGCGTGGAGCAGCGCCGAGGCGGCGGCGTCGCCCTCGCGTCCGATGAGGACTGAGAACATGGCGGTGCCGATCGCGTCCTGACCGCGCGGCACGCACAGCAGCCCGGAGACGGCCACGGCGCCCTGCGTCTCGGCTTCGAACGGGTCGGCCAGGTTCAGCAGCTGAGGAGCGGCACTGAGCGCCCGCTCGGCGACGGGCCGCACCGCCTGGAACGCCGCTTCGGCGTCCGCCTCGGTGAGGCGGTCGGACGCCATGGCGTGCTCGATGCACAGGTGCGCGCGCAGATTCGGTTCCATCGCACCATTATCGGCGGGCGCCGCACCGATCGCTCGGTGCGGCGCCCTGTCTTGACCGAGTTCAGTCTTCGATGTCGCCGTAGATCAGGCCGCGGCCGTTGGTGGTGAGGTAGACGCGCCCGTAGACCTCGGGGTCGCCGGTGATGGCGCCGCCGGTCCACGCCCACTGGTGCTCGTCGTCGTTGACGCGGCTCCAGTGGTTCCCGCCGTCCTCGGAGCGCCAGATGCCGCGCTCGCCGTCCGACTTCGCGGAGGTGTAGACCACCGGGTAGTGGGACCGCTTGCGCGGCTTGCCGAAGCCGACCGAGTCGGCCTCCTCGAACTCGCGGATGCGCTTCCAGGAGCGGCCCTCGTTCTTCGAGCGCCACATGCCGTAGTCGCCTCCGGCGGCGCCGCCGACGAGCCAGATGTGGCCGCCGCGGCCGGGCACCGGGCGGATGTCGACGCTGCCCTCGGCAGGCAGACCGGTCGACCCGGTGTCGGCGAAGCTCGCGCCGCCGTCGCCGCTGACGTAGAAGGCTCCGGCGGCGAAGGCGTAGACCCGGTTCGGCCGGGCGCGGTCGGCGCGGATCTTGGCGCCCGCGGGCAGTCCCGCCACCGGCGTCCACGTCTGCCCGAGGTCGGTCGAGCGCACCGGCGTGACGTCGGTGTCGCTGGGGGACCACAGGATCGCCGCGGCGTCGGCGGTGACGGCGACGGTCCCGCCGTGGCCGCCGCCGGGGACGCCGTCGAGCCGCGCGGTGGTCTGCCAGGTCCGCCCCCGGTCGGTCGAGAAGCCGACGTGGCCGTCCACGTCCCCTTCGACGTCGCCGGAGCCGACGACGAAGTCGGGGTCGAGGGCGGCGAAGTCGACGCTGCGGCCCGACGTCCAGTTCGGGTGGCGGATCATCATCACGGCCTTGTCGAGATCATTGTGGACGAACCCGCCGAGGTCGCCCACGGCCGAGACGAGGGTCCCGCCGAGCGCGGCGAGGTCCTGGATCGACGTCTCCTCCAGGCCCTCGGCGCGGACGCCGACGGTGAACTTCTCGACCGGGAGCGCGATCTGGTGCCCGGCCTCGTTGTCCCAGCCCACCAGGGCGCCTTGGGAGTCCCACTGCGTCAGGTTCTCGGTGCCCCAGATCGTCGCGCCGGTGCCCCACATGATCCGGTCGGAGTCGTGCGGGTCGATCGCGAGCGCGTCGATCATCCAGCCGTGCTTGACCGCGTAGGCCGGGCCGTCGTCGGCGTTGCCGAAGGACAGCCACGGGCTGGTGCCGGGGTCCATGTCGAACCGGTCGGCGCGCTGGGGCGGCCACGACCAGTCCGCGTCCCACGCGTAGTCCCAACTGGTCTGCCAGGTCTGTCCGGAGTCGATGGAGCGGAAGACGACCTCGTCGGGCCACCAGTTGTTCTCCGTGGCGGCCATCAGAGTGCCGGGGTTCTGGCGGTCGACGGTGATCCCGCCGAAGCCGGGGATGGCGCCGATCGGGTTGTACGGCGGGGTGACGTCGGCCCACTCGCCGGTCTGGGTCGCCAGGCGCATGATCTTGCCGCCGTTGCCCTCGGCGGGGCCGCCGTTGTAGGGGCCGGGGTCCCAGGAGGTGACGATGTAGAGGTGGCCGTGCTCGTGGTCCACGGCCGACTGCTTCGGGATGGTCGGCGTGGTGCCCGCGGTCCCGAGCGCCTCGGCGGCGCCCGGGACGGGCGCCCAGGTGGCGCCGCGGTCGGTGGAGACGTAGAGCGGATCGGCCGGGTCGGCGACGCCGACGTAGATTGCGCCGCCGAGCTGGTCGAAGTCGATCCAGACGACGCCCTGGTTGTCGCCGGAGTACGGGTCGCCCGGCGTGACGGTGAAGTTCCCCGCGTTCGGGAAAGCCTCCACTTCGGCCCAGGTGCGGCCGTGGTCGGTCGAGCGCCACAGCCCGTTGCCGCTCGGCGTGCCGAGGTAGAGGACGGCGTTGTCGGCCGGGTCCACCACCAGCCGTTCGCCCATGCCGCGGCCGGGCATGTTGCCGCCCTGTTTGAACGGGAGCTCGGCGATGCCCCACGTCTCGCCGTAGTCCTCGGAGTAGAGGACGGCGCCGTTGTTGGGGTCCCAGTCGTTGGTGTAGGTGCCGACGGCGGCGTAGACGCGATTCGGTTCGACCGGGTCGGTGGCGACGGAGACGACGCCGGTGTAGCCCCAGTCGTCCCAGCCGACCCAGTCGAGCAGGGGCTTCCAGGTCTGCGAGTCCTCCTGCCAGCGGTAGAGGCCGCCGATGTCGGTGCGGGCGTAGATCAGGTCCGCCTCGGTCTCGTTGAACACGATTCCGGGCACGAAGCCGCCGCCGTTGATGGCGGCGTTGCGCCAGGTGTAAGTGTCGCCGCAGTGCCTGTCGTGCTTGGCGAAGGCCGCGTCGGGGACGGCGGTGGCCGCTACGGCGGCCGCGCCGATCGATGCTGCGAAGGTGCGTCGTCGCACGGGGGTCTCCTTGAGGGAAGTCGCAGGGGTTAGTTGGGACACCCAACATAACAAGTTCGCCGCCGCATTGCAACGGGCGTTCGGGTCGCTTCCGCCGATTCCGTGTTCGGTAGGCTGGGAAGCAGGTTGGGCCGTTCCGGTTCGTTCGTCATAAGGAGACCCGCAATGGGCTCACCCCTCGCACGCGTCCGCCGCCCCTGGCTCTGGATCGCATCGGTCGCCGTGCTCGCCGCGGCACTCGTCGTCTGGCTCCTCGCCGTCCCCGGCGAGTCGGAGGAGGACGCCGCCTATCTCGACCCCTCCCTGCCCGTCGCCGACCGCGTCGCCGACCTGCTGGGCCGCATGACCATTGAAGAGAAGGTCGGCCAGATGACCCAGGCGGAGGTCCCCGCCGTCCAGGACTCGCCCGGCGACGTCGGCGACTTCGGCCTCGGTTCGCTCCTGTCGGGCGGCAGCGAGGCCTTCTACGACACCCCCGAGGCATGGGCCGCCATGATCGACGGCTACCAGCGCGAGGCCCTCGACACGCGCCTGGGCATCCCGATCATCTACGGCATCGACGCCGTCCACGGCAACGCCGCCGTCCCCGGCGCCACGATCTTCCCCCACAACATCGGCCTCGGCGCCGCCGGAGACGAGGAACTGGCCGGGCGGACCGCCGCGATCACCGCCGCCGAGACCCGCGCCGCGGGCATCCCGTGGACGTTCGCCCCGTGCCTGTGCGTCGCCCGCGACAGCCGCTGGGGCCGCACCTACGAGTCCTTCAGCGAGGACCCCGAACTCGTGACCGCGATGGCCGACGACGTCGTCCACGGCTACCAAGGCGAGGACCTCTCGGCGAACACCAGCGTCCTGGCCACCGCCAAGCACTACGTCGGCGACGGCGGCACCGCCTACGGCAGCTCCACGACGGACTCCTACACCCTCGACCAGGGCGTCACCGAGCTCAGCGAGGACGAGCTGCGCCGCCTCCACCTCGCCCCCTTCCGGGCCGCCGTCGAGGCCGGCGTCGGCTCGGTCATGGCCTCGTTCTCCTCCACTGACCTCGGCGAGGGCCCGCTCAAGGTCCACGCCGACGGGTACCTGCTCACCACCGTCCTCAAAGGCGAACTCGGCTTCGAGGGCTTCGTCGTCTCCGACTGGGCCGGTGTCTCGCAGATCAGCGACGACTACGCCGAGGCCGTCCGCGAGGCGATCAACGCCGGGATCGACATGGTCATGGTGCCCGACCAGTACGAGGCGTTCACCGCCACGCTCCTGGCCGAAGTGGACGCCGGACGCGTCTCGGAGAACCGGATCGACGACGCCGTGGCCCGCATCCTCACCCAGAAGTTCGCCCTCGGCCTGTTCGAGCACCCCTTCGCCGACACGAGCCTCGCCGCCGAGGTCGGCTCCGAGGAGCACCGGGCCGTCGCCCGCGAGGCCGCCGCGGCCTCGCAGGTGCTGCTGCGCAACGAGGGCGACCTGCTGCCGCTCTCAGGCGACGAGTCGGTCTACGTCGCCGGATCGGGCGCCGACTCGCTCGGCCGCCAGCTCGGCGGCTGGTCGGGCACCTGGCAGGGCTCGGTCAACGCCGTCGACGAAGGGACGACGATCCTCGACGGCATCGGCGAGGTGGCACCCGACGCCACCGTCCAATACAGCCAGAGGGCGAGCGAGCCGCTCGACGGCTACGACGTCGGCATCGTCGTGGTGGCCGAGAACCCCTACGCCGAAGGCGTCGGCGACGTCGGCCCCGGCAACGACCACGACATGAAATTGTCCGATCAGGACGCCGAAGCGGTCGAGACCGTCTGCGGCGCCATGGACTGCGTCGTCATCACCGTCTCCGGCCGCCCCATGGAGCTCGAAGGCCACCTCGACGGCGTGGACGCGCTCGTGGCCGCCTGGCTGCCCGGCAGCGAAGGCGAGGGCGTCGCCGACCCGCTGTTCGGCCTGGCGCCCTACACCGGAACCCTGCCGGTGAGCTGGCCCAGGACCGTCGACGACGAGCCGGTCAACGTCGGCGACGCCGACTACGACCCGCTGTTCGCCTACGGCTTCGGCCTGGAAACGGCCCCTTAGCGCAGTTCGCGAGCGGTCATCGCGACCAGCGCCTCGGCGGCCGGGCACGCGTTCCTCGGCATGCCGAGACTCGTGCCGCAGGCCAAGGCCGCGCGGCCCCCGAGCACCGAGTTCCTCCGCGAGCGGCTCACCGAACGACCGGCCGCGTCATGCGCGCGGCCGGTGGGGCTCCGGCAGCGGTCAGAGCGGCCGCCTCACACGCGCCCTCCAGCTCAAGGGCGGCGGCCCGCCAGGACGCAGAACTCGTTCCCCTCCGGGTCGGCGAGCACGACCCAGTCCACCTCGCCTTGACCGACGTCGATGCGCCTGGCGCCCAAGTCGAGCAGGCGGCGGACCTCCTCGCCCTGATCCCTGTCGGTCGGATTGAGGTCCATGTGGAACCGGTTCTTGACCGTCTTGCCCTCGGGCACGCGCGCGAACGTCAGCACCGGCGGCACCGGCCCGGCCTGGCCCTTCCCCTCGTGCACCCCCCGGGAGCCGATGGTGACGACACCCTCGTCCTCGTCCTCCTCCTGCACCTCGTAGTCGAGGACCGAGCACCAGAACCGGGCGAGACCGGCCGGATCGGCGCAGTCGATCGCGAGCTCGGTGAACTTGCTGGCCATATCAGAGTCTCCCGTCAAATAACGTGCGCTGAGCAGTGTGCGTCAAATAATGTGCTCAGCCGAGCAGTGCGCCCGCCGAGGGACCGCACGCCCTGCAACGTACCGAAGCCCCGCCCGGCCGCGCCGCCGATTTACGCACCCGCCGCGGACGGCCCTACGCGAAGGCACTGCAAGGCACCGTGTCGGGCAGCGCCACATCGTGCTCGGTCCCGGCCTGGAACGCCGCGTCGGCCGACTCGCCGGGGTCGAGCGCGCCGTTCCAGTGCTCGCTCTCGTACCGGTCGCCGTCGCCGTGGTCCATGCCCCAATGCTCGTAGAGGTCGACGCCGTCGATCGCGATCGTGACCTCCCAGCGCTCGAACGACACGGTGCCGGTGTTGGCGACCTGGACCCACACCTGCACAGCGCCCCGCCAGTCGCTGACGAGCTCCAGCGACGCCGTGCAGGCCGGCCCCTCCGGCTCCGGCTCGGCCTCGGTCGCATCGTCCCGGCCGGACTCGTCGTCCTCGACGACCGGTTCGCTTGAGGGAGCAGGACTCTCCGGCTCGGCCGCCGCGCTCCCGGCCTCCGGCGACGGCTCGACGCTCGCGCTGCTCGCCTCCGCCGAGTCCACGGCGGCCTCGCTCGACGGCTCGGCGCCGAAGTCGACCGTCACCGGGTCCTCCCACGGCCACGTCGCCGCCACCTCCTCCTCGCTCCCCAGCAGCATCGGGCTGAACTGCCAGACGGCCGCCAGTGCCGCGAGCACCGAGACCAGCGCCAGGATCTGGAGCAGGCGGCCGTGCAGCCGCCCGGTCCGCGACGGCGACCCGTCCGTCTGATCGTCCATGCCACCGCTTCCCAAGCCGACGAATTGCTGCCGGATTCCGCTGTGAACCATGCTCCGGTGAAATCCGGGAAAAGCCTACCCGGGCGCATCGCCGCTGCGTATGGCGCTGATTCGCCCAGGATTAGGGGTGCCGTGCACGGGTACGCCTGAATTGTGAAGGCGACATTGCGGCTCGGGACCGCGGTCGGCGCCTCCGTCTGTCTCCATTGGAGCGTGCTCGGCGCCGTGGCGCTGCTCGTCGCCATCGTGTCCACCGGCATGTCCGCCGCCCACCCCGGGCACTCGCCGCTCGTCTACGCCGCCGCCGGGCCGCTCGTGAGCCGCCTCGCGGCCGCCGCGTTCGCCGTGCTCACCTGGCTCGCGGCCGCCGTCGGCCTCGGTGAGCCGTGGACGCCGGTCCTCGGCTACCTCGCAGGCGTCAACGTCCTCCTCGCCGTCTTCAACCTCATCCCCGCCGCCCCGCTCGACGGCGGCCGCGTCCTGCGCGCCGCCCTGTGGGCCTGGCGCGGCGGCCGCATCGCCGCCGCGGTCTGGTCCGCCCGCGTCGGCCGCGCCGTCGCACTGCGCGGGCTCGGCGTCGAACCCGGCCCCGAGGCGCGGCGCGTGCGGACCTGAGCGAGGTCGGCGCCGTCGGCGCGTCTCCGGCCCTACACTGAGCGGATGACCGAGGCCCCCATCGACGACCCCGGCCAGGACGCGCCCGAGGTCGGCCGCCCGAAGGACCGCGCCGCCGGGATCCCGGCCGTCGCCACCTCGCTGCGGTTCGTCGGCTCCCAGGCCGGCGTGCGGCGCGGACTGCCGCTGCTGCGCGCCCTCAACCAGGTCGGCGGCTTCGACTGCCCCGGCTGCGCCTGGCCCGAGCCCGGCCACCGCCACCCCGCCGAGTTCTGCGAGAACGGCGCGAAGGCCGTCGCCGAGGAGGCCACGAGGCTGACCGTCGGCCCCGAGTTCTTCGCCGCCCACCCGATGGACGACCTGGCGGACAAGTCCGGATACTGGCTCGGCCAGCAGGGCCGCCTGACGCACCCGATGCACCTCGCCGAGGGGGCGAGCCACTACACGCCCGTCACGTGGGACGAGGCGTTCGACCTCATCGCCGACGAGCTCGCCGCCCTGGACGACCCGAATGGGGCCGCGTTCTACACCTCCGGGCGCACCAGCAACGAGGCGGCGTTCCTCTACCAGCTGTTCGCCAGGAAGTTCGGGACGAACAACCTGCCGGACTGCTCCAACATGTGCCACGAGTCCTCGGGCGCGGCGCTGAGCGAGACCATCGGGATCGGCAAGGGCAGTGTGCTCCTCGAAGACCTGTGGGCCGCCGACCTCATCATCGTCGCGGGCCAGAACCCCGGCACCAACCACCCGCGGATGCTCACCGCCCTGGAGAAGGCCAAGCGCGCCGGGGCGAGGATCGTCACCGTCAACCCGCTGCCCGAGACCGGGATGCGGCGGTTCAAGAACCCGCAGACCGCGCGCGGCCTGGCCGGGCGCGGGACCGAGCTGACCGACCTGTTCCTCCAGATCCGCGTCGGCGGGGACCTCGCGCTGTTCAGCGCGCTCAACCGGATGCTGCTGCGCGCCGGCGCGATCGACCGCGACTTCATCGACCGGTACACGCACGGCTTCGACGCCTTCGCCGCGCACCACGAGGGCGGCGACGACGCGGCGGTCATGGCCGAGGCCGAGCGGCACACCGGCCTGACGGCGGCCGAGATCGAACGGCTCCTGGAGATGGTCACCGCCTCCGAGAAGACCGTCGTGTGCTGGGCGATGGGCCTGACCCAGCACCGGCACGCCGTGCCGACCATCCGCGAGATCGTGAACTTCCTGCTGCTGCGCGGCGACATCGGCAAGCCCGGGGCAGGGGTGTGCCCCGTGCGCGGCCACTCGAACGTCCAGGGGGACAGGACGATGGGCATCTGGGAGCGAATGCCCGACCGCTTCCTCGACGCGCTGGGCACCGAGTTCGACTTCGCGCCGCCGCGCGACCACGGATACGACACTGTGGACACGATCAGGGCGATGCGGGACGGCCTCGTGAAGGTCTTCTTCGCCATGGGCGGCAACTTCGTCGCGGCCACGCCCGACACCGAGGCCACGGAGGCGGCGATGCGCCGCTGCCGCCTGACGGTGCACGTCTCGACCAAGCTCAACCGCTCGCATGTGGTCACCGGTGCCCGCGCCCTCATCCTCCCGGCCTTGGGGCGCACCGACACCGACCTCCAGGCGGGAGGCGAGCAGTTCGTCACCGTCGAGGACTCGATGGGCGTCGTCCACGCCTCCAGCGGCAAGGTGCCGCCGCTCGGCGAGGGGATGCGCTCGGAGGTGGCGATCGTGTCCGGGCTGGCGCGCAGGGTCCTCGGCGAGGAGGACGGCGCCCCGTGGGAGGACTTCGCGGCCGACTACGACCGGATCCGCGACCGCATCGAGCGCGTCGTGCCCGGCTTCGAGGACTACAACGCGCGCGCCCGCGAGGCGGGCGGCTTCGCGCTGCCGCACGCCCCGCGCGATGAGCGCGCCTTCCCGACGGCCACAGGGAAGGCCAACTTCACCGTCAACGAGGTGGTCTCGCCGGAGGCGGGGGAGGGGCGGCTGCTGCTCCAGACGCTGCGCAGCCACGACCAGTTCAACACCACCATCTACGGGCTCGACGACCGTTACCGGGGCATCCGCCACGGCAGGCGCGTCGTGCTCATCCACCCCGAGGACGCCGCCGAACTCGGCTTCGCCGACGGCGCTTACTGCGACCTGGTGAGCGAATGGGACGGCACCGAACGGCGCGCCCCGCATTTCAAGGTGGTCCACTACGCGACCGCCCGCGGCTGCGCGGCGGCGTACTACCCGGAGACGAACGTGCTGGTCCCGCTCGACTCGGTGGCCGAGACCAGCAACACCCCGACGTCGAAGTCGGTCATCGTGCGCCTCGAACCCGACAGCGAGCCCGCACAGGCATGAACGCACGAGCCTATAGGTTATAACCAATAAGGGAAGTAGGTTATATCTTATAATCTACAGCGACGGGCGGACGGTGACGGCCGCAGTTTAATTATAGGATATAAGTTATATTCTATAACCGATATGAGGTTATAACCGGGAGTGTAAGGATATAGCCTATAACTTGCGTGAGGGTATAGGTTATAGATCGGAGCGTGCAGTTTATAAGCTATAACCTTAGAATCCTATAGGATATATAATATAGGGTTATGGCGTGCGAGAAGGAGGACGGCCTTTATGGGGCGTGTGACCGTTCGGCAGAAGATCGTGCGGGTGGTCGGTGGGCGGCGGTCGGAGCGGGTCGAGACGCTTGTGGCGGAGGAACCGCTCGAGTTGCGGGTCGGTGGCGAGTCGTTGATGGTGACCATGCGGACGCCCGGGGACGACTTCGATCTGGCCGCCGGGTTCCTCGTCTCCGAAGGCGTCATCACCAAGGCCGCGGATCTGGCGACGATGCGGTTCTGCGCCGGGACCGATGAGCGCGGCGAGCAGACCTACAACCTCCTCGACATCGCCCTGGCTCCCGGTGTCGCCGCGCCCGCCCCGGCGGCCAAGCGCGAGACCACCACGACCTCGGCGTGCGGCATCTGCGGCAAGACCGCGCTCGACGATGTCCGCACCGCCTCGGCGTGGGAGGTCGCGGACGACCCGGTGCGAATTGATGTCGAGTTGCTTGCGGCGCTTCCTGACAGGCTGCGGGCCGCCCAGCGGCTGTTCGACAAGACGGGCGGCCTCCACGCCGCCGGGCTCTTCACGGCGGAGGGCGAGCTCATCGTGTCGCGGGAGGACGTGGGGCGGCACAACGCGGTCGACAAGGTGATCGGCTGGGCGCTGCGCGCCGATCTTCTTCCCCTGCGCGGCACTGTGCTCATGGTGTCGGGCCGGGCCTCGTTCGAGCTGGCGCAGAAGGCGGTGATGGCGGGCGTCCCCGCGCTCGCGGCCGTCTCGGCGCCGTCGTCGCTGGCGGCGGAGCTGGCGGGGGAGGCGGGTCTGACCTTGGTGGGGTTCCTGCGGGGCGACACGATGAACGTCTACGCCCGGGCCGACCGCATCGACTGAGAGCCCGCGCCCGGGAATCGGGAGCCCGGCAAGCTCATGCAAAAGCCACTGCTGAGTGATGTCGGTACATCTGGAGTTTGATCACGGTCGGTAGTGTCCGGTCGGCCTTCCGAAGCGGGGGGCGGTAGCCGGTGGTGAGGATCTTCCAGGACCTGAGGTGCGCGATGCCCTGCTCGACGACCCATCGTCTCTGGTTGACCTGCCGGTTGAACAGGCCTTCTGTGGGAGTGGGGTCGCGGTACTCCGGCTTCCTGTACGGGGTCAACGGAACGACACCGAGGTAGCCCAGATCCCCGATGAGGCTCGGGCCCTCCCCGGTCAGGTGAATCTCGTAGGCCTTCGCCAGCCCGGAGGCCTTGAATGCCTTCGCATCATGGACCGATCCGGGAAGGACCTGCCCGCAGTCGATCACCCGGCCACGTAGATCGGTGATGACCTGCGCTTTCAATCCGGGCCGGTGGCGTTTCCCGGAGAACAATCCTGCGGGAGTGGTGAGGTCGCGGGTGGGGATGAGAAACCCGTCGACCACCAGGTCAGAGCGGACGGCCTGCTCACGCACGTCCAAGGCCAGGCAGTCGAGACAGCAGGAGATGACCGGTTCGAGGAAGTCGATGTAGCGCGAGACCGTCGCCTGCGAGATCCGCGATTGCTCGCCGAGCGCGGCCTGGATCGTGTTGTGCCGCCGATAGATCAGGCAGACCACGATCGCGTCGAACAGTTCCAGGGTCTTCCGTCGACCGGTGTCGGGCTGCCACGAGCCGATCCGGGCCTCGACCTCCCGCTCCAGTAGCAGCAGTTGCTCGGTGTCCAGGTCGGTTCTATGCTCGAAACGCGGCAGCGGTCGCTCTTTGATGCTTTGAGTGCTCACACTCTCAAGGAATCCACGAGTCCGCTGCCGCTCACTATGCGTAACCGGGACAAGGAAGGCGCGAACTCACCCGAACGAGACTTCTGCATCGGCTTGCGGGACTCGGCGATTACGGACCTTGCACCTGGTGCGAACTTCACCTGGTCGGTGTCTTGGGGCGATGATCGAGATTTGCGCAGGGCTGCGAACCAACTGCTGTCCGGCATGATCGCCGGAGCACGAGGGCGGTGATCCTTCTGGGAGTATACGACGATGGAAGAGTTTCAACGAGCCGACCGGATCGAGCTTTCGAAACGGCAGGGAATCGCTTCGAGGGTGTCCGGAGTCCTGAAAGATGCCGGCCTGCCTGTGCCCACCGACGTTGAACTCGAGAGAGGCCCGGGAGCCGTGATAGAGGTGGACCCTGGAGAGGATGCCGCAGGCGGGGTGTATATAACCTGGCATGTGGGTCCGGAGCTCGATGACCGTAATAATCGCCGCCTGCTCGCAGGCGAGCTGCTCCACGATGAGATCGGATTCGCGGGGCATGTATCGGAGTCGATGATGAATGCGATCGTCGAGATACTCTCCTTCAAGCGATTCGATGTCGAGGTGAGTGACGAAGAAATACGTCCATACTCGATAAAGGTTCATGGAGGCCCACAGGCTGATGATGGAATATGATGGTATAGCTGTGGATGTTCGTGGAATGGAACGCGATGATCTACTGAATGCCCTACGTGGGTCGTCCGATGTCGAAGATCTAGCCAGGGGAGCGGTTGAGGGCGGTGTTGATTTCAAGATTTGGCCGAGGACTGTGGCCAAATCAGAGATCTTGATCATCTACTCGCGGCGGTTGCGGCTGCTTTCCAGGAACGGGCAGCCGTCGATCGGGTTCGCCGAAGCGGTCGAGAGCATCAGGGATTGCCCAGAGGATCGGCTCCGGATAGGATACGTCGATGACCGGCCCCAGGGCGGATACTGGTTCCAGCTCTTCCTGAGCGCCGAGAATCCTGTGGTCGTCGCGTGTCTCGGAGTGCGGAAGATCGTTCCAGACGCCTAGCGCTTTGAGTCCTTCCGAGTGCGCGCGGGAGCCTTCGAGGAAGGTGGAGGAGCCGATAGGCGAGAAGGACGTGGTGTGGGAGCTTTCTGAGAGCCTCATGTTCGCGCTCTCGGAAACCTGGAGCGCTATTCAGAACTCGGCCGGTGGTCTCGTTTGAGTGAATATCCGCAGCTCAGTCGGGTGACGGACAGTAACGGCGGTCGTCCGGTGCGATGGCTGAAGCATGGCAACGCAACAACTTCCGCGAGGACGACCGCCTCGCTTCCAGCATTGCACCGGTCTCGACGACGAGCAACTATCAGATCTGGTCGCGGCGGTCGGCGCCGTGATCGGCCCCTGGCAGCAACCCAGAGGGCGCCGCAGAGCCCTGGGCCTGTATATGGCGGTCGTGGTCGTCCTGTTCTACCTGCGGCGCAACAACTCCCAAGCGGTTGAAGCCGAGCTGTTCGGCTGCTCTCAGCCCACCGTCTCTCGCTACCTCACCATCCTGGAGCCGGTGATCGGCCGCTGCCTGGAATCGCTCGAGGCCGAAGCCGCCGCCGACCGGGCGCACTCGACCCTGATCGTGGACGGTTTCCTCGTCCCCACCGGCGAACGCGCCCACACGAAAGGCCTGTTCTCGGGGAAGCGGCACGCGTGCGGGGTGAACGTCCAGGCCGTCGCCGACCTGCGCGGCCACCTGGTCGACTTCGGCGAGCCGATGCTCGGCTCGATGCATGACGCCCGTGCCTTCACCGAGTCGGGGATCGCCAAACGCTATGCGGCCCATGCCGAGCCGGGTGGTCCCGGCTTGATCGGCGACAAGGGCTATGTCGGGTGCGGCATCATCACCCCGGTCAAGAAGCCCGACTACCGGCCGCTCACTGCCGCCGAGGGTTGGTTCAACCGGCAGATCAACCGCCGCCGGTCGGCCGGCGAGCGGGCCATCGCCCACGCGGTGAACTGGAAGATCCTCGATACCGGCTATCGCAGGCCGCTGCGCCTGCTCGGCCTGGAGATCTACCGACGACAAGGCTTCAACCCTTTTGAATAATGCTCCGGGAGTCGGGAAGTCGGGGGCCGAGAGGGTATCGCCCGTGGCGGGCGGGGCGTTGGGTGGTGCTTCGGGCCGGGCGCGCGGGCGGGCGCGTGGGTCGGGCGAGCGGGAGCGTCGTGGAGTGCGGAGGTCCGTGCGGTGCCCGCGAAGCGCGGAATGATCGCGCGAAGGGGTGGGTGCGCCGCGCGGGGGTGTCGTGGGCGGTGTCGTTCGGCCGGGCGCGCGGCCCGAGTGGGCGGTGTTCGCACTGCGGCGGCCGGTCTCATACGGGCGAGCGGGAGCTCCGCGGAGCGGGCCGGTCTGCGCGGTGCTTGTGCAGTGCGGGGCGGTCGCGCGAAGTCGGATGGCGCGCTGAGCGGGGAGGTGCTGGATGATGTTGTCCGGGCTTGGTGCGGGGCTGCGTTGCGCGGTGCCTCGCGCTGTGTGGGGCGGTCGTGTGAGGGTGGGTGCGCCGTGAGGCAGGCGGATTCGCGAGGCGTTCGCGCGGCCGGGGCAGCTGTGTGGGTGCGGGCGGGCCGTCGATTGGGCTCGGGCAGTTGGCCAGTGGGCCTGTTGCTAATAGATGTGAATCGATATATCCTGGTTGGACCCTCATGACAGTTCCTTCTAAACCCCGGATCGCGCGGCGCGATCGGTAAGGCGTCTGGTGGTTGGGAGCGCTACTACGACCGTTGTCGCCGACCAGAACAGGAATACCCCATGACACCAACGATCCGACTCCGGTCGCGGCGCGCCCTCGTCGCCGTGGCCACGGCCGTGTTCGTCGTCGCGGGCGCGCTGGTCGCCCTCGCGATGCCGAACCAGGCGGAGGCCCAGCAGGGCCCCCTGCCCACCGGCCGGCTGACCCAGGTGACGAACTTCGGCGGCAACCCCGGCAACCTCGAGATGTACGTCTACGTCCCGAACAACGTCGACCCGAATCCCGCGCTCCTGGTGGGCATCCACTGGTGCACCGGCTCGGCCCAGGCCTTCTACAGCGGCACCGAGTACGCCAGGCTCGCCGAGCAGTACGGCTACATCGTCGTCTACCCCTCGGTCACCCGCAGCAGCAAGTGCTTCGACGTCTCCTCGCCGCAGGCGCTCACCCGCAATGGCGGCAGCGACCCCGTGAGCATCAAGTCCATGATCGACTGGGTGGAGTCCAACTACGCCATCGACTCCGACCGCGTCTTCGCCACCGGCGTCTCCTCCGGCGCGATGATGACCAACGTCCTCCTCGGCGACTACCCCGACGTCTTCGCCGCGGGCTCGGCCTTCGCCGGTGTCCCCTTCGCCTGCTTCGCCACCACCAACGGCTCGGAGTGGAACTCCCAGTGCTCCAGCGGCCAGCTCATCCACACCCCGCAGGAGTGGGGCGACCTGGTCCGAGGCGCCTACCCCGGCTACAGCGGCGAGCGTCCGCGCATGCAGACCTGGCACGGCACCCTCGACGACACCCTGGACTACCAGAACTTCGAGGAGCAGATCAAGCAGTGGACGAACGTCCAAGGCGTGAGCCAGACGCCCGTCTACACCGACCACCCGCAGTCGAGCTGGACGCGCACCCGCTACGGCGACAGCGGCCCCCACGCCCCCGTCGAGGCCATCAGCGTGGCCGGGGCGGGCCACAACGTGATCACCAGCGCCATGGCGCCCTACGTCATGGAGTTCTTCGGCCTCAACGAGGACACCGACCCCACCGACCCGCCGGACGACGACACCACCCCGCCCGATGACGACGACACCACGCCGCCGCCCACCGACGACGAGGGCTGCACGGCCGTGATCGACGTGGTCAACGACTGGGGCTCGGGCTGGCAGGGCAACGTCCTCATCACCGCGGGCGACAGCGCGGTCAGCGGCTGGACGCTCAACTGGACGTGGCCCAGCGGCCAGAGCATCACGAGTTCGTGGAACGCCGACGTCAGTTCCAGCGGCTCGTCGGTGACGGCAGGCGACGTCGGCTGGAACGCCGACATCGCGGCCGGGCAGACGATGAACGCCTGGGGCTTCGTCGGCTCCGGCTCCAGCGCCTCCCCCCAAGTGACCTGCACCCCCGCATAGGGATCCAAAAGGCGACGGGCCGGGGACGCGCGGCGTCTCCGGCCCGTCGCCGTGCCCGGCGGTGAGTCGGCTGATCGGGCGGCGAACCGAGGCCGCCCGATTCCCGTCGCCGGACCCGGCGGGGGATCGGTCGGTGCGGCCGAGGATCGGGTGCGGCCGCGGGGGAATCGCCGGACCCGTGGAGTGTCGTCGACCGTTCGGGAGTCGAAAGCGACTACGCTACGTGTCCAACCGAAAACCGAACGGGGGCATGGTCATGAACGCTGAGAGCCGATCCGGAAGTCGCGAGCCCGGCGCCGAGGCGCGGACACTGCGGGAGGCGCCCGCGAACGGCCGCGACGGCGCGGCCGAGGTTGAGGCAGCGCAGGCTGAAATGGCCCGAGCTGCGGCTCAGGCCCAGGTGGCCCAGGCCGCGAAGGCCCCGGTCGAGCGGCGCGAGATCCTCCGGGACTACGGCCCGACGCGGGTGCTCATCACCGTCGACGTCACACCGCGCAAACCCCGCACCAGGAAGGCGCCCAAGGACGCCGGGAGGCGCAGGCGCCGCGAGCCCCGCTCCGGCGTCCCCCCGTGGGAGGTCGACCCGTCCCAGCCCCGCATCGTCCGACTCAGCGGCGGACCGGTGACGCTCAGCCCCACCGGCGCCGAACTCCCCCCGAAGCCCAAGCGCCCCCACCGGGCGGGCGGCGGCCTGTGGGTGGGCAAGCCGCTCCTGCGAAGGCGCGGCTGGACCGAGACGGCGATCCGCGACTTCCTGCCCAAGCCCGAACGCCTCCAGCGCAACCCGCACCCGCGCGGCCGCAACCGCCCGATGCCCCTGTGGCGGCCCGAGACGGTCGCGAAGGCCGAGGCCTCGCCGCAGTGGCGCGACTGGCTCCAGGACTCCCTGGAACGCCGCCGCACCACGCTCGGCGACCTGTCCGCGACCGCCCCGCAGGGCGACCGCGCCGCTGATGAGCGCGCCGTTGACGACGCCGCCGAGGACGCGGTCGGCGCCGCCGTCGACGCGGCCGTGGAGGCCCGGCGCAAGCGGGTGGCGAACCGCCACCGCTGACCGCGCCGGTCCTCCCCGCGGCGCGGTGACGGTAGGCTCCAAGCCATGTCCGCCTCCCTGGGGATCGACTTCGGCACCTCCCACACCGCGGCCGCCCTGCGCCGCCCCGACGGCCGCGTCGAGAGCGTCCTCTTCGACGGCTCCCCGCTGCTGCCCTCAGCGGTGTACGCGGGCGACGACGGGCAGGTCCTGGTCGGCCGCGACGCCCGCGACGCGGCCCGGACCGACCCCTCCCGGTTCGAGCCCCACCCCAAACGCCGCGTCGACGACGGCACGGTCCTGCTCGGGGAGAGCGAGATCGCCGTCGGCGACCTGTTCACCGCCGTGCTCGCCCGTGTCCGATCCGAGTCCGAGCGGGTCCTCGGCGCCGCCCCGGCCGACGTGGTCCTGACCCACCCGGCCGCCTGGGGCCCCACCCGCCGCCTGGTCCTCCAGGACGCGGCCCGAGCGGCCGGCTTCGCGAACCCGGCCCTGCTGCCCGAACCGGTCGCGGCCGCCGCCTACTACGTCGCCGAGCTCGGCCACCAGGTCCCGGTCGGCTCGGCGGTCGTCGTCCACGACTTCGGCGGCGGCACCTTCGACGCGAGCGTCGTGCGCCGCACCGAGACCGGCTTCGAGGTCCTCGCCGTCGACGGCATCGACGACCTCGGCGGCGTGGACATCGACAACGCCGTCATCGGCCACCTGCGCCACCTCGGCGACGACGACCAGTGGCAGCGGCTCCTGACCCCCCGCACCGCCGCCGAGCGCCGCCAGTGGCGCGGCTTCCACGACGACGTGCGCGAGGCGAAGGAGCGCCTGTCGCGCCAGTCCACCGCCGAGCTGTTCATCCCGGTCCTCGACCGCGAGGTCCACCTCACGCGGGACGAGCTCGAAACACTGACGAGACCCCTGCTGGCCCGCGCCCCCAAGGTCGTCGAGGCGGTGATCCGCACCTCCGGCCTCCCTGACGAGGCGATCGCGGGCATCTTCCTCGTCGGCGGCGCCAGCCGGATGCCGCTGGTGGCCACGCTCATCCATCGGGAACTGGGCCGTCCGGCGACGGTCATCGACCGCCTGGAGCAGGTCGTGGCCCACGGCGCGCTCCTCGCCGCGCAGGCCCCCGGACCGGTACCGGTCCAAGCCCCCGCGCCCATACCGGCCCAGACGCCCGCACCGGTCCCCGGGCAGGCGCCACCCGTGGCCGCGCCGATGCCCGCCTATGCGCCGCAGCCGTATCAGCCCTCCCCGCGCACGCCGCCCCCGCCCCCGCCGCAGTCACCGACTCGGCCCGCGCCCGAGCGCGCCGGCATGCCCGCACCGCTGTGGGTGGCCGCCGCCCTCATGGGCATCCAGGCCCTCATATGGCTGTGGGTCCTCGCCATCGGACCGGTCCGCTTCTGGGGCGTCTCCGCCCTCCCGCTGCTGGCCGCCATACCCCTGCTGCGGGTGCGCCGACCGTGGGCCCTGGTGGCCTGCGCGGTCCTCCAGGTCCTCGGCGCCCTGTTCATCACCGTCCGGCTGTACCACAGCGTCAGCATGAGTTAGGAAGGCGGCCTTCGCAATGCCTCTGGACAGCACCCCACTGGTGACGGCGATGACGCTCCTCGGCCCCGCGCTGGCCATCGCGGTCCTCGTCCTCCTGCTCACGCCCCGCAGCATCCGCTGGTTCCGCCGCCGCTGAGACCCGCGGCCTCCACATCGGCCGTTCGGACCGCATCTATGGACCGTTCGGCCGATGCGCCCGCGCGTGCGGTTTTCCGTCTTCAGTAGGAGACATGCCCACCGACCGAACGGAATACCGAACGTGGACGGATCGACCGCGCCGCCGCTGAGTGAGTTCGACGATTTCGTCAGGGCCCGATCGGCGGCACTGACGGCCTCGGCGTTCCTGCTCACCGGCGACCGCGGGCTCGCCGAGGACCTCGTCCAGGACGCCCTGGCGCGCACTTGGCGCGCGTGGAAGCGCCTGCACCGCAGCCAGAACGCCGAGGCCTACACCCGCCGCACCATGTACCACCTGCACGTGAGCCGCTGGCGCCGACGCAGAGTCGCCGAGACCGCCACCGAGACTCCGCCCGAGCCCGGCGGCGCGGACCCGGACGTCGCCCTGCGCCTGGCCGTCCACGCCGCGCTGCTCTCGCTCCCGGCCAAGCAGCGGGCCGCGGTGGTGCTGCGCTACTTCGAGGACATGACGGAGTCCGACGCCGCCGCCACGCTCGGATGCCCGGTTTCGACCCTGCGCACCCGGACGCAGCGCGCCCTGCGGGGACTGCGCCGCGGCTTCCCCGAACTCCGCTTCCCCGAAGCCGAACCGCCCCGCTCCGGCGCGGGGGCCATGACCGCGCGAGGAGAGTCCCATGTCTGAGACGTTTCGCGACCTGCTGCGACGGCGCGCGGCCGACGCGGGCGGCGCTCCCGGCGGCCTGACCGAGGGCGCCCTGTCCAAGGCCGAGGCCATCGGCAGGCGGCGCCTCGCCGCGGCGGCGGCCGGGGCGGTGTGCGGCATGGCGATCGCCGGGGTGGCCGTCGCCGCGCTCATCGCGCCGGACGGGAGCGCCCCCGCCCCGCCCGCCGTGGAGCGGACCACGATCGACGCGCCCACCCCCGATGAGCCCACGCCCGCCGAGCCGACCGGCGCGATGCCCGAGGCCCCCGACTGCGGCGGCATGCGCCCGAGCGAATGGGACGAGCGGGGCTTCACCTGGCCCGACCTGGAACCGTCGGAGACGCCGGTGCCCGAGGCGATCCCCCAGCGCCTCTACTTCCTCGTCGGCGAGATGCACAGCCCCTACACGGCCCTCCTCGAAGGCGACGTGGTCACCTCGCTCAACGGCGGCGAGGGCGACGCGCTGCTCGAACCGGCCCCCAACGGCGAACGCGCGCTGATCAGCGGGACCGGCGCGAGCGGGAGCTGGTGCGAATGGTCATATGCGGACCTCACCGAGCCCGACGCCGAGCCGCTGGCGGCCTTCACCGCCGACCCCGAATGCCCCCCGAGCTGGTCGCCGGACTCGAACCGGGTCGTCATCGCCGAACCGGCCTCGACCGAGGACGCCGAGTCGTACGTCTTCGACCTGACCACCGGCGAGCGCCTCCCGCTGCCCGAAGGCGTCGGCTGCTCGCCGGTGTGGACGCCGGACGGGCAGTACCTGGTGGGCGAGGGATCGGCGGTGCGCCCCGACGGCTCGGGCCGCATCGACCTGCCCGGTCTGGCCAGGTGGACCCGCGACCCGGACGTCCGCGGCCTGGAGTCGGTCTCGGCGGACCTGTCGCGAGCCTGCCTGTTCATCCAGGAGAAGGACAACGCGGACATCCGGTCGTTCGACCGCTGCGGGAAGTACATCGACACCGCGACCGGCGACGAGCTGGAGCTGCCGGTGGACGAGGCGATCGGCCAGGTCGTGTTCCTGCCGGACGGCTCGATGCTCGTCACGGGCATGACCGGCGCGAGCGCGACCCTGTATCTCGTGGACGAGGCCGGGGACGTGGCGGACCAGCGGCCGCTGCCGTGGACCGAGGACACGGTCGAGTGGCTCAAGCTGCTCGGCTACGGCCCCTGACAGGACGCCGGTCGGCGCCGGTCATCGCACAACACAGCACTGTGCGGCGACCGGCGCCGACCGCACGTCAACCGCCGTAGAGCGCGGACAGGTCCGCGTACGCCTGGTCGAAGTGCGCCATCGCCTCTTCGACGACCGCGTCGGGATCCTTCCCGAGCTCCGCCTGCTGCATCAGGCGTTCGCCCTCCACGAGGTTCTTGCCCATGGAGACCAGATGGTCGTTGTCGACCTCGACGAACTCGTTCTTCTCTTGGAGGTAACCGCCGACCCGGTCGAGTTCGAGCTGGACGTCGTACTCGTTGAGCACCGCGGCCGATTTCAGGAGTACGTCGGCGGACTGGCCCCTGAGCTCCAGGGCCTCCTTCGGGTCCTCGACGAGCGTGGACTTGGCGAGCAGGCCGAAGCCCTGGGTGAACAGGTCGAGGAACTGCTCGTCGATCGGCGGGTAGATCTTGTCGTCCAACAGGTCGAGAGCCAGGTCGCATACGGGGCAGATGTCGGGCGGCCATTCGGGGTCTTCCGCGATGATCAGAACCGGGAATTCGACGCATTTCACCCAGGGCGGTTCGTGGATCGGCCAGCAGACGGTGACCCAACGGGGGTCGGCCTGGGCGGCCGCGGCGGGCATGAGCACGAACACGCTGGCGGCCACCGCCAGCATGATCATGAGTTTTCTGATGAGGCGCATCAGTCGTTCTCCTTCGGAAGGGTGGTCTCACACAGGGTGACATGGCACTGTGGATGGTGTCAGGCTTTGCCGCCCATCCGACAATTCGCGGTCCGCCCCACTCGCAACTCAAGGCCTGCCGATTCGCTAGAGTGGTCACCCACTGTTTCAATGACGAGGCGGAGTGTCATGTATGCGGTGTTCGACCTGGAGACGACGGGTCTGTACAATAGGGACCGAATAGTCGAGGTCGCGATAGCGCACGTCGACGCCGACGGCCACGTGACCGACCGGTGGACGACCCTCGTCAACCCCCAGCGGGACGTCGGCCCGCAGCCGCTGCACGGCATCCGCTCGGCCGACGTCAGGCGCGCCCCCACCTTCGCCCAGATCGCCGGCGAGGTCCTCGCCCGCCTCGCCGGGCGCATCCCCGTGGCCCACAACCTCTCCTTCGACGGCCGCATGCTCGCCCAGGAGTGCCTGCGCATGGGCCTGGAGATCCCCAGGCTCTCCGAGTACGGCGTCTGCACCATGTCGTGGGCCTCCCACTTCCTGCCCGGAGTGCAGCGCACGCTCGCGCACTGCTGCGAGGCCGCCGGGATCGGCAACGACCGCCCCCACGAGGCCCTCTCCGACGTCATGGCGACGGCCGAACTGCTGACCTTCTACCTCGGCAGCACCAGCGTGGTCCCGCCCTGGGACGACCTGCGCGCACTCGTCGCACAGCTCGAATGGCCCGCGGTCCCGATCGGCGCCGCCGAGCCGGTGCGGCGCGGGGCGGGCGCCTCGGACGGCGCCGACTTCCTCGCGCGGCTGGTGGAGCACTTGCCCGCCGTACCGGATCCGCCCCAGGCGGACATGTACCTGGCCCTGCTCGACCGGGCGCTGCTCGACCGGCACGTCTCCGCCACCGAGTCCGACGAACTGGTGGGCCTCGCGCTCGACATGGGCATCTCCCGCCAGGCGGCCATCGAGCTCCACCGCGGCTACCTTGGGGCGCTGGCCGCGGCCGCCCTGGAGGACGGCGTCGTCACCGAGGCCGAGCGGGACGACCTCGGGCGCGTCGCGGCACTGCTCTCGCTGACCGCCGAGGACGTGGACCGAGCGCTCCAGCCCGCCGAGGCGCCGGTCGCCGCGCCGAGCAGGTTCGCGCTGCGCCGAGGCGACACGGTGGTCCTGACCGGCTCGTTCGCCGAATCCAAGCAGTACTGGGCCGAGCGCCTGGCCGAGGCCGGGCTGCACGTGTCGGGCACGGTCACCAAGAAGACCGGCCTCGTCATCGCCGCCGACCCCGACTCCATGTCCGGCAAGGCGACCAAGGCCCGCCGCTACGGCATCCCGGTCGTCGGCGTCGAGGCCGTCGACCTCGTGCTCGCACGCCTGCAATAATCCTAAAAGGTGGGACGCGTCTCGCGTCTGCATGGATTCCGGCCGGTGTGCGTCGTTTTCCGCAGTGGAGCGACATGTCCCAGATCAAGGATTTTGATGATCGTACTTTCGGGTCGGGGTTCGGCCCGCTAAGTCGATTACCGTTGCGCGCGAACGCGGATAATCTGCAAGTGGTTATTCATCGATTCCGATTGACGGGACACCCGGCCCAGGCCGTCCGGCTCGGCGATGCGCGATCGACTCACCGCGGAAGCCCTTTCAACGCCCTTCCCGGCCACACCCCGGCCCCATTCGCCCGGTTCGTCGCGCTCGCCCCATGACCGGCCACTGTGCTGTGTGACCAAGGAGACTTTCATGCGATTCAAGAAGCTATTGGGCTGGACGATTCCGGCACTGGTAGCGGCGATCGTCATCGCCACCCCGGGCGCGGCCTATGCCAAGACGAGGACCATCTTCCTCAGCGATTCCGATGTGCCCGTCTACGCCGACAGCTTCGGGAGCCAGTCCTGCGAGTACGTCGACGGCGGCCCCTCCGAGGACCGCGACGCCTGGGTCTTCCACCTGCCCGCCTCGGTGGGCAACAACACCGAGTTCAAGTGGCTCATCGCCTCTTACATTGATCCTGAGTGGATCTTTCAGCTTCCGGACCTCGTCGACGCGACGATCGTTGCCGACGGCGACATAGCGGTCGTCTCCACCGAGCCCGGCTTGGTGCTCATCGGCGCCTTCGCGAGCGTGAAGAACGCGAAGAAGCACTCGGAATTCGAGCTCCTGCACACCTGCCCCGCGCAGGAGGCCGAGGAGCCCACCGCCCCGCCGGAGGAGGAGACGACTCCGGCCGAGGAGGAGACCACCCCGGCCGAGGAGACCACGACTCCGGCAGAGGAGACGACCACCCCCGCTGAGGAAGAGACCACCGACCCGGGGGAGGAGACGACCCCCGCCGAGGAAGAGACCACCACCCCGGCTGAGGAGGAGACGACGCCGGCCGACGAGGAGACCACGCCCGCCGAGGAAGAGACCACGGACCCGGGCGAGGAGACCACCGGCCCCGCCGGAGAGGAGACCACGGACCCGGGCGAGGAGACCACCGATCCTGCCGGGGAAACCACCGACCCCGGCGACGGTGAGGACACCACCGATCCGGCGGGCGAGGAGACCACCGACCCGTCCGACGGATCGTCCTCGCCGCAGACCGACGAGAGCTCCTCGCCCGCAGCGGCCGCCACCGAACCCGACGAGGCGGAGACCACCCCCGCCGGGCACGCCGACTCGCTGCCGGTCACCGGCATGTCGATCACCTACTTCGCACTCGCCGCAGTCGTGCTCATCATCGGCGGCCTCGGCGCCCTGCTCCTGGCAAGGCGCCGCCGCGCCGCGTGATGCGGCACTGGCAGGGGGGAGGGCCCCGGCGCGGCGACGCGTCGGGGCCTTGCCCGTCACCCCGCCCTGCCCCGCTCCGCCACCGCACAGCGGCCGTCAAACCCCCGCCCCCCGCCCCGCCATCAGGCCCCGCCACCGCACAGCCCCGCCACCCCACCCCACCGCCCCCACTGAGCACGTTGGAATCACCGAAGGGTTGGTAACCTCGTGAGACGGCGCCCGCCCGCAGCGCCCGCGTCCCCCGAGCTGGAGAGTCGACCCATGGCCACCACCGCGCAAGTCAACGAGCCGCCCGCCGTCGGCGACCGGGTCGAGGTCCGCGACTCGCGCTGGATCGTCGCCGACGTCGACGCCTCCGGCACCGACACGATCGTGGAACTGGGCAGCCTCGCCGACGACGCCTTCGGCGAGACCCTCCGCCTCGTCTGGGAACTCGAACCCGGCCGCCGCCTCCTGCCCGCCTCCGGCCTCCCCGAGGTCCGCGGCGACGGCTTCGACAGGCCCGGCCAGCTCGCCGCCTTCCTCGACGCCATGCGCTGGTCCGCCCTCACCAGCGCCGACACCCGCTCCCTCCAGGCCCCCTTCCGCTCCGGCGCCGACATCAAGCTCTACCAGCTCGAACCCGTCTGGCGCTCCCTGTCCGCCCCGCGCGTCAACCAGCTCCTCGCCGACGACGTCGGCCTCGGCAAGACCGTCGAGGCCGGGCTCGTCGCCAGCGAGCTCATGCTCCGCCACCGCGCGGGGCGCGTCATGATCGTCTGCCCCGCCGGGCTCACCACCAAATGGCGCGACGAGATGTTCGACCTCTTCGGCCTCCGTTTCACCATCGTCAACGCCCAGACCTACACCGACCTGCGCCGCGAGCGGGGCAACGGCGCCAACCCCTTCGAGGTCCACCGCCACACCATCGTCTCCCTCCCGTGGCTCCGCGGCCCCAAGGCCGAGCGCCTCCTCTTCGGCGAGCTCCTGCGCGGCACGGACTTCAACGGCACGGGCGAGGAGGCCCGCCCCTTCTTCGACCTGCTCATCCTCGACGAGGCCCACCACATCGCCCCCGCCGCCCCGAAGCAGCGCTACGCCGTGGACTCCCAGCAGACCAAGACCATGCGCGCCCTCGCCCGCCACTTCACGCACCGCCTGTTCCTCTCGGCCACCCCGCACAACGGCTACCCCGAGTCCTTCACCGCCCTGCTGGAGATCCTCGACCCCGCCCGCTTCGCCCGCGGCGTCCCGCCCTCGCCCGCCGCCCAGAACGACGTGGTCATCCGCCGCCTCAAGTCCTCCATCACCGGCCCCGACGGGCGCCCCGAGTTCCCCTCCCGCATCGTCCGCGACCTGCCCCTGGACTACACCGCCGACGAACTCGCCGTCCACGAGCGCTTCAGCGAGTTCACCGAGGCCCGCCGCGCCCGCCGCGCGAAGGGCAGGCGCGGACGCGCCGCCGCCGACCTCGTCACCCTCCTGCTCAAGAAGCGCCTCCTGTCCAGCCCCCAGGCCTTCGCCAACACCTACGCCGCCTACGCCGGGGCCCTGCCGCCCGCGCCCGCCGCCCCCAGCGACGCCGTCCCCGACTTCTACGACGACTTCCTCGACGAGACCGCCGTCCTCGACGACGAGGAGCTCTACGAGTACGAAGAGGACGGCCTGCGGCGCTCGGCCGGCTACGAGGAGCGCCTCGACCCCGCCGAGCACGCCCTCCTCGCCCGGATCAACGCCTGGGCCGCCGAGCACCGCGCCGCCCCCGACACCAAGGCCGCCGCCCTCCTCGACTTCCTCACCGCCACCTGCAAACCGGACGGCGAGTGGTCGGAAGAGCGGGTGGTGGTCTTCACCGAGTACCGCGACACCCTCCACTGGCTCCACGAACTCCTCGCCTCGCAGGGCTTCGGCGGCGACCGCGTCGCCCTCCTCCACGGCGGCATGGACGTCGACGAGCGCGAGCAGACCCGCCTCGCCTTCCAGGCCCACCCCGGCGAGCACCCGCTCCGCGTCCTCCTCGCCACCGACGCCGCCGGGGAGGGCATCGACCTCCAGAACCACTGCCACCGCCTGGTCAACTACGACATCCCGTTCAACCCCAACAAGCTCGAGCAGCGCGCCGGACGCATCGACCGCTACGGCCAGCGCCACCGCCCCGAGGTCTACAACTTCACCCCCGCCGAGACCGGCGCCTCCTCCGCCTTCAAGGGCGAGATCGAGTTCCTCGCCCGCGTGGCCGTCAAGGTCAGCCAGATGCAGACCGACCTCGGCTCGGTCAACCCCGTCCTCGCCGACGCCCTCCAGAAGCGCCTCGCCGGGGACGCCACCGTGGCCGACGTCGACGCCCTCGCCCAGCGCGCCGCCGCCCGCGGCCGGGGGACCGGCGAGGTGAAGGCCGCATCGAACGTCTCCGAGCAGGTCGAGCGCCTCGGCGAGACCTACGAGAACAGCGTGGCCGAGCTCCACCTCTACCCCGAGCGCATCCGCCGCGTCGTGGACACCGCCCTCGACCTGGCCCACCAGATGCCCCTCAAGCCCCTCGCCGCCAAGCCCGGCGAGTTCGCGGTCCCCGTCATGACCGGCGAATGGGTCCGCGCCACCGACGGCCTCCTCACCCCCTTCGTCCCCGGAGGCGAAGAGCCCCACCAGCGGCCGGTCACCTTCGATCCCGAAGCGGCCCAGGGCCGCGACGACGTCGTCCTGGCCCACCTCTCCCACCCGCTGGTCGACATGTCCGCGCGGCTCCTGCGGGCCGCCGCCGACTCCGACCGCGTCGACCTCCACCGCGTCACCGCCGTCCTCGGCCCCGACGACCTCGAAGACCTCTTCGTCGCCGCCTACGCCAAGTACACCCTCACCGGCGAGGGCTCCACGCAGCTGCACCAGGAGATCATGGCCGTCGGCGGCTGGCTCGACTCGGGCACCGGCCGCTTCCGCCGCCTGGAGAACCTCACCCGCACCGCCGAGATCCTCGACGCCGCCCTCGATCGCGGCAAGGAGGCCGGGCCGGGCGCCCGCCTCCGCCTCGCCGAGCACTGGACCGAGGCCGACCGGGGTCTGCGGGCCGCCCTGGAGTGGCGCACCGCCGCCCGCGGCGAATCACTCGGCCGCCTCCTGGAGCGCCGCGTCACCGAGGAGCGGGACCGCATCCGAGCCGACTACGAGCAGTTCCGCGCCTCTCTCGAAGCGGCCGTCCAGGGCCGCAAGGCGGGCGACGACGAACTGGCCGGGCTCGCCGAGCTCGAACTCCAGCAGGCCCGCCGCGACGAGGCCCACTGGAACGAGCGCCTCGCGCAGCTCGACGCCGAGCGCGACCGCGAACTGGCCGCCGTCGCCGCCCGCTACGCCGACCCGCGAGGCCACCGCACCCCGCTCGCGATCGTCTGCGTCGTACCGGAAAGGGAGAACCGATGAGCCGCCCCGAACAGATCCGGTTCAAGCACCACCGCACCGGCTCGGACCGCACCCGCGGCCACCAGGACTGGATCGAGCTCATCGACACCGACGGACCCTGGCTGTCCCTGCCGGTCCTCACCGCCGCCTGGCCCGACCTCGACGCCGTCCCGGTCGAGCGGCGCAAGGCCCTGCGGTCCGCCCACGGCGAATGGGCCGAGCACCCGGACGACGAGCAGCGCTCGCGGGCCTGGATCGAGACCCTGCTGGCCGACTTCCTCGGCTGGACGGTTGTCGATCATCTTCGGTTCCCCAAAGACGATGAGGAAACGGTCGACGGTGTGGGCCCGGTCCACATCGGCCAGCACGACGCGACCGTCGCGCCGAGCTTCGTCCTCCACAACGGCGACGAGGCGCGCGTGGTCGGCCTCATCGTCCCGCCCGGCAACCACCCCGCCAAGCGCATGCGCGACGAGACGTGGACGGCCAGCCCCATCGACCGGGTCGTGCGGCTCTGCGCGGACAACAAGCTCGAACTCGGCATCGCCACCGACGGCCGATACCTCGCCCTCGTCTACACGCCCGCCGCGGCCTCCGGCGGCAGCGCCGCGAGCGCCTACGGCGTCTTCGACACGATGACCATCACCGACGCCTCCGACCTGGTCGTCCTGCGCGCCCTGTTCAGCCTCCTGAACCGCCGCCGCTTCACCGACTACGAGCCCGAGCGGCAACTGCCGCAGCTCTTCCGCGACTCGGCCGAGAAGGAAGAGGAACTCACCGAGACCCTCGGCGTCCAGGTGCGCCGGGCCGTCGAGCTGCTCGTGGAGGCCATCGGCCGCGCCCACATCGCCAAGAAGGCCCGCGACGGGCTCGGCATCACCACCGAGGCCGCAGACGGCACCCGCAGGCTCGTCGAAGCCGACGAGGTCTACCGAGGCGCGGTCACGGTCATGATGCGCCTGGTGTTCCTGCTCTTCGCCGAAGAGAAGCGGCTCCTGCCGACCGACAACCCGCTCTACGCCGAGTCCTACTCGGTGGCCGAAGCCGCGAAGCGGCTGCAGCGGCTCGCCGACGAGGGCAGCGAGGCGCACCTGGAGCAGCGCCACCGGTCCTGGCTGCGGCTCCTCGCACTGTTCAACGCCGTGCACAGGGGAGTGGACACCGCCGAGCTGTCCATCCCGGCCTACGGCGGCTCGCTGTTCGACCCGAGCGCGTACCCGTGGATGACCGACGCCGAGCAGCCGCTCGCCATCGACGACCGCACCATCCACAACGTGCTCAAGTCCGTGACCACGGTCTGGATGAGCGCCGGACGGCAGCGGACCCCGCGCTCGCTCAACGGCCTCCAACTCGCCGACCCCAAGCGCAGGCCCAAGGGCGAATACCGGACGCTCAACTTCGACCGGCTCGATGTTGAGCAGATCGGCTACGTCTACGAGGGCCTGCTCGCCTGGGAGGGGCGCTGGTCGAGCGAGGCCGACGGGGTCGTGGTGGGGCTCATCGGCACCGAGAGCAAGGAGGCCGAGGTCCCGCTGCGGGAGCTGGAGGCGATGCGCGAGCGCGCCGGTGGGGACGTGGCGGCGCTGGCCGCTGCGGTGCACGAGCGGTTCGAGAAGGACCAGAAGAGCGGTATCGGCACGGCGAACGCGATCGCCAAGCTGCTCGGCCCGATGGACGCCGAACAGCGCGAGAGGGCCGAGCGGGACTTGCTGTCGGTGACGCGGAACGACCCGCAGTTGGTCGAGCGGCTCATGCCGTTCTACGGGATCATCCGGGCCGATCTGCGCGGACAGGCCACTGTGGTGCTGCCCGACATGCTGTATATGACCGAGTCGCAGCTGCGGGGGAACACGGGTGCGCACTACACGCCGAGGAAGCTCGCCGATGAAGTGGTGAAGGGTGCGCTTGAGCCGCTGGTGTACGAGCCGGGGCCGTTGCAGACGGCGGATGAGGACGCTTGGCGGCTCAAGGGGAGTGAGGCGATCCTGGGGTTGAAGGTCGCCGATATTGCGATGGGTTCGGCGGCGTTCCTGGTGGCGGCGTGCAGGTTCTTGGGTGACCGGTTGCTGGAGGCGTGGAAGGCCGAGGGCGATCCGAGGGGAGCGGTCGCCGAGGCCGATCAGTTGGACGGGAGCCGAGAGGACCCGAACCTGATCGAGGCCCGCAGACTGATTATCGAGCACTGTTTGTATGGGGCCGACATCAACCCGGCAGCGGTCGAGATGGCGAAGCTGTCGTTGTGGCTGGTGTCCATGGATAAGGAGCGGCCGTTTACGTTCCTGGATGACCGGTTGGTGTGTGGGGACAGTCTGCTCGGGATCACCAGTGTTGAACAGCTGGAGTACATGCACTTGGACCCCGCCGAAGGTCGGAAGCTGCACGAGGGAACGATCCTCGACTACACGGCTCATGTGCGGGAGCTGGTGGCCGAGGCCGCCGAGACGCGGAAGGCGATCGGCGAAATCGGCGACAAGAGCGCGACCGACCAGGAGATGAAGCGGGAGCTGCTGGAGCGGGCGAGGGAACTGACCGACGAGGCGGGTCGGTACGCAGACTTGCTCGTGGGCGCTGGGCTCGCAGGAAACCCGAATGCTTGGTTGGTGGCCGCGGATCTCGGTAATGACCAGAGCGAGGAAGGCCGAGCGAAGCTCGATAGGCAGGTGGCTCAATGGCTCAGGACTGATCAGCCTGCGGGAGCGTTCGAGCGAGCCCCGATCCACTGGCGGCTGGTCTTCCCAGAGGTCTTCGAGTTGGGAGGCTTCGACGCGATCGTGGGTAACCCCCCGTTCCTTGGGGGCCAAAGGCTTACAGGAAGCCTTGGCACGGCCTACAGGGAATATCTGGTCGGGTTCATTGGGCGTCGAGCACGTGGAAGCGCCGATCTGGTTGCATACTTCTTGCTCCGCGCGCATGATCTGCTCGCTGCCGAAGGGCAGGCGGGGTTGGTTGCTACCAACACTCTTGCCCAAGGTGATACCCGCGAGGTCGGTTTGGACCAGATTGTCTCTGCGGGCGTGACGATCCGATCGGCTGTTAAGAGCGAACGCTGGCCTTCGAAGAGTGCTGCTCTGGAATACTGCGCAGTGTGGACCTCGAGAGCGCTAGTGTCTGAACAGGCATATCGTTGCCTTGATGGACAGTCGGTCCGTGGAGTGATTCCGTCATTGGATCCCATGTCTCGAGTTCAAGGCAACGCTGAACGCTTGTTTGCGAATCAAGGTATGGCTTTCCAAGGCTCAAATATCCTGGGTCTTGGGTTCACCATGGAACCGGAAAGGGCCACTGACCTGATCGCGAAAAACTCGAGAAACAAGGATGTGTTGTTCCCGTATTTGAATGGGCAGGATCTTAATCAACGATCCGATGCATCAGCAAGCCGATGGGTCATCAATTTCCATGATTGGGATCTAGAGCGGGCGCGAACTTATCCAGAGTGTTTCGATCAAGTAGTGCGGCTGGTAAAGCCTGAGCGAGAAACCAACGCAAACAGGCAACGGCGTGAAATATGGTGGAGATTCACGCGTCCGGCCACTGATCTATATGAGGCGATCTCGGAGTTGGATCGGGTGATTGTGATTACCTTGGTGAGCAAGGTGGTCATGCCTGTCATGGTTCCAACTGGGCAGGTGTTCTCCCACATGCTTGGGGTCTTTGCATCGGATGATGCCGCTTTGTTGTCTTACCTGTCAAGTGCTCCTCATTATTGGTGGGCGATCCAGCGGGCATCGACGATGAAGGGCGACCTTCGGTACACTCCAACCGATGTGTTCGAGACGCTCCCGCGGCCCGAGATCTCTGAGGAACTCCGCAGGCTCGGTGATCGGCTGGACTCAGAGCGGCGGGAGTTGATGCTGGCCCGGGAGGCTGGGCTCACCGATACCTACAACATGGTCCATGATCAAGCCAACTCTGATGCAGACATTGCGAACCTGCGGGAGATCCACCGGCTGATCGACGATGAGGTGTGCCGGTGCTACGGCTGGGACGATTTGATCCCCGAGCTCTCTCACGACCACTACGACACGCGCCAGGGCACCCGCTACACGATCGCACCCGGTCCGCGCCAAGAGATCCTGGATCGGCTGCTCGAAGAGAACCAGCGCCGCTACGCCATCGAGGTCGAGCAAGGGCTTCACGCCAAGAAGAAGACTGCCAAGAAGGCAACCCGCAAGGCTGCCAAGCCAAAGCCAGCGACGCCGGGCCAGGACTCGCTGTTCTAAACCGATAGATACTCGCCTTCCCCGGCATCACCCATCAAGTGTCAGATGGCCGACAGAAAATGGGTTACGTAGGCGTGTTACGTCCGTTGGCTGGCCGAAACACCGATCAGAGAGTTGAATTTGGTGTAGTTGTGCTGTCACCATTCGTGTCATGAGTACAGAGGCTTTCCTCACCAACATCCAAGTCGCTCGACTCCTCGTTCAGTACCGCAAGCGGGCCAAGTACACCCACAAGCGAGCCGCTGATGAGCTCGGCATGAGCACCTCGAAGATCCGGGACCTGGAACATGCCCGCGCCCGTCGTGTGAACTGGGTTGACATGCTCGGCTTTGCCCGCATCTACGGGCTCAATCCGGAAGAGCAAGCCAACCTCGTGCGGTTGGCAGAGTCATCGGAGAGCCCAGACTTCTTCCACTCCTTCAAGATTCCTTCGGCGTTCTTCACCTTCCTTCAGATGGAGCTGACCGCCTCCAAGATCATGATCTGCGAGTCCGAGCTCATCACCGGTCTGTTTCAGACTGAGGCGTACATGGACGCCATCACCGACGACAACGCACCCGATCGGAAGGGTCCGGCCGGAGCAGCCGGATTCCGACTCGACCGACAGACCAGTTTCATGGAGCGGGACTGGCTGCCCGAGGTCATCTACCTGACCTCCGAGGCAGCGCTGCGGCGTGATATGGGCGGGCATGAGGTGATGGTGGAGCAGGTGGAACACCTCAAGAAGCTCGACCGAGACTTCTCGCTGTTCAACTTCCTGGTGGTGCCCAACAGCACGGGAGCGTTCCACTGCGCTGGCAGCTCCTTCCGGATCTTCGAGTTCGAGGGCGGTGAGTTCCCCAAGACGGTCTACCTAGAATCGTTTGAAGGGGCTCGTTACTGCGAGGTGGCCGAGACGGTCGCCTCGTTCCAGAACGCCTTCGACGAGTCCGTCAAGAAGGCCATACCGATGAAGGATTTCCAACTGTTATGAGCACGACGAAGTGGCGCAAGTCCAGCCGTTCCGGCAACGGTCAGGCAGGCAGTGACTGCGTTGAAACCCGTGCCGCCGGGGCCGGGTTCGAGGTTCGCGACTCCAAGCTGTCCGAGGATTCCCCGATCTTCGGGCTCACCCAGGGTGACTTCGTCGCCCTGCTGGAGAACGCGAAGCGCCGCTAACCGGCGTCGAACCTTCCCGGCCCGACACCTACCGGTGCTGACACACCCGGCCAGGTGCCACCAGGCCAGGCATTCAACCAGGTACTCAACCGAGCATGCCGCCGAGCATGTAACCAGGCGTGCAACCCGGCATTCGGCCAGACAACCGGCCGAGTGGTTAGCCGGGCAATCGGTCGGTCAGCCGGTCCGGCAGCGGATCCGTCAGCCAGTCCGGCAGTCGGACCGGCAGTCAGCCCGGCGGCCGATGGCAGGAGCCGAACGCGCCAACCACAAGCGCCGATCACAAGCGCCAACCACAACGGAGGAACCAACCCAAGCCGTCGAGGCCCGCGCTCGCGGGCCTCGGCCGTTCCATCCGAGCTTCGCCCGAGTTCCATCCAAGCCCTATCCGAGCTTCGCCTGAGTTCCATCCGGCCCATCTTGGCCCTTCTCGGCCCCCTCGGCTCCAGCCCAGCTCGTCCGGACTCCATCCCGACCTCGCCGCTTCGCCGCCTTGCCACCTCGCTACCTTGCCGCCTCGCCACCGTGTCACCCGGCCGCGCGAGCGCCGGTCAGATCCCGAGCTGCCCGCCCAGCCTGTGCAGCAGCGGAGAGTTCCCGCCGGTACGCGTATGCAGCAAGTCCTCCACCAGCTTGCGAGCCCACGGCCGGTGCAGAAGGTACTGCGGCGTCGTCTGGTCGAGTTCGGCCACAGCCTCCACCGCCAGGTCGAACCGACCCCGACCGAAGGCGGCGACGCCGACGTCCTGCCAGTACCGTCCGCGTTCGTTCGCGTCCGGGATGGCCTCCACATCGATCGCCGCGGCGCGGTGCAGCGCCGCGCCGTAGTCACCCAGCGCGCGGTCGCACGAGAGATTGAAGACGTCGAGACCGGCTTGTGTCAGTTGCGGTGTGTCGCCGTGCGGGTCGAGCGTCTCCCCGGCCGCCGCGAGTAGTTCCGTGGCCGTGCCGCGGTCGTCGTTCCCCGCGGCGGTATAGGCCGCCGACGCGAGAATCCTGGTGTACGTCCCCGCCTCGTTCGGCTTCCTCAGCGAGGTCTCGGTGCGGAGGCGTTCGGCGGCGTCGACCATCACCTGTTCGGCGATCGGGCTGCCCGTCCGCCGCAGCACGATCGCCTGGAGCCGGGCGGCCTCGGTCGCCGCCACCGGGTCACCGGCGAGTTCGGCGTAGCGAGCGGCCCGATCGGCCGCCACCGAGGCGGTCGCCTCGCGCGAGCAGCGTATCTGCTGATGCGAGGCCACCGACAGCGCGCGAGAGAACAGGGATGCCGCGTGCTCCCGGCTCGTCCCCGTCAGCGAGTCCCATGTGGCTCTCGCGACGCCGAGCAGGGCGGGCAGGCGCCGGTCGAGCTCGGCGAGCTGGGCCGAGTCCAGCGCGTGCTCGGCGGCGATCACGCGCCGCGTCAGCAGCGTGAGGCTCACCGGCTCCGCATCGGCGGATCCGAACAGGGACTGCTCGATACTGCGGTCAGCGGACACACCACCGGCCGCAGCGGCCGAGAAAGCGGTCAGGCCTGCGGTCAAGAACGTGCGGCGTCGCATGCGCTCATCATCCCGCATGGAGGCTCGTTGTGTAACCTGCGCCACGGGATAATCCCTGAATTTGGAATCGGCGAGCCCCACCAGATATGAGGGCACGTTCAACGCCGCCGACACTCGTGCGAGGTCGCCGACCGTCCAGTTGCGTTTGCCCTGCTCCCAGCGCGAGACCGTCGCGGCCGAGAAACCGCATCGGGCCCCCGCGCCGACCTGATCGAGCCCGAGCGAACATCGCGCCGCTTTCAGGACACGACCGATCTCGGCGTCGCCGATCTGCGACTGCCGGTGCCAGTGTGGAGGTTTGGACATGGGGGCTCGCCTCCGCCGTCCAGTGTGCACACCATTTGCAACCCGTGCAATCGGGTTGCCGACACCGAACAGTCCATTGAAGATCAACATGGTGCGGGGTGAACTCGATGCAGGCGGGCAGCGGAGGCCCGCCACGATCCCGAAGGAACCTCCAATGCCACAGCAACCGCCACCTGGATGGGCCGCCGCCGCGGCCGAAGGACTCGTCACGGTCGCCCCCGACGCCCACGTCCACCCCACCGCGCAGCTCGTCCCCGCCGACCGCACCGGCCGCGGGCGCCGCATCGTCGTCGGCCGCGGCTGCCGCGTCGGCGCCTTCGCCGTCCTCCACGGCGGCACCGAACTCGGCGCCGGAGCCGAGATCGGCCACGGCTGCGTCGTCGGCGAACCCGAGACCGGCTACGCCCTGCGCGCCCACCACCCCGGAACGGGCGCCGTCACCCGCATCGCCGCCGGTGCCGTCCTGCGTGCCGGGGCGATCGCCTACGCCGGAGTCGAAGTCGGCCCGCGCACCACGATCGGCCACCACACCCTGCTGCGCACCGGCGTCGCCGTCGGCGAGGACAGCCAGATCGGCCACCACCTCACCGTCGAGCGCGGCGTCCGCATCGGCTCGGGCGTGCGCTGCTCGCCCGGCTCGCACCTGACCGCCGAGATGCGCATCGGCGACGGCGCGTTCATCGGCGCGGGCGTGCGCACGATCAACGACAAGCGCCTGATCTGGCGCGACCCGGCCCGCGAAGTGCCGCTCGCCCCGCCCCGCGTCGAGACCGGAGCGAAGGTCGGCACCGGCGCGGTGCTCCTCGCCGGAACCGTCATCGGCGCCGGTGCCCTCGTCGGGGCCGGATCGGTGGTCACGCGCGACATCGCGCCCGGGACCGTCGCCTACGGCAGCCCCGCCCGCGTCCAGGACGGAGGCCGGCCGTGAACACCCCGCTCGACTGGCTGGAGGCGCTGCGCCCCGGCCCGCACCTCAGCGGCCGTTCCTGGGCCGCCCTGGAGGCGCTCGACGCCGACCTCGCCGCGCTCGCCCGCACCGACCCCGGCACGGCCGACCCGGCCGCCCGCTCGGCCTGGCTGCTGCGGGTCCGAGGCGAACTCGCCCGCCACCGCCCGCCCGAAGGCGCCGCGAGCGGCCCGTGGCAGGCGGCGGCCCAGTTCCTCGCCGGATACCGCGACCTCGACCTGAGGGAGGCCACCGGCGCCGGGCACGGGCAGGTGATCCTCGACCACGCCCCGCCCGACCTCGCCGAGTACTGGCGCGAGCGCCTGGCCGCCGGAGGACTGGTCGGCATCGCCGCCACCGAGGCCCACGGCGGCTCCCGCATCCGCGAGATCACCACCGCCGCCGTCCCCGACGCGGACGGCCGCTGGCGGATCAGCGGCGCCAAGCGGTGGGTCTCCCGCCTGACCGAAGCCGAGGCGTTCGTCGTGTTCGCGCGCGACCCGGACGGCGACGTCGCGGCCGTCGTCGTCGACGCCGACTCCCGGGGCCTCACAAGGCGAGTGATCGAACCGGCCGGACTCGGCGGCTGGAGCTGGGGCCTGCTCGACCTCGACCGCGTGGCCCTCGACCCGCGGACACACCTGCTCGGGCGGGCCGGACAGGGCGGGCCGAAGCACGGCACGGCGATCTTCCGATCCCACTTCGCGCGGTTCCGGCCGCTGGTCACCGCGTGCGCGCTCGGCGCCGCCGCCGGAGTCTGCGACCGGGTCCGGTCCACGCTGGCCGAGCGGCGCGCCACCGGCGGCGTGCCGCGCATCCGCGACAACGCCCTGATCGCCCTCGGGCAGTCCTGGGCCGAGATCAACGCCGCGGCCCTGCTGGCCTTCCACGCGGTGCGGGCGGACTCGGCCGCGCGAGCCGGCCGTGCCACCTGCTCCGACTGTGCCACCTGGTCCGACCGTGCCACCTGGTCCGACCGTGCCATCTGGTCCAACCGTGCCGCATGGTCCGATCTGGCCGCGCGGGCGGGCAAGGCCCACGGCGTCGACGCCGCGGTCCGGGCGGTGAACCGGCTGGCGCCCCTGATCGGCGCCGTCGGCTTCCAACGCGCGCACCCGATCGCGAAGGCGCGGGCCGACCTCGCGGCGCTCCAGTACGCCGACGGCATCCACGACGGCCTCTACCGGTCCGCCGGGAGGGAACTGCTCGCCGGGCGCGTCGGCGAGCCGGTCCGCGACGGGGGACCGGCGCGCTGAGTCGGGGCACGAGGCCGGTCACCCGACCGGGTAGCCGGCCTCCAGGTACGCCGTCGCGCCGGTCTCGGCCGCCGCGAGCGCGGACTCGATCCGGCGGGCCACCAGCGGGCGCATCCGCTCGTGCGCCTGCGGGATCGTGCACCACTCCCAAGAGCTGAGCTCGTCGGCGGGCAGCCGGATCGACTCGGCCCGAGCCGGGTCGAGACGGCCGCCGTCGAAGACGTAGACCATGCTCTCGGTCCGGCCGCCCATCGGCGGCACCCAGTCGACGGCGAGGAGCCGACCGGGCGCGACCGCGAGCCCCAGCTCCTCGTCGACCTCGCGGGCGGCCGCGCGCCGAGGCGACTCGTCGGCCTCCACCGCGCCGCCGGGCGCCTCCCACACCTGCTTGTACGTCGGCTCGCACAGCAGCACCCGGCCCGCGCCGTCGGTGAAGAGCACCGCGGCGGCGGCGCGCTTGCGCGGCATCCGGTGCGTGTGCTCGGCCGTGCCGATGCCCTGCTCGGGCCCGTCGCTCATCGGGCGAACCTAGCATTCGGGGGCCGCCGGGCCGGCCATGGCGCGCGCCGCCCGCGAGTCCCGCGCCGTGCCGGCCCGCCGCGTCCGCGACGGGTCCGGGCCGCGGCGGCGGTACTCGGACGCGAAAGGGCATGATACGCCTGCAAGCCGGTACATGGTGGACTCGGAGCCGGAGGCGGCCTCGCCGACGGCGGCGCCGCCGCTCCGCTCATTCCCGGGTCGAGCCGGTGGATCCGCAGCGTATGCGGCATTCGCTGGGCGCGTTCGGGGTTGCGTGCGGCTTCGGCGCGGATCGCCGTCTGTCGACAATCGGTCATGACCTTGAGCATCCATAGTGATCTGTTCTACTGTAGATCGAACTTGCCCATTGAAAGGAGCGCTCATGCGCCACCTCAAGCGAATCCTGCTCGCGCTCGCCCTCGCCGTCAGCGCCACCGCCATGATCCCCGCCCCGGCCCAGGCCGATCCCGGGCCCGGCTGGGTGGAGATCTGCCTCCCGCTCGCAGGCATGGACGAAGACGGTGACTTCGTCATCGTCGAGGACTGTCCCACCAAGATCTACCTCGGGAGGAAGATCGTGATCCCGTGTCCGCCCCTGTGCGGGCCGTACTTCGACATCTGGGACCCGAAGGTCGACCCCGAATGGCAGATCGACTTCTTCAGGGAGTGGAACGTCGGCATCGCCGCACTCACCGAGTCCCATGCCGTCGAAGACCCCCAACTCTCGGAGCGGCTCTTCGGCGAGGCCACCGAGCACCTCTACAACGCGGCCAAGCTGGGATACGGGGTCGACGCCGAGCTGAACAGCGCCGGATGGATCGACCTGGAGAGCGGCGAGCACGCTAAGAGCGAGCTGCTGACGGACGTCGGCGAGCGACTGGTCGAGAGCCATCGGCTCATGACCAAGGCTCTGGAGGACCACGAGGGCATAGCGACCGCGATGGAATCCTACGACGAGGCCATCTCCCCGCTCCTCGCCTACTGACGGCCGCATGACCGAGGCGCCGCCGCCGTCCGCCGGGCGGACGGCGGCGCCCGCATGCGTGCGCCCCGCCGTGGACGGCACTCGCCGCGAAGCGCGGGGCGCCGCCGGTGAACCGGTCCTCGGCCTCGACGCCGCGGCTCCGAGGAGGGCCTCCTCCCGATGGTCGGGCGGGCCGGGGACGCGCCGGGCCGTGGCCGAACCCGGCTTCGGTCTCGAACCGGTGGGCGGTCGAACCGGGGACGCGCCCGCGCCTCCGGAGCCGTCCGGGGACGGCTCCTCGGCTCCGGTTCGGCGAGCGTGCCCGAGGCGCGGTGCTGGCATCGAGAGCCGGTTCTTCGGCGGCACCCCGAGGGCGCCAGGAGATGCCCCTCGGTGGAGCGTTCGAGGCGCCCGCTCATGCGCCCGAGGCATGGAGTCGAGGACCGGTCTTGCGGCGGCGCCCTGCCGCGGGCCCCGGCGCGCCGGGACCTGAAATGCCTTCAGGCGCGGTGTCGATCATCGACACCGTTGGGAGCAGGCTCCTGCGGCCACTCCTTTGTGCATTTCCTCCGCGTCTCTTCTCCGGGCATCGCTCTCGCGCAATCGCTCTGTGCATAGTGGCCGTCTGTGCCGAATTAATTCCCAGCTCAACTGCTTTGAATCCACCATGTCGTCCCTTATGTTCAAGAGGCCGGCGCGCGGTGGGGCGCACCGGCGGGCGGGAGCGAGGCGCTCGGCGCCGCACTGCGGAGCCCGCTCCCGCCGCACACACGACTGGAACGGAGACGCGCGTGGCGCGACAGCAGAACCTGCCCGAACCGACGAACGACGTACTCGGCGAGATCGACATAGCCGGACGCCCGGCCACCGTCTCGTGGCCGCGCCTGGGGGACGCGGTCGGCATCGACTTCAACGGCCGGTGCGTCCGGTTCGGCGTCGTGGTCGGCCTCGACCGCGACCCGCGCCTGCGCGTCGAGCCCGTCCACGCCGACCTGCTCGACGTGGAGGCGCGCCTGACCGTGCTCGAACAGGTCAGCGCGCTCTGGTACCGGTCGGACGCCCGCCTTGCGGCGGCCCGGCAGTGGGAGCTCCTGCCGTGAACGAGGAGCATGAGACACCCGGCCACCGGCTCGGGACCTTCCGGTTCGCGAAGTCGCTGGAGTTCATCGTCATCGGAGACGACGCCACCGATCCGACGACCGTCCGCGTCATGCTGGACGACGGCTTCCAAGAGCCGTACCGCATCCTGACCGTCGAGGGCCTGGACCGCTTCTGCCCGCCGCCGGAGTCCACCTGGCTCGAAGGCTGGATCGCCAAGGGCGACCCGTGGGCCCGCATCATCTACGGCAGCACCATCGGCGTGGTGCGCCAGGCCCGGAACGGCGGCAGCACCTGAAAGACCCGGGCGCGGCGGTGGGCCGACCGTTGTCACAGGCCTCCACAGCACCGCCGCGCCCGCCCCTCCCTCTCGCACCAACCGGACGTACCGTGACAAAGCCGCTGCTCACCGTGCCTGACGCCGCTCTTGTCACACACTTGGTGCACAATGAACCCCCGCCCGCTGCCGCCGAGATCGGAGGGTCATGGCCGAGCCGTCCCAGTCCGCGAGGTCCCCGCAGTCCCCGCTCATCGCGACCCCAGCCGAGCTGCTCCACGCGCCGCAGGACTTCGCCGAGGCCGCCTCCTTCGGGGTGCGCGACGGCCTCATCGACTACATCGCCCGCGACCTGCTCGGCCCGTGGGGCGCCGAGGACGAGGTCATCGAGCACTACTCGCCGCGCGACCGCTACCTCGTCGGCCAGCTCGGCCCCAAGACGCTGCGCGGCGACGACCTGGACGACGGCGACGACGGCCAGAGCGTCGCGGCCGGGGCCGAGGACCCCGAGCTGCCCGACAAGACGCCGCCGGTCGACGCCGGGCGCATCTGGGCCTCCAGCATGGGCCTGGCCTTCACCGTCGCGCCCGAGACCGACGCGATCCACGTCATCGCCGAATGGGGCCACTACCGGAAGGCCACGCTGCCCGACGACGACGGCAAGAGCCGCCGCAAGTGGCAGCGCGCGCCCGTCGCGCACCCCAAGGAGATCCGGCTCGACGAGGGCCGCCAGGTCGTCCCGTTGACCGGGGCCTCCGCGGACGAGGCGTGCGTCCTGCTCAACGTCGAGACCCGCCGCCGCGGCGGCCGCACCGTGGTCAACGTGAGCCTCGTCAACGGCCAGCACGAGCCGCGCCACAACGCCGACGAGGCGTGGCTGTTCCAGCCGCGGCTCACCGTCCGGGCGCTGGACGGCGCCTCCCCGATCTTCCTGCCGTTCGACGACCCGCTCACCGACGAGCTGCCGGACGCGGGCGCCGAGGACGGCGAGGAGATGCGGCTGCGGCTGCTCTACCGCAACAAGCTCGAATTCGCGACGGGCCGGAACGTGGCCGCGAAGGCCGAGGTCGCCGAAGGAGAGCGGCGCGCGCACCTGCTGCGCACCGAGTGGATCCCGGTGACCGACGTGCCCGGGACCTCCGCGCCCACCGCGTCGCCGCACCTGGCGGGCCTGGAGCTGTCGATGGCCGCGCTCGCCGAGGCCGACACCGCCGCGCTGCGCGCCGGGCTCGCGCCGCTGGCCGAGGGCTACGCCGCCTGGCTCGACGAGCAGGCCGGGCGCATCGACGGGCTCCCCGCGCAGCTGCGGGACTACGCCGCCGACTCGCTGAAGCAGGCGCGCACGATCGCCGACCGCATCGCCGAGGGCGTCCGGCTGCTCACCGACGAGGCCGCGCCGCACCACGCCGACGCGTTGCGGGCGTTCCGGTTCGCGCAGGCCGCGATGGCCGAGCAGCGCGTCCACACGCAGATCGCCGCGCACCGCGCCGCCACCGGCGCGAGCTACCCGGCCGCGAAGGCGTCCATCGAGGCGAAGGGGCCGGGCGCGGCGTCGTGGCGGCCGTTCCAGCTCGCGTTCCTGCTGCTCAACCTCGCGAGCCTGGCCGACCCCGGGCACGCCGAGCGTGCCGCCACCCGCAACGGCCTGGTGGACCTCCTGTTCTTCCCCACCGGCGGCGGCAAGACCGAGGCGTATCTCGGCCTGGCCGCGTTCACGCTCGCCATGCGCCGCTTCCAGGGCGTCACCGGCTCGGGGGAGGACGCCAGGGACGCCGCCGCGGGCGTGGCCGTGTTCATGCGCTACACGCTCAGGCTGCTCACCTCCCAGCAGTTCCAGCGGGCCTCGGCGCTCGTGTGCGCCGCCGAGCTGCTGCGCCGAGGCGACCCTGAGGCGCTCGGGGCCGAGCCGTTCCGCATCGGCCTGTGGGTGGGCCTGAAGGTCACGCCGAACTCGTTCAAGGAGGCCGAGGACGACGTCGCGGACGTGCGCGCGAGCGGCCAGATCACCGGCTCGCGCGTGCTGCAACTCCAGGCGTGCCCGTGGTGCGGCGAGCCGTTCGACGCCAACTGCGTCGAGGTCGACCAGCACCGCCAGCGCGTGCTGGTCCACTGCGGACGCAACAACGGCGCCGCCGACCGGTGCCCGTTCTCGCGGCGCGAGTCGCCCGGCGAGGGCGTGCCGGTGGTGACCGTCGACGAGGAGGTCTACCGGCTCCTGCCCGCCTTCGTCATCGCCACCGTGGACAAGCTGGCGCAACTGCCGTGGAAGGGCGAGACCGGAATGCTCTTCGGGCGCGTCGCCTCCCGCTGTCCCAGGCACGGCTACCGGCATCCCGACCTCGACGACAAGACCGGCTGCACGGCCCGCCACAACGCCGCGAACGGGCAACCGGCCGTGGCGAGCGAGCCGGTGGTGCAGCCGCGGCCGTGGGACCTCGTCATCCAGGACGAGCTGCACCTCATCTCGGGGGCGCTGGGCACCAGCACCGCCCTGTTCGAGTCAGCGGTGGACTACCTGCTCCAGTGGCCGTACGACGATCGCGTCGTCGGGCCCAAGATCGTGGCCTCCACCGCCACCACGAAGCGCTCGGCCGCGCAGGTGCGGGGCGTCTTCAACCGGCGGGTGGCGCTGTTCCCGCCGCCGGTGCTCGACGTCGAGGACACGTTCTTCTCCAAGCAGGACCCGGTCACCGAGGCGACGCCGGGCAGGCGCTACCTCGGGCTGTGCGCGCACGGCGTGCGGCTCAAGCAGGCCGAGATCCGCCTGTGGGACACGCTGCTCGTCGCCGGTCAGGCGCTGTTCGACCGGCACGGGGCGAGCGCCGATCCGTACATGACGCCGGTGGGGTACTTCAACGCGATCCGCGAACTCGCTGGCATGAGGAGATATCTCGACGACGATGTTTCGCTGCGCGCCTCCCGGTCCCGCGACGGCTTCCCCAAACGCCTCGCCAAGGGCGAGACCCTCAAGATCACCGAGCTGACCTCCCGCATCCCGTCCAAGGAGATCGCCGGGACGCTCGCGGACCTGGAGACCGGCTTCGACCCCGAATGCGACACCACGGCGCGCAAGCGCGGCTGGCGCGCCGAACTGGGCGAGGCCAGGCGCGAGCGCCGCCCGGCCGACCTGCGCGCCGAGCAGCTCGCCGAGCGCGAGCGGAACCGGCCGCGCACCGGCGCCGTCCTGGCCACCTCCATGCTCCAAGTGGGCGTTGACGTCTCGCGGTTCGGGCTCATGGTCGTCACCGGTCAGCCGAAGAACACCGCCGAGTACATCCAGGCGTCCTCGCGCGTCGGGCGCGACGCGGCCCGGCCCGGGCTCGTCGTGGCCCTCTACAACTGGACGCGCCCCAGGGACCTCGACCACTTCGAGGGCTTCTACCACTACCACGACAGCTTCTATCGGCAAGTCGAGGCGCTGTCGGTCACGCCGTTCACCAGGCAGTCGCTCTGGCGCGGCGCCACCGGCGCCCTCGTGGCCGCGATCCGCCAAGGCGACCTCGCCTGGTCGCCGAACGCGGCCGCGGCCAGGTTCGATCGCGACGACTGGCACGTGCGCGACGTCGTCGACACCCTCGCCGAACGCGCCGGGGACGTGGCCGGGGCCGAAGGCGCCTACCTCGCCGAACGCGCCGAGGCGCTGTTCAACGAGTGGGAGACCGAGCAGGCCCGCGGCGCCCTGCACTACAAGCCCGGCATGAGCCAGACCAACCGCAACGGGCTGCTGGAGGCGGCCGACGGCTCCGAATGGCGGACCAGGACCGTCGCGAACTCGATGCGCGAGACCGAAGGCGAGGCGAAACTGCTGTTCCCGCCCGCCGCCGAACTGCTCGCGCTACCGCCCAAACCGCCGGCCTGGACCGCCGCGCAGACCCCCGACGAGGACGGTGACTGACCATGGCCCCCAAGCAGCCCATCAGGGAGGTCGGCACCGCCCGGCCCAGCCACCTCATGTTCACCGGCGGCATCGGCGCCATCATCGACCTGCCGAACATCGCCGCGCTCGTCGGCGGGCTCGACGACTGGGAGCCCCAGTACCGCGACGACGACCGCGAGGTCATCGAGCCGCGCCTGCTGGAGGCCACCCGCCGCAGGCTCCGCAAGGTCGCGCAGCTGCGGCTCGTGCCGCTGTCCGAGGAGGACGACCGCTCCCCGAACGGGGTGCCGGTGCGGCCGTTCCCCGCGTGGATGCGCTGCACCAGGTGCAACCGGCTCACCTCGCTGGAGAGCAAGTTCTTCACCTACGTCAACACCAAGCGCGGCAGGCCCGACCTCGCGCGCTTCGAGCACCGCAACTGCGGCGGGCGCACCGACGCCAAGGCCGTCCCCGCGCGGTTCCTGCTCGCGTGCCGCAGAGGGCACCTCGACGAGTTCCCCTACGACTGGTTCGTCCACAAGGGCGGCACCTGCCCCGGCGCGCAGGACGCCCGGCTGCAGATGCTCGACCGGGCCGGGAACCGCGCGGTCAACGTCCTCATCAAGTGCGACTCGTGCAAGGCCGAGCGGAACCTGCGCGAGGCCATGGGCGAGCGCGGCAAGGAGCACCTGCCGGTGTGCCGGGGCCGCCACCCGCACCTGGGCGACTACAGCGCCTGCGGCGAGGAGCTCCGGCCGATCATCGTCGGCGCCTCGAACCTGTGGTTCCCGCAGACGGTCTCGGTGCTGTCCGTGCCGCCCGACCACGACGACGCGCTCGCCGGGCTCGTGGCCGAGCACCGGGAATCCCTCGAAGCGGTGGCCACCTTGAGCGCCGAGCAGCTCGAACCGATCATGCGCTCGCTGCCCCAACTCAAGCCGTTCGCCGCGTACGAGGCCGCCGAGTTGCGCGCGGCGCTGGACGCCCACGTGCCCGGCGGCACCGCGGGGGCCGAGAGCGACCTCTACGCGCCCGAATGGAAGGCGTTCACCGCCGAGCGGCCCGACGACGGGCGGCACTTCACCGCCGTCCGCGACCCCGGCGGCGTGCCCGCGCGGCTCAAGCCGTACTTCACCGACGTCGTCCGCGCCGAGCGGCTCCGCGAAGTGCGGGCCTTCCACGGCTTCACGCGCCTCGACGCGCCCGACCCCGAGCAGCCCGAGCTCGTGCCGACCGCGCCGCTCAGCCGCGGCGAGCCCACGTGGGTCCCGGCCAGCGAGGTCTTCGGCGAGGGGATCTTCCTGCGCGTCGACGCCGAGGCGCTGAAGGAGTGGGAGCGGCGGCATGAATCGTCCGAGGCCGCCGAGCGGCTGCGACGGGCGTGGGGCCGGTTCCGCGAGAAGCGGCACTCGGGGCGCCTCGAAGGCGGCTTCGACCCGATGGCCGGGTGGCCCGGCATGGGCTACGTCGTGCTGCACACCCTCTCGCACCTGCTCATCCGCACCATCGCCCTCGAATGCGGCTACAACGCGGCCAGCCTCGCCGAACGCATCTACAGCAACGGCGACGACCGCGCCGGGATCCTCGTCTACACCGCCGTTCCCGACGCCGAGGGCACCCTCGGCGGGCTCGTCAGCCTCGCCGAGCCGGCCAGGCTCACCCGCATCGTCAGGCGGGCCTTGATGGACGCCGAGCACTGCTCGGGCGACCCGGTGTGCGCCGACCACCTGCCCGCCGAACCCGCCGATTCGCTGCACGGGGCCGCCTGCCACTCGTGCCTGTTCGTCTCCGAGACCACGTGCGAGCGCGGGAACCGCTTCCTCGACCGCCGCTATGTCGTCGGCCTCGGCGACGGCCTGAGCTTCCTGCCGCCGTGGACGTGAACCCCAGGGCCGCGATCCGCGCCGGGGCGGGCGAGCTGGTCGACCTGATCGGACCGGCCGCCTTGGAGGACTGCGCGCGCGACATCGCCGCCGGGGCGCTGCCGTCGATCATCGCCGAGCGCATCGGCAGGCCCGAGGCCGCCGAGGCGATCGCCGGGATAGCCGAGGCCTCCCGCGCGTGGGGGCCCGAGCGCGCCGAGGCGTACCTGCTGGGGCTGTGCGACGGGGCCGCGCGCAGGCGGCAGGCCGTCCACGCGGTGTGGACCGGGCCGCGCGAGCACGCTTTGCCGGTGCGGCACACCGCCAGGGCGCTCGTCGGGCTCGTCGAGGGGGCCGAGCGGGAGCTGTGGCTGTCGACGTACGCCGCCAAGCCGTACCGGCCGCTGCTGGAGGCGCTCGGCGGGGCGCTGGGGCGCGGGGTCGCCGTGTCGATCGCCGTCGAGACGCTCTCGGGGGCCGGGTCGGCCATCGCCGGGTACGAGCCCGCGCACGCCTTCGCCGGTCTGGAGGGCGCCCGGCTCTACAGCTGGCCCAAGGCGCTGCGCCCGGCCGACGCGAAGCTCCACGCCAAGCTCGCGCTCGCCGACGGCGAAGTCCTGCTGGTGACCAGCGCGAACTTCACCGCCTCGGGGCTGGAGCACAATGTGGAGGCCGGGCTCCTCGTCACCGGCGGACTCGCCCCGGCGCAGACCGCCGCACACCTGCGCGAGCTGGTCGAAAGCGGCGTACTCGAACGCATCTGATCAGGGCGGACACCTGTCCCTCAATGGAGGGACACGGCGTGCGGTCAGGGTCCGGACACGGTACGCTATGCGACCCCGCCCATTCCCCAGCCTGCCTACCGTGCCCGGGAGCGCCCCCAATGGCCGAACGCCAGAACGCGATGCTGACGATCCAGAGCAACGCCGCCCGCCACCTCGACAAGCTCGACCACAAGGTCCGGGACCGGTTCGCGGACTTCCAGTCCAAGTTCTGCGCCAACATGAACCAGCCGGGGCTGCGGCTGAAGCAGCTCAAGACCGGGCGCGGCCTGTGGTCGGCGCGCATCGGCGACGACTACCGGGCCGTCATGTGCAAGGTCGGGCACGCGCACTTCGCGCTCATCGCCGTCGAGGCGCGGGGCTCGGCCTACGACCGGCTCGACGACCGGTACGAGCCGGTGGTGAACAAGGTGACCGGCGCGCTGGAGGTCATGGACCACGACGACGTGCGCGACGCGGTCACCGCCGCATCGCCGGTGCACGCGGTGAGCGCGAAGCCGAAGGCCGCATCGGGCGGGCTGTTCGAACCGTACACCGACGCCGAGCTGCTCGCGCTCGGCGTCGCCGAGCCGCTCATGCCCTCGATCCGGCGGATCGGCACCGAAGGGCAGCTGGCGGCGTTCTGCGCCGTCGCGCCGCACCACACCGCCGAGGTGCTGCGGGCGCTCGACGCCGGGTTCACGATCGAGGAGGTCGAGGAGCTCATCACCGCGCCGGTCAAGGCGTCCGGGCCGGTCGACACGAGCGACCTGGAGACCGCCGTGGGCCGCGAGGCGAGCATGGTCACCAGCTCCGACAGGGCCGTGGCGGCGATGCTGGAGAGTGGCTTCGAGGCGTGGCGGGTGTGGCCGCACCCGACGCAGAAGCGCGTCATCGATCGCGTCTACAAGGGACCGGCGCGGGTGAGCGGCGGGCCGGGGACCGGCAAGACCGTCGTGGCCCTGCACCGCACCGCGAGGCTCGCGCGGCGGCTCGACTCGGATGAGCGGATCCTGCTCACCACCTACACCAAGAACCTCGCCGCCGACCTCAAGGCGAAACTCGCCCTGCTGCTCGACGAGGAGGAGCTGCGCAGGGTCGACGTCGAGCACCTCGACAGCGTCGTCTACCGGCTCGCCTCCGAGAGCGGGCGGCTGGGGAGGCCGCTCGACGAGCGCGAGCTGTGGCAGTGGTGGGAGGAGCTGTGCCGCGAGGTGGGCGAGAGCGAGCTCGACGCCGAGTTCCTGCGCGGGGAGTGGACCGAGGTCGTCTGCGCGCAGCTCATCACCAGCCGCAGCGAGTACTTCCAGGCGCGGCGCGTGCGGCGCCCGAGGCGGCTCAACCGCTTGCAGCGGGCGCGGGTGTGGGACCTGGTCGAGCGGTTCAACCAGCGGCTCGCCGAGGGGGACGCGTGGTGCTGGCCGCAGCTGCGGGCGTCGGTGGCGCTGGCCGAGGAGCACCGCGTCAAGGGGCCGTACCGGTACCGGCACATCGTGGTGGACGAGGCGCAGGACCTGACGGCGGCGCACTGGAAGCTGCTGCGGGCGCTGGCGCCCGAGGACACCGACGACCTGTTCATCGCCGGGGACACGTTCCAGCGGATCTACGGGCAGCCGGTGACGCTCGGCAAGCTCGGGGTGGACATTCGGGGCCGGTCGAAGCGGTTGACGCTGAACTACCGGACGACCAGGGAGATCCTGAAGACCGCGCTGGCGATCGCGGCCGACGCGAACGCCGACGACTTGGACGGGGACCGGGACAGCCTGGCGGGGTACCGGTCGGTGATGAGCGGGGCGAGGCCGCAGTTCCGGCCGCAGACGGACCTGGCGGCGGAGCTGGCCGAGATCGCCGGGCAGGTGCAGGCGTGGACCGCGGAGCACGCGCCCGGGAGCATCGCGGTGACGGTGCCGACCAAGGCGATGGTGGAGAAGGTGGTAGCGGCGCTGCACGGGAAGGGCATATCGGCCAGGGAGCTGGCACGCGAGCGGACGCCGGGCGAGGACGCGGTCCACGTGGGCACGATGCACCGCTTGAAGGGTCTGGAGTACCGCTTCATGCTGATCAGCGGGATAGGGGCGGACCAGTTCCCGTTCAGCTACGTGAAGAAGCTGGAGGAGTCCGACCCGCAGCGCTACGAGCTGGAGCTGGAGAAGGCCAGGAACCTGCTCTTCGTGGCCGCGACGAGGGCGAGGGATGAAGTCGTCTTCACCTGGAGCGGAGCGCCGACGAGGCTGCTGCACTTCGGCGGATGAGCCGCACGGGGCCGAACGGTGGCAGTGTCCTCATAGAATGGAGTGCCATTCCTCGACGCGGAGCGACCCATGTCCCGTGCACCGGCCCCGAAATCGGTCTCCTTCACGATCCGCCACGTGACCCGTCTCAGGGCCGGCCCCTCCCTCCGCACCACCGGCCATGCCATGGACGCCCTCGGTTCCGACTCCGAGTACCGGATCGACCGGCCGACGGGCGGTGGACTGGAGGCGACGGACACCGTCGTATGCGGGCACTGCGGCCGGGAGCTGCGAATCACGGTCCGCACCCCGGCGGGGATGCGGCGCACGCGATGGGAGTCGTTCCTCGGCTTCATGGTCTCCGTGGCCGTGGCAGCGGTGATCGGTGCGCTGGTGTTCCTCTCCGGGCCCTTTGTCATAGTCGTCATAACCCTGTTGGCGTTCCCCGGAGGGGTGGCCGTCATCGCCGTCCTCCTGTTCGCGGCGACGATCTTCACCGCGAAAGGGGTGTCCCTGGTGGACGACGACGGGCCGGAGCAGCTGGGGGTCGAGACGAGGGAGCTGCCGCCGGAACAGCAGTACCACGACTTGCGGTGAGGGGGCCTTCGGCTCAGCTTCCTTCGGAGAGGGCCGCCAGGGTCATCGCCCCATCATCTGGGGACTCGACCGACCAGTACGTCCACCCGTCCCTCGCCTCGCCCGCCGCCACTCTTGCCGCGTCGTCCGGGGTGTTGTACTCGGTGCCGTCGAATTCCAGGCGTCCGTCGCTCAGCACCACCGCCTGGACTTCGTCGGCCTCGTTCACCACCGACTCTCCCGGCTCCAAGAGGCCCAGCCCGATCAGCTCGGCCACCGAGCGGCTCTCGGCCGCCACGCCGCGCTCCGGCTCCGGATACGCCGCCGCATAATCCTCCTTCGCCAAGTGCTCGAACGCGTCCCTGATCACCTGCGCCATCAGCCTTCGCCTATGCGCCAGGAAATCCGAGTACCCCATCGCGGTCCACCCCGCCGGTAGTGCATGCCAATACGCCTGCCGCTCCAGGTCCGCCGCCGAGAGCCGGTTCGCCTCCACCTGCTGCGGCCAGTACTCGGTGGGCGGCGCGTCCGAGACCGCGATGTTGTCGGCCCACTCCACCAGCGTCATGTTCGCGATCTGGTTGATCCTCCGCTGGTCCCTGATCTTCAGCTCCTCCTTGAGGAAGTGCTTGGGGAACAGGTGGTGCCGCTCGATTCCTCTTCTCACGGTCACCGACGGGTCCAACCTGGACCGCACCTTCACCTTCGAGAACAGCGCCTCCGCGTCCAGGATGTTCAGCGCCGCGATGTAGGCACTCAAGACCGGCGACTTCCCCGCCGAGGACTCCAGGTCGTTCGGCAGCGTCACCGACCACCAGTCGCTCGTCAGCTTGTCCTCGACGAGCCGCGACAGCAGCGATGCGAACCCGTCAGCATCGCCGCGCTCCAGACCGGCGATGTGCGCCAGCTCCCGCTCCACCTGCGTCTCGAACGAGCCCGAATAGCGGCTCGTCGTGTGCGCCATGAAGAACCAGCGCCCGATCAGGTGCCGCAGCCGGTCGATCGGCACCCCGAACTCCAGCCTCCCGATCAGCCACATCACATACGAGAACACCACCGCGTTCTCCGAGGTGATCATCTTCCGACCCCGGAACCCGGCCAGCTCCAGGCATTGCAGGAACTCGTGCCAGTGCAGCAGGTTCAGCACCGCCCCCTGGGCCTTCGCCAGCTGCGTGAACTGCTCCTTGATCCGCTTCGTCCGTGCCGGTCCCGCCTCGACGTCCCGCCCGCTCAGCAGGCTGTAGACGCTCTCCAGCCTGGCCCGCCGGAACGCCAGCGCCACCGCCGCCCGCAGCAGCAGCACCGGCTTGGGGTGCAGGTGCCAGTTGAACGGCGACTCCCGGCCGTCGGCGCGCGGCGTCCTGGTCGCCTCGCAGAACTCCTCCAGCTCGCGCCGCCCGCTCGCCCAGTACACGCTCATGAGCGTCAGCAGGAAGTCCGACTGGTTGAGCTCGGTCCCCGCCGAGTTGATCCGCACGAAGATCTCCGAGACCTCCCGCACGTCGGCCTCGGACGACAGCACGATCACCTTGAAGTCGGTGTTGTCCAGGCCCCGCAGGCGGTCGATGGCCGAGGCGATCCGGTCCTCGGCGTTGGGCGAGACCGACCGGTGGAGGGCGAGCCGCTCGATGAAGGCCCGCGTCCAGCTGTGCGCCCGGAAGTCGGGGGAGAAGACCTCGGTGATGTCGGCGATGTACTCCGGGTTGTTCCTCGTGGACGCGTTGGCCACCTCGAAGGTCTCGTCCGAGGGCCGGAACGAGATCGTGATGCGCGAGCGCGAGTAGTCCTTGCCGAGCACCTCTTGACCGGTGAACACGGTGAACAGCGCCGTGGTGCGCTGCTGGCCGTCGATGACCAGGTGCGCGGCGCTCTCGGTCTCCGCCGAGCCGATGCCGCGCCGCGAGGAGTCCGTGCCGGTCTCCCAGAACAGCAGGTAGCCCACCGGATAGCCCCGGTACATCGAGTCGAACAGGTTGCGCACCTGGGAGGCGGACCAGACGAAGGGCCGCTGGAGGTCGGGGAGGGCGATCCGGCCCTGCCCGATCTCGTCCACCAGGGTGCGGACGGAATAGGTGGTGTCCTTGTACAGGCGCATGAAGGGCTCCAACGTCGAGGGCGTCACATCGAGGCGCGCTCATGGTACCGCCGGTTGCGGCGGTCGCGAGGCGGCCTCATCGGCGTGTCGGCCGCCGGTTCGTTATGGCAAGGCGTCCCATCGATGGCCGAACGCAACCGTTCCGCGATGCCCGGCGTCCAAACTCGGAGACAAAGGACGTCCCCAGCCCCGGCGTCCCCGACATCTGCGAGGCATGCCATGAAACTCCTCAGTATTCCCGCCGCACTCCTCGTCGCCTTGATCGCGCTGTCCGGCTGCGCTTCGAGCGGCGATGACGGGGGCGCGGGCGTCGCACAGGCCGACTCCGAGGCCGCGCCCGCCGCGCCCGAAGAGGGCGCCGAGGGCGGCGCCCAGTTCGACGTCGCCGAGCAGCGCGAGCTGGTCTACACCGCGACGCTCGACACCCTCGACGACGACCCGATCGCCGTGGCCGAGCGGGTGTGGGCCACCGCCGAGTCCTACGGCGGCGTCGTCACCGCCGACCAGCGCGACGGCTCGGGCGAATGGGCCAGCGCCACGCTGACCGTGCGGATCCCCTCCGCGGACTTCGCCGAGGCGATGGAGGCGCTCGCCGCCCTCGCCGAGGAGGAGACCGGCCGCACTGTCGACACCGAGGACGTCACCGGCCAGGCCAGGGACCTGGAGGACACCATCGCCACCAAGAGCGCCAGCGTCGAACGCGTCCGGGCGCTGCTCGACGAGGCGTCCTCGATCGACGCGATCCTAGAGCTGGAGACCGAGCTGTCGGACCGCGAGGCCGAGCTCGCCTCGCTCGAATCGCAGCTCGCCGCGCTCCAGGAGCGCATCGCGATGTCCACGATCACCTACACCGTCACCTCGCCGCCCGAGGAGGACACCGAGGAGGCCGGGTACACCGGGCCGGACAGCTTCGTCGACGGCCTGGGCGCCGGGTGGTCCGGGGTCGTGGGGTTCCTCCGCGTCGTCTCGGTGGTCCTGGGCATCCTGCTGCCGTTCACGCCGCTCGCGGTCGTCGTGCTCGCCGCGATCTTCGTGCCGCTGTGGTACGCGCGCCGCCGCCGCGCCCGCGCCGAGGCGTAGCGCCGGAGGTTTCCGAAAGTTCGCGGCCTTCCCGCGGAAGGTCAGCATAGATCATAATATTTCCACGCATGAATATCCGAAATCGTTTTCGGACGCGTTTCGGCCAGGCTTGGCCGAGGCGCGTCCGAAATGAAAGGAGACGTTCCGTGGAAGTCACGCGAACCCGCGCCCGACGCAGGCGCATCGGGACCATCGCCGCAGTCTGCGGCGCCCTGGCCGCCTCGACGGTGGCCGTGGCGGCGGCGAACCCGGCGCTCGCCGCCACCTGCGACACGATCGAATACCACGTCACCGACGAATGGGGCACCGGCTACAACGCCGCCGTCTCCATCACGGCCGGAAGCGAGGGCATCGACGGCTGGACCGTCGAGTTCGACCTCCCCGGCGGCTCCCAGGTCCAGAACGCCTGGAACGTCGACTGGAGCCAGTCCGGCTCCACCTTCACCGGCTCCGACGCCGGATGGAACGCCCGGATAGCCGCCGGGCAGACCCGCGAGCTGTTCGGCATGACCGTCTCCGGCGCCGTGGGGGACCCCACCGGGTTCACCGTCAACGGCCGGGAATGCGGCGGCGACACCACGCCGCCCACCGACGACCCGGACGAGCCCACCACCGACGAGCCCACCACCGACGACCCGACCGGCGATCCGCAGCAGCAGAAGCAGACCCGCGTCCCCCAGTTCCTCATCGACGCCGGAGCCGAGACCGGCAACTTCGTCGAGTCCGCGAACTTCACCGTCCGCTGGGGCGACGCCATCGACGCCGTGGCCTGGGGGCGGCAGCGCGGCTACGACAACTATCCCCAGTGGGTGGCGAACCACATGGAGGAGATCTGGGACTTCTACGTCAACGACGTCGGCTGGGTGAACCCCGCCGAGCACAGCGTCGGGTCCCGGTACCGCATCAACCTGTACCTGTGCGGGACCTGGTCCGGTGACTTCCTGCCGCCCGCCAACTGGGCCGGGCCCGACGACATCGGCGTGGGCCACATGTGCCTGCCGTACGACAAGACCTGGGACAACTGGGTCGAGTCCCACGAGTTCAACCACATCCTCCAGTCCTACGCCAGCGACATCAACGCCGAGAACGGCCACGGCGGCGGCTGGGGCCACGGCAACCCGATCGCCGGGCCCATATGGGAGGCGCACGCCAACTACATGGCCCGCATGCTGCGCCCCGAGGTCGTCGTCGGCTCCGGCTACTACGTCGACCGCCAGCACTACCGCTGGCTCTCCCAGGAGACCTACTACGGCGACTGGATGCTGTTCAACACCATCCGCGACACCTACGGCCAGGAGGTCATCAACCGGTTCTGGTACGAGGCCGAGCAGGGCGAGCACCCCATCGACACGATCAAGCGGGTGCTCGGGCTCGACCACGAGGAGTTCGCGCACCTGATCGGTGACTACGCGGCCAGACAGGTCGTCTACGACTTCTCCGACGGCGAGGCGATCCGCTCGGACCTGTGGCACGGCGGGTCCTACTCGCCGCTGCACACCGATGATCTCCAGAGCCTCGGCGGCGGCCGGTACCGGGTCGCCGACGCCGACGCCCCGCACCAGTACGGGCACAACATCTTCCAGCTCGACCCGAGCGGCGGCCAGGTCAGCGTCCAGTTGCAGGGGCAGTCGAGCCTGTCCGGCGCGGACTGGCGCTTCCAGCTCGTGGCGGTCTCGCCGGACTTCTCGGCGCGGTACAGCGGGATGTTCGGGCCGGGCGAGACGGCGAGCCTCAGCCTCCAGGGCGGCGAGACGCACATGATGCTCGTCGTGGCGGCCACGCCGTCGGTGCACCGCGACTATCCGATGTGGGAGGTCGGGGTCGGAGACCCGTTCCCCTACGAGCTCACCATCTCCGGAGCCACACCCGCGTAAGTCGGGACGCATGAGGCGGGG